>NZ_FOQM01000002.1 GCF_900113735.1 Bradyrhizobium sp. Gha
GACGCGCAGTTCATCGTCGACGTCAAGTCGACCGGACTGTTCGTCACCGATCCAGTGCTGCAGAAGCAAGGCGCAAAGACCGCCTATTGGAAGACCGGCCATTCCTACATGAAGCGCCGCACCAACGAGACCGGCGCGCTCGCGGGCTTCGAGAAATCAGGCCATTTCTTCTTCAACAAGCCTTATGGCCGCGGCTATGACGACGGTCTCGTTTCGGCAATCGCGATCTGCGACATGCTCGATCGCGCGCCCGGCAAGTCGATGGCCGACCTCAAGAACGCACTGCCAAAAACCTGGTCGTCCCCGACCATGTCGCCGCATTGCGCCGACGAGGTGAAGTATGGCGTCATCGACAAGGTTGTGAAGCACTTCGAGGACTTGCAGGCGAAGGGCGCCAAGATCGGCGATCAGGCGATCCGCGATCTCGTTACCGTCAACGGCGTGCGGGTCACCGTCGAGGACGGCAGCTGGGGCCTGGTGCGCGCGTCCTCGAACAAGCCCGAACTCGTGGTCGTGGTCGAGAGCCCGGTCTCCGAGCAGCGCATGCACGACATGTTCGAGATGGTGAACAGCGTGCTGCGCACCCATCCGGAAGTCGGCGAGTACAATCAGAAGATTTGAGGTTTGGCCGCGGCGCTCGCGCTTTGCCGCCTTCGCTGCTGTCATCACCCGCGAAAGCGGGTGATCCAGCATTCCAGAGGCGGTCGTTGGATACGGAGAGGTCAGGCGTACTGGATCGCCCGGTCAAGCCGGGCGATGACAGTTGTCGTGTGGTGAGCCCTGAAAGCTACGCCGCCACCACGGCCGGGATCGGCAGCGCCGTGACCGACTTGATCTTCTCCATCGCGAAGCGGGAGGTGACGTTCTTCAAAGGCACGGCGGCGATCAGCTTCTTGTAGAAGACGTCATAGGCCTGCATGTCGGCGACCACGACGCGCAGCATGTAGTCGACATCGCCCGCCATGCGGTAGAATTCCATCACTTCGGGCATGGCGCTGACCGCTTCGGCGAACTTCTTCAGCCAGGCGTCGGAATGATCGGAGCTCTCCACCGAGACGAACACCGAGATGCCGAGCCCGATCTTGTTCTGATCGACCAGCGCCACCCGCTTCAGGATCACGCCGTCAGCCTCCAGGCGCTGGATACGCTTCCAGCAGGGTGTCGAGGACAGGCCGACGCGGTCGCCGATTTCGGCGACGGACAGGGAGGCATCCTCCTGGAGCACCATCAGGATCTTGCGGTCGATGGCGTCGAGGCGGCGGCTGGTCTCGGGGATCTGGACAGCGAGGTCAGTCATTTGAAGAACTTTGTTCCATTTCAGGGGTCCATTTCCCTCATATAGAGAAAATCCTTCTATAGCAAGCCTATAATATTGTCGGCCGGTCATGCGTGCGCTCTCGGTCGCCGCGCAAAAGCTCTTCAACTTCAACGCGTTGCGGAGCGGCCAGACCGCCGCCATGGCGGGTGCATTTCAGAGCTGCGGCAGCCGCGGCGAATCGCAGCGCCTCCCTGATGGCCCCGCCTTCGGCGAGCCGGAGCGTGAAGGCGCCATGGAAGACGTCGCCTGCGCCAAGGGTATCCACGGCCGCGATCGGAAACGCAGGCGTCTCCTCCAGCGTATCAGCCTCGCTGAGCCAGATCGTGCCGCGCGGGCCGCGGGTCGCGGCGAGGAAGGCGGGCGTCAGCCTGGCCAGGCGCTTCAACGCCTCGCCGTCGTCGGCGATTCCTGAGGTTTCCTGAAGCTGCTCGCTGGCAAACAGCAGATGCGAGGCAGCCGTGAGCAGGCCGTCGGTGAGCGCCATCGCGCGATCGACGCCGACGATGACGGGAATGCCGCGCCGGCGCGCTTCGGTGCAGAGATCGATGCAGAAGGTGCCGCAGCGGCTCTCGACCAGGACAGCCCCACAATCGGCGAGGAGTTCGTCCGCCTCAGGCAGCTTCACAGTCCACAGCGCGGGATCGCGATAGATCGTCAGCGTCCGTTCGCCTGATGCGTCGATGATGATCGCGGAGACGGGTGTGGCCGCATCAGGTATGCGCACGATGTGCGCGGTCTCGATCCCCTCGCGGGTCATCCGCTCGAGGACAAACCCGCTCGACGTCTCTCGCGCATCGCCCATCGGTCCGGCAAACGCGACACGGCCGCCGAGTCGCACCATCGCGATCGCGGCATTGAGCGCGTTGCCGCCGCAGATCTCGGCGAGGTGCGTGGCGTTGGCCTTGCTTCCGCGTTCCGGCACGGCCTCGACCCGAAAGGTGAGGTCGCGCACGGGAATGCCGATGCAGAGGATCCGCGGCGCGATCCCTGACGCAGCCATCGGCGCTCCTAGCTCTTGTCGTGCACCCAGCGGCCAAGCAGATGATGCGCGATTGCGAACGGATGCGGGCCGGCGAGCCCGTCGGGATGGGTCCGCGTCAGCATCAGCGCCGCCTCCTGACGCGTGAACCAGCGGGCGTCCTCGAGCTCGGAATGGTCGACGACGATGTCTTCGTTCAGCGCCCGCGCGCTGCAGCCGATCATCAGCGAGGACGGATAAGGCCAAGGCTGCGTCATGTAATACCGCACGTCGCTGCAGCGGATGCCCGACTCTTCCAGGATCTCGCGGCGGACCGCGTCCTCGATGGTCTCGGCGGCCTCGACGAAGCCCGCGAGGCAGGAATACATGCCCGGCGGAAACTGCTTCTGGCGGCCGAGCAGGCATTTGTCACCAGAGGAGACGTGCATGATCACGACCGGGTCGGTGCGCGGAAAATGCTCGGCCTTGCACGCCGGGCACTCGCGCTTCCAGCCGCCTTCCTTCATCGCGCTGCGCGTGCCGCAATTGGCGCAATAGCCGTGGCGCTGGTGCCAGCCGACCATCGACTTCGCCATCGCGATCGCCGACAGTTCCTCGGGCGGGATCGCGCCCTGCATCGCCATGCCGCGCAGCTCGGTGACGGTGTAGTCCTCGCGTCCGACAAGTTTTTCGGCGGCAGCCTGCGAGAGGCCCATGCCGAAGATCGCGGCGCCGTCGCGCAAGCCCAGAAAGATCGTGCCGGGATTGGCGCCGCATTTCAGCGCCTCGTCGATCGAGAGCAGCGCGCGGGCCTTGTCGCCGTCGCGCTTCACCAGCAGCGAGTCGCGATAGACGACATAGGCGCGCGACGACGGCTTCTGCTCCATCGCGAACAGTTTTTCGTCATCGCGGCGCAGATGCGCGGCGCGATCGAGGATGTTGGTGACGAAGGCCGGTTGTCCCAGCGGGAAGGAGTCGAATGCTGACATTTATTGTTCTTTCAACCCAGCCAGATTTTTCGGCGAAGCGCGCTGATGAAATTCTGCACCTCGGTGGCATCATGCGCCAAGGGCGGCATCACGCCCCACACCGGCCGCGGCCAGGCCGCGTCGCTGGTGCGGCGTGCGATGATGTGGACGTGAAGCTGCGGCACCAGGTTGCCGAGCGCTGCGACATTGAGCTTATCGCATTTGGTGATCTCTTTCAGCGCGCGCGAGACGCGGGAGATTTCCGTCATCAACTGGGCCTGTTGTACCTCGTCGAGATCGATGATCTCGACCGCATCCGCGCGCCGCGGCACCAGCAGCAGCCAGGGATAATGCGCGTCCTTGATGACGAGCACTTTCGACAGCGGCAAATCGCCGATGTCGATGGTGTCCTCTTTCAGGCGGGAGTGCAGCGACCAGGCGGGATCGGACATGGAGGTTTCCGGATGGCCCGGCGGGAGGCGGGCGTGTTGGGTCCAACCATACGATAACGATTCCGATAGGGGAAGGATCGTGCCCCGCTGTCACCGCATACACGGTCGTCGTCCCGGGTCTGCGCCGAGGCTTGCCCGGAACGGCCAGCGGCTTACGCCTCCGCGAGCACCCGCGCGTTGGCGCGGATCGAAGTCTCGCTGACACGAACCCCGAGTCCCGGTCCATCCGGCACGACGACGTGACCCGCGCGGTTGGCGACGCGTTCCTCGAGCACGTCCTCGGTCAGCACGTGATGCGGCATATAGAACTCGCAGCCGAGCGAGATACCTGGCGTCGCTGCGATCAGCTGCGTGCCGGCGGCAAGGCCGATGCCGCCCTCCCACAGCGTGCCGCCATAGCCGGGCAGGCCGGCGATGTCGGCGACCGCCATGATCGCCTGCGCCTCGAACAGGCTGCCAGCCTTCATCAGCTTGATCGAGACGGCATCGGCCGCCTCGCGTCGCACCACCTCCATCATGTCGCGGCGATCGAAGCAGCTTTCATCGGCGAGCACGGGCGTTTCCAACGCCGCTGTGAGCTGCGCCATCACATCGAGAAATTTGCGCGGGACCGGCTGCTCGATGAAGGCCGGCGCGAACTCCTCGACCTCGCGCAGGATCTTGATCGCGCCGAACGGCGCCAGGGCCTGGTTGTAGTCGACGCGCAGATCGACCTTGTCGCCGAATTCTTTCCTGATCGCTTCGAGATGATCGAGATCCTCGCGATGCGGCTTCACGCCGGTCTTGACTTTGTAGATGACGTTGCCGTCCGGAACCATCATCCGCATGCGTTCGAGGTCGGCAGCGAAATCAGGATCGGCGATCGAGAACGACAGCGGGATCGTGTCGCGCACGCGGCCGCCGAGGAGATCGGCAACCGACAGCCCCGACGCCTTGCCGACGATGTCGAGCATTGCCATCTCGATTGCGACCTTGGCCTCCGCATGGCCGACCAATGCGCGGTCGAGCTCCGCCATCAGCGCGCGGATGCGGCGCACGGATTTTCCGCGCAGGATTGGCCTCAAGTAGATGTCGAGGGCGGCGAACGCCGCTTCGGCAGTTCCCGTGAACACCTCCCATGGGGCCGCCTCGCCCCAGCCGATCACGCCGTCGCTGGAGGTCAGCTCGATCAACACGCGCTTCACGGCGCCCTTGACGTTGCCGACGCCTTGCAGGCGCGCCATCTTGATCGGGCTCTCGATCAGGAACAGCCTGATGCGTTCGATGGTCGCTTCGGTCATGTCAGGCCTCCATTGACGTGCCAGACCTGGCCGGTCACGTAGGATGCTTTCGGGGACGACAGGAAGGCGATGATCTCGGCGACTTCTTCCGGTCGCCCGCGGCGTCGCATCGGGATCAGCGCCTCGGTCGCCGCGATCTGCTCGGGCGACAGCCGGCTCTCGCTCGGCCTGTCCTTGACGATGAGGCCCGGTGCAACCGCGTTGACGGTGATCGCGTCTTTCGCGAGCTCGACGGCGGTGAGCCGCACCAGCGCTTCCAGCGCGGAGCGGCTCGCGGCGGTCGCCGCGAAGGGCGCAAATTCGGGCCGGATCGCATGCGCGACGAAGGATGACACTGCGACGATGCGCGCGTCTTGCCCCGCACGCAGCAGCGGAAGCGCGGCCTCGACCATTCGCGTGAACGCCAGCGCCGATTCATCCATCGCCTGACGAAACTGATCCGCCGGCGTGCCGATGGCGCTGCCACGGCGGGCGTGGCCGCCGACCAGGATCAATCCGTCCAGCCGGCCAAAGGCGCGTTGGGTGGCGGCGATGGCGTCGGTGACGGCTGGTTGCTCGGCGAGATCGCCGAGGCACTGTTCGACGACAGCGCCCGTCGCTTCGGCTTCCGCCGCGGCGGCATCGAGACCCTCTGCGTTCGCGCGCGTGTGGAGCAGCAGAGCCGTGCCGGGTGCCGCCAGCAGCTTTGCGGTGGCGCGACCGATGCCGCTGGCGGCACCGGTGACGAGATAGACGCGATCGATATCCGGCATCACGGTGCCGCGTTGGCCGGCGGCAGCGCGCCGGTTCGGTGGAAATGACTGAGGAAGGCGCGCGTCGCGGCCTCCTGGGGATTGTCGATCACCTGCCGCGCTGGCCCTTCCTCGACGACCACACCGTCGCGCATGAAGATCAGGCGGTCGGCGACCTCGCGGGCAAAGGCGATCTCGTGAGTGACGATCACCATGGTCATGCCTTCGGAGGCCAACTGCTGGATCACGTTCAGCACCTCGCCGACGAGCTCGGGATCGAGCGCGGAGGTCGCCTCGTCGAACAGCATCACGTCAGGCTCCATCGCCAGCGCGCGCGCGATCGCAACGCGCTGCTTCTGGCCACCGGAGAGCGTCGCCGGATATTGGTCCGCCTTCTCGGCAAGGCCGACCTTGGCGAGTTGCGCACGCGCAAGCTTCTCGGCGTCCGCCTTGGCCATGCGCCGCACCGTGACCGGGCCCTCCATCACGTTCTCGAGCGTCGTCATGTGCGGGAACAGATTGAAGTGCTGGAACACCATGCCGGTGGTGGCGCGGAACTTTGCGAGTGTCTTCACATCAGGCAGCTTTGTGCCTGCGCCGAATGAAAAACTGGTGTCGCCGACCCGGACGCTGCCGCCGTCGGGCACTACCAGAAGATTGATGCAGCGGAGAAGCGTCGACTTGCCCGAGCCCGAGGGACCGATCAGCGCAACCACGCCGCCCTTGGCCACGCCGAGATTGATGTTCTTCAGGACCTCGTTGCTGCCGAAGCTCTTGCGCAGGCCTCGGATCTCGATCTTTTGCGTCTCGCTCATTCGCTGACCGCCAGTCGCTTCTCGCCGCGGCGGACGATGATGGTGAGCGGAATCAGGATCGCAGCGTAGGCGACGGCGACCGCGGTGTAGGTCTCCAGCGGCCGGTAGCTGTCATGGGCCGCGACCTGGCTCTGGTAGACCAGGTCGGGCACCGCCAGCACCGAGACCAGCGAGGTGTTCTTGAACTGGATGATCGACTGGTTCATCAGCGCCGGAATCATGCGCTTGATCGCCTGCGGCAGCACGATGCGGCGCATGCTCTGGCCCGGCGTCATGCCGAGCGCGGCGCCGGCTTCCGATTGGCCCTTGTCGATCGAGATGATGCCGCCGCGGATGATCTCCGAATAGAACGAGCCACCATAGAGCGAGAGCGCCAGCGCCGACGCCGTGATCGGCGTCATCTCGACGCCTGCGAGGATCGGCAGCGCGTAATAGAACCAGATCAGCTGCACCAGGATCGGCGTGCAGCGGAACGCTTCGATGAAGCTGAGGGCAACCAGACGCAGCGGCTTGAAGCGCGACAGGGTGCCGAACGCGCCGAGCAGGCCGAAGGCGAGCCCGAGCAGCACGATCACCACGGTGAAGCCGACGGTGACGCCGAGGCCGTTGAGAAAGAGCCAGCGATAGCTCCAGAGGATGCCGAAGTCCCACTGATACATATTTTCTTGGACCTCAGTCGAGAAGTGGCTTGGAAAGCTTGAGCCGCGCGCTCGGTGCACCTCTCCCTGATGCGGGAGAGGTCGGCGCGAAGCGCCGGGTGAGGGTTCTATCCTCTAGGGGAGTCTCCCTGGAGGAGACACCCTCACCCCGGCCCTCTCCCGCAAGCGGGAGAGGGAGTGGAGCGGCGCGCGCGGATCGAGACTGCCCCAAGTTTGCGATGCCTTACAACGAAACGCCCGGCGGAATGTCCGCTTCGGTCACGCCCACCAGCTCCATGTTGGTGATGATGGCGTTGCGGATGAAGCCGAGGCCCTTGTTGAAGTCGATCCAGGTGTTGACGTAGTCGCGGAAGGTCTTGTCGTTCTCGCGGCGGAAGCCGGCATTCGAGGTCGTCGCGAAGATCGGCGTCGGCAGCACGAACTGGCCGAGCGAGGGGTTCTTCTTCAGCACCGTCAGCGACAGCATGGTGATCAGGCACTGCGCGTCGACGCGGCCGGTCTGCAGCGCGGCGGTGGCATCGTCGGCGGTCTTGAGCCGTGAGATCTGCGCCTTCGGCGTCAGGCGGCTGACGACCTGGTCGTGCGACGAGCCCTGGTCGACCGCGATCTTGACCTCGGGCGAGTTCAGCTCGGCCCAGGTCTTGGGCTTGAAGTCCTTCTTGCACAGGATGCCGAAGGCGTTGTTGAAGACGGGCACCGAAAAGTCGACCACCAGCGCGCGCTTCGGGGTCGGATTCAGGCCGAAGAAGATGTCGATCTTGTTGGACTGCAGATCGAGCACCGAATTGCCCCAGGTGGTTTCGGTGATTTCGAGCTCGGCCTCCATGTCGTCGGCGAGCGCCTTGGCGATGTCGATGTAGAAGCCCTTCCACTGGCCGCTGGAAAGATCCTTCATGTAATAGGGCGCGCCGCCGCCGACCGCGCCGATCCGCATCTTCTTGGTGCGGCGGATGCGGGCAAAGGTCGATTCGTTGGGATCGGCCGCCTGGGCCACGGCCTTCGAGGCCAGCGCGCCGGCGGTTGCCGCGCCGATGGCGCCAAGTCCGACAATCGATGCAACATCACGACGTGTAACCATTGGGGTCAATCGCTTTTCTGGTTGGGTGGAGTTCCGGCAGGCTTCTTAGCAATGCGGCGGAGCCCGCGAAAGCACAGCCTGTCGGCTGGGCAGACCTGGAATTGCCCGGATGCTGGGCAAGATCAAGCTGGACAATGTGATACCCGCTTGCGTTCCCGTCCTTTTGGCTCCAAATAGGGACCGGGAGATTGGCGGTGGACGAGCCACTCGCCAACCGGGTCAGGTCCGGAAGGAAGCAGCCCTAACGAGGTCCGGATCGGGTCGCTCGTCAGTCTCCTACCTGTTTTTTCGAGCAAATGCGCCGGCGGGGGGCCTCGCCGGCGCGCTCCTTTCCGCAAAAGCCGGTGAGAGACATTTCATTGCGGATCGACCTATGACCGACGCTGGCGCCCCTTCGAACCCTGATAGCGCCGGCCAGGCCGGCAACGCGCCTTACCGGGTTCTGGCACGCAAATACCGTCCCTCGAGCTTCGACGATCTGATCGGCCAGGAGGCCGTGGTCCGCACCGTCTCCAATGCGTTCGAGACCGGGCGGATTCCGCAGGCCTGGATTCTCACCGGCGTCCGCGGTGTCGGCAAGACCACCACCGCGCGTATTCTCGCCCGGGCGCTCAACTACGAGATGCCGGACGGTTCGGTGAAGGGCCCGACCATCCACATGCCCACGCTTGGCGTGCATTGCCAGGCGATCATGGAAAGCCGTCACATGGACGTGCTGGAGATGGACGCGGCATCGCACACCGGCGTCGACGACGTCCGCCAGATCAATGACAGCGTGCGCTACGCGCCGGCCAGCGCCCGCTACAAGGTCTACATCATCGACGAAGTCCACATGCTGTCGACGGCGGCGTTCAACGCCTTCCTGAAGACGCTGGAGGAGCCGCCGGAACACGCCAAGTTCGTGTTCGCCACGACCGAGATCCGGAAGGTTCCGGTCACCGTGCTGTCGCGCTGCCAGCGCTTCGACCTGCGCCGTGTCGAGGCCGACGTGCTGATGAAGCACCTCGCCAATATCGCCGCGAAAGAAAGCGTCGAGATCGAGCCGGAAGCGCTCGGCATCATCGCGCGCGCCGCCGAAGGCTCGGTGCGCGATTCGCTGTCGCTGCTCGACCAGGCCATTGCGCATGCGGCCGGCGCCGTGAAAGCCGATGCGGTCAGGCAAATGCTGGGGCTTGCCGACCGCACCCGCGTCATCGATCTGTTCGATTCGCTGGCGCGCGGCGACATCGCAGCCGCCTTCAAGGAATTCCGCGACCAGTATGACGTCGGCGCCGATCCGATCGTGGTGCTGTCGGACCTCGCCGAATTCGTCAATTTCGTCACCCGCGTGAAGATCGTGCCGGCGACCGCGGACAACGTCGCCTATGGCGAGACCGAGCGGGTGCGCGCGAAGGATTTCGCCTCGAAGATCTCGATGCGCGTGCTGTCGCGGATGTGGCAGATGCTGCTCAAGGGCATCACCGAGGTGCAGGCCGCCACGCGGCCCGCGGCGGCCGCCGAGATGGTGCTGGTGCGCATCGCCTATGTCGCTGATCTCCCGACGCCCGATGAAGCGATCCGGATGCTGGAGCAGAACGGTGGCGGCTCGCCGGTGGTGAACGCCGGGGGGGCCGCGCGTGGCGCTGCGCCGACGGCTCCGATGGCCGCCGCGGCGCCGGTTGTCTCAGCCCCGCCGGTTCGCATGCCGACATCGTCGCCCTCCGCATTCGGCGGTGCGGCGCGGCCGCAGATGGCGGCGCCTGCGCCGGATCCGCAGGCGGCTGCGCCTCAGTTGCGCATCACGAGCTTCACCCAGCTCGTCGCGCTTGCCAGCCAGAAGCGCGACGTCATGACCAAGGCGGCGCTCGAAGGCGACATGCGCCTCGTTCGCTTCGAGGAGGGCCGGCTCGAAATCGCGCTCGAGCCGAACGCCTCGAAGACCATGATCACCGAATTGGCACGAAAATTCGAGATGTGGACCGGCCGACGCTGGACCATCATCGTGTCCAACGAGCAGGGTCAGCCGACGCTGCGCTCGATGAACCAGGCGGCAAAGCAGGAACATGCGCGCACCGCCGAGGCCGATCCGCGCGTGCAGGAGGTGCTGTCGCGCTTCCCCGGTGCAAAGATCGTCGAGGTCCGCAGGCTTGCCCCCGAGACGCCGGCCTCCAATATTAATGCCGACTACGGCTCTGACGATCCGCCCGACGGTTCCGACGCCGACGACGATCTCTAGAGCATGATCCGGAAAAGCGTGCAGCGGTTTTCCGATGGGATCATGCTCAAACAAAATGCTAAAGCGCGTTTGATCGCGCTTTAGCCACTCTTTCCAAGGACGGACACCCATGGCTGATTTTCTCGGCATGATGAAGCAGGCAGCGCAGCTGCAATCCAAGATGCAGGAGATGCAGGAATCTCTCGCCAATGTGGAGGTCGAGGGTATTTCCGGCGGAGGTCTCGTCGCCGTGCGCATGACTGCGAAGATGGACGTCAAGGGCATCAAGATCGATCCTTCGCTGATGAAGGCCGAGGAGCGCGAGGTGCTGGAAGACCTGCTCGTCACCGCGCTCGGGGATGCCCGCCGCAAGGCGGAGACGGCGATGCAGGAGAAGATGCAGTCTCTCACCGGCGGGCTCGGCCTGCCGCCGGGGCTGTTCGGCCAGTAAAATGGGCGCCGTTGCAGGTCCTGAAATCGAGCGGCTGGTCCAGCTTCTCGCACGGCTGCCGGGTTTGGGCCCGCGCTCCGCGCGGCGCGCCGCGCTGCACCTGATCAAAAAGCGCGAAGCGCTGATGATGCCGCTGTCATCAGCCTTGCAGGTCGCGCTCGACAAGGTCCAGGTCTGCAAGACCTGTGGCAACATCGACACGCAGAATCCCTGCACCGTCTGCACTGACCCCAAGCGTGATCCGGCGATCATCGTCGTGGTTGCCGACGTCGCCGATCTCTGGGCGCTGGAGCGGGCCAATGCGACCCAGGGGCGCTACCATGTGCTGGGCGCGACGCTGTCGCCGCTCGACGGAGTCGGTCCGCAGGACCTCACCATCGATGCGCTGGTCGCGCGTGCCCATGCCGCCGAGGTGCACGAGATCATTCTCGCGCTGAATGCGACGGTCGACGGCCAGACCACGGCGCATTACATCACCGACCTGCTTCAGGACGCCAACGTCAAGGTCACCCGTCTGGCCCATGGTGTGCCCGTCGGGGGCGAGCTTGATTATCTCGATGAGGGTACGCTATCGGCCGCCATGCGGCAGCGGACCCTGTTCTAGCCATCCAGACTTACGGAACGGACGACATGACGAAACTCTTCGCCACACGCCTGGCTTTGCTCGCGACGATGCTGCTGGCCGTCACACCGGCCGTCTCTGCGCAGCAGGACGACGAGGCGGCGCCGGCCTCGAAGCCCGGCAGGCCGATCAGCACCGGCGAGGTGCTCTCGGGCGAGCTGAACGCCATGAAGATTCGCGACGTCAAGAACGCCGGCAAGCGGATCGCGATGTACCAGATCACCTCCGAGCCGCGCCGCCTGCCGGCGCCGAGCGGGCTGTGCGATCTGGAGACGGGGCCCGAAACCTTCCAGCTCGTCACCTCCAGCGACGCGCAGGCCTCGCAGCTGAAATCGTTCGTCGGCAAGGAGATCTCCGTCAAGGTCGATGAAATCGCCTGCGCCAGCGATCCCGGCCAGATGAGCGAGGCCGTGGTGACGAAGTGGAGTCTGGTGAAGAAGTAGGGAGCGCGACGGCTCTCTCCGTCGTCATTGCGAGGAGCTCTTGCGACGAAGCAATCCGGAGTGTTTCCGCGGAAAGTTTCTGGCTTGCTTTCGGTCGCAATGACGAAGGAGAGAGGCGGGCCTACACCCTTACCGGCCCCAGCGCCTCGAAATGCCCGCGCTTCTGCAGCCAGGTCAGCAGCACCAGGCTCGGGATCGCCACCAGCACGCAGATCAAGAAGAACAGCGGCCAGCCGGTCGCGGCAGCCACGAAGCCGGCGCCTGACGAGAGATAGGTGCGCCCCACTGCCGCGAGCGCGGTGAGCAGCGCATATTGCGTCGCCGTGTGCAGCGGGTTCTGGCACAGCGCGGAGAGATAGGCGACGAAGATCACGGTGCCGATGGCGCTGGTGAAGTTCTCGGCGCAGATCGCGAGCGCCAGGGCCCATTGATTGGTGCCGACCAATGCGAGCCAGGAGAAGGTGAGGTTGGCCAGCGCCTGAACCACGCCGCCGATCCAGAGCGAGGTTGCGAGCGAGTAACGCCGCGCGACAAAACCGCCGGCAAAGCCTCCGATCAGCGTCGCGGCGAGACCGACGCCCTTCACGATCGCCGCGTAGTCGTTGCGCGTGAAGCCGAGGTCGATCACGAACGGTGCGGTCATGGTGCCGGAGAATGCGTCGGTGAACTTGAACAGCACGACGAAGGCAAGCGCGGTGAGCGCGTCCTTGCGCGACAGGAATTCGGAGAAGGCACCAATCGCTGCGTGGGACACGCGCGTGAACGCGGTGTCTTCGTGCGTCGCGGCTTCCGCCCGCACCGATTGCTCAGGCTCGGTTGCAACCAGTGCCGTGATCGTTCCGATCAGCACCATCGCCGCCATCACCACATAGCCCCACATCCAGGCTGACGGACGCGGAATACCGGTGCCCTCGAAGCCGGAGACGATGAACAGCGCGCCCGCGGTCGAGACCAGCATACCGATGCGATAGGCGGCGACATAGGCCGCCATGCCGGCCGCCTGCTCGCTTTCGGGCAGGCTCTCGACGCGGAAGGCGTCGACCACGATGTCCTGCGTCGACGACGTCGTCGCCACCAGCAGCGCCCCAAGCGCGACGTAGAACGGCGAGCTTGCAGGATCGGTCATCGCCAGCAGCAGGATCGCGACGATCAGCAGCATCTGCGAAAACACCAGCCAGCCGCGGCGCCGCCCGAAGACCTGCGTGAACAGGGGCACATGCATCGCATCCACCAGCGGCGCCCACAAAAATTTCAGCGTGTAGGGTGTGCCGACCAGCGCAAACAGCCCGATGGTCTTGAGATCCACGCCGGCTTCCCGCATCCACACCAGCAGCGTCGAGCCGGACAGCGCCAGCGGCAGCCCCGAAGAAAACCCGAGGAACAGCACGATCAGCACCCGCGGTTGCAGGTACACGGCCAGACTGTCGCGCCAGGAGGTCGCGGGGGTCTCGGAGCCGGCGGGCGAGGTCGCGTCGGGTGCGGTCATGGAGAGGTGTTAGCAGATTCTGGGGGAAAAGACTCGCGGCGACAGTGTGGCGGGAATGCCTTCGGCACTCTCAGTGTCATCGTCCGCGAAGGCGGACGATCCAGTATTCACCAGCACCTCGGTTCAATCGCGCCCGCCGCGGCGTACTGGATGCCCCGCCTTCGCGGGGCATGACACCTTCATGGTGGCCCGGCTATCCCGGGATACAGATCATCCCAGTTCGGGTTGTCTTTCTCGATCAATCGGACCTTCCAGGCCCTGTTCCACTTCTTCAGCCGCTTCTCCCGTTTGATCGCGTTCTCGGGATCATCGAATTGCTCGAAGTAGACCAGCTTCACGACGCCGTAGTGCTTTGTGAAACTCTCGACCAATTGCAATTTGTGTTCAGCCACACGGCGGATCAGATCATTTGTCACGCCGATATACAGCGTACCGCCGACTTTGCTGGCGAGAATGTAGACGTAGTAGGAGCGTGCGCCCATCTGCCCGCCTTTCACTCCGCTGTCATCGTCCGCGAAGGCGGACGATCCAGTAATCGCCAGCGTCTCGATTCAGCAACGACTGTCACGGAGTACTGGATGCCCCGCCTTCGCGGGGCACGACAGTGTGCCCCAATCTCACTCCCCCGCCTGGAGCTTCCTCGGGAACAGCTCCGGTGCGCCGCCCGTGGACACCAACCGCGGCCCCTCCGCCGGTGCATCGGTCTTGCTGAAATCGAGCTCCTCGATCCGGCCTGCGCGCTTCTCGATCTTGTCGGCGGAGATCAGGATCTGGCGGACGTCCTCGTTGGCGTCGGCGAAGTGCTTCTGGAGTTTCAGCACGCGGTCGCGCAGGCGACCGAGATCGTCGCCGAGCTTGATCACCTCGGTCTGGATCTGGTCGGCGGCATCGCGCATCCGCGCGTCCTTCATGATCTGCTGCATCACCTGGATCGCGAGCATCAGCAGCGAGGGCGAGACCAGCACGACCTTGGCGCGATAGGCCTTCTGGATCACGTCGTCGAAGCCGTCATGGATCTCGGCGTAGACCGATTCCGACGGCACGAACATCAGCGCCATCTCCTGGGTCTCGCCCGTGACGAGGTATTTTTCGGCGATGTCGCTGACATGTTTCATCACGTCGCCGCGCAGCCGCTGCGTGGCACTGCGTCGCTCCTCGTCAGTGCGGGCGTCGTGCAGCGCGGTCATCGCTTCCAGCGGAAATTTCGCGTCGATGCAGAGCGGGCGCTGGTCGGGCAGGAATACGACGCAGTCGGGCCGTTTTCCCGTCGAGAGCGTGTACTGGAACTCGTAAGCGCCCTTGGGCAGGCCGTCCTGGACGATCGCCTCCATTCGCGCCTGGCCGAAGGCGCCGCGCGACTGCTTGTTGGCGAGCACGTCGCGCAAGGTCGTCACTTGCGTGGTGAGGTCGGTGAGGTTCTTGTGCGCGCTGTCGATGATGCCGAGCCGCTCGTGCAGCGCGCGCAGGCTCTCCATGGTGTTGCGGGTCGAGTGTTCCATCGACTGGCCGACGCGATGGGTCACCGAATCCAGCCGCTCGTTGACGGCCCGCGCCATCTCGGCCTGCCGTCCAGCCAGCGCCTGCGTCATGGCGTCGACCCGGCCGGAGGCCTCAGCTTGGGCGTGCAGCAGCTGGGCGAGCCGCTCCTCGAGCTCGTCGGCCCGGATCGCGCCTGCCATCGCCAGTTCCGCGCCACGCCGCCCGGATCTGGCGATCACGACGGCAATCACCACCAGCAGGATGAGGACGAGGGCGCCGAAGCCGATCAGTGCATCGAACCCGCGTACCGGCCAGTCGCCCAGCATGAAAATGATCTCGTTCATGCCTGTCCTTCTAGCCGATTCGCCACGGACTACGAACGAATAGCGAACATTTGCGTTGATCGATCCCTCATTTTTATGGTTAACCAAGGGTGAAGTTTTATGGTTAGCGGAGGGTTAACGCGTTCCCGGCCGCATTGACCCGATGTCGCGCGCGGCTTAAATCGCCCGCCATGGCCCTCAGAGAAATCATCATCCTGCCCGACAAGCAGCTGCGTCTGATCTCCAAGCCGATCGAGAAGGTCACGCCGGAGATCCGCAAGCTTGCCGACGACATGTTCGAGACCATGTATGACGCGCCCGGCATTGGCTTGGCGGCGATCCAGATCGCGCAACCGCTGCGGCTGATCACGATGGATCTCGCCAAGCCCAACCAGGATGGCGAGACCAAGCCGGAGCCGCGCGTCTTCATCAATCCGGAGATCATCGCCTCGTCTGAAGACCTGTCGGTCTACGAGGAAGGCTGCCTGTCGATTCCCGAATATTACGAGGAGGTCAAACGTCCCGCGAAAGTGCGCGTGCGCTTCACGGACCTCGACGGCAAGGTGCACGAGGAGGACGCCGAAGGCCTCTACGCCACCTGCATCCAGCACGAGATCGACCATCTCAATGGCGTGCTGTTCGTCGACTATCTCTCGAAGCTCAAGCGCGACCGCGTGATGAAGAAGTTCGAGAAAGCCGCCAAGCGCGCGGAGTAAGTTGTAAGCGACAGGTGCTGCCCCACGCTCCGCTGCGCTCCCTCCCCCCCTTGCGGGGGAGGGCGGGGGGAGGGGGGTGGCCCAGGAAAGACTGTAACTGGGGCGAAGAACTGATCCGCGCTTGAATTGAGAGAGAGCGCGTCGTGTGGCACTCCCCTCCCTAGCCCTCCCCCACAAGGGGGGAGGGAACGTACCGAGTCCTTGTCATGCCCCTTCGCCTGATCTTCATGGGCACGCCCGATTTCTCCGTGCCGACGCTGCTCGAGCTGGTCGCGCATGGCCACGAGATCGTGGCCGTCTATACCCGCGCGCCGAAGCCGGGCGGCCGGCGCGGTCTGCAATTGCAGCCGACGCCCGTTGAAGAGGCCGCGCGAAAACTCGGCGTGCCCGTGCTGACACCGAAGACGTTGAAGACGCAGGAAGCGCTGGCCGAATTCAGCGCCTTTGAAGCCGACGCCGCCGTCGTCGTTGCCTATGGCATGATCCTGCCGCAGGCGATTCTCGATGCGCCGAAGCTCGGCTGTTACAATCTGCATGCCTCGCTCTTGCCATGCTGGCGCGGTGCCGCTCCCATCAACCGCGCGATCATGGCCGGCGATGCCGAGAGCGGCGTGATGGTGATGAAGATGGATGTCGGTCTCGATACCGGCGACGTCGCCATGGCCGAGCGTCTCGCGATTTCAGACAACATGACTGCGGCGGATCTGCATGATCGCCTTTCTCGGCTCGGCGCCGATCTGATGGTGCGCGCGATGGCCGCGCTCGACCGCGGCGGCCTCCAGCTGAAAAAGCAGAGCGAAGAGGGCGTCACTTACGCCGCCAAGATCGACAAGGCCGAGGCGCGGATCGACTGGAGCAGGCCCGCGCGTGCGGTGCTGCGCCACATTCACGGCCTGTCGCCGTTTCCCGGCGCCTGGGCCGAGCTTGAGAATGCGCGCGTCAAGATCCTGCGTTGCGAGTTGGCGAAGGGCGCGGGCGAGCCGGGCGCGGTGCTCGACGCCCAGCTCACGATCGCCTGCGGCGAGGGCGCGATCCGCGTCCTCGAGCTGCAGCGCGAGGGCAAAGGCCGGATGCAAGCGGCGGACTTTCTACGCGGCGTGCCGTTGATGCCAGGAGCCAAATTCACCTAACGCTGTCATACCCCGCGAAGGCGGGGTATCCAGTACGTCGAGGCTTCTCAGCTGAACGGAGATGTCTCGGAGTACTGGATCGCCCGGTCAAAGCCCGGCGATGACACCACCCGGATTGAGATGCCCCGCTACAAGCTCACCCTCGAATATGACGGCGCGCCGTTCTTCGGCTGGCAGGTGCAGGACACGCTGCCGTCGGTGCAGGGCGCGCTGCAAGCCGCGGTGAAGGCGATGACCGGCGCGGATGTGCGGGTGCACGGCGCCGGCCGCACCGATGCGGGCGTGCATGCGCGTGGCCAGGTTGCGCATGTCGATATCGACAAGCAGTTTCCGCAGGGCCGTTTTCGCGATGGCCTCAATGCGCATCTGCGCCCGCATCCGGTGGCGGTGCTCGAAGCCGAGATCGTCCCTGATACGTTCGAGGCGCGCTTCTCGGCCGTGAAGCGTCACTATCGCTATCGCATCATCAACACCCGCGCCAATCTCGCGCTCGATGTCGGCCATGCCTGGCGCGTGCCGCGCCGGCTCGACTCTGATGCGATGCATGCGGCTGCTCAACGCCTGCTCGGCAAGCACGATTTCACGACGTTTCGCGACACCGAGTGCCAGGCGAAGTCGCCGGAGAAGACGCTCGACCAGCTCGACGTGCTGCGCGACGGGCGAGAGGTCATCATCGTCACCTCGGCGCGCTCGTTCCTGCACAGCCAGGTGCGCTCGATGGTGGGCTCGCTGGTCTGGGTCGGCGAAGGCCGCTGGAGCGCCGACGATCTCTCCGCGGCGCTCGCGGCGCGCAACCGCTCCGCCTGCGGCATCGTCGCCCCGCCCGAGGGGCTGTATCTGATGAAGGTGGATTATTGAGGCGCGGGAGCGTGCGCTCTCGCCATATTCTCGGTGTCATGCCCCGCGAAGGCGGGGCATCCAGTACTCCGCGGCCTCTCGGTGCTGTCACTGCTGTCTCGGAGGACTGGATCGCCCGGTCAAGCCGGGCGATGACAGCAGTGTTTGTGGAGGCAGTTGCCCTTCAACCAAAATACCTTGCCAAGATCCCGCGATAGACCTTGGTCAGGTTCTCCAGATCCGCCACCGGCACGCGCTCGTTGACCTGGTGCATGGTCTCGCCGACCAGGCCGAACTCGATCACCGGGCAATAGCTCGAGATGAAGCGCGCATCCGAGGTGCCGCCTGAGGTCGACAGCTCCGGTTTGCGGCCCGTCACCTCTTCGATCGCGGACACGGCGAGATCGGTGAACGGCCCCGGCTTGGTCACGAACACGTTGGAATTCGAGGGCTCCCAGACGATGCGGGCCTTGATGCGATTGCCGCAGGCCTTGGCGAGACGCGATTCGACCAGCTCGCGCAAGGATGCCTGCGTATGGTTGTCGTTGTAACGGATGTTGAATCTGGCGCGGGCCTCGCCGGGGATGACGTTGAAGGCCTTGTTGCCAACGTCGACCGAGACGAATTCGAGGTTGGAGGCCTGGAATTGCGCGCTGCCATTGTCGAGCGGCTCGTCGGAGATTGCTACGATCAGGCGCGAGATGTCAGGGACCGGATTGGCCGCGCGGTGCGGATAGGCGACGTGGCCCTGCACGCCGTCGACATACAGCGTGCCGGATTGCGAACCGCGGCGGCCGACCTTGATGGTATCGCCCAGCGTCTCGACATTGGAGGGCTCGCCGAGCACGCAATGGTCGAACGTCTCGCCGCGCTCGGCAGCCCATTTCAGCAGCTTGATCGTGCCGTTGATGGAAACGTCTTCCTCGTCGCCGGTGATCAGGAACGAGATCGAACCCTTGCCGTCCGGGCGTGGCTTGCCGCCGTTCGCGGCGAGATGCTCCAGTACGGCGGCGACCGAGCAGGCGATGCCGCCCTTCATGTCGACCGCGCCGCGGCCGTGCAGAAAACCGTCCTTCACCTCGCCGGAGAACGCGCCGACGCTCCAGGCGCTCTCGTCGCCGGGCGGCACCACGTCGGTATGGCCGGCAAAGGTGATGTGCGGCGCTTCAGCACCGATCCGCGCATAGAGATTGTCGATATCGGCGGTCCCGTCCTCGCTGAAGGTCACGCGGTGACAAATGAAGCCTGCAGCGTTCAGCACCTTTTCAAGCACGCCGAGTGCGCCGGCGTCTTCAGGGGTTACCGAGGGGCAGCGGATGAGGTCGCGGGCAATGGAGAGGGCATCGGTCATGTGCCGCCTTAATCCCGCAGCAGCTCGTTGATGCTGGTCTTCGACCGCGTGCGCTCGTCGACGCGCTTGACGATCACGGCGCAGGCGGTGCTCGGGCCGATCTGGCCGTTCTTCATGGGCTTGCCGGGCAGCGCGCCGGGTACCACCACTGAATATTCGGGCACCTCCCCCATGAAGACCTCGCCGGTCTCGCGATCGACGATCTTGGTCGAGGCGCCCAGGAACACGCCCATGGACAGCACGGCGCCCTTGCGCACGATGACGCCCTCGGCGACCTCGCTGCGCGCGCCGATGAAGCAATCGTCCTCGATGATCACGGGCTCGGCCTGGAGTGGCTCGAGCACGCCGCCGATGCCGGCGCCGCCGGAGATGTGCACGCGCTTGCCGATCTGCGCGCAGGAGCCGACCGTGGCCCAGGTATCGACCATGGTGCTCTCATCGACGTAGGCACCGAGATTGACGAAGGACGGCATCAGCACGACGTTCTTGGCGATGAAGGCGGAGCGGCGCACCACCGCGCCCGGCACCGCGCGAAAACCGGCGTCGCGAAAACGGTTCGGGCCCCAGCCTTCGAACTTCGAGGGCACCTTGTCCCACCAGTTCGCCTGGCCCGGGCCGCCGGGAATGACGTCCATGTCGTTGAGACGGAAGGACAGCAGCACGGCCTTCTTGAGCCACTGGTTGACCTTCCACTTGCCGTCGGCGCCGCGCTCGGCGACGCGCGCCTCGCCCTTGTCCAGGGTCTCCAGCGCCTGGGTCACGGCCTCGCGGACTTCACCCTTGGTCGAGGTCGAGATGGTCTCACGCGCGTCGAAGGCGCTGTTGATCGTGGACTCCAGGGCGGACAGGGACATCGGATTTCCTCGTGGGATCGGGCAAATTTGATGGATTGGGGGCTTTTTCGGGATTTGGACGGGCGGAGTCAAGCTTGGTGCGCTGTCATCACCCGCGAAAGCGGGTGATCCAGTACGCCGCGGCGGTCGCGATAAATCGAGATGGCGGTGATTACTGGATACCCCGCCTTCGCGGGGTATGACGGCTACTTGGGGCGGGACAGCGCGGCCAAAAACCCCGCCAGATCATCCGTGACATAGTCGACATGGGCGGCATCGCGGCCTTCCAGCTCCCAGTCCTCGCGTACCACTTCCTTGGTGCCGTCAGGCACCACCAGCACCGTGGTCATGCCGAGGTCATGCGGGACGGCGAGGTTGCGGGCGAGATCTTCGAACATGGCTGATCTGGTCGGGTCGACCGCATGTTGGCTGAGGAATTTCTGATAGGTCTGCGCCGCCGGCTTGGGCTCGAATTCGGCGGCGATGATGTCGAACACGCCATCGAAATGCGAACCGAGGCCGAGCCGCGCCAGCACCGCATCGACATGGTCGACCGAGCCGTTGGTCAGGATCAGCTTGCGCCCCGGCAGCTTTGCGATGGCCGCCCCCAGCGCCGGGTTCGGCTCCAGCGGCGAATGATCGATCTTGTGGACGTAAGCGAGATAATCGTCGGCGCGCACGCCATGCAGGGTCATCATGCCGCGCATGGTGGTGCCGAAGCGGCGGTAATAATCCTTCTGGATCTTGCGCGCTTCTTCCGGCGTGACGTTCAGCCAGTTGCAGACGAACTCGCCGATTCTGGCATCGACCTGCTGCCACAGATTGACGTGGTGCGGGTAGAGCGTGTTGTCGAGGTCGAACACCCAGGTATCGATACGGGCAAAGGCGCGGGGTGATTTCATCAAATTCTCTCGATCACGGCAACGCAAAGCGCAACGTCTTGCCGCCGCTCGACATGTCCACCGCGCCGAATCCGGTCGCCGCAAATCCGCGCGCGCCGCAATCGGTCTGCTCGACGGTCTCGAACTTGGTCTCGCGGGTGCAGAGCTGCTTGTCGCCTCCCCAGTTCAGCGGCTTGTCCTTCAGCTTGATGGCGCGGTTGTCGCTGTCGACGGCTTCCGCGAAGCTGAAGATCTGCTTCGGCTGCCCGGTCACGTCGGGATGCAGGCACGTTTTGGGGTCGATGCGATACCAGCCGCGGCTGGTCACCGACTTGCCGTCGTCGGTCGCGACCGCTGCCATCACCTTGTGCGGCGTGTCGTTGCACCAGGTGAGACCACTCGGGGACGGCGTCTGCGCGGCTTCGACCATGATCTTGAAGAAGTTTTGCGAGCCGACCACGTCGGAGGACAAGCCGCGGCTCTTCAGGAAGGCTGCGAGGGCGGCCTGCGTCTTCGGTCCATCGACGCCGTCGATCGCGCCGATATCGTAGCCCGCGATCACCAGCAGCCGCTGGATGCCGGCCAGCCGCGCCTGCTCGTCGTCATATTCGGAATCCTCGGCGAGATAGGCGACGAGATTGCCGTCGTCGCCTGTCGTCGGGGTAATCTGGGTGAAGGGCGCTTGCGTCTGGCCGCTGCGGCACTGGCGCGCCGCGGCGATGACGAAATTGTCCGGCGCCACGCACAGCATGTCGTTGCCGTTCTGCGGGATGGGAGACGCGCCGTAGATGCCGAGCGCGCGGGCATTGAGGAGGATGCGGTCGGCGGTGAGCGTTCCCTGCACCACCACGCGGCAGGTGGCGGGATCGATCCTGAACCAGCCCCGCGTCGCGGTGGCCGCCTTGTCGTCGATGCCGATCGCGGCCTCGACCACATAGGACATGCGGTTGCAGATCTTGAGATCGGCAATGGCCGGTGCGGAGGAGAAGACGAACGACACCGCTGCCGCCGGCAGCGTCATCAGGAAGCGCGCGAGGGGAGTGCGGCGCGTGCGCAAAACTCTCCGCTCGTCATGCCCGGGCTTGACCCGGGCATCCACGTCTTGGCCGTCAGAAAGGTCGCGGATGGCCGGGACAAGCCCGGCCACGACGTTCTTCCTTCGGGGCGTCCGGCTCTTCACTTGTGGATCAGCGTTCCCGTGCCCTGGTTGGTGAAGAGCTCGAGCAGCACCGCGTGCTGCATCTTGCCGTCGATGATGACGACGCCCTCGACGCCCTGCTCGAGCGCGTAGATGCAGGTCTCGACCTTCGGGATCATGCCGCCGGAAATGGTGCCGTCTGCAATCAGCTTGCGCGCGTCCTTCACCGAGAGCTGCGGGATCAGCTTCTTCGACTTGTCGAGCACGCCGGGCACGTCGGTGAGCAGCAACAGGCGTTTTGCCTTGAGCGCGCCGGCGACAGCGCCGGCAAACGTGTCGGCGTTGATGTTCAGCGTCTGGCCCTCTTTCGAGGTCGCGAGCGGCGCCAATACCGGGATCAGCTCGTAGCCGATCAGCTGGTTGAGGAGCGTCAGATCGACCTTCTCGGGGTCGCCGACGAAGCCGAGATCGACCGCCTTCTCGATGTGCGAGTCCGGATCGATGATGGTGCGCGTCGTCTTCGACGCCTTCACCATGTTGCCGTCCTTGCCGGAGAGCCCCACGGCCTTGCCGCCGGCTTCGTTGATGTAGCCGACGATCTGCTTGTTGACCGAGCCTGCCAGCACCATCTCGACGATCTCGATGGTCGCGGCGTCGGTGATGCGCAGGCCGGCTGCGAATTCCGAGACGATGCCGAGGCGCTTGAGCATGGTCGCGATCTGCGGCCCGCCGCCGTGCACGACCACAGGATTGATCGCAGTCTGCTCCAGCAGCACGATATCGCGCGCAAAGTTCTTCGCGGTCTCCTCGTCGCCCATGGCATGGCCGCCATATTTGATGACGATGGTTTCTTCGTCGTACTGCTGCATGTGCGGCAGCGCTTCGGACAGGATGCGGGCCTGGTCGAGCGGGGAGATTTCGGTCATGGGGCGGATCTCGCTGGCGGGACTAACGCGGCCTGCGTTCTATCCGATTGGCGGGCGAGGCGCAAAGCGTTGGTTCTTTCCCGCTCGCCTTGTGGGAGAGGGTGGCTCGCCGCAATAGCGGCGAGACGGGTGAGTGGTTCTCTCGGCACGCAAAGCTCGTGCAATAATGCTCGTGGGAGCAACCCCTCATCCGGCGCTTCGCGCCACCTTCTCCCACAATCGGAGAAGGAAGAAGAAGTCGCTATTTGCCCTTCACCGCGGCCGCCAGCGTCACCGCCAGCCAGCTCAAAATCATCAGCGTTCCGCCTGACGGTGCGGCCATCGGAAACAGCTGATGGCCGGCATATTGCCGCAAGGTGAGGTCACCCGCGAACAACGCGGCGCCGATCACGAAGCCGAATGCGGCGATCAGGCCAATTCCGCCATGCAGAAGGCCGCGCGCGAGCAAGGCTGTCACCGCCAATATGGCAGTTGCATGAAACAGCAGCATGGCGCTGGCGGAGGCAAGCCGGCTGGCGTCCGTGCCGTGGGCGGCGGCGGCGGCCAGCGCGACGCCGGCGGCGCCCATCAGGCCGGCGAGCGCGATCAGCAGGCGCGCCATCACTTGGTCCGCTCGTCCAGCAGCTTCGCCATGGCGGCGCGCAGTTCGGCCATGCCGGTCGAACTGCGCGACGAGGTCGCGATCACGTTCGGGAACGCAGCCGGATGTTTCGCGAGAGCGGCTTCCGTCTCCGTGATGCAGGACTGGAGTTCGGCGGCCTTCACCTGGTCGGCCTTGGTCAGCACGACCTGGTAGCTGACGGCCGAGCGGTCGAGCGTCTTGAGGACTTCGAGATCGACGTCCTTCAGTCCATGCCGCGCATCGATCAGCACATAGACGCGCGCGAGCGAGGCGCGGCCGAGCAGGAATGTGTGGATCAGCTCGGTCCAGGACGCGACCTGGCTCTTCGGTGCCTTGGCATAGCCATAGCCGGGCATGTCGACGAGGCGCAGGTCGGTCTTCCCGGGAACCTCGAAGAAGATCAGTTCCTGCGTCCGCCCGGGCGTATGCGAGGTGCGCGCCAGCGCGTTACGCCCCGTCAGCGCGTTGATCAGGCTCGACTTGCCGACATTGGAGCGTCCGGCGAAGGCGATCTCCAGCCCCGCCATCGGCGGCAGCGTCTGGATCGAGGGCGACGCCCAGATGAACTGCCAGTCGCGGGCGAACAGCTTTCGCCCGGCTTCGAGCAGCTTCGCATCATTGTCGTCGGTCATGCGAAGCTCTTTGCTTGCTGTCATTCCGGGGGCGATGCGGAGCATCGAACCCGGAAGCTCGAGATTCCGGGTCTGGTGCTTCGCACCATCCCGGAATGACGGAGTCTTACGTCGCCTTCCTCGCGAACGTCGCCTTGAGATTGTCGAACAACTCCACCTTCACGCCGTTGCGGCGCATGATGAAGCTCTGCTGGAGCACGGAGAGCGTGTTGTTCCAGGCCCAGTAGATCACGAGGCCCGCGGGGAAGCCCGCCAGCATGAAGGTGAAGATCACCGGCATCCAGTTGAAGATGACCTGCTGCGTCGGATCCGGCGGCGTCGGGTTCAGCTTCATCTGGAACCACATCGTGACGCCCATGATGAGGGGCCAGATGCCGAGATGCAGATAGTGCCCGAACATCGGCAGCGCGGTCGGATCGTAGTGCAGCAGGCCGAACAGCGTGAACAGGTTGGTCGGATCGGGTGAGGAGAGGTCCTTGATCCAGCCGAAGAACGGCGCGTGCCGCATTTCGATGGTGACGAACAGCACCTTGTAGAGCGAGAAGAACACCGGGATCTGGATCACCACGGGAAGACAGCCGGCGACCGGATTGATCTTCTCCTTCTTGTAGATCTCCATCATCTCCTGCTGCTGCTTCACCTTGTCGTCGGGATAGCGCTCTTTCAGCGCCTGAAGCTGCGGCTGGACCGACTTCATCTTCGCCATCGAGGCGTAGGACTTGTTCGCCAGCGGGAAGAACAGCAGCTTCACGATCACGGTCACGAGCAGGATCGAGATGCCGAAATTGCCGAAGAAGCGGTAGAAGAAGTCGAGCCCGAGGAACATCGGCTTGGTGATGAAGTAGAACCAGCCCCAGTCGATCAGGAGATCGAAATGGTTGAGGCCGAGCGCCTTGTTGTAGCCGCCGAGCCCTGCGAACGGGAACACGCCGACGACGCCGGCTTCCTTGGCACCGGCGAACAGCCGCGCATTTGCGGTGGCGGTGCCGCCGATCGCGACCGTGACGGGGTCGAGCAGATAGTCGGTCTGGTAGGTGTGGACGTTGCCGGTGAGGTTCGAGGAGAACTTCGCCTGGAGCTGCGCACTGGTGTCGGGCAGCAGCGCCGAGGCCCAGTACTTGTCGGTCATGCCGAGCCAGCCATTGGTCGCCTTGAAGCTGACTGACTTGGCTTCGTCGATCTTCTTGTAGGCGTATTCCTGCAGGCCATCGAGATAGCCGATCAGGCCTTCATGCAGGATGTAGTAGCCGGAGACCTGCGGCGTGCCGTGACGCGAGATCAGGGCGAACGGATAGAGCGTCACCGGCGCGTTGCCGACATTGCTCACGTCGTCCTTGATGCTGAAGAGATAATGGTCGTCGACCGAGATGGTGCGGCGGAAGCTGAGGCCTTCGCCGTTATCCCACTTCAGCACGACAGGCGTCGTCGGCGTCAGGCTGCCGCTGCCGTCCTGCTGCCAGACGGTCTGGGCATCAGGCAGCTTCGACGTCACGCCCGTCGCGGGCACCCAGCCGAACTCGGCGTAATAGGGCTCTGCCGTGCCGGAGGGCGAATAGAGAATAATCGGCGGCGACTGCGGATCGACGGTCTCGCGGAATTGCAGCAGCGCGAGGTCGTCGATGCGGCCGCCCTTCAGCGAAATGCTGCCGGCCAGACGTGGCGTGTCGATCTTCACGCGGGGGCTGGCGGCAATTGCGGCCTCGCGGGCGACGACCGGCTGGGCCGGCTGGTTCGCGCCCGGCGCGGCGGTCGGCGTCGACGTGCTGCCGGCCTGCGGCGTGGCGCCCGGCGTTGCGGAGGCCGTCGGTTGCGGATTGGCCTTCTGCAGTTCTGCCTGCGCCTGTTGCTGGGCGCGCTGCTTCTCCATCGCCGGCACGTTGTAGAAGTACTGCCAGGCGATCAGCACCAGGCCGGACAGAATGACGGCGAGGATGGTATTGCGATTGTCGGTCATCACTATGGTCTCGTCATCAATCCGGTTTGCGGCTGGTCGCGGGAGCTGGACCGTCGGTTCTTGGGCCGCGTCCTTTTTGCGTATGCCGCGCGGCTTTCGCGAGCGCCATGCGCAGATCGTCGAGCATGGTCGTGAAGTCGCGCGAAAGCGCGTCCCTGCGGCCGACTAGCACGTAATCATGATGGGGATGCATCGATACCGGATCGAGCCGCTTCACCAATTCGCGAAGCCGGCGCCGGATGCGATTGCGCTCGGGGGCGTTGCCGTTCTTTTTGGTAACGGTGAAGCCGATCCTGACGGGGCCAAGATCGCCGCGGCCAAGATCGTCGCGGCCAAGGCTTTGGTCAAGGCTTTGGTCAAGGCTTTGGTCAAGGCTTTGTCGGTCAAGGCTTTGCAGGACGAACGCGGGACTATTCACCCGCGCGCCATTGGCAACGGCGAGGAAATCCGCTCGCTGCCTCAGCCGATCCATGATGAAATCCCGGGAAAGGGGGTCCGGCTCAGGCGCTCAGACGCTTGCGGCCGCGGGCGCGGCGGGCGGCGAGAACCTTGCGGCCGCCGGCAGTCGCGAGGCGAGCACGGAAGCCGTGACGGCGCTTGCGCACCAGTTTGCTGGGTTGATAAGTCCGCTTCACGGGTTTTTCTCCGCTGACCGGGCAATTTGCCTGTAGAATTGATGATAAAGTCCGGAAGATGCGGCCCCAAACGAGCCATTTCCGGCCCCAGAAGAGCCGCTCCCGGTGTCGTACCGGGTCATCGCGGACAATTTGCGCGGCTTATAAGCGAGCGTCTTGTTTTCGTCAACGCCGCAAGATCGCCCGGTTCCGGTGAATATCACTGTTTCCTAGGGGTTTTTAACTCTTGAGGTGGCGGATAGAAGGATCAGCGCCTACATCCGACCTCGGCAGATTAGCGATCCGTAATTTGACCGGCCCCCGGGCGGGTCGCATCCTCCACCAGCCAATGCCAGCAGGGGCGAATTCCGTGGCAGCGACGGACCTTCAGCAGCGGAGCCAGGATCTGGAGCAAGCTCTGGATCAAGATCTGGATCGGCCAGCGGACCAGCCGGATTCGTCGGCGATGCGGTCCCGTGGCCCGGGCGGGCTTGGGCTGTCGGGCAAGCTGTTGCTGCTGACCGTCCCGCTGGTGATGATCGCGGCCGTGCTGCTCTACGTGCCTGCGATCGCGAACTTCTGGGTCAACCGGCTCAACGACCGCGTCGCCGCGGCCAACACGGCGGCGCTGGTGCTCGATGCGGCGCCGCTCGGCATGGTGCCGGATTCGCTGTCGCGGCAGATCCTGAAAAGCATCAATGCGCGCGCGGTCGCGATCAAGATGGGCCAACAGCGGCGGCTGCTCGCCAGCGACAATCTGCCTGCGACGATCGAGCACGACGTCGATCTGCGTGACCTGACGGTGTGGCAGGCCATCACCGGCTCGTTCCAGATGATGCTGGAGACCGGCAACCAGCCGATCCGCATCGTCGGCCCCGGCGTCGGCGATGCCCAGTTCATCGAAATCGTCACCGACGAGCAGCCTTTGCGGCAGTCGATGTACCGCTTCTCCCGCAACGTCGTGGTGGTCGCGCTGATCATCGGCGTCCTGACCGCCGGCCTCGTCTATCTCGCCCTTCATTATCTCTTCGTGCGGCCGATGCGGCGGCTGACCGCGAGCCTGGTCGGCTTCCACGAAAACCCCGAAAGCTCGGCGCGGATCATCGTGCCGAGCCAGCGCAGCGACGAGATCGGCGTCGCCGAGCGCGAACTGTCGGACATGCAGCGCGACCTGATGTCGATGCTGCATCAGAAGAGCCGGCTCGCAGCCCTCGGCCTCGCCGTCTCCAAGATCAATCACGATCTGCGCAATCTCTTGGCCTCGGCCCAGCTGCTGTCGGACCAGCTCGCCAGCGTGCCCGATCCCAGGGTGCAGCGTTTTGCGCCGAAGCTGGTGCGCTCGCTCGAGCGCGCCATCGCCTTCTGCCAGTCGACGCTGTCCTACGGCCGCGCCCAGGAGGCCGCGCCCGATCGCCGCATGATGCTGATCGAGCCCGTCGTGCTCGAGGTGCGCGAGACCGCGGGCCTTGCCAGTGACGCAACGATCGCCTGGGTCACCGCCATCGAGCGCGGCCTCGCGGTCGACGCCGATCCCGACCAGCTGTTTCGCGTGCTGCTCAACCTCGTCCGCAATGCCGCCCAGGCGCTGGAGAGCCATGCCTCCGGCGACGGTGGTCCGCAGCAGATCCGGATCACCGGAAAGCGCGAAGGCGCGGTTGCCATCCTGGAAGTCTCCGATACCGGCCCGGGCGTGCCCCAGAAGACCCGCGAGCACCTGTTCGAGGCGTTCCAGACCTCCGGCCGCCCCGGCGGCAGCGGGCTCGGCCTCGCCATCGCCGCCGAGCTGGTGCGGGCCCACGGCGGCGACATCCATCTGGTCGAAGGCACCATCGGCGCCACCTTCCGGATCGTCATCCCCGACCGCCCCGTGGAACTCCTCTCTGTCCGCAACGAGCGGGCGCGGGCCTGATAGGCCAGCGGCCGATCCTTCCGGCGCCCGTGCCTACCCACCATTCGTCATTCCGGGCCTGACCCTTCGGGTCATCCCGGAATGACTGCAGCGTGTGAAAATACGCCAAAATCTCCCCCTCCCGGACCTTGCCAACGCCGGCAAGAGCGGTTAGTCAGAGCGCTCTTTCGCACCCCTCCGGCGCTGTCCGGAGGCTGCCTGCGGGCCCAGCCCGCACTGTCAGCGAAAAACGCGCCCGTAGCTCAGCTGGATAGAGCATCAGACTACGAATCTGAGGGTCGGACGTTCGAATCGTTCCGGGCGCGCCAGTCGCACAAGCTCTCATTGAGCATCAAGAAGTAACGCAGATACAAGCGCTTAGCTGCCGCCGTCACAAGCGGTAGGTCAAATCGTGCGCGTGTTGATGGGCGTCATTAAGGAAAGACACCGGACGTGGTGTGCCCGCAAGGCAGTACCAGAGAAGCCGAAGGCCTTGCCCTAAATTGCAGCCCCCATCTCAGCGAGATGACGTTACTCAGGGCCGTGGCGGCGCTCAACAAGGAACTGGTTTAGTCTGGTCAGGCCTCAAGAGCACGGTAGACCGACGCCCGACCAACCTTGAGAGTCTTGGCGATAGCTGAAGCACCCATGCCCTCCGCCTTGAGTGCCTTCACCTTGGCGGTGTCGATGGAAGCCTTGCGCCCTTGGTAGACCCCGCGTGCCTTGGCGTCCGCAATACCCTCGAGCTGCCTCTCTTTGCGAAGGTTGGTCTCGAACTCGGCAAACACACCGAGCATGTCGAGGAAGCACTTGCCTGCTGCGGTGCTCGTGTCGATGGGTTGCTCTGTGGCCTTCAATGAGGCGCCGCGCGCTCTGACTGTGCGTACAATGTCATGAAGGTCACCGATGCTGCGCGCGAGCCGATCAATACGCGTTACCATCAGCACGTCTCCGGCGCGTAGGAAGTCGAGCACGGTGCGAAGCTCCTCGCGGCCAGCAGTTGTGGTGCCGCTGCTCTTCTCCGAACGGATCAGGTCGCAGCCTGCTGCGCGCAACGCGTTCTCTTGAAGGTCGAGGTGTTGATCGGTGGTGCTCACACGGGCGTACCCGATGATGGTCATTTGCCGGTCGTGTCTCATTAGGGTTTAGAGCTTGAGACATTGCTGTCTCATAACTCAAAAGTCAACCCTATTGAGACGCTATTGGTATCTCAGGCGAATGTCTCGCGAGGGTAGACCCAACCGAACACCGTCCTCTTCGTGGCAAAGGGCTCTGGCAGCGCGTGCATCGCCTTAGTTCTCCACCGGCCCATCCGGGTACTCAGGTTGCGTCGCTATTTATGCGAGTGCTATCTGGGAACTCGCAAGAAGAGGGCAGAGGGCAGGGAATGGCACGCAAGGGAAGGGCTACTTCAGAGAGCATCGCAGCCGCAAACGAGAAGGTTGAAAAGGAGGTCGCGCGACGGAAGCGTACAGTGCGCAGCTTCCCGGCGGCGCCCTTCGAAGACAGCATCGACTTCGTGAAGAGTATGTTCGAGTTCGGAAGCGGTGAAGCGGTCCGCAGGCTGTCGCTGTTCGACCATATCAGCAAGTCGCCAGATAGTGGCGCGAGCCGCATGCTGGTAACAAATGCCAACAAGTACGGGCTCATCAAGGGCAATTACGCGAGCGAAACGCTCGAGTTGACGCAAGATGGTGTGCGTACTGTTGACCCGCAGATACCCGCACGAGACCAGCTTCGTGCAAAGATCAAGCTCTCGATAGAGGACATCGAGATTTTCGCAAAGCTCCATGAGAGATTTGTGGGAAGGGCTTTGCCAGCGAAGACGGCTTTGATTGATACAGCCGTGGAGTTTGGCGAAAGCAGAGATGCCGCTCCCGAGGCCGTCGAGACATTCATCCTCAATGCCCGCTATGTCGGCCTCTTAGCGATGCTGTCCGGTGCTGAACGGCTCGTTTCTAAAGACGCTGCGGTGGATGCCGTTCAACAGCCTGCGGGACAGACGCCCTTAGGAGCGGTTCCGTCGTCCATTCTACCGCCCACAACTCCACCGGCCGGTGCTGTGATCACAGCAGACCACGCCAAATTCGAAGCCACGTGCTTTTACATCAGTCCCATTGGCGCCGCTGACAGCGAGTATCGCCAGCATTCCGATCTCTTCATGGGCACGCTCATCGAACCGGCCGTCGCATCGTTCGGTTTGTCGCTTGTGCGGGCCGATCAGATAGACAAGCCAGGAATGATCACCAAGCAGATCATGGAATTTCTGGTTAAGGCCCGGCTCGTAATTGTCGATATGTCTTACCACAATCCCAATGTGTTCTATGAGCTCGCCATCCGTCACATGATGCGGTTGCCCATCGTGCAGATTGTTCGGAAGGCGGACACGATACCATTCGACGTCAACCAGATGAGGACCGTCATCATCGACACGTCGGATATTTACTCGTTCGCGCCGCGCATTGGCACGTACCAAACGGATATATCCTCGCACATCAGGCGAGCGCTCGAAGCTCCAGAGGCGGTCGAGACCCCAATATCCACTTTCTTTCCGACACTCCGTGCGGCCCTCGCGTAGATGCGCTCGATGCTGAGGAAGCCGTTCGTGTCCAAGCAAATGGGCCAAGGGAGGGGGAAGCACGTGCCGCATCCCGAGGGACTTGGTAGGTATTTGCGCGCCGCAGGGCTGGGCGACGCGATCGATTTTGAAAGGAGAATGCAATTCGATCGCTTCGAGCCGTGGATGAGCGGAGTGTCTATGCAAGAGGGCGCTGCCGCATCGCTGTACGAAACACTTCACTGCGGTCGAACATCTCGATCTACTGACATTCCAGCTTCCCAGCGAAGCGCGTTAAGCGAATGCAAACTCGCTCAGTTCAGCGATGGGGAGATGCTACCCGGGCGATGGCGCCTCTCGCATTTTAGGAATCTATTCTGCGCGTCAGACGCTGCTCTGGAGCGAGCTTCGCAGGTCTATGTCGGTGACGATTCCTTACTATTCTCCCGCTTTCTACTTTCGTTGCCGCGAGCGGATCGTGGCTTGGATATCGGTTCCGGCAGCGGACTTTCCACCGTTGCCCTGGCTCAAAACTGCGGGAGCGTAGTCGGCATCGACGTCGTCGCGGAATGCTCAGAAGCCGGGTATCTTACTGCGGGCCTCAATGGATTGGATTCGCGTTGCTCCTTCTTAGCAAGTGCGGTGGAGCAATTTACGCCACAAGCCAGATTTGACACAGTGGTTGGGAATCCCCCCGGCGTCCCTGTGCCCGCCGGCATAGCCTATAGCCCAGCCGGAAACGGCGGCGACGATGGTACGGTCAACGTCCTTCGCTTTCTTGAGGCTGGAGCAGAGCTTTGCCGAGCGGACGGTCTGCTGGCGATGCGCTTTCAATCAGTTGGAAGCGCTCGTGAAATCTTAGCAATACGAAGAATCGCGGATATAGCGCGTGCTAGGAGTTGGGACGTCGAGTTCTTTACCGACATTTTTGTCCCGATAGAAGTACGAACCGCGCTGACGGTTCGCAATGCGCAGTCGCTCAATCCTGGTCTTCCAAAGGACGAGCTTCTTGCGCGCCTTGACCGAGAAATGAAACGGTTGGGTGCAACAACGTACTCATCGTCGCTAATGCGCGTTCGGTTGGGTGGGAGTGGCCAAGTGACGAGCCAGGCGCTCCACACTGGCTTGTCACTGGACGCGCGCATCCGTGGTCGCCGGAGCCCCCTTGCGCGGTCTGACATTGATCGCACGCTTCAGAAATTCATCATGGCAATCGGAAATATGCCAGGAATTTATTGGCGACTGGCTGATTGGACCGAGCTTACGAAAATGATCCAAGAATTCGCAACAATTTGCCAATCAATCGTCGGCTCGGAATCTCCCCGCGAGGCATTGGCACGGGTCTATCCTCTTTCGCTGACCGGCCCGTATGTTCGCCCTCGCGCCCTCTCCATTCCGTTTTTGGCAGCGGTTAAGTCATTGTGTCTCACGGGCATCATCGAGCTTGAGGAAGAAATACATGCAGCTACCGATTAGGATCGCGCTGGACAATCCGCTCGACCCTCAGGTGCGCCAGATGATTGCCGAAAGCGATGAGTACTACGCTGCTCTCTATCCGGCGGAGAGCAACCACCTTTTCGATCCGGTCTCCCTCTGCGCGCCCAACATTTCCTTCTATGCGGCCCGTAGGGGGAACGCACTCATCGGTTTTGGCGCCGTCGTCGCCATTGGCGGATACGGCGAAATAAAGCGGATGTTTGTCGACCCGAAAGCTCGTGGGGAAGGAGTCGGGCGGCAACTCTTGGAGGAAATAGAGCGCCGCGCGATGGTGCTAGGGTTGCCGGTACTGCGCCTTGAGACTGGGGTTCGGCAACCGGAGGCGATCTCGCTATACCGGAAACATGGCTTCCAAGAGATCGCACCATTTGGCAACTACAAAAGCGATCCACTCAGTATATTTATGGAAAAGAAGTTGCCAATGCAATTGGCGAACTAGCTTAAAGATAGGTCAAGAGAATGGAAATCGCTCGTTCCCTGCGCGCGAACCCAGCCAGCGGGATGGGAGATGCGCCTTTGAATTCCATTTGCGCCGCTTCTGAACTCGTCGATCATCTGACACTTCACCAAGCTGCGCTTACGGATCTTCGCCGAGAACTGCACGCGTGTCCTGAGCTGGGTTACAAGGAGGTTCAGACGGCCTCAACGATTGCGCAACGACTGCGAGCAATCGGGGTAGATGAAATACACCAAGGTATCGCTGGGACGGGGATAGTCGCGGTCCTGCGCGGTGAAAAAGGAGATGGCCCTACCGTTGGATTGCGAGCCGAACTCGACGCTCTGGCTATGGAAGAAGCAAACGAGGTGCCATGGCGGTCGAAGAGGTCGGGCAAAATGCATGCGTGTGGCCACGATGGGCATATGGCCGCTTTAGTGGGAGCGATGGGTTACCTAGCTAGACACCGACAGTTCCCTGGCAAAATCTGCGCGATATTCCAACCGGCAGAGGAGGGAGGCGCGGGAGCCAAAGCCATGATCGCTGAGGGACTGCTAGAGCGCTTCGCACTTTCGAGTGTTTACTCTATTCACAATGCACCTTGGATTCCGTTTGGCGAGGTGGTCGCGAATGCTGGACCAATGATGGCTGCGGCCGACCGACTTGAGATACTCATTGAGGGAGGAGGTGGCCACGGTGGGATACCTCACAAAGGCACCGATGCGATCCTCGCCGCAGCAGCAGTCATTCAGTCTGTCCAAAGCATCGTTTCTCGCAGTATCGATCCGCTCGATGCAGCTGTTGTCAGTTTTGGGGGAGTTTCGGCGGGAAGTATGGAGCAGTACAATGTGCTTCCTAGATGTGTTCGAATGATCGGCACCGTGAGAACATTCCGGCCGGAGGTCCAAGATCTTATCGAGGATCTGCTCCATCGTACCGCTGCGAACACAGCGTCGGCATTCGGCGCAAGGGCCGTTGTTAAATTTATGCGCCGCTATCCCGCGACGATCAACGCGCCAGAAAAGGCGGCGATCGCATTGAGTGCAGCCGAGCGGCTATTCGGAGCTGAAAAGGCTCGTAAGGAAATGCCGCCCAGCACGGCGGGAGAAGACTTCTCTTTCATGTTACAGGCGCTGCCCGGTGCCTACATCTGGCTCGGACAGGGCACCGGAGAACAGTCAGAGAGTCTCCATAGCCCGCGCTATGATTTCGATGATCGCTTAATTGTTCCTGCTGCAGCGTTGTTCGTACGAATAGCTCAGGAGGAGCTTGCACCTCGGCAGGCCTAACGGATGTGCGGAAGATCATCAGATCGTCGAGACCGATCGGAACAAGCGGTGGTCATTCACTCAACGCAGCAACCAAGCTCACTGAGACCGCGGCTACAGTGCGCAGTCGAGGATAGGGGTCTAGAATGACAGTGTACTTCGGAACTTTGGTCAGCATTGCGCTGATACAGCTCTTAGGAGCAGCAAGTCCAGGGCCGAACTTCTTCATTGTTACGAGCTATTCGTTAGCCGGATCGCTTAGGCGCGGCCTGCTGGCGGTAACCGGCATTGTGGTGGGTTCTCTGTGTTGGGCCCTCCTGGCCGCAGCTGGTCTAGGTGTGCTGGTTACCGCGACGCCTTCGCTTTATGCCGCCCTTCGAATTGCAGGTGCCGCCTACCTGATTTGGGTCGGCGTAAAGATGCTGTTTGGTGCCAGTCCCTCCCGAGGCGGCGTTTCCCAACTTGATGCAATCGATACAGATTGGCAGGTGGTCCGCGCGGGCTTCTTGACGAACATGGCAAATCCAAAATCCATCGCGTACTACTCAAGCATATTTGCAGCAGTATTTCCGGCGGATCCGCCAGCGTGGTTGTTCTGGGCAGCAGTGAGCACTGCGGTGGCGGTCTCAGCCATATGGTGGATTTCGGTGGCAACCCTATTTTCGCTTATGCCGGTGCGCCGTGGGTATGAACGATTCAAAACCAAAATCAATACCGTTCTTGGGATGGCGTTAGTCTGCCTTGGCCTTCGCATGGCCATTCTTCGTTGACGCAGCTTGCCGGACAATGCAGGGCGCGAACCGTCGGATATGTATGATTGTCTATGTGGGCCACCATAGGGCTGCCGGGGCCTTGCGTAATGCATACGACGGCAATTCGGCCGCCAATTCCGACGGAAATCGGCAACCATCCGATCGAATCCGGCCACCCTGGTGAGACCGGCCCTGATTCTCTCGACGACGACCGAATCATCGAAGCGCGGATCATCGGATCATCGGATCACCGGCTCTACGGCATCTGCTGCTCGCCAAGAGAGTACCGGCGGAAGTTCGAGAAATGTTGAGTTCGTGGGCGCTCTTGGCGTAAGCGCGAGCGCAGATCACCGTCACCGTCGGCATCGGGTGATCGACGGTTGCGGCGTCGGTTTCGACGCGTTGGCAGTCCGCCGGCCAAGGCGCTCTGCGTCCGCAGACTTCGAGATAAAGTTTATCTAGATATTTCAATTACATACAAGTTCGCAGTTTTATTCTGAATGGCGCGCCATTTCGCAATACGCCATTGGCGCCGAAACCCGCCGTTGCTCCCATCCAAGCCGTCTGATTGCATCCGGCCGGCCACGCAGTCCGGCACTCTCGATGTCTTGCGACGAGGCGGGGCTGACACCGCCGGGCCGCAGGCGGCGAACGAAGCCGCATCTCGACCGCGCAATACGGCCGCAGCGATCGATCTGACCAATCCGGTGCGCTTGGGTCCCCATTTGAGATTGGGAATTTCCACGGGCCGGTTGGTTATTGCGGCTCATAGCCATCCGATGTCGCGGACGTCGCGCGGGCGCTCGCCAGGCGGAGCAGGCGTAAAGCGCTATTCCCGTCATGCCCCTCATCCGGCGCATCGCGCCACCCTGTTCCATACCGGGCGAACGGACGGGTCTCCAGGTTCTGAACCCTTGTCAAAATACAGGAGTGAAGTAATAATTATAGAAGATAATTAATATGGGAGGGACCGTCGTGAAGACTGGCTTGATATCGACCACCGCGCTGGTTGCGCTCTTGGGATCTACGGCTCTGGCTCGCGCTGATGGAGAGGCCTGCTCAAAGGTCACCACCGCGTCGCTGGCCATCTCCGGCGTCGAGATCACGGGATCGAAGATGCAGGAGGCCGCGGATGGCCTGGCCAAGCATTGCATCGTGACGGGGCTCGCCAACAGGCGCACCGGCGCCGATGGGAAATCCTATGCCATCCAGTTCGAGCTTCGCCTGCCGGCCGAATGGAATGGCCGCTTCCTGCACCAGGTGAACGGCGGCAATGACGGCGTCGTCGTGCCGGCGCTCGGCGACAAGCCTGACGGTTTTGCTTCGGGCGGCATGGTGCCGCTGGCGCGCGGCTTTGCGGTGCTGTCCTCCGACAGCGGACATTCCGGCGCTGATCCCGCGAACCAATCGCTGGGCCTTGCCGCGGGAGCGGCCTTCGGCCTCGATCCACAGGCGCGACGCGACTATGGCTATGCCGCCGACATGACGCTCGCGCCGGTGGCGAAGCAGATCATCGCGCTGCATTACGGCCGCAAGCCTGATCGCTCCTACATGGCCGGTTGCTCCAATGGCGGGCGCCACGCCATGGTCGCGGCCTCGCGCATGCCGGAGAGCTACGATGGCTTCCTTGTCGGCAATCCCGGCTTCGATCTGCCGCGGGCTGCGATCCAGCACGCCTGGGACGTGCAGGCCTTCCTGAAGGCCGATCCGGATCTGCGCAAATCGATCACGAAGGAGGACGCGCAGCTCATCGCGTCCCGCATCACGGAAGCCTGCGACGCGCTCGACGGCGTCAAGGATGGCCTGACTGCCAATCTCGCCGCGTGCCAGAAGGCGTTCGATCTCAAGAGCCTGACCTGCACGCCGGGCCAGACCAATGCGTGCCTGCCCGAGGCCAAGGTCGATGCGCTCAGGATGAGCCTCGCCGGGCCGAAGAACTCCAAAGGCGAGGCGCTCTATTCCGACTGGCCTCTCGATGGCGGCATCGGCACCGGAAATTGGCGAGCCTGGAAGATCGAGAGTCCCGTCGCGCCCTGGAACAATTATCCGATCATCGCCACCATGGGCGCCGCATCCTTGAACTACATCTTCTCCACGCCGCCGGTGGCGGTCGAAGGCAGCAACGACAAGCTGATCGACGCGCTCAAGGCCTATGATTTCGACAAGGACGCGCCAAAGATCTTCGCCAAAAACGATACGTTCACGGAATCGGCCATGGACTTCATGACGCCGCCCGACATCGACGATCCCAAGCTCGCGGCCTTGCAAAAGGCGGGCGGCAAGATGTTGATCTATCACGGCCAGGCCGATCCGGTGTTCTCGGTGAACGACACCATCCGCTGGTACGGCCGTCTCGACAAGAACCTGCAAGGTCATGCCGACGGCATCGCGCGCCTGTTCACCATCCCCGGTGAAACCCATTGCGGCGGCGGCGTCGCGCTCGACAAGTTCGATGCGCTCACCGCGCTGACCGATTGGGTGGAAAAGGGCAAGGTGCCCGATCGCATCATCGCCTCCGCCAATCCCGCGAACAAGGAAGTGCCGGCCTCCTGGAGCCCGACCCGCACGCGTCCGCTGTGCCCGTATCCGAGCTATGCCGCCTATTCGGGTCAGGGCGATAGCGAGGACGCCGCGAACTTCGTCTGCAAGACGCCCTAGCCATCTTCGCCTCTCCGCTTGCGCGGAGAGGCCGATTGCATCGACGTTGCAATCCGGGTGAGGGAAGCTTTCGTGAATCGCATGCCCGGTGTCGTCGCTCCGCTCGCAATGACCGGAAGGAGCGACGCCGTCCCTCGTGTCCCGCCGTCATAGTCGGACAGCCATTCCGCCGCGTCGGTCCCTTTCTTGCGCTGCTTACGCGGCGCACCTACGCTGTGCGCCGTTCTCTGCCATCGCATGACTGACGGATCGCACGCAATGACACCACAGAATGCCGCCCGCAGGCGGCAGGACATCGCGCTTTGGCTGGCCATTGGCGGCATTCTTGCAACCGCCATCGGGTTTTCCTGGAATCCAACCCCGGTTGCGCAAGCGCTCGCGGCAATTTTCATTGCCTGCGCAGTGGTCCATGCCGCCTTTGCCTATGGTGCGCGGCGCGCCTTGATCCTGTTCGTTGCTTGCAATGCAATTGCGTTTGCGATGGAAAACCTCGGTGCCGCCACGGGCTTTCCATTCGGCGTCTATCATTTCGAGGTCGGCGCGGACTTGCCGCATGTCGGACTCATTCCGATCATCGTCGGTCCGCTATGGTTCGGGGCGGGCTATTTCTCGTGGGTGGTCGCGTCAGTTCTGCTTGATGGTGCCGACCGTCAGCTCGATCGCCCTTTCAACTTGATCGCCCTGCCTCTCGTCGCAGCGTTCGTGATGACTCAATGGGATCTCGTGATGGATGCCCCCAACGCGACCATCGCCCGGGTCTGGATATGGCACGACGGTGGCGGAGTATTCGGCGTTCCTCTCTCCAACTTTCTTGGCTGGCTTCTCACGTCATGGCTGATCTTCCAGGCCTTCGCACTCTACCTGCGTCGCAGCGGCCTCCGGCCGGATGCACGCATTGGCCTCAGGTTGCCAGCGACCGGCATCCTTTTCTATGTCGGCGCCGGCCTCACGCACCTCGTGCCCTGGATAATGGGACAGACTGGCGAAGCCGTCGATGCCAGGGGGTATGGCTGGCAGGTCCACGACATCCGCGAAGCCACTGTCGCGATCCTGCTTTTGACGATGGTCTTCACCGCGTTGCTGGCGACGCTACGCCTCATGCGTCCCATTCCCTAGGGCGGTTCGTGGTCGCGGCTCACCGCCGATCCGAATTTGCGGAAGTCGCGCGTTCTCCAACGTCGCGCCTCGAGCGTATCCGAAACGACGACAAGGACGGAAGTCGCATCCTTAACGTAGCTCTAACGAGTGCTCCGTAAGGCTTTTGCGCCGCAAACCTGGCACCGGAGCGCAATGATGAAACTGATCAACAATCTCCCGATCGCGGCAAAATTGGGCGGGCTTATCGTCCTCGCATTGCTGGGCTTGGGGGTTGCGGGGCTCCAGGCTGCGCGCCTGATGAGCGACCAACTCCTCGCCGACCGGACCGAGCAAGCGCGCACGATCGTTGATATCGCCAAGAATGTCGCGCTCGAACTCCAGAAGCAGGTCGATGCCGGTCGGATGACCAAGGAGCAGGCGATCCAGGAGTTTGCCAAGCGCACCGCAAGCATGACCTACGACAAAGGCGAAGGTTACCTCTTCGTTTACACGATGGACGGCGTGCTGCTGGCGCATCCCGACTTGAAGCTGATCGGTACAGATCGGCTCGATGCCGTGACCGGCGGCCGCAAGCTGATTCGCGAGTTGCGCGACGGCGTGGCCTCCAACGGTGAGGTCACGTTGAGCTATGAACACACGAAGGCGGGCGAGACCCGGCTGTCGCGGAAGCTGACATACGCGGCCGGCATTCCGGGATGGAGCGTGTTCGTCGGCACAGGCGCTTACCTCGACGATCTGGAGGCCAAGCTTTGGCCGATCATCCGATCGTTGGGCTTCTCGATGCTCGTGATCGCCTGCGTGACCGGGCTCGCCGCCTGGCTCACCGCACGCGGGATCACCGTTCCACTCGGGCAGCTGCGAGACAGCATGCGCAAGCTCGCGAGCGGCGACCTTCAGGTGACGGTCTTCAACGGGGGGCGGCGTGACGAGATCGGCTCGATGGCCGAGACCGTTCAGGTGTTCAAGGACAACGCCATCCGTATCCGGGGGCTCGAGCAGAAGGAGGCTGAAGCGCAGCAGCAAGCCGTCGCCGATCGCCGTGCGGCCGTGCTGGCGCTTGCCGACGGGTTCGAACGCAGTGTCGACGGCGTGGTGCGCGCTGTCGGCCTCTCCGCGGGAGAGATGCAGAGCGCCGCAGAATCCATGACCGTGACTGCCGGCGACGCCAGCGAGCGCGCGGCCACCGTAGGCCAGGCTTCCCAAAAGGCCCTCGGCAACGTGCAAGCCGTTGCTGCGGCGGCCGAGGAGCTTTCGGCCTCCGTTGCCGAGATCTCGCGCCAGGTGGCGCAATCGAGCGAGGTCGCGCGCCCCGCCGTCAGCGAGGCAGAGCAGACCAATTCGACGGTGCAGCAATTGTCGGGCGGCGCCGAGAAAATCGGAGCGGTCGTGCAATTGATCCAAAGCATTGCCGAGCAGACCAATTTGCTGGCGCTCAACGCCACCATCGAGGCTGCGCGCGCCGGCGATGCCGGCCGGGGCTTCGCGGTCGTGGCATCCGAGGTCAAGGCGCTGGCCACTCAGACCGCCAAGGCGACGGAGGAAATCTCGACGCAAGTGTCGAACATGCAGGCGACCACAGGTGAAGCGGTCGTGGCGATCAATGGCATTGCGGGGACCATTGGCAAGATGAGCGAGATTGCGATCGCGATCTCGTCTGCGGTGGAAGAACAAGGCGCGGCGACGCAGGAGATCGCTCGCAATATCCAATCCGCCGCGCAGGGCTCGAGCGAGATCACAAGCCATATCGGCGGGGTGAGCGAAGCGACTACGGCCACCGGCTCCGCCGCCTCCGAAGTGTTGCGCGGCGCGCGCGAACTCGACCAGCAGGCGGGAACGCTGCGCACGGCGGTGGACGGATTCCTGCGCCAGGTTCGCGCGGGCTGAAAGCCGAGGCGTCAGGTCGGGGCCCGGGCGCCGGGTTATCCCTAGACGACCTCGACGGTCGCCGCCTCGAATTGGGTGCCGGCCGCACGGTGGCGGGCGAGAACCTCGCCTGACAGCTCCGTGACCTCGTTTTGCGCGCTGCCGTCAAGCATCGTGCGGACGCGCTGGCTCGACGCCTTCAGCACATCGGGCTCGAGCTTGCCGGAATCGACGCCGTTGATGATCGATTGCGCGAGGAAGCGCGCACGTTCGGTGTCGGTCAGATGCGAGCAGATCATCAGCATGTCGTTGCCGGCGGCCATGAAGCGCGCGCCGGCGTCAGGCGCATCGAGCCGGCCCGCCATCGCGCGCATGCCGACGTCGTCGGACACGATCACGCCGCGGAAATTCATGGCTTCGCGCAGCAGCCCGTGCGTGATCGCGCGCGACAGCGTCACGGGATCGTTGGGGTCGAGCTTCCGGTAGAGGATGTGCGACGTCATCATCATCTCGATCCCGCCCTCGATCGCGGCGGCGAACGGCTTCAGCTCGCGCGCCTTGATCTGATCGAGATCGAGATCGAGCACCGGCAATTCGTGATGCGAATCCACCTGGGTGTCGCCATGCCCCGGGAAATGCTTGCCGCAGGCCCGGACGCCGCGGCGCTCCATCGCCTTCGCGAACGGCAGCATCGACTTGATGACGTCGTCAGCCGAGCGGCCGAACGCGCGCTCGCCGATCACGGGGTTGGCGGGATTGGAGTGAATGTCCAGCACCGGCGCGAAGTTCAGGTTGCAGCCGAGCGAGGCAAGCTCGGCGCCCATGGCATCGCCGACCTGCTCGGCGGTGCCGGCCCAGCGCGCCGCGTAGGAAAAGCGCGTGATCGGCGCCGGTGTGCGGCACACGCGCCCGCCCTCGTGATCGATCGCGATGAACTGCTTGTCGCGCTGCGAGGCGTCGCGAATGGCGGCGATCAGGTCGCGGTGAACAGACAGCCAGTCCCGATAGGGCAGGTCGTGACGGAAATTGCTCTTGTAGAGGGTGACGCCCGCGGGCCTGAGATCTCTCAACAGCGCGCGATCGCGGTCATCGAGGACGCTCGTCGGCTTCAGCCCGATGAAGAAATGGTCACCGACCGTTGCAAGAAGGGAATCGCTCATCCGCCGGGCCGCCACAGATTGCTGGGGTTGATTGAGATGGAGCTCGACGCCACGGGAACAATCAGCTCCTGCACGAGCCTTCGAACCGCCCGCGTCGCCAGTATGATATTTCAAATTGCTTAACGGAATCAATCTTCAAATCACAGGCGGGGACAGGTTCGCCGGCAAGGTCAGTGTCGCGTGCCTTGCCGGCGCGCCATTTTTCACGCCGCAGCGAGCGCCGGCTGCACCGGCTTGCGGCCGATCATCAGCGACAGCACGGCCGCGACGATGCCGGTTGCGCCGGCGATCATGAAGGCCTGCAGATAATCGCCCTGCGACGAGCGCATGAAGCCGGCGAAGAACGCGGCGCAGGCTGCGCCCAACTGATGCCCGGCGACGACCCAGCCGAAGATCAGCGGCGCATTCTTGTCGCCGAAGGCCTCGTTGGCGATCCGCACGGTCGGGGGCACGGTGGCGATCCAGTCGAGGCCGTAGAACACCGCGAATACCGACAGGCTGACGAAGGTGAAATCCGAGTAGGGCAGGTAGATCAGCGAGAGCCCGCGCAGGCCGTAATAGAAGAACAGGAGCTTGCGCGGATCGAAGCGGTCGGTGAGCCAGCCCGACAGCGTGGTGCCGAACAGGTCGAAGAACCCCATCAGCGCCAGCAGGCTCGCGGCCTGCACCTCGAAGATGCCGTGGTCGCCGCAGAACGCGATCAGATGGGTGCCGACGAGGCCGTTGGTGGTGAAGCCGCAGATGAAGAAGGTCGCGAACAGGAACCAGAAGGTCGGCGTCTTCGCGGCGCGCAACAGGTTGCTGATCGCGGCGACGAACGGATTGCCCTGCGCCGGCGCCGCGGGCTGGTCCTCGTGCGGGCTGCCGTAGGAGCGCAGGCCGATCGCGGCGGGGCGCTCCGGCACCAGAAAATAGACCAGCGGGATCAGCGCCGCGCAGCATGCCGCCACCGTCAGCACCACCGGCCTCCAGCCGCCCCATTCGACCAGGCTCGCAAGCCCCGGCATGAAGATCAGCGTGCCGGTCGCGGTGCTGGCCGTCAGCAATCCCATGACGAGGCCGCGATTGGTGGTGAACCAGCGATTGACGATGGTGGCGCCGAGCACGTTGGCGACCGCGCCCGAGCCGATGCCGGACAGCAGTCCCCAGGTCAGGAACAATTGCCACGGCGCGGTCATGAAATAGCTCGCGGCCGTCGCGGCCGACATCAGTGTCAGCGCCCCGAGCACGGTGCGGCGGATGCCGAAGCGCTGCATCACGGCCGCGGCGAAGGGACCGGCAAGGCCGTAGAGGAAGATGCCGATGGCGGCCGACGACGAGATCACGCTGACGTCCCAGCCAAAGGCTTTCTGCAGCGGCAACATCAGCACGCCGGGCGTCGCGCGCAGGCCGGCGGAGGTGAGCAGCGCCAGGAAGATCACGGCAACGACGACGAAGGCGTAATTTGCGCCGAACGGCCGCCGCGACACCGGGGAGGATTGAACCGAGGCACGTTGAAAGGCAGGATTAGGCATGTTACTTACCGGTACGTATTGGGGTGCTGTACTAATACGTACCGGTCAGTAACATTGTCAAGCCCAGGATCAAGCCAGGATCGAGCCAAGATCAAAAGCCATGCCGAAGCCCGAACGAAGCCAGATGCCGAAAAACGCCGAAAAGCCCGCACGCGCGCCGCTCCGGGCCGCCGACCGGATCAGAGCCTCCGCCAGCGAATTGTTCTACCGCGAGGGCATTCGCGCCGTCGGGGTCGACGAGGTGGTGGACCGGGCCGGCGTGACCAAGCCCAGCCTCTATCGCAGCTTCGCCTCCAAGGACGATCTCGCCGCCGCCTATTTGCGCGATTACGATCTGAGCTTCTGGGAGACCTTCGAACGCCCCGGCGGCAAGACCTACAGCAATGCGCGCGACCACGTGCTCGCCTATATCGGCCAGCTTGCGCCGCGCGCCGTCGCCAAGGGCTATCGCGGCTGCGGCCTCAGCAATGCCGCGGTGGAATATCCCTCGCGCGACAATCCCGCGCGCCAGGTCGCCGAAGCCCACAAGAAGGTCTTCCGCAAGCGCCTGCGCGAGCTCGCCGCGCAAATGGGCGCGCGCCAGCCGAACGTGCTCGGCGACGCCTTGCTGCTGCTGATCGAAGGCATCTACGTCACCGGCCAGCAATCCGAAGACGGCCCCGCGCAGTCGGCGCTCGCGGCGGCGAAGCTGTTGATCGATGCGAGCGTGAAGGCGGGATGATGTATCCCGTGCACACTGCGTCAGGCAGCCGATAACCGCAGGAACTTCCAGTTTTTCCCGACGTTGGACTGGCGGCACGCACGAGCGGCCGGTTTCGCGACATGAAGAACTTTGCCAACGCAGAATTTTCCCCGGAGGTCATCGATCTCATGACCATCGCCCTGGAAGGCGCGGTCGCGACCCTGCCGGAACCCGTGCATTCCTCGCATGTCACTGCGCTCGCCGAATCGATCCTGCGCACAGCGGGCGCGGGAGAGCGTGACGTGGCGAACTTGCAAAGGGTCGCCTTGCTGGAGCTGCAACTGGCGCCGCGTCACGGATGAGACCGACATGAAGACGTTTTCCGCCGCTGTCATTGCACTCTCCGTTGCGTCGGCGGTGCCTGCCCAGGCAGACACCTGGACGACCTATCGCATCCCCGAATCCGGAACCTCGGTCGACATCCCCATCTCGATCTTCACTGAACCGGCCGGGAAGCCCGACGGATACGGTCAGAAATTTCGTACGCCAGATGGCAGCGCCGATCTCACCATACAAGCCGTGCGCCGAGACCGCGGCACGTCGCCCGCCGCGTTCCTGGCGGCGAGGAACCCGCCGTCGGCGATCGTCTACAAGCGGGTCGCACCGGACTTCTTCGTGGTCTCCAGCGTCAAGCGCGACAAGATCTGGTACGACCGCTGCAACTTCGCGCGCCGCTACGTGCATTGCGTGCTGATCAACTATCCAGCGGCCGAGAAGCGGCAATGGGACGAGGCCGTCACGCGCATCAGCCACAGTTTGAGCGGGGGCTGACCGTCACCAGCAAAGGGACTGCCCGCGCAAGACGGGATGGGGTCGGTCATGCGGCCTGCTCGAGCCTTGCGTCAATCTCCTGGCGCAGCGCCGCGAAATCGATCGGTTTGGTCAATAGGCCGGTCGCGCCTTTCTCCAGCGCCTTGCGTTTGGTTTCGGCATCGCCATAGGCCGTGATCATGATGACGGGGACATCGGGCCGGGCCGAGCGCACGATCGGCAGCATCTCCAGCCCGCTCATCCCGGGCATGTTGATATCCGACAGGATCAGGATGAGGGTGGCATCGCGAATCTCGAGCGCGCGCTGCAGCGCGACCGAGGCCGAGGGCGCGAACTCCATGAGAAAACGGCCGCGCCGCAGATCGCTCCGGAAGTGCTGGCGGAACAGCATTTCCACATCGGGCTCGTCATCCACGACCAGGATATAAACGCTCAACTCTTGCCTCCGGTCTGCAGCGGTGCGGTCGCCGTGCGCGGCAGCGTGATGATGAATTCGGTAAAGGCGCCAGGCTCGGTATCGACGTCGATCCGTCCGCCATGCTGCTTTACGATGATGTCATGGCAGATCGAAAGGCCGAGCCCTGTTCCTTCGCCGGCCGGCTTGGTGGTGAAGAATGGGTTGAATATGTTCTCCTTGACCTCGGCTGGAATGCCGGTGCCGTTGTCGCGAAACCGGATTTCAACGGCGCTGCCGAGATTTCTCGTCGTTGCGCTCAGCCTTGGCTCGAAACCGTCGCCTGCGACTTCCTTGCGCTTGGTGGCTGCGTAGAAGCCGTTTGCAATCAGGTTGAGGAACACGCGCGTGACTTCCTGCGGATACAGATCGACCATCTCCGTGGTGGGGTCGAGGTGTCGCTCGAGCGTGATGTTGAAGCCCGGTTTCTCCGCGCGCGCACCGTGATAGGCGAGGTTGAGACTTTCCTCGACGATCGCGTTGATGTCGGCGGGACGACGCTCGCCAGAGCCTTGGCGCGAATGCTGCAGCATGTTCTTGACGATGGAATCGGCACGCTTGCCGTGCTGGACGATCTTGCCCAGATTGGTGCGCAGGGTGTCGGCCAGTTCGGTAATCTCGGAGCGCGCATCGTCGTCGAGCGTCACTCGCTCGAGCGCCTCATGCAGTTCGTCGATCAATTCCACCGATACGCTCGAGAAGTTGTTGACGAAATTGAGCGGATTCTTGATCTCGTGCGCGATGCCCGCCGTGAGCTGACCAAGTGAGGCGAGCTTTTCGGTCTGGACCAGGCGATCCTGAGCCGCCTGCAAGTCACGCAATGCAGCCTCGGCGGCATCGCGTGCCGCGCGGACAGCTTCCTCCGCGCGCTTTCGCTCCGTGATGTCGGCATAGATCATCACGAAGCCGCCGTCCGGCACCGGATTGCGGCGCACCTCGACGACGCGACCGTCCGGACGCGTGCGCTCGTAGCGCATTTCGTGCCTGGTATCTTCGAGGTGGCGGCTCAGTTGCGTTTCGAGTTCGGCCGAGCCGAACTCCCCGCGTGCGGCGAGATAGTGGAAAAATTCGGCAAAGCGCGGCCGTGCGGCAAGCAGGGACTCCGGCAGGTCGAGCATCTCCTGCAAATTGTAGTTCCATGCCGCCAGGCGACCCGCGGCGTCGAACATTGCGACGGCGTCGCCCATGTTGTCGAAGGTGGTGCGCAGTTCGGCCTGGCGCTCGCGCAACTCTCCCAACAGTCGCGCATTCTCGATCGCGATCGCGGCTTGTGCGGCAAATCCCTCCAAGATGGCGATCGCGTCCTCGGTGAAGGGCCTGACTTCGCGTCGCCCGCACGCGATCATTCCGAGCAGGGTCTCGTGGCGGCGCAGCGGCACGAACAGCGCGGTACGAATCCCGGCAAGTTCGACGGCACCCTGCATCACCGGATGGTCGATTTCCGCGCAGTCGGGGAGGTGCACCAGGCGCTCGCCGGCGAGCAGGCGCCGGCCTACGGGATGATCCGATGCCTGAAAACCCCGCCGCAAGATATCGGCGAATTGTTCCGGCAGATCATGCACCGCGACAGCGCGGAACCGATCGCCATCGTAGACCTGCAGGCTGCCATAAGCGACCTCGCAGAGGCGATGTGCCTTCAGCAGGATGGTATTGAACACCGGCGCGAGGTTGCCCGGCGATGAATTGATGACCTGCAGCACTTCGGCGGTCGCGGTCTGTCGCTCGAGCGCTTCGCGCTGCTCGGTCAAGAGCCGCACATTTTCGATGGCGATCACCGCCTGGTCGGCAAAGGTCCGCACCAACTCGACGTGCCGCTCGGAAAAAGGCCCGGGGCGCTGGCGCGCCAGCATCATGAGACCGATCGGCTCGCCGTCACGCAGCAGCGGAACGCCGAGGATCGCGCGGACTTTCGCGAGCCTGAAGGTTTCAGGGAATTGATATTCCGGATCGGTGGTGATGTCGGCGATTTGCACAGCGCGGCGTTCCGCCATCACCCGGCCAGTCATCGTGCGCCGGTCCGGAGCCGCGGAAACCGGATGACTATCGAGGTACTCCTGGAATCTGATGGCATCCGCCGCCGCTTCGGATGTCGAGCCGACCGCCGTGGCGTAGCGGAAGACGTCGCCGTCGCGCTGCGAGAGGAACGCCATCTCGGCCTCGCACAACTGCGCCGCGGTCCGGGCGACCGTTGCCAGTACGGGCTTGAGGTCGAAGGTCGAGCGGCTGATGATCTTCAGCACATCGGCGGTCGCGGTCTGGTGCTGCAAGGATTCAGTCAGGTCGGCCGTACGCTCGCGCAGCTCGCCCAACAGCCGCGCATTCTCAATGGCGATGACGGCTTGAGCCGCAAAATTCCGCACCAGCGCGATCTGCTTGTCGTCGAACGGGCGGACTTCCTGCCGGAAAAAGATCAGCCCCCCGATGATGTTGCTCTCCTTGAGCATCGGCACGGCCAGGACGGTGCGATAGCCGCCGAGCTCGGCGGCTGCCACCGCCAGAGGGTCGCCTTGAAGGTAAGGTTGCTCGATGGTGATGTCTGTCGTTTGCGCAACCTGCTTGGTCGTTATCGCGCGGCCAAAGGTTATGTGCGGACTGGGGCGCACCGGCGCGCGCAGCATGAAATCGGCGAATGCTTGCGGCGCGTTGTGGGCCGCGCCAAGTCGAAAAGCATCGCCTTCGGCCAGCATGAGGATGCCGAACTTGGCCTCGCAAATGCGTGAGGCGTTTTCCAGGATGGCAGCGAACACCGGCTGAAGATCGCCCGGGGAACGACTGATGATCTGGAGCACTTCGGAGGTTGCCGTGCGCTGCTCCAATGCTTCTGCAAGTTCATCGGTGCGCTGGCGCAGTTCGCCCAGGAGACGCGCGCTTTCGATGGCAGTTGCGGCCTCCCGCTCACGTGCCTCGTTCAGCTCGCGGGTGCGCGCGGCCAGCTGCTGTTGCAGGTCGGCAATGGATGGGGCTGCGCTCGACGGGTTGGGCACGTTGCGCCCGCTCGCGCGCCGCTCCTCGATCGGATGTTCACTTCCGCTGCGTCGCCGCATTTCGCTCCCCCGGATGGGTCAGAACGATGCTTGAGCTTACACAAATCCGGAGTTTCGCGCCATGGCCGGAAGCCGCTACGGGTCCAGAGCGGCGGTCGGGCTCGTCCTGGTGCTGGTCTCGTCTATCCGTATAACCAGTCGCGGCGACCATCACGCGGGAAGGCAGCTGCGGGGGCCAGAAGGAGACTTTCGGCGGTGCGAACGACCTACGGCAAAATATCAGGCTGCGTGGTGCGCGCCGCCGAGCCGGGTTCAATCCGTGGGCTGCGGGCCGTCGTAGCCTTCGATCACGACGATATCGATGTCCACGGCGCCCGCGCGCAGTGCCCTCGCCTTGGTGTATTCAGGTGAGCGGTAGCAGGCGAGCGCGGTTTCGTAGTCCTTGAACTCGATCACGATGTTGCGCTCGCGCGCCTTGCCCTCCACGGCCTCGAAGGTGCCGCCGCGCACCCGGAATTTCCCGTCGTATTTGCGGAGCACCGCCGTGAGGGCGGGGCCGTAGGCTTTGGTGTATTCGGGTTTGATCACATCGATGCGCCCGATCCAATACCCGTTCGGCATGTTGTCCTCCTTCATCTTTTCTTTCTCAAAATCAAAAGGGGCCGCCCGCAGTTGAATTGCTCTGCGGTGCCGATGGTTCCGTCCGGTTGACGTACCGTTGGTGGCGCGGCGGGGCTAGGCTAATCGAGCGTCGAGGTCTGTTCATTGTCGATCGCGACAGTTTGGCCCGGATTAGGTTAGATCCGGTCTCCCCCTTGACAGCCGCCATATCCTCGGCCGTGGGATGCGGACTGTGCTGGGGCAAATGGCTTGGCGAGCGAGACGCTATTTGGGACGCCCTGTATCGGCCACTTGTCGGCACTGGCGCCTGACCCGAAAGCGGTCTTTTTAGTGCACGCGGGCCAAATAAATCGGGATGAAAGGTACTCGGCCCAGAATGCTCACAAGCTAACCATCATCCAGCTCGCGCTGCCTTACAAAAATGGTTGCCGTTCTGAAATGGACGGAGTCCGCTTTGCCACTATGAGAAGGTGCGCAGGTCACGGGCAGCCGGCGCACTGCACGCAAGAAGACTCGAGTTGTGAGACTGGAGCCGTCACGTTCCTAACGAGCGCCTCCGACGTTGAGGCGGCTTCGGGTCGGAAGAGCGCCCCATTCTGCGCTGCGCGTTTCTGTCCCGTGTCCAGGGGACGAACAGGTCACTCGCACCGCTCATAGACGACGCTCGAAGCTTACGTGCCGGGCCTCCAGATCTGCCGTTGGCGACCTGGCTACCATTCGGGATCGTCGAAGCCCCCATAGTCCCGCACGATGTACTCGCGCGAGAAGGGCTCGACCGGTCGCCAGTGCTCGCGAATGACGATTGTCGGAGTCGGGGGCCGCCAATAGTCAGGATGAATGACTATTGTCGCAGGCGGCGGATAGACGGCGGGCGCATGAACACGCCAACAAACGTCTCCCCTGCACGCAATAGCGGCGGACGCGTCCGTAGCGGAGAGCCCAAGAAGACCGGCAGCAACGCTGGCGGCTAGAAGAGCGTTCCTGCCCCATGACCTGATCAGCTCGTGCATGTTTCCCTCCTCACGAACGGTTTCTTCTTTGCTGTCTCGAAACAAACCCCAGCAGAAACCGCTTGGTTTCAAGCTCCCAACATTAAAACTCACCTCACGCAACCTGGATTGTTGGTCGAGAGAAAACGCGTTAACGCCAAAAGCCGCTGCAACACACCCGTCCGTCGGCACAAAAAGACCGCCCGGAGGCGGCTAGTTTTTGATTATCGCTTCTTCTGCCTATTTCTTGATGCCGTCAGCGGCGTCCCGCGCTGCATCCTTCACATCCCCCGCGACGTTGTGGGCGGATCCCTTGGCCTTATCGATCTTGCCTTCGGTTTCCATGTCCTTGTCGCCAGTGAGCTTGCCGGCACCTTCTTTGATGGCGCCTTTAGCCTTGTCAGCAGCGCCCTTAACATGTTCGCGGTCCATGATCGTGTCCTTTGTTATCCGGAAGATCAGCACAACGAAAGCGTTGCGCAGGGGTTCCTCGCAGATCCGAGCCGGTGTTTTTCAACAAGGCTTCGGGCCACGAGCGGGCATTTCTCTCGTGTTCGGAATCGAGCTACGTTAACGTCGGTCGGCTTTGGGTATCAACCGATGATTGTGACACGATTTTGCTTGCTGGCCCCACTGCTGTGTCTCGCCTTGCTGTTGTGGCGACCAGAAAGGATTGCGGCTCAAGGTATGTTCTCGCCCGAAATCCAACATAGAATCGACGATGTCTGCGCGTGCCTCAAGACGAAGGTCGTGGAGAAGGACGATCCTCACGTTTGTCAAAGGCTCCAGGACCGCATGGCCGCTTACGGTGTGCCAGGCGTCAGCATCGCCGTCATCCATCATGGTGCCATCGAATGGGCGCAGGGATTCGGCGTCGTGCAACTCGGGGGCGGCCCGGTCACGCCCGAGACCCTGTTCCAGGCCGGCAGCATCAGCAAGCCGGTCGCCGCGATGGCGGCGCTTCATCTCGTTGAGCAAGGCAAGCTGGCGCTCGACTCCGACGTCAATCAGGCACTGACCTCGTGGAAGATCCCCGCAAGCGCGGTCGCGCCGGGAGCCGTGGTTACGCTGCGGGAGTTGCTCAATCACACCGCCGGGCTCACCGTGCACGGATTCCCGGGCTACGCGGCGGGTGCTCCGATTCCCACGCTCGTCCAAGTCCTGGATGGAGAGAAGCCAGCCAACACCGCCGCCGTTCGCCTGGAGGCTGCTCCGGGAAGCCGTTGGAAGTACTCCGGGGGCGGGTACACGGTGGTGCAGCAATTGCTGCTCGACATCTCGCATCAGCCGTTCCCCAAGCTCATGCATGACACTGTGCTGTCGCCGATCGGCATGACCCGCAGCACCTACGAACAACCGCTGCCCACCGAGCTGCGCTCCGGCGCGGCAACGCCCTATAAAGCCGACGGCGTCCCTGTAGAGGGCGGCTTCCACGTCTATCCGGAAATGGCGGCTGCCGGACTTTGGACGACGCCGACCGACCTCGCGCGGTACGCGATAGAGATCCAGCGCTCGTTGCGCGGAGATGCCAATCGCGTGCTTTCGGCTGAGATGACCAAGCAGATGCTCGTCGCGGGACAAGGCAGCCATGGTTTGGGTTTGCCGATCGGGGGCACGCCGGAAAACCCCTTCTTCTCACACGGTGGCATCGACGAGGGCTTCGAAGCCGTGCTCGCCGCCTATCAGGACAGTGGCGACGGAGCGGTCATCATGACGAACGCGCGAGGCGGCCAGCTATTGGCCACCGAGATCTTGCGCAGCATCGCCTCGGTCTACGGGTGGCCGGATTTTCATCCGATCATCCGGACGAGCGTCAAGGTCGATCCCGCTATTCTCGCGACATACACTGGCGTCTACGAGCTCACGCCGACACTCTCGATCGCCATCACTCTGGAACATGGTCAATTGATGTCGCAAGCGACCCATCAGCGCAAACTCCAGCTCTTTCCTGAATCTCGGAGCAAGTTCTTCACAAAAGTCGTGGACGCCCAGTTGGAGTTCCTCGCGACGGACGCCGGGCACATCTCCCATCTGATTCTTCATCAGAATGGCAACGACATGCGGGGCGAAAGAAAGCAATAGCCCATCACACCTGCTCCGTTCCAGGCGGGTGGCTTTTCACACCGCCAGGGTCAAAAGCGGCGGTGGACGTGGGCCCTGGTCTTACGCCAAGACCAGACGCGACGACAATCTCGCTCAGGTCAGCATTGGTCTGAAATGAAAGAAGGCTTGTGAGTGGGACGACCTTACTCTTTGGGCTTCGCTGTCGCGGACGCAGCCCGCTCCATATAGTCGGCCATCTTACGGTACTCCTCCGCCATCTCGCGGAGACTTTTCTTGGTCTCGGCGGAGGAACTGAGTGCGGCCTGCCGCTCGCAGTCGCGTTGGAGTTTTCGGTAATTGTCCATCAGCGCCAATCCACAACCGGAAGCGACCGTTGCAAACTTAGCAGATTAGGACGCTGACTGATTTAACTTGGGATATGGGGGTCAATCTAACTTACGACGCTGGGATAGATGCGCACCGGCACGTCCTCCGCTCGATCACTAGTTTAGCGGCGGCGGGAAAGCGGACGTCTCCGGGGAACGGCCAACAGACGACCTTCAAATGGAAGGAGGCAATGCTACTCGGCCGCTCGGTCCAAATTCCGGCCGACGACTTCTTCGTTGTGCGCGAGCTTGTCGTAAGCGTCTGCCATGTTATCGTATTGAGCCCGCGTGCTCGCGTCACCCATCAGGCTTGCCTTGGCCCGAAATTCTTCGGCTTGATCCCGATACCGCTTTGCTATGGCTGCATGGTCCCTTGCGCCAGCCATTTGCAGCAGCCCTACTTCTCTCGATTGTCGCGGTGCGCCCTGGCTTCAGCGCGATACACTGCGCTTTCGAGACGAAGTTGGTCGCGCTGGCGTAGCTGTTGCGCCTGCAACTCGCGGCATTGGCTTTGAACTGCCCGGCTCTCTTCAACAGCGAGCTGGGCACGAACGTGTAGTGGATCAATCATGCGAGCGACAAATGCGGCGCATAGACTTTGGTTGCTATTACTCATGTTACTTTTCTGGCTCTCTTGGCTTCTCTGGAAAAGCTTTGTGCGTTCTGCGGCCCAAAAAGCTGTCAGGAGCCGGTTCTCTCAGCAATTTCAACGAGTCATTGATGATTTTGCGAGTATCTGCCGACAACTTGGCGTCGCTCGCTTCGATGGACGGGTGCGGGTATTGACGCCGCTTCATCATGGCGCGCTCTCCTGTTGTGCAGGCGGGAGCGCGCTCGGTCTCTCAGCCACCGACGCCTACGGCAGAGCCTTGGCCGGTGATGCAGAGACAATACACCTATTTCGAGAATGGTCGTTGGGGAATTCGGCTAAAGGCTGCTAGGCGGATAGTCGAAACCGCAGCTCCTCAATGAGGAGCTCGGGGGCCTCAAGCTGGACGAAATGCCCTCCCTTGCTGCCCTCGCTCTCCCCTAGAGCTCCGAGACCGGTCACACCAATTGGGCGACAGCGGACTTTGATGTTTTCAAGGGAGCTTCTGTTACGGCCGGACCTGCGCCTGGCGGCCAAAGAACTCTGGCTTTTGCACAGCCGCAAGATCGAGGCTCGGTGCTACGTCGCGTCGAGTTGTCGCCCTGCCACTCTCATCGTCGATAATATCGGTAGGGCGGTTCGAATACGAAAGTCGAGCCATAGCGATACGGCAGGGGATCATAGCCAATCAAATAGGCTGCTCTTATCCGGTGGTAGTGTCTGATCCGGAGCGTTCGGACCGTCCCGAGTGATGTGCTGCAGACGCACCGCTGTCGGGAGCTGAACTCTGACAACCGACTGTGCTGCGTGCTCGTCTGAACCGCGGAAGCTGCATTTGGAACAATGCAAAAAGCGCAAAGTGCGAAAAGCACAAGCATCCGAACCATATCGCTAATCCCAATCGCAACGGGGCACGCGGCGACAACCGCCCGGAATTGCGTAAGTTCCACGCCGTCGTCGCTGAGACGCCAGCGGGCCGGGGTTCGCGGCCGGCGGCGCATTCGGCGTCTGAACGAGAGCGGCTCCGGCTGCCTGGGGCCTGAAGGGAGTTTGCAAAGGGCCGGAGCCGCGTCCCGCCTCAGCGCGGACGGGTATCCTGCGCGCTTCCGGCTGAGCCCGCATTAAAGCAGGTGAAGCGATTCACAATTGTGCCGCCCGAGCTCGGTCCCCCAGCCAGACAGCGGATGTTCCGATGCTAAAGCGCCAAGGGCCAGACGAGCGGAACGCAGGGGGGCACGCAGCAGGCAAGTGACGATCAGCATCTCCCGGAAGCGGAGATGCGTGCCGGGGGGCCAGCATCGGGCCAGAAGGGCATTGCGCGTACGAGCCAACGCACAGGGCGCGTCACTTCCTCCTGATTGATTGAGCGCGGCGCCAAAGTGCCCCGCGCGGACCCGCTCGCAACTTAGCGCCACCCCAGCGCCGGCGCGACGTGCTGCAAAATCGCCTCGAGCGCATGTGCGCAGTAATCAACGCCAAGCTGGTTGGGGATCGTCAGCAGCAGTGTGTCGGCTTCAGTGATCGCCTCGTCCTGCTTGAGCTGCTCGATCAGCACATCCGGCTCCGCCGCATAGGAGCGGCCGAAGATCGCGCGGGTCTGCGGATCGATGAAGCCGATCTGGTCTTGCCCGCCGCGCTCGCCGCCGAAATAGGCGCGGTCCCGATCGTTCATCAGCGCGAAGATGCTGCGGCTGACCGAGACGCGCGGCTCTCTGACGTGGCCTGCCTCCTTCCACGCGGCGCGATAGGCGCGGATTTGCGCCGCCTGTTGCACGTGAAAAGCTTCGCCGGTCTCGTCGTTCTTCAGCGTCGAGCTTTGCAAATTCATGCCGAGCTTGGCTGCCCACACCGCGGTCGCGTTCGAGCCCGCGCCCCACCAGATGCGCTCACGCAAGCCCTGCGCATGCGGCTCCAGGCGCAGCCGCCCGGGCGGATTCGGAAACATCGGCTGCGGATTCGGCTCGGCAAAACCTTCGCCGCGCAACAGGTCGAGGAAGACTTCGGCGTGACGCCGGCCCATGTCGGCATCGCTCTGGCCTTCGGCCGGGCGATACCCGAAATAGCGCCAGCCGTCGATCACCTGCTCGGGCGAGCCGCGGCTGATGCCGAGCTGCAGCCGCCCGCCGGCGATGAGATCGGCGGAGCCGGCGTCCTCGATCATGTAGAGCGGGTTCTCGTAACGCATGTCGATCACGGCCGTGCCGATCTCGATCGTGCTGGTCCTGGCGCCGACCGCCGCAAGCAGCGGGAAGGGCGACGCCAGCTGCCGCGCAAAATGATGCACGCGGAAATAAGCGCCGTCCGCGCCTAGCTGCTCGGCAGCCACCGCAAGCTCGATCGATTGCAGCAGCGTATCTGCCGCCGAACGCGTCTGCGATTGCGGCGAGGGTGTCCAATGTCCGAAGGACAGAAATCCGATTTTCTTCATGGGGACAATCTATGGAGGGGGGGAGGGGTTCGTCTTCTGACATTCAGGTGAGACGGACGATGCGGCCGGGAAAGCCTGCGTCCCCGATGATGTCACCATGCGCCTGTTTTGCCCGACGGGTCAAGAGCATTTGCGGATTTTCGGAAATGTTGGGCTGGGCAACGCGCTCGGGCGGCGATGACGCGCCGCATCGCGCCTTAAGTCCCTGGGTTCGCTGCCCGGCTACTGTGCATGGGGTTGTTTTCGAATTCTTGCGCGGTGCGCACCAGCCCAAACCTGATCACTCTCGCCTGCTACTTCATCAACCTTATGCCCTTGGTCGTGAACTTCTGCGTCTTGCCGCCTGATCGAAGCGGACGCTTGGTGCCGGCGGCCTTGCCGGTGCCGGGCGGCTGGTGCGCCGGGACCAACTGGTGCGGCTGCGAACCGATCAGGTCGCGGCGGCCCATCTCGATCAGGGCCTCGCGGAGAACAGGCCAATTGTCGGGGTCGTGGTAGCGCAGGAAGGCCTTGTGCAGGCGGCGCTGGCGCAGGCCCTTGATCGCCTCGACCTTGTCGCTGCCGCCGCGGCGCACCCCGCGCAACGGATTGACGCCGGTGTGGTACATCGCGGTGGCGGTCGCCATCGGCGAGGGCAGGAAGGTCTGCACCTGATCGGCGCGATAGCGGTTCTTCTTCAGCCAGAGCGCGAGGTTCATCATGTCCTCGTCGGTCGTGCCCGGATGCGCCGCGATGAAATAGGGGATCAGGTAATATTTCTTGCCGGCCCGTTCCGCGGCTTCGTCGAACATCCGCTTGAACTTGTCGTAGGCGCCGATGCCCGGCTTCATCATCTTGTCGAGCGGGCCGCGCTCGGTATGCTCGGGCGCGATCTTCAGGTAGCCGCCGACGTGATGGGTGACGAGCTCCTTGATGTATTCGGGGCTCTCGACCGCAAGGTCGTAGCGGACGCCCGAGGCCACCATCACCTTCTTGATGCCCTTGGTCTCGCGCACCTTGCGATAGAGCCTGATGAGATCGTCATGCGAGGTATTGAGGTTCGGGCAGATCTCGGGGAAGACGCAGGACGGCCTTCGGCACGCGGCCTCGACCTTCGGGTCCTTGCACGCCATCCGGTACATGTTGGCGGTGGGGCCGCCGATGTCGGAGATCACGCCGGTGAAGCCCGGCGTCTTGTCGCGGATCTTCTCGATCTCGCGCAGGATCGAGCCTTCCGAGCGGTTCTGGATGATGCGGCCTTCGTGCTCGGTGATCGAACAGAATGTGCAGCCGCCGAAACAGCCGCGCATGATCGTGACCGAGAATTTGATCATGTCCCAGGCGGGGATCTTTGCCTCGCCATAGGAGGGATGCGGCGCGCGCGCGTAGGGCAGATCGTAGACCGCGTCCATCTCCTCTGATGTGAGCGGGATCGGCGGCGGGTTGAGCCAGAGGTCGCGGTCGCCGTGGCGCTGCACCAGCGGCCGCGCATTGCCGGGATTGCTTTCACGGTGCAGCACGCGCGAGGCGCGCGCATAGGCGTCCTTGTCCTGCTCGACCTGCTCCAGCGCCGGCAGCCGGATCACGGTCAAGCCCTTCTGGCGCGTCGCGCCTTCATCGGCGGAATCGAGATCGTCGGCGTGCAGCTCGGCATAGCCTTCGGGCACGCGGCGGAACAGCGCGACGCCCCTGATGTCGTCGAGTTCGCGCGGCGCTTCGCCGGCAGCGAGACGGTGCGCGACTTCGACGACGGCGCGTTCGGCATTGCCGTAAAGCAAGAGGTCGGCCTTGGCGTCGGCCAGCACCGAGCGGCGCACCTTGTCGGACCAGTAGTCGTAATGCGCGATCCGGCGCAGCGAGGCCTCGATGCCGCCAAGCACGATCGGCACGTCCTTGAACGCCTCGCGGCAGCGCTGGGCGTAGACGATGGTGCAGCGGTCCGGCCGCCTGCCGCCCTCGCCGCCGGCCGTGTAGGCGTCGTCGCTGCGGATACGGCGGTCCGCGGTGTAGCGGTTCACCATGGAATCCATGTTGCCGCCGGTGACGCCGAAAAACACTTTTGGCCTGCCCAGCGCCTTGAATGGCTCGGCCGACTGCCAGTCCGGCTGGGAGATGATGCCGACGCGGAAACCCTGGGCCTCGAGCAGCCGGCCGATGATCGCCATGCCGAAACTCGGATGGTCGACATAGGCATCCCCGGTTACCAGCACGATGTCGCATTCATCCCAGCCGAGCGCGTCCATTTCGGCGCGGCTCATCGGCAGGAACGGCGCCGGCTTGCGCGGGCGCGCCTGCGCCATCAGTGGGTTTTCGGCGGTGATGATCTGGCTGTCCATGGCGCCTACGCATAGGGCTCCGGGGGCGCGAATACAACCGACGGACGCGTGAAAGATTAACGTTCCGGGACGCTGCCGCACCTGGCCTTGCGCAGCAGTTCCATCGGCATGTGCGGCGGTTCACCCATAGGAACCATCCGCCCTCGTGAACATTGCCCCCAGGGATCGCACCGAGCCCGGCTTGCGCGCGCCCGCGTCCAGGATCTGGATGACCTCGATGTTCGCCTCGGGCGATGGGGGAGCTGTGAGTACAGTCATAGAGAACTTGCTGTTGCGAAAGCAGAAGCTCGTGGAACAACTCGAGAAAGCGCAGGCGGTCGAGGACCGCGACAAGATTGAGCACCAGCTCGAACAGATCAACACGGCGCTGGATTTTCTGGACAGGCCGGGATCGAGAGACGCGCGGTAGCCGCTTAGTCCACTTGCAGCGCTTTGGCGTAGACCAGGCCGGAATTGGTGATGTGCGTCGTCATCGCCGCTTCAAACGCCGAAAATTCCGCGCGCGTGAACAGATCGAGCAGCTTGCGATGCTCGTCGAATGAGGAGCGGGTGCGCACGTCGATCGGCGAGGTCAGATTGGTGCGCAGCGCGGCGACGCGGCCCGAGACGAGCTGATAGGACTCGGCGAGGTAGCGATTGCCGCAATGGGCGAACAGGCCTTCGTGAAAGCCGGCGTCGGCGCGGCCATAGGCGATGTTGTCGCGCGCCTCGACCGCCGGCTCCATCGCTGTGATCGCCTCGCTCATCGTCGCGATCGCGCCGTCGCGGTCGTGGCGAAAGGCGAGCTCGGCCGCCTTGGGCTCGAGTGCAATACGGAAGGTGCAGAGCGCTGTGATGTCCTCGGCGCTCGGCGTGAACACGAAGCTGCCGACCTGCGGCCGGATCACCACCAGCCCCTGCGCCTGCAGCTGGCCCATGGCCTCGCGCACCGGCGTGCGGCTGACGCCGAAGGAATTCGCCACCATCTCCTCTGAGATGGCGGCACCAAGTGCGAACTCGCCGTCGATGATGGCCTGCCGCAGCCGCAGCATCACCCGCTGCGACAGCGATTTCGGCGCATCGAGCTTCAGCGCGCGCATGGATGCTCTCAGATCACCTTGCCGGGGTTGAGCAGATGATCGGGATCGAGCGCGGCCTTCAGCGTCCGCATCAACGCGATCTCGCCCTCGCTGCGGGCGTGTCCGAGCCATTTCTTTTTCAGCGTGCCGATGCCGTGCTCGGCGGAGACGCTGCCGCCCATGTCGCGCACGAGGCCGTAGATGATCGCGTCCATCTCCTCCTTGGGCTGCTGCTCGACGGGAAGGCCTGTGACCCAGGAGACGAGGTGCAGATTGCCGTCGCCGATATGGCCGTAATAGACGCTCTCGCAGCCCTTGATGCCGGCAGCCAAGGCCGCCTTGCAGCGCCTCGCGAACTCGTCCATCCGCGCGACCGCAAGGCCGATATCGTAGGAAATGTGCGGTCCCAGCACTTGGCCGAATTCGGCGCAGATGTCGCGCACGCGCCAGAACGCCAGCGTCTGGGCCAGCGATTGCGCCACCGCGGCGTCCGCCAGCAGTCCGCGCTCCATCAGCTCTTCGAGCCAGGCCTGAAAGCGCGGCGCATCGACGCTCTCGTCGGTGCCCTGCGCTTCGACCAGCACGTAGAGACCCTGGCCGGCGGCGACCGGCGGCTTGACGCCCGCGCGCCTGGTGATCACGTCCCAATAGTCCGGCCACATCACCTCGAAGGCCGAGAGCAGCGGGCCGAGCCCGCCGCGCGCAGCGCCGAGCAAGTCGATCACCGCGGCATAGTCTTTCAGCGCACAGAGTGCAGCCATGGTCGAGCGCGGCTTGGGAAACAGTTTCAGCACCACGCGGGTGATGATGCCGAGCGTGCCCTCCGAGCCGATGAAGAGATGCTTCAGATCGTAGCCGGCATTGTTCTTCATCAGCTTGTTGAGGCTGGTGATGATGGTGCCGTCGGGCAGCACCACCTCCAGCCCGAGCACCAGTTCGCGCGTCATGCCGTAGCGGATCACGCGATTGCCGCCGGCATTGGTGGAGAGATTGCCGCCGATGGCGCAGGAGCCGCGCGAGCCGAGATCGAGCGGAAAGAAGAACCCGGCTTCATCCGCGGCCTTCTGGATCGTCTCCAGCGGCGTGCCCGATTTCACCGTCATGGTCATCGAGGCGCGATCGATCTCCTCGATCCCGGTCATGCGCTCGAGCGAGATTGCGACCCAGCCCGTTTCGGGCGAAGCGCCGCGGCAGAGCCCGGTCAATCCGCCTTGCGGCACGAAGGGCAGGCGTGCCTGCCGACAGGTCGCAATAGCATCGGCAACGCCCCGCGCATCGAGCGGGCGGATCACTGCGAGCGGGGTTTGCGGCAGGCTCGCGCTCCAGTCGTTACAATTGCGCGCGGGCACGTCGTTGCCGGTGAGCACGGCCGCGGCGCCGAGCTTGTCGCGCAAGGCCGCGAGCAGCGGCTCGGGATGTCCGACAGGGGTCACCATGTTCATGCGAGACCTCCTCTGGATTTGGCGGCGCCCATGCGCGCCGGAACGACGGAAAGGATTTGCGCCCGTCTTGTATGTAAGGTACAACAGGAAAAGTAAAGTAAAAACAAGGCTCGGTAAGCTCTGTGGATCATTGGAGATCAGGGGCTTATTCGGGAGCCGCAGCAATGGATGGTGCTATGACCGAGGCAATTCGCGGTTTCTGGGTAGCGTCGGCGACGCCGCTGGCGTCGGACGGCAGCGTGGACTCCGCCAAGCTCGCCGGCCATGCCAAGCGACTCTTCAGCAAGGGCGTCGACGGCGTCGTTCTGTTCGGCACCACGGGCGAGGGCACCTCGTTCAATGTCAGCGAACGCGTCGCGACCCTCGAAGCCGTGCTCAAGACCGGCGTGCCGGCGGAGCGGATCGGCGTTGGCGGCGGCTTCCCCGCCATTAGTGACAGCATCGCACTGACGCGCGCCGCGCTCGGCCTTGGCTTGCGCCACGTGCTGATTCTGCCGCCATATTTCGATCGCAGCGTCACGGCTGAGGGCATCGAGGATGCATTTGCTGCGATCATTGACGGTGCCGCCGACGACCGCCTGCGCGCTTATCTCTATCATATCCCTCAGATCTCGGGCGTCGCGATCCCCACCACCGTTGCCGCGAACCTGCGCAAGCGTTACGGCAAGGTGCTTGCGGGCCTGAAGGACTCCAGCGGTGACTTCAAGCAGTTTCAGGCGTTCCGCGCGGCCGCGCCCGAGCTCGCCATCACTGTCGGCAATGAAACCGATATCGCCCGCGCGATCGCCGGCGGAGGTGCCGGCACCATCTGCGGCATGGCCAACGTCGCGCCGGAGCTGGTCAAGGCGATGATCGACGGCAAGGATGTCGAGGCGCGCATGCAGGCCGCCGTCGATATCGTGGTGAAGTCGGCATCCTTCCTGACGACGCTGAAGGCCATTCTCGCCGAGCAGACCGGTGATGCGGGCTGGTTGCGGGTACGCCCGCCGCTGCGTGCGCTGCCGGACGGCGCTGCGCTCAGGGCGAAGCTCGATGAACTGACCAGCCGGGCGATCGCGTAAGAACGCGTTTCATCTGCCTCGATCGTCGGCGGCGCGCGCCGACATGGTGCGAGCCGCGACAAGTGCGGCGGCAAAGCCGGCCGCAGCACCGACGCCGAGTGCCCAGCGCGGACCCAGATTGTCCGCCACCCATCCGACGATGGGTGCGCCGATCGGTGTGCCGCCAAGGGCGACGCCGAGGCGCAACGCCATCACGCGTCCCCTCATCCGCGGCTCGGTGGAGAGTTGCATCATGGCATTCGAGGTATTGGTCACCGTCAGCGCCGCGACGCCGATCAGGACAAGGCTGCCTGCGAACAGCCAGTAATTCGGCGCGAGCGCGGCCAGTGCACATCCGGCGCCAAAAGCTGCAGACCCCATCAGCAGTGCTCCGAACCGCGGCTGCGCACGGCCGGCAGCCAGCAACGCGCCCGAAATCGTGCCGACCGCCATCGTCGAGGACAAGAGGCCAAAGCCGCGCGCATCGGTGTGGAAGACGCTGACTGCCATGGTCGAGATGAAGATCGGGAAGTTCAGCCCGAACGTGCCGATCAGGAACAGCATGATCATGATCGCCCTGAGATCGCGGCGCGACCACACGTAGCGAAAGCCCTCGGTCATTCCGCCAGGTGTGCGGTGCGCCCGCGCATTCGGGCGCAACTCCGAGCTGCGCAGCAAGGCAAGCGAGCAGAGCACCGCCGTGAAGGACGCGGCGTTGAGGAGGAAAGCCCAGCCGGTGCCGATCGAGGCGATGACCATGCCTGCGACCGCAGGCCCGACCATCCGCGCGGCGTTAAAGGACGTCGAGTTCAACGCGATCGCATTGGAGAGCTCGCCGTCGCCGACGAGCTCAGCGACGAATGTCTGACGCACCGGGGCGTCGAAGGCCGCAGTGCAGCCAAACAGGAAGGCGAACACATAGACATGCCAGAGCTGCACCAGGCCGCCGACCGTGAGAAGGCCAAGGGCCAAAGCCAGTGCTCCCATTGTCGCTTGGGTCGCGACCAGCAGCTGTCGCTGGTTGAAATGATCAGCGGCGAAACCCGTCCATGGCATCAGCAGCAGTTGCGGTCCGAACTGGAGCGCCATCACCATGCCCACTGCGGAGGCATTGTGCCGTGTCAGCTCAGTGAGAACGAGCCAATCCTGCGCTGCACGCTGCATCCACGTTCCCGTGTTGGACACCAGCGCGCCTGCAGCCCAGACGCGGTAATTATAGTTCCGCAGTGAGCGAAAGGTGCCCGCGACCGGCACGCTCACGAATCCCTTGCGAGCGTGGTCTGGATTGGCTCCCCGCGCAGGCCGCTGACGCGCTTCAGCTTGCCCATCAGCGAATGGAGGTCTTCTGCGAGCGCGCCGGCGCGCGGACGAGACGAGCGTTGGTCGGACGAGCTGATCATGGTGGCGTGAATGACATCTATGAAGCTGATCTGTAAAGAAGAACTGTGCAGTTGACCTGAACAAAGACGTGAGCGGATCCGCCGGTGTCGGCGTCGTGAAGCTCACGCACCGCGCAGTTCTCGTGCGACATGGCGTCGCGCCGATGACGCACGAGGAGCGTCGATCTAGCAAGCAATCGTGCTCATCTCGACCGCATTCGGTTGCGATGTTTTGGTTCCCGCTCAGGGCGCATCGCAGTTCGGGGCGCAGCGATCGAGCGGTCACGCCGTCCTTAGAACGATTCGACACTAGAGCGATTCAAGTCGCCGCCATGTTCTCTTCATTCGCAGCGACTGGTAGATGCGCCGGCTTCAACGCTGTGATCTGGAAGTGAATTGAAAGTGCATGCCTCTGCGAATGATCCTCGCGTCGGTGCTCGTCGAAATCGCGCCGGCAAGAGCCGCGCTGGCCTTCTCGTCGTGCTGCTCGCCGAATATCCCTTCAACACCGGCATCGCACAGGCGCAGACGACCCTGCCGCCGGTGACTGTGGATGCGCCGGCGCAGCGGCCGAAGCCGGCGCGCGCTTCAGGGCAATCTCAACGCCGCACCCAGGCTGTGCGCCGGAGCTCAATTGCCGGGCTGCCCGCAGCCCCGATCCCGTCTGAGCGTGCGGCGGCTGAGGCCGCCGCGCAACAAGCCGCAAAGCTCGGCTATCGCGCGATGCCGAGCGCGTCCACGTTGCGCTCGGGCGCATCGCCGCTCGACACCTCGCAATCGGTCAACGTCGTGCCCGCCCCGGTGTTGAAGGACCAACTGCCGCGCAATATCGACGATGCGCTGGTCAACATCAGCGGCATCACCCAGACCAATACACTCGCAGGCACCCAGGATGCGGTGATCCGCCGCGGCTTCGGTGACAATAGGGATGGCTCGATCATGCGCAACGGCATGCCGCTGGTGCAGGGTCGGAGCCTGAACGCGGCCGTCGACAGCGTCGAGGTGCTGAAGGGGCCGGCATCGCTGCTCTACGGCATCATGGATCCCGGCGGCGTCGTCAACACCATCAGCAAGCGTCCGGAGCTTTACCAGCACGGCTCGGTCACGCTGCTGGGCTCGACCTACGCCAACAGCCGCAACGGTGCCGACGGCACTCTTGATGTCACTGGTCCGATCGGCGCCGGCGGCCTCGCCTATCGCTTCATCGGCTACGGCGTCAGTGAGGACTATTGGCGCAATTTCGGCCGCCATCGGGAAATGCTGGTGAACCCGTCGGTCGCCTGGTACGGCGAGACCACGACGGTCCAGCTCACCTATGAGCATCGCGAGTTCATTTATCCTTTCGACCGCGGCACCGCCTTCGTCAACGGCGCGCCGCTGGCAATCCCGAAGACACGGCGGCTCGACGAGCCCTTCAACAACATGTGGGGCACGTCGGACCTCGTGCAGGGCTCGATCGAGCAGAAGCTCGACGATAGCTGGAAGGTTTCGGCGACCTACAGCTACAACACCGAGACCTACAGCGCGAACCAGCTCCGCATCACCGGCGTCAATACTGCCACCGGCGTCGAGACCCGCAGCAATGACGGTACCCGGAACTCGCTGAGCAACGTCAGCTACGGCACCTCCTATATGCAAGGCGACGTGTGGGTCGGTGGCTTCCGCAACGAGGTCCTGTTCGGCGGAGAGGCGATGTATCGCACCATCGATCGCCGCGACCTGATTCGGCAGGCGACGGCGAGCTTGAATGTCTACAATCCCGTCTATGGGCTGGTCACACCGGGCACTACCATTTCGCCGGTTGACAGCGAGCAGACTGACAAGCTCGGCACCCGCGGCTTCTTCGCCCAGGACACGTTCCATCTGACCAACTGGCTGTCCGCGGTCGGGGGCGTACGCTGGATGCAATATGAGCAGCTGGCCGGAAAAGGCCGGCCTCTGTTCGTCACCAACACCAACCTCTCGGGTGACAAGGTGCTGCCGCTCGGCGGCGTCATCGTCAAGCTGAGCGAGGAGCTTTCTTACTATGTCAGCTATACGCAGTCCCTAAAGCCAACGTCGACGATCGCGGCGTTCACCAACGGCTTCGTCGTCGATTCAACCATCGCGCCCGAAGAGGGAACGCAATGGGAGACCGGACTGAAGTTCGACGTCAATAGACGGCTCTCGGGCAGCTTTGCGGTCTACGATATCCAGAAAAAGAACGTGCTGGTGCTGAACGACATCGGCGGCGGCAAGTCGGTGGCGCGCGCCTCCGGCGCAGCGCGATCGCGCGGTGTCGAACTGGACGTCACCGGTCGGCTGAACGACGAATGGAGCATGATCGGTAGCTACGGCTATACCGACGCGCGCCTGATCAACGATCCCCTCGTTGGTAATGCAAAGCTGCTGAACGCAGCGATGAACACGGCGTCGCTGTATCTCGTCTACGATTTCGGCGACCGGTTGCCTGGTCGCCTGCGGCTCGGCGGCGGCGCGCACTATGTCGGCGACCGGCCTGGCGACACGGCCAACACGTTCTTCCTGCCTGCCTACACCGTCGCGGACATCTTCGCGACCTACGACACCAAGATCGACAAAGTGCCTGTGGTCTATCAGTTCAACGTCAAGAACCTGTTCGACAAGGTCTACTACACCTCCACCACCGGCAGCGCATCGAATGTCGCGATGGGTGAGGGGCGGCGTATCTCGCTGTCGGCAACGGTGAAGTTCTAGCCAGTGATGCGACACCACGACGAGAGGGGCTGCGACGATGCGTAAGCTCTGGCTCACAATCAAGGCTGCGCTGCTCCAGCTTCATTCCATTGCCGGTCTCCTGCTCGCCCTGTTGCTCTCGCTGATCGCGCTGACCGGCGCGATCATGAGCTTTGAGGACGAGATCGTCGACCATCTGAACGCCGGCATCATGCAGGTCGCGCCACGGACGACGCCGGCGCTGACGCCGGACGAGCTGGTGGCGCGCCTCAAGGCAGTGCCGGATGCCGGCAAGGTCGCGGCCATCACGCTGTCGAGCGATCCGTCGCGCGCTGTGCACATCCGCTTCGCCCGCGACGAGCAGGGTTCGCGGCCGTCCTCGTTCTATGTCGACTGCTATGACGGACACGTGCTTGGCGTGCCGCGCGGCGAGGATTTCTTTGCGACGGTGCGCCGGCTGCATCGCTGGCTGCTGATACCGGGCGATGCCAACGGCTGGGGCCGCCGGATCACTGGCGTGGCCGCGCTGGGCCTGATCGTGATGGTGATCTCGGGTTTCGTGCTGCGCTGGCCGCGTCGGGCCAGCAGCTTGAAGATGTGGCTGAAGCCGAATCTTGGGCTCAGCGGCCGGGGGCTGCATCGCTCGCTGCACCTCGTCGTCGGCACCTGGGTCCTGCCGATCTATCTGCTGATGACCTTGACCGGGCTTTGGTACTCGTTCGAGGCGTACAAGGACGGCGTCCTCTGGCTGCTGTCGCGCCCACATGTGGCGGCGGCAAAGATGCAGCCGAAGCAGCCACATCCGGCCGCCCGCAGCGAGCCAGCGCAGTCGATCGGCTTCGACCGTGCGTGGTCGGCCTTTCGTGAGGAGAACGACGGCTTCGCAAAGGCGCAGCTGACCCTTCCTGCCGGGCCGGGCACAGTGATGCGCATCCGGTCCTGGCCGAAGGACGCCACACGCGAGTCCATGCGCGATGAGTTTCGCATCGATGCTGTGACCGGCGAGGTCATCTCCGCGGAGCGCTATGCCGACAAGACGCTGGGTGAGAAGACCATTGCCGGCGTCCTCGATATCCACCGCGGCGCGGTTCTGGGCTGGCCCGGCAAGCTCATGTTCATGATCGCCGCGGCGCTGATGCCGTTGTTCGCGCTCACCGGCATGCTGTTGTACCTGTCGCGGCGCAAGTTGCGAGCGTCACGCCAGCGTGCAACGCTCGGCGATAATGCCGCCGATCGCACGGGCGAACGGCAGGTTGCAGCTTTGAGCGACACCAAGGGCAAGCTCGACCGCATTGAGCTGCGGCAGGTCGGCCAGATCGCCGGCGTGCCGCAGCGACTTGCGCTCGCCGAGCCTGACGGGCAGGGCGGCATAGCCGAGGCCAGCCTTGACGGCGCCGACCAGCGCAGAGAGGCTGCGCGCCTCACAGGCGATGGTCCATTCGCGCCCGACCAGGTGCAGGCTGCGCAACGCTTCGCCGCGATAGGCGCAACCGTCCGCGAAGGCGACCAACGGAACAGCATCGCGGGACCGGTCTGACGTTGCGGCCTTGCCGAACCAGGCCATCGGTTCGAACGCGATCGCGGCGTCGGCGGCGTTCGAGGGCAGGCGCTTGTAGAAGGCGAGATCGAGCCGATCGCGACCGACGTCCTCGGCGAGCCGGGCCGACAGGTCGGTGTGCACTGATAGTCTCGCCTTCGGGAAGCGGGAGCGGATTTCGTCGACAGCCGAGCTGAAGTCGCGCTCGAGAAAATCTGCGGGCATGCCGAGCCTGATCCGCTCCCCCGATGGCGGCCGGCGCATCGCCGCGACCGCGCGCTCGTTGAGCGAGATGATCTCTCGCGCATGTGCGATCAGCTCCGTGCCTTTCACCGTCGGCCCGAGTACCCGGCCACGGGCCCGTTGCAACAGGGGATGACCGACCACGGCTTCGAGCCGGGCGATCTGGAGGCTGATCGCGGATTGCGATCGTCCCAATTGATCCGCCGCACGCGAGAAGCTCTTCAGCTCGACGATGGCAAGCAGCGCCCGCAGCGTGTCGATATCAAGGGTCGTCGGCATGGAGGACTCCGGACGATGCGCCGGACAGGCTCCAGCGAGAGGGCAGTCAGAATGAGATTTATCAATCAATCCATCGCAGAAATCAATTTCGCGCGCGTGGGGCCTGCGCGCTATCAGTCAGGCAGCGCCAGCCGTATTCGAAGGCGCGGAGGAAACACATGCAACGCCGCGACGTTCTGAGAAAGTTGGGCCTGACGGCCGCTGCCGCCATGGCCACCACGCCGGCCTTGGCGCAAGGCTCGGGCAGTGCTGCGAGTGCATCGCGATCGGTCTGGCCGGCTCCGCAACTGGCGACTGCCAGCCGGCTCGGCCATTGCCGCTTTGGCAACGGCCCCGCAGTCTGTGTGGTGCTCCACGAATGGCTCGGCGATCACGTCAACTGGGAGCCGGTGCTGCCCTATCTCGACCCCGCACGATTCACCCTCGTGTTCATGGATCTCAGAGGTTACGGCTGGTCGCGCGGCATGAGTGGCGGCTACACGCTGGATGAGGCCGTCGCTGACGTGCTGCGTACCGCGGACGAGCTCGCGATCACCCGCTTTCATCTCGTCGGACATTCGATGTCCGGCTTGGTCGCGCAGAAGGTCGCGCTTCAGGCCGGAAGCCGGCTTCAAAACGTGACACTGTTCTCGCCGGTGCCGCCCACCGGCTTTCGCGCCGACGAGGCCGCGATGAAGGCATTCAACGCCGTCATCGACGAGGACGAGGCGGCCGGGCGCGCCATCACGGCCCGTACGTCCAGCCGCTACGGCGCCGGCTGGTTGCGCCGCAAGCTTACCATCGCGCGCGAGGCCTCGTCGGTCGAGGCCAAGCGCGGCTATCTCACGATGTTCACGTCATCGGCCATCACCGGCGAGACGCATGGGCTGGCGGCGCCCCTGCATGTCGTGACCGGCGCGCTTGACATCCCGTTCTATCGCGGCGAGCCGCTGCGGAATGCCTTTGCGCTCGCCTATCCACGCGTGACGTTCGAGGTCATCGACGACGCCGGCCATTATTCGATGCTGGAAACCCCGGTGCGGGTCGCCAGCATCATCGAGAAGCAGCTGGCAGGCTAACGGCCGCCATGCGACGGAGTGGCTAGCCAAGCCTCTCGCAATCGTTCAAAAGCCCATGGCCTGTCCTCATCAGGGTTCACGCCATGAAGGTTTCGACCGCCACCCCCGCCGATATCCGCCGCGCGCTGCTGCTCCGCGAGGAAATCGCGCTGCTCGATCTCAGGCATGAGGCGGCCTTCGCCACCGGGCATCCCCTGTTCGCGGCCAACATGGCCGTGGACCGGATCGCGGTTGAGGCCGCGGTGCGGCTGCCGCGCAAGGATGTGCCGGTCGTGCTCTTTGATGACGGCGAGGGACTGGGTGCAGAGGGCGCCGAACGGCTTGCTGCGCTCGGCTACAGCAATGTCCGTGCGCTCGATGGCGGGCTGAAAGCCTGGCGCGCGGCAGGGTATGAGGTGTTCGAAGACGTCAATTCCTACTCCAAAGCCTTTGGCGAGCTGGTGGAGGCACGTCGCCACACGCCGTCGATCAGCGCCGACGAAGTGGCAAAGCTGATCGCCGACAAGGCCAACATCGCCATCCTCGACGTCCGCCGCTTCGACGAATATGCCACCATGAACATTCCTGGCTCGGTCAGCGTGCCGGGCGCGGAACTGGTGCTGCGTGCCGGCCAGGCCGCGCCCGATCCCGACACCACCATCATCGTCAATTGCGCCGGCCGTACCCGCTCGATCATCGGCACGCAGTCGCTGATCAATGCCGGCGTGCCCAACAAGGTGCGAGCGCTGCGCAACGGCACCATCGGCTGGACGCTGGCGCGGCATACGCTCGCGCATGGTGCTGACAAGCGCGGTGCCATCGGGCCGTTCGAGGGTGGTCCCGCCAATGCCCGCGACGTCGCCTATCGCGCCGGCGTCCGCCATATCGGCGCCGACGAGATGTCGGCGCTGGTGGTGGATACCGATCGCACTCTCTACCGCTTCGACGTGCGCGATTCGGAGGAATATACCGGCGGTCATCTACCGGGCTTCCGCCACTATCCCGGCGGCCAGCTTGTCCAGGAGACCGACATGGCCGCGCCGGTGCGCGGCGCGCGCATCGTACTGACTGATGACAAGGGCGTGCGCGCCGACATGACCGCATCCTGGCTCGCGCAGATGGGCTGGGAGGTCTACGTGCTCGAAGGCGGCTATGGCGGCACGCTCGAGGCCGGCCCGCCGCTGATCCTGCCGAAGCCCGATCCGGCGCATCGCTACCGTCGTCCCTATGAGGGAACCGATATCGCCGAGCGCGCCATGAAGGCCTACCTCGAGTGGGAATATGGCCTGGTCGACCAGCTCCGCCGCGACGGCACGCACGGGTTCTATGTGATCTGACTCTGAATCCCGTCAGCTCCGCGCAACGGCGAACCCGTTATCGCTTGAGGTGGCCGCTTTTTCAGCGGCCCTCGAAGGACGACGGAGCTCGTGGGATACCAAGCGCTCCCGCCATCTTCTCCCCGTATCCGAACCCTATTGTGCTGTACGGCGTCGGCGGTCTAAGAGCTGCGGCAAAGCCGTCATTTCAGGAGATTCCATGCCAGCCCCAGGCCAAAGCCCTGAGCGGAGCGCGAAGGCGCTGCTGCTTGAAGGTGTCAACGACAGTGCCGTGGACCTGTTCAAGAGCGCGGGTTTCACCAATGTCGAGCGCCTGACCAAGGCGCTGGATGGCGAGGCGCTGCGCCACGCGCTCAAGGGCGTCTCGCTGCTCGGCATCCGCTCGCGTACCCAGATCACCGACGATGTGCTGGCGGCCGCTGACGGGCTGCTCGCGGTCGGCTGCTTCAGCGTCGGTACCAACCAGGTCGATCTGCTGGCCGCGCGAAAGCGCGGCATTCCCGTGTTCAACGCGCCGTTCTCCAACACGCGCAGCGTCGCCGAGCTCGTCATTGGTGAGATCGTGATGCTGCTGCGGCAGATCTTTCCGCGCTCGGTGTCGGCCCACGAGGGCGGCTGGGACAAGTCCGCGGCAGGCAGCCGCGAGGTGCGCGGCCGTACGCTCGGCATCATCGGCTACGGCAATATCGGCTCGCAGCTCTCGACCTTGGCGGAAGCCATGGGCATGCGGGTGATCTATTACGATCGCACCGACAAGCTCCGCCATGGCAATACCGAGCCGGTCGAGAAGCTGGAAGAGCTGCTGGCGCAGAGCGACGTGGTCAGCCTGCACGTGCCGGAGACGCCGGAGACCGCAGGTATGATCGGCGAGAAGGAGCTGCGGGCGATGAAATCAGGGTCGTTCCTGATCAACAACAGCCGCGGCACGGTCGTGGATCTCGATGCGCTTGCCGGCGCGTTGCGTGATGGTCATATCGCCGGTGCCGCCGTCGACGTGTTTCCGGTCGAGCCGTCGTCGAACTCGGAGCGCTTCAAGAGCCCTATTCAGGGCATCAACAACGTCATCCTCACGCCCCACGTCGGTGGTTCCACCGAAGAGGCGCAGGAGCGCATCGGCGGCGAGGTGGCGCGCAAGCTGGTCGATTATTTCATCACGGGATCGACCATGGGCGCCGTGAACTTCCCCGAGGTGCAGCTGCATTTGCGTCCCTCCGGCGTACGCTTCAGCCACGTCCATCGCAACGTGCCGGGTATGCTGCGTCGGCTGAACGAGGTCTTCCTCCAGCGCGACATCAATATCGCCGCGCAATATCTGGAGACGGCCGGGGATCTCGGTTACGTCGTGCTCGACGCCGATCTCGGTGGGCAGGACTCAGGCGCGCTGCTGGCGCAGATCCGCAGCCTCGAAGGCACGATCGGCGCACGCCTGGTGTTTGAGCACTAGCTGCGTCACGTTCCGGTTGCGTCTTCTGGCCAGTGCTCGCTACACTGCTGTCATTCTCGCGTATTAAAATCGCGTGGAATTTGAGCTTCAGTTGCGTGAGGGCCCGCCATGGAACGGGATTCCGTACTGATCGATCTTGCGCTTCAGGGCGGCGGTTCGCACGGCGCCTTCTCCTGGGGCGTGCTCGACCGCCTGCTGGAGGAGAAGTGGCTCCCCATCGCCGCGATCTCCGGCACATCGGCCGGCGCGATGAATGCGGCCGTGCTGGCTGATGGATGGACGGCTGGTGGAGCAGAGGGTGCGCGCGATGCCCTTGAACGATATTGGCGCCGCGTCTCGAAGGCCGCCGCCTTCAGCCCGTTGCAGCGCTCGCCGCTCGACCGGCTGATGGGGCGCTGGACGCTCGATACCTCGCCCTTCTACATCTTCACCGACTTGATGTCGCGGGTGCTCTCGCCCTACGATCTCAATCCGACCGGCTACAATCCGCTGCGCGCCGTGCTGGCCGAGAGTATCGATTTCGAGCGCCTCGCGCGCTCGCCGATCCAGCTTTTCATCACCCCGACGCGCGTGCGCACTGGTCGCGGACGAATCTTCCGCAACGCGGAGATCACCGCCGACGTGCTGCTCGCATCAGCCTGCCTGCCGACCATGTTTCGCGCGATCGAGATCGACGGTGAGCCCTATTGGGACGGCGGCTACGCCGGCAATCCGACCATCACGCCACTGGTCCGCGAAAGCGATGCGCACGACACGATACTTGTTCAGATCAATCCGACCGAACGGCCGGAACAGCCCCGCACCGCGGCCGAGATCCTCAATCGCGTCAACGAGATCTCCTTCAACTCGCCGCTGATGAAGGAACTGCGCATGATCGCGCTGCTCCGGCAGGCTGCGGATCCCGGCAGCGGTGAGGGGGCGCGCTGGGCGAAAATGCGCACGCACCGGGTCAAGAGCGACATGCTGGCGAAGTTTGGCGCGTCGTCGAAGCTTAACGCGGAATGGGAGTTCGTCTCGATGCTCCGCGCGGAGGGGCGCATGGCCGCGGAGGCCTTTCTCGTCGAGCATGGCGCCGAGATCGGCCGGCGGTCGACGGCCGATCTCGATGTCCTCCTGGCGGAGTGCTGAGGCCATGGGACTTCTCGGCCTTCTCACAGGACTCGGCCTGCTCGTGCTGTTTGCGTTTCGCGGCTGGAGCGTTCTCCTGCTCGCGCCGTTCGCGGCGCTGGTGGCGGCATTGTTCGGTGGCGAGCCGCTGCTGGCGAACCTGACGCAGGTTTTCATGGTGAATGCGGCGGGATTCTTGGCACAGTTCTTTCCGATCTTTCTGCTCGGCGCCGTTTTCGGCAAGCTCATGGATGACAGCGGCGCGGTCACGTCGGTCGCCGCCTTCATGGCGAAAAATCTCGGCGAGCGGCGCGTGATCCTGGCCGTGGTGCTGGCGGGTGCGCTGGTCACCTATGGCGGCGTCAGCCTGTTCGTCGCGTTCTTCGTCATCGTGCCGATGGCACGTTCGCTGTTTCGTGCAGCGGGCATTCCGCGCCGGCTGATTCCGGCCACGATCGTGCTGGGCACCTCGACCTTCACCATGTCGGCGCTGCCGGGCACGCCCTCGATCCAGAATGCGATCCCGATGCCGTTCTTCGGCACGACGCCGTTTGCCGCACCTGGCCTCGGCATCATCGCCTCTCTCATCATGCTCGGAACAGGATTGTGGTGGCTGCATCGCGCCGAAGCCAGGGCGCGGCGCACCGGCGAGGGTTATGGCGACGAAGGCGAGGATCCGACTGAGCGCGCCGCATCCGACGAGTTCGTCCGCGAGCGCGCGACCACGGCACGCGAGTTCGATCCGGCGGAGCTCAAGCACGGCCGCCGCAGCAGCGAGCCTGCGCCGGTCGTGAGCGCCGTCCTGCCACTGGTCGTCGTCGTCGCCGTCAATCTGGTGATGTCGCTCGGCGTGCTGCCGCGCCTCGATGTCTCCTATCTCGCCGAGCAACGCTTTGGCGGGACCTCGCTTGCCGCGGTTGCAGGGGTGTGGTCGGTCGTGGTCGCCCTGACCGCCGCCATCGTCGCGACCATCGTGCTGAACCGGGCGCGCCTGCCGGCGTTGCGGCAGACCATGGATGCCGGGGCCAATGCATCGGTGCTGCCTGCGTTCAGTGTCGCGAGCCTGGTCGGGTTTGGTGCGGTCGTCGCCGCGCTGCCGGCCTTTACAACCGTGCGCGACTGGGTGCTCGCGATCGAAGGTGGACCGCTGGTGTCGCTCGCGGTCGCAACCAACGTGCTGGCGGCGCTGACCGGCTCGGCATCGGGCGGCCTGACCATTGCGCTTGATGCACTCGGAGAGACCTATCTCGATCTCGCCGCACGCACCGGCACCGATCTCGCTCTGATGCATCGCGTCGCGGTGATCGGCTCGGGAACGCTGGACATTCTGCCGCATAACGGTGCAGTGGTCAGCCTGCTGGCGATCTGCGGCCTGACGCATCGCGACAGCTATGTCGACATCGTCATGGTGGGCATCGTGACGTCGCTCGTGGCGCTGGTGACCGTCATCGCGCTGGGCAGCGCGCTCGGATCGTTCTGAAGCGATTGACGAGGTGGTGGTGGCTTACCCCGCCGCCATCGCTTGCGCACCACCGAGCAATTGCGCATTGAGCCGGCCGCCGGAGAACAGCATGTCGTCAAGCGCCTGGTCGATATCGGCTGATATCACCGAGTTACCGCCATCGCGGGCCAGGCTCGCCTGTGCCAGCCGCGCCTCCTTCAGCCTGTCCATCTCATTGAGCAGCTTGTTCAGCATGGATTCCTCGCAAGGTCCCATGTCGTCCCGATCACGGGCGATCAGATCGACATCCTCGATCACCACCATCGACGGCTGGAGCAGGCGCGCGAGGCCCAGATAGGCGCCGAGCAGCCCGATCTGCTCGGCGGTGATGATCAGCGTCGTGTGCCCGGGAAGATGTGTCGCGAGATAGCGGATCGTATGAGTTTTGCCGGTGCCCGGCGGGCCGTACAGCAGGATGCCCTTGCGCGTCGTCTGGCCCAGCCGGCGCAATTGATCGCGCGTGCTGACGAAGTTCAGCACGTTGCGGTCGAGCAGCCGCAAGGTCTGCTCCGGCAGGATCACCTCGTCGCGCGCGACCGCCGGCAATCGGTGCACCGTGATACCACGCGAACGGCCGCGATAGTCGGAGTCGGCATCGAGCGAGAGGATCGAAGCGTGACGGCCGCGATAAATGGCGAGCGATGGACGAATTGTTAGTGCGCGCCGCCGCCGCTCGCCGCCTTCACCCGCCGGGTCATCAGCACCGCGATCGCGGCGAGCACCAGGACCACGCCGATCACGGCAAAGGTGTCGGAATAGCCCATCACCAGCGCCTGGCGTTTGACCGTCTTGCCGAGCGTGATAATGGCCTGCTCGCGCGCGGCGTTGGGGTCGGGCACGCCGTGCGCGATGAAATAGTCCGTCATCTGCGCAATACGGGCACGGACTTCCTCGCGGCCAAGCGTGACGGAGTGGCCGATGATGTTCGAGTGGAACTGCTCGCGCTTGGTGACGATGGTCGCCAGCACGGCGGTGCCGATGGCGCCGCCGAGGTTGCGCATCATGTTGGAGATGCCGGAGGCCGCGGGCGCGTCCTGCGGCGCGACGCTGCCCAGGCTGAGCGCCGACAGCGGCGCCAGCGTCAGGGCCTGGCCGACGGCGCGCACGACGTTGGGGATGAAGAATTGATCGCCTGAGTAGTCGAGCGACATCATGATGTTCATGAAGGAACTCGCGGCGAACAGGAGCAGGCCAATGGTCGCGATATAGCGGGCATCGAACCGTGCCATCAGCTTTGGCACCAACGGAATCAGCAGGAGCTGCGGCAGTCCGGTCCAGGCCAGCACATTGCCGATCTGCTCGGCATTGTAGCCCTGCACCTGACCGAGATAGGCCGGCAGCAGATAGACCGAGCCGAACAGGGCGAAGCCGAGGAACACCGCGGCGATCGTGCCGACGCCAAAGTTCCACTGTGTCAGCAGGCGCAGGCGCAGCAGCGGCTTCTCGACTACGAGCTCATTGTAAATGAACAGCGACAGGCTGACCGCGGCGATGACAGCAAGCCGCACGATGAAAGGCGAGCCAAACCAGTCGTCCTTGTTGCCCTCCTCGAGCACGGCCTGCAGCGAGGCGAGGCCGACCGCCATGGTGGCGATGCCGAACCAGTCACCTTCACGCAGCAGTCCGAGATTCAGGGGCGCCCGCTCCAGCGTGAGGAACAGAATGGCCACCATGATGGCGGTGGGCAGCACGTTGACGAAGAAGATGGTCTGCCAGCCGTAATTCTCGGTGAGATAGCCACCGATGGTCGGGCCGATGGCGGGCGCGAACGTCACCGCGAGCGAGAACATGGCGAGGCCGATCGGCTGCTGGCCCTTCGGCAGCTTGGTGAAAACAAGCGTGAAGGCCATCGGGATCAGCACGCCGCCGAAGAAGCCCTGGAAGCCGCGCATCGTGATCATCGACGGCAAATCGTGCGTGAACGCACAGGCCACCGAGAACGCCGCAAACAGTGTGGCGAAGCTCAGGATGATATTGCGGAACGAGAACACCCGCGACAGATAGTCGGTCAGCGGGATCACGATGATCTCGCCGATCAAATACGACGTCGAGATCCAGGATCCGTTGTCGACGCCGGTGCCGATGCCACCCTCGATGTTGAGCAGCGAGGCATTGGTGATCTGGATGTTCAGGATCGCCATGAAGGCGCCGATCATCGCCGCGAAGACGGCGATCCAGACCCTGGCGCTGGCGCTGTTAGGCTCGACTGCGACCCGTTCAGGCGTCGCGGCCGTTGTTGCGGGTGCTGGCGTCGAGATTGAGAAGCTGTTTGACATGGCACGACCCTCCGGAAACGAGCTTTGCATTGGTTTTTGCTTGGGGCGTCGTTGCCGCTGGCGCGGTCGGCGCTGAACGGGTTGCGATCGTCGGGATCACGGACATTCCGGGCCGCAGCTCGATCGTAGGCGCGATCCCGGCATCCAGCGCGATCTTGACCGGGATGCGCTGCACGACCTTGGTGAAGTTGCCGGTGGCGTTGTCGGGCGGCAGCAGGGCGAACTCCTGGCCGCTGGCCGGCGCGATGGAATCGACGCGACCATGCACGACCTGGCCCGGGAACGTGTCGACCTCGATCTCGACCTGCTGTCCTGCGCGGACGTGGGTCAGCTGGGTCTCCTTGAAATTGGCGACCACATAGGCGCCTTCGGCGGGCACGATCGACATCAGCTGTGTGCCGGCCTGCACGAACTGGCCGACACGAAGCGTGCGATTGCCGATCACGCCGTCGATCGGCGCAACGATCGTGGTGTAGCCGAGGTTGAGCTCGGCCTGTTGCTGAAGCGCGGCGGCGCGAGCGGCTGCGGCGGTGGCTTGCACGATCTCGGCCTTGAGCAGCTCGACCTGCTTGAGCGCGGACGCAAGATTGGCACTGTCGCGCTGGATCGCGGCCTCGGCCCCAGCGTTGCGCGATTGGGCCTGCTGCGCGTTCTGCACGCTGCCATAGCCCGTCGCGGCGAGCTCTGTGTAACGCTTGTTCTCCTGCTGCGCGAAGGTCTTCGCAGCGGTGTCGACATCGATGGTCGCCTTCGCTGCGGCGATCACCGCATCCTGAACATCGAGCTGCGCCCGCTTGCTTGTTATCGTCGCATTCGCGGCCGCGACATCGGCTTTGGCCTGGTCGAGCGCGACGCGGAAGTCGCGGTCGTCGATCCGGGCCAGCACCTGGCCGGCCTTCACATGCTCGTTATCGCCGACCAGAACGCGATCGAGATAGCCGCTGACCTTCGGCGCGATGGTGGTGTTGTCGGCCTTCACATAGGCGTCATCGGTCGAGACGAGAAAACGGCCGATGGTCCAGTAATCGTAGCCGTACCAGCTCGCGCCGGCGAGGGCCGCGACCGCGACACCCACGAGCAACAGCTTGCGGAGGTTGAGCTTTTGGCGGCGTACGGGTTGCGACGGGGCGGGCAGGACGCCCTCTAGGCCGGGCGGCGGGACCACAGTGGCTTCAGTCTTGGATGGGGTTGTGTGGACGGTCATGGCCGCCTCCCTGAATTAGGAAACTTGACGATTTCCAAAATAGGGCTAGCTTCAGGACTGTCAATGGAATGACAGGCATCATTTAAAAACATGGCTCGAACAAAATCGGAAAGCGAAGTCCGTTCCCGCGGCCGGCCGCCGGTGCGCAGCGACGACGAGACGAAGCGGATCGTCATCGAGGCCGCGCGGCATGCCTTTGCGGTCGACGGTTACGCAGCAACCAGCACAGAAGAATTGGCGCGTGGCGCCGGCATCTCCACCAAGACGCTCTATCGGTTGTTTCCGGGCAAGGCGGCACTGTTCGAAGCGATGTGCGCGGACCGACTCGAGCGGCTGCTCTCGGACGTCAACCTTCAGGCCAACAACCAGGCCGACATCGAAATGGGTCTGGCCGCCGTGCTGGTCGCCTGCGCCGATCTTGCGCTCGATCCCGAGGTCGTGGCGCTGCAGCGCATGGTGTTGCAGCAATCGGCTACGTTCCCCGACCTTGCGGCGAATTTCTACAGGGATGGTATTGCCCGCACGGCGGCGGCGCTCGTGGGCTGGCTCCGGGAGCAGGTCAAGAAGAAGCGCATCGCGCTTGATAACGTCGATGAAGCCGCCGGAATGATGATCGGCATGATGGTGTCGGCGCCGCAGCGCGCTGCGATCTATGCGCAGCTGACGCTGCCCTCGCGCAAGGAGATCGAGCGGCGGGCGCGGGTCTGCGCGGCAATTCTGCTCGACGGTTGCCGCGGGCCCTCGGGCTAGCGACGGCAGGCTTTGACAATCCGCCGTCGTGCGACTATATACTTCGCATGCGAAATAGTCCGCCCGCAGCGAGACATCCTCGGCTGATCTATCTGCTCAACGTCGCGCAACGGCGCCTGCAGCGTTGGATGGCGGCACAGCCCTCGAGCGAAGTGACGCCGGCACAGGCCGGGCTGCTGTTCATCCTCGGCAAGCAGGATGGCGTCCTCATGGGCGAAGCCGGGGCGGCGCTGGATATGGGGCCGGCCGGCATCTCCGGCCTGGTGGATCGCAGTGCTGCGGCAAAACTGGTCGAGCGGCGGGCCGATCGCGAGGACGGCCGCGCCTGGCGCGTGTGGTTGACGCCAAAGGGCCGTGGCGTGCTGGCGCAGGCGAAGACCGACACGGCTGCAATCAACGCCACGCTGACGGAGGGATTTACCAATGCGGAGATCGAGGTTGTCGCGCGCTGGCTGAAAAGCATTCAAGACAAGTTTCCAAGAGAGATTTCAAGAGACACCACGAGAGATCCAGAGGACTAAGAGGAGAAACCGATGACCGAGCATGTGCGCGTTGAAAACAACGGCGGAATTCTCACGATCACGCTGGCGCGCCCGGACAAGAAGAACGCGCTGACGGATGCGATGTACGGCAAGCTTGCCGATACCATCGAATCCGCGGAGTCCGATCCGTCTGCGCGCGTGCTGCTGATCCGCGGCGAGGGTGACATGTTCACTGCCGGTAACGACGTCGGCGAGTTTGCAGCCGTGGCCACCGGCAAGTCCGAAGGCAGCCGCAATGTCAGCCGCTTCATCCAGTCGCTGGCGCGTTGCACCCGTCCGCTGGTTGCGGCCGTGCAGGGCCGCGCCGTCGGCATCGGCACCACGATGCTCTTGCATTGTGATCTCGTCGTGCTCGCCGACAATACCCTGTTGTCGACGCCCTTCGTCAGCCTCGCGCTGGTGCCGGAAGCCGCATCGAGCCTGCTGATGCCGGCGCGCATCGGCTATGCCCGGGCCTACGAGATGTTCGCGCTCGGCGAGACCGTGCCGGCCAAGGCGGCGCTGGAATGGGGCCTGGCAAGCCGCGTGGTGCCGCTGGACAAGCTCGAGGCCGAGGCGCTTGCGTTGGCGCAGCGTCTCGCCCGCCAGCCGGCCGGTGCGCTCACTGCGACCAAGAAACTCATGCGCAATGGCGAGGCGCTGGTCGCGCAGATGCTGGCGGAGGGCGAGCAGTTCGCGCAGCGCCTGCGCACCGCCGAGGCGCGCGAGGCGTTCACGGCCTTTGCAGAGCGTCGGCCGCCTGACTTCACGAAGGTTTCGTGACCTCGAGGCGGGCGTAAGGGTCTGGCAAACCGGGAATTCCCCGCGTTTGATTCAAACTTAACGGAACGTTGGCATGTCGCGGCGCAAGGTGGCTTCTCGTGGAAGTAGGCCCCTTGTGACCCATGTCAATGTTTAAGAAATCGGTAAGCTCGCTCCTCCTGGTGTTGATGACTCTGCTGGCGGCCGCCGCGCTCGCCTCTACGGCAATCCAGATGGTCGGGGCCTTCGGCCGCTACAGCGACAGCCTCGAGACCGCGAGGCTGGCCGCCGCAGACAAGGCGATCTTTCATGGCGTGCTGGCGCTGCGCAGCAATCGCGGCGACGCCCAGAGCGCGCTGCTCGGCGAAGACGACGCGCGTCCCAAACTTGCCGAGGCCGAGAAGGCGGAGCAGGGTGGCTATGAGGGCGTCAGCGCCGCGATGGCCAGTGTCAACTTCGCCCGGCGCGACGAGCTTGCGAGCACGCTGAAGCAGCGCTGGGGTGAGGCCGCGCCGCAATTCCAGCTGTTCTACGACGAAGCCAAGCGTCCCCGTGCCGAACGCAAGATCGAGCGCACCAACTCCTGGTACGACGCCGTCTCCAAGGTCATCGACACCGCGAACCTCGCCTCCACCGCGGTGTCGAACCGCGCCTGGATGGACGATCCCTTCATTGCCCGCATGATCCAGGTCCGGCGTCTCGCCTGGCAGGTACGCGACCGCTATGGAATCCATTGTTCGGCGTTGCGCTCGAACGTCAACAGCAGCAAGCCGCTCGACGACACGCAGAAGCGCGAACTGGCGCAATGGGACGGCACCATCGCTTCGGGCTGGTCCGGCATGGACGAGCTTTTGGCCGCGTCCGATGTGCCCGCGCAACTGGTCACCGCGGCCAAGGAGGCGCGCGCCAAGACAGACGGCGTCCTCAAGCAGATCGGCGATCTCACCAAGAATTTCGATGGCAGCGGCAAGCCGGCGATGGCGGCGGCGGATTGGAATACGCTGTGCCAGTCGCCGTTCCCGCTCATCGTGGGGGTGGCAACCACGGCGCTGGACCAGTCGATCGCACGTGCGGAGACGGTGCAGGCCAAGGCGCTGACCAATCTCGTCGTGCAGTCGCTCGCCTTCCTGCTGGCGCTCGCGGTGACCTTGGCCGGTGTCTATGTCGTACGCAATCGCCTGATGCGCCCGGTCCGTGCCATTCTCGGTGCCATTGCCCGGATCAGCGCTCGCGACTATGCGACGCCGGTACCGCAATCCAGATATCCCGATGAGTTCGGCACCATGGCTGCCGCGCTCGAAAGCCTGCGCGAGAGCGCGGCCACCGCAGAGCGCCTGGGCCGGGAACGCGAATCGCAGCAGGCACTGCAGCTCGCTCGCTCCGGCACCGTCGACGAGGCGTGCCGCAACTTCGACGACACCGTGCAGGCGGTGATCCACAGCGTGGCTGCGTCGGCCAAGGAGCTCGATGCCACCGCGACCGATGTGCGCACGCTGGTCTCGGAATCGAGCAGCCAGACCGCTGCGGTGTCCTCGGCCGCGGAGCAGGCCACCAACAATCTCGAAAGCATCGCGGTTGCGACGGAGGAACTCTCGGCCTCCGTCGGCGAGATTTCCGCGCAGGTCCAGTCCAGCGCGCGAGATGCGCGCGAAGCGGTGTCGCAGGTGGAGCAGACCAACGCGACCGTCGAAATCCTCGACCAGACCGCTGGCCGCATCAGCGAGGTCGTGAAGATGATCCACGCCATCGCCGGCCAGACCAATCTGCTCGCATTGAACGCCACGATCGAGGCGGCCCGGGCCGGCGAAGCCGGCCGCGGCTTCGCGGTGGTTGCCGGCGAGGTCAAGAGCCTCGCGGCGCAGACCGCGACCGCGACCGAAGAGATTTCGCGTCAGGTCGAAGAAATCCAGGGTGCAACCGGTCAGGCGGTCGCTGCCATCCGTTCGATCGGCGGTGCCATCAGCGGCATCGACGAGAAGATGACCGCCATTGCCGCCGCGGTGGAGCAGCAGCGTGCGGCCACCACCGAGATCTCGCGCAATTTCCAGCATGCCGCCCAGGGCACCCGCGAGGTCACCGATACCATCGGCAGCGTGGCCCAGCTCAACCAGGAGACCGGCAATGCCGGCACCGTGCTGTTCCAATCCGTGACCAAGATGTCGGCCGACGCCGACCGCCTCCGTGTGGCGGTCGAGGGCTTCCTCGGCGCCGTAAAGTCCGCTTGAGGTTTCCATTCCGGGCGCGGATCGGCATTGCCGCGCCTGCCTGCGACCTGTAAATGGTAGCGGTACCAAGCTCTAACGACGGGACTACAGGGAGAGAATTTCGATGCCGGTCACCCCCCACAAGGCCCAGCGCCCCTATCGCGGCGTGTTTCCGGTCGCGCCCACCATCTTCGACGAGCGCGGCGAGCTCGATCTCGAGGGCCAGCGCCGCTGCATCGATTTCATGATCGATGCCGGTTCGAACGGCATCTGCATCCTTGCCAATTTCTCCGAGCAATTCGTCCTGACCGATGCCGAACGCGAGAGCGTGATGCATGCGGTGCTGGAGCAGGTCGCCGGCCGCGTGCCGGTGATCGTCACCACCACCCATTTCAGCTCGGCCGTATGCGCGGCGCGGAGCCAGCAGGCCGAGGCCGCCGGTGCGGCCATGGTCATGGTCATGCCGCCCTATCACGGCGCCACCTTCCGGGTGCCTGAGAAAGGCATCGTCGAATTCTTCAAGGTGCTCTCGGGGGCCATCAACATCCCGATCATGATCCAGGACGCGCCGGTCGCGGGCACGCCGCTGTCGGTCGAGCTGCTGGCACGGTTGGCGCGCGACTTCTCCAATATCCGCTATTTCAAGATCGAGGTGCCGGGTGCGGCGTCAAAGCTCCGCAGCCTGATCGAGGCCGGCGGCAAGGATATCGAGGGTCCCTGGGACGGCGAGGAGGCGATCACGCTGATGGCCGATCTCGATGCCGGCGCGACCGGCGCGATGACGGGCGGCGGCTATCCCGACGGTATCCGCCAGATCATCGATCCCTATTTCGCGGGCGATCGGGAGAAGGCCAAGGCCGCCTATGAACGCTGGCTGCCGCTGATCAATTACGAGAACCGTCAATGTGGTCTGATCGCCTGCAAGGCGATGATGCAGGCCGGAGGCGTGATCAAGTCCGACGCGGTCCGCCATCCGCTGCAGCCGCTGCATCCCGCGACGCGGGCAGGACTGCTGGAACTCGCCAAGGAGCGCGACGCGCTGGCGCTGCGCTGGGGGAAGTAAGTCTCTCCACCGTCCGTGCGAGGATGCTCGCGACAAAATTGCGCAGCAATTTTGCGCTGATGCGACGAAGCAAATCCAGAGTATTTCCGCGGATACAGTCTGGATTGCTTCGCTGCGCTCGCAATGACGGAGTTTGTTGAGGTTACCGCGCGAGCGTCCACTCGCCGACGACGCGGAAGCGTGCTTTCGCATCATCCTGCTTGAACAGCGTGATGCGATCGATCGCCAGCTTGTCAACCTTCAAACCCGCAAACCGCGCCCGCAACATCTCCAGAATCGGCCCGCGTCGCTGCAAATCCAGCCGTCCCGTCAATGTCATGTGGAAGCGGAATTCTTCCATCACATAAGGGTAGCCCCAGCGGTCGAGATACTCACGCTGTCGCTCGCTAAGTTTTTCCGGCTTGCGCCGCGCACGATCTTCCGCCGTCAGGGCGGCGCGGAAGCAGTCGAAATCCCGGGTGCATTCCGCGGCAAGCTGTTCGAGTCCAGCGACCGGCTCAGCCGGGATCACGGCAATGAATCCGCTGATGGCATCGACCACAGGTCGGATCACCGGAATCGAGCGCGCCTGACGTGCGAACGCCACACAGGCCGTGGCGAGCTCTGCTTCGGTCCTGCCCGCCCCCAGCGCCATCGGCGCCTTGAGCGTGCCGTGAAAGCCGTATTTGCGGGGATCGGCGGTGATGTCGCGCCAGTCAGGTGCTACGTGTAACGCGTCGGCGGGAAAGGATGGCTCGTCGCCCGTATATGGGTCGTAGCCGAGCAGCTCGGCGCCAAAGCGCGACAGCGCGCTATCTGCGCCGGCGGCAAAATAGATCGCGTAGCGGGGGAAACCTGTCATTTCGGGAGCATAACCAGTTTACGCCGCAACGACAGTCTCGCGCGGCGTCGCTGCCGTGCCGATCAGCCGGGTCGCATCGGTGAGATGCACGAGCCTGCCGGCTGATATCACCGCGACCAGCCGCGGCCGCAGCGGCGCGCTGTCGTCGACGAGCAGGATGTCGGCACGAAGGCCTGTCGCGAGCGTGCCGCGATCGGTCAGCCCGGTGGCTTCTGCCGGCGCCGACGAGATCAGCTTCCAGGTGTCGGTCAGCGGCAGCACGCCCTCGGCGGCCAGGCGGAAGGCCGCGAGCAGCGGCGCCGGATAGTAATAGTCGGAGGCCAGCACCGAGCAGAGCCCTTTCGCGATCATGTCGGACGCCTTGGTCCAGCCGGTGTGGCTGCCGCCGCGCACGACATTCGGCGCGCCGTAGACGATGGCGTCGCCAGCGGTCGCGGCCTCGCGCGCCGTCTCCTCATTGACCGGAAACTCGGCGAGCATCACGCCGATGTCGCGAAATGACCTGCGCATCGCCGGCGTCGCATCGTCGTGCGAGAGCATCCGCACGTCGGCGGCGCGGGATCGACGCCGGAACATCGGCGGCGCGCGAGACGATATGGGTGACGAGCTTGTCGAAGTCCTCGCTCGACAGGCCGGTGCGTTCCACCATGCGGTTGCGCTTGCGTGGATTGGAGATGTCGGCAACGACCCCATCCATGTGGTCGTTGAAGGCGAACAGGTCGACGCGGCCCTCTCCGAGCCACTGGCTTATCTCATCTTCGGCATCGAGGTTGTAGGTCTCGTGGCGCAGATGGAAACGGGTGTCGGCGGCGAAGCGCGGACGTTGCCGCTCGATCGCCTCGAGCAGGCGCCTTGCATTGTCGCCGCTGCGCAGGCCCGGCTCCCACGACCAGGTGGTGGCGTGGAATACCGTGGTGATGCCGTTACTGATGACCTGGCGGTCGGTGTCATCAAGCGCGACGTCGATCGGGAAATCGACCCCGGCGCGCGGCATCATCTGCCGCTCGAAGGCATCACCGTGCAGATCGACGATTCCAGGCAGCACCAGAAGATTGCGCGCATCGATCGCCAGCCGCGCCCGGCCGCGTGATGCATCGACCTGCGCGATGTCGGTTCCGGAAATTGCGAGGGAAGTTTCGGCGAGCTCGGAGCCGATCAGGGTCCGGCCACCCTCGATGAAAATGTCTGTCACGCGACCGCGCTTCGTTTGCTGGTAGGGAAACTTGCCCCTGCTTCGTATGCTCCGAGGAAATCTTCAATCGCGAGCTTGCGGAAATTGGGCAGCGCTTCACGCAATTTGTCGTGATCCCAGTCCCACCATGCCAGCTTGGCAAGCCGCCCGGCAATCTCTTCCGAGAACCGGCGGCGAACGATGCGCGCGGGATTGCCGGCGACGATGGTATAGGCCGGCACGTCCTTGGTGACGATGGCGCCGGCTGCGATCACCGCGCCGGTGCCGATGCTGCGGCCCGGCAGCACGATCGCGCCATGGCCGATCCAGACGTCGTGGCCGATATGGACATGATGCTGGCGTCGCCACTCGAAGAATTCGCTGTCGTCGCTCTCGCCGGGAAAGTAGGCGCTGGAGCGGTAGGTGAAATGCGCCTGCGTGGCGCGATGCATGGGGTGGTTGCCGGGATTGATCCGCGTCATCGCCGCGATCGAGCAGAACTTTCCGATAGTGGTGTAGGTGATCTGCGCGTCGTTGACGACGTAGGAGTAATCGCCCATCGCCACGTCATGCAGGATCGTTCGCGCGCCGACCTCGGTGTAGGCGCCGAGCCTGGTCTCGTGCAGTTTCGCCGAAGGATCCACGGTCGGCTCGACTGAAAGCACCTTGGCCATGTTGCATCCGAAATTTCGAGGGCGGGCGCTCGTCTTCGAGCGGCCTGATGACATCATGATGACGATGCGATGACAGGGGATGAGCTGTGTTGGATCGCCGCACCGCCGTGCTCATGTCATACAAGTGTCAACCGCTGGCGCTAGCGGTGGGCTCCAGCTACTCTGGAGCCCTGCATGCTGGTGGTTGAAGGTCTGACGTGTCGCTTCGGCGCAAAAGCCGCGGTGGACGACGCTTCGTTTCAAATCTCCCCCGGCGGCTTCGTCGGTGTGATCGGCCGCTCCGGCGCCGGCAAGTCGACCTTGCTGCGGACCATCAACCGTCTGGTGACGCCGACGCAGGGCCGCATCCTGTTCGACGGCCTCGACGTCACCGCGCTGCGCGGCAAGGAGCTGCGGCAGTGGCGGGCGCGCTCGGCCATGATCTTCCAGCAGTTCAACCTGGTCGGCCGGCTCGACGTGCTGACCAATGTGCTGATGGGGCGTTTGGCCACCATGCCGGCCTGGCGCTCGCTATCGCAGGTCTGGCCCGAGCGGGACAAGGCGCTGGCGATGTCGGCGCTCGAACAATTCGACATCGCCGCGCTCGCCGCCCAGCGGGCCGATCAGCTCTCGGGCGGCCAGCAGCAGCGCGTCGCCATCGCGCGGGCCCTGGTGCAGCAGCCCGACATCATCCTCGCCGACGAGCCGATCGCCTCGCTCGACCCGCGCAACACCAAGATCGTCATGGATGCGCTGCTGCGCATCAACAAGCATTTCGGCATCACCGTGCTCTGCAACCTGCATTCGCTCGATCTGGCGCGCAGCTATTGCGACCGCCTGATCGGCATGGCGCAGGGGCGGGTGGTGTTCGACGGCGCCCCGTCCGCACTGACCGACCTCGTCGCGCGTGAGCTGTACGACCTCGAAGCCGCCGAAATCATGGGCGGCGCGCCTGCGCCGGTGCCCCAGGGCGTCCCGGCGCTCGGAACGGCCGCGGCTGCCTGAGCCGCGCCGCATCCATTATTGCCAGTTTTGCGTCAACCGATCCTATCACATCAAGAGGGCATCATGATCACTCGCAGACTCATTCTCGCCGGCGCAGCCGCGCTGACCTTTGCCGGATCCGCTTCCGCCGAAGACTGGCGGGCGAAATATCCGGAGATCACCTTCGCCGCGATTCCGGCCGAGAACGGCTCGGGCGTGACCGAGCGCTATGCCCCCTTCATCAGCTATCTGTCCAAGGAGCTTGGCATCAAGGTCACACTGCGTGTCGCCAATGACTATGCGGCTCTGATCGAGGGCCAGCGCGCCGGCAACATCCAGATCGGCTATTACGGTCCGGCTTCCTTTGCGCGTGCCCGCCTCACCGGCGTGAAGACCGACGCCTTCGTCATCGACGTCAATTCCGACGGCTCGAAGGGCTACTACTCCGTGTTCTACGTGTTGGCGAAATCGCCGTACCAGAAAATCGAGGATCTCAAGGGCAAGAACCTCGGGCTGGTCGATCCGAACTCCACGTCCGGCAACAACATGCCCCGCTTCAAGCTGAACGCGATGGGCATCGATCCCGATGCCTATTTCTCCAAGGTCGTCTTCACCGGCAGCCACGAGAACGCCGTTCTCGCGCTCGCCCAGGGCACCGTCGACGTCGCCGCCAATTGGTGGAACGCCGACGATGATTCCAACCTGACGCGGATGCTCAACAAGGGCATGGTGAAGTCGGCCGACGGCACGCCGATGAAGAAGGAGGATTTCCGCATCATCGTGAAGTCCGACCTCATCATCAACTCGCCCTACGCCTATCTCAGCGATCTGCCTGATGACATGAAGGCCGCCATCAAGAAGGCCTTCCTCGATGCGGCGACGAAGGATCCCGAGGCGTTCAAGAAGCTCTCCGACGGCAAGAACAAGCCGTGGGAGCCGGTCGCCACCGACGATTACAACAAGACCATCGAGCTGATTAAGTTCGTCGACAATCTGCGCAAGAAGGCGTCCTGAGCGCGTCGGGACGATGTACTGGAGCCGGGTCGAGGGACCCGGCTCTTTTCTTGATGGATCTGTCCGTGCCGGATCTGTGCCACCGATGACGATTGCGGTTTCGATCCTTCCCGAGCAGCAGCTCGCCGCCCTCAACGCCGCCTATCGCAAGGCGGTCGCACGCAAGCGCTTGCGGCTGGTGGCGGGCCTCGCCGTCTTCGTCGCCGCGCTGATCTTGGCCTCGATCGGCGCCGAGGTGAATTTGCGCACGTTCTTCAGCTATTTCGGCAATTTCGTCAGCTATTTTGACCGCATCCTTACCCTCGATGGCGGCCAGCGGGTCTGGACCAATCCTGGCGAGTGGTTCTGGGGCTGGCATAAATGGCTGAAGCTGCTCGGCGAGACGCTGCTGATCAGCTATGTCGGCACGCTGATCGGCGCCGTGTTCGCCTTCGCGCTGAATTTCTTTTCTGCTGACAACACCTCGCCCGCGGCCTGGCTGCGCTTCACGGTGCGGCGCCTGCTCGAATTCGCGCGCACGGTGCCCGGCATCGTGTTCGCGTTGATCTTCGTCATGGCCTTCGGCCTCGGTCCGGTCGCGGGTGTGCTGGCGATCGCGATCCACTCGACCGGCGCGCTCGGAAAACTGTTCTCGGAGATCGTCGAGAATGCGGACATGAAGCCGGTCGAGGGTATCCGCTCCACCGGCGCGAGCTGGATCTCCTGCATGCGCTTTGCGGTCCTGCCGCAGGTCTCGGCAGGCTATGCCAGCTACGCGCTGCTGCGCTTCGAGATCAACGTTCGCGAAGCTTCTGTCATGGGCTTCGTTGGCGCCGGCGGCATCGGGCAGGAGCTGATCGTCGCCATCCGAAAATTCTACTATTCCGACGTCAGCGCGATCCTCGTCACCATCATCGTCACGGTTTTCCTGATCGACATCACCACCGGCTGGGTGCGCGGCCGCCTGTTCGGCAAGGAGGCGCGAACGTGAGCAAGCCGCATGACATCGATACCGCGGAGATGCGCTCGCGCTACCCCGATATCTTCGATCGTCCGGCGACGGCGCGCTTGGCGACCCCGGCGATGGCCGTCGCCGCGCTCGCCATTTTTGTCTATGGCTTGGTCGATCTCGATTTCTCCCCGTCGCGGTTCATCGCGGGACTGAGCCAGCTCGGCTGGATCACCATGATGATGATCCCGCCCGATCCCGGCACGTCGCTGCCGCTTTATCTCAAGGCGCTGGGCGAGACGCTGTCGATCGCGCTGCTCGGCACCACGCTGGCCGCATTGCTGGCGCTGCCTGTCAGCCTGTTCGCCGCGCGCAATATCGTGCCGTCGGTGTCCCTGCGCTTTCCGGTGCGGCGCTTCCTCGACTCGATCCGCGGCGTCGACACCCTGATCTGGGCGCTGGTCTGGATCAACGTCGTCGGGCTCGGCCCGTTCGCCGGCGTGCTCGCGATCGCGGTGTCGGATTTCGGCGCCTTCGGCAAGCTGTTCTCGGAGGCGATCGAAGGCGCCGACCAGAAGCAGGTCGAGGGCATCCATGCCTCCGGCGGCAGCGTGCTGCACGAGATCCGCTTCGGTCTGATGCCGCAGGTGCTGCCTGTCATCGCGGGCCAGGTGCTCTATTTCATCGAGTCCAACACGCGCTCGGCCACCATCATCGGCATCGTCGGCGCGGGCGGCATCGGCCTCCAGCTCGCCGAGCAGATCCGCGTGCTGGAATGGCAGAAAGTATCCTTCCTGATCCTGATGATCCTGGTCGCAGTCGCCGCGATCGATTTCATCTCGGGCAAGCTGCGCTTTGCCATTATTGGGCGAAGGGCGGTGGCCTAGCCTTTGTTTCTTCCCTTCTGTCCTCAACTGCGGCGCGGTTGTTCGCAAGACTGGAGGACTTCAATGTCGCCGCAGCAGGCCGCCGCCATCGAGTAGCGGAACGCTCACGTTCGCGACATGTTCGGCAAGGCGCCGGACGGGGGCTACCGTGCCAACTCTGCCAACAATCGGTCCCGGTCCTGCAAGTGCAGCCGCTGGGTCTCCCGCATGGTGGCCAGGATCGCCAGGGCATCAGCCGTATCGTGGCCGTCGCGGTCCAGCTCCGCGACCAAAGCCTCTTGCCTCGCAAGGTGATCCTCACCGAGGGCCACGTGTCGCTCGGCCATCGCAAGGTGCTGTTGCAGCATAGTGCGGTCCATGGCCGCTTGTACTGCGCGGCGGGAGCGGCCGGTTGATCTGGATCAGACGCAAACCAACCGACCGTCAAAGGCCTCGCGAGTTGATCTTCGCGCGCAAGCGATGACAGAAATCCTCCAGCACCGTCTGAAGGTTTTCGCAGTTCACGAGCAGCCGCTCGGCCAACTCGCGATCCGCTGAGCCGAAAGCAAAGCCATCCCGAGCGGTTCTGACGTGGTGCACGTGGTCGCGACCATTTGCGGCTTTCCGTTCGGCAAATTCCAGATGCTCCAGATCATGGCTGAGCTTGTCCTCCTCCTCGATCAGCAGCTTGGTAACGTGCATTCGATGGTCAGGCGCTAGATCACTTCTGTTCAAAAGGCCGATGTAATGGTCGACGTTGGCCTTGGCGACAAACCGGTGCATGGCAACCCCCGTCGGCCATCCTGTCTACGGGCCGATTATGCAACCGAGCCCAGTTAGCCGGAAAGATATTTCATGCGGTGATCGTCACGTCGGCGTGAAGACAAAAAGGCCGCCGTGGGGTCGGCGGCCTTTGTCGCAAATGGGGGGCACTCGGGGGCTGAGTGCAGAGGTTGCCAGTCTTGAGCAGGATCAAAGCCGTTGTCTGCTCGGGGTCAAAATGCGAGGAGTCTCAGGTTGAGCAAATCCGGTCCGCTCTGCCGCGCTGCGCGGACCTCCGTCGGGCGCGGCCAACTTCGGAGATGGGCCCCAGGAACGGACATCGGCCGCAGCCAACAGCCACCTCCCGCGAAGGGGCCATGGTAGGCATCACGAGAAGCGCGATGTTCAATTCATCGCGCCTAAGGTTTCTACAACCACGCGATTGCTGACCCTGATTAGACCCAGGCTCGGATAGTCAAGGTCAATCGTCATCCAAAGAGCCGCCACAAGAACGGCCCCGTAAACCGAATCGAGGACAGAGAATCGACGGCCGATCCGACCAACCGCCCGGAGGCATCCTCGGGCGGTGCCGGTTCGGCGCACAAAAAAGTGAAGCCGCCAGCCTTGGGGGGAGCTGACGGATCAACTTTGGGGGCTGCGTAGGTAGGGCAACGCACGTTTCACATACTCCGCGTCGCAGGGGAACTAGTTGATCAGGATCAAAGGTGCGACAATCCATCCCGCCGAACCTGCGCGCATTCTCCGCTGTACGCGACTTTGCAGGAGAGCTGGATGACGGATTACACTGTCGAAGCGAGAAGGCATCGTGAGATGGCCGAAGAATGCCGGACAATGGCTGCGTGCCTCACTGACAAAGGTGTGTGCGGCGCGTACCAGAGGCTCGCACAGGATTACGACACGCTGGCGGAAAACGAGGAGCGGATCGCGCGGAACCTCAACCTCGAAAACTGATCGCCCAGATGCATAATTGGACCTGACAATAGTCTGTTGCTTTAGGTCAACGCGCCGAGCACCGCCAAGGCTCCCCCACTTCAGATCAGAGTTGAACTCGCGGAGAGAACGCCTCACCCGTCTCGCCGCCTTGCGGCGAGCCACCCTCTCACGAGGGGAGAGGGGATGAGTCTAAGGCTCCACCACAAACTCCACCCGCTCGGCTGCAAACCGGGAGTGCTTGGTCAGCAGCGGCTTGCCGTCGAGATCGAGATCCGTCGCATCGACCACCAGGATCGGCCGCCCCAACGGCAGATCGAGCCGCGCGGCGTCGGTCGCGTCCACGATGCCGGCCGTGATCCTCGTGGCGCCGCGGCGGTAGTCGCTGATACCGTAATGCTCGAGCATCTTCGTCATCGAGCGCGTGGCTGAGAACACCGTGCCGGCGCCGGGAAACCACTCTGCCGACAGCCAGGTGGTGGAGACGCAGATCGGCCTGCGATCGGCGAGGCGGATGGCTTCGATCCGGACCAGCGGCGCACCTGTCTTCAATCCGAGCTCCCGCGCGAGCTCTCGCGTTGCGACATCGTCTGACGCCTCGATCATCCTTCCATGCGGCTCGCGGCCGTCGGCGCCGACGATCTCCGAGAAGCGGGTGCGCGAGCGCAGGGGATAAGCGAGCTTCTGCGCCTCGACATAGGTTCCGCTGCCGCGCTCCGCGCGCACGATGCCGCGTTCGGCGAGCGCCGCCAGCGCGCGACGCACGGTGTGGCGGTTGACGCGATAGGTTTCGGCGATCTCCATCTCGCCTGGCAGCTTGTCGCCTATGGCAAAACGGCCGTCGGCGATGCCGCGCTCGATGCCGTCGGCAACGAGGCGCCACAGCGCGACGCCTGAAGAGGCGGTGTCCTGCATGCTCATGTCGGCGATCAACCTAGCCCGAAAATCACACGTTTGTCACGAAACGGTCATGGCGTTTCCGTATCAAGTTGTCTATTATCATAGACAACTTGAGTTCGACAAGAGTCGGTGGATTCGGTGACCCAGCACAACACCCAGCAAGCCCAGCGCCAGGCCGCCATGGCCGTGCTGGCGCATGCGGAGGCGGGCGAGATCGCCGCTCGCCTCCGCACGATCTCCCTGCCCGGCCATCAGGATTTACGCGCGCCGGAGAGCGGCCTGGTGATGTTGCGCGGCCGGATCGGTGGCGATGGTGCGCCCTTCAATCTCGGCGAGGCGACGGTGTCGCGCGCCGCCGTGCGGCTTGCGAGCGGCGAGGTCGGCTTCGGCTATACGCTCGGGCGCGATGGCGAGAAGGCGCGGCTGATCGCGCTGTGCGACGCACTGGTGCAGTCGCGCGATTTTGGCGCGGCTGTCGAGCGCGACGTAATCGCGCCGTTGCGCGAGCAGCTTATGCTGAGGCGCAGCCGCGCGGCGGAAGAGACCGCGGCGACGAAGGTTGATTTCTACACCATGGTGCGCGGTGAGGGGTGAGGCCATGACCACGATTGCGGAACTGCCGCCGGGGTTCGCCGACAAGGTTTTGTCGGCGCAATCGACCTTTCGCTCGGTCATGGATGCGATGGCGCGGCCGGGCTCGGTCCAGCGCATCCTGCCGATGGCCGGAACACCTGAAACGATGATGCGTGGCACCGCCGCGATCGCGCTGACGCTGTTCGATCATGACACGCCGCTCTGGCTCGATGCTCGGATGGCGGAAAGCCCCGGCGTCTTGAAATGGCTCAAGTTCCACAGCGGTGCGCCGGTGGTGCAGGATTCCTCGATCGCGGCGTTCGCTCTGATCAGTGACGGCGCTGCGTTGCCGCCGTTCGAGCGCTTCGCGCTCGGCACCAACGAATATCCCGACCGTTCGACCACGGTGATCATCCAGGTCGAGAGCCTGGACCGAGGACCGGGCTTCGAGCTGCGTGGCCCCGGCATTGACGGTGCCGCGACGCTTCAGGCCTCGATCAAGCCCGTCGACCTGTTCGAACGTCTTCGTTGCAACGAAACCCTGTTTCCACGTGGCATCGACGTGGTTCTGGTCGCCGATGATGCCGTGGCTGCGATCCCGCGCACCACGCGAGTCCTGGGCAAGGGAGGCTAGAGGCATGTATGTCGCAGTCAAAGGCGGCGAACGCGCCATCGAGAACGCCCATCGCCTGCTCGCCAACGCCAGGCGCGGCGATCAAAGCGTTGCGGAAGTCACGCTCGACCAGATCTCTGAGCAGCTTGGGCTCGCCGTCGATCGCGTCATGAGCGAGGGTTCGCTCTATGACCGCGAGCTCGCAGCGCTCGCGATCAAGCAGGCCCGTGGCGACCTGATCGAGGCGATCTTCCTGGTTCGCGCCTTCCGCGCCACCTTGCCGCGGTTCGGCGCCAGCGAGCCGGTCGACACCGGCGCGATGCGGGTGCAGCGGCGGGTGTCATCGACCTTCAAGGACATTCCCGGCGGTCAGATCCTCGGCCCAACCTTCGACTATACGCACCGCCTGCTCGATCCCTCGCTCGCCGAAGGCTTCGTGCCGCAAGCGCCGGCCTTGGCCGAAGCCTCGACGGCGCCGACGCCCCGCGTGACCGACATTCTCGGCCGTGACGGGCTGATCGAGACTTCGCCGCAGGCCGAAGACGGCGCCAGCGTCGGTGATCTCACCCGCGAACCGCTGAACTTTCCGGCGGACCGCGATCTGCGCCTGCAAAATCTCGCGCGTGGGGACGAAGGCTTTTTGCTGGCGATGGGCTACTCCACCCAGCGCGGCTATGGCCGCAACCATCCCTTTGCCGGCGAGATCCGCTTCGGCGAGGTCGAGGTCGAATTTGCAGCAGAGGACGTCGGCTTCGCCGTGCCGCTCGGTTCGATCGAGCTGACCGAGTGCCAGATGGTCAACCAGTTCAAGGGCTCGGCGAGCGAAGCGCCGTGCTTCACCCGCGGCTATGGCCTGGCCTTCGGCCAGAGCGAGCGCAAGACCATGTCGATGGCGCTGGTCGACCGCGCGCTGCGCGCCCACGAACTCGGCGAGGAGGTCGGAGCTCCGGCGCAAGATGAAGAATTCATCATGTCGCATTCGGACAACGTCCAGGCGACCGGTTTCGTCGAGCATCTGAAGCTGCCGCATTATGTCGACTTCCAATCCGAGCTCGGCCTGCTGCGCAAGCTGCGCAAGGAATTCGCCGAAGCTTCTGCCGGGGCCAATGCGTCCGATGCCATGAAGGAGGCCGCGGAATGAACGCGCCCGCCTATAACTTCGCCTATCTCGACGAGCAGACCAAGCGGATGATCCGCCGTGCGATCCTCAAGGCGATCGCGATTCCCGGCTATCAGGTGCCGTTCGCCAGCCGCGAAATGCCGATGCCCTATGGCTGGGGCACCGGCGGCGTGCAGGTAACGGCCGCGATCCTGGGGCCGCAGGACGTGCTGAAGGTGATCGACCAGGGCTCGGACGACACCACCAACGCGATCTCGATCCGCAAATTTTTCGCCAAGACCGCGGGCGTGGCGACGACGACTTCGACTGAAGAGGCAACCGTGATCCAGACGCGCCATCGCATCCCCGAGGCGTCGCTGCATGCGAACCAGGTTCTGGTCTACCAGGTGCCGATCCCGGAGCCCTTGCGCTTCCTCGAGCCGCGCGAGACCGAAACGCGGCGCATGCATGCACTCGCCGAATACGGCCTGATGCATGTGAAGCTCTACGAGGACATCGCCCGCTTCGGTCACATCGCGACCGCCTACGCCTACCCGGTGAAAGTGAATGCGCGCTACGTGATGGACCCGTCGCCGACGCCGAAGTTCGACAATCCCAAGATGGACAATTGCCCGGCGTTGCAATTGTTCGGCGCCGGTCGCGAGAAGCGCATCTACGCGATCCCGCCCCATACAAAGGTGGTTTCGCTCGATTTCGAGGACCATCCGTTCGAGCCCTATCGCTTCAACGCGCCCTGTGCGCTGTGTGGCGCGGAAAATTCCTACCTCGACGAGATCGTCACCGACGACAAGGGCAGCCGCATGTTCGTCTGCTCGGACACCGACTATTGCGAGGGCCGGCAGGCCGCCGGCCATCACGGTGCCCTGAGCGCTGCGCCCTACAAGGACAAGGCGCAGGGGAAAGCACGAGAGAAAGCAAATGGCTGATTTCGATACGCTCGAAGCTGATCGGCCGCTGCTGATCGCCGATGGTCTCAGCAAGTCCTACGGCCGCATCGCCGCGTGCCGCGACGTGTCGTTCTCGCTCTATCCCGGCGAGGTGCTGGCGATCGTCGGCGAATCCGGTTCGGGGAAGTCGACGCTGCTGCAACTGCTGTCAGGCCAGCTCGCCGCCAGCGGCGGGCAGGTGTCCTATCGCATGCGCGATGGCGTCACGCGGGATCTCGCCGCGCTGGGTGAGGCCGAGCGGCGTCTGCTATTCCGTACTGATTGGGGTTTTGTGCATCAGGATCCGGCGCAGGGCCTGCGCATGGCGGTCTCGGCCGGCGCCAATGTCGGCGAGCGGCTGATGGCCGTGGGCTGGAACCATTACGGCCGCATTCGCGAATCCGCCTCCGACTGGCTGACCCGTGTCGAGATCGACGTCGCGCGCATCGACGATGCGCCGCGCACCTATTCCGGCGGCATGCGCCAGCGTCTCCAGATCGCGCGCAACCTCGTCACCGGGCCGCGGCTGGTGTTCATGGACGAGCCGACCGGCGGACTTGACGTGTCGGTCCAGGCCCGCCTGCTCGATCTCTTGCGCAATCTCGTCGCCGAATTGCATCTCGCGGTCGTCATCGTCACCCACGATCTCGCGGTTGCGCGGCTGTTGTCTCATCGCGTGATGGTGATGAAGGGTGGCCGCGTCATCGAAACAGGTCTCACCGACCAAGTGCTGGACGATCCGCGCGAGCCCTATACCCAGCTTCTCGTCTCCTCGATTTTGCCGCCATGAGCCTTCGAACAAGAGCCTGCCTATGACCGTCATGATCGATATCGCCGACGCCAACAAGACCTTTACGATGCACCTGCAAGGCGGCATCGAACTGCCTGTCGTGCGCGGCGTGACCTTCCAGGTCCAGCCGGGCGAATGCGTGGTGCTCTCAGGGCCGTCGGGCGCCGGCAAATCCTCGATCCTGAAGATGATCTTCGGCAATTACCGCTGCGATTCCGGCCGTATCGGCATCCGCCATCGCGGTATGCTCATCGATCTCGCCACCGCCGAGCCGCGGCAGGTCCTCAACGTTCGTCGGGCCACCATCGGCTATGTCAGCCAGTTCCTGCGCGCGGTGCCGCGCGTTGCGACCATCGACGTCGTCGCCGAGCCGCTGATCGTCAACGGCCTCAGCCGGGCTGATGCGCAAGCGCGCGCCGGTGAGCTGTTGCATCGCCTCAACATTCCCGAGAGGCTTTGGCAGCTGCCGCCCGCAACGTTCTCCGGCGGCGAGCAGCAGCGCGTCAACATCGCGCGCGGCTTCATCTCGGACCTGCCGATCCTGCTGCTGGACGAGCCGACCGCATCGCTGGACGCCGCCAACCGCGCCGTCGTGGTCGAGCTGGTCGCCGAGAAGAAACGCCAGGGCGTCGCCATGGTCGCCATTGTCCACGACGACGAAATCCGCCATTTGATCGCCGACCGCATCGTCGACGTCACCAGCTTTGCCGCCGCGGCCTGAAGGACATGGATATGAAGCCGAAGGACATTGTGATCGCCAACGCCAGGATCGTGCTGGCTGACCGGGTGATCGAGCAGGGCTGGCTTGCTCTCGTGGACGGACGCATCGCCGAAATCGGCGAGGGCAGGGCGCCCGCAGGAGCCGAGGATGCCGGCGGCGACCTGATCATGCCAGGTCTGATCGAGCTCCACACCGACCATCTCGAAGCGCATTACGTGCCGCGTCCGAAGGTGTTCTGGAATCCGGTCGCCGCCGTCGTCTCCTATGACGGCCAGCTCGCGACCTCGGGCATCACCACTGTGTTCGATTCGCTCCGAGTCTGGCGCGAGGATGGCGCCGAGGAGGTCGATGGCCGCGCCGGCGTGCTCGCCGCCGCGATCACGACCGCGCGTGACTCGAACCTGCTGCGCGCTGATCATTTCCTGCATCTGCGCTGCGAAATCCCGATGCCGAGCGTGGTCGAGGAGGCGAAGGAGCTGATCGACCGACCCGATGTCAAGCTGATGTCACTGATGGACCATACGCCCGGCCAGCGCCAGTTCCGCGACGAGGTCAAGCTGCGTGACTATTACCGCGGCAAGGGCGGCGGCAAAACCGATGCCGAGCTCGACGAGCTGTTCGCGAAACGCTTCGAGTACCAGAAGCAATATGCCGCGGCCAATATGCGCGAGATCGTGGCGCTGGCGCATGAGTACAAGATTCCGCTCGCAAGCCATGACGACACCACCGAGGAGAACGTTGCTGATGCCGTGCGCGACGGCGTCGCGGTGGCGGAGTTCCCCACCACGATCGAGGCCGCGCGCGGCCTGCACCAGGCCGGCATCGACATCCTGATGGGCGCGCCCAATGTCGTGCGCGGCGGTTCGCACTCCGGCAACATCGCCGCGGTCGATCTCGCCCGCGAAGGCCTGCTCGATATCCTGTCGTCGGATTACATTCCGTCGAGCCTCTTGATGGGCGCGCTGCAATTGCCCGAGCATGCGCCCTCCATCAGCCTGCCGACCGCCATTCGAACCGTGACGAAGGCGCCGGCCGATGCGGTTGGCCTCACCGACCGCGGCGAGATCGCGATCGGCAAGCGTGCGGACCTGATCCGCGTGCATGTCGCGGGCAGCGTTCCCGTGGTGCGCAGCGTCTGGCGTGAAGGAGGCCGCGTCGCATGAGCGATACCGTCGCGGCGGACGCAATCGGTCCCGGCCGACTCGTGCTCGTGGTCGGCCCGAGCGGCGCCGGCAAGGATACGTTGCTGCGGCTCGCGCAGGCCGCCTGTGTCGACGATCCCGACGTCGTATTCCCGCGCCGCGTCGTGACGCGCGCATCATCCGCCGACGAGGACAACATCGCCGTGAGCCCCGACGACTTCGCGCGAGCGCGCGATCACGGCGATTTCGCCGTGCATTGGGACGCACATGGGCATTCCTATGCGCTGCCGCGGCAGATCAATGACGACATCCGCGCGGGCCGCGCCGTGGTGGCCAATGTCTCGCGCACGGTGATCCGCGCGCTACGCCAGACCTATGCCAACGTTGCCGTGGTCGCGATCACGGCGCCGCCCGACGTGCTGGCGCAGCGTCTTGCCGCGCGCGCGCGTCACAGCGACGGCAATATCGCTCATCGGCTCACGCGCAGCGTCGACGATGCCTCGGCCAATGCCGATCTCACCATCCTCAACGCGGGCAGCGCGGACTATCACAGTCGTCAGCTTGTGCGCGTGATCAGGAATGAGTGCTGGCACGATTGATCGCCGGCAGAACAGGAGAGAGCGGAATGACGGTGATCAAGACGGTCGAGGAACTCGAAGCCATCTACGGCGCCACCAACGACGCCTCGACGGTGAAAGTCGCCGACCACGTCACCCCACTCTACCGCATCTTCATCGAGAAGGCGCCTTTCGCGGCGCTGGCAACGATCGGACCCGAGGGCATCGACTGCTCGCCGCGCGGCGATCTCCCCGGCTTTGTCCGCATTCACGATCCCAAGACATTGATGCTGCCGGATCGCCGCGGCAACAACCGGGTCGATTCGCTGCGCAACATCGTGCGCGACCCCCGCGTGTCGTTGATGTTTCTGATCCCCGGCTCCGGCAACGCGGTCCGCGCCAACGGCCGTGCGCATCTCTCGGTCGATCCGAATTTGCTCGCCTCGTTCAGGGTCGAGGGCAAGGCGCCGCGCAGTGTCATGGTGATGAACGTGGACGAGATCTACTTCCAGTGTGCCCGCGCCATCGTCCGCTCCGACCTCTGGAATCCCGACAAGCGTATCGATCCGAAAACGCTGCCGACGCCAGGCCAAATCCTCGCCGAGATGAGCCAGAACAAGGTCGGCGGCGCGGAGTATGACCGCATCTGGCCGGAACGCGCTGCCGCGACGATGTGGTGAACTTTCTTCCCCTCTCCCCTTTTGGGCGAGGGTCTCGCCGCGATAGCGGCGAGACGGGTGAGGGGTATCGCTCCTCAGCGGCGCGCTCTCGCAAGCCGAAAGATACCCCTCATCCGGCGCTTCGCGCCACCTTCTCCCGCAAAGGGAGAAGGAAAAAACAGTCGCGCGGGATGAATCTGCCTGCTGTTGCTTGCAGTGGGAGAAGCGCGAGAGCGCGCGCGCCGCAAATTTGGATAGCCATTTCATTGACCAAAGGCGCTGATCGCCCGACATTCGGAGCGTCGAAAATGCTGCTCGAGCCAAAGCCGCCACATGAGAACCGATCACCAGCGCAATCAGAACGACATGCACGAACGCATGACGCGGCGCTGTTTCTCGGCGGTAACACGCGCCTGTTGTTGTTGCTGACGGTCTTCTAGCAACCTTCCATATCGCAATGTCCACGACAGGAACGCCGAGACTTCGGCGAATGAGCAGTCATGTCCCGAGCCCAACAGCAAGCCCAGTCCAACGCCTACATCATCGAAATCCACGATCGCGCCGCTGGCATCGTCACTCGCGGTGAGCGCGGCTTCCGCTTCTTTTCCTCCGAGCGTCTGTTCGACAGTCTCGAAGGCCGTCAATTCCGCTCTGCACGCGAGGCAGAGCGCGCTGCACGTGCCGTGTTCTCCGAGCGGAACCGGCGCGTGAAGTCTTCACCCCTCGCCAACTGAAAGGATCGCAACATGATCGCACGACGACAACTCCTGACCGCAGCGCTGCTGCTCACGACCGCTATCGCTGTGCCCGTGCAGGCGGAGGACAAGCCGGCGGAGATCCGCATCGGCACTCAAAAGGGTGGGTTCTTTCCGGCTGTGCGCCAACGGCAGACGCTCGAAACCGCATTCAAGCCGCTCGGCATCGAGGTCAAGTGGATCGACTTCCAGTTCGGTCCGCCCCTGCTGGAAGCGATCAACGTCGGCAGCGTCGATTTCGGCTTTGTCGGTGACACCCCGCCGATCTTCGCGCAGGCCGGCGGCGCGAGGATCCGCTATGTCGCCGCCGTCAAGTCCGAAGGCGACAATCAGGCCATCATCGTGCCGAAGGACTCGCCGATCAAGACGATCGCCGACCTCAAAGGCAAGCGTGTCGCCTACGGCAAGGGATCGAGCGCGCATCATCTCCTGGTCGCATCGCTCGAGAAGGCCGGCCTGTCCTGGTCCGACATCACTCCGGCGCCGCTCGCGCCGGCGGACGCGACGGCAGCCTTCGTCAAGGGCTCGGTCGACGCCTGGTCGATCTGGGACCCGTATCTCGCGCTCGCCGAATTGAAGGAGAACGCGCGCGTTCTGGTCTTCGACAAGGACGTTCACAAGCCGAACGCCTTCTACATCGCCAATACCGATTTCGTCGAAAGATATCCGTCGCTGGTCGCCAGGCTCAACACGACCTTCGCGGCTGAAGGCGACTGGGCGAACTCTCATCATGAGGAGGTGGCGAAGGCGCAGGCCGAGGCAACGGGTGTGGACATCGAGGCCATCAGGCGCTTCGTGAATCGATCCACCTACAACGTGGCGCCGCTCGATGCCGAGGTGATCAAGACGCAGCAGGCCATCGCCGATCGCTTTGCCAAGCTCGGCCTGATTCCGAAGCCGGTCAACGTCTCCGACATCGCCTGGAAGTGGACGCCGGGCTCCTGAGTCAGGAGCTAGCCCCTCAGCGCTGCCAGCAGCTCATCCGGGCGCTCGGCCATGATCATGTGGCCCGCGCCCGGCACCACGACGGTCTTCGCGTGCGGGATCGCCGCCGCGAGAGCCTTGCCGGCCTTCACAGGTGTCATCATGTCGCGTTCGCCGAGGATCAGAGTCGTCGGCACCTGCACGCTTGCGGCCGCGGTCAGTGCATTCGCGTAAGCATTGCAGGCCGACAAATCCCTGAACAGCACGCCCGGCTCGCAAGCCCGAAGCACCGCCTGTGCGCCGCCATGCATCCACAGGCCGGGCGCGAGGCTGCCGCCGAGCTCGGCGCTAAAGCCGAGGCCCCAGATCGAGACCATGTCGTTGGCGTCCTGCGAGTTGGCTTCGGCAGCCTTCAACAGATCCGGGCCGACAGTCATGGTTGCAGCCGTACCGATCAGGCTCAGCGCGGAGACCTTGTCGGGGTGACGCGCGGCGGTCTCGAGCGAGATCAGCGATCCCATGGAATGGCCGATCAGATGCGCTTTCGGTGCTCCGGCCGCATCGAGCAGCGCTGCGGTCCACTCGGCCATCTCGGCGATGCTTGTGAGCGATGGTCCGGCGGAGCGGCCGTGACCTGGCAGATCAGGTGCGAGCACGCCGAAACCGTGATGGGCGAACCAGCGTGTGTGCAGCGCCCAGGTCGCATGATCAAAGCCGGCGCCATGGATGAAGACGACCGTAGTCAGCGATTTGTCGAACTCGCGGCCGCCAGTTGCGACAAATATCTCGGTGCCGTTGACGGAGAGCTTCATCGTGTCAAACCTTTTGCGAGATGCGCAGCGCCTGCGCAAGATCGTCGATGATGTCGCTGGCCGTCTCGATGCCGACCGATAGCCGCACCAGCTCCTCGCCGATGCCGGCGGCCTTGAGCTGCTCGGCATCCATCTGCTGATGCGTGGTGGACGCCGGGTGGATCACCAGCGTCTTGGCATCGCCGACATTGGCGAGATGGCTGATCATGCGCAGGGACTCGATGAACTTGCGCCCCGCAGGACGGCCGCCCTTGATGCCGAAGGAGACGATCGAGCCCGCGCCGCGCGGCAGCAATGTTTTTGCGAGCTGATAGTCGGGGTGGTTCTCCAGCGAGGGATGCAGCACCCAGTCGACGGCCTTGTTCGACTTCAGCGCGTCCAGCACAAGATGTGTGTTCTGCATGTGGCGGTCCATGCGCACGCCGAGCGTCTCCACACCCTGCAACAGCTGGAACGCGTTGGTCGGCGACAGGCAGGCGCCGAAATCGCGCAAACCTTCGGTGCGTGCGCGCATGATGAAGGCCGCGGTACCGAATTGCTCGTCGAAGACGATGCCGTGATAGCCGCCATAGGGCTCGGTGAGCACGCCGAACTTGCGCGACGTGCGCCAGTCGAACCGGCCGCCATCGACGATGGCGCCGCCGATCGCGATGCCGTGGCCGCCGATCCATTTGGTCGCCGAATGCATGACGATGTCGGCGCCAAGCTCGATCGGCCGGCTCAGATAGGGCGTGGCAAAGGTGTTGTCGATCAAGAGCGGAATTCTGGCCTCGTGCGCGATCGCGGCGACCTTGGGAATGTCGAGCACTTCCAAACCGGGATTGCCGATGGTCTCGCCGATCACCAGCTTCGTGGTCGGCTTGATCGCCTTCCGGAACGCGTCATGATCGCGCGGCTTCACGAAGGTCGTGGTGATGCCGAAGCGCGGCAGCGTGTGCGCCAGCAGGTTGATGGTGCCGCCATAGAGCGAGCTCGACGCCACGATGTGGTCGCCGGCATTGAGCAGCGTTGCGATGGCGAGATGCAGCGCGGCCATGCCGCTTGCGGTGCAGATTGCGCCGACGCCGCCCTCGAGCGCCGCGAGCCGTTCCTCCAGCACGCCGGTGGTCGGATTGGAGATGCGCGTGTAGATGTGGCCGGCGCGCTCCAGGTTGAACAGCGCCGCCGCGTGATCGGAATCCTGGAATACGTAGGACGTGGTCTGGTAGATCGGCACCGCGCGGGCGCCGGTCGCGGGATCCGGATGCTGGCCCGCATGCAGGCTCAGGGTCTCGAAGGCGGGCGGTTTTGGCGCGGGCATGCGTGGCCTCGTTGGTCGGTCGGCGGAGGTCGCCCTTGTGCCACAAAACGGCGCTGGAAGTCAGCCCATTGACAGCATCGCCTGACCCCGAATGGCCTGCTCGATGATGTGCGCCTCCCGCAACAGAATCTCCGCGACCTCCTGCTCGCGGCGCGGGCCGAGCCTCGTCCGAACGGCAGAGACGGTCATCGCCGCCGCGGGCCGGCCGTCCGGGGTCTTGATCCAGGTCGAGATCGATTTCGTGCCCTGCACGAGGCCGATCTCCCGTATCCCATATCCGCGCCGTCGCGCCGAGGTGACCTGGCCGAGCACGGTTACGATGTCGGTGCGGTAGGCCTCGAATCTCTTTTCATTGGCCGCAACGATCTTGCGCGCGTCCGGTGCCGGCAGTGCGGCGAGGATCGCCACGCCGGCGCTGGAGACGCCGAGCGGACGGCGCGCGCCGACCTCGATCGACAGCACCTGGATCGGATAGGCGCCGATCCGGCGGTCGATGCACAGCGTGTCATTGCCGGTCCGTACCGTCAGGAACAGCGTGTCGCCGATCTCGGCCGATGCGCGCCGCAGCGAAGGATCTGCGGCGACCAGAAGCGGCGAGGGCCGGGGACGCGCGAGCGCCAGCTCCGGCACCTGGTTGCCGATTGCATAGCGGCCGGTTCTGCCGTGCCGCTCGACGATGCCTTCCTCGACCAGCACGTGAACGATACGGTGCACGGTCGGGCGCGTGAGGCCGGTGGCCTGCACGACCTCGGCCAACGGCACGCCGTCTTCGCGGCCGGCGGCAAGAATGCGCAGCACGGAGAGCGCGCGGCGGATGGCTTGAGCGCCCCGACGCGGTTCTACCGGGCGGCTAGACGAGCGAGGCTTGTCCATATTATGGACAAGAACCGCACAATTCAGTCGACAGGTAAAGTCCGGAATCGACAGATTGCGCGCAACAAGAACAACCGGCGGTCCGGATCCGCCGTTCGGGAGGTTCAGATGAGGTCGCTCTGGGTGATCGCAGCTGCGGTGGCGGCGATGCTGGCGGGCCCCGCGTCGGCGCAGCAATGGCCGGCGCGCGGCGTCAAGCTGCTGGTGCCCTATCCCGCCGGCGGCAATGTCGACAGCGCCGCGCGCATCATCGCCGACAAGCTGCAGGAGAAGCTCGGCCAGCCCTTCATCATCGAGAACAAGGCCGGCGCCGGCGGTATGATCGCGGGCGAAGCCTTCGCGAAATCCGCGCCCGACGGCTATACGCTGTTCGTCGGTGCCAATGGCCCGGTGCTGTTCGCGCCCGAGATCAACCGGCGCGACGCCTATGACTGGAAGAAGGACTTCGTGCCGATCTCGACGATCTCGATGACGCCGCTGGTGCTCGAGGTCCATCCGTCGGTGCCGGCGACGACCTTCAAGGAGTTCGTCGATCTCGCCAAGCGCGAGCCCGGCAAGCTGACCATGGCTTCGCCGGGTCCCGGCACCACCAACCATCTGCTCAGCGAGCTGATGCAGTCCAGCCTCGGCCTGCAATGGGTCACCGCGCATTACCGTGGCAACGCGCCCGCGATCAACGATCTGCTCGGCGGGCAGGTGCAATTCGCATTCGATCAGCTCACCGTCAGCCTGCAACACATCAAGGCCGGCCTGCTCCGGGCGCTCGCCGTCACCAGCCCGCATCGCCTGGCATCCTTGCCCGAGGTTCCGACCTTCGCCGAGCTCGGCTACCAGGACTTCGATGCCCAGACTTTCACCGGCCTGTTCGCGCCCGCGGGTACGCCGGCACCCGTGGTCGACAAGCTGCACGACACGCTGGTCGCGGTCCTGAAGGACCCCGGCGTGGTCGACAAGTTCGACAAGCTCGGCGCGGAAGCCGTTCCGATGAGCCCCGACGAGTTCAGAGCCTATCTCGCACGCGAGGATGCCAAATGGATTCCGATCGTGCGCAAGGCCAACATCAGGGCTGACTGATGCGGATCGACCCTGCCGAGCTTGGCGCGGAGCGCATCTACCGGCTGATGACCGGCATCGTGGTGCCGCGCCCGATTGCCTGGGTGACCAGCCTGTCGCGATCGGGCGTGCTCAACCTCGCGCCTTTCAGCGCCTTCACCTTCGTCTCGCAGAAGCCGCCGATGCTTGCCATCAGCGTCGGCCGCAAGGGAGTCGATTACAAGGACACCGCGCACAACATCCTCGACACCGAGGACTACGTCATCCACATCGCCGATACGCCCTTGATGAATGCGGTGCATGACAGCTCGGTCGAGCATCCACCTGAAATCAGCGAGGTCGAGCATCTCGGCCTGGAGACGCTGCCATGCGAACGCGTCAGGGTGCGCCGGCTTGCCGCAGCACCGGTCGCGATGGAATGCGTGTTCCGGCAATGCCTGGAGTTCGGCCAAGCCCGCAGCCGGCTGATCGTCGGCGAGGTCGTGATGTTCCACATCCGCGATGGCCTCGTGAGCAACGGCAAGGTCGAGACCGCGGCGCTCGATCCGATCGCCCGCATCGGCGGTCCCCGTTATGCCCGCCTCGGGGAAATCGTGACGCTGAACACCGTGTTCCAGACCCCGAAATCAAAGGACTGAGCGCGCGGGTCGCGGGACGTCGGAAAGCCTTTGGAGAAAACGACAATGCGACTCGTGAGCTATCTGATGGAGGGAGAGCCGCGCTACGGTGCGGTGATCGAGGGCGGCGTGGTTGATCTCACCAAACGGATCGGCCGCGAGTTCTCCGATGTGAAGGCGCTGATCGCCGCGAACGCGCTGACCAAAGCGCAAGCCGCGCTGGCCGGACAAAAGCCGGATTACGTGCTGGACAGTCTCACGCTGCTGCCGCCGGTGCTGGCACCCGAAAAGCTGTGGTGCATCGGCGTCAATTACGCCGAACGCAACGCCGAATATAAGGATAATTCGGACCTGCCCAAATATCCGAGCCTGTTCGTGCGCAGCATGTCGTCGATGACGGGCTCCGGCCAGCCGCTCGAGAAACCTGATGTCTCCGATCAGCTCGACTACGAGGGCGAGCTCGTCATCGTGATCGGTGAGGGCGGCCGGCATATCCCGCGCGAGAACGCCTTCGCGCACATCTTCGGCATGACACTGTGCAACGAAGGCACCGTCCGCGACTGGCTGCGCCACGGCAAGTTCAACGTCACGCAGGGCAAGAACTTCGATCGCTCCGGCAGTATCGGCCCCTGGATCGTCACCGCGGACGAGCTCGATCCGCGCGGACCGCACGACATCATCACGCGCGTCAACGGCGAGGTGCGGCAGCAGGACACGACCGAGCGGCTGATGTTCCCGTTCGACTTTCTGATCTCCTATCTCTCGACCTTCGCCACGCTCAAGCCCGGCGACATGATCGTGACGGGCACGCCGACCGGAGCGGGCGCGCGCTTCGACCCGCCGCGCTGGCTCAAGGTGGGCGACGTCGTCGAGGTCGAATCCAGCCGCATCGGCGTACTCAGCAACACCGTCGCCGCTGAACCAACGACAAAGGGAAGCGCATCATGACAGGCTCAACGCGCCGCAAGAGCATCCATATCGGCGGCTTCAGGCACGCCAATCCGATTCCGAACGCCTGCCGCATCGGCAATCTCGTGATGTCGGGCGTCATCCTGGGGCGTGATGCCGGCGGCGCGATGCCGGAGAGCCTCGACGCCCAATGCGCCAACATGTTCGCACATATGAAGGCCACGGTGGAGGCCGCCGGCGGCAGCACCGACGACATCATCAAGATGACGGTGTGGCTGAAGGACCGCACGCAACGCGGTCCCGTCAATGCCGAATGGCTCAAGATGTTTCCGGATGAGCATTCGCGGCCGGCGCGCCACACGCTGGCGATGGACGTCATGGACGGCGGCGCGCTGGTGCAGTGCGACTTCACCGCCGTGATCGACTGAAGGAGCATTGCGCATGCCGACCTATCTGCCGTTCGATCCGAACCCGCGGCGCCCGGTCAAGGCGCCGCCGCCCAAAACCGTCGACAGCCAGTTTCACGTGCTCGGTCCTGTCGACAAATATCCAGAGCGACCTGGTGCCGCCTATCGAATGCCGACCGCGACCTGGGAGGCGGCGCTGCGCATGCACAAGAAGCTCGGCATCGAGCGCGGCATCATCGTGCAGACCACGACCTATGGCGCGGATCATTCCGTCGTGCTCGACGGTCTCGCTGCGATGGGTCCGAACTATCGCGGCTGTGCCAACGCGCTGGTGTTTGCGGAAGCCGACGACGCCTATCTCGCCAGGCTGTACGACGCGGGCGTCCGGGGCGCCCGCTTCAGCTTCCGCCAGGAGCTTGGCGCGGTGCTGTCGGACCAGGACTTCGCCCGCGCCATTGCGCGCATTCGCGAGCTCGGATGGTACGTCAAGATCCAGCCGGAGAAAGACGGCATCATGTCGAGTGTCGCGAAATACGAAAACCTCGACGTGCCCGTGCTGATCGACCACATGGCGCGGCCGGTTCCAGCGAATGGCAAGGACGATCCGAACCTGCGCAAGATGCTGGAGCTGCTCGAGAAGGGCAATTTCTGGGTCATGCTCTCGCTCGGCGAGAAGACCTCGCAGGCCGGCGCGCCCTATGACGACGTCGTCCCGATCGCGCGCGCCTATATCGACGCCGCCATCGACCGCTGCGTCTGGGCCAGCGACTGGCCGCATCCGGTCTCGGTCAAGCAGCCGCCCAACGATGCCGATCTGCTCGAATTGATGTACCGCTACGCGCCCGATCAGGCGGAGCTCGAGAAGATCCTCGTGCACAATCCGGCGAAGCTGTTCGGGTTTCCGGATTAGGCGAGACACCCTCCGCCGTCATTGCGAGGAGCGTAGCGACGAAGCAATCCAGGCTGTTTCTGCGGAGGCAGCCTGGATTGCTTCGCGGAGCCTGTCATCGGGCCGCGCTTCGCGCGGACCCGTTGGCTCGCCTGACGGAAGAAAGTCCGCGCTCACGCCACCGCCTCACACCGCCAGCCGATCCCGCACCTCCGCTGCGATCTCGAACGATCGCAGTCGCGCGGCATGATCGTAGATCTGGCCCGTGGTCATCAGCTCGTCCGCCGCGGTGTCGGCGATCAGCGCCTTCAGCTTGTCTTCGACGACAGCGGGCGAGCCGACGGCGGTGCAGGCCAGCGCCTGCGCGACGCCGGCCTTCTCCGCCGGCGACCACAGGGCGTCCATGTCGTCGACTGGCGGCGGCAGCTGGCCGGGCGTGCCGCGGCGCAGATTGATGAACTGCTGCTGCAGCGAGGTGAATAGGCGCTGCGCCTCGGCATCGCTGTCGGCGGCGAACACGTTGACGCCGACCATCGCATACGGCTTGTCGAGCTGCGCCGAGGGCTCGAACCGCGCGCGATATTCGCGCAGCGCCGGCATCATCATCTGCGGCGCGAAGTGGGAAGCAAACGCAAAGGGCAGCCCGAGCATGGCCGCTAGCTGCGCGCCGAACATGCTGGAGCCCAGGATCCAGAGCGGCACCTTCGTTCCCATGCCGGGCACGGCGCGGATGGTCTGATTCGGCTTGACGTCGCCGAGCAGGGCCTGCAACTCCAGCACGTCATGGGGAAAGTTCTCGGCGGCCGTCGCGAGGTCGCGCCGCATCGCCCGCGCAGTGAGCTGGTCGGTGCCCGGCGCACGTCCGAGGCCAAGGTCGATCCGGCCGGGATAAAGCGACTCCAGCGTGCCGAACTGCTCGGCGATCACGAGCGGCGAATGGTTCGGCAGCATCACGCCGCCGGAGCCGACGCGGATCGTCTTGGTGCCTCCAGCGACATGCCCGATCACCACCGACGTCGCGGCGCTCGCAATGCCGGTCATGTTGTGATGCTCGGCCAGCCAGAACCGTTTGAAGCCCCAACGTTCGGCATGCTGCGCGAGATCGAGCGAATTGCGGAAGGCCTGCGCGGCGTCGGAGCCCTGCCTGATCGGAGCGAGGTCGAGCACGGAGAAGGGGATCATGAAGCAGCCACCGGATCAAGGCGCGGGAGGCGCGCCGGGGCCTCACATATAGGAACCGGGTCCGGAAATGTTAGCGCACACAACGGAGAGGGGCTTTGCGAAATCGTTCAAGGCCCTCGAACGGTCCAGTACTTTGCTTGCCGCCTCTGGCGATGGGACATATCCTCGCGCGATGACTGTCAGCGCCCCCGACCTGAAAGCATTCCTGCTCGCGACGCCGTTCTTCGGCGGCCTTTCGGACGCAAGTCTCGATCTCCTGATCTCGATGCTGGTCGAGTACCACTTCGATCTCGGCGCGACCATCGTGGCCGAAGGCGAGCCGGGACGCTCGATGTTCATCGTCAGGTCGGGTCGGCTGGCGGTCAGCAAGCGGTCGAATGCGGGGAGCGCCATCCCGATTTCCGTTCTGAAGCCTGGCGATTTCTTCGGCGAGATGATGCTGATCGAAATGCAGAATCGCTCCGCCACGGTCGTCGCGGAGTCCCCGACCGTGCTGTACGAACTGACGGCCCAGAAGCTCTACGCCTGCTACAAGACCGACATCCACGCCTATGTGCTCGTCCTGCAAAACATCAATCGGGAGCTATGCCGGCGGCTTCGCCGCGCCGATGATCGCTTCACCGGGCATCGCGTGGGGGACGATTCCGAGCTGTGAACGGAGGCTGCCGAGCAGAAACTCGGCAGCCTCCTTTCCCCGTCAGATCACGTGGCGGGAATGTCAGCGTCGACGACGGGTGGGATCGTTGTTCCCGCCGGGACGAATAGCCTGGGGGCCGCCCAGGCCGCTGCTGGATGCGCCCTGGCCGGCTGCGCCGGTGCTGGATGCGGCACCCGCATTGCTGCCCCCAGCGCCCATGCCGGTCGTGCCACCCGTTCCGTTGCTGCCTGCAGAGCCGGCTGCGCCAGCTCCCACGCCCGCACCGCCTGTTCCAGCGCCGGCACCCGCACTGCCCGCACCGCCCGCGCCACTTCCTCCGCCCGCCTGCGCGTGGGCGAAACCGATCGACGCACCCGCAAGCAACGCGCACATGGCCATCGAGAAAATTGTCTTTCGCATTTTTCAGCTCCATTGAGGTTGTGGCCGTCAACCGGAGCTGCCTGCGGACGTTCCTAAAGAGCAGCTGAGACGAGCTTTCGCAAGCCGTTAGGAACGATCTGGCGTCACGACGGATTGGCGCTTGCCGTGGGGTGCGACAATTCGTAAGTCATGTCAGGCGACCGGCGACCCTTCAGGGCTCCCGCTCTCCGGCGCCGCTCGGCTGACATCGTGGAGGATCGCAATGCGAATTGCCCTGTTGGTTGTTGTCATGATGGCCGGGCTGGCTCCCGCAGCACACGCCGAGCGTGACTATCCCTGGTGCGTCTTTGGCGGTGAGCTCGGTGCTTCCGGCGATTGCATGTATGAGACCCGGGAGCAGTGCCTGGCCTCGGCATATGGGCGGTGGAACCTCTATTGCGACATCAACCCGCGTGTGAGGTTCAGGCAGCCGGCGCCGCCTCCGCCTCCGCGCCGGACGCACTGAATCGCAGCACGCAGGCGCACACTGGGCGCACCGGTCGTCGAGTATGCTTGGGCCTTGGCCGGAGAGATCCGGACGTGCAGGGAAGCCTGATCCGGCTATAGCAGCGCCAGCGAGTGCAGCGAATTTCCATGAAACCCGAAGGCGACCAGGCCGGACAGAAGCAGCGCAGCCCCAGTCACGATCAAGCAAAACGCAATCACTATCGGAGCCCCTGGTTCGTTCATGCACGACCGGAACGATAATAGATAAAATTTTACCGACAATCGAAAGGAAGAATTAAACTTACCTGCGCGGTCCAGGGAGGGCGGTGCCGAGGAGCGCGGCCACAGCGAGCTTGCGAGCTTCATGAGAGAACGCGCGATCAGCAGAGCCAAGGCGATTGTCGTAGATATGTCGCTTAGCAAGCAAAACAGCGCCAGGCTTGCGCAGGCAAAGAAGGCGATCGATGACCGCGACGTCGCCATTTCTGCTTTGATCTGTCCCGTCGGGCAAAACACCCATCTATCGCCAAACCCCGTCAACCCTTCGTCACAAAAATATTCCACTTTACCGAAATTCGGATTTGCAGCAATGTGCGCACATCCCGGCCCGATGGAGAGGGGCGATCGTACGTCGTCACGATTGTGGGTTGGGGATGCGGTGGACGCCGCAGCGCCGGCGCGGATGTGAGGGCAGGGCGGGCAGAGGATTGAGCCGAACCCCGTGAGCCCGTCGCAAGCCGTGTCGTACGAACGGCGCTGATGCGTACGGCAAAACCGTGTGGTCCTGGCCGTCGTCGCTACGGTCAAGCACTTGCGGAGGCGGCACTGGCGTCAACCGGCGCGGTGCCGGTGAATTCCGTGAGGCGACGGTGACAACAAGAATTCGTCGCCGGGGAGAGCACGGCATAAGCCGTCCGACCATCGCGCAGGGAAGGCCGAGTGTTCGGCGTCACCTGTATGCTGCTGTGCGGTTTCCTTGCGCTACACTTTTTCGCGCAGTGGACCGCGGGTGCCCGTCGGCACCCGGTCTTCCCTGCGCCCTCTTCACAGGAGGAGGGCAATCGAGACGAGCGAAACTCGGGCGTTCAGTGCCGCGAGAATGCTGATCCGTGCGTATTTCAAGAAGATGAAATGGTGCTGCCAGACAGGATTGAACTGTCGACCTCTCCATTACCAATGGAGTGCTCTACCACTGAGCTACGGCAGCAATGCTGGGATAAGAATCGGCCGCCACGGGGGCCTTCCAAGCGGGCCGATATCTGCCACAGGCCTCCCCGCTGTGCAAGCTTGCAAGGCCCCTCCAAACGAGAAAATCGAGGCAATATCGGGGATTATACGGCCGTTTGGGCCCGAAACGACCGACTTTCCGGTGATTTTTGTTCCGCGTCCCCCGGTCAACTGGGCAGTTGGCCGCCACGCCGGATTCGCGCCATTTTGAGTTTCGCAACGATCGGGACCGCGCCGGCCTCTTGAGCTGCCGCAATCCCTGGGCAAGGTATCGCGGACCGTTGTAGGAATCCGTGATGGCTGACCAGACCGACAAGAGCGCAAGACAGGCGAGGGGCGCGCGGGACGACCGCCTGAAATCGGCGTTGCGGGAGAATCTGAAGCGACGCAAGGCCCAGGCGCGCGAACGCGCAGCGACCGCCGACCCCTCGCAAGACGACGATGGCTCCTCAAGTGAGGGGACCGCCGGCAAGGCCGGGACGTAGAATTCTTGGAATGGATGGACGTGGCCATGGGGCAGGACGAGCAGGATCACACCGACAGAGACGCGATGATGTCGCGTTTCATCCGCCCCGAGCAGACCTTCCCGGCGCTGACGCCGGCCGAGATCGAGCGCATCAGGAATTTCGGCGAGCTCCGCACTTATAACGACGGTGAGCTGTTGTTCGAGACCGGCAAGCCGGGGCCGGGCATGTTCGTCGTGCTCAGGGGCCACGTCGCCATCACCCAGCGCGACGGGCTCGGACATGTCACGCCCTTGATCGACCAGGGACCGGGGCAATTCCTGGCCGAGCTCGGCCAGCTCTCCGGTCGTCCGGCGCTGGTCGATGGCCGCGCCGAAGGCGATGTCGAGACGTTGCTATTGCCGCCGGAGCGCCTGCGCGCGCTGCTGGTTGCCGAGGCCGAGCTCGGCGAGCGCATCATGCGCGCCCTGATCCTGCGCCGGGTCAATCTGCTTCAGGCCGGCGTCGGCGGAGTCGTGTTGATCGGTCCGTCGCATTCGGCCGGCGTGGTGCGCTTGCAGGGTTTCCTCACCCGCAACGGCCAGCCGCATCATCTGCTCGATCCCGAGCGCGACCGCGATGCCGCCGAAATGATCGCGCGCTATTCCCCCAGGCCCGAGGATTGGCCGCTGGTCGTCACGCCCGACGGCGCGGTGCTGCGCAACCCTGATGAGACCGAGCTTGCGCGCGCGATCGGCATGATCGGCGGTCCGCGTAACGACCGCATCTATGACGTCGCGATCGTCGGCTGCGGACCCGCGGGGCTTGCGACCGCGGTGTACGCGGCGTCCGAAGGGCTCTCGGTCGCCGTGCTCGATATCAGAGCGTTCGGCGGCCAGGCCGGCGCCAGCGCGCGCATCGAAAACTATCTGGGCTTTCCGACCGGCATTTCCGGCCTGGCCCTCACGGCGCGCGCGTTCAACCAGGCGCAAAAATTCGGCGCCGACATCATGATCCCCGTCACGGTGAAGTCGCTCGACTGCTCGCGCAAGGACGGCGCGTTTGTGGTTGCGCTCGACGGCAGCGAACCCTTGCGCTCGCGCGCGGTGGTGGTCGCAAGCGGCGCCCGCTATCGCCGGCCCGACATCGAGAACCTCGATAAGTTCGAGGGGCGCGGCGTCTGGTATTGGGCTTCCCCGGTTGAAGCCAAACTGTGCGCCGGCGAGGAGGTGGCGCTGGTCGGCGCCGGCAATTCGGCCGGGCAGGCGGCGGTGTTCCTCTCGGGTCACGCCAAACGCGTTCTGATGATCGTCCGCGGCGGCGGCCTCGGGGCCAGCATGTCGCGCTATCTCATCGAGCGCATCGAAGCGACGCCGAACATCGAGCTGCTGTTCAACACCGAGATCTCGGCGCTCGAAGGCGACGAGGCCTCGCTGCTGCGGCGCATCCGCTTGAAGAGCCGCTTGTCTGATGACGAGGAAACCGTCGACATCAATAATCTCTTCCTGTTCGTCGGCGCCGATCCCGCCACCGGCTGGCTCGACGGCTGCGGTGTCGCGCTCGATCGCGGCGGGTTTGTCGTGACAGGCGCGCAGTCAGATCTGAACCAGGGCAGGCTGGTGGCGCCGCTCGAGACGTCGGTCCCCGGCGTCTACGCCGTCGGCGATGTCCGCTCCGGCTCGGTCAAGCGCGTCGGCGGCGCCATCGGCGAGGGCGCGCAGGTGGTGGCCTCCCTGCACGGCTATCTCGGCGACGCCGCAAAACCGGCGCTTTAGCCACGATTAATACAAGCGCATTGAATGTGGCTTGCGATCTTGCCAATGTCGCACGGACTATCGACGCGTCGCGACCAATCGCGCGAATACAAAGATTCACATGGGAGGACTAAATGGCTGAAATCGTCGTGCTCTACAAGACGCCCAAGGATGTCGAGGCTTTCGACAAGCACTACGCCGAGATCCACATTCCGCTCGCCAAGAAGCTTCCCGGCCTGAAGAAATACGCCGTCAGCAAGGGGCCGGTCGCATCACCCGCCGGCCCTTCCGGGATACACCTCGTGGCCATTCTCACCTTCGATAGCGTGGCCGACATCCAGGCCGCATTCGGCAGCCCGGAAGGCAAGGCGACCGGCGCCGACGTGCCGAAATTCGCCAGCGGCGGCGCCGATTTGCTGATCTTCGACACCAAGGAGGTGTGAGCCGAGATTCAACTTTCGTCAAAAGCTGCCGTCGTTTGTGACAGCGGTGCAAAAAATTCAGCCATGCGTTTTTCAAAACGCACGAACACGCATGGCTGCACGCCCATCGCTGTTGCTATTGTGATGGTAATCCGATGAGGGGCGTAATATCAATCTCCAGATCTCAATGCAGAGAGTAGGAGAGATGCCATGGTCCTCGGCCTGAGCCTTCCCGCCTTCACGTTGGTCCACGTCATCATCAGCCTGATCGGTATCGCCGCCGGCCTCGTCGTGATGTTCGGCCTGCTCGGCTCGAAGCCGATGCCCGGCCTCACCGCGATCTTCCTGCTCTTCACCATTCTGACCAATGCGACCGGTTTCCTGTTTCCGTTCAAGGAGCTGTTGCCCTCCTACATCATCGCCGGCATCTCGCTGGTGCTGCTCGCGATCGCGTGCATCGCGCTCTACGGCATGAAGCTCAGAGGCGTCTGGCGGCCGGTCTACATCGTGACCGCGATGATCTCGCTCTATTTCAACGTCTTCGTCCTGATCATCCAGTCCTTCCTGAAGATACCGGCGCTGGCCGCGCTCGCGCCGGCCGTGCCACCGGCGCCGCCGTCAGGCCCGGTCTTCGCCGTGGTGCAGGGTCTCGTGCTGATGTTCTTCGTGCTGGTGATCATCGGCGCCTGGCGCCGCTACAAGCCGATGGCGTTCGCCTGATCGCATCTCGCTAAAGGAGTCCTTGAATGCCCACCATCACAACCAAAGACGGCGTCGAGATTTTCTACAAGGATTGGGGCTCGGGCCAGCCGATCGTGTTCAGCCATGGCTGGCCGCTGTCGTCGGACGATTGGGACGCGCAGATGATGTTCTTCGTCACCCGCGGCTATCGTGTCATCGCCCATGACCGCCGTGGCCATGGCCGCTCGGCGCAGGTGGCCGACGGGCACGACATGGATCATTACGCCGACGATCTCGCCGCGCTGACCGCGCATCTCGACCTCGAGAAAGCGCTCCACGTCGGCCATTCCACCGGCGGCGGCGAGGTCGTGCACTACATCGCGCGCCACGGCGAGTCGCGCGTGGCGAAAGCGGCGATCATTTCCGCGGTGCCGCCGCTGATGGTGCAGACCGAGGCCAATCCCGGCGGTCTGCCGAAAGCCGTGTTCGACGGCTTTCAGGCTGCGCTCGCCGCAGGCCGCTCGGCCTTCTACCGCGATATCGCCGCCGGTCCATTCTACGGCTACAACCGTCCCGGCGCAAAACCATCGGAAGCGGTGATCCAGAACTGGTGGCGCCAGGGCATGATGGGCGGCGCGAAAGCGCACTATGATGGCATCGTCGCATTCTCGCAGACCGACTTCACCGAGGATCTCAAGAAGATCAACGTGCCGGTGCTGGTGATGCATGGTGACGACGACCAGGTCGTGCCCTACGCCGATTCCGCGCCGCTGTCGGTCAAGTTGCTCAGGAACGGCACGCTGAAAACCTACAAGGGCTTTCCACACGGCATGCCGACCACGGAAGCCGAAACCATCAACGCGGATCTGCTCGCGTTCTTCAAGAGCTGAGCAGATCGCTCAGCTTGCGGGCGAGAGTGGGATGTCTCAGCGAAGCTGACCGGTTTATCCTTTCGCGCTCGCGGCCGCCGCATCGGCCGCGAGCTTTTGGATACTTCGGGGCCGGCGCGCGTTGAGCCCCGTCCGCCCCTCGAGGAGAAGTGCCGGTGATGTCTTCCCAGCTCAAATTGATCGCGCTCGATGCCGACGATCTCGCCGTGATCTCCACCCATGTGCAGGACGCCCGCGTCCAGCCGTCGGACATCATCTGGCGGCAGGGTGAGAAGCGCCTCGTCGTCGGCATGAGCCGGCTGGACTGGGAGCAGACGCTGGATGGCGAGGCCGAGCCGCGCCGGCTGGTTTCGGCGCTTCGCTTCGACCGCGTGCTCGCCTGCAAATCGCGCAACATCGATCTGGCCGCGCCCGAGGCGGTCCTCGACCTCGTCGGCATCGAATTTCATCCCCAGCATGGCCGTGACGAGGAGCCAAGCGGCAGCGCGCTCCTGCTATTCGCCCAGGGCGGCGCCATCAGGCTCGACGTCGAGTGCCTGGAATGCGAGCTGACCGACCTCGGGGCGGATGACCTGGGAACGGCGCCGGGGATCGAGCAGGATGGGTGAGCCGGCTGTATACCAGCTGAAACGGCTCGGCCGTCACCGGAACGATAGCTGCCAAGGGTTGACGCAGCTTCCCCGCCGCGCCATTGAGCAGGGGGGCTGGTGAGCCAATCCGCCCCAGTGATCAGCCGGAAGCCAAGCCAAGAATGCCCGTTCGTCTCGACCGCAGCAGTGCCGATTTTGACCAGCGATTCCAGGCGTTCCTCGCTGCCAAGCGCGAGGTCTCGGCCGATGTCGAGGCCGCCGCGCGCGCGATCGTCGACGATGTGGCCAGGCGGGGCGATGCCGCCCTGCTCGAGGCCACGGAAAAGTTCGACCGGCTGACGCTCGATGCATCCGGTCTTCGCGTCTCGGCCATCGAGATCGAAGCCGCGACAAAGGCCTGCGATACCGCAACACTGGATGCGCTCGCGCTCGCGCGCGACCGCATCGAGACCTATCATCGCCGTCAGCTGCCGAAGGACGAGCGCTTCACCGACCCGCTCGGGGTCGAGCTCGGCTGGCGTTACACCGCAATCGAATCCGCTGGCCTCTACGTACCCGGCGGCACGGCGGCGTATCCGTCCTCGGTGCTGATGAATGCCGTGCCGGCCAAGGTCGCAGGCGTCTCGCGCCTCGTGATGGTGGTGCCTTCGCCCGACGGCAAGCTCAACCCGCTGGTGCTCGCCGCCGCGCATCTCGGCGGCGTCACCGAGATCTACCGCGTCGGCGGTGCGCAGGCCGTGGCCGCGCTGGCTTACGGTACCGCGACGATCGCGCCTGTTACCAAGATCGTCGGTCCCGGCAATGCCTATGTCGCCGCCGCCAAGCGGCTGGTGTTCGGTAAGGTCGGCATCGACATGATCGCTGGACCTTCCGAGGTGCTGGTGATCGCCGACGACACCGGTAACGCCGACTGGATCGCCGCTGATTTGCTGGCGCAGGCCGAGCACGATGCCAGCGCGCAATCGATCCTGATTACCGACTCGGCGCGACTCGCCGCCGACGTCGAGAAGGCGGTCGAAGCGCAGCTGAACACGCTGCCGCGCGCCGCGATCGCCGGCAAGTCCTGGGCCGAGTTCGGCGCGATCATCATGGTGAAGACCCTGGCCGATGCCGCTCCCTTGGCCGATGCGATCGCCGCCGAGCATCTCGAGATCATGACCGGTGATCCCGACGCGCTCGCCGCAAAAATCCGCAACGCCGGCGCCGTCTTCCTCGGGGCGCATACGCCGGAGGCGATCGGCGATTATGTTGGCGGCTCCAACCATGTGCTGCCGACGGCGCGCTCGGCGCGATTTTCTTCAGGCCTGGGGGTCGCCGATTTCATGAAGCGCACGTCGATTCTGAAATGCGGCCCGGACCAGCTGCGTGCGCTGGGACCTGCCGCGATGACGCTCGGACAAGCGGAGGGCCTGGATGCTCATTCGCGCTCGATTGGATTGCGCCTCAATCTGTCATGACAAAGCCGCCCGAACAGGACGACTCGACCAATCGCATCGTCGCGGTCACCCTCGACGAGGACTCGATCGGCCGTTCCGGGCCGGACATCGAGCATGAGCGCGCGATCGCGATCTACGATCTGATCGAGCAGAACTTGTTTGCGCCCGAAGGCGCCGACGGCAACGGTCCGTTCACGCTGCATATCGGCATCACCGGCAGCCGGCTGATGTTCGACATCCGCCGCGAGGACGGCACGCCCGTTGTCGCGCATCTGTTGTCGCTGACGCCGTTCCGGCGGATCGTGAAGGACTATTTCATGATCTGCGACAGCTATTACCAGGCGATCCGCACCGCGACCCCTGACAAAATCGAGGCCATCGACATGGGCCGCCGCGGCATCCACGACGAGGGATCGCGCACGCTGCAGGAGCGGCTGAAGGGCAAGGTGCGGGTCGATTTCGAGACCTCGCGCCGGCTGTTCACGCTCATCACCGTCCTTCATTGGAAGGGCTAGGCGCGGATGGCTGCGCCCCCACGCGCACGCGATCCACAATCGGTGCTGTTCGCCTGCGCGATGAACAGCGTGCGCTCTCCGATGGCCGCGAGCCTGCTACGGCACATGTTTCCGCAAGGCCTCTACGTGAAATCGGCCGGTGCGAGAAAAGGCGAGCTCGATCCGTTCGCGATCGCGGTGATGGCCGAGCTCGGCCAGGACATCTCCGCCCACAAGCCGCAGAGCTTCGAGGAACTCGAGGACTGGGAGGGCCTGAACTTCGACCTCATCATCACGCTCTCGCCGGAGGCGCACCACAAGGCGCTGGAGCTGACGCGGACGCTGGCTGCCGACGTCGAATATTGGCCGACGCAGGATCCGACCACGATGGAGGGCAGCCGCGACCAGAAGCTTGCCGCCTATCGCGAGGTCTGCGACCAGCTTTTGATGCGCATCCGCCGGCGGTTCGCCAAGGTGGGCGCGGCGAGCGGGTAGTGCGCGGCGCCCGTAACACCCGCGTCATGGATGAAGGGCACACACATGTCGGGCCGCTCGAATCAGCAAAGTCCGAGTTCCCGGGTTGTGAAATCAGCCCCCTTCCGATAGGTTCCGCGCGCAATTCACTCCCTGCCTCATCCCCAAAAATCACCTGATGCTCGGCCGCCCCAAATTCGTTCTTGCCTCCGGTTCGCCGCGGCGCCTGTCGCTGCTGAACCAGGCCGGCATCGACCCCGACGCGCTCCGGCCGGCCGATGTCGACGAGACGCCGAAGCGGGGCGAACTGCCGCGCGCCTGCGCCAACCGCCTGGCGCGGGCCAAGGCCGATGCGGCGCTCAAATCGGTGCAGCTGGACGACGAGCTGCGCGGCGCCTTCATTCTCTCGGCCGACACGGTGGTCGCGGTCGGCCGCCGCATCCTGCCCAAGGCCAATCTGGTGGACGAGGCCGCGCAGTGCCTGCGGCTGCTGTCGGGCCGCAACCACCGCGTCTACACCGCGATCTGCCTGGTGACGCCGCGCGAGGCGTTCCGCCAGCGCCTGGTCGAAACCCGCGTCCGCTTCAAGCGCCTCTCGGAGGACGACATCCAGGCCTATATCGGTTCCGGCGAATGGCGCGGCAAAGCCGGCGGCTATGCCGTGCAGGGCATCGCCGGCTCGTTCGTGGTGAAGATGGTGGGGTCCTACAGCAACGTCGTCGGCCTGCCGCTCTACGAGACCACGACGCTGCTCGGTGGCGAAGGCTTTCCGATTCGCTTCGGCTGGCTCAACGCCACCGCGATCTGACGAAAATCCCGAAAACAACCCCATGCACAGTAGAACCGGCCGGCGGGGCGCATGCGCCTGTTCCGGAGGAACCCGTTTGCCGAGAGCCGCTTGAGCCTCGTCACCTCATGTAGACTGCCGCCATCATGAACGACCAAGTCAAAAAGCCCACTGGCCCGCTCAAATCCTGCCCGATCTGCGGCAAGCCGCAGGCGCAGGCCACCCGCCCGTTCTGCTCGCCGCGCTGCCGCGACGTCGATCTGAATCGCTGGCTGAAGGGCACCTACGTCATCCCCGGTCGGGATGATGAGATTGATGATGTCGAATAATAAGTAATATCAATGTTGTCCGAATGGCCAGCAAGCCGCCCCAGCTTGTGCACAGCCGGGCCGCGCCCCGCGTAGCCGAAGGCGAAGCGCGGGTAGACAGGCCGCCGCGAGCCCACTATAAACCGCCCGCTCGATGGGCTTTGGCCCCTCTCGTGGAGCACGCCCAGGTAGCTCAGTTGGTAGAGCATGCGACTGAAAATCGCAGTGTCGGTGGTTCGATTCCGCCCCTGGGCACCAAATCCACGCTTTTCCACGCCAGAGCACGAACTTGTACGATTGCCTTCGCTCGGCGATCGGCGCGAGGAGCGCTCGCGGATTTCTCTCCCGGGGCGCGCCAGGTTTTTACATACGCTCAAATCGAGTCCCGGCCATTGACAACCGAGAGGCGAGCAAGCCTTCGATAGGCTTGATCTTCGCCGATCGAAATCGGGAGTTTCGGCGCTCTCGCGGTCACGCGTATCGGCCGCATCTCCTATCCAGCCGTGCTCATGGCACTTGCGGGCGGCTCGCGCTTCCGCGGCTTCGGCGTGTTAACCAGGATCGACGTGCAGTCGACGTTGAAGGAGAAGATCGGCGCCGATTTCCGCCCCTACGTCATTCTCGGTGCCTGCAATCCGCAGATGGCGCACGAGGCGCTGAAGGCCGAAGACAAGATCGGGACCATGCTTCCCTGCAACGTGGTCGTTCAGGAGATCGATGGCGGGGAGGAGGTCGCCGCGGTGGACCCCGTCGCATCGATGCAGGCCATTCAGAATGCATCCTTGGCCAGCATTGCGGAGAAGGTCCGCAGCGAGTTGAAGGCGGCGGTCGAAGCGATCTAGCGCCTTCGGCCGTCATTCGTGTCGTTTCGGTTCGGCGCCCCCTGGTTCAGCGAGACCTTGCAAGCCATGCACCACGCAGCCGGGGGATGTGGCCTGCACTGCTGATCGCACGTTGCTCGGCGCCGCGATCTGGGCGAGCGTCGGGCAGGGGCTTCGCGGCGAATGGCTCGCGATCTCGGCGCGCGCGAGCCTGAAGACATGCGGCACGTGGAAACGGACCGGCCGCCGACCGAGGTCAGGCCGCTCGCGGTCGCGCTGAACGGGCTCCTGAGCAGGGTCGCAGCGGCGCGACGGCACGAACGGGAAGTGACTGCCTTCGCGGCGCACGAATTGCGCACGCCGTTGGCGGGCCTGAAGACGCAGGCCCAGGTGGCCTTGGCTGCCGACGACCCGAAGGTCGTGCGCGGGTCGCTCGAGCAGATCGTCACGGCCGTCGACCGGAGCGCACGGGCGGCAGCAGATCGGAACTGACGTTCGACGTATGGTCAGCGCCCGGTGCCGCGGCACGACGCGATTGTCTCGGGCCTATAAGCAGGCCTGCGCGCCATCCTTCAGCTTCACGGGGATCGTGAGATAGCGCACCCCGTTGGCTTCGGCCGGCGGGAATTTGCCGGCGCGGATGTTGACCTGAATGGAAGGCAGCAGCAGCCTCGGTGCCGGCAGTTTGGTGTCGCGCGCCCGCCGCATGGCCACGAATTCGTCTTCCGAAACGCCTTCCTTGACGTGGACGTTGCTTTCGCGCTGCTCGCCTACCGTGGTCTCCCAGGCGAAAGTGTCGCGGCCCGGAGCCTTGTAGTCGTGACACATGAACAACCGAGTTTCCTGTGGCAACGACAGCAGCCGCTTGATCGATCGATAGAGCTTGTGAGCATCGCCGCCGGGGAAGTCGGCGCGTGCGGTGCCGTAGTCAGGCATGAACAAGGTGTCGCCGACGAACACGGCATCCTCGATCTTGTAAGAGATGTCGGCCGGCGTGTGCCCCGGCGTGTAGAGAACTTCGACGTCGAGTTCGCCGATCTTGAAGCGCTCGCCGTCGCGGAACAGATGATCAAAGTCGCTGCCGTCGGTCTTCAAGTCGGTGGCGTTGAAGATAGGGCGGAAGATGCGTTGCACGTCCTTGATGTGCTCGCCAATCCCGATCTTCGCGCCGGTCTTCGCCTTGATGAACGGCGCGCCCGAGAGGTGGTCGGCATGCGCATGGGTCTCCAGCACCCGGTCGACAGTGTTGCCCGCCTCTTCGGCGGCTGCGAGCATCGCCTCGACGGAGCGCGTATCGACCTCGCCGGAATTGTGGTCGTAGTCGAACACGGGGTCGATGATCGCTGCCTTTTTCGTGGCGGGATCGGCGACGAGGTAGCTCACCGTGTTTGTCGGCTCGTCGAAGAATGATCGGATGATTGGCTGTGACATTCTGAAACTCCCTATTGCCTCGTGGTCTTGACAGATATATTAGAAATAGCTAATTAAGCAATGCCTGAAATAAGGAGAGCAGGGCGATGGCCTCAGCAACGTTCGATCCGGGAGCTTTCGAGAAGCAGGCAGTTGAAGTGGCCTCCGTGCTGCGGGCTCTCGCAAACGAGCGCCGGCTGATGATCCTGTGCAGGCTCGTTGAATGCGGCGAGGACAACGTGAGTTCCCTTGCCGAGGCCGTCGGCCTGTCGCAATCGGCGCTGTCGCAGCATCTCGCGAAGATGCGCGAGGAGGGTCTCGTCACTTTCCGGCGGGAAAGCCAGACGCTCTGGTATCGCATCGCCGATCCGCGCATCGAGCAGCTGTTCGCCACGCTGCACAAGCTGTTTTGCGCGCCCGTCAAAGCCAAGAGCAGATAAGCCAAAGAAGGAACCAGGAATGTCGCTACCGACTATCAACCCGACCGACGCCCACCGTCTTCTCGACAAGGGCGCCACCCTCATCGATATCCGCGAAGCTGACGAGCACGCGCGCGAGAAAATTCCGGGCGCGCGAAACCTGCCGTTGTCGAAGCTCGACGAAGCCGATGTCACGGCGCATCAGAGGCCGATCATCTTCCATTGCAAGAGCGGCGCCCGCACCCAAGCCAATGCGCCGCGGCTCGCCGCTAAACTCGATGCGGATGGCGAGGCCTTCCTCGTTGGTGGCGGCCTCGACGCCTGGCGCAGGGCTGGTCTGCCGGTCGTGACCGACCGACGGCAGCCGATCGAGCTTCAGCGGCAGGTCCAGATCGGGGCCGGAAGTCTCGTCTTCGCTGGCACGCTGCTCGGGCTTCTGGTCTCGCCTTGGTTCTTCGCCGTGCCGGCTTTCGTCGGTGCCGGACTGATGACGGCTGGGCTCACAGGCTTTTGCGGCATGGCACGCATCCTCATGCGGGCGCCATGGAACCGCGAAGTCTACGGCGCGCCGGCGCGAGCCGCGTGAAGGAGGAGACGTCGCCATGCTGTCCCTGACCCAAGGCGCGCTGGGGCTCGCCTCCGGCTCGCTGGTCGGTTTCTCCCTGGGCCTGGTTGGAGGCGGCGGCTCCATTCTGGCGGTTCCGCTGCTCATCTATCTCGTCGGAGTAGCGGACCCTCACGTCGCGATCGGGACCAGCGCCGTCGCCGTCGCGGCGAACGCCACCGCCAACCTGGCGAACCACGTCCGCGCCGGTAACGTGAAGTGGCGCTGCGCCTCGGTGTTCGCGCTCGCCGGCATAGCCGGCGCGTTTCTCGGCTCAACTTTAGGCAAGATCATCGATGGCCAGAAGCTGCTCGCACTTTTTGCTATCGTCATGCTGGTGGTAGGCGCGCTGATGATGAAAGGCCGTTCCGGTGAGGGCGAGCCATCGGTGATGCTCAACCGGGAAAATCTGCCGAAGCTGGTTGCCCTGGGCCTCGCCACGGGAGCCATGTCCGGCTTCTTCGGAATCGGCGGCGGCTTCCTGATCGTGCCCGCCCTGATCGCAGCCACCGGCATGCCGATCCTGTACGCGGTGGGTTCCTCTCTCCTGGCGGTCACCGCGTTCGGGCTGACAACTGCGGCGAACTATGCCGTGTCCGGCCTTGTGGATTGGTCTCTCGCAGGGTTGTTCATCATTGGCGGCGTTCTCGGCGGGCTTCTCGGCGCGGGCTCCGCAACTTCCCTTGCTGGCCGCAAAGGTGCGCTGAACACCGTGTTTGCGGCGCTCATATTCGCGGTGGCGATCTACATGCTGGTCCGTAGCTTGGGTTTGCTGTGATCAGGCGCTGAACCCGACTGTATGTCGGCCGCCGGTGCGCCAAACCCGGCTCACTCGACCGTGCCGGCAAGGCGCAGCTTCGGCACGCCGACGCCGCGGGCGCGGATTGGTGCGGCCAACTCGCCTCCGCTGACATCGAGAACGAAGCCGGTATTGTCAGGGCGCAGGCGGAATTCGATTGTCCGGCCTGTCCTGCGCCAATCCGCCGTCTCGCCATCATCGACATAGACAAGGCCGGAGCCGCCATGATCGGGCGGCCCGAACACGATCGCCGTCAGCCCCTTCTCGTCTTCGATCGGAACGATCGAGCCCGCGCGTGCAAAGACCGGTAGCCGGCCCAGCGGTGCTGCGACGGTCACGGTTCGCCCGCCCTCGAACGGCGTCCCGTCATGCCAGTCGTACCAGCCGCCAGGATGGGCGGGCAGATAGACCTCGCGCGTCGTCGCGCCCTCTTCCAGCACCGGAGCGACGAGGAGATCGGGACCGAGCATGAATGCGTCCTCGACGGCTGCGGCGACTGCGTCGGACGCGAAATCCCACAGCAGCGGGCGCACCGCGGGCACGTCGTCGGCCGCGGCGCGCCACATCTGGGTATACAGATAGGGGATGAGGCTGTGACGCAGGTTCATCGCGGATCGCACCTCGGGAAGCACGCTTTCATGCATCCAGGGCGTGTTGACGATGCCGCTCGTCTTCCAGGAATTCATCACCATGCGCGGCCACAGCGCGCAAAACTCGACAAAGCGGCACAGCAGTTCCGGCCCGGGTGACGGGCCATGGAAACCGCCGACGTCATGGCCAATGTTGTAGAGGCCCGACAGGCTCATGTTGAGGCCCTGGGTCAGGTTGTAGCGCAGCGTCTTCCAGGACGTTTCGTTGTCGCCGCTCCAGGTCTGGCCGTAGCGGGCGATGCCTGCGCTGCCGGCCCGCGTGATCGTGTAGGGACGCTTGTCCGGCGCCTGCGCAGCCTGGGTCTCGTAGGCAAGCTTGTGCATCAACAGCGCCTGCGCCGGACGGGCCAGCGCCTGCGGATACGGCCGGCCGTCGCCATCGCACACCGCGTCTTCGTCCCAGATTTCGAATTCATTGTTGTCGCTCCAGACCGCCGTCACGCCAAAGGCGAGCAGCGCGTCACGGATGCCGTTCGCCCACCACCGCCGTCCTTCCGGATTGGTGAAGTCGACATGGAAGCCGAGGCCGTCCCAGAATTGCGCCACCGCCGGCTCGCCGGTCTCGCCATCGACGACCAGGATGCCATTGGCCCTGGCTTCAGCGAGCCGCGGGTGATCGTCGAGCAGGCAAGGCTTGATGTTGGTGACCGGCTGCATGCCGGCGGCCTTGAGCCGCGCCATGGTCGCCGCCGGGTCGGGAAACTTGTCGCGATTCCAGTTGAAGACGTAGCGACGGTTGCCGATCGAGGTGTAGCCCGAGCCAAAGTGAAAACTGTCGCAGCGGATGCCGTGGCGCCTGCAATCCTCGATGAAGCCGGTGATGCGCGCGTCCGCGTCCGGTGCGTCCGCGATGGTCATGGTCGTCATCGCGAAGCCGAGCGTCCAACGCGGCGCGAAAGCCTGTCCGCCGGTCAGCCAGGAAAATCGGCGCGTGACCTCGGGTACCGTCGGGCCGGCGAGCACGTAATAATCGAGGTCGCCGTCCTCGGCACGGTAACTGCGGAACAGGCTATGGTAATTGTCGAGCGTGCAGCCGAGATCGACCGAGCCGAGCGCAAGGTTGTCGTAGAAAATGCCGTGAGCACCGCGCGCGCCGTCGACGATGAAGAACGGCAGCATCTTGTAGAGCGGATCGGACAGCTCTGCGTCGAAGCCGCAGGGGTCGACGGCATCGATGGCGAAGCGCCGCCCTGTGCGATCGAGCGGACCTGCCTTGTCGCCGAGGCCATAATGGCGTTCGTCTTCATGTCGTTCCATCGCGTGCAGCAACGCACCGGTCTTGCGCGACAGGAAATAAGCCTGGGTCGGACGGTCGCGCAGGAATGGCTGATCCTCGCCGTTTCGGTTCCAGGCGATGCCGAACGGATCGAGCCGGATCTGCGCGCTGAGACCTGCGGCGGCGAGCGTGACGATGCCGCCGGCCTCCGAAACCGTCGGCGCCGGATTGGCAAAGCCTGCGACGTCGTCGCGCTGCCGTCCCTCGAACGGCGGCTCGGTGCGATCAGGCGCGATCGCCCAGCCGCGATCGAGGCGATAGCCCTCCGGCCGGCGCAAGGTGACGCGGCCGATGTCGCGCTCGAGAATGGTGATGCGGAGCGTGGCGAGCGGGGCTGCCGCCGGTCCGGTCGAAAGTTCGAACAGCGCGGCATTGCCGTCGAGGCCGCGGAAGCGGCCGTGGGTCAGGGCTTTCATGGGATAGGCTCCGGGTCTCTCAGGGCCGCGCGAGGGCCGCGCCCGTTGTTGCATCGAAGATGTGCAGATGGTCGGCGGCGAAGCGGATCGCGATCGCATCGCCGCGGTGGAACTGCGACTGGCCGTCCTGGCGCAGTGTGATCTGCGGCAGGCCGGGCGCCGAGGCGTAGATGAACGCCTCGCCGCCAAGCTGTTCGACGAGATCGACGGTGGCGCCGAGCATGCCCGTGTCGGATGCGACGTCGATATGCTCGGGACGGATGCCGAGCGTCACGCGCGCTCCGGCAACGAGGCCGGATGCGGTCCGGGGCAATTCGAGTTCGCGCTCACCCACGGTCAGGCGCAGCGTGCCGTCGTCGGACGTCACCACAGCCGGCAGGAAGTTCATGCGGGGTGAACCGATGAAGCCGGCAACGAAGGCGTTCGAGGGTCGGTTGTAGAGTTCGAGCGGCGTGCCGACCTGTTCGATCCGGCCGGCGTTGAGCACCACGATGCGGTCGGCCAGCGTCATGGCTTCGACCTGATCGTGGGTGACGTAGATCATCGTGCCGCCGAGCTTGGCATGCAGCGCAGCAAGTTCCTTGCGCGTCGCGACGCGCAATTCGGCGTCGAGGTTCGACAGCGGCTCGTCGAACAGGAATATCTTCGGATCGCGCACGATGGCCCGTCCGATGGCGACGCGCTGGCGCTGGCCGCCGGAGAGCGCCTTCGGTTTGCGGTCGAGATAATCCGTGAGCCGCAGCATGGCCGCGGCACGCGCCACTCGCGCCTGGATCTCCGCAGGCTTGAGCCCCATGTTCTCGAGCGCGAAGGCCATGTTCTTGGCCACGCTCATGTGCGGATAAAGCGCATAGGACTGGAACACCATGGCGAGCCCCCGCTCGGACGCCGGCAGGTGCGTGACCCGCTCGCCGTCGATGAGGACCTCGCCGCTGGTGACGTTTTCGAGGCCGGCTATGACCCGCAGCAGCGTCGACTTTCCGCAGCCGGAGGGGCCGACGAAGACGACGAATTCGCCATCCTTCACCGCCAGATCAATGCCGTGCAGCACGTCGATATTGGCGAAGGATTTGCGTGCGCCCGTGAGTTTCAATTCAGCCATTGGATAGTCCGATCGGTCATTTCATTCCCGTCGAGCCGATGCCCGTCGCGATGAAACGCTGGAGGAATACGAAGACGAGCGCGACGGGAATGAGCGTCACGACCGTCATCGCAAGCAAGTAGTGCCACTGGGTCTGGAGTTCGCCCTGGAACGCATTGAGCGCGATCTGCAGCGTGTAGACCTCGGTCTTGGTCAGGACTGCCAGCGGCCACAGGAATTCGTTCCAGCGCCACATGATCGAGAAGATCGCCAAGACCGCGAGCGCCGGCAGGGTCAGCGGCATCACGATGCGCCAATAGATCTGCCACTCGGACGCCTTGTCCATACGCGCGGCCTCGATCAGATCCTTCGGCAGGGTCAGCATGTATTGCCGCAGCAGGAATACCCCCGTCGGCGTCGCCGCCCCCGGGAGGATCACCGCCCACAGCGAGTTGGCGAGGCCAAGTTCGGTCACCACCAGATAGACCGGCACCAGGATGATGGTCATCGGGATCATCAGCGTTCCGATCACCGCCAGCGTCGCCGCCTGCTTACCGGGAAACTGGTAGACGGCGAGCCCGTAGGCAGCCATGGAATTGATCAGCAGTGTGATCAGCGTCGCGACAACAGTCACGAACACCGAATTGAACAGGAAGCGCAGGAAGGCGAAGCGCTGGAGCGGCTCGCTGTAATTCTCGGTCGCAAGCGCGACGCGGCGCACGGGTTCACGCTTGTCGATCGCGACGCGGTACTGTTTTGAGGGATCGGCGGGATCGACCATCTGCGCCACGAGCCCGATGCGCCGAACCTGCGCCAATTCGCGGACGGAGCCGTCGGGAAGCGTCGTGCGGAACAGCGGCAGCTTCTGGGGTTGGCCGGGCACCGTCACTTCGACCTGCGCGAAAGGCAGCAGCGACGGCGGAAACTCAAGCAGCGCACTCTCGGTCTTGAACGATGACAGCACCAGCCACAGCACCGGGCCGAACATCAGCATGACGCCGAGCGCGAGATAGACATAGGCGGCGATATCGGTCCAGTGCAGCGGCCGTCCGGGCCCATTGCGACGTTGACCAAGCAAAATCCCAAGGCGCATGCGGTGACCTCAGATCTCTTTGCGCCGCGCGGCGGCGAACTGCAGGAGCGTCAGGACGAACAGGACCAGACCGAGCACGACCGAGGCGGCCGCGGCGAGGCCGAAATTCTGCACCTGGCTGGCGAAGCCGGTCTCGTAGATGTACTGGACGACCATCAGTGTCGCGGTGCCCGGACCGCCGCCGGTCAGCACGAAGACCTCGTCGAAGGTTTGCGCGCCCTTGATGAGCGCGAGCACGATCACGACGATCATGTTCGGCCACAGCAGCGGCAGCGTGATGCGTGTCAGCACGCGCCAGCGCGGCGTCGCGTCCATCTCCGCCGCCTCGTAGAGGTCCGCCGGGATCGCCTGCAGGCCGGCGAGCAGGATCAGGGTGTAGAACCCCATATGCGCCCATACCGATACGAACACCGCCCAGAACATCGCCCAGCCGGGATCGACGAAGAACAGGATCTTCTGACCGCCGAGCGTGGTGATGGCGGCATTGAGCAGCCCGTCGCGCTGCAGAATCCATTTCCAGATCAGCGCAACGACGACGGGCGACAGCAGGACAGGGAAGAAATACACCGCGCGGAAGAAGCCGCGCCCGCGGATCTTCATGTTGAGGACCAGCGCGGTGATCAGCGAGAACAGCACCATCGCGGTCACCTGAAATACGACAAACTTTGTCGTATTGGCGACGCCGCGCCAGAAATGGTCCTCGCGGCAACTCGACGGATCGAGATAGGAGCCGCAGTCGAACAGATAGGCGAACTGCTCAGCGCCGACATAGGGGCGCTCCGAGGGAAACAGGGCCGTGCCGCCGGTCACCGAGAACACGATGTTGATGCCGATCGGCAGGAATACGAAGAGGCCGAAGAATGCGAAGTTGGGCAGCAGGAACACGTAGGCCATGCGCCGCACGCCGATTGCGCGTTGCAGCCATCGCATCGGCGGATCGAGCACGCGCAGCGCCAGTCCCACGGGCAGGACCGCGACGCGCGCGAGCGCGCCAGCGGCCATGCCGGGCTGCGGCCGGGCAGCGGTCGGCGCGTCCGACATCGCGGTGATCCCTCGATCCTGTGAACCCATCGCCGTCACTTCTTGTTCCGCTCGGCGATCTGCTGCGCGACGTCAGCGGTGATGCGCTTCTCGGCGTCTTCGAGCGTCGTTTCGCCCGACACCGCCTGCCCGAGCCGGCTGATGACGGCGTTGAAGATGATTCGGCTGTTGACGTAGCCCTGGGTCCGGTAAGCGAGCGGCGAAACCTGGCCAGCGCTTGCGGTGAAAATCTTCAGTGCCGCCGCGGCTTCCGGGCTGGCCGTCGGATAGTCGATGCCCTTCTTGGTGAGCCCGAGATGGCCAGGCACGAACAGGGAGCGCGCACAGAACTCCGCCAGCACCGGTTCGCTTGCGAGATAATCCATCACCCGCGCGACTTCCTTGGGATGCTGGGTGGTCTTGAAGGCCATGAGAGCGGCGCCGCCCGGCATGCTGCTGCATCCGCCCGGCCCGCAAGGGTTGGGGACCGCCACCCAGTCGAAGGCGTTGTCCACGGTCTTGGCGAATTGGGCGATCTGCCACGACCCGGACAGATACATGACGACCTGCGCGTTCTTGAATTCGTCGTTGGCGCCGCGATAGGCCGTACCGGAGACCGAGCCCCAGAGCTCTTTCGACATGACGCCGGACTTGTGCCAGTCGTAGACCAGCTGCGCGGCGCGCTTGAAGCCGTCGTCGACGACATCAGGCTCGCCGTTTGCACCGAAAACCTTCGTGCCTTGCGACATGGCAAGCGCATAGAAGCGATGGCCCGAGCGGTCGACCGCGAGCGGGAACGGCGCCTGGACCTTGCCCGCAACCTCCTTCACCGCCTTCGCCCAGTCCTCCCAGGTCGATTTGCCGCCCGGCATCGCGACCCCGGCCTGCTCGAACAGGGTCTTGTTGACGAAGGGGCCGGTGACGGTGAGCTGGGTCATGAAGCCCGGAATGGCCTGCGTGTCGCCCGCCGGGCGCATCCATTCGAGGAAGGGCCCGAAATTCGTCTCCCAATAGCCGGGGTCCTTGAGAAAGGGGCGCATGTCGAGCGCGAAGCGCGACAGGCCGCCCATATCGACGACGCGCGCGATGTCGGGGCCCTGGCCTGAGGCCAGCTGCACGGGCAGATTCTCGTTGACCGCCTTGTAGGGCACCTGATCGAGAACGACCTCGATGTCCTTGTTCTGCTCGTGGAAGCGCTTGAGCAGGTCGGCCATCACCTCGCCCTCGTTGCCATCCGAGTACCAGGCCATCCGGAGAGTCGTCGTCTCGGCCGCGGCAGGCCGGCCGAGCACGGTGGCGCACAGAAGGGACAGCGTAAGAGACGTGATGACGGGGGTGACGGCACGCATGATCGTTCTTCCTCCACACTTGCCGGCCCCTGCTGGGGCCGCGTGAGACAGGCGCATCCGGTCCGTTCTCCGACGGATCCCGAAGCGCCAGACGTTTCCTTCCACATCGGCATCCGCCCGGGCGGATGCCGTTTTTCGTGCCATTGGGCGCCTGCTTCCGCTGACGCAGAGATCGGGCGGCAGCGCCGTCGCGAGGCGCTTGCAAGGCCAAAACTATGTTGGCAAACGTTTGCCTAACTGTCAATCGTGTTTAAATCACCCTGTAGGGTCTCGGAAGGAGGCTCAACCGTGGCTATAGGTTGCAATCGGACCAAGCCCCCATGAGGCCGATGCCGGAAGACGTTTCACTTGCCACAGTCGCGGCCCGCGCCGGCGTTTCAGTTTCGACCGTATCGCGGATCGTCAATGGCGAGATGCGCCGCGCCTCGCCAGCCACCGTGGCGCGGGTGCTCGACGCGATCGACGCGGTTGGCTACCGGCCAAATCCGGTGGGACGCGCGCTCCAGCGCGGCCAAAGCCAGCTAGTCGCGATGATCGCGGCCAACCTCGACAATCCGGCGATGGCGACGATCGCAAGTTCGACCGAGGCGGCGCTGCGCGAGGCGGGCTATGTCATGGTCTTGTGCGATACGCACGACCGGCCCGAGCTTCAGGACGAGTATCTCCATGCGATGCGGGCCCAGATGGTGAGCGGCTACGTCCTCGTCGCCGCGGTGCCCAGCCCCGGCTTGAGCGAGCTTTCCGCGTCGGGCGTCCCGGTCGTGTTCGTGAACCGCCGTGATCCGAACGGCAACGGCCCGTTCGTCGGAATCGACGACTGCGCGGCGGGTGCCCGCGTCGCCGACTATTTCGCCGATCTCGGGCGGCGAGCCCCGGCCGTTGTTTTTCCACGGCTGGGCTCGTCCGCATCGCGAGACCGTGTGGCAGGCTTCCTGGCCAGGCTGCGGGAGCGTGGATGGTCCGACGAGGCGATCATCCGGGCCGACGGGGAAGGGCGATCGCATCTGCAAATAGGCTACGATGCCGGCGCGCGAATTTTCGGCGGCAGCGAGACGCCGGACGCCATTCTCTGTGTGAGCGACCAAATCGCGTACGGCGTGAACCGGCGCGCCCTTGAACACGGCCTGAAGATTCCCGGCGATTGCGAACTGGTCAGCATCGACGGCACGCCTCTCAACCACTGGGTTGCACCCTGGCTGAAGTCGATCGAAATTCCCTACGCCGTTTACGGGGCGGAGATCGTCACGGGCCTGCAATTGATCTGGCGAGGCGAAGCTTTTGGCGAACGCCTGCTTCCCTGCAAGTTCGGCTGATACGCGACCGTTCACGGCGTTCTGGCAGGCGGATGCGTGGTCGCTTGAATCATATAGTTCTTTCAATGATATAGCGGTTCGTTCGGGATGGCGCACCAAGCCTTGCAGCTGCGCTTGGCGCGGCCGATCTCCTGTCGCTGCGTTCATCGGAGCAATCGCCAAAAAGCCATAACAGGCGGGTGAGACTTTACTTAGTGAGAGCTCGGCAGGGGACGGCTACAATGGTCTGGAAATCATCTCTCGTGCTGGGAGCCGTCCTCTCGATCGCCGCATGTCCTTCAAGCGCGCAGCAGCGCGCGGAGTTCGACGCGTGCACGGCCGAGGCCAATGGCGTTTCCTCGAAGATGCTGGATTGCGGCAAAGTCGAAATCGGCAAGTGGGATGCGCGACTGAATGCCGCCTATCAGAGGCTTCTGCACGGGTCCGCGGACGAGAAGCGGGCGCAATTGCAGCAAGAGCAGAGGGCCTGGCTCAAGCATCATTTGAGCGAGACCCATCGTCTGGCCAGCGATCCCGATAATGGGTCCGTCGCATTCCTCGACTCCCAGTCGTTTGAATTGGATGACCTGGTCCAGCGAACGCTGCAGCTTGAAAAGCGCCTCACCGGGAAGCCTTGATGGGCAGCCGTCCACGGCGTCGAGAGTTTCCAGTCCATTTCATCTGGAGGCCAGGGCCGCTCCCGCCCCGCGCGACCGCGCGCTTGTAACTACTCCGGTGTGACGTCAGGGCCCCGCAAAATCCATGGCGACCTAGGAGGACCCTTTCAGACGCGAAGGCCCGCAAACACAAGCAGGTTACCACTTAATAGCAGTCGCCTGGTCTGCCGTTGTTCGCGAGTATCGGTGATCATGCACTCGCCGAGAGCTACGACAATGGCCAACAACCACCTTGTGCAGCCATCTTCCACACTTCAGCAACACAGCAACAAGCATAGACTCGGCGTCTGGACCACAATCCTCGTGCTCGGACCGATCGCTGCTGCCCTCGTTCTTGGAGGTGGAACGCGCATCTCTGACGGCTTCGAACCATTCGAGAAATCAGCGAATGAGCGCGTCTTCCAAGCCTTCGAAGAGATCAAGGGGCTTGCGCCGGTCTCTGACGACCTCAGGACCGCGCTGGCGTCGCTGAGCCAGAGCGTCCAAGGCACGCAGAACCCGCCGGTTAAGGCCGAGGGGCAATGAATACTTTGAAATATTTCTGGGCCACAATGAACTCAGCAGGTGTTGGTCGGCTACCCATTCGATCCTCGATAGCGATACCGACGAGGGGCTTTGTGCTCGGTTGCAATGCGCGCAGCCATAGCGCCATTGCCGTGGATCGTAGCGCTCATTGCTTGAGCGCAGCACGCGCGGTCTTTACGTAGTCCATGCATTCGGGCCAATCTTCCTCTACCACCTCGGTCTCGGCACCGCTCAGCGCCTTGCGCAAGGTTGCGATCACCGGAGCCGGATGTTTCTTCTTCAGTTCTGCCTTGATCATCTCAAGACCCTTCTGACAATCGGATTTGTTGTCCGCCAGCACCGCGGTCGGCGTTATCATCACGGCTGCTGTTGCGAATAACAAGACTGAACGCAGCATGTCTTCCTCCTCCATTGCCTTTTGCTTGTTCGACCGGCCAAGCTCGGAAAAGTCGGGCCGTCAGCCTACGATCCTTACCGACTTCTGTTCTGTCTGGCTTCTCGCGCTATGTTCAACGTATTTGAACCCGCGGCTATTTTCATGGCAAGATGGGATTTGCCATTCTCATTGCCACACTCGTCGCGCAAGCGGCAGACACTCGTTGGAACCATTGTCATTACGCGCTTCGCGACGTCACCTGATCACCCCTATGCCTTCGTCCGCTGTTGGTTCTAAGTCATAACGCGGCGGTCGTGATCATGGGTTAATTCGGGTTGAAGCCATTCTGTTATGACGTGGTGTTCTCGATATTCAGGAAAGCACATTGATGGACAGTTTTGATCAGTATGTGGTGGGGTTGACGTCCCATTGGGCACAGCAATCCGTGTTGCTCAACAAAATCATCATCCAGCTCCTCTCCCTTCCTACTTTCAAGACGCTACCCCTCTTTGCCCTGTTGTGGCTGCTGTGGTTCAGCGTTAACGAGACTGAAAACCGCCACGCGATCCTCGAGGGCTTCGTCGCAATGTTCATTGCGGGAGCGCTCTCCCGGGCAATTCAGGATGCTCTTCCCGAAAGGGTCCGTCCGCTCCACGCCGGTGATCCCGCCTTCATACCGCCCTTGGGGATCACGCCCGAAGATACCGTCTTGGAGCATTGGAGCTCATTTCCGAGCGACCATGCGGCGGTGTATTTCGCCCTCTCGACCGCGCTGTGGCTTCTCTCGAAGCGGCTGGGGCTTGCGGCATACACCTGGTCACTCCTCGTGATTTGCATGCCACGCATATTTGCAGGATATCATTATGCGAGCGACGTGATCGGTGGTGCAGTCATCGGCGTGGTCGTCGCCTCCTTCATCGCGCCAATTATTGCCGGCAAGCTCGCACCCTTCGTAAGGGCCGCCGAAAAAAGGAGTAAAGGTCCGTTTTATGCGGGTTTTTTTGTCCTCTCGTTCCAGTTTTTGACGATGTTCAACGACCTGCGGATCGCCGCAAGCGCCCTCAAGAAGTTCATATGAAGAATTTCGCGCTTTGCCCGGGCTCCTTGTTCCTGACGCCGATGGGCGAAGTAAGCGTGGTGCCCATCAACGCTTCCCGAGGAATGCGACGGACCCTTTCTCGGGATCACTGGCCAGACGGTGGGTAATTTCGATAAGTACGAGCTTCGCAGCCTTGTTCTGAATGGCGCATCCGCCCCCGTCGCGCTGCCCTTGTGCTAATGCTGCCGCGCCGGCGACCGGGCTGATCATGCAGACGCGGCCATCGTAAAAGACCGGGCGCCGGACGATCACGAGAAGGCGGCAACCCGGCGTGACATGCGGGTATGGAGAATTCATATGAAGCCCTACGTCATCTGTCTGATGCATGCGAGCCTCGACGGCCGCACCCACCCCAGCCGCTGGCGTCCGAAGGGCGCCGGCACCGACTGGTTCGAGAAGATCCATGACGAGCTCGGCGGTGATGCCTGGGTGATCGGCCGCGTCACCGGCTCGGAGTTCGCCAGGGGAAAGCCCTATCCCGACACGAGTGAGAAGCTGCCGCGCGAAAACTGGTTCGTGCGGCGTGACGCTAAATCTTATGGGGTCGTGCTCGACGCGCGCGGCAAGATCGGCTGGGGCCGCTCCGACATTGGCGGCGATCCTGTTGTGGTGGTGCTGACCGAGAGCGTGCCGGACTCGCACCTTGCGGGGCTCCGCGACGACGGGGTGTCGTATATGTTTGCCGGCAAATCCGAGATCGACCTCGCCTTGACGGTCGAGATTCTCAATCGCGAGCTTGGCGTAAAACGTCTGCTGGTGGAAGGCGGCGGCGTCGCCAATGGCGCGTTCCTGCGCGCAGGCCTGATCGACGAATTCAATCTGATCCTCAGTCCCGCCATCGATGGCGCCAGGGGCGCACCCTTCGTGTTTGATTCGAACGAAGCCGACGGCGACAAACGCGCGCCACTGACTGCGTTGACGCTGGAGAGCACGCGACAACTCGGCGGCGGCGTGTTGCTGCTGCGCTATCTCATCCAGAACGAACCCGCGCGCCAATAGCAGCATGTCCGACAGGCCAGAGCATATCGTCATCGTCGGCGCGGGCGCAGCCGGCCTGATGGCGGCGCGCGTGCTCGCCCGCGGCGGCAAACGGGTCACGATCCTGGAGGCGCGGGAGCGTTGCGGCGGCCGCATCCATCCGCTGCCGGCAGCCAAGTTCGGCTATCCCGCCGACCTTGGTGCCGAATTCGTCCATGGCGAGGCGCCGCTCACGCGCCGGCTCGCGCGAGAGGCCGCGCTGACCGTGCGAACCATCGGCGGCGCGCAATGGAGCTTCGACGGCACGGAATTCTCGCGGGAAAACCGGCGCGATCCTTATGACGAACAACTTCATGCCGCGGTGAAGGATCTGACCGGGGATATCACCGTCGCCGATTTCCTGCGCCGGCATTTCGCGGGACCGGAGTATGCGCGTTTGCGGCACGCGGTCGAGCGCATGGTCGAAGGCTATGACGCGGCCGACCCCGAGCGCGCCTCGACACTGGCGCTGCGCGACGAATGGATGAATGACGGACACGCGACCCAGGCGCGGATCGATGGCGGCTATGGCGGCCTGGTCGACTTTTTAGCGGCGGAGTGCCGCAGGTCTGGCGTTGCAATTCATTTCAGCGCCGTGGTCACCTCGATCGAGCAGAGCGGCGGCAAGGTCGCTGTCCGTGCGGCCGGCGAGACGCACGGTTGCGATCGCGTGATCCTCACCGTGCCGCTGCCGCTGCTGCGCGAGATCGCGCTGCCACCAGCCGCGCGTGCAAAGGCAGCCGCCTCGGACGATATCGGCTTCGGAAGTGTCATCAAGATCCTGCTGCGGTTCACGCGGCCATGGTGGCGCGAGCAGAGGCAGGACTTATCCGACATGCTCTTCCTGCTGTCCGACGCGACGATTCCGGTGTGGTGGACACGGCAGCCGGATCAGCATCCCGTGCTCACGGGATGGTTCGGCGGTCCGCGAACGGCGGAGCTGTCGCATCTCGATCCGCAAGGTCTGATCGGCATCGGGATCGACTCCCTCGCAGCCATCTTCGGCCTGTCCCGCGAGGATATCGCGCGGGAGGTCGTTGCGGCCGCGGCTGCCAATTGGGCGCACGATCCGTTTGCCCGTGGCGCCTATGAGCCGCGCGGCGCAAGAGCGTCTCGCGCGCGCCGACGGCCCTGTGCTGTTTTCCGGCGAGGCGCTCTATCGCGGTCGCGACATGGGAACGGTGGAGGCTGCCCTCGCGAGCGGAATGGAGACTGCGGGAATGATCTTGCGGGAATGAGAAAGAAAGCCCGCATCTCTGCGGGCCTTTTGTCTCACCAGCGGCCTCCGCCGAAGCTGAATGTCACGCCGGGGCCGCCGCCGTAATAGCCGTAGGGGCCGCCACCGTAATAGCCGTGATGCCGCGGGTAATAGCCGTAGCGATAGTGCGGACGATAATAGCCGTGGTGATGCGGGCGCCAATGGTGTTGGCGATGACCGTGATGGCCATGCCTGTGCTGCGCGCTGATATCGGTCGATTGGCTCAGGCGCGCGTTCGGCTTGGGCTTCTCGCCGCCGGCCGCGTTGGCTGCTGACGCGTTGAGCGCAGCAGCGCCGATGGCCATCGCGACAAAGAGATACTTCATGTCATCACTCCAGTTGAGATGTCGAGTGACAACAGATGGGTGTTGCTGGCGTTCCGGCGAGAGCGGGCGTCGAAACGACGCAGACGAGCGACGACCAATCGCGCCGAGATTTATTGTCGCACGGCTGCGAGCGAGGCGACGATTTCGCTCGTGGTCACGATGCGGGCGAATTCACCGTTGAGATTAGACAGCGTCATCGCGTGAATGGATTCGGCCGAATGCGCCTCGCCATCGGGGCCGATGCGGTCGAATGTCCAGGTTGCGTCGCGCACGAGCGCCGTCTCGAAGCCGAGATTGCCGGCCATCCGCGTCGTCGTCTCCACGCAATGATTGGTGGTGGCGCCGCAGATCACGAGCGCGGCGATATCGCTTGCGCGCAGGCGCGTCTCGAGGTCGGTGCCGATGAACGCACTGTTGACGCGCTTGACGATGACGGGCTCGCCCGCCTGCTCGCGGGCCTCGTCGATGACGGCGTATCCGGTGCGCGACGGCAAAAACGTCGAGTTCGGCTTGGTGCCTTCGTGTCGGATGTGGAAGATCGGCGCGCCGCTCGTCCTGAATGCCGCGAGCAGATCGGCGATGCGCGCCACCGCATCCGGATTGTTGCGCCGCTTGCCCGCCGCCTGCCATTCGTCGAATGCGCGTTGCACGTCGACGACGATGAGAGCGGGAAGGGGATTGCGCATGGCGAGGGATTCCGGGCTGGCGTGCCGAGTATGCGAGGCGCTCGCTGGCGCAGGCAATGCCGATTATCCCTCGTTTCGGGACGAGCTCTACGGATGCGGCTCGGGGAAGCCGTGGCGCTCCGACAGCGCGGCAAGGATGGCGTCCTTGTCGTTGATGAACGCCTGTCCCCGATGACTGCCGGTCTGATGCGGCGATGTCGCTCCATCCGCCAGCACCAGCAGCGGCAGCCACTGGTTCTCCTCGCCGACCAGTGCGATCACCTCTCGCCGCGGCTTCGGCCAGGCGATGCGCTCGACGTCGAGTTTTTCGGCCAGCGCTGGAAACGAGGCGAGCACGCCCTCGATCAGTGCGCAGTGCCAGCAAAAGAAGCGGCGGCCGGGAAGCGCAGGGTCTTCGAAACCCTGGCGCAGCAGAAACAGGCGATCGCGCGTCATGAAGCGCTCCAGTGCATGGCCGTGATCATTCACGTCGGCGATGAATGACGTCGTTACCTGAACGGATCCTGCACCGACGGCGAGGATTGCCTGATCCGGCGCACACTGACTGGCGTGCCGTCGGAGACGAACAGCAATTCATACGTCCGGCCTTCGCTGTCGGTCGCAGAGCAGGTGACGTCATTCACCTTCCTGGCGGCGAAATTGCCGGTCTGGCGGCAGGTGCCGGTGGAGGTCTGCGCAGCCGGGACCGGCAGGCCGTCAACCTTTGGCCTGTGCTTGGAGTTGAGCAGCATGCGGTCAATCGGCAGCTCATACGAATTGTCGTCGGCCCGCTTGCCGTTCTGGCCGGAGAAGGACACGACGTGGTTCTCGTCGCTGGGGTCGTCGACGGCGACGGCGAAATTGACCCGGCCCTTGTCGTCGTGGGCGAAGGCCACGGTCTTGCAGGCAAAGGGACGCCCGGCGACCTTCAGCGTCTTGCAGTGGCCCGACATCAGAGCCAGCATGTCGACAAGTGAATTCTGTTGCGCCGGCGGATTGTTCACCGGGACCGTGGTGGAAGATTCGGCCGAACAAGGACTTGCGAGAGCAATGAGAGAGGCAGCCAAAACCAGTCCGTGGCGGCGCATCGTCAGGCTCATGTGCCAGCGGGCCACGGACGGGCGGAAGTTCCATCCACGAACCGTCAAATCGCAAACTGGTTGCGATCCCGTTTGCTCCGTCAAGTGTCCGGCCAAGCCCGTCTGGAATACCACCGCGCCACCCATCGGCGATTCGCCCTGACCGCCCGCCCCAACCCGTGCTAGCAGGCACTTGCCGCCAAGCCGATGTTTTTTTCGTGGCAGCAAGGAAGCAGGCCTCATGCCGCCTGCTTCATGGTCCGTGCAAAAGCCGGATAAGTCTCGGCAAGCTCATCGAAAATCCGCCCGCGCAGCAGCGCCAGCGTCGCGGCATCCGGCCGCGGGGTCTCGCGCACGACGTCCGGCTCCTGATAGGCGAAGCCCGTGTTCTCCCTGATGTCGGCCGGGGTGAAGGGCGGGTGCACGGAGCGCAAGGCGAAGCCGCCTGCCTCGCGATCGAAGTCGAACAGTGCCATGTTGGTCAGCAGCGCATGTGGCCCGCCGCGGCGCGGCACCTCAGGCGTCATGGCACGCGCGCTGACGAAATCGACCTTGGGGACGAACACGCGCGGCGAATGCTCCTCGCGAAACAGGATCACGCGCGGCACGAGATGGTAGAGATAGGCCGAGCCGAACGAGCCGGGCCAGCGCACCTGGCTCGCGGGATAATCGCCGGTGCCGACCAGGTTGATGTTGCCCTCGCCGTCGATCTGGCCCCCGCCGAGGAAGAAGGCGTCGACCCGGCCTTGCGCGGCACAGTCGAACAGCTCGATGCCGCCATTGGTGAAGAAACTATGCGCCCGCGATCCCAGGATCGAGATGCGCACCGGCGGCTTGCCACGGAGCTCGTTGCGGGCGCGCAGCAGCATGGCCCCGGCCGCAGGGATCGGCGACGACGCGCCGACGGCGACGTGACGGATGCCGTCGAGCAGATCGGCAATGGTCGCAATCAGGATCTCGCGCCGCTCGCGCTCGGCTGACATCACGCCACCTGCCTGCGATGGGTCAGGAAGGCCGAGAGGTAGGCGCGAAAGCCGTCCTCGCTGCGCGCCATCGCGGCGTAGCGCGCAATCTCGGCCTCGTCGGCCGGATATTCGTCCCACAGCGCCAGCGGCCAGGCGCCGCGTTCGGCGACGGCGATGGTGTCGACATAGAGCGAAGGCAGCACACCGGCAGCGGAATCCTCGCCATCCAACAGATTGCGATCGATGATGCGCTCCACGGTGACCAGCGTGCGCTTCGACGCATAAGCGAGGTCGGCGAGCTCGCGATGCCGGCCGATGCGGACATTGCCGTCGCGGTCGGCTTCGGGTGCGTGAAACAGCGCAACGTCAGGCGAGATCGCGGGCACCACGACCACCTTGCGCGCCTCGCCGATGGGACTGTCGATCACCTGCCAATCGGACCGCACGTTGAGCAGATCGCTGCCGATGATGCCGGCGATCGGCATGAACGGCACGCCTTTCTGAGCGGCGAGCAGGCCGGCATAGATCGCCGGGCAGGTGGAGTCGCGCATCGTGAAGGCGCGGCTCTTGATGCCGGCGGTGAAGCGCGGCGCGGCGCCGGCCTCGCCCAGCGACACCGCGCTGGTTTCCAGCGAGGCGACCGCGCCGGCGCCGATCAGGAGATCGGCCTGCAGGCCTGAGATCGGCACGCAGATCAGCTTGAGGTCGCGGACTCCGGCCTCCAACAGCGCCGCGGTCGCCGTCATCGCCACGCCCGAGCCGTCGACGGGAATTGCCAGCGACTGGCCCGGCGTAACCCGCGCCGCGAGAGACTCCAACGTAACGATCTCGGTCATGGGCGTTCTCCGGCCGCGTTGTGTCCATCCTGCCTCAAGCCATCGCAGCCTGCCAGCGCGTATCGCGCAAGGATGGGCGGCGGTGCAGGCGGGCGTCGAGTAGGCTTCGGGCGCGTGGCAGCTCGCCGCTGCGCATCAGGGCGACGAGGAAGGTGTCCTCGATCAGCTCGCGCTGGGCGTGACTGCCGCCGATGCGCACGACGTCGGTGAGGACAGGTGAGAGCTCACGCACGCAAGCGGCGTAATTCTCGTTCGCGAAGGCTGCCAGCGCGCGACAGATCGCCGGCACAACGGGGCCTGCCGGCAGCTTGCCGTCGGCAAGGCGCTGTTCGATCGCGGCAAGGCGCGTCGCGAGCGCTCCGTGATTTTGCGTCGCGGCCGCAAACAACGCCATATGGACGTCGGCGAAGGCGAGGCCTGATTTCGGGAACAGTTTTTGTGCGGTGACGTCGGCCTCGACCCAGAGCGGCTTCGGCACGGCGTGGCCATAGGCCGACAGGCGCCAGAGCAGCGAGGCGCTGTCGGTGATGACGTTGAGCGCCGGCGCCTGCGTGGCGGAGGGCTGCAGCACGTCGGCATAGATTTCCAGCGCTCGGGCCGCATCGCCGTGCTCGAGTGCGCCGAGCGCCTGGTGCCAGCGAATATGGCCGTGCAGGATTCCGGCGCGGTCATAGCTGGGAATCCATTCGTCGACGAGCCGGTCTGCGTCCTCAATCGAGCCATCCTCGAACATCGCATGCAGCACGGCGTGTGCGGCGTGGGCGTTGGCCCGACGCAGATCGAAGCCGCGCTCGGTCACAGCGCGGCCGCGCGCGACGTCGCCATTCTCGGTCATCGCCCAGCCGGACATGGTGAGAAACCACCAGTCCTCGCCGTAATGACGCGCGACGCGCTCGCAGAGTTCATGCCGCGCGCGGTCGTGATCGGCCATTCCGGAGAAGGCGAACAGGCCGAACGCGCCGAGCGGCAGCGATAGGACCACGGCGTCGCGCGGCCAGCTTTCGATGTGTTTGAACACCGCTGCGATCGCATCGGGGCCGCGTCCCTCGATCGCGAGCGCCAGCGTCTCGACATGCGAGCGCTCCCGCGCGGTGCCGCTCACGGCGACGAGCTCGCGCGCCGAGGCGGCTTTGCTCCGTGCAAGATCGCCCTGCTGATAGAATGCGTGCACGCGGGCGCGGGCGATGTGGGCCAGCGCGAAATCCGGATCGGCCGCGATGGCGCGCTCCAGCGTTTCCGCCGTGCCGGTCCAGCCCGAGAGCATGAGATCGACGCCCTCGCGATAGGCGGACGCCGCCTCATGCGACGAGGTCGAAAGTGGCAGACCGTAGCGGTCTTCAATCGCCATTGTCGTCTCCCGCTCTCACGCCGTTCGCGCGCGGCGTCCCTCGATCGGATAGGCGGGGTCGTTGTAGCCCGGCGTCGAGGGATGCCCCGGCACGACCAGCCGGTCGATCAACGCCTCGTCCTCCGCGGTGAAGCGGTAGTCGAGCGCGCGGATATAGCCGTCCCACTGCTCCTCGGTGCGCGGGCCGGCGACGATCGAGGAGACGAAACCGGAATTGAGCACCCAGGCGACCGCGAATTGGCCGGCGGTGATGCCGTTCTTCTCGGCGTGAGTCTTGATCTCCTGCGCGAGCTCAAGCGATTCCGGCCGCCATTCCGTCTGCATCATCCTGAGGTCATTGCGGCCGGCGCGCGTCTCCTTGTCCGGCGCTGCATCGGGCTTGTACTTGCCGGTGAGCACGCCGCGCGCCAGCGGGCTATAGGGCACGACGCCGAGGCCGTAATAGGCGCAGGCCGGAAAGTGCTCGACCTCGGGCATGCGGTTCATCGCGTTGTAATAGGGCTGGCTCGCCACGGGGCGGTCGATGCCGAGCCGGTCGCAGATGTTGCAGATCTCGGCGACGCGCCAGGCACGGTAGTTGGAGACGCCGAAGTAGCGGATCTTGCCTGATCGGATCAGATCGCCCATCGCGCGCACCGTCTCCTCCAGCGGCGTCGCATGGTCTTCCTTGTGTAGATAGTAGATGTCGATGTAGTCGGTGCCGAGCCGCTTCAGGCTTTCGTCCGCCGCCTGCAACACCCAGCGTCGCGATAGTCCGACGCGATTGGGATCGTTCCCCGTACCAGTGTTCATGGGATTGGCGAGTTTCGTCGCGAGCACCCAGGCGTGCCTGACGTTGCCGATCGCGCGGCCGACGACTTCCTCGGACGCGCCCTTCGAATAGGCGTCCGCCGTGTCAATGAAATTGACACCGGCCTCGTAAGCCTTGGCAATGATCCGGTGCGAAGCCGCCTCATCCGTCGGGCCGCCGAACATCATGGTGCCCAGGCAGATCGGCGAGACCTTCAGGCCGCTGCGGCCGAGTTGGCGGTATTGCATGGGCTGTTTCCTCGAGGCTTGTTGGCGGGCCACCTTAGCCAGCCGCGTCCGTCATTGCGAGCGCAGCGAAGCAATCCAGAAATGCATCCGCGGAGAGATGCTGGATTGCTTCGCTCCGCAATGACGTGGAGGGAGCGGCGGCAGCTCAAGCGTGCGCCTATTCCGGCCCTTTCAGGATCTTGAACACGCCGTTCGCCATCACCACGCAGCGGCCGTCGACGGTGACCTCGGTGCTCATGAAGATCAGGCTGCGGGTCGAGCGCACCACGCGGGGGCGGGAGATCAGGATGTCGCCGATCTGGCCGGCCTCGACGAAATGCGTGTCGAGCTGCACCGTGGCCATGTACTCCTTGCCGCAGACATAACGGGCGCTCATGCCGCAGGTGCGGTCCGCAAAGGTCATCATCACGCCGCCCTGGACCATGCCGCGGCGGTTGTGGTGCTTGTCTTCGGTCGCGAGCGCGAATTCGTAGTGGCCGTCGACCTTGCGCTCCCACAGGGGACCGACCAGGTGCATGAAGCCCGTGGTCTCCAGGATGCTCCAACCCTCGGATTTGAGCTTTGCGGCCGTCTTGCTCGTCATCGCCCCGTCCATCCTCGCAACGCTTGATCTCTCCTCGTTTCATCGAGCGCGGTCCTGGTGTAGTCAAGCATCATGAGAGCTTTCGGCGATGCCACCAGACGGAATATCGCAGAGGCCTGCGCTGGATTTGCGCGGCTGCCTGATGTCGCCGCACCATCGGCGCTGAAGCGCGCCGCGGTGGTGCTCGCGCTGACCGCATCCAATGACGGTCGCGACACGGCATTTCTGCTGACCACGCGCGCATCGAGCCTGCGCGCCCATCGCGGCCAGTGGGCGCTGCCCGGTGGTCGCTGCGACGCCGGCGAGACGCCGGTGGAGGCAGCATTGCGCGAGCTCGAGGAAGAACTCGCGCTCAGGCTTGCACCTGACGCCGTGCTTGGTCTCCTCGACGACTATCCGACGCGCTCCGGTTATCTGATCACGCCGGTCGTGGTCTGGGCCGACGAGAGCGCCGCCATCGTGCCGAACCCGGACGAGGTCGCCTCGGTCCATCGCATCGCGCTCGACACGATCGAGCGCGATGATGCCTTCGACTTCACTGCGATACCCGAGAGCAGTCGCCGCGTGATCCGCTTCCATCACCAGATGAGCCTGATCCACGCACCGACCGCGGCGCTCATCTACCAGTTCCGCGAGGTGCTGGCCGGGCGGCAGACCCGCGTCACCGACCTGGAACAGCCGGTGTTCGCCTGGAAATGAGATGGTAAACGGCGTGTTAACGTGACGGTTACCTGATGCCTGCTAAGAGGGCAGCATGCATCATTCGATTCGAACATATCTGGCGCTGGTTCCACTCGCGCTGGTCCTGCTCGTTCCCGCCGCGCGTGGCGGCGAGTCCGACGCGCTGCCATCCGCCGTTCGCAATGCGAACGCCCAGCTGCTGTCGCAGTTCTTCGCGCAAGGCGGCGGCGCATCGCCGGCCGTGCTGGAATATCGCCGCAAGCTGGCGGAGTATCAGCAGATCCGTGGCGCCTTCGACGAAGAGGCCGGCGCCTATTGGAGCCAGGTCACGGAGAAGCGGAAAGGCCGCAACGCCAAGCGGCGCAGTGGGCAGCAGATCACGCTCGACGACTACGTGCTGGAGCAGCCGCCTGTCTATACCGGCCCGAAGCGGCCGGTGAATCCGGAGCCGGAGGAAACGCCGAGCCGTCCTCCCCGCAAGGCGCTTCCGGTCGCCTCCGATCTTTTGCGCGCAGCGCAGGATCTCTATCAATTCACGCCGCAGCGGCCGACCTCCGAGGTCGAGTTCAAGCGTGCCTATGCGCGCTACGCGCTCGCATCCGGGCTGACGCGCGAGCAGGCGGTGCGGGTCTATTCGTTCGAGACGGGGGGCACCGGCAATTTCGACGTGCAGGCCGGCATCGAGCATGGTGGCAAGCGCGCGATCTCGACCGCGATGGGCTACAACCAGCTGCTCACCACCAACAGCGTCGAGCTGCTCGCCGAGCAGGGGCATGAGTTCATCCGCGCGCTCTCCGACAAGATCGCGCGCTCCTCCGGGCCGACGCGGCAGTTGCTCGAGCACAAGCTTGGCGTTCTGAAGAAAATGGTGGCGCATGCGAAGTCGGTGCCGGACACCTGGTCGGAGCACGAGAAGATCGGCGACACCGCGCAGGGCTGGGCCATGCATGCGATGGTGCTCGACATCGACATCGGGCCGATGCTGCAAACCCACAAACTCTTGACCTCGGTGCTGTTCGCCCGCGCCAAGGGCTACACCCGTCCACTCACCGCGGCCGAGCTCGAGATGATGAACCTCACCGGCGACGGCACCGGCCTGGACATGGTGACGATGCCGCAGGCGATGCGCGAGCAGGTGCCGACCTCGAACTTCTTCCAGCGCAGCGGCTATGAGCGCAACCCGGTCGCGATCCGCCACGACACGGTGGCCAAGCTGCTGGCGGTGACGGATGCGCGGATGGACAGCAACAGCAACAATGCCGGCGCAAGGGAGCTCGCGGCGGCGTTTTAACTCGCAGTTGCTGTCATGCCCCGGCTTGACCGGGGCATCCATTACGCCGCGGCTTCTCCGTGTCTCACGGGTGTCTCTGGAATACTGGATCGCCCGGTCAAGGCCGGGCGATGACACCATATGTGTGGCGCGCCCTCTACTGATCCGGCCCGAACTTGAACCGGCCGTCGCCTTCGAGATATTGCCCGCTGCGCATATAGAGCTGGCCGTTCTGGCCGATGAAGAACAGCGTGCCCTTCGGCACCTTCTTGGCGCCCTTCAGGAGTTCACCTGCATTGCTGGTGCCCATCTTGTAGGAAAACGTCTTGCCTTCCTTGTCATAGGCATAGCCGGTGTCCGGTTTGAGCTCCCACGGCGTCGCGGTGTTTTGCGCGAAAGCGGGCGCGGCGAGCGCGCCCAGTGCCGCTGCAACTGCAAATGTCTTGATTGAAAATGCCATCATCCATCTCCCCACCATCGGTGGTGCCCGTTTGAACAAATCACGAACGATGCAGCCGGGTCAATCGGCGATGGCGCCGCAGCGCATCACGTCTTGCCCAGCAGTTTGTGATTTTCCCTTCGTCCCCTCGCGACTATGTTCCGCTTTCAGTCTAGAACGCAACACGACCAAAGATAGTGCTGGGGGTGATTCGAATGCGTCATGTCATTAAATTCTGCTGGGCCGCGTTGATGTCGCTGACGGCGCTGGCGCCGGCCGCCCGGGCCGACGACTTCCAGCTCAGCCACAACCAGCGGATTTCGTGCAGCCGCGGCCTTGCCCCGGGCAAGCTCAATACCGCGACCTGCAAGTCCTACACCTATCTCTTCAATACCAAGACCTCGGAATATTTCCGCTGCCAGGTCTCGCTGGCGCTGACCCGCGACAACAAGGAAGTCATCAACGTCCAGACCGACGGCGGCTGCACCAAGAAGCCGCGCATCTTCGAGACCGACGGTCACTACGATTTCGACGCGACGGAGACCGAGCCGCCGAACACCAACTCGTTCTTCGGCCCCGGCGGCTATTCGGTCTGGGCCGCCGATATGACCGCGCAGAAGATCCGCGGCTGCATCACCATCTCCTCCGGCCTCGGTTCCGACATCTCCAAGTGCCTGGACATGACGTTCCAGTAAGGGGTTGCCAGTGACGGGGCTCACCCTCTCCCCCCGTGCGGCGAGATGGTGCCCCCACAAGATGAGCGCCGGCAGAGATCCGGGCTCCAACAAAAAACGACACGGGAGACACGCGATGGACCGTCTCAAGGGCAAGGTTGCGATGGTGGTGGGCGCCGGCTCGATCGGACCCGGCTGGGGCAACGGCAAGGCCACCGCGGTGACCTTTGCGCGCGAAGGCGCGCAGGTGTTTTGCGTCGACCGCAACCGCACTGCTGCCGAGGAGACCGCAGAGATCATCACCGGCGAAGGCGGCAAGGCGGTCGCATTCACGGCCGACGTCTCGCGGGCGAGCGACATCGAGGTGATGGTCGCGGCGTGTCTCAAGGCCTATGGCCGCATCGACGTGCTCGACAACAATGTCGGCATCGCCGAGATGGGCAGCGTGGTCGAGGTCACCGAGGAAAGCTGGGACCGCGTCTTCTCCGTCAATCTCAAGAGCGCCTATTTCGCCATGAAGCACGTCATCCCCGTGATGGTGAAGCAGGGCGGCGGCTCGATCATCAACATCTCCTCGATCGCCTCGATCCGCCATATGGGGATCTCCTACGTCACCTACGGCACCTCCAAGGCCGCGATGAACCAGATGACGCGCACCACAGCGATCGAGTTCGCGAAGCATCACGTGCGGGTGAACGCGATCCTGCCCGGCCTGATGAAAACGCCGATGGTGGAGCATTCGGCAGGCTTGGCTGCGAGCTACGCCAAGGGCGATGTCGAGGCGATGTGGCGCGCCCGCGATGCGCAGGTGCCGATGGGCCATATGGGCGATGCGTTCGATGTCGCCAATGCCGCGCTGTTCCTGGCGTCGGACGAGTCGAAATATGTCACGGGGATCGAGCTCGTGGTCGACGGCGGGATCACGTGCAAAGCGGGGGCGTGAGCTTCGCCTCGCGCTCCACGACTATCCCCCCGCACTCAACTCCGCGCGATCCAATTCTTCCTCGATCCGGTGAAACGCGTCGTCGCCGATCACTTCGGTGGCGCGCAGGGCAAAGATCGATTTCCGTGCGGCTTCGATCGCCCGTCGGCGCAGGGGATCGGCGGGGAGCTCGCCGTTGGCGATGCCGCCGTGCGGATCATCGTCGGCCTGCATCAGGACGGCGCGGTATTCGAGCCTGAGGATTTCAGCCTCCTCCGAGGGATCGTCCTCGATGGCATCGAGCGCGGCGCGATAGGCGATGGCGCGGGCGCGCGCGACCTCGATGCCGACAGGGTCGTCGTCCTTGAGACCGAAGGCCAGGATCAGCGGCCGCAGCGTCAGGCCCTGGATGACCAGCGAGCCCAGCACCACCGCGAAGGCGATGAAGACGACGAAATCGCGATAAGGGAAGTTCTCCGGCAGCGCGAAGGCGGTCGCCAGCGTGACGAGGCCACGCATGCCGCACCAGGAGATGATGAGACCGCCCTTCGGCGAAGCGACCTGATTCGGATCCTTCGGGTGATAGATCCCATTCGCCATCAGCACGCGCAGTGTGGTGCGGTAGAACGTGATCCAGGCCAGCCGCACCAGGATCACCGTGGCCAGAATCCAGGCCGCCGCCACGCAATATTCCCAGCGCACATCCGTATCGAGCCGCGTCCAGATCGGCCGCATCTGCATGCCGATCAGCATGAAGGCGAGCACGTTGAGCACGAACACCATCGTCTCCCATACGGCATAGGACGGCACCCGCAGCCGTGCCGGCACGCGTTGCCCTGCCGAGCGCGCGATCGTCATGGCATAGACGACGATGGTGAGGATGCCGGAGAGGCCGAGATGCTCGGCGGCGATCCAGACCAGGAAGGTGGTGGCGAACTGGACGATGATCGCGCTCGGCGCTTCCTTCACCCGTTCCATGAACAGCGGGATGATGCGTCCCGCGACAAGTCCGGCGACGACGCTGCCGACCAGCCCCAGCGCGATCGTCGGCGCGACCTCGCTCCATTTGAGGTGCTCCATGACGACGGCGCCGACCGCAATGCGATAGATCAGGAGCGCGCTGGCATCGTTGAGCAGGCTCTCGCCCTCCAGCACCTTGACCATGCGGTAGGGCAGCTTCACCTGACTCAGGATCGCGACCGCAGCCGCGGCATCCGGCGGTGCGACGATCGCACCGAGGGCCACCGCGGCGGCCCAGGGCATGTCCGGAAAGAGGCGATGTGCGACATAGGCGACGCCGGCCGTGGTCAGGCCGACCGCGGCCACGACCAGGGTCGAGACCGGAACCCAGTTCTTGCGCAGGTCGCGCAGCGAGGTGTCGAAGGCGGCATCCAGCAGTACCGGTGCGACAAAAAGCGCCAATGCCAGATTCGGATCGAGCGTCCAGGTCGGGCTATCAGGCACGAAGGCGATCAGCGCGCCGCCGATCGCAAGAAAGGTCGGGTAGGGGACCTTGATCCGCCGCGCCAGCGCCGATAATGCAACGGCGCCGAGCAGAAGCACGATGATCCATTCGAATGTCGACAAATTGGTCCCCAAAACCGGTGTGAGCGGCGCCACAACCTAGCACCGACCGGGTCGTATGATGAATAATACGGCCTCGAGGCAAGCCTTTCCGAGCGCAACGAGCATGCGTTTTCAAAAGTTCATCCAGATGTCGGCTGCAGCGCTGCTCTCGGCGCTCTTGGCGATCTTGGCTGGAGCGGCTGATGCTGCGGCCGGGGGCGAGCCGGCGGCAATCGTGCAAGTCGACATCGCTTCATGCCTTTCCGCAGCTGCGGCCGATGATACGGACAAGGCAGGTGCGGCCTGCGCCGCCGTCATCGATAACGAGAAGACGGTGAAGCCTGACTTGATCAAGGCGCTGATCGCGCGCGGCGCGCTTTATGCGCGTCATGACCAGATCGACCGCGCCATCGCCGACGACAGCCGCGTGCTGCTGCTCGATCCCACGCTCGCCGATGTTTTCAACGCGCGGGGCGAGCTCTGGCTGAAAAAGGGGGACAAGCCCAAGGCGGTGCTGGATTTCGGCGCGGCGCTCCGGATCGATCCGAACCATGAAAAAGCCAAGGCCAACCACAAGGCGATGGCGCGCGAGATCGAGCGGATCGGCGCGCAGATGGCGGTTGCCGGCAGGCCCAGCTTCAACTGCGCAGGCGCGCACCGCCCTGTCGAAAAGGCGATCTGCGGAAATCGCGAACTGGCGGACCTCGATAGGGAGGTTTATGCCGCCAATGCGCGCGCGGTCCGCGCGGCGCGCGATCCGGCTCAGGCGAAGACTCTCCAGCACGATCAGGATGATTTCATCGCCCGCCGGAACGCCGGGTTTGGCCGGCCGGGATATGATCTGAGGAAGGCGCTGCAGGAGCGGCTGCAACGGCTGAACGGCGGCGACGGGAATTGACCGTTAGAGCAGCCAGAGCTGCTCGCACACGGGAGAGGTTAATGGCCCGTTTTGAACCCACTCTCCCGTCGCCGCGACAACCGGAAAACCCGAGTCACGGAGTTATCCCCATGTGCGGCTCGCGTTCTTGCGCGCAAGCATTCCCGATTGCAAATGGTCGGCTGGGCGCCTTCCTTCTCGGTGCGGCGCTCAGCCTGTGGCTTGCCGCCCCGGCGTCCGCAGCCGATTGCGTGATGGGCAGCAAGGCTGCGCCTGCGGACCTGATCTCGGTATGCAGCGCCGTCATCGACCAGGGCTCGAACCCGGCGTCCGATCGCGTCGCGGCGCTGCTGGTTCGGGCCGATGCCAATGCGCGGATATCAGGCGGTCTCACGCAGGCGTTGCGGGATATCGATCGCGCCATCGCGCTCGATGGCAAGAACGCGAGCGCCTGGCGGTTGCGCGGCAATTTGTTGCGGGAGGCTGGCGGCGATCTCAACCGCGCCGCGTCCGATCTCAGCAAGGCGATTGAGCTCGATCCGACAGATGCCGAAGCCTATGAACAGCGCGGCGTCGCCTACACCAACCAGCACCGACTCGACCGCGCGCTCGCCGATTACGACCAAGCGATCAAGCTGAAGCCGGATTATGCGCAGGCCTGGTCCGACCGCGGAGCAACCTTTTATCTCAACGGCGACTACGACAAGGCGGTGAGCGATCTCAGCGCGGCGCTGCGGCTCGATCCCAACCGGCCGCGCAGCTACACCAATCGCGGCGCCGCCTACAAGAAGCTCGGCCAGCTCGACAAATCCATCGCCGATGACGACGAGGCGATCAGGCTCGATCCGAAAGTGCCGGAATCTTACGACAATCGCGGGCTCTCCTATGCCGCGACCAAAGACTACGACAAGGCGATCGTCGACTACAACCAGGCGCTTCAGCTGGCGCCGCGGCCGAACTTCTTCACCAATCGCGGCGATTCCTACCAGTTCAAGGGCGAGTTCGGCGCGGCGCTCAGCGACTACAACGACGCGCTGAAACTCGATCCTGACTTCGCGAAGGCCTACAACAACCGCGCCGTGCTCTACACCAAGATGGGCGAGCGCAGGAAGGCGCTGGCCGATTACGAGACGGCGCTGCGGCTCGACCCCGGCAACACCAACGCCGCGGACGGTCGCCGCACCATGATCGCGGAGATCGCAAAGTTCGGGGCCGTCCCGCCGCAGCCGCTCGCTGCGAATTCCGGCAACGGACCGTCATTCGATTGCGCCCATGCCAGGCGCGAGGTGGAGAAGGTGATCTGCGCCGATCCACAGCTCGGCATGCTCGACCGCCAGCTCGCCCAGGCCTATCAGCGCGTATTGCGCTCGATGAGCCGGCGCTCGGCCGCCGATCTGCGCAAATCCCAACATGAGTTCCTCGCCACCCGCGACGCGAGCTTCCGCCACCCCGGCTACGATCTGAAGAAGGTCATGCAGGACCGGCTGCAGCGGTTGAATGCGATGGAGGGGTAACTGCTTCTCCGAGCAAGCTGCGTTCCCCCCCCTTGTGGGGGAGGGTTAGGGAGAGGGGTGGCCACGAACTCGGAACGGAGTTTGTGGGTACCCCCCTCTCCAGCTCTCCCCCACAAGGGGGGAGAGAGCTCACCTTTAGTGAGGCTCCAGCTTGCTTCAATCGTTCCCTTCCCTCCTCCAAAAGGCCCATCCTTTTCAGCTTGAACCTTGTCCCGTTCCCGGGAAAATACCCTTCAAACAACGGTCGGCACTTGATCCCCGTCATGGCGGGACTGACGTCCAGGCGTCAGGTCAAGGCGAGGCCAATAAACGGAACGGGAGCGCCGGGATGAACATCCAGGGAAAGAGCCGATATCACGAAGTCCACGCGCGCTCGCTGGCTGATCCCCAAGGCTTTTGGGCCGAGGCGGCGAAGGAGATCGACTGGATCGAACCGCCGAAGACGATCTTCGATGGCGCGCAGGGCGTCTATGGCCGCTGGTTCGCCGGTGGGATCGTCAACACCTGCTACAACGCGCTCGACCGTCACGTCGAACGTGGCCGCGCTGACCAGGTCGCGCTGATACATGATTCGCCGCTGACGAATTCCGTCACCAGGTTCACCTATGCGGAGCTGCTGGCCGAGGTGCAGGCGCTCGCCGCGATCATGCAGGACTTTGGCGTCGCCAAGGGCGACCGCGTCATCCTCTATATGCCGATGGTCCCGGAGGCTGTGGTCGCGATGCTGGCCTGCGCCCGTATTGGAGCCGTGCACTCCGTGGTGTTCGGCGGCTTTGCCGCGAAGGAGCTTGCGACCCGCATCGACGATGCGCAGCCAAAACTCATTCTCTCCGCAAGCTGCGGCATCGAGCCTGGCCGCATCGTGCAGTACAAGCCGCTGCTCGACGAGGCGATCAAGCTGGCGTCCGCGAAGCCGAAGGCCTGCATCGTGCTGCAGCGTCCGCAGCTGACTTGCGACCTCACGCCGAAGCGCGATTATGACTGGGCGAGCCTGCGCCGCAAGGCGATGAACGACGGCAGGCGCGCTCCTTGCGTGCCGGTTGCCGCCACCGATCCGCTCTACATCCTCTACACGTCGGGCACGACAGGCATTCCCAAGGGCGTCGTGCGCGACAATGGCGGCCATCTGGTCGCGGTGAAATGGTCGATGTTCAACCTCTATGGTGTCAAGCCGGGCGAGGTCTGGTGGTGCGGCTCCGATATCGGCTGGGTGGTCGGACACAGCTACATCGTCTACGGCCCGCTGCTGCACGGCGCGACCTCGATCATGTACGAGGGCAAGCCGATCGGCACCCCCGATGCCGGCGCGTTCTGGCGTGTCATCTCCGAGCACGAGGCGGTCGCCTTCTTCACCGCGCCGACCGCGTTTCGCGCGATCAGGAAAGAAGATCCGGAAGGCAGGTTCATCCGGCAATACGATCTTTCCAAATTCCGCACGCTGTTCCTCGCCGGCGAACGGGCCGACCCGCCGACGGTGGAATGGGCGGAGCAGCAGCTGAAGGTGCCTGTCATCGACCATTGGTGGCAGACCGAAACCGGCTGGTGCATCGCCGGCAATCCGGTCGGCCTCGGCCAATTGCCGGTCAAGCACGGCTCGCCGACGGTGCCGATGCCGGGCTACCAGGTCGACGTCGTGGATGAAGCGGCAAAGCCCGTCGGCCCCAACACCATGGGCTCGATCGTGATCAAGCTGCCGATGCCGCCAGGCTGTTTGCCGACGCTGTGGAATCAGGACGCGCGCTTCAGGGAAGCGTATTTGAGCGAGTTCCCCGGCTACTACAAAACCTCGGACGCCGGCTACAAGGACGAGGACGGCTACGTCTTCGTCATGGGCCGCACCGACGACATCATCAACGTCGCCGGCCACCGTCTCTCCACCGGCGGCATGGAGGAGATCCTGGCCTCGCATCCCGACGTCGCCGAATGCGCCGTGCTCGGCGTCAAGGATCCGATCAAGGGCGAGGTGCCCTGCGGCTTCCTGGTGCTGAAGGCGGGCGTGAAGCGCGCGCCAGCCGAGATCGAGAAGGAGATCGTCGCGCTGGTCCGCGACAGGCTCGGTCCGGTCGCCGCCTTCAAGCTCGCCATCACCGTCGGCCGGCTGCCCAAGACGCGCTCGGGCAAGATCCTGCGCGGCACCATCAAGAAGATCGCCGACGGCGAGGCCTGGACCATGCCCGCCACGATCGAGGATCCCAAGGTGCTGGATGAAATCGGGGAGGCGCTGAAGGGGAGGGTGTGAGCGACGGCGACTTACAATCTCCTCATTCCGCGCTAAACAAGGCCGGCCAACAGGGGACCTCGTATGCCACTCGCCACCGCGCCGCGCCTGCTCGCAGCCGTTCTGCTCGCCATCGCTCTCTCCGCCTGCTCGGCGCGCTACCAGACGCCGGTGGCGATGGGCGGTGATGACGATGATGCGGTGTGCCAGAGCCGCGGCTATGCGCAGGGTTCACCAGAATACGTGGCGTGTCGCAAGGACCGCGACGTGCAGCGCAGCGCCGCCACCTCGCGCGCCGACCGCCGTCAGCGCGATCTCGGCGAATACATGCTGAACCATCCGTAGCGGCCCTGATCGACGCTTCTTCCGTCATTGCGAGCGCAGCGACGCAATCCAGCATCCCTCCGCGGAGACAGACTGGATTGGTTCGCTGCGCTCGCAATGACGAGGTTGAGGCTTTCAAAACAAAAGCGCGGCGGGGTTGCCCCGCCGCGCTTTGCGTTTCGATGACGAAAAAGGAGCCTTACTCCTCCTCTTCCTCGTGCTTCTTGCCGCCGAGGGTCTTGAGCTTGGCGAACACGGCGTCGACGTTGAGGTCGTCGCTCGACTTCTCCGACTGTTCGTACTCGTCCTTCTTGGTGGTCTCGGAGGCCGGCAGCAGCGTGGCGCCGCCATAGGCTGCGTCGATCGGCTTTTCCTTGGCCGCGCGCGCCACTTCGAAATCGAGCTCGATCTGCGAGCAGAGGCCGAGCGTCACGGGGTCGATCGGGGTCAGCTGGGACGTGTTCCAGTGGGTGCGGTCGCGGACGCTGGCGATGGTGCTCTTGGTGGTGCCGACCAGACGCATGATCTGGGCGTCCTTGAGCTCGGGATGGCTGCGCAGCAGCCACAGGATGGCGCTGGGGCGCTCGTGGCGGCGCGACACCGGGGTATAGCGCGGGCCCTTGCGCTTGGGCTGCGGCGGCAGCACGACCTTGCTCTCCTGGAGACGGAGCCGGTAGTCCTGGTTCTTCTCGCCCTTCTCGATCTCCTCGCGGGTGAGCTGGCCGTTGGAAATCGGGTCCATGCCCTTGATGCCTTGCGCGGCGTCGCCGTCGGCGATCGCGCGCACCTCGAGCGGGTGCATCTTGGTGAAATCGGCGACCTGGTCGAAGGTCAGCGCGGTGTTGTCGAGCAGCCAGACGGCGGTCGCCTTGGGCATCAGAGGTGCGTTGCTCATGGCAAATCTCCTTTGTGCTTCGCCCACCCCTCTGGAGGCGAAACCGGTGGTCATCAGCGATGACAGGGAATTCGCGCTATATAAGCCCGGAGGGGGTAGCCACGCAATGGTTCTGCTATAGATAGTGCCTTGACAGCGCCTGAAAGGGGGCCCAATTCCCTCTCAAGCCGCTATAACGTCGAAGCAGACGGTTTTACGCCTTTTTCCATCCATCGACCCGTCCCCCGCCCGCAGGCGAATGGGGTGATTCGGTCCCGAGATCGCTCAATGTCAGCCAAACCAGACCTCAAGATCGTGCTTTGTTCTCCTCGCGGCTTCTGCGCCGGGGTGGTCCGGGCGATCGATACCGTGGAACGGGCGCTCGATAAGTATGGCGCCCCCGTCTATGTTCGCCACGAGATTGTGCATAACAAATACGTCGTCGACGGGTTGAAGAAGAAGGGCGCGATCTTCGTCGAGGAGCTCGCCGAAATCCCTGAGAATACCACCGCGCCGGTGGTGTTCTCGGCCCATGGCGTGCCGAAATCGGTTCCGGCCGACGCCTCGTCGCGCAATTTGTTCTCGCTGGATGCGACCTGTCCACTGGTAACCAAGGTGCACCGCGAGGCCGCGATCCACTTCAAGCGCGGCCGCGAGATCTTCCTGATCGGCCATTCCCATCATCCTGAAGTCGTCGGCACGCTCGGCCAGCTCCCGACGGGCGCCGTCACCCTGATCGAGACCGCCGAGGACGCCAAGACGATCTCGCCGAAGGATCCGAACAACCTCGCTTTCGTGACCCAGACCACGCTGTCGATCGACGACACCGCGGAAATCGTAGCGCTGCTCAAGGAGCGCTTCCCGAACATCAACGGGCCGCACAAGGAAGACATTTGCTACGCCACCACCAACCGCCAGCTCGCGGTGAAGAAGGTGGCGCCGGTGGTCGATGCCCTCATCGTTGTCGGTGCCCCCAATTCGTCGAACTCGCAGCGCCTGCGCGAGGTCGCCGAGCGCGAGGGCTGCGGGATCGCGGTGCTGGCGCAGCGCGCCGCCGACCTCGACTGGACCAGGTTCGGCAACATCAAGAGCCTCGGCATCACTGCAGGTGCGTCCGCGCCCGAAGTGATCGTCGAGGAGATCATGGACGCGTTCGCCGAGCGCTACACGCTGCATGTGGAGACGGTCTCGGCCGCCGAAGAGAACGAGTTCTTCCCGCTGCCGCGCCAGGTGCGCCCCGAAGCCGCCGCTGAGTAGATTTTTATGGCGGTCTATACCGACGTTGCCGCCGACGAGCTTGCGGATTTCCTGAAGCAATACGATATCGGCGAATTGCTCTCCTACAAGGGCATCGCCGAGGGCGTCGAGAACACCAACTTCCTGCTGCACACGACTCAAGGCTCGTTCATCCTCACGCTCTATGAGAAGCGCGTGGCGAAGAACGATCTGCCGTTCTTCCTCGCGCTGATGACGCATCTGGCCGAGCACGGCGTGAACTGCCCGCTGCCGGTGAAGGCGAAAGACGGCGAGGCGCTGCACGAGATGCAGGGAAGGCCCGCCGCGATCATCACCTTTCTCGAAGGCATCTGGCCGCGCAAGCCGAATGCCGTGCATTGCGCCGGCGTGGGCGACGGGCTCGCGAGAATGCATCTGGCCGGCGCGAACTTTGCCATCAAGCGGGCCAACGCGCTCTCGGTTGCCGGCTGGCGACCTTTGTTCAGTGCGGCGGCGGACCGTGCCGACGAGGTGCAGCCGGGCCTGCGCGCGTTCCTCGCGGCCGAGCTCGACTATCTCTCTGGGGGCGTCTGGCCGACGGATCTCCCCGAGGGCGTGATCCACGCCGATCTCTTCAACGACAACGTCTTCTTCCTCGGCGACAAGCTCTCGGGCATCATCGACTTCACCTTCGCCTGCAACGACATGCTGGCCTATGACGTCGCGATCTGCCTGAATGCCTGGTGCTTCGAGCCGGACCATTCCTTCAACGTCACCAAGGCGCGCGCCTTCCTGGGCGCCTACGGCCGCGTGCGCAAGCTCTCCGAAGCGGAAGAGGCTGCGCTGCCGCTCCTAGCGCGCGGCGCTGCGATCCGCTTCCTGCTGACGCGGCTGGTCGACTGGCTCAACGTGCCCGAGGGCGCGCTGGTGAAGCCGAAGGATCCGCTGGAGTATTTTCGCAAGCTGCGCTTCCACCAGAGCGTGTCCAGCGCGCGCGATTACGGGTTGATACCGTCAGGACTGGTCGCGTGAGCGAGCTCCCCAACGTCACGATCTTCACCGACGGCGCCTGTTCGGGAAATCCCGGGCCCGGCGGCTGGGGCGCGATTCTCAAGTTCGGCGACAAGGAAAAGGAGCTGAACGGCGGCCAGCCGCACACCACCAACAACCAGATGGAATTGATGGCGGCGATCTCCGCGCTCGAAGCGCTGAAGAAGCCGTGCACGGTCGATCTCTACACAGACAGCCAGTATGTCCGGCAAGGCATCACCGGCTGGATCCACGGCTGGAAGCGCAACGGTTGGCGCACCGCCGACAAGAAGCCGGTCAAGAACGTCGAACTGTGGCAGCGCCTCGATGCCGCGCTGAAGGCGCACGAGGTTCGCTGGCACTGGGTGAAGGGCCACGCCGGTCATCCCGAAAACGAGCGCGCGGATCAGCTCGCGCGGGACGGGATCGTGAAGGCAAGGTTGCAAGCGCGGGTGGCGGAGTAGTTTGCTTCGTCATTCCGGGGCGGTGCGAAGCACCGAACCCGGAATCTCGAAACTCCGGGTTCGCCTCTTCGAGGCGCCCCGGAATGACGTTGATCTCAGAGCTGCCCCAGCAGCGTATCGCCGCCCGACACCTCGACCTTGCCGGGCATCGCCTCGACATTCAGCTTCTTGACCACGCCGTCCTCGACCAGCATCGAATAGCGCTTGGAGCGGATGCCGAGGCCGTTGCCGGAGGCGTCGAGCTCCATGCCGATCGCCTTGGCGAAGTCGGCATTGCCGTCGGCGAGGAAGATCGCCTCGTCGCGCTGGTCGGTGTCGCGCTTCCAGGCATTCATGACGAAGGCATCGTTGACGGAGACGATCGCGATGGTGTCGACGCCCTTGTCCTTCATGGCATAGGCGTTGAGGAAGATGCTCGGCAGGTGCATCTTGTGGCAGGTGCCGGTGTAGGCGCCGGGCACCGCGAACAGCGCCACTTTCTTGCCCTTGAAGATATCGTCGGTGGTCTTCACCTGCGGGCCTTCCGCCGTCATCACGCGGAATTTCGCCTCGGGCAGCTTGTCGCCAGTCTGGATCGCCATCGTCGTTTCTCCATGGAAGGGGCCGGGGCTGTTCTAGAGCATTTTACCGCCGGAGGGAAACGGCTTCAAACAGCTGCGATGAGGCCGCGGGGCCTTTTTCTCGTGATTGCGAGCAGCCCGCGACAAACTTGCCGAGCAATTCTGCGCTGGCGACGAGGCAATCCAGACTGCCTCCGCAGATACATTCCTGAATTGCTCCGTGTCGGCCACAATGACGGAACGGCGCGCAGCCGCGCGCCGTTTCCGGGAGAGAGGCAGCGTTACGCCGCCTGGGCCTTCTTCTCGTCGCGCAGCTCGCGGCGCAGGATCTTGCCGACATTGGTCTTGGGCAGATCGCTGCGGAATTCGATGTGCTTGGGCACCTTGTAGCCGGTCAGCTGCTCGTGGCAGAATTTGATCACGGATTCAGCCGTGAGGTTCGGGTCCTTCTTGACCACGAAGGCCTTCACGGCTTCGCCCGACTTGGGGTCGGGAATGCCGATGACGGCGCATTCCAGCACGCCTGGATGGCTCGCGATCACTTCCTCGATCTCGTTCGGATAGACGTTGAAGCCGGAGACCAGGATCATGTCCTTCTTGCGATCCACGATCTTGGTGTAGCCCTTCTCGTCCATGATGCCGATGTCGCCGGTGCGGAAATAACCGTCGGCCGTCATCACCTTCGCGGTCTCTTCCGGCCTGTTCCAGTAGCCCGACATCACCTGCGGGCCCTTGGCGCAGATCTCGCCGGCCTGGCCGAGCGGCAGCTCGTTGCCATCGTCGTCGCGGATCGAGATCCAGGTCGAAGGCACGGGAATGCCGATCGTGCCTGTGAACTCCGTTGCCGTCGCCGGGTTGCAGGTCAACGTCGGCGAGGTCTCCGACAGGCCGTAGCCTTCGGCGATGAAGCAGCCGGTGATCGCTTTCCATTGATCGGCCACGGGGCGCTGCACCGCCATGCCGCCGCCGTTGGAGATCTTCAGCTTGGAGAAGTCGAGCTTCTTGAAGTCGGGGTGATGCATCAGCCCGTTGTAGAGCGTGTTCACTGCCGGGAAGCTGTTGACCTGGTACTTCGCCAGCTCCTTGACGAAACCTGCGATGTCGCGCGGGTTCGGGATCAACAGATTGCAGCCGCCGGCGCGCACCGCGAGCAGGTAGCAGGCCGTCAGCGCGAAGATGTGATAGAGCGGCAGCGCGCAGACGATCATGAGCTGCTCGACATGCGGCGGCGCATTGAGCGCCGGCTGCAGCCAGGCATCGTTCTGCAAGACGTTGGCGACGATGTTGCGATGGAGCAGCGTGGCGCCCTTTGAGACCCCGGTGGTGCCGCCGGTATATTGCAGGAAGGCGACGTCGCCGGGCGACAATTTCGGCTTGTTGAAGGTCTGGCCACGTCCGGCCGAGAGCGCGTCGTTGAACGACACCGAGGCCGGCAGTGACCAGGCCGGCACCATCTTCTTCACGCGGCGGACGACGAGATTGACGATCATGCCCTTGAAGCCGAGCAGATCGCCCATGCTGGCGACGATGACGTGCTTGACCGCCGTCCTCGCGACCACCTGCTCGACGGTATGCGCGAAGTTCTCCAGCACGATGACGGCTTCGGCGCCGGAATCCTTGAGCTGATGCTCCAGCTCGCGCGGGGTGTAGAGCGGGTTGACGTTGACCACGGCAAATCCGGCGCGCAGCACCGCGGCGGTGGCGATGGGATATTGCAGCACGTTCGGCATCATGATTGCGACGCGAGCGCCGCGCTGCAGGCCGCGACCCTGCAGGTAAGCCGCGAGCGCCAGCGACATCTGGTCGAGGTCGCGATAGGTGATCGCCTTGTCCATGCAGATGAACGCCTTGCGGTCGGCGAATTTCGCAAAGCTCTCCTCAAGCAGGTCGACCAGCGATGCGTATTGCGTCGGCTCGACATCGGCGGGCACGCCGGGCGGATATTGCTTGAGCCAGATGCGCTCCATGGAAACTCCCCTCTCTTGCATCAGAGCCCGTTGTGTCTCGGGCTTGCCTCATTGCCGCAGTATCGAGCCTGCGGGAACGGCTGGCAAGCGGTCCAGGCTTGGAGGCCGAGGCTTAGGGCAAAGGCTGGAGAGTGGCTACCGGAATGGTCGCAAATCGCTGCCGCAGGTGCGAAGTGCGGTCGCAGCTACCGCGCCGGCCGCGTTAACCTAGCTGTTGTTGGGCGCAGGCTTCGGCTTCGTGGCCGCCTTCGGCTTGGCCGGCTTGGCGGCAGCCTGATCGCTGCTCGCTGCAGGTTTGTCCATAGACTTGGCCGCGGCATGCTTGCTTGCCGCCGGCTTTGCCGCGGTCTTGGTGTCGGCCTTGGCATCGCTCTTGGCAGCCACATCCGGCTTGGTCGCCGCCGGTTTTGCAGCTGCCGTCTTCGCTTCACTCTTGGCATCTGCCTTGGAATCGCTGCCGGCGTCAGGCTTCTTGGCGACGCGCGACTTCTTGCCACGCGCCTTCGGCGGGCTCTGCTGGTCGGTGTCGGCTGCGACCGCCGCGACCAGGGCCGCGCCGGTGCGAGTCGGGCCGGTGTACACCACCACGGGCTCTGCGGCCGCAGGTGCTGAAGCCATCAGCTCGGAGGCCTTCATCAAAGGGGGCTGGAGGCCTGCGGTGAAGAACGTCACCTGGGCTGCGCCGCCGGTTGCGGAGGCCGGGCCGCCCGTCGCGCCATTGGTCGCGATCAACGCATCGTCGTCGTCGCTGGCCGGATGCTTGCGATGACCGCCGCACATTTCCTCGCGCAGGTTCGGCGGAGAGGCGTCGACCGGCACGAGGTTTTCGACCGTGCCGAGCGAAGGACGCAGCCACGACAGATTATCCTGGCTGAAGCCGCGCTCGAGCAGCTGCGCCGCCTTCACCGCGCGCGCCGTGCCGGAATTGGCGCCGAGCACCACCGCGATCAGGCGGCGGCCGTTGCGGGTGGCCGATGCCACGAGATTATAGCCCGAGGCGCAGATGAAGCCGGTCTTGAAACCGTCGGCGCCGGGATAGCGGCCGATCAGCTTGTTGAAATTCGGCGTGATGCGCTTGCCGAAGCGGATCGCCGGGATGTGCACGTAGGACTCGTATTCCGGCAGGTCGCGCAGGAACGAGCGCGCGAGAATGCCGAGATCGCGCGCCGAGGTGACGTGCCCGTCTGCGGGCAGGCCGTTGGGATTGACGTAGTTGGTCTGCGTCATGCCCAATCGCTTCGCGTTGTCGTTCATCATGTCGGCGAAGCCGTCGATCGAACCGCCGACGCCCTCCGCGAGCACCACGGCCATGTCGTTCGCCGACTTGACCATCATCATCTTCAGCGCGTTGTCGACGGTGACCTGTGTTCCCGGACGCAGGCCCATCTTCGAGGGTGACTGCGAGGCGGCCATCGGCGACACCGTCAGCAGCGTATCGAGCGTGATCTTGCCGTCCTTCACCGCTTTCAGCGTCACATAGGCGGTCATGATCTTGGTGACGGAGGCCGGATACCAGGGAACGGTCGCGTTCTCGGCTTGCAGCACCTTGCCGCTGTCGGCTTCGATCAGCAGCAGCGCTTCGGCATTGGCGAGGCGCGGCAGGACGAGCGCACCGATGGCGAGCGCTGCAGCGAACAGGTTGAACAGGGACTTGCGAAGCAGCGGGCGAAAGGCGTGCACTATCCGATTCCGGTCCTGGGAGATCCGCCTGATATGGACGGTTCTCGTCTGATGTACGGTTCTGAAATCCAGCTCCGCCGCTTGCGGCGGTCGCAAACCTATACCGGCTGGTGCGTCGAGAATAGGGCTTCCGCCTGGTATTCCGCAATGAAATGGGCTGAATTTCGACGGTGCTGCGGGGACTTGTCGAGGGGACTTGGTCAGGAGGACTTGGCGGCAGAAGTCGCGGCCTCGGCCGCACTCGCGCCACGCCCTGCGTTTGCCTGGACCTGTGTTTGTTCCCGTTCCTGCACCATGAACTGAGCCTTGGCGAGCTCGGCAAAATGGCCGCCCTTGGCCACGAGTTCATCGAAAGTTCCGCTTTCGATCACGCGTCCGTTCTCGAACACCAGGATCCGCGTGGCATTGCGAATGGTCGAGAGGCGGTGCGCGATCACGAAGGTGGTGCGGCCCTTCATCACTTCATCGAGAGCGGCGTTCACCTTGGTCTCGGTGACCGCGTCGAGCGCGCTGGTGGCCTCGTCCAGGATCAGGATCGGTGGATCCTTCAGCAGCGCGCGCGCGATCGACAGCCGCTGCCGTTCGCCGCCGGACAGCATGCGGCCGCGCTCGCCGGCATTGGTCTCGAAGCCGCCGCTGCGCTCGATGAAATCGAGCGCCTGCGCGCGCTCCGCAGCCTTGCGCATCTCGGCTTCGGTCGCATCCGGCTTGCCGACGCGCAGATTCTCCGCGATCGAACGGTTGAACAGGAGCGCTTCCTGAAACACGACGCCGATGTTCCGGCGCAGCGATGTCAGCGTGACGCCGCGCACGTCCATGCCGTCGATCCTGATGAAGCCGGATTGCGGATCGAAGGCGCGATGCAGCAGCGCGATCGCGGTCGACTTGCCGGCGCCCGTCGGGCCCACCAGCGCGATGGTCTGGCCGGGCAGTGCCGTGAAGGACAGGTCCTCGACCGCCGGCCGCTTGCCGTCATAGGAGAAGGTGACGTCGTTGAACTCGACGAGACCCGACAGCCTGCCCGCATCGATCGCGTCATGCCGGTCGTGGACTGCCGGCACCGCATCGAGCACGCCAAAGAACTCGCGCAGGCGCGGGGCTTCCATGAACACGTTGTTGATGAAGCTCACCACCTGCTCGAGCTTCTGGATCAGCAGCGTCGCGAAGCTCACGAACATCACGATCTCGCCGACCGAGGTGAGGCCCTGGTCATGGAGTGCGATGCCGAGCGTGAAGATCGCGAGCACGGTGATGGTGGTGGAGGCGCGCGTGATCACGGTGACGAGCGCCCACCAGGACAGCACCGGCATTTGCGCCGCAAGCAGCTGGTCGGCAACCGAACGCAGTCCCTGCACCTCGGATTCGACGCGCACGAAGCTCTGCACCAGCGCGACGTTGCCGAGCGCGTCGGAGGCGCGCGCGGAGAGTTCGCTGTACTGCTCCTCGACCGCCATCTGCATGCCGAAGGTCCTGCGCACGACGAAGGTCGTCAACGCCGTGAAGACGATGCACAGCACGAACAGAAGGATCGCGAGCCGCCAGTTCAGATACAGCGACAACGGCAGCAGCACCACGACCGAGAGGATCGCGGCAAAATGCTCGCGGAAAAAGCCGAGCCAGAGCCGCCACAGCGCGTCGGTTCCGTTGAGCATCACCTTCATCAACCGGCCCGAATGGGTGCCGGAATGGAACGTCAGCGGCAGCTGCAGGATGTGCTCGAAATAGCTCGTCAGCACCGCCTGACGCTGGCGGTGGGAAAGCCGGTCCGCCTGCAGAGCAACGAGCGCGCTGCAGGCAATTGTGAACAGCCCGAACGCCACCCAGGCCGTCAGGAACGGCCATGCGGAATTCGACCCCTGCACCGTCTTGCCGGAGAGCACGTCGACGATGCGCCCGAACAGCACCGGCTCGGCGAATTGCGAGGCGGCGAGCAGAAGATTTGCGAAGGCCAGCAACCAGCCCAGCCGCGCCTCCTTGCCGAGCAACTCGAGAACGCGGGTATAGAGGCTGAAGATGGACATGAGGCGGCGCTGACCGGGACAGGCGATGTGACGATGCGATTGCATTTTAAGCAGGGATCGTCAGCGAGATACAGCGAAGCTTTGGGCGTCTTTAGCCAATGTCTCGAGCCAATGTCTGGCGTGGCCGAGCCTGTGCGGGGGGGGGGCGCATCCTTCAACCTGAACAGGAGATGAGCGGCGGTTGCGTCATGTTCACGCAACCCCATTCAGCTTGTGTTGGGGGTGGGGAACCCAAGATGGGATGCGGGTGTTTGAAGGACATGAGCCTGTCTCGAGGCACCCCAGAGGTCCCAAGGAGGGTCCAAATCATGTTCGACCGATTTGCGAAATTTGCTGGCCGCAAGGCCGTTCTGGCCACCGCGGCGGTGCTCGCGCTGACCGCCGTCGCCCCCACCGCATCGTTCGCAGGCGGCCGCCATTGGCATGGTGGTGGCGGTGCGGCCTTCGCTGGCGCGGCCATCGCCGGCGCCATCGGCACCGGCCTTGCGATCGCAGCGACCCGTGACGCCTACGCCTATGATGCGGGTCCGGGTTACTACTACGACAGCGGCCCGGTCTACTATGGCGGCCCCGGCTATGGCCCCTATTACTATGGCTCGGGCTATCAGGAGCGCTATGGCGGTTACGACAAGGTCTGCGCCCACGGCTATTCCGGGTGGGGTTGCAATTAACCGTTCGGCCATAAGCCATCGACGAACAGGCCGGCGCGCTTGTCGCGCCGGCCTTTTTGCCTTTATTGTCAAGCGTTAACGCGTCGACCATTTGTTTAGAGTAATTTTGCCTGCATGAGTGATTCGCTTGAGCGGCTATATCTGGCTGTGCTCGCGGCCAGGGACCTTGATCCCGCAATCTCGCGTACCGCGCGGCTGTTTCAGCGCGGCTCCTCTAAAATGGCGAAGAAGCTGGCCGAAGAGGCCATCGAGGTCGTGATCGATGCGGTCAACGGCGACACCGAAGCGGTGATCCGGGAAAGCGCCGACCTGCTCTACAACCTCACCGTGCTCTGGGCTTCCGCCGGCGTCCGCCCCGAAGATGTCTGGCGTGAAATGTCGCGACGGGAAGACATGCTCGGCATTGCCGAAAAGCTGCCGAAATCGTCGATGAAGTTGCCTAAGGTCGCCTCACCCCGTACCTCGCCCCGGCGTCCGATCGTCGCGCTCGAGGGCCGTTCGGCACGGAAACGGCACTAAATCATCACAAAACTCACGATGGACAAATCCGTCCCATGGTGCTTCATCGCGGCGCCATGCTGAAACGTATCTATGATTGGTGCATCGACGCCGCCCACAAGCCCTACGCGCTCTGGATCATGGGGGCCGTGGCTTTCGCCGAAAGCTCGTTCTTTCCCGTTCCCCCGGATGTGATGCTGATCCCGATGTCCCTGGCGCGCCCGCAGCGTGCCTGGGTCTATGCGGCGATCTGCACGGCGACGTCGGTGCTGGGCGGCCTTTTGGGCTATGCCATCGGCGCGCTGCTGTTCGACTCGGTCGGCCACTGGCTGATCCAGGTCTACGGCCTCGGCGACAAGGTCGATGCCTTTCGTGCCTCCTACGCCCAGTGGGGCGCGGTCATCATCCTGCTCAAGGGACTGACGCCGATCCCCTACAAGCTCGTCACCATCACCTCGGGCTTTGCCGGCTACAATCTCGTCCTTTTCATCCTGTGCTCGATCGTCGCGCGCGGCGGACGCTTCTTCATCGTGGCGATCCTGCTCAACCGCTATGGCGACTGGATCCGCGAGCGCATCGAGAAGCATCTCGGCCTGTGGGTCGCGCTGGGCGCTGCCGTGCTGGTGCTCGGCTTCGTGGTGGCGATCAAGCTGATCTAGGATTTGGATCCACGGCGGCTTTGCCGCTGCGCCGGCTTCGGCTACGGTTGCCTGCATGATGGTTCGATCCGGCAATCCGGTGGTGCGGCTCGGGACGCTGACGTCAGCAGTGCTGCTGTTGCTTGCTGTCGGCGGGACCGGATGGGCGCAATCCGCGCCGCCGTCGCTTGGCTTGCAGGAGCAGGGACCGCTGGCCGCGGCGCCGTCCTCGACGCCCGCTCCCTCGGCCCCGCCCGCGCGGGAGGAAAACCCCGGGCTGTTCAACGAAATGGGCAAGCTGTTCGACAAGCTGCCCTCGATCCTGCCGCCCATCAAAAGCCCCGGCGAGACCATCAACGATCTGTCGCGCCTGGCGCGGCCGGCCACCATGGTGTCGGGCCGGGCGGCGTGTCCGGTTTCGTCCAATGGCGCGCCCGACTGCAAGCCCGCCGCCGACCAGCTCTGCCAGAGCAAGGGCTACAGGGAAGGCAAGAGTCTGAACACCGACGCTGCCGAGAAGTGCTCGGCCAAAGTTCTCATTCCGGGCAGGCAACGCAAACCGGATGATTGCCGCACCGATACCGTCGTCACCAGCGCGCTGTGCCAGAACTAGGGACGTCGCGCGAGCAGCAAGGAGCGCCCATGAGTCGCACGGAGCAGGACTTCCTCGGACAGCGTGAGATCGCCGACGACATCTACTACGGCGTCCAGACCATCCGGGGTAAGGAGAACTTCCACATCACCGGCATTCCGATGAACCAGGAGCCTTACTTCGTGAAGGCGCTCGGTTACGTGAAGAAGGCCGCTGCGATGGCCAACCGCGACCTGGGCGCGATCGACGCCAAGGTCGCCGATGCCATCATCCTCGGCTGCGACCGCGTCATCGCCGGCGACATGATGGACCAGTTCGTCACCGATTTCATCCAGGGCGGCGCCGGCACCTCGACCAACATGAATGCCAACGAGGTGATCGCCAATCTCGCGCTGGAATCACTCGGCTTCGTCAAGGGCGACTACCAGCACGTCAGCCCGAACGACCACGTCAATTACGGCCAGTCGACCAACGACACCTATCCGACCGCGTTTCGGCTGGCGCTGATCCTGCGGCTCGAGAGCTACATGACGGCGCTGCGCCAGCTTCAGGAGGCGTTCTTCGCCAAGGGCCGCGAATTCGATCGCGTGCTGAAGATGGGGCGCACGCATTTGCAGGATGCGGTGCCGATGTCGCTCGGCGCCGAATTCAGGGGATGGGGCACCACGATCGGCGAGGAGGTCGACCGCATCTCGGAAGCGCGCGCGCTGCTGCGCGAGATCAATCTCGGCGCCACCGCGATCGGCACCTCTGTCACTGCCGCGGTCGGCTATCCCAAGCTCGCGGTTCGGCACCTGAGCGCACTCACCGGCGTCGACTTCATTCTTGCCGGCGATCTCGTGGAGGCGACGTCGGACACCGGCGCCTATGTGCAGCTGTCCGGCGTGCTGAAGCGCACCGCGAGCAAGCTGACGAAAATCTGCAACGATATCCGCCTGCTGGCCTCCGGTCCGCGTGCCGGCTTCAACGAGATCAATTTGCCGCAGCTCCAGCCGGGCTCATCGATCATGCCGGGCAAGGTCAATCCTGTCATCCCCGAGGTCGTCAACCAGACGAGCTTCCTCGTCATCGGCCTCGACACCACGGTGACACTGGCGGCGAGCGCCGGCCAGCTCCAGCTCAACGTGATGGAGCCGGTGATCTCGTTCGCGTTGTTCTTCTCGATCCGCACCATGGAGCGCGCGGTCAACAGCCTGCGCGAGAATTGCGTCGTCGGCATCACCGCCAACGAGGACCACACCCGCAACATGGTGCTGAACTCGCTCGGCATCGTCACCGTGCTGAAGCCGCTGCTCGGCTACAAGCAATGCGCCGAGATCGCACGCGAGGGCTACAAGAGCGGCAAGTCGCTGCACCAGATCGTGGTGATCGAACGCAAGCTGCTGACGCAGGAGAAATGGGACGAGATGTTCTCCTTCGAGCGCCTGATCAATCCGGATTTGATCGGGTAGGTGGGGAGCCACCGCTCTCGCCACGTCATTGCGAGGAGCCCTTGCGACGCGCAATCCAGGGTCTTTCCGGGGTGACCGTCTGGGTTGCTTCGCGGAGCCTGTCATCGGGCCGCGCTTCGCGCGGACCCGTTGGCCCGCAATGACGGAGCGCCTCGGAATTCCGCGCGTTGGAATTGCGGTAAGGGCGTCCGCCGCGGCGTCACAACGCAATACTTGACAGTGGAAAGATTGCCTTGTTGGTATGGCCCCCAACCTTCAATGCGTCCGCCAGCAAAGGATTGTTGCACCATGTCCATGCCTGCTCTGTTCAAGGGGCGCCTGTCGATCCCCGTGATCGGTTCGCCGCTCTTCATCATCTCGGTGCCCGATCTCGTGATCGCGCAGTGCAAGGCGGGCGTGGTCGGCTCGTTTCCGTCGCTGAACGCGCGCCCGCCGGAACTGCTCGAGGAATGGCTGGCGCGGATCACCGAAGAGCTCGCGGCCCATGACCGCGCCCATCCCGACAAGCCGTCGGCGCCGTTCGCGGTCAACCAGATCGTGCACAAGTCGAACAACCGGCTCGACCACGACATGCAGCTCTGCGCCAAGTACAAGGTGCCGATGATCATCTCCTCGCTCGGCGCGCGCGAGGAGCTGAACCAGGCCGTTCACGGCTGGGGCGGCATCGTCTTCCACGACGTGATCAACCAGAAATTCGCCCACAAGGCGATCGAGAAGGGCGCCGACGGCCTGATCCTGGTCGCGGCCGGTGCCGGCGGTCACGCCGGCACCATTTCGCCGCTCGCCTTCGTCGCCGAAACCCGCAAGTGGTTCGACGGCCCGATCGCGCTGTCGGGCGCCATCGGCAACGGCAAGGCGATCCGCGCCGCGCGCATCCTCGGTGCCGACTTCGCCTATATCGGCTCGGCCTTCATCGCGACCAAGGAAGCCAACGCGGTCGAGAAGTACAAGGAGATGATCGCGGGCTCGACGGCCGACGACATTGTCTATTCCAACCTCTTCACCGGCGTGCACGGCAATTATTTGAAACCGTCGATCCTCGCAGCCGGGATGGATCCGGAGAACCTGCCGACATCGGATCCGTCGAAGATGAACTTCGGCACCGATGCATCAGGCGAACGCCCCAAGCCGAAGGCCTGGAAAGAGATCTGGGGCTCGGGCCAGGGCATCGGCAGCGTCGAGGGCATCGTCCCCGCCGCCGATCTGATCGCGCGCTTCAAGAAGGAATATGAGGAAGCGATCGATCCGCCGCTCTAGCTCTCTCGTGTCCCGGACCCGCTGCAGCGTGCAACGCTGCTGCGCAGAGCCGGGACCCGCCGCAACGACTGGACCCCGGATCTGCAGCGCACCGCTTGCGCGCTGCGCAGCGTCCGGGGAACGCCGCCGAAATCGAGTGAAAGCATGAGCGCCATCTACAGCGTCGACGGCAACAGCGTCGTCACCAGCCCCAATGCCGCGGGGCCATGGGATCGGCGCATGCAGCACGGCTCGGCGCCATCTGCGCTGGTGACATGGGCGGCGGAGCGCATTCCGACGCCCGTGCCGATGAACATCGCGCGTGTCAGCATCGACCTGATGCGCCCGGTGCCGGTCGCGCCACTCACGATCGAGACGGACATCTTGCGCGAGGGCCGCAAGATCCAGCTCTGCGGGATCAAGCTGCTCGCCGACGGCGTGCAGGTCGTCGGCGCCACCGTGCTCAAGATCAAGCAGCAGTCTCAGCCGCTGCCTGATGACGTCAGGGATCCGCCGGTCGCGCTTCCGTCGCCCGAGGATTCGCTGGTCGAGGACGGCCACGGCGCCACCAGTCCGTTCGCGGGCATGGTCTCGATGCGCGCGGCGCGCGGCCGCTTCGGCCAGGCCGGCGCCGGCGCGATCTGGTTTCGGCTCGACCATCCGCTGGTTGAAGGTGAGGCGGTCTCGCAGGCCATGCGCGCCGTGGTCGCCGCCGATTTCTCCAACGGCACCGCCTCGACGCTCGACTTTCGCGCCTGGACCTATATCAACGCCGACCTCACCGTGAGCCTCGCGCGTCTGCCGGTCGGCGACTGGATTTTGCTCGATGGTGAATCCTGGGTCGGCCCTGACGGCGCGGGGCTCGCGATGTCACGCTTGGCTGATCGGCAGGGCTATTTCGGCCGCGCCGTGCAGAGCCTGGTGATCGAGAAGCGGTGAGGGCGCCTTACTCTCTCTGTCATGCCCCGCGAAGGCGGGGCATCCAGTACGCCGCGGCCTATCGATTCAATAACGACTGTCTCGGAGTACTGGATCGCCCGGTCAAGCCGGGCGATGACACCGGTTGTGTGGTGAAGTCTGGGATCGAGAAGCGGTGAGCGTGATGGGCGACGTCATGGCCGCCTGGGCCGACTGAACGGCAGCTTCCGCCGCCGCGGAAGGGATGCTGACCATCCTGCCAGTTCATAATCCGTAGAAGATCTTGATCTCCCACAGCACCACGATGATAGCCGTGATCAACGTGACCGCGGCGACTGCACTTTCCAGGGAAGCGACTCTCATGTCCCACTCCGCTTCCCCAGCCCCACAAGCGGTGTAGTTGATTCCCTGATTCGCCGGCAATCGGGCGGGGCGCACGGACGCACACTCGGTTGCGCATTGTGGTGCCGGCGCCACAACGACACCGTAATATCCCGGGTGAAAACGCTGATTGTCCCGGAGGGTTCGCGCGATGCGTGTGGCCCGCACCCGGTGCTGCAATCAGGGAGATTACCCGACCATCCGGTCCCGGCCGCTCCAGAAGCCAGCGCGCAGCACCTTCTTGTCGATCTTGCCGACACCGGTCATCGGCAGCTGCTTGACGAACTGGATCTGCTTTGGCGCATGTGCGGAGCCCTTTCGCGTCCGTACCATATTGATCAGCTCGTCCGGATCGGGCTTCGTACCCTCGCGCGGCACGACGACGGCCGTGACGGCCTCGCCCCATTTCTCGTCGGGGATTCCGACGACCGCGACCATAGCGACATCTGCATGTTGCGACAGCACGTCCTCGACCTCGCGCGGAAAGATGTTGAAGCCGCCGCTGACGATCATGTCCTTCTTGCGGTCGAGGATGAACATGTATCCGCGTTCGTCCTGGCGCGCGATGTCACCGGTATGGACCCAGCCGTTCTTCAACGTTTCGGCGGTTATGTCCGGCCGCTTCCAGTATTTCGCCATGACATGCGGCGCGCGCACGCAGATCTCGCCGGGGTCGCCCGTCTTCACCTCCTGGTCGTTGTCGTCGAGAATCCTGACCTCGCAGGCCGCGATCGGGAAACCGCAGGACAGGAACAGCTCTGGCGTCTTGGCGTCGTGATCCTGTTTGCGCAGCACCGAGACCGGATAGCATTCGGTCTGGCCATAGAGCTGCGAGAACACCGGGCCGATGCGCTCGATGCCTTCCACCAACCGGCTCGGCGACATCGCGGAGGCGCCGTAAAGCACGAGATCGAGCGAGGAGAGATCGGTCTTGCCGAGCGCGGGATGGTCGAGCAGCACATAAATCATGGTTGGCACGAACAGCGTGAAATTGATGCGCTCGCGGGCGATCGTCGCCAGCACGGCTTCGGGATCGAAACCCCTGAGCATGTGCACGGTGCCGCCGCGCATCAGTGTCGGCAGCACCTTTGTGCCCGCGACGTGGCTGATCGGCGCGACCGTGAGATAGCGCGGGGCGTCGGGGATTTCGAAGTCGGCGAGGATCGCGCCGGCGGCGCCGGCATTCTCGCGGTGGTAGCGCAGCGCGCCCTTGGACTTGCCCGTGGTGCCGCCGGTGTAGTTCAGCGTGGAGAGATCGTCGAGACCAGCCAGGCATCGCGCGCTGGCATGACCCGCGCTCTCGATCGCCGCCAGCAGATCGACGCCGTAATCGGCCGGCCCCATCGTGAAGACAGCCTTGAGCAGCGTCGCCTTCGCGGCGAGCTCGCCGCCGCGATCGCGGAAGGCAGCCACATCGACCACCAGGACCTCGGCCTCGGAGTCTTCGAGCTGGAACAGCTGGTCGCTCTCTGATCCCAGCGGATGCAGCCAGGTGGTGCAGCATCGCGACAATTGCGCCGCGACACCGGCACACCAGGTGTCGGCGCGGTTCGCAGTGAGAAAGGCGACGCGCGCGTCGGGCTGCAAGCCAAGTCGCATGAACACGCCCTGGATGCGTCCGATCAGATCGAGCGTACCCTCATAGCTGAGCGAGCCGCCGGGCCATGCGAATGCGGTGCGGCCGGGATAGCGCGCCAGCGCCCGTAGCGTCTGCGCACAAGTCGGGGACGATGCGTGGAGCGGATCGGACATATGTTTCCTCGTTGCTTTGTCATCGGCTTCTCGCGTGCCAATGTTGTCGAGGACGCTAGCACAGAGAGGGAGGCTTGGGTGGCATCCGATCGACTGCAACATATTCGCGATCGTCTGACCTTGCCGCTGATCGCGGCGCCGATGTTTCTGGTATCAGGCGTCGAGCTCATGGTTGCGGCTTGCCGCAACGGCGTGATCGGCAGTTTTCCCACCGTCAATTGCCGCACTACGGAACAGCTTGACGGGTGGCTCACCGAGATCGCAACGCGGTTGCGGCAGCACGAAGATCAGACCGGCCGCAAGGCCGCGCCGCTCTGCCCGAATTTGATCGTGCATCGCTCCAATGCGCGGCTGGAGCAGGATCTTGCCGTGCTGCTCGATCACCGGCCCGAAATCGTCATCACGTCGGTCGGCTCGCCCGCGCCGGTGTTGAAGCCGCTGCATGAAGCGGGCGCGCTGGTGCTGGCGGATGTTGCTTCCATCCGCCATGCCGAACGCGCGGCAGCGGCAGGCGCCGACGGGCTTGTGCTGCTTACCGCCGGCGCTGGTGGGCAGACCGGCTGGCTCAATCCGTTTGCCTTCGTCCGCGCGGTGCGTGCGTTCTACGACGGCATCATCGTGCTCGCCGGCGGCATCAGCGACGGCCGCGCGCTGCATGCGGCCAAAGTGCTCGGCTGCGATCTCGGCTACATGGGCACGAAATTCATCGCGACGTACGAGAGCATGGCGGACGAGCGCCACAAGCAGATGCTGGTCGACAGCACCGCCGACGACATCCTGCTCACCACCGCGTTCACGGGCCTGAAGACCAGCATGCTGACGCCGTCGATCGTGGCGGCCGGGCTTGATCCTGACGATCTGCCGGCTCGCGGCGCCATCGACATCGAAAAGGAGATCGACGTCGGTGCGCGTGAGAACCGGCCGCAGCGTTGGCGCGACATCTGGAGCGGCGGGCATTCGACTTCAGGCGTCACCGGCGTGCTGGCGGTCGACGAGCTCGTGGCGCGGACGGTCAAGGAATACTGCGAGGCTCGCGAGCGGTAATTTTCTGTGCCCTGGTTCGGTTAATCTCGCATGGCTCCGCAAGCCGGCTCTTAACGGGAGATTAACCATCGCTCGCCAAGAATCCCCTCACGGCCGCCAATCAGGACCGAGAGGGACAGGCGATGGACTTCGATTTTCTCAACAGCAAGACCTCAGCAACGCTGGACGAAATCCGCGTCCGCGTCGCCCATGCGCTGGCCCGCCACCCGCTGTGCCGCAATGTCCGCTTCGACATCGTCAGCGTCCCCCGGACCCGCCGGGGCGGCAATTGGACGGTGACGCTGCAGTCCGTCGAGCCGCGCGCCGTCTGGGAGGCCTCGGAGATCGTCGCCGACATCCAGGACGCCTATGATCTGGCGCTGGCTGCCTGATCTTTCTTGGTCGTCTGGATTGTCGACGCAGGCATGGTGATTGTCGCCGCAAAGGCACACTCAAGCCTTAATTCGTTCCTTTTTGCTGGGCATCTCTGACAACAACGTGAAGCGGCCCTCCCGGAGAGACGTTTGTCCAGAGCCATCACCATCACCGTGCTGACCTGCTTCCTGATCCTCGGTGCCGCCACCATCGCCATTCTCGGCCGTGACAGCGTGCCCAGCGCCGGTGCCGAGATGATCACGCAGGCCCCGCCGCCGAAGCAGATCACCGCCAACCGCGCCGCCAAGGCGGACCGGCTGGTTCCGACGCTGGCGCTGGCCTCGGCCGCGATCGAGCCCGTTCAGGTGGCGGCCGACAAGCTGTCCCGGGCGCCTGTTCTCGCCGAGCCGCTGCGTCAGGCCTTTGCCGCGTCGACGCCCGCCGATTTCCCGATGCCCAAAGCTGTCGAGTCCAAAGCTGTCGAGTCGACGGCTGTTGAGCCCAAGGCCGGCAACACCAAGGTGGCCTCGTTGGAAGCGCCTGTTGCCGCCGAGGTCAGCGGCGCGCTCCACGAGGCCCCGGCCAAGCCGAAGGTCGCCGCCAGGCCGCAGCCGCAAAAGACCTATTCGCTGCTCTCTGACGTGCAGATCGCCGGCATCAGGGATCGCCTCAAATTGTCGTCGTCGCAGGAATATTACTGGCCCTCGGTCGAGACCGCGCTGCGCAACGTCGTCCGCAAGATCTCTGCGAACAAGCTCTCCAATCCCAACGGGCCGAACGTGCAGATCGATCCGAACTGCGACGAGGTCCAGCAGTTGAAGTCCGCCGCGATGCCGCTGTTGTTCCAGTTGCGTGACGACCAGAAGGAAGAAGTGCGCAAGCTCGCCCGCGTCATCGGGCTCGAGAAGGTCGCCGAGCAGATCTGACACGACATTCCCTCTCGGGGAACCTGTTCCATCAGGAACATCCGGCAATCGTCGGGCGTTGCCCGCTCCGAACAGGGAGTGGACCTATGCGCGCCTTGACAGCGTATTTCGTCGGTGCCGGATCGATCATCGCCGCCATCGCCATTGGTCTCGGCGGCGGCATCGTTGCCGGCAACATCATGCACCCGATCGCGCCCAAGCAGGGCCCCGACACAGCCAAGGCGGCGCAACGCGCCGAAGCCTCCGCGCCGGCAATGACGAGTGCGCCATCGGAGCGTGTGCAATATCTCACCGGATCACAGTCGTTCGGCGCGATGATCGCCGCGCCGGCTCAGGCACAGAGCGAAGCGAAACCCGATGCCGGAACTAGTCAGGCCAGCGCTGAACCGCCCAAGCCAACGCCTTCACCATCTCCGCAAACAACAAAACCCGTCGAGCAGCAGGCCTCCACGGAGCCAGCGTCTTCTCCTGAGAATGCCTATGCAAAGGCCAGCAATTCCGACGTGAAGCGCGCCGCATCCGAACGACGGCGCGCGGAACGGCACGAGCGCTGGGCGCGCCACCGTTATGAACAACGAGATGTCCGCGGCTATGAGCAACGAGATGCCCGCGGTATGCGCGATCAGACCAATTGGGATGATGTGGCACGCAACGTCCGCGAGGATTCCGACGCACGCGACTCTGCCAGCCGGCCACGTGGCGGCTTCCCGCAAATCCGGCTCTTTGGTCCCGATGACGACGACTAAAGCGCGATGAGATTGAGTTGAATCGTCATCCAGCTTCACCACGCGCTTGACGGAACTGCGCCTGCGCAAGGCAGCGGATCTGCTCGCCCCTCGCGAAGGCCGCATCAGCGACATTGCGTTTGCCTGCGGGGTCAACGATCTCTCTTATTTCAACCGCTGCTTTCGCCGCCGCTATGGCCTGGCGTCGACCGCGGCGCGGGGCAAGTGATGCGTCGCGGCTAAAGCGTCTCCACCCGGGGCGGCGGATATCGCCGCGCCAGCACCGACAGCGGCAGGCGCCGATCGTCCGCCGGCAGCTCCAGCCAGGCCAGCACCAGCGGCCGCTTCCAGTCACCGAGGCCGAAATCCATGTCGATCCATTTCTGCGGCTCGGGCCCGTCGAGCCCGCGGACCCAGACGAAATAGCGGGGCAGGTCGTCGGCGTCCGTATCCGTCGTGCGTCTGGCCATCACATGCTCACTGCATCGACACGCGTTCGCAGGATGCAGGATATAGGTAGCGAAGTCGAACGTCACGGAGCCGCCGATCGACCGGGCGCCTGGGTCTGGGGAACATGAGCGAAGCTGTGATCGAAGCTTGGCGCGACGTATTGCAGGTCGCGGCGCGGTCGAAGGCCAGGGAACCAGGCAGCGCCTCGCGACTTTCACGCCATTGGGGACGGAGAGCCTGGCCTATCGCGAGCAGGGATGCTGCGGACGCGTCTCGCGCATTCAACCGGCAAAGACGCTTGCGCCGGTATCAGCGCTACTGACCCGTTCGCGGAAGAAGCCGAAGAGTTCACGGCCGACCCCCACATGCGCCCCCGAGAGATCCGCTTGCGCGTGCACTCGTGTGGCCCAGTCGCCTGGATCGACGAGCACCTCGAGCCGGCCGGCGGCGGCGTCGAGCCGAACAACGTCGCCATCGCGAATCCGTGCAATCGCGCCGCCCTCGGCTGCTTCCGGAGTGACGTGGATGGCTGCAGGTACTTTGCCGGAGGCACCTGAAAGCCGCCCATCCGTCACAAGCGCGACCTTCAGGCCGCGATCCTGAAGTGAGCCAAGAGGCGGCATCAGCTTGTGCAGCTCGGGCATGCCGTTGGCCTTCGGACCCTGGAATCGGACCACCGCGACAAAATCGCCCACGAGTTCGCCCGCAGCGAAAGCCTTCTGCAGCTCCTCCTGGGAATGGAATACGCGTGCAGGCGCCTCGATGACGTGGCGCTCGGCAGAGACCGCGGATGTCTTGATGACGGCGCGTCCGAGATTGCCGGTCAGAACCCGAAGGCCGCCCGTTGCCTGGAAAGGTTCGGCGGCGCCTCGAAGCACGGCAGGATCGCCGCTGGCGACGGGGCCGTCATGCCAGGTCAACGCTCCCTCGTCATCGAGCGCCGGCTCCTGCAGGTAGGCGTCCAGTCCATCGCCGCAAACGGTTGTGACGTCGCGGTGAAGCAGTCCCGCCGCCAGCAGTTCCCGTATCAACATGCTCATCCCGCCGGCCGCGTGAAAATGATTCACGTCTGCCGAGCCATTGGGATAGATGCGCGCGATCAGCGGGGTCACCTGCGCGAGGTCGGCGAAATCGTCCCATGTCAGGATGAGGCCGGCCGCGGCACCCATGGCAACCAGATGCAGCGTGAGGTTGGTCGAGCCACCTGTCGCATGCAGCCCGACGATGCCGTTGACGAAAGCGCGCGCGTCAAGCATGCGGCCAATCGGGGTATATTGATTGCCGAGCGCGGTGATGTTCAGCGCCCGCTTGGTGGCTGCGCGGGTCAGTGCATCGCGCAAGGGCGTGTTCGGCGTCACGAAGGATGCCCCCGGCAAATGCAGACCCATGATTTCCATCAACATCTGGTTGGTGTTGGCCGTGCCGTAGAAAGTGCAGGTGCCCGCGCCATGATAGGCCTGCGCTTCAGCTTCCAAGAGAGCTTCGCGACCGAGCTTTCCTTCGGCGTAGGCCTGCCGGATCTTTGACTTGGCATCGTTGCCCAGGCCTGAAGTCATCGGACCGGACGGAATGAATATCGCGGGCAAATGCCCGAACGAGAGCGCGCCGATGACGAGGCCAGGCACGATCTTGTCGCAAATGCCGAGAAACACCGCAGCATCGAAGGTCTGATGCGACAGTGCGACCGCGGTGGACAAGGCGATGACGTCCCGCGAAAACAGCGAGAGCTCCATTCCCGCTTCGCCTTGCGTGATGCCGTCGCACATCGCAGGGACGCCGCCCGCGACCTGGGCAACACCACCGGCTGCGCGCGCGCTCTGACGGATCAACTCAGGGAAGCGCTCGTAGGGCTGATGGGCCGAAAGCATGTCGTTGTAGGCGGTGACAATTCCGACGCTGGGAACGCGGCCATCCTGCATCGCCTTCTTGTCGTGCGTTCCGCAAGCCGCAAAGGCGTGGGCTTGATTGGCGCATCCCAATCGCCGCCGCACCGGCGTAGTGGCCGCCGCCGTGATGCGGTCGAGATAGCGTGCACGGCTGTCGTGACTGCGGCGAGCGATGCGATCCGTCACCTCGGCGACCCGCGCATTGACCCTTGCATCGATCGTCATACAAGCCTCCTGTTCAGGAATAATCCGTCTGCAATGCTCGCCTCTACGCCATCGGTGCATCGAGCCGAGGTCATGGGCCATCCTCCGCCCATGTTCGGCCGTCGCGTTCGATCAGCGCGACCGCGGCAGAGGGGCCCCAACTGCCCGCGACATAGGGCCGGGGAAGCTCGTTCATCTGGCTCCACGCCCGGCGGATCGGATCAATCCAGCGCCACGCTGCTTCGACCTCGTCACGGCGCATGAACAGCGTCGCGTTGCCGCGGACCACATCCATCAAGAGCCGCTCATAGGCGTCCGGCACCGAGACGTCGAAGGCTTCCGCAAAGCTCATGTCCAGCGGGGTGTACCGCAACCGCATGCCTCCCGGCCCGGGCTCCTTGACCATGAGACAGAGCTTGATTCCCTCGTCCGGCTGCAGGCGGATCACGAGCCGCGTCTGCAAGACCTTTCCCGACTCCGAATCGAAGATCGAATGCGGGACTTTGCGGAAGGTCACGACGATTTCGGAGCAGCGATGCTGCAGCCGCTTTCCGGTGCGCAGGTAAAAGGGAACGCCGGTCCAGCGCCAATTCGCAACGGCAACCTTGAGTGCCACGAAAGTCTCGGTCGTACTTTGGTGATTGGCGATCTCGTCGGCGTAGCCGGGGACAGCGACGCCGTTACACGCACCGGCGCGGTATTGACCCGGCACGGTCAAGGCTGCCGCGTTCGTCTCGTCGATGCGCTCGAGCGACTTCAGGACCTTGAGCTTCTCATCGCGCACGGCATCGGCTTCGAGCGAATATGGCGGCTCCATCGCGACAAGGCACAACAGTTGCAGGAGATGGTTCTGCACCATGTCGCGGAGAGCGCCCGACGTGTCGTAGTAGGCGCCACGTTCTTCCACGCCGATGGATTCGGCGACCGTGATCTGCACATGATCGATGTGGGCGGCGTTCCACAGCGGCTCGAACAGCGCGTTGGCAAAGCGCAGCGCCATCAGATTCTGCACGGTCTCCTTGCCGAGATAGTGATCGATCCGGTAGACGCGCTCCTCGGGGAATGTCCCGCCGATGGTCTTATTGAGCCGGATTGCGGACTCGACGTCCTTGCCAATCGGCTTCTCGATCACGATGCGAGAGTCGCCTGTTGCGAGGCCGTAACTTCCCAATCTCTCGCAGATCGGTCCGAACAGGTGCGGTGCAGTCGCTAGATAATGGACCTGAACGCGTTCGGCGTAGTGCGACAGGGCGGCTGCGAGTTCGGCCCATCCGTTTTCACCCTCTGCATCGGCGGCCATGTAGTTGAGGCGCGCGAGGAAGCGATCGAGTACGGGGCCGGTGGTTTTCGATTCCGGCACATGCTCCAAGATCGCCGCGCGCACCATTGCGAGGAATTCGTCCCGGGGCATCGGGCCGCGTGCAACGCCGAAAATGGTGGCCGCATCGGGCAGCTGGCCGGCGAAATCGCGGCGAAACAGCGCCGGTAACAGCTTGCGGCGCGCAAGATCGCCGGTCGCTCCGAAGACGGTCAGGACAAAGGGAGCCACCGGAATCACGCGGCTGGTCACGCTCGCCCGCTTCTCAATTCCAACAGATGCTATGCCGCCATCTTGCATTCGTCAGCCTCTCGGATGTGGATTCAGGCTCGCCGTGATGTCGTCCGCAGTCGGCAGATCGGCGCCGCTGCGCGAAACCGTGACTGCGGCGGCGATCGTCGCATAAGCGAGCAGGTCGCGGATGTCCGACAGTTCGAGCGCCGCGATCGCCTCAGGATGGAGCCTTCCGGTCTTGGCGAGTTGCGCGAGCAGGGCGGCGTGGAAAGTATCGCCGGCGCCGACGGTGTCACGCACGACGACGTGCCGACCCGGCACGGACACGCTGCCCGCGCCGGAAAACGCGGTCGCGCCCTTCGCTCCCTCGGTAACGACCACGAGGCGCGCCCCGCAGCTCAGCCAGTAAGTGGCGGCGTCGGCGATTGACACGCGACCGCCCCACGCAACGCGGATGTCCTCGTCACTCGCCTTGATCATGGTGGCCGTCCGGTAGAATCGTTCCGCAGCGACGGCCCAGCGTTGCAGATTGCCAACGACGCTCAAACGCAGGTTCGGATCGACGCTGATGACGCGACGCCCTTGCTCGCGTTGGGCGAGCGCGGCATATGCGGTGCCGACCGGTTCAACCGCCAGGCAATAGGAACCGAAGGTCAGGGCTTGAATGTCGTCCGGCAGCGCCGTGGGCAGATCCGCAGGCTGGAGCGAGCGATCCGCCGCACCCTCGCCATGGAACGCGTAGTTTGGCTGACCGTCATCGGCAGTCGCCACGACCGATATCGTGGAGAGCCGGTCAGTGCGGACGAGAAAGCGATCGTCGACTCCTTCGCGTGCGAGGGCCTCTGCGAGGAACACGCCGAATCGATCGCGCGAGATGCCACCGAGAAAGGCCGTTCGAACGCCAAGCCGCGCCAGGCCAACAGCGACGTTGAACGGAGAGCCTCCGGCAACGGCGCGGGCCGGCATTTCCGTTGCCTCGGCTGCCTGCACAAACAGATCGATGAGCGCTTCGCCGCAAACGAGAATCACGATGCTGCTCACTCCTTGAAGAGCACGTCGTAGTCGCGGGCGAATGCCGCGAGCAACGGCAAGGCCGCGCCGCCAATCGCGCGCGCATCACGCCCGATCGAGCCTTCGACCACCACGGCTTCGGTGAGGCCCTGACGGTCCATGTCGGCCCAATATTCGTTTGTGCGCGCAACGAGCCGTCGACGCACATCGAGCGGAAAGGCCCCGTCGATGATGACGGCTTCGAAGTCGATAACCGCCAGCAATGCGGCGGTCGCTTGTGCCAGCGCCTGGGCAGCTTCGGCAATCCAGCCTTCCAGCGGTTCATCGAAGCTCGACCAGTCGTCGGGCGACAGCCAGATATCCGTGCTCTGGCGGCCCGCGGCGATCAGACGTCGCTCCAGCCGGTAGATGGAGGCGGTGCGGATCAGCTGTTGAAGGCTTGCCGCACCATTTTCCTCGCGTCGCATGATCGGCATCGAGCCAAGCGCGCCGGCATTGCCGCTGCGGCCAGGGAAGAGGCTGCCGTTGAGAGCGATGCCGCCGCCGACGAATGCGCCGATATAGAAATAAGCGAAGTCGCGATAAGCAGCCCCGGCACCGAAGTTGAGTTCCGCCGCACATGCCGACGTTGCGTCGTTGCAGACGCGCACCGGCCACGGGGCGAAGCGGCGCGAAAGCTCGGCGGCAACGTTGAAGTTCCGCCATTTCCCGAGCAGGCCCGGCGGCGTTTGCAAATCCGCTTCCCAGTTCCACAACTCGAAGGGCATCGCGACGCCCATGCCGCTAATTCTGCGTTGCTGAGATTCAGGCAGTTCGTTGAGCAGACCCGGCATCTCGCGTTCTACAAACGCGACGATGTCTTCAGGGAGGGGAAAGGAATAAATCGTGCGGCGCCTGGCGCGAATTCCGGCAGTGAAATCCATCAAGACCAGGTCAGAACTGCGCCGGCCGATCATCAGACCGACTCCGAAGGCACCGTCCGGGTTGAGCGAATAAGGAACGGAAGGTTGTCCGATGCGCCCTCGTTGCGGCTCGCCCGCGAGTAGCAGGCCATCAGCCTCCAGCCGGTTGATGATCACCGTGGTGGTCTGGGTGGACAGGCCGGTCATGCGGGCGATCTCGACCTTGGCAAGACCGCGGTGGCGCCGAATGAGCGAAAGGATCAGGCGCTCGTTATAAAGCCTCACGCCCGACTGGGTGGTGCCGCGGCTCTCGCCCCACGACGCTGCCTGCGAATTCCCCGCAACCGATCCTGTTTTGTCCATCCGCGGCCTCCAAGCTCCGTGTTTTGCTGTGCCGAGGTCTTATGGCCGATCCCAAGCGGTCACTCCTCACATGAACGCAGCTGGGGCGTCTGTCAATTAATAAATCGGAATGATTTATTTATTGACAGGCGCCTTCGCATGCTTCTAGGATCGTCAGAACGCGGTCCAGCCGCGGCCAACAAGTGTTCCAGGGGAGAGAAACCATGCGTCAATCAATCAGTCTCGTCGCTGCACTCGCGCTTACTCTCGGCGCCGGCAGCGCTTATGCGGCCGACAAGCCGATCGTCGGCCTGATCACCAAGACGAACACGAATCCGTTCTTCGTGAAGATGAAGGCTGGCGCGGAACAGGCGGCGAAATCCAACGACGTCGAGCTGCGCTCCTTCGCCGGAAAGGTCGATGGCGACAATGAGAGCCAGGTCGCAGCAATCGAGAACCTGATCGCGGCCGGCGCCAAGGGTATCCTGATCACGCCGAACGATTCCCGCGCCATCGTGCCGGCCGTCGAGAAGGCGCGCGCTGCGGGCATTGTGGTCATTGCTCTCGATACCCCGCTCGATCCCGCCAATGCTGCGGACGCAACCTTTGCCACCGACAATTTCCTGGCCGGCCAGATGATCGGGCAGTGGGCTGCCAAGATGCTGGGAGCCAAGGCGGCATCCGCCAAGATCGCGCTGTTGGACCTCAACGTGAACCAGATCTCGGTGGACGTCGCCCGCGATCAGGGCTTCCTCAAAGGCTTCGGCATCGATCTCGGCAATCCCGCCAAGATCGGTGACGAGAAGGATGCGCGCATCGTTGGACATGATGTGACGCTCGGCAGCGAGGAGGGCGGCCGCAAGGCGATGGAGAATCTGCTGCAGAAGGATCCGGGCATCTCGCTGGTCTACACCATCAACGAGCCGGCAGCTGCGGGTGCTTACGAGGCGCTGCGTTCAGTCGGCCGCGACAAGGACGTGCTGATCGTGTCCGTGGACGGCGGCTGTCCCGGCGTGCGCAATGTGAAGGACGGCGTGATCGGCGCCACCTCCATGCAGTTTCCGTTGCTGATGGCTGCGAAGGGCGTCGAGGCGGTGAAGGTCTACGCCACGGGCGGCGGCAAACCCAAGGCGTCGCCTGGTCTCGACTTCTTCAACACCGGCGTCGAACTCGTCACCGACAAGCCGGCCGGCGAACTTCCATCGATCGACAGCGCGGCAGCATTGAACAAGTGCTGGGGTTGATCGGCTCGCCAAAGCGTCCCCGACACCGACGGGCGCCCGGAGGGCGGGCGCCTGAGAATGCCGCAAACGTCCGCTCCGAAGCTGGCTCGGTACGCAATGAGGAAACCGGTGATGACCGAAATCGGAAATGCCCACCCTGGTGGTCAGGCTTTCGAGCTCGTGCTCGACAAGAGCGAAAACCGCGTGGCCGAATTCGAGGTCCGTGCGAAATCGCCGCTGCAGAAACTGCAGCACCTTCTCCACGCCAATCCCACGGCGGTCCCGGCGATCGTGCTCCTGCTCAGCGTTGCGGTGTTCGGATTGATCGTCGGGCCGCGCTTTCTGTCGCTGTTCAATCTGTCGCTGATCATTCAGCAGGTGACGATCATCGGCGTGATCGGGGTTGCCCAGACCCTGATCATCATCACCGCAGGCATCGATCTGTCGGTCGGGGCCGTCATGGTGCTGTGCTCCGTGATCATGGGCAAGCTTGCGATCACAATGGGGCTCGCGGCGCCGCTGGCGCTGCTGATCGGCCTTGCCGTGGGCGCGGGCTGCGGGGCGATGAACGGGGTGCTGGTGACGCGCCTCAAGCTGCCTCCCTTTATCGTCACGCTCGGGACCTGGTCGATCTTCTTCGCCCTCAATCTCTGGTACTCGGCGTCCGAGACCATCCGCTCCCAGGACGTGGCGAAAGCCGCCCCGCTGCTGCAGGCACTCGGAACGCCGGTGGACGTCTTCGGCGCGCGCTTCACCTACGGCTCATTTTTCATGCTGGGACTCGTTGGGTTCATTTGGTTCGTGCTCAATCGCACTGCCTTCGGACGTCACCTCTATGCGGTGGGTGACGATCCCGATGCGGCGCGGCTGGCCGGTATCCGAACCGGCCGTATCCTCTTCGCCGTCTATGTGATCGCCGGCATGATCTGCGCGCTCGGCGCCTGGGCGCTGATCGGGCGCATTGGCTCGATCAGCCCGCAAGCCGGCCAGACCGCCAATCTCGACAGCATCACCGCGGTGGTGGTCGGCGGCGCCAGCCTGTTCGGCGGCCGTGGTTCGATCATCGGCACGCTGATCGGCGCCCTGATCGTCGGCGTATTCCGCAACGGGCTGGCGCTGTCGGATGTCGACGTGCTCTGGCAGGAATTCGCAGTCGGCTGGCTGATCATCGTTGCAGTGGCCCTCGATCAATGGATTCGCAAGGTGTCGGCATGAGCATTGAAACCAGCACTCCCCAGCCGGTTCTGCAAGCGCGCGGTCTCGTCAAGCGCTATGGTCGTGTGACCGCGCTCGATGATGCCGATTTCGATCTCTACCCCGGTGAAATCCTCGCCGTCATTGGAGACAACGGCGCGGGAAAATCCTCGCTGATCCGCGCGCTTTCCGGAGCGCTCGTTCCCAACGCGGGCGAGATCAGGCTTGACGGCACCCCCGTCGCGTTCCGCTCGCCTCTCGATGCGCAGGCTGCAGGCATCGAGACGGTTTATCAGACGTTGGCGCTGTCTCCGAGTCTGTCGATCGCCGACAACATGTTTCTCGGACGCGAATTGCGCCGTACGGGACCACTCGGCACGGTCTGCCGCATGCTCGATCGCAAAGCCATGCAGCGCATCGCCCGCGAGAAGCTCACGGAGCTTGGCCTCATGACGGTTCAGAACATCAATCAGCGCGTCGAGACGCTCTCGGGCGGGCAGCGCCAGGGCGTAGCGGTGGCAAGGGCTGCGGCCTTCGGCTCGCGCGTGGTGATCCTGGACGAGCCGACTGCGGCGCTCGGGGTCAAGGAATCCCGTCGTGTGCTCGAACTGATCCTCGACGTGAGGCGGCGAGGTCTGTCGGTCGTCCTGATCAGCCACAACATGCCGCACGTGTTCGAGATCGCCGATCGTATCCACATCCATCGGCTCGGCCGGCGGCTCACTGTGATCGATCCCAAGTCCTATACGATGTCGGATGCCGTCGCCTTCATGACCGGCGCGCGCGCGCCGGTCGAAGCGGCGGCCTGATGTGTTGACTTTTGACTTCCGGGCGGCGATGCCTACCCCTTCAGGTGCATTCGCGCAAAGCTCGCAGCCTCCTCGATCGAGGCCATGCCCTCGTCGGGCATCGGTGCGAAGAGCTGCCAGGAATGGCACATACCGTCCCAGACCTTGAGCTCTGCGGTGCCGCCGGCCTCACTCAGCCTTTTGGCGAGGGTGATGCTGTCGTCCAGCTCATGTGCTCGCCCGTTCGGCTACGCGCTGGCCGCCGGGGCCATGGCCGATCTCTGGAGGGACGCGATCGGCACCATGGACATCAGCCCCGCACGGAGCTTCGCCTCATGGCCTCAGCTCAACGCGTGACCGGCTAGCCCGTACACCCACGGCTCGTTTTCCTTTCGGTTCAGGAATCGCCGACCCTTAGACATCGTTGTGACGGTCTCGCTTATCCCGAGGCGGCTTTGTTGAAGGAAGTCGGCAAACAGACCTGTCTGCTCCCGCGTATCGACGCGGACGAAGTGCCCCGCGAGATCCTTGAGATGCACCGCGGTGAGATGGATCGCGTCACAATCATTGCTGGCGATGATGGGGCCGATCACATGACCGCGCCCGAATTCGCGCTTCATGGAAAAACCGACCGCCTCCCCGCCGCGGCGCAGGACGGAGATCGAGGCACCTTCAGAAAGCAATGCGAGCACCTTTTGTCGGTTGGTTCCGAACGCGCGCTCATCCAGTGCCGCGATCTCTCCGATGTCCGCAGCGGAAAGCGAGCTCAATTCACCGGCCAGAGCCGGCACCGGCGGAGGGGGTGAGACGACCTCGCCTTGCCACTGATACACGGTGGCTTCCTTCGTGAACCCCAGCGACAGATACAGATGATAGGCGGCATGGGTTGAGTTGAGGGTCAAATTCCGATCGCCACACCGCTCGAAAACCTGCTCCATGAGCCAGCGGCCGGTACCTTGTGCCTGGGTTCGGGGCGATGTGATCACCAAGCCGATGGTCGCGAATTCGTGGCCGCAAGGGAACCACATCGCGCTGCCGAACACGCGCCCTATGCCATCAACGGCGACGATGCCATGACCGGCGCGGCGCAAAAATTCCCAATCCTTGGGTCGATGCGGCCAGCCGACACCGATCGAAAGGGCGTGGAGGAGCTTCACATCAACGTCGTTGATGTCCTTGGCCGCCAGTTCAAAGGACTTCACGCGTACCGTTCGTCCCATTCAGCTCATCCGTTCCTTGCGGCAACAAGCTCGTGGCCTATTGCGCTCGCCGGCCTTCTGTTGCGTGCTGCACAAGCCCGTTTTGCAGCAGCATAACGCGGAAGGCCAGCAGGTTTCGCCTGTTTGGCAGGTGGTATTCGGAATGTTCCGCCGCCAGCGCAACTCGATTCAGCAGGGAAAGCTCCTGGTTGCGGCCTATCGAGATCCGGCAACAGCAGGCAGGGTGAGCCCCAGTGAATGTTGAAGGCTTTGCTGGAGGGCGCGCCGCCCTTCCAGCCCTCAGTGGTCGGCCGGGCCGGTCTCAAGGCCCGGCATCCCGGGCGAGGACCTGAGATCGATGGCGTTCCTTTTCAATTCCGATGCTGCTCGGGGGGCAATTTTCCGGCAGGCCTTTGCGCGCGAGCTCCCTGATCTCGAATTCTATCATTCCGGTGAATGCGTCGATCCGGCAAAGGTACGCTACCTGCTGACCTGGACCGTACCCGATCATGTCGAGCGGTTTCGAAATCTGGAAGTGCTGTTTTCCATCGGTGCCGGGGTCGATCAATTCAAGCCGGAGACCATATCCGACCGCGTCAAACTCGTGCGCATGGTTGAAGGCGGCATCATACGCATGATGCAGGAATATGTCGTGCTCGGCGTGCTGACGCTCCACCGCGAGATGCTGGCCTATCGGGAGCAGCAGAGAAAGGGTCTATGGCAAGCCCTTGCAAGTGTTCAGCCGACCGGTCGGCGCGTGGGCTTCCTGGGCCTTGGGATGCTGGCGCAAGCCGCGATCGACCGCCTGAAGCCCTTTCAATTTCCTCTCGCAGCGTGGAGCCGCAGCAAGAAGGAGGTCGACGGTGTCACCTGCTTCCATGGCGAGGACCAGCTCGGCAGTTTCCTGCAAGGAACGGATATCCTGGTCTGTCTTCTGCCCCTGACGCGGCAAACGAGCGGCATCATGAATGCAAGGCTCTTCTCGCTTTTGCCGGCGGGAGCGAGGCTGCTCCATGTCGGGCGCGGCCCGCAGCTCGACCACGGTGCACTCATCGAAGCGCTCGACAGCGGGCACCTCGCGGGCGCCATGCTCGACGTCACCGATCCCGAGCCATTGCCAGAGAATGACCCACTCTGGTCGCATCCGAAGGTGATCATCACGCCACATATCGCGTCCGTGACTCAACCGGATACGGCGGCACAATCCGTCATAGAGAACATCCGGCGCCACCGTGCGGGACTGGATCCGATCGGCCTCGTCGATCGAACACTCGGCTACTAACAGGAAAATGCCATGTCCCTTCTGGTTACCATCGATACCAATCCGGATTTCGCACCGAAGAACGCCCTGCCTGCCCCAGAACGGCTCATTTCTGGCAATCCTTCCTTCAAGACCTGGGCGCAGGACGCCTCGAAAGGCGAAAAGGTGCTGACCGGCGTCTGGGAAGCAACGCCCGGCGAGACTCATTCCATCAAGGGCACCACCTTCGAGTTCTGCCATATCATCTCGGGCCTCATCGAAATCGAGGAAAAAGGCGGCGAGGTCAGGAGATACCGCGCCGGCGACAGCTTTGTGATGAAGCCTGGCTTTGTCGGCGTCTGGCGCACGATCGAAACCGTGCGGAAGATCTACGTCTGCCATTATGACTGAGACGATGGCGGGGACCGCTGTTGAGCGGTCCTCAGAATTTTCGACTTGCGAAGCCGCCTCCGACCAGATTCAACGCGGCCAGTCACTTCATTCTCGATGAAAAATGCGGCGTGCGGTCCTGTACTGCTCGCATGAAACGGCTTCGCAAACGCAATTCCAGGCAGTGACGGCGAGGTCGGGCGAAGGCAAGGAGCAAGCCTATGATTGCATTGAAGGACAAAGACCTGTTTCGCCAGCAAGCGCTGATCGGCGGCAATTGGCGGGATGCGAGCACGCAAGCCACCGTTGATGTCATCGATCCTGCGAGCCAGAAAGTGCTTGGCACCATCCCTGACATGGGTCGAGGCGAGACCAAGGCGGCAATCGACGCCGCGGCCGCTGCGTTCAGGCCTTGGAAGACCAATTCTCACGCGGAGCGTGCTGCACTGCTGGAGCGTTGGTACGAGCTCATGCGACTTCATGAGCGCGATTTGGCCCTGCTGCTGACGCTGGAACAGGGCAAGCCGCTTGCTGAATCGCTTGGAGAGATCCGTTATGGGTCGTCCTTCGTCAAATGGTTTGCGGAAGAGGCCCGCCGCATCAACGGATCGACAATCCCCGCGCCGACCGTCGATCGCCGCATTCTGGTGCTGAAAGAGCCGGTCGGCGTCTGTGGCATCATCACGCCCTGGAATTTCCCCAACGCGATGATCACGCGCAAGGTGGCGCCCGCGCTTGCTGCAGGGTGCACGGTCGTCATCAAGCCATCTGAATTTACGCCTTTTTCGGCTCTCGCCATCGCTGTTCTGGCTGAGCGGGCCGGAATTCCGGCAGGCGTGATCAACATCGTGACGGGCATGCCGGCGGACATCGGCGCGGAGCTGATGGCCAACGAAACCGTCCGCAAGATTTCGTTCACCGGCTCGACGCGTGTCGGCGCGCTGCTGATGAAAGGCGCGGCCGACAACATCAAGAGGCTCAGCCTCGAGCTCGGCGGCAACGCGCCATTCATCGTCTTTGACGATGCGGATATTGACCGTGCCGTCGAAGGTGCGATCGCATCGAAGTTCCGCAATGGCGGACAGACCTGCGTCTGCTGCAATCGCATTCTCGTGCAATCCGGCATCTACGACGCCTTCGCCGAGAAGCTCGCCAGCCGGGTCGCGAAATTGAAGGTCGGTGCCGGTACCGAAGAGGGGGTCGCAATCGGGCCGATGATCAACAGCGCCGCGATCGAGAAGATCAAGCGGCACGTGGTCGACGCCCTGGATAAGGGCGCAAAGATCATCGCGGAGAGCGAGGCGGTCCCGGAAGGCCGGCAATATGCCCGGCCTCTCGTGCTTGGTGGCGCGACGACTGAGATGCTGCTCGCTTCGGAGGAGACCTTCGGGCCGGTCGCTCCGCTTTTCCGGTTCGAGACCGAGGACGAGGCGATTGCGATCGCAAACGGTACGCCATTCGGCCTTGCGGCGTATTTCTACACTGAAAACCTGAAGCGTTCCTGGCGTGTCGCCGAAGCGCTGGAGTTCGGCATGGTTGGCCTGAACACCGGCCTGATTTCGACTGAGGTTGCGCCGTTCGGTGGTGTCAAGCAGTCCGGACTGGGACGCGAGGGATCGCAGCTCGGGATCGAAGAATATCTCGAGACCAAGGCGCTCCATGTCGGCGGACTGGACTGAGCGGTCCATCGGATCGGTATCTGAAACAAGAAAAGGGGGCGGCTGACCGCCCCCTTTTTCCTTTCCAGCGCAGATCTCCAATCTCCAAGAACTCGAAGTGCGGCGAGAAATCCCGAAAGAACTGCGCTCACGCGCTTTTGCGAAGGGGCTCCAAGCCGACGGCCCCGGCAAGCCCATCGATGCCAGCGACCTCGGTGTATTCATAGAACGGGTTCGCGGGCTCATGACCCCGGTTCACCCAGACCTTGCTCTTGATGCCGAGATCGTAGGCGGTCATCAGATCGTAGCGGAAGGAGGAGGAGACGTGGGTAATGTCTTCCGGCCCGCAGCCCAGCTTGTCCAGCATATATTCGAAGCCCTTCATCTGCGGCTTGTAGGCTCCGGTTTCCTCCGCCGTGATGACCATGTGGAAGGGAGCGCCGAGCTTTTCGACGTTCGACATGATGAGATCCTTCATCGAATTCGACAGGATGACCAGCGGAATCTCCCTGGCAACTTTGGCCAGACCCGCCGGGACGTCGGGATGTGGACCCCATGTGTGGATCTCTTCATTGATGCGCTGGGCATCCTCCGGCCGAAATACGATACCGTTGCGCTTGCAAGCGCGCTCTACCGAATTATGCACGACCTCGAAGTACGGTTTCCACGCGCCAAGCACCTCGTCCAGGCGATAGGCCGCGAAATCCTTGATGAAACTTGCCATCGTCGCGGCAGAAAGCCGAGAGCCGTAGACACGCCTTGCCGCGCCGGCCATGTCGAAATTGGTCAGCGTGCCGTAACAGTCGAAAGTGATGTACTTGGGTCTGAAAGTTGCCATGGCTCGATCCTTTTCGGTCCTCACGCACCGCGTTCCGGTACGACAGGGATCATAGCGGGCAGACGACCGGATAAAGCACCGCTGTCGCGGCGACCGGGAGCAGATTGTGTCGTATCGGATCGGAGCTATGGCAGAGAGTTGCACGAAAAGACGCCCACCGACGTGAGCGCCAGTGCCTGGTGCAAGTCGATGCCGGCATAAGATGCGGCGCCGATCGGCAATGAAAGTCAAAATGCCCTTCGTCGCCGTCCTGCCCGGGAGCAACTGCTGCCATGGTCATCTTACGTTGCGCCTGAAGACATCGGGATGGCCCCGACAAGAAGTGCGGTTGAACTGGAGGACGACATGTTGAGCAACTCGCTGGTTGAACTTGATCGCGCGCATCTGATTCACCCGGTTGCATCCTATCGCAGCCATGAGGCGACGGGCGTCCGCGTGCTGAAGTCAGCGAAGGGCGCGACGCTGACCGATCTCTCGGGACGACAATTGCTCGACGGCTTCGCCGGCCTGTGGTGTGTCAATGCGGGCTACGGACAGGACAGTATCGTTGAAGCGGCGACGAGGCAACTCCGCGAACTACCTTATGCGACGGGCTATTTCGGGTTGGGCTCCGACCCGGCTATCCGGTTGGCCGCAAGGCTGGCTGAACTGGCGCCTGGCGATCTCAACCACATCTATTTCACGCTGGGTGGCTCCGATGCCGTCGACAGCACGATCCGGTTCATTCGCTACTACTATCACGCCAAGGGCACGCCACAGAAGGACCAGTTCATTTCCCTCGAGTATGGCTACCATGGATCGTCAACGGCAGGATCTGGCCTGACGGCGCTGCCCGCCTTTCATGCGGGTTTTGGGGTGCCCCATAGCTGGCAGCACAAAATCCCGTCACACTATGCCTATCGCAATCCGGTCGGTCCTCACCCGCAGGCGATCATCGATGCGTCCGTGGCGGCCCTGCGGGCGAAGATCGCCGAACTGGGCGCAGATCGCGTTGCCGCCTTCTATGTCGAGCCGATACAGGGCTCGGGAGGCGTCCTCGTTCCGCCGCCGTCCTGGCTGAAGGCCATGCACGCGGTTTGCAAGGAGCACGGCATTCTGTTCGTTGCCGATGAGGTCATCACTGGCTTTGGCCGAACCGGTCCGCTGTTCGCCTGTGAAGAGGATGACGTCGTCCCGGATCTCATGACAACGGCTAAGGGACTGACGTCGGGCTATGTGCCGATGGGGGCCGTTCTGATGTCGGACCGCGTCTACAACACCATTGCCGATGGCGCCGGCAAGGCGGCGGTCGGACACGGCTACACCTATTCCGCGCATCCGGTCAGCGCGGCCGTCGGGCTCGCGTGCCTCGACCTCTACGAAAACGGCTTGCTCGAGAACGGCCGCAAGGCCGGGCACCGCCTCATGGAAGGTCTTCGCGCGCTGGCGGATCATCCGCTCGTCGGCGATGTCAGGGGCCGCGGCATGCTGGCCGCAATCGAGCTCGTGACCGACAAGGAACGCAAGACGCCCCTGCCGGCGGAAGCAGACGCGGCGCGCCGCATTTTCGATCGCGCATGGGACAACGGCCTCGTCATCCGCGCCTTCGCCCAGGGCGTGTTGGGTTATGCTCCGCCGCTCTGCTGCACGGATGCGGACATCGACGCCATCATCGAGCGGACAAAGGCTACGCTCGACCAGACGCTCCAAGACAAGGACGTCCGCGCGGCCATGAAAGGCTAGGCACCGCGCCCGTCCTCTAGCCGTTGAATATGCTTTCGAGAGGCAGATGGGATTTCACGATCGGCGACTTCAGCACGACGAAGCTGAAGTACTTGTCGATGCCGATGTCCATCTCGACCAGGCGTTCCATGACCGCCTGGTATTCGCTGATGCCTGCGGTGATGAACTTGACGAGATAGTCATACCCGCCCGAAACGAGATGGCATTCGACCACGGAATCGATTTTCTCGATCGTCGTGAGAAAGCGCGCGAAATCGATCTGCCGATGATTCTTGAGAGTGATTTCAGCGAAGACCGTCAAGGTTTGACCGAGCTTGGCAACATCGATCTGGGCGGAATAGCCGGTGATGAAGCCCTCCGTCTGGAGCCTTTTGACGCGCATCAGGCAGGGGCTCGGGGAAAGGTTTATGAGCTCTGCGAGCTCGACGTTGGAGATCCGCCCGTTCTTCTGCAGTTCGCACAAAATCCTGATGTCGATCTTATCGAGCTTCATAGCAATGCCATGAGATGGAGGCCGACGACGGCGTCGAGGTTTTGCTTTAGCGTCATGTGCATCGTCATAGCATCGATCGGCATTTTTTCCCAACCAAGCGCGGAAACTGGATCCTAGAACTCGCTGACCTTGCCCCAGGCGCTCACTTTCAGCCGCTCCGGCCTGTAGGGGCGCGGGTCAACGATTGGCGCGCTGCCCGTAATGATGTCGGCGATCATGTGCCCCGCGCCCGGGCCGATCCCGAAGCCGTGGCCGCTGAATCCCGCGGCCAGGATGAAACCTGGAATCGACTGAACTTCGCCGATAGCTGGGATGCCGTCTGGCGTGCTGTCGATGTAGCCGGCCCAAACGTTCGAGATCGCGACGTCCCGGATTTCCGGCACAAGCTCGCAAGCTCGTCGATGTGTCGCCCGAATCTGCTTCATGTCGGGGCGCGGATCGAGCGTCCGGTTCAGCTCCATCGGCGTCACCTCATCCAGTCTCCATTTAGCCAGGGTCTCGTGGCCTTGCCGCAGGCCCTCGAAAGCCCCCGGGCTGAGACTTCGCCACCGGCGGGCGAACATGGGCAGGAATTCGCGTCCGAATCTGAATTGCTGCGGCGTGGGATCAACTCGCGCGCGCCCGCTGATAGCGAGCGTGTATCCGCCATTGCCACGCCGGGTGATCGAGACGAGTCCGGTGTGAAGGGCGTCAGGCAGCCCGGCAGCGCCAGGAGCCACGGCGAGAATGGACTGGCGCACGGACGCCTGCGGAAAGCGAATTCCAAGCTGGTTGCAGAACGACGATGCCCACGCACCTCCTGCCATGACAACTGTCTTGGTCCGGATCGTGCCGGCTTCGGTCACCACTCCGCTGACCCGGCCGCCGCTGAGCTCGATGCCGCGCGCGGCGCAGAGCTGGTGTACGGTGCCTCCCGCCGCCATGATCGCGCGCGCGGCGATGGGGACGGCCTTTGAAGTGTCCGCCGTCCCGTCTGTCGGCGAGAAGACGCCGCCCTTCCACTTGCGACCTGTCGCCTTGCCCCGGCCGCTCGCCTCTTCCGAGCTCAACATGTGCGTCGTGACACCGACGGTTCTGGCGAAGTCTCGCCACTTGGCCCAGCCTGCCAGCTCATTCTCGTCGTTCGACAAATACAATAGGCCGCAGCGGCAAAAGCCGGCGTCTTCACCCGTTTCCTGGGCAACTCGTTCCCAGAGATCGAGGCTCTTGGTCGCAAGCGACAGCTCGCGTGCATCGCGGTTCTGTTGGCGGCACCATCCCCAGTTGCGGCTGGACTGCTCGGCGGCGACGCGGCCCTTCTCGAGCAAGGCAACCTTGAGGCCGCGACGCGCGAGATAGTAGCTTGTGAACACGCCCACGACGCCGCCGCCGATGACGACGACGTCCGCCTCACGAGGCAGGGACGGACTGGATTCGATATGCAGGAGCGGCGCGCTCATTGGGCAGGAATCTCCATATGGCTCTACCGTATCCGACCAGTGCGGCAGACACGCAGCGGAGTTTCAGGTTCGGGCGGAATATCCTGCGGTTTGCTGCTTTTGGCGCAGGCAATTGTTGCGGGCTGCTTCGCGGGCACGGCCAATCGTAGGTGAGGAATCCAATGGATAGTCTCTGCAATCGGATCAGCCCTTCGTCGTCGGCAGGCTTGCTCGGGCCCTGCGCCTGCATCGGCAGCCCTGGCAGCCGCAGACCGAAATGCCAAATCGGACTTCGTTTTTAGAACTTCATGCTGCCTATCCGGCGCGTTTCGGCGACTCCGGGATGATTGAAGCGGCCAGACTCGTGAGTACCGGATCAATGTCGATCAACGGGCAAGAGTTTAAAAGGTGACGCTTGATGAGCCTTGTCTGGGAGGAGACCTTTGCCGAAGCGATCCAGCAAGACGCCAATGCCAGGCTCTCGGACTTCGATTCATTCGAGCGGTTCCCTCGACTGATGGGCCGCGCTCGGCGACGCCTTTGCCTGTAGAGCAGCACTCTGAATCATGTCGGATTCATCGCGCGGAGAATGGCAGAATGACCGACGAGTTGTTGACCTGTCCGAGCGTAGTGGCGGCAAACGGGGCCGAAGAGCCGACCCGCAACCGGATATCAGGACGCTGTTGAAAGGGGAGTATGCTCAAATGACCTCTGCTCCCCAGCCTGTAGCCTCGGAAGATGTGGTGCTCGCGGTCCGCGACCTGACCGTGAGCTTGCCGGCGGGCATGGAGCGGGCGCACGCGGTCGAGAACGTCTCCTTCGAATTGAGGCGCGGTCAGATCCTCTGCATCATAGGAGAATCCGGATCTGGCAAGTCGGTCACGGCCAACGCGATCATGGGGCTGTTGCCCAGGTCGATCCGCGTGTCCTCGGGAGCAATCCGTCTGGAAGGGATGGATCTGGTAGGACGCTCGCCGGAGAGGCTACGAGATCTCCGCGGCCGTGTCGTCTCGATGATCTTTCAGGACCCGCTGTCCGCGCTCAATCCGTTGATGACCGTGGGCGCGCAGATCGAGGAAGTGATGGCGGCGCACGGTGTGGGGACGCCGAAATCCCGTCGTGGTCGCGCCATGGAATTGCTGATCGAGGTGGGCCTGCCGGATCCGCCGCTGATGTATCATCAATATCCGTTCCGGCTTTCGGGCGGGCAGCGACAGCGGGTGATGATCGCCATGGCTCTGGCTTTGGAGCCTACGATCCTGATCGCGGACGAGCCGACCACCGCCCTCGACGTGACGACCCAGGCCCAGATCCTGCATCTGATCCGCGATATTCAACGCCGCAAGGGAATGAGCGTGATGTTCATTACCCACGACTTCGGAGTTGTGGCGGAGATTGCCGATTCCGTCGTGGTGATGGAGAAGGGACATTGCGTGGAGCAGGGGAGCGCCGAGCAGGTGCTGAAATCCCCGAGTCATCTCTACACGCGCCGCCTGATCGCGGCCGTGCCGCATCTGACGGGCAAGGACCGCGTCCCGGCGGAAGCCGCGGCCCCGTCTCCCGTTCTGAAGGTCGAAGGTCTGGTCAAGACCTATCGCAGCGGCAGTGCGCTGTTCGGCAGGCAGCGGATCGTACCCGCGGTCAATGGCGCGTCGTTTGACCTTTCGCCAGGACGCACCCTGGGCGTCGTCGGAGAAAGCGGCTCCGGCAAATCATCGCTCGGGCGAGTGTTGATCAAGCTCCTCGACAGCGACAGCGGCTCCATCCTGTTCGAGGGACGCGATATTGCCCGGCTTTCCGAAGCCGAGTTTCGGCCGCTTCGGCCGAAGATCCAGATGATTTTCCAGGATCCTTTTGCCTCGCTCAATCCGCGGTCAACGGTCGGGCAAATCTTGACCGTTGGTCCGATTGCGCACGGGGTACCTCACAAGCTGGCTTGTGAGCAGGCGCGAGAGCTCCTCGCCCATGTCGGCCTGGATGCGGGAACGTTCGATCGCTATCCCCACGAGTTCTCGGGTGGCCAACGTCAGCGCATCGGAATCGCTCGGGCGCTGATGTTCAAGCCGAAGCTGCTGATAGCGGACGAAGCGGTCTCCGCGCTCGACGTATCGATCCAGGCGCAGATCTTGAAGCTGCTGGACCAGGTTCAGCGGGAGACCGGCGTATCGATGGTGTTCATCACGCATGACTTGCGTGTGGCCAGCCAGATTTGCGACGAAATCGCAGTCATGCATCGAGGCCAGATCGTCGAGCACGGACCGCCGTCGCAGATCTTCCTGAACCCGAAATCCGCCTACACGCGCGAACTCGTCGCTGCCATCCCCGGCGCGCAGCAAAGCAGCGCCCGCTCCGCCGGAAGCCAATCGACCCTTGCCGGACATAGCCACAAATGAGGAGGCGTCATGACTGAAGCTCAGACTGCATCGAACTATTCGCGGCGTAGCGCACTCCAGTTGATGATTGCCGGAGCAGCAGGCCTTACCGGATCAAATCTGTTCGGCAAACCTGCCCACGCGCGCACCTCTCCGGCGAAACCGAGCGGCCGCGTGATCGTGGGGCTTGGACAAGAGCCGACCGTCTTCAATCCGCTGATGGTACACATTGAAGTCGATGACGGCGTGCATTTCTCGGTATTCGACGCGCTGTTCCGCATCGATCCGCAAGGCGTCATTCAGCCCAACCTGGCCGCGGAAGTGCCGGACCAAAAGAACGGCGGCATTACGCCGGACGGCCTCAACTGGCGTATTCGTTTGCGTGACGATGTGCGCTGGCACGACGGCAAGCCTTTCAGCGCCGAGGACGTGAAGTTCACTCTCGAACTGATCATGAATCCCAATTTCCGCAGCTGGCGCACGGCCGGTCATGCTCTGGTGCGCGACATCAAGGTGATCTCGCCCACGGAGATCTCGTGGCGAATGGAAGAGCCCTTTGCGCCGTATCTGTCGTTCCTGACCGAAACATTCATCGTACCGAAGCACGTCCTGGAGAAGGAGGCCAATCCGAACAGCGCCGCTTTCAATCAGGCGCCTGTCGGCACCGGTCCGTTCAAGTGGGGCGAGCGCATCGCCGGCGATCATCTCGAGCTCGTGGCGAACCTCGATTATTTCGGGGAAGGTCCCCATATCGAGACGCTGGTCTTCAAATACATTCCGGACCTCACCGTTCTGTACACCCAGTTCAAGAGCGGCGACATTGATCTCGTAGGCCAGCCCTACATCACGCCTGATCATTATGGGGAAGCCAAGACGCTGCCGAACCGTGTGGTGACGCTCGTCCCAAGGACCTCGTTCGAATCCTTCTACCTGAACCTGGAGCGCCCGCAGTTCAAGGAGCTTGCCGTTCGCGAGGCGCTCTATGCGGCGATCGACAAGGAGGCGATCATACAGGGCCTCTATTACGGGGTGCCTACGCCGACAGAGACGTTCATGCCGCGGCAGTCCTTCTTCTTCAATGCCAATTTGCCCTTGCACCAATTCGACCTGAATCGTGCGGCCAAGATCCTCGATCAGGCCGGCTGGGCAAAGGGCGCGGACGGCATTCGTGCCAAGAACGGCGTTCGCCTGTCCTTTGCCAATTCGACCACGTCGGGCGATCCCCTTCGCGAACAGGTGCAGCAGTACCTGCAGCAGACGTTTGCTCAATTGGGCATCGAGATGAAGATATCGAACCTGCCCGCCGCCGTGATGTGGGGCGATTTTTGGGTGCAATCGCAGTTCGATTCCGTGATCGTGGGCTCCTCGTTTCTGATCGGAGCGGACCCGGACGTCACGAATCGCCTGCACTCGCGCTCGATCGCAGCGAAGGGCGGCCGCGGCTCGAACAATGCACAATATTCAAATCCGGAGGTTGATGCTTTGCTCGACAAGGGCGCACGCAGCTTCGATCCGGAAACGCGGCGCCCGATCTACTTCCGCATACAGGAACTCGTGCGTCGCGATTTGCCATTCCTGCCGCTGTATCAGAACAACTCGGTCGAAGGTCTCAAGAAGGGGATCAACGGCTTCGTGCCGAACGGCAATACGCGCACCGAATCCTGGAATGCGCTGGCCTGGTATTGGGCGAGCTGATGTGCTGCCGGCCGGGGTTCGGTGGCCAAGGCCGGCGCAGGAGTGATGCTGCAACAGTAACATGGTGACTCGAATGTCCGGGTTCCTGCTCAATCGTCTCGTGCAGAGCATCGTGCTGCTGGTGATCGTCTCGATCATCGGTTTCACGGTTCTGAACCTCATGCCGGGTGGTCCTCTTGCGCAATTCGGACTCGATCCCGGCATGTCCCAGCAGGACGTGCAGCGACTGACAGCTCAGCTGGGGCTGGACCGGCCGCTGTGGATTCAGTATCTCGACTGGGCTTGGCGACTGGTACGGGGCGACTGGGGCCACTCTTTCCGTGACGGCTCTTCGGTGCTGGCGGTGATTGGCCGACATCTCCTGGCGACGCTGCTGCTGATGGGCACATCCACTGCATTGGCAATCGCGGCCGGCACGTGGATCGGAATCCGTGGCGCCACCCACCGCTATTCCCTGTTCGACTACTGCGCGACGGTCGGCGCGATGGTGGCGCTGTCGGTCCCGACCTTCTGGTTCGGCCTGATCGGCATCTACATCTTCACGCTGAAGCTGGGCTGGGTACCCGCAGGCAACATGTACACGATCGGCGACGGCTCGGTGCCGGACTATCTGCATCACCTGATCTTGCCGAGCCTGGTGCTGTCGCTCGTTCATGTCGCGATCTGGAGCCGCTATATGCGCACGGCGACACTCGATGCGCTCAGTCAGGATTTCGTCAAGACGGCGCGAGCCAAGGGCGTGAGCGAGCGGCGCATCCTGCTGAAGCATGTCGTCGGCAATGCGCTGCTGCCGATGATCACGCTGGCAGGGATGCAGCTGCCCAGCATTCTCACCGGGGCGCTGGTCACGGAGACCGTGTTCACCTGGCCGGGCATGGGGCGGCTGTTTCTCGACAGCCTCGGCTACAGCGACTATCCGGTCGTGATGGGGCTGTTGATCTTCTCGGCCATGCTCGTCCTGTTGGGCAACCTGATCGCAGACATCGTGATCGCCACCGTCGATCCGCGCATTCGCCTGGCCTGAGCACCTTGCGGACTCACGCCAGATAAGAGGAGCCAGTCAATATGACCACCATCGTCGCGCACGCAGCTCCGACCCGCTGGTGGCACAGCCGTGCTGTTAACCGCTTCATGCGTCACCATCTGGCACTCCTGGGAATCGCGATGATCACGCTGCTTGTGCTGGCGTGCGCCATCGGTCCCTATGCCTTGCCTTACGATTCGCTCCACATCGACCTGCGCGCCCGCTTTGCTCCGCCCCTGGCAGGCAACCATTACTTGGGCACGGATCCCTTGGGGCGTGACCTCGCCGTGCGGCTGTTGATGGCCGGCCGCGTCTCGCTGGCGGTGGGATTCTCCGCGATGTTGCTGTCGACGTTGATCGGTACGCTCGTCGGCGTGACGGCCGGCTATCGCGGAGGCTGGATCGGGGCGGCACTGATGCGGACGGTGGATGGCTTCCTGTCCTATCCCTCGATCTTCCTCGTCCTGGCGTTGGCCGCAACGCTGCGGCCGAACCCGGTGATGATCACCGTGATCATTGCCGTCACGAGCTGGATGGAGACCGCGCGAATCGTCGAGGCTGAGGTCCGTTCGCTGCGCGAGCGCGAGTTCGTCCAGGCTGCGCGCATGGTCGGGCTTAGCAGGGCGCACATCATGTTCCGCGAGATCCTCCCCAATGCCATGGGGCCCATCATCGTCGCCGCAAGTCTGGCCGTCGCGCGCGCGATCCTTCTGGAGGCCTATATCAGCTTTCTCGGCTACGGCATCCAGCCGCCGCTGCCGAGCTGGGGCAATATGCTCAATGGCGCCCAGCAATATCTGGCCAGTGCTCCGTGGCTCGCCATCATTCCCGGTGCCGCGATCACGATTGCCGTGACGAGCTTCAACTTCATCGGCGATGGGCTGCGAGATGCTCTCGACGTTCGAAACGACAATTTTTGACCAATGTGAGCCACGTCGCGGCCGGACATAGAGAGATCAGAGAACCACACGCCATGCACGCGCCCAGAATTGCCGAGAAGGCGACGCCCTATTGGTGGGAAGCCGCCCCGCTGAAGCCGCTGGCTCGGCAACCATTGCCCAGAAAGCTCGACGTACTGATTGTGGGCGCTGGCTACGCCGGACTTTCGGCCGGCCTGGTATTGGCGCGCGAGGGACGATCAGTTGCAGCTTTCGATGCAATGGATCCCGGAGAAGGGGCTTCCACGCGCAATGGTGGGATCACCAGCGGAAGCATTCGTCCGGATTACGCGACACTCTCGCGGCGCTTTGGTGAAGAGAAGGCGCTGGCGATCGAAGCAGAAGGCAAGGCTGCACGCGAGTTCCTCTACGAGTTCATCAAGACGGAAGGGATCGCATGCGACTTCCAGCCGGTGGGACAGTTCAAAGGCGCCTTCGGATTTGAACAATACGAGGCCATGGCGCGTACCGCAGAAAGGCTCGCGAACAAACTGAAGATCGAGGCTTATGCCGTTCCGTATGTCGAGCAGCGCAAGTATATCGGCACCGATGTCTATCGCGGCGGCACGGTTCGAATGGACATCGGCGGATTGCAACCGGCGAAGTTCCATGCCGAGCTGCTGCGCGTCGCGCTCGCCTCGGGCTTGACGGTCCACACGCGGACATCGGTCGTCTCAATAGAAAGAGATGACGCCGGATTTCGCGTCGTCACCGCGGCCGGTCAGGTACAGGCGCGTCAGGTGCTGGTTTGTACCAACGGTTACACGGATGGTGCCGTGCCCTTCCTGCGCCGCAGGCTGGTCCCGGTTCGCAGCCGGATCATTGCGACCGAGGAGCTTGCGCCCGAAGTCATGGCGCGGCTGATGCCGAAACGGATGATGATCACCGAGAACCGGGAGGTCGGCTTCTATTATCGCCCTTCGCCCGATGGCAAACGAATTCTGCTCGGTGGACGCGATAGCTCTCGCGTCGGCGATCCAGTGGCTCCGAAGCTGCTACTCCGCAAGGGCCTGATCAATCTGTTTCCGGAGCTGGAAGCTGTCCGCCTGTCGCACAGCTGGTTCGGCAATGTGGCGATGAACCGCGACATGCTTCCGCGCATCTTCCAGAAGGATGGCATCGTCTATGCAACCGGCTTCTGCGGTTCGGGCGTCGTCTGGGCGCCATGGATCGGCATGCATGCGGCCCACAAGCTCATGGGAAACGACGAGCAGGCGCGCACGGCCTTTGACTTCCGGCCGCCGGCTTTCATCCCGTTCTATCGAGGCAATCCCTGGTTCATGCCTGCCTTCATCCAGACCTATCGCATGCGTGATCGGATCGCGCTGTGGCGCGCCAGCCGTTGACGGCTGACAGCACGGCATCCAATTAGCGGCACGGCCGCCGGCGCGCGCGCCCAAGAAGAGAGTCGATGCACTACGTCTCCACACGCGGTCATTCGGGTCGCAAGCAGTTCTGCGAGATATTGCGCGAAGGGCTCGCGCAGGATGGCGGGCTCTACGTTCCTGAGAGCTACCCGCGCGTGGAATCCACTCCTGGCTTTCGAAATCCTGTCGCTCTATGTCGACGATATTCCGCCAGCCGACCTGAAGGCAATTTGTGAAAAGACTTATACGCCGGCGATTTCCCGAAGCCCTGATATTGCGCCGCTGCGAAAGCTGGAGACGGGATTTTACCTCCAGGGCTGAGTACGTGATCGGCGTTCTGCTAGCAGCAGATTGGCCGCTCCAAGGCATCATCGATGAAATTCTATGCCGAACTTTGCTCCAGTCTGATTGCGCAATGCTGTCGGACGCAAGGTACGCTGCAGGCCATGCGGGATCATCAGATTGCCCTCGCCCCGGGCAACCGCGAACGAGACGTTTATTGATCATGAAAACCGCGGCTTACCAGGCTGAAGATCGTGTCGCTGAAGACGTGGTCCTCGTCCCTTTCGCGACATCACATCTGGAAGGCGCCTTGAAGCTCTCACAGGAGATGTCCTGGCCTTATCGGCTCGAAGATTGGGATGTCGCGCTGCAGTTGGGCCAAGGCTTCGTTTTGGAGCGCGCTGGGACGGTGATCGGGACGGCAGCCTGGTGGCCGTACGGCGAGACGCATGCTTCCGCCGGAATGATCATCGTTGCGAAGGACGCTCAGGGCCGCCGCTATGGGGCCCGGCTCATGGATGCGTTGCTGACCTCCGCGTATTCACGGTCTATCGCGTTGAATTCGACAGCCGAAGGCATCATGCTTTACCGGCGTCGCGGTTTTGTGCCGATCGGGGTCATCCACCAGCATCAGGGAATTCCCAGAGAGCGCCATGAGCCGCCGCCGGGGCTCGTCAGGGCAATGACTGCATCGGATTTCGTGGCGATCATGCGACTCGATCGCGACGCTACCGGCTTGGAGAGACGACAGATGCTCGAAAAGCTGCTGCAAAACGGTGATGGCTATGTCCTGCAGCGTAACGGCATGGTCCGCGGCTATGCCGTCTGCCGGCTTTTCGGCCGCGGTCATGTCATCGGGCCTGTCGTCGCCGAAACTGCGACCGACGCACGGGCGCTGATCGAGGCTGCGCTCGCGCGGCTCGGCAGTGTTTTCGTCCGCATCGACACCTCTGCCACGTCGCAACTGGGGGAATGGCTTCAAGGCATTGGCCTCGAGCGGGTCGGCGATGCCACCACCATGGTGCTGGGCACGCCGGCGTCATCGCGCGGGCCGGCGCGCGTGTTTGCGATTCCCAATCAGTCTTTCGGCTAGGAGACAACGACGTGCCACGCGAGGAGATGAGCGGGACGGATCACCAGGACGGGGAGGCGGCTGCAACGCTCGGCGAGCTGGCCACGCCGGCTCTCCTGCTCGACAAGCATCGGCTCGATCGCAATCTCGGCCGCCTGTCCTCGCGCATGGCGGAGCGGGGCGTCGTGCTGCGTCCCCACATGAAAACCGCGAAATCCATCGATGTGGCCCGACGGGCCTGTCCGGCCGGATCGGGGCCGATCACCGTCTCCACCCTGGCGGAAGCCGAGTACTTCGCGCGGCACGGTTTTCGCGACATGACTTATGCCGTGGGTCTGGCACCCCACACAGCCGAAAGAGCGATGCGTCTGCGGAAAGCAGGCGTCGACCTCAAGGTGCTGCTCGATTCGACGGAGCAGGCGAGACTGCTTGGCGCCGCCGGTCGTGCCGCTGGCGTGACACCGTCCGCGTTCATCGAGATCGACTGCGATGGTCACCGCGGCGGGCTGACCGCCAGCGATCCGAAGCTGATTGCAGTCGCGGCCGCGCTGGGCGAGGCCGGAGTCAGGCTCGCCGGGATCCTCACCCATGCCGGCGAGTCCTACAGCCTCTTCACGCGCGAGGCTCTCGTTGGCGCCGCGGAGAACGAGAGGGCGGTGGCGGTCGCGGCGGCGGAGGCCTTGCGGGCGGCCGGCGATGAATGTCCTGTCGTCAGCGTCGGCTCGACGCCGACCGCACATTTCGCCGATGATCTGACCGGCGTCACTGAGATGCGCGCCGGCGTCTACATGTTCTTCGATCTCGTCATGCAAGGCGTCGGTGTCTGCACGACCGACGACATCGCCATCTCGGTGCTCACCACCGTGATCGGCACGAAGCCCGAGAAGGGCTGGATTTTTGTCGATGCGGGGTGGATGGCGCTCTCGCGCGACCGCGGCACTGCGGCGCAGCGGGTTGACCAGGGATATGGTCTGGTCTCCGACGTGGCCGGCAAGGTCTATCCCGACCTGATCGTCTCGCAAGCGAACCAGGAGCACGGGATTCTCGCCATCAGGCCCGGGTCGGCGCACGCTTTGCCCGATCTTCCGATCGGCGCGAAGATCAGGATTCTCCCCAATCACGCCTGTGCGACGGCGTCGCAACATGAAGTGTACAACGTCGTCTCCGCCGGCAGCGACGCGATTCACGCCCGATGGCCGAGGATGCGTGGCTGGTAGGGCTGACCGGCCATTCCCAGCCCTTCTGGTTCCCGCCGCTGATCGGCGCCCATTACCGGATCAAGGATCGCTTCCAATGACCTCGCCCCTTCGACACCTGACGGAAGCCGGCTTCCTCGGAAAATTCTACATCGACGGAAAATGGCGGAAGCCGATCGGATCAGTGACGGCAGCAGCAACTGTCGTCAATCCGGCGACTGAGCGGCCGATCGCTGACGTCGCCCTCGGCGATGATGATGATGTGGATTGCGCCGTCGCGGCCGCCAGACGAGCCTTCGCCGGTTGGTCCATGACGCAGCCGGCGGTGAGAGCGTTGCTGCTCGACCGGATTCATGCCTTGCTCCTTGAGCGCCTGGAGCTGTTCGCGCAGGCCCTCACGGCCGAGATGGGAGCCGCTATCACCTACGCGCGCCGCGCGCAGGTGCCGCTGGCCGCCGAACATATCCGCGTCGCCCGCGACAATCTCGCGATTTATCCCTTCATCGCCGCGCGCGGGAGCACCGCGATCATGCGTGAGGCAATTGGCGTCTGCGGCCTCATCACGCCATGGAACTGGCCGCTTTATCAGATCACCGCCAAGGTGGGTGCGGCGATCGCAGCCGGCTGCACCGTGGTGTTGAAACCGAGTGAATTGTCGCCGCTGAGCGCCTTGCTGTTCGCCGAGGTGATGAACGACGCCGGTTGCCCTCCCGGCGTCTTCAATCTCGTCAACGGCACTGGTCCAATCGTAGGGGCCGGTCTGGCGTCGCATCCGCAGGTGGACATGATCTCGATCACCGGCTCGACGCGCGCCGGGGTTCTCGTCGCGCAAGCGGCAGCGCCGACCGTCAAGCGCGTTGCCCAGGAGCTCGGCGGCAAGTCGCCGAATATCATCTTGCCGGACGCCGATCTCAGCCGGGCTGTTTCGCTCGGCGTCGTCGCCGCGTTCCGCAATCTCGGTCAATCCTGCAGCGCACCGACGCGCATGCTCGTGCCTCGCTCACACATGGAAGAGGTCGAGACCTTGGCGGCAGCGGCGGGTTCAGAACTGGTGGTCGGCGATCCCCTTGCGGAAAGCACGACTCATGGCCCGATCGCCAACCGGCCGCAGTTCGAGCGCGTGCAGACCATGATCAGTGTCGGCCTGGAGGAAGGCGCCAAGCTTGTCATCGGCGGGCCCGGGCGGCCCGGCGACCTTCAGATTGGCTTCTATGGGCGGCCGACCATCTTCTCGAACGTCCGTCGCGACATGCGGATCGCGCAGGAGGAGATCTTCGGCCCGGTGTTGTCGATCATTCCTTACGATACGGTGGAGGAGGCGATCGCGATCGCCAACGACACGGTCTATGGCCTCGGCGCTCACGTGCAAGGCACCGATATGGAGACGGTGCGGGCAGTCGCCCGTCAGATCCGGTCTGGTCAAGTTCATCTCAACCATCCCGACTGGGACCCCAACGCACCCTTTGGCGGATACAAGCGCTCCGGCAACGGCCGGGAATACGGCCGCGAAGGCATAGACGAATATATCGAGACGAAGGCTGTCCTTGGATTCTACTGATCTGACGCCATCTCGTCTGCGGGACGGACCGGCACGGTGAAGTGAAAAATTGCGCCGCGGGGCAGGTTAGGGGTCACCCACAAGTGCCCGGCATGAGCTTCGATAATCGAACGGCAGATGGACAGTCCCACCCCGAGTCCGCCCGCCTTCGTCGTGTAGAAGGGGGTAAAGACGTGCTCGAGATTCTCCGGTGCCAACCCCGGTCCCGAATCCTGCACCTCGACAAGAACACGATCAGGCGCGACCCAGCCGGTGGTGATAAGCACCCTTCTGGCGTCGTCCGCGACCGTGCCCATTGCCTGGACAGCATTGACGATCAGATTAAGGACCACTTGCTGCAATTGGACGCGATCGCCCTCGATACGCGGCAAGCTCTCTGCAAGTTCCGTCTGCACCGAGACGCCGTTTTTCATCGCTTCGCCGCGGGTAAGCTCAATCACGTCCCGGATGGCGTCGTTGATGTCCAGATTATCCTTCCGGGGCGGTGCTTTTTTGATGTGATCACGAATTCGCTGGATGATGTTGCCGGCCAGGGCAGTATCGTTGATGACCCACTCCAGTGATTGCCTGACCCTCCCGAGATCGGGTGGATCTCTGTCAAGGAATCGGGCGGCCGCACCGGCATTCATGGATGCCGCGGCGACCGGCTGGCTTACCTCGTGGGCAATCGAGGCCGTGAGTTCGCCCATGGTGGCGAGCCGGTTGGCATGCGCCAACTCCCTCTGCATCTCGCGCAGGGCCTCCGTGGCGCGCTTCTGTTCGGTGATGTGCCGTCCCACGCCGCGATAACCGATGAACCGGCCGGACTTGTCGAAAACCGGCATCCCGGAGACGGAGACGTAGCGCTTGCGGCCGTCGGCCGTAGGGCGCGCGAGTTCGAAATCACGGAACGGCAGATGCGCATCGAGCGTCTCCCGATGCTTGCGCCAAGCCTCCTCGTCGGGCTCCAAGTAGGGCACCTCCCAGCGCGTTTTACCAAGTTCAGAACCCGAGCCGGGAGCGTCAGCAACGGTTTCGGCGAACTCCTGGCGGATGAAGCGATGGTTCGCATCTGATTCCCAGTACACGTCGAAAGAGAACTGCACGAGAGTACGAAACCGCTCTTCGCTCTCCCGCAGAGCCTCGTCGGACCGTTTACGCTCGGTCAGGTCGACGACAAAGGAGACACCTTGGTCCCGTTGCTCATCGAACGCAGCCATTCCGATCAAGACCGGCACGCGGCTTCCGTCCTTACGGAAGTACTCTTTCTCGAACGGTTGGACGCTCCCCATCTTCTTGAGTTCCGGGATCCACCATCGTTCGTGGCGGTCGAGCCATTCCGGCGGCGTCAGGGCGGTCCAGAGCAGGCGGCCAGAGACGAGATCCTCACGGTCGTACCCCACGATGCGCAGAAACGCGTCATTGGCCTCCAGAATCTTACCTTCGAGCTCCCAGATGACGATTCCGATGATGTTGGCGTCGACAAGACGTCGAATTTTCGCTTCGCGCTCCCTCACATCGCGGTACAGCGTGGCATTTTCCAGCGCGATTGCAGCCTGGGAGGCGAGCAGCTTCAGCACCGCAATTCGCGCCGGTGCAAAAACGTGGGGCGTCAACGAATTCTCAAGGTAGAGTGCGCCAATGAGCTTGCCATGGTTGATCAAGGGCAGGCCGAGAATGGAACGGGCCTTGAGCTGATTGACGTAGGGGTCCGTGGCAAACGAAGGCTCGACGGCGGCATCGTCGAGAACGGCACATTCTCTAGCTCGCAGGACGTAGTGAAGAACGGATTCCGGAAGCAGGTCCGCGGTCACGCGTGTCTCTCGCAGTTCGACGATGACTCTGTCGCCGTGGGTCGTAGCTTCCGCCTCGATGCGCGGCTCGGTGTCGTGCGACAGAATCAACAGACCTCGGTCAGCACCAGCTTGTTCAATGGCCGTGCGCATGAGAGTGTCGACGAGCTTCTCCAGCACCATCTCGCCCGACACCGCTTCAGACACCTTGATGACGGTGGCTAGGTCGAGGTGCTCGACCGGCTCCCCGATTGTGCTCATCGGGCCGGTCTCCGATCTCTCCTCCCTCAGGTACGGGTACATACGCTCGAGCTGCCTCACCTTGCCGTCGGCTCGCCAGCGTTGATAGCCGTAGCGGGCGTCCCGCAAATAGGCATGCGCGATGGTTTCGAATCCTCGCGCCGCGTAGAAGCGCGCAGCAAGTTCGCTGGCCAGCGCTTCATCCTGCACGAAACCGTTCTCGCGGGCCGAACGGATGGCGCGGTCGTAAAGACGCATGGCGTCAAGGTCGCGGCATTCGATGCGTACTATTTCGGCTTGCACGAGCAGCGCTCGGCTTTCGAAGTTCTCTGGACAGCCATGCGCCCAGCTATCGAGTTGTTTTTTGTGCTCGGACAGCAGCTGGAGATAATGCGAGCGCTCGTCGGCTTGAACCGTGTCCAAGAAAGCCGCAAGCGTCAGCGCGCGATAGAAATTGTACTCCGCAATCTCGAAATATGCGAGAAATGACGGAGATACAAGCCGCTCCGCCTGAGCTGCTGCCTCGATGGCGGATGCATAGTCGGCGGCGTAGTAACGCGCTTGCAGCTTGCGGATCCAATAGCGCCAAGCCGCGTATGCCAGCCGCGGGTCGCCCGAGAGATGCTCTTCAAATCGGCGCTCGTCGAATTCGGCGTCGCTGAAGCAGCCAAACTCCGGTGTCAGTCCGCGCAGCGTGCGGATCAGCCCGAGCTGCGCCCTGATCACATCGACGACGAGCCAGAACTGAGCTTTTTGCGCGAATTCGAGCGCGGCTTCCGCTTCATTCTGGATCTCCACCAGCGGTTCACCGCTTGCGAGAAGGTCTGTGATCAAAGCGCCGCGCGCAATGTTCGCAAAGCTCACATCGCCTGTTTCCTGCGCGGCCTCGAGCGCGGTCCGCACCAGGGGAATGGCCGTGCGGACGTGCCGCGTCCAGGCAACAACGTGCCCGAAACCCAGGTAGACACGCGCTTTGAAGCCAAGGAGCCCACCGTTCTCCACCAAATCCACGCCGAGTTGGCCGAAGCGAAATCCCGACTGATAATCACCGAACCGGGGCCCCAGCAGCATTCCGAGCCAGACATAGGCGAAACATGACGCACCGCGATTGCCATGTTCGAGACTCACGTTGGCCATGCGGGCAATGACAAGGCAGTGCAGATTGGTATCGGTGAACAGGGCCGATGGCAGCAGCTCTGCGAGCACGTCCATGGTCGCACACCATGTCCCATCACTCATCGCCGGCAAAGCGATGAGCGCTTCGATCGGCCGGCTTCCGAGCCGCCGCCACATCTCTTCGAATTCGCCCCGGACCTCCTCGTCCCTCGGATGCGGCGACCACGAGATGCCAACGTGCTTCAGATATTCGAGGCCCACATCGACGGCGCGGTCGCTCTGAGCCATCGTCATGTAGAGCGGCACGCGCACACAGGTGATCGCTGCGAGATCGACCAGGTTTGCGGCGCGATGCGCCAGCATCGCAAGCCGCTGCTCCGCTGCCGCCAACGCGCCAGTGAGGAATTCGCATTCGGCGCGAAGCAGGTTGAGCGCAAAGGCGAGTTCGTGTTGTTGCTTCCAGCAGTCTTCCGGCAGCAGGCTTGCTCCGTCGACCAGATATTTCAGCGCCGGCGCGTAAGCGGTCGAGCGTTTGGCGCGTTTGCCTGCGAGCAGATTGAGCTCGGCCAGCTGCTCGCGTTCATCTCGCGAGGTCATCAAGGTCTCGCCGCGGTTGAGTTGGTTGACGATCTCGAAGATGGCCTTCTCACGCTCCTCCTGCAGAGTCTGCGCCAGAAGTCGGCGGCCAATTCGCAGATGGACCGCCGCGCGTTCATCATCCGCGATCAGCGAATAGGCGGCTTCCTGCACGCGGTCGTGCACAAACCTGTAGGCTCCCGTCTGGTGCTCGACCAATTCCTGGCGAACGGCCTCCCACAGGTCGGAATGAACCTGCGGATCGGAGCGCCCGAGCACGATCGAGAGTGTCGTACTCTCGGCGACGTTGCCGAGACAGGCCAGCTGCTGCAGCGTATTCAGTGTGCCAGCCGGCAGGCGGCTCAGCTTCTCGATCATCAGGTCCACGACATTGTCGGTATGACCCTTGAGGTGAATGCGATCCAGATCCCAGCACCAGCACCCTGCGTCATGATCGAATCGGACCAGTCCCTCTTCGGCAAGTGCGCGGAGGAACTGAATGACGAAGAATGGGTTGCCAGCCGTTTTATCGTGGATCAGCTGGGCGAGCGGCGCGGCACGCTTCAAGTCGCAGTGAAGAGCATCTGAAATCAATTGCGAAATGTGTTCGCTGGCGAGCGGCGCAAGGATGATCTGCTGCACGTTTGCGCCAGCGTTCCTTATGGCTTCAAGCCTCCGCCGCAATGGATGAGCGGCGGTGACTTCGTTGTCGCGATAGGCGCCGATCAGCATCAGGTATTGCAGATCGGACCGGGTCAACAGGTCCTCAAGCAGGTCCAACGTAGCAGCGTCGAGCCACTGCAGATCGTCGAGGAACAGCGCCAATGGATGCTCGGATCGTGCGAACACCCCTATGAAGCGCCGGAGCACGAGATGGAAGCGGTTTTGTGCCTGCCGCGGGGGCAACTCAGCAACGGGCGGCTGCTCTCCCATGATCAGCCGCAATTCAGGGATCAGGTCGGCAACGAGCCGTCCGTTTGCGCCCAGCGCATCTTGAAGGGCTTGGCGCCACCTCGTTAGTTCGGCGTCATTCTTGCTCAGAAGAGACCGCACGAGGCTCCGAAAGGCCTCGACCAGCGTGGAATACGGAATGTCGCGTTTGTACTGATCGAACTTGCCCGATGCGAACAGTCCATGCGATGGAATTAGCCGATGATGGAGCTCATTGACCACCGAGGACTTGCCGGCGCCGGAATAGCCGGAAACCAGCACCAATTCCGGTGCGCCGCTCTTAATCATGCGCTCAAAGGCCGCCAGCAAGGTTTCAATCTCGCAGCCTCTTCCGTACAGCTTTTCGGGGATCAGCAACCGGTCGGGCGTGTCGTACTGCCCGAGTGCAAACTCTTCTACGCGGCGTCCGGTTTCCCATTCACTCAGGCAGCGGCGTAGATCATGCTCGAGGCCTGACGCGCTCTGATAGCGTTGCTCGGCGGACTTGGCGAGCAGCTTGAGGACTATGGCTGAGATTGGGGCCGGCACAGTGCTCACCCGCTCGCTTGGCGGCACCGGCTTTCTCGCAATATGGCAATGCACCCACTCCATTGAATGTGCCGCAGTGAACGGCAACGAGCCGGTCAGCATTTGATAGAGCGTCACACCGAGCGAGTAGAGATCGCTGCGGAAATCGATCGAGCGGTTCATCCACCCGGTCTGTTCGGGCGCCATGTAGGGGAGCGTGCCCACGATGAACTCGGGCGGCCCGGGCGAGCGTCGCTCCCGGACCAGGCGTGAGGCTGTACCGAAGCCGGTGAACCGGATCGCTTCATCCTCGCAATTCACCAGAATATGCGCCGGTTTGATGTCCTTGTGAATAAGGCCGCACTGATGCACCTTGTTCATGGCTTTCACGATGCCGATCGCCAGTCGCAAGAAGCGTCCGACGTCCATGGGAGCGCCAAGCAACCGCTCGAGCGGCTGGCCGCCAGGATACTCGAGCAGCAGAACTGGATGACCTCCGGAGTACTCCAGCCCAAGCGGCCGCAGGGCCCATCCGCCGTCCAGCAGATCCTTCAGTGCGAACTCGTGAGCGAGCCGATCGAGGATGCCGGATGAAGCGTGCTTCACCTTGGGAAATACCGCCAACACAGCTCTGCAGCCGTTATCCGAATCCGGGCGCAATGCCCGGCAAAAGATGCGGTCATCGTCCTCCCATAGCACTTGGAACCTGTTGTCCATGCGTCGAACCGGAAACGAAGGGTTCAACTGGAAGCCCTCCAAGTGACCCAACGCCCGGGTGAGGAGGTACTGTCCTAAGCGCCGATTCTGCCACAAACGCGGGGATGTGCCCAGCGTAAGCTGCGGCGCCGGCCAATGCAGGTCGAAGAAGCGTCGCGGATCGTCGGCAGAGGTTGGCTCACAATCATTGGTTTATGCCGGTTTGGCGCTACCGGAATAGGGTCGTTCACGCCATGCGCGTGAGCCGCTGACAGCACATCGCCTGGTCCTGCGCATCTTCAACGCAACGTCGTGCCGAACCCGCGCCGGTGCGAACTGCGGCGGTTATCAACCCCGATGCCACCGCACTTTCAAATGAAACGCTTGCACTGATCTTGCAACCACAAAGCAAGGCCGTGTGCTGCCCCTGACAGTTCAGGTTCTCCTGTCCAGATGAGCCCGTAGTGGCTTTCGTCGGCATCGAAACCGGCAGGGGCGATGAGCCGCCCTTTATCGATGTCGTCGGTAGCAAGGACCCATGGACTGAGGGCAACTCCCAACCCCGCTGTTGCGGCTTCAACGATCAGGAAGTGGTGGTCGTAGAAGCGAATCTCCCTGGGACGCCGCACGGATGGATGGGTGGAAAGCCATCGCGACCAAGCGTCCGGCCGGGTCTTTGAACCGAGGGCGATGTACTCCCCCGATTCAAATGCCGGCGCGAGTTGGGGGCTCATGACCGGTCCTACCTTTTCAGGAAAAAGGCGCCGGACATGCCAGGCCTCTGGGAGCGCAAAGTCGAGCCGACGAATGGCAAGATCGACCCGGTCGCGGCGAAACTCCACCGGTCCGCCGCCGACTGACAGATGCAGGGCGACATCGGGGTGGGCGGCCTCAAAGCTGGCAAGCCTCGGAATGAGCCAGCGCATCGCGACTGACGGCTCGCAAGACAGAACGAGAGCATTCTGCTGAGCGCTGGCCGCACGCAGGTTCTCGACAGTCGTCGCCAGCTCGGTGAAGAAGCGGCTGACGGTCACGTTGAGCACCTCCCCAGCAGCAGTAAGGCGCAAGCCACGTCCGCTTTTTTCGAACAGTTTGAATCCAAGGTCGTCGGACAGCTTGGTGATCCGGCGGCTCACAGCTCCGTGGGTCAAGGCAAGGCTGTCGGCGGCGGAGCGGACGGACCCCAGCCGCGCTGCGGTCTCGAACGCACGCAGATCGTCCAATGATGGTATTTCGGACCGCTTCATTGGTGATCCATTATCACCGATAAGGCACAAAACTATCGCTTTTCATGCTACGTCGATTTGGCATGATTGATCCATGCGAACCGATCGTCCATGCACAATTGCCATTCTCGCCGATGACCTGACCAGCGCCTCGATGTCAGAAAAGGTTCTGTGATGACCCAAATAGCTCCTCTTGCCATCACCATGGGCGATGCCTCCGGCATCGGTCCGGAGATCGTGGCGAAGACATTGGCGAAGGGCGGCGAACGCTTGGTCGTCTTCGGCAGCTCGGTCGTGATGGAGAACATCGTCGATCGTCTGGGTCTCGGCCTCAAGGTCAAGCGGATCGCCGGACCTCACGAGGCGCGCTCTGAGCCGCGGTCCGTCGAGGTCGTCGAGGCGACGCAAATCATCGCGCCGCCCCCGCTCGGGAGCGTCAGCGCCATATCCGGCCAAGCTTCCTTCGACGCCGTCGTCGCCGCCATCGCGGCAGCCAAAACCGGCACGGTCAGCGGCATCGTGACCGCGCCAATCAACAAGGAGGCAATGGCAAGTGCGGGCATTCGTTATCCCGGGCACACTGAGATTCTCGCGGAGTATGGTGGCGCGAAGCGCGTCGCGATGATGCTGGCCAACGACGAAATCCGCACGGTGCTCGTCACGATCCATACGTCTCTGCGCAAAGCCATCGACGAAGCGGATTTCGATGCGCAGATGTCGGCCATTCGGCTCGCAAACGAGGGTGGGAAGGCCCTCGGAATCGCGGCACCGCGCGTTGCGGTCGCAGGGCTCAACCCCCATGCCGGTGAAGGCGGTCTCTTCGGCGACGAGGAAATCCGGATCATCGGTCCCGCGATCGAGGCGGCACGCGCAGAGGGCATCGACGTCAGCGGCCCGTGGCCCGGCGACACCGTCTACATGCAGGCCCGCAAGGGCCGGTTCGATGTGGTTGTGGCCCAATATCACGACCAGGGCCTGATTCCCGTGAAATATCTCGGCCTCGAAAAGGGTGTGAACATCACGCTCGGCCTGCCGTTCGTCCGTACAAGCCCCGATCACGGCACCGCGTTCGACATTGCAGGCCGAGGCATCGCCGACCCCGCCAGTCTCGAGACCGCGCTGGCCTACGCGCGCAGGCTCGTCGCCGCGCAGATTAAAACCAAAGAAGGGTTAGTCTAATGGGCCTTCGCTTCATCTTCATGCTCACGCGCAACGATCGCACCGTCGAGGACGCCTCTGAACAACTCAAGACCGCCCTGGGTCTCGGTGTTCGCCACATTGGCTTCAAGGACATCGGCCTGCCGATCGACCGACTCAAAGTGCTCAATCAGGCCATCAAGGCAGATGGCGCGACCTCCTATCTCGAAGTCGTTTCTCTCGACCGGCAAAGTGAGATCGTTTCGGCGAAGGCGGCGGTCGAAATCGGCGTCGACGTCTTGCTCGGCGGCACAAATGTTGACGACGTGCTACCGATCCTTGCCGGCACCGGGATTCAATACTGCCCCTTCCCGGGCCGCATCTCCGGTCACCCGAGCGTGCTCGAAGGGACGATCGACGAGATCGTTGAGAGTGCCAAGGCGCTCGCCTCGCGGGAGGGCGTTTATGGCCTCGATCTGCTCGCCTATCGCTCCAAGGAAGACGTTCCGGCCCTCATCAAAGCGGTGTGCGCGGCGGTGCCCAAGCCCGTCTACGTGGCCGGCTCGATTGATACGCCTGAGCGGATCGCCGCCCTGAAGGACGCAGGAGCTGCCGGCTTCACCATCGGCACGGCCGCATTGGACGGCAAGTATCCGGCCGACGACAAGGACGTCGCTCGCCAGCTCGGGGCCATCATTCGTGACGTGGCCGCTCTGAACCGGCATCTCTCGCCGCTCCACAAGAAGAACCTGGCCAGCTCGTTCGGCCAGCTCAAGGAGACCTGGTCTCCCAAGATCGCCGGTCAGATCAACGATATGCAGATCAAGCTCGCCAAGTTCGCGGGCGAGTTCGCCTGGCGCTTTCACAGGAGCAGTGACGAGCTCTTCCTGGTGCACAAGGGCCGCCTGTTGATGAAGTTCCGTGATCGCGACGAAATCATCGAGCAAGGCGAGTTCATCGTGGTCCCCCATGGGGTCGAGCATTGTCCCGTCGCGCTGGACGACATCTGCGAGGTCTTGCTGCTCGAACCCGGCACGGCCTTGGATGCCGGCACCGCTCACGAAGTCGCAGGCTAGGCCGTCCGCGGAAATCGAGACGGATTGCACTGGACTGCATGATCGAGATCCTATCGGTTTGCCTGCTTCGGTGGTGCTAGCAAAAGAATAGGGGGCGGACTATCGATATGGACTGACGGCATGGTGATATGGGGTCACCAATGGAGTCATCGACGTTCCCTCGCCACGACGTCCCAAGCGCGCATCTCCGCAAAGCCGTAGCTCGGTATTGCCGATCAGCTTGCGTGGTCCGATGCCGAGATCGTCTTGAAGGCTTCGCCACAAGCGCGATTCAAGGGGTCCGCGGACAGGCTGCGCCACGCTCAGCCGAGCTGGGACTCGATCGCGCTTGAGCAGCTTGTATCACTCGAGCGGTCAAAAACCCGAACATCTTGCGTGGTCCTGGATGATTTCAGCACATTGTATCGCGCGCACGGTGCGATGAACGGCTGATCGGAAACTTTGCTTCCGCATTTGGCAGCCGAGGTTTGTTGGAATATGTCGCCCCGCGTCGAACGCATTCACAGCGATGAGCGTCTTCCGGCCGAGGCCGACGTCGTCATCGTCGGCGGCGGCATCCTCGGCGCTACGGCCGCCTATTACCTGGCGAAGCGCGGTCTCTCTGTGGCGCTCCTGGAGAAGGGCCACGTCGCCTGTGAGCAATCGAGCCGAAACTGGGGTTGGTGCCGCCAGCAGAACCGCGACCGGCGCGAACTGCCGCTCTCGGTGCTCTCCATGCGATTGTGGGAGGAGCTCACGCGCGATATCAATCGGGATCTCGGATTTCGACGCTGCGGCCTGGTTTATGCGACCCACGACGAGGCTGTGCTCGCGGGCTGGGAAAAATGGCGCGAGGTCGCCAGGGAATACGACGTCGACACACGCGTGCTGAGCCGGGCGGAGGTCGCCGAGCGCGTCCCCGAAGCGCGCGACAAATGGGTCGGCGGGACCTATTCGGAGCGGGACGGGAAGGCCGAACCTGCGCTCGCCGCGCCTGGCATCGCCGATGGGGCGAGAGTGCTGGGCGCCACGATCCACCAGGGATGCGCCGCGCGGGCGCTCGACCTGGCCAATGGCGGGATTGCGGGCGTGCACACCGAGAAGGGCTATATCAGAACCAGCGCGGTGCTGTGCGCTGCCGGCGCCTGGTCCTCGCGCTTCCTTCGCCCGCTCGGGATCAGTTTCCCCCAGGCGAGCATCCGGCAAACGGCGCTGCGTTCCACTCCCACAATCAACATCGGCGAGGCGGTCTCGACACCCTACTGCACGATCACGCGCCGACTGGACGGCAGCTACACGCTTGCGATCAGCGGCAAGGCGAATCTCGAAATTACGCCTCAGGCCATCCGGTACAGCCGGGAATTCATGCCGCAGTTCTTGCGTCGCCTGAAGAACGTCAGGCTCGGCGTCGGGCGATCATTCGTTTCGGGGCCGGATTCATTGCCCGCGCTGCTGACCAACGACGATCGCATCTTCGAACAGAATCGCGTGCTGGATCCTCCGCCCTTGAAATGGCTGATGAGCCAAGTGGTGGAGAGCGTCCGGAAGACCTTCCCCCAACTCGGCGAGATCAAGATCGACAGCGCCTGGGGCGGCTTCGTCGATTGCACGCCGGACGCAGTCCCCGTGGTCTCGCAGGTGGAAGGGGTGAAGGGCCTCGTCCTCGCGGCGGGCTGCTCGGGGCACGGCTTCGGTCTGGGCCCGGGGCTCGGCTATCTGGCCGCACAGCTTGTCGTCAACGACACGCCCTGCGTCGATCCCACACCGTTCCGGCTGTCGCGTCTGGTCGATGGCTCCAAGCTGGACATCTCCGCCATCTGAAGATCGCGCCGGAGGCGAGGCCTGACGCGCAGCACTGCTGCAACGGCTCGGCGCGATTCTCGATCCAGAACGACATCGTCGCGCGAGGGAAAGCCGCCGCGATCTCGCGAACAGCGTCACATCAAATACGGAATGCCAAATGGGTGAGCGCTGCATCGCGGCGCCGAACATTTTTTTTGCCGCCGCCGATGAGTCTCGGCGGAGCCGCGGGTCTCTACGAGCGATGGCGGTGGCCAAACCGGCCTCCGCGCCGAACTCGAAGTGAAAGGGACTGGCATGCTTCTCAAAACAAGACGGCGGCCATCTACGGCGCCGGCGGGGCCATCGGCGGCGCTGTGGCGCGGACCTTCGCCCTGGCCTCCGACCGGGGCAGCGGCATGACCGGAACCGTGGCTAACCTGACCGGTGGGTCGATTGTCGACTGAGGGCGTTCTGCCATCTGGATCCAAATGACTTGCCGCCTCGGTTGAAACCTCGGAACTCGGATCGGCGCCCTCTGAAACGCCGTGCGCGCCGTGATCCAAAAAAATCGCGATCGACCGATGAATTCTCGCAGGTTCGGCGGTCTTCACAACGTCAACGATCCGTCGGTCGGAGGAGTGCTTCCAAGGACGGGGTTCTTGTGCAGGCACTAAGGAGAGAGAAGCCATGAGCTATGAAAAGATCTTCGAATACGACCTCGAGATCACGAGCGTGATCGAATACGGCGCGAGCATGGAGGCCGTGTTAGCCGGGCGACAGAGTGTGCCGCTGCACGGCGCTCAATTCGACGTCGCGCTCGCGGGATCGATCAAAGGCCGCATGACGGGCACGATACGCGGCATCGACTATATGCGCGTCCGTGCGGACGGCCGGAGGGAGCTCGATCTCCGGGCGACCATCGAGACCGAGGATGGAAGCCGGATTGCGTTTTCCGCCGACGGCGTCGGGACCCCGCGCGACGGTGAGCCGATCGTCGACCTGGCTGTAAAGATCGACCTCACCACGGCCGCCGCGGGCTATGCCTGGATCAACGCACGACCGGCATGGGGCGCGGGCTACGCGAACCTGGCCACTGGGAAGATCCACATCGACGCCTACCTGCACTGAGGCGCGGGCTTGCTCTCCGCGCGCACCCGAAAGCCACGGCCGATCGATGAGTCATTCGTCGCAAGCGGTCTCAACAACACCAGCAATATCTGAGGAAATTGAGCCATGCCGTCGGACAACGGACTGCTGCAAGGCAAACGGGTGGTCGTGCTTGGCGCCAGCCGCGGCGTCGGCCGCGAGATCGTGCGGCGGGCCTCGGACGAAGGTGCGCAGGTTCTGGCGATCGCTCGGCAGGCGCGCGGTCTGTCCGAACTCGCAAAGGAAATGCGCGGCGTCGACACGCTGGCGCTGGACGCCGCCTCGGAAGCCGCGCCGCAGAAGATCTTCGGCAAGACGAGGCCCGACCTGTTGGTAATCTGCGGCGGGGCCACTCCGCCGGTCCGTCCGATACCCGAGCTCACCTGGGCTGAATTCGGCGTGAATTGGGAAGTCGACACCAAGATGGCGTTTCTGTTCTGCCGAGAGGCGCTCAGATTGCCTCTTGCGTCGGGCTCAGTCGTGGTGATCATCTCCAGCGGGGCCGGCCTCGGCGGATCGCCAATCTCGGGCGGCTACGCTGGCGCCAAGCGCATGCAGATGTTCATCGCCAAATACTGTCAGGCCGAATCCGATCGCCGCGAGCTCGGCATACGTTTCGTAGCGCTCGTCCCCTCCCGCGTCATGCCGGAGACAGACCTCGGGCAGGCCGCCGTGAACGGCTACGCCCGCTATCTCGGCATTCCCCCGGAGAAGTTCCTCGAGAACATGGGCGCGCGCCAATCGCCTGAAGATGTTGCCGAGGCGGTCGTCGAAGCCGCGGTCAAGGCGCCGGCTTCGGCAGGCGCGATCTTCACCGTTTCGGCCAATGGCGTCGCCGCCGCAAGCTGAGGGGAAGAGCAAGGCTGCAGAATTCGATGGTATCGTCATGAAAGAGAAGGCGCCGGTCGGCTCTCCAGACGCTCCGCCGCCGAGCCGAGCGGACTTCGCCCGCGTGGCCGAAGCGCATCGCCGCTCGCTCAAGCTGCATTGCTACCGCATGCTGGGCTCCCTTCACGAGGCCGAGGACGCGGTCCAGGAGACCATGCTGCGGGCTTGGCGGGGCTTCGACGACTTCGAGGCGCGCGCCTCGATCAAGAACTGGCTCTACCGGATCGCAACGAACGTGGCCCTCAACATGGCGAGCCGTTCAAAGCACGGACGGACGATGCCTGACCGGCTGGATGGCCCGGCCACCCAGAGGCCGCAGGGACGGCCGGATTCAGAAGCGCTGTGGATCGAGCCCTATCCAGACGCAGAGCTCGAGAATCTGCCGGATCCGGCCGCGGGGCCGGACGCCCGCTACGAGTTGCGCGAGTCCGTGCGTTTCGCGTTCATCACAACGATTCAGCAACTGCCGCCGCGTCAGCGCGCGGTGCTGCTGCTGGCCGATGTCTTGGGTTGGTCGGCGATCGAGGTCGCCGCCGTGCTCGACGCCTCGGTGGCCTCGGTGAACAGCGCCCTGCAACGTGCGCGAGCCAAGCTCGCCAGGCCCGGCTGGGATGTCCGGCCGACTCCGATCGCCGATGAACAACAGCGAAGCCTGCTGGAGCGCTACGTGCAAGCCTGGGAAAGCGCCGACCTGGAGCGGTTCGTCTCGCTCCTGAAGGAAGACGCCGTCTATTCGATGCCTCCCTGGCGAGAGTGGTATCGGGGCCGCGACTCGATCGCGGATTTTTTCCGGGCCGTCTGGCCTGCTTATCGTGGTTTTAGGCTCGTATCTGTCGGTGCAAACCTGCAGCCGGCGTTCGCCCTCTACTCCCTTGGTGCAGAAGGGCGCTGGAACGCCCACTCCATCCAGCTCTTGGCGTTGGACCAAGGCGGGATCGGGACGATGACCATGTTCATGCAGCCGCTCGCCCAGAAGCTCTTCACTGCGTTCCGACTGTCGGCGGTGCTGGAGCCCTGACCCGGCTCATCGAGCAGCCCGCAGCTGCTCAGCGGAATTCGTTGTGAATTTTCAGGTCCACGCCAGAGAGCCAAGGGGGACATGGACCGAGGCTGGATCTCAGGCTTGACGTCGTTTAGGGGATCGTTTCGGAAGGCTTCTCGCAGCCAGTTCCTGACCCGCCCGGATCAAATTCTCCATGGCCTGTGCGAATAGGTCGGCGTCCTGTACCGCCAGCCACTGGTTGAGCATGCCAACGAAGCTCGTGTAGATGAAGTTGGCGAGCTCCATGATCCGGGATTCGTCCTCGGGGCCTACATCCGTGGCCGCACGCAACCAATCTGCATAGAGCAACAGGAATTCGTGGTCCTTCTCTCGCGCCATGTGCTCCGCATGCGGACGGCGAAGCACATAGAGCGTCATTTCCTGCAGTCCGAGTTGCTCGCCTGGAGCTTTCGGTGGCGGAGCAGCAGCTCATCGAGATCGCGAAGGGACTGATGGCAGATGCCGACATATTCATACTCGATGAACCGACCGCGGCATTGAACGGACCGGAGGTCGACACGCTGGGGGAGCTCATCCAGTCGCTCAAGGCGGCTGGCAAACTGATTTTCTATATCAGCCACAGGCTGGAGGAGATATTCCGATTCAGTGAGACCGTTAGCGTCTTGAAGGACGGCAGACTCGTTGGCACGTTTGAGACAAGCGAGCTTACGCAGGACAAGCCGATATCGCTGATCGTCGGGCGCCCGCTTGGGCAACTGTTTCCTCCCCGCAATCCGCAACCCAGTCACCACGGCTGTGCCTTGGAAGTCTCAGAACTTGCACCTTCAGATACCGAACACGCCGTCTCGTTTAGGATCAACCGTGGCGAGATTCTGGGGTTTGCGGGGCTGCAGGGTCAGGGGCAGCGTGAGATCATCAGGGCGGTTGCCGGGGTGGGATCTCACGTCCGCGGGCGCGTCAAAAAACGCACTCCCGACGACGCATTGCAAAGCGTCGATCTGTCGATCGTCGCCGTTGCTCGATCGGGTATCGGGTTCATCCCGGAGGACCGAAAGTCCGAAGGGCTCTACCTGTCGCTTTCCGTCGAGCAGAACGTCGCGCTCGGCATGCTGCGGCAACTGGCGATGTGGCGTCGCGCTCGTGTGAAGGTATCCGCAATCGATGATCTTTTGCTGCGGATGAGAGTTCGCGCCAATGACCAAGGCCAACCCGTTTCGTCTCTGTCTGGCGGTAACCAGCAGAAGGTGATGTTGGGACGATGGCTCGCGTCCGGAGTGGACGTCCTTCTGATCGAGGAGCCGACGCGGGGCGTGGACGTCGGCGCCAAATCCGAAATCTACGCACTCCTGCGCGAGTTCGCCAATTCAGGTGGCGGGGTCCTCATTGTCTCGAGTGAACTGACCGAAATTCTAGGCCTATGCGACCGGATCCTCGTCGTTCGCGACGGCGAAATCACGGCTGAGCTTGATGGTGTCGGGACGAGCGAGGAGGAGATCATGCGCTACGCGTTGGCCGGATCGACTGCCGAAGCAAGGAAAGAGCTGTGATGGCGGTTTCAATTACCAAGTCCAATCGAAGCGGACTCCGGCCTGCCACGATCATGCTTCCGGCTCTGCTTTTCGTGGCGCTCTCCGTGTGGTCGCCAGCCTTCCTGAGCGTTCAGAATTTGAGCAACATCAATGGCCAGATCGCCGCGCTATTGATCGTCTCACTAGGGCAGCTCGTCGTAGCCTTGATGGGAGGGATCGATCTTTCGGTGGGGGCAGTTCTCAGTCTGACGACGACGATCATTGTCTCGGTAAGTCCGGATTTCGCGCTCCCGGCCGCCTTGCTTGCCGGCATCGCGATCGGCATGGTCAACGGAATAGGGGTAACCGTCGCTGGCGTCCATCCGCTCATCATGACGATGGCGTCGATGACTTTCCTGCAGGGACTCGTGCTGCTGATCCATCCCGTGCCCGGCGGAACGGTCCCTGACTATCTTGCCGGCCTTGCATGGACCTCGGCCGCAGGTGTTCCGGCCGCGTTTTTCTGGTGTGTCGGTGCGGTCATGATCGCATCGTTCCTCATATCGATGACGCGCTTCGGACTGCGCCTGTTTGCGATTGGCGCCAATCAGGCGAGTGCGGCTCGCAACGGAATTGCGGTGAGATGGCATAGCCTCAGCTGTTACGTGATCTGCTCTGTGGCCGCGACAATCGCTGGCATTTTCATCAGCGCCCGAGTCTCATCGGGAGATGCCACGGTCGGAGCTCCATTCGCCCTGGATTCGATCACCGCGATAGCGATGGGAGGAGTTCAGTTGACGGGGGGTACCGGCAGCGTTGCAGGTGTGGTCCTCGGCACCATCACGTTAGGTCTGTTGACGAACGGAATGAATCTGGTCGGGATTTCCCCATTCCTGCGCACCGCCGCAACGGGACTCTTGCTGCTTGTCGCAATCAGCATGCAGCGACGAACCGTGATCGGCGTGTGAGCGATATGATCACCAATTCACTTCCCCGCGCGGTTCATCCCCGAAGCATGGCGCGCTTGCTGCTGAGCGTTCCGATTGCTTACGTCGGAACAGCCGCGTTGTTGGCCTTTGCCTATGTGACCAGGCCGGCTCTCGTTTCTCCTGTGCTGCTCTTGCTCATCGTGCGCCAGGCGGCGCCGTTGGCCATCGCCGTCCTTGGCCAATCACTTTGCATGAGGGTTCTTTCACTCGATCTTTCGATCGGCGGCGTCATTCTCGCAGTCAGCTACATCCTTACGAGCGGTATCCTGAGGTTTCCCGAGTACTGCTGATCATCTGCCTGCTCTTCGGAGCAGCCGTCGGTGCCGCAAATGCATTCTTCATCACGCGCATCAAAGCATCATCCATCATCGTGACTCTGGCGACCGCCCTGACTTTAAGTGGTGTCGTCTTTTCCCTCAGCCAGCTACGCGCGCCCGGGGAAGCTCCAGCCGTCCTGCGCTACCTCGGGCAGACGAGAATAGGCATTGTACCGATCTCTCCGCTTTTCTGGCTCGCGATATTCCTTCCGGTCGCGCTATTCCTCCGCATGTCAGTCTTTGGGCGCTATGTGACGCAATCGGCGCCAGCCCACGGGCAGCGTTGATATCGGGCATTCCCTATGCTCGCATCGTGACGATTGCGCACGTTCTGTCGAGCGTTCTCGCGGTTTTGAGCGGATTCTTGCTCGTCGGCCTTGTTGGAGCCGGCAGTCTGGATATCGGTCGTGACCTGCCCTTGAGTTCGCTCGTTGCCGTCATTCTCGGTGGCGTCACCTTTGGCTCGGGCAAGGGAGGTTCGCTCGGGCCGGCTGTTGCCGCTTTCATGCTCACGTTCAGCTTCAATCTGCTTACGAGCCTTGGGATTGGCGAGCCGGGGAAATTGATGTTGCAGGGAGCGATCATTGCCCTTGCCGCCACACGACGAAATCCTGAGCTAGTGAAGATGGAGAGACGCATGCCGCACGTGATGCAGGAAGCCGAGCCGTTCTTTTTCAATGGCAATGATATTGCCGTGCTCGTCTTGCATGGTTTCACGGGGACCACGCAGAGCGTGCGCTATCTTGGGCAGGAGTTGCACCGGCGCTATGGGTTACGGTCCGTGGTCCCCGCCTGGCTGGACACGGCACGACACCAGATGACATGGCAAAGACCGGCTTTCACGATTGGGTCTCTTCGTGCGAAGAGGCGCTCCATGAACTAGCCGCGGGCGGCAGACCTGTTTTCATCGCAGGCTTGTCCATGGGCGGAACACTGGCACTCAATCTGGCTGCACGCTTTCCCACGATCGTCCACGGCATTATTCCCATAAACAGTCCAGTCGGCATTTTTGAACCGCCGCTCGCCGAGCTGGTCCTGAACAGGTCGGCTCCAGCGCGGGTCCCGGGCATAGGTTCGGATATAAAGGATCCGATGGCGTCCGAGCTCGCCTATGCGGAGCTGCCCGTCAGCTGCGCGCGCGAGGTGTTTGTCTTGATCACTGCGACTTCGGCAATTCTTTCCAAGGTGACTTGCCCGGTGCTGGCGATGCACTCCCGCGAAGACCATGTTGTGCCGCCGCGCAATGGACAAAGAATTCTCGAGAGCGTTGGCTCCGATGAGGTCAGGCTGCTGTGGCTGAATAACTCCTATCATGTTGCAACTCTCGACAACGATAAGGATCTTATCGTCGAGCGCGCCGGGCGGTTCATTGAGGACCTCCGCGGATAGCCCAGAATCGAAAGTGTAATCGGAGCCTGTTGAAATTCTGACCGGAGACACTGTGCCCGACCGCCTGAATGCCGCTTGCGGCATCGCGGAGCGCAATCATCGTCGAGGCGTCAATGGCAATGCGGCAGGCCCGTCGAATTTCGGTCGCGCGGCGCGGAAGCCGAGGTCGGTCAGATCCTGCTTTGGGCTGGCGCCTGCGCAGTGTTTTCAACGAGAATTCGTGGAATTGAACCGCTGCGATAAGCAGTTGTCTATATTGATCTTTTCAGCGTGGTGCCCCTGGCCGGAATCGAACCAGCACTCCTTGCGGAACTCGATTTTGAGTCGAGCGCGTCTACCAGTTCCGCCACAGGGGCCCTCGGTCGGCCCCTCCGATGGAGGGCGTCGCGAAGCCGGCGGACTATAGCCATGGGAAAGACGGGGTCAACCCGCGCCAAAGTGATCCCCGATGTTCTCGACAGGGACTTGGGTCGGGGCTAGAGCCTTGAGGCCAGCCCCACCTCAAGAGGCCGCCGTGACGACCCAGAGTGCCGCAATCCCCGCGTTTCGCCCCGCTGTCGGCGGCCCGGCGCTGACCGCCGCGCTGGCCGTGACCGTGATCGCGGCGGCGACGATCGCGGGGGCCTGGTTCTTTCAGCTCGTTCTGGGGATCGTGCCCTGTCCGCTCTGCCTCGAGCAGCGCTACGCCTATTACCTCGCGATCCCGCTCGGGGCGCTCATGGTGCTGGCGGCGCGGGGCGGCGCGCCGCGGCCGCTGCTGCTGGCCGGGCTCGCGATCCTCGCGCTGGCGGCGTTCGCCAATGCCGGGCTCGGCACTTACCATTCCGGGGTCGAATGGGGCTTCTGGAAAGGGCCAACCGATTGCTCCGGTCCGGTCGTCAATCTCGGCAGCGCCGGCGACCTGCTGTCGCGGCTCGACACCGTCAAGGTGGTGCGCTGCGACGAGGTGCAGTGGCGCTTCCTCGGCCTCTCGCTTGCCGGCTACAATGTGCTGATCTCGCTAGCAATGGCCGCGATCGCCGCCTGGGGCTTTGTGCGGACGGCGCAGCGACCATGATCCGGAAAAGTGTGTAGCGCTTTTCCGAACAGATCGTGCTCGAATGACAAACTAGATCGCGCTCGCGCCTTCGTGCTCGAAACCGAGATAGCTTGCCGCCACCCGTTCGTTCGCCGCAATATCGCTCGCCCTGCCGCTGAGCACGAACTCGCCGAGCTCCATCACATAGGCCTGGTCGGCGATCTTCAGCGCTGCCTGGGCATTCTGCTCGACAAGCAGTACGGAGACGCCGCTGGCCTTTAGCTCGGTCACGATGCGGAAAATGTCGGCGACGATGATCGGGGCGAGGCCGAGGCTCGGCTCATCCAGCATCAGCAGCTTCGGTTCGCCCATCAGCGCGCGGCCCATCGCAAGCATCTGCTGCTCGCCGCCGGACAAGGTGCCGGCGAGCTGCTTGCGGCGCTCCTTGAGGCGCGGAAACAGCGTGTAGATCCGCTCGATCGAGGCCCTTGCCCGGCTCCGCTCGATGCGGAAAGCACCCAACTCGAGATTGTCCTCGACATTCATGGTCACGAACAATTCGCGGTGCTCAGGGACCAGGCCGAGGCCCATCGCGACGCGATCCTCGATGTCGAGCCGGGCCAGATCCTGCCCGGCAAAGTTGACGCGACCCTTCAGCGGCAGGATGCCCATGATGGCCGATAGCAGCGTGGTCTTGCCCGCGCCGTTGGCGCCAACGATGGTGACGATCTCTCTCTCGCCGACTTCGAGCGCAACCGAGCGCACGGCTTCGACCTTGCCGTAGGCGACATGCGCGTCGGTGACCGATAACAGCGCACTCATGCCGCCACTCCGAGATAGGCCTTGATCACTTCGGGATTGGTCTTGATCGTGGCGGGCGTTCCTTCCGCTATCTTGGTGCCGAAATCCAGCACCACAATGCGATCGGCGAGGTTCATCACGAAGCCCATGTCGTGCTCGACCAAAAGGACGCTCATGCCGCCGTCGCGCAAATCGCGCAGCAGCTTCGCAAGCTGTTGCTTCTCCATGTGACGCAGGCCGGCGGCCGGCTCATCGAGCAGCAGCAGCATCGGGTCGACGCACAACGCACGCGCGATCTCGACGATGCGCTGCTGGCCGAGCGAAAGGCTGCCCGCAAGCTGATGCATCTGCTCCGCGAGACCGACGCGCTCGATCTGGCGGGCGGCCTCCGCCAGCAGTTTGGCTTCATCGGCGCGGTCGAGCCGCAGCATCGCGGCGAGCGGCCCGGAATGACCGCGCAGATGCGCACCGATCGCGACATTCTCCAGCACGGTCATGTCAGGCACGAGCTTGACGTGCTGGAAGGTCCTGCTGATGCCGAGCTTGACGATCTCCTGCGGTGGCGCGCGGTCCACCCTCTTGCCGAGCACCGAGATCGCGCCCGAGGTCGCCGACAGCACGCCGGTGATCAGGTTGAAGGTCGTGCTCTTGCCGGCACCGTTCGGTCCGATCAGGGCGACGATCTCGCGCGCCTGGACGTCGAAGGAGACATTGTTGACCGCGACCACGCCGCCGAACTGTTTCCGCGCTTTTTCGACTTGGAGCAACACGCCGCCCTCGGCCCGCGAGCGGGTGCGCTGTTCGAGCTTCAGCGAGGTGTCAGGCTTCTTGCCGCCCCTGCGTTCGGGCAGCAGCGACATCAGCCACGGCCACACCCCGCCGGGCGCGAGTTGGAGCAGGGCCACCAGCATGATGCCGAACACGATGGTCTCGACCTGGCCGGAGCCGGGCAGGATCAGCGGCAGATAGCTCTGCAGCACCTCTTTCAGGATGACCACGATCGCTGCGCCCAGCACGCCGCCCCAGACATAGCCGGCACCGCCGACGACCGCGATGAAGAGATATTCAATGCCGGCCTGCGCGCCGAACGGCGTCGGGTTCACCGCGCGCTGGAGGTGGGCATAGAGCCAGCCGGAGAGGCCGGCGAGCACGGCGGCGTGGATGAACACCAGCATTTTTGCGCGCGGCGTCTGCACGCCGAACGCCTCCGCCGCGACATGCCCCCGCCGCAGCGCGCGGATGGCGCGGCCGGTGCGGGAGTCCAGCAGGTTCATGGTGACCAGCGCCGATAGGATCACCGCGACCCAGATCGCAAAGTAGATCGAGCCGGGATCGAGCATCCTGAACGAGCCGATCGACAGCGGCGGGATCGCCGAGATACCGTCGTTGCGTCCCAGGAATCCGAGCTTGCTGAAGAGGTAGAACAGGCCTAGCCCCCAGGCCAGCGTTCCGAGCGGCAGATAATGGCCGGAGAGGCGCACAGTGATCAGACCGAGCAGCACCGCGAGCAGCCCGCTGACCACGAGCGACAGCGGCAGCGTCAGCCAGGGCGACAGCCCGTAAGCGGTCGTGAGCAGCGCCGTGGTGTAGGCGCCGAAGCCGACAAAGGCCGCCTGGCCGAACGAGGTGAGGCCACCGACGCCGGTGAGCAGCACGAGGCCCATCGCGACCAGCGCGGAAAGACCGATATTGTCGAGCAGCACGATCCAGAACGGTGGTATGCCCGGAACGAACGGAATCGCCGCCATAACGAGTGCGAAGACGAGGATGGGAAGCCGGCTCTGCATGTTGATGTCAGTCCTTCTCTTCCTCGACCGCAGGCGCCGCGAGCGAGCGCAGCAGCAGCACGGGGATCAGGAGCATGAACACGATCACCTCCTTGTAGTTGGAGGCATAGAAGGACGAGAACGCCTCGACGATGCCGACGAAGAGCGCCGCGACGGCAGTCAGCGGATAGCTGACGAGACCGCCGATGATCGCGGCCACAAAACCCTTCAGGCCGATCAGGAAGCCGCTGTCATAGTAGAGCGTCGTAATCGGCACGATCATGATGCCGGACAGCGCGCCGATGACGGATGCCAGCAGGAAGGCGATCTGGCCTGAAAGCGTGGTGCGGATGCCGGCGAGCCGCGCCCCTAACCGGTTGACCGCGGTGGCGCGCAGCGCCTTGCCGTAGAGCGTCAGGCCGAAGAACAGCCAGAGACCGACGATGAAGGCGACGGTGATGCCGTAGACCGTGATGCTCTGGCCGGTGAAGCGCAGCGAGCCCGCGGTGAAGGCGCCGGAGAGCACGGCCGGTCCGCGCTGGCCCTCGGCGCCGAAGAACAAGAGGCCCAGCCCTTGCATCGCCAGATGGACGCCGACCGACGCGATCAGCAGCACCAGCACCGAAGTGTGCGCCAGCGGCTGGAACGCGATGCGGTAGAGATAGAGGCCGATCATCGCCACGATCGCCAGCGACAGCGCGATGCAGACCGCGACCGGCGGCTTCTGGGCGGCGAAGTAGATCGTCAGCGTCAACACGATCGCCGGCAGCACGATGTTGGCAAGCACGCTGCGCAGGATCAGCCGGCCATGCAGCGCCTTGCGCGCGACGAACAGCTCGAAGGCGCAGGCACCGATGCCCATGGCCAGCGCCAGCTTGGCCGTGCCCGGCATCTGGCCCGACGCCAGCGAGGCATAGGTCAGCGCGCCATAGGTGACGAACTCGCCCTGGGGGATGAGGATGACGCGGGTGACGGCGAACACCAGCACCAGCGCCAGCCCGAGCAGCGCATAGATCGCGCCATTGGTGATGCCGTCCTGCAGCAGGAACAGCATGATGGTGGTGTTCAAGACCGGACGCTCCCCCTCGAAGATTGGGCCCCTCTCCGCGCTTGCGGTGGATGGTCCCTCACAGCCATTGAAATACGCTGACGATATTTGATATGGTCAATAACAATTATCAAATATAACATCAAGGGTGGGAAACGACCCGTCCCGAATTTAGCGGGATTGCGAGCATGAGGCGATGACCGTTTCGAAAAGCGCTGAGAAGTCCTCCGAAAAACCCGGCGAGGCCACCAAAGGCCGCAAGGACGCGCCCGAGGGCCTGCCCGAAGCCCTCCAGCTCGGCGAGCTCTCCGAACAGCTCGGCTACGTGCTGAAACGGGCGCAGCTCAAGGTATTCGAGAATTTCCTGCGCTGCATGGCCTCGCTCCAGCTCACGCCGGCGCAGTTCTCGGTGCTGTTGCTGGTCGAGAAGAACCCGGGCCGGAACCAGACCGAGATCGCCTCCACCCTCGGTATCCTCAGGCCGAATTTCGTCGCCATGCTCGACAATCTCGAGAGCCGCGACCTCTGCGCCCGGATCCGCTCCACCAACGACCGGCGTTCGCACATCCTGGTGCTGACCGATAAGGGCAAGGCGGTCCTGACGCGCGCCAAGAAGCTCGTCGCCACCAAGCACGAGTCGCGGCTCAACGAGCTGCTGGGGCAAGCCAACCGCCAAGCGCTGCTGGACATGCTGTCGAAGATCGCCAACGAGTTTTGAGCCTCACTGTCATCGCCCGCGAAGGCGGGCGATCCAGTATTCCAGAGACATACGTGGGATGCAGAGGGGCCGCGGCGGATTCCCCGCCTTCGCGGGGAATGACGCCGACCTTTGGAGCAGCCCCCTCAATCCACCAAAATCACCCTGATGTCGTTCACATTGGTCAGCGTCGGGCCGGGCATGAGCAGATCGCCGGTCGCCTCGAAGAACGTCGTCGCGTCGTTGTTGTCGAGATAGGCCTGTGGCTGAAGTCCCTCCGCCTTCATCCTGGCGAAGGTCGCCGCGTCGATCAGCGCACCGGCGGGATCGGTGGGATGGCCGGCCCCTCCGTCCGCGCCATCGGTGTCACCGGCAAGCGCCGAGATGTCGGGCGTGTTCTTCAACAGTGAGGCCAGCGCCAGCGCGTATTCCTGGTTTGGGCCGCCGCGGCCATTGCCTCGCACCGTCACCGTGAGCTCGCCGCCGGACAGGATCGCGACGCGCTTGCCCTGGGCGCGGGCGGCAAGCGCGAGCCTGGCGTGGTCGGCGGCGACCTCGCGGGCCTCGCCCTCGAGATCGGCGCCGAGATCGATGGTCTCATAGCCCGCGTCCCTGGCGAGCTTCACCGCAGCGTCGAGCGATTGCTTGGGCCGCGCGATCAATTCGAAATGCGCGCGGGCAAAGGCGGCGTCGCCGGGCTTGCAGCTTTCATTGGCGGGATCGTCGAGCGCGCGCCGTACGGCATCGTCGATGGCGAGCTTGTACTTTGCGACGATCGCGCGTGCGTCGGCCAACGAGGTCGGATCGGGGACGGTCGGACCCGAGGCGATCGCGGAAGCGTCGTCGTGCGGCACATCGGAGATCGCGAGCGTCACGATCTCGGCGGCATTCTTGCCGGCGCGCGCCAGTCGCCCGCCCTTGATGCGCGAGAGATGCTTTCGCACGACATTCATCTCGCCGATCGGCGCGCCCGAGCGCAGCAACGCCTTGTTGACCGCCTGCTTCTGCGCAAAGCTGATCCCATCGACCGGCGCGATCCAGTTCGCCGAGCCGCCGCCGGTGAGCAGCACCAGCAGCAGATCGTCGGGACCGGCTTCGCCTGCGAGCGCGAGCGTGTCGGCCGCACCCTTCAGGCCGGCCTCATCGGGCACCGGATGGCCGGCTTCGACGATTCGGATGCGGCGGGTCGGCACGCCGTAGCCGTGGCGCGTGGTGGCGATGCCGACGAGGCGCTCCGGAGCCAGCTTGAGGGCATCGAGATAGTGCCGTTCCGCTGCGGCGGCCATCGCAGCAGCGCCCTTGCCGGCGGCAAGGCAGATCACGCGGCCCTTCGGGGCGGGGCGCAGATGCGGCGCCAGGATCGTATCCGGATGGGCCGCGGCAACGGCGGCGTCGTAGAGCGCGCGGAGCAGGGGACGTCGGTCGGTCATGACGATGGCCTTCGGCAAACTCGTGAGCAGACTAGAGCTGTGGCGAGAACGTCGCCATTCCCCTGCCTAGCGCATCGGACGCGAAAGGGTAAGCATGCTTTACCGTCATTCGATTGTGCAATCGCGTGATGATAATCGGCATGCAGCAGAACCCCCTGCGATCGTCTCGCAGGGGGCTGTTTCTCTCCGCTGTCAGGAGCGGCTAGCCGCCGACGTCGGCGCTGATCACGTCGCCGAACAGATCCCACTTCTCGCCCTTGAACTTCTCGAGCTGAAGCTGGCTGATCGGCGCAAAGTCGGTCGGCGAGGTGTTGATCTGGATGCCGGGCAGCAGCACCTCGGTGCGGAAGTTCTTCAGGCTGGCGGCCTGCTTCATGACGTTCGCGCGGGTGAGATCGTCACCGCATTGCTTCAACACCTGGACAAGGGTCTGCGCCACGCCGTAGCCGACGATGGTGCCGTGGTCGAGCTTGTCGCCGTCGGGGAAGTATTTGGTCATGAAAGCGAGAAACTCCTTCATGCCGGGGTCGTTGTTCCACTGCGGATCCGAGACGTCCTTGAGATAGTCGGCGGAGATGATGTCCTGCGCATTCTCGAAGCCCGCGGGCTTGAGCACGCTGCCGACGGAGCCGGAGACGTTGTTCAGGAAATGCAGCGGCTTCCAGCCGACCTCCGCCACCTTCTTGATCGCCTGCGCCGCGAATTTCGGCGTCGTGATGTTCATGAAGACGTCGGCGCCCGTCGACTTCAGCTTGACGATGTGGCTGTCGATGGTCGGCTCCGAGGTCTCGTAGCTTTCTTCCGCAACGATCATCGAGGCGGCCTTGGCCCCCAAGCCATCCTTCAGGCCCTTCACATAGTCCTTGCCATAATCGTCGTTCTGGAAGAGCACGGCGATCTTGGCGTCCGGCTTGTTCTTCAGCAGCCATTTCGCATAGATCTGCGTTTCGCTCTGGTAGTTGGGCTGCCAGCCCATCGTCCAGGGGAAGTCTTTCGGATCGTTCCACTTGGTGGCGCCGGTGGCGACGAACAGTTGCGGCACCTTCTTCGAGTTCATGTACTTGTGGATCGCCGAGTTCGGCGGCGTGCCGAGCGAGTTGAAGATGAGCAGCACCTCGTCGCTCTCGACCAGCTTGCGAGCCTGCTCGACCGTCTTCGGCGGCGAGTAGGCGTCGTCATAGGAGATGAAGTTGATCTTGCGGCCGTTGATGCCACCTTCCTCGTTGATCTTCTTGAAATAGGCGGCTTCGGTCCGCCCGATGATGCCGTAGGCGGAGGCCGGTCCGCTGTAGGGCATGATGTTGCCGATCTTGATCTCGGTGTCGGTCGCGCCGGTATCGTATTTCTTCTGGGCGGACGCGATCGAGGTCGAGGCCGCAATGAGCGCGAGCGCCAGTGACGCGGCCGCAAGCTTGCCGGTGACAGCGGGCATTCCAATCTCCCTTTTTTCTTGGTGTGTGCGCTCCTTTTCTTGCCTTCATTGTTCTTGGTCCGCGCGAGGCCAATTCAATACGATTTGGCTTGGGCCTTCAACAGAAAGCCCCCGCAACGTCGGCGGCGGGGCTGCGTCTTTAGTAGTCAGGAGCGCCTGTGCAACTGCGAGAAGGCCGGACCCTCCTGGGTTGCTTCACGCCAATTGAACAATTCTGGGTTTCGGTCAGTGACCGGGCTCGCTCGAAATGATGTCGCCGAACAATTCCCAGGCCTTGCCTTTGAACCGCATCATCTGAAGCTGCTCGATCGGCGCGAAATCGTCGGGCGCGGTGTTGATCTTGATGCCGGGAAGCAGCGTGTCGGGCGCGAAATCGTGCAAGCTCGCGGCCTGCTTCATGACGTTGTCGCGGGTGAGATTGTCGCCGCACATCTGCAGCACCTTCACCATCGTCTGTGCGGCGGCGTAACCGAACGACACCCCGGCATCGAGCTTGTTGGCCTTCGGATCGTACTGCGCGACGAAGTCGTAGAACTTCTTCATGCCGTCATCCGCATTCCATTGCGGGTCGGAGCCATCCTTGATGTAGATCGCCGACAAAATGCCTTGCGAGATCTCGAAGCCCGCGGGCTCGATCACTCCCCCGACCGACGCGGACACGTTCGAGATGATGTGGACCGGGTGCCAGTTGATCTCGGCCACCTTCTTGATCGCCTGCGCGGCGAATTTCGGCGTGGTGACGCTGATGAGCACGTCGGCGCCCGCGGCCTTCAGCTTCACGATGTGCTCGTCGATCGCGGGCTCCGATGTGTCGTAAGCCTCCTCGAGCACGATCATCGAGGCCTTGGCGCCGAGGCCGTTCTTCAGCCCGTTCAGATAGTCCTTGCCGAAATCGTCGTTCTGGTAGAGCACGCCGATCTTTGCGTCCGGCTTCTCCGTGATGATGTACTTGGCGTAGATCTTCGCTTCGCTCGCGTAGCTCGGCTGCCAGCCCATGGTCCAGGGATATTGCTTCGGGTCGTTCCACTTCGAGGCGCCGCTCGCCACGAACAATTGCGGCACTTTCTTCTCGTTCATGTATTTGCGGATGGCGCCGTTGGTGGAGGTGCCGAGCGAGCCGAAGATCAAGAGCACATTGTCGCTCTCGACCAGCTTGCGGGCCTGCTCCACCGTCTTCGGCGGCGAGTACCCATCGTCATACGAGATAAACTTGACCTTGCGGCCGTTGATGCCGCCCTCGGCATTGATCTTGTTGAAATAGGCTTCCTCGGCCTTGCCGATCGCGCCGTAAGCGGAGGCTGGTCCGCTATAGGGCATGATGTTGCCGATCTTGATCTCGGTATCCGAGGCGCCGTTGTCGTAGGCTTTCTGCGCCAGGACGGGATTACCCACCGCAGTGCACAACGCGAATGCGGCCGAAAACGCCGCAACCTGAAATCGAACGACGGTCATCGCTCTCCCACCTCACCTGGATCGGCGCCGCATTGAACAAGATTGATCCGTGACGTCAACAAAAAGCCCCCACGATCGTTCGTGGGGGCCTCGCCAGTTTGGACGATTGTGACGACGCGTTATTCCGGAGCGACGTCGCCGTTCATGATGTCGCCGAACTGTTCCCACTTCTCGCCCTTGAAACGCTGCATCTGCAGCTGACTGATCGGGGCGAAGTCGCTCGGACCGGTGTTGATCTTGACCCCGGGCAGGAGCGTGTCCGGTGTGAAGTCCTTCAGGCTCGCCGCCTGCTTCATCAGATTGGCGCGGGTGAGATCGTCGCCGCACTGTTCCAGCGCCTTGACCAGCGTCTGCGCGGCGCCGTAGCCGTAGACGACGCTGGAGTCGGTCTTGTCGACGCCGGGCATGTACTTGTCCAGGAACTCGACCCACTTCTTCATGCCGGCATCGTCAGCCCAGCGCGGATCGGCGCCGTCCTTGGCGTAAGCCGCCGACAGCACGTCCTGCGAGGCTTCGAAGCCCGCAGGCTTCATCACGCTGCCGACCGAAGCCGACACGTTGGTGATGATCTGGAGCGGCTTCCAGCCGAGCTCGGCGGTCTTCTTGATGGTCTGGGCGCCGAACTTCGGCGTCGTGTAGATCAAGAGCACGTCGGGATTGGCGGCCTTGATCTTGACGATGTGGCCATCGATCGAGGGCTCGGAGACCTCATAGCTCTCTTCCATGATGATCGTGGACGAGGCCTTGGCGCCAAAGCCGTCCTTGGTGCCCTTGAGGTAGTCTTTGCCGAAATCGTCGTTCTGGTAGAGGATCGCGACCTTGGCGTCGGGCTTCTCCTTCGTCAGCCACTTCGCGTAGATCTGCGCTTCGCTCTGGTAGGACGGCTGCCAGCCCATGGTCCAGGGGAAGTGCTTCGGGTCGTTCCACTTGGTGGCGCCGGTGGCGACGAACAGCTGCGGCACCTTCTTGGCGTTCAGATATTTCTGGATTGCGGTGTTGGACGGCGTGCCGAGCGGGTTGAACACGGCGAGTACCTCGTCGCTTTCGACCAGCTTGCGGACCTGCTCGACCGCCTTCGGCGGTGAATAGCCGTCATCATAGGTGACGTAGACGATCTTGCGGCCGTTGATGCCGCCCTTGTCGTTGATCATCTTGAAATAGGCTTCTTCGGTCTTGCCGATGATGCCGTAGGCCGACGCCGGACCGCTGTACGGCATGATGTTGCCGATCTTGATCTCGGTATCGGTCGCGCCGGTGTCGTATGTCTTCTGAGCGAGTGCTGCGCCGGAGGTGAGGGTCGCGACCGCCGTTACGAGTGCGGCGGTTCGTAGTGTTCTTCCGAAAGGCAATTGGGTCTCCTTGGTTAAACAAACGGTCTTGACGAGCGTTTTCAGCTTTTTCTGAGCCGTCCGGCGAGTTGCTGGCCCATGATCGCGAGTTGCCTTGCGCCGTGCGGCACGAGGTAGATGACGAGGAACAGCAGCACGCCGAACACGGCGCCGGAGAGGCCTTTGGAAATGCCCTCTGCGATGTTCGGCACGAAGATGATGAAGGCCGCGCCGACGATCGAGCCGGGCAGCCAGCCGACGCCCCCGACGACCATGCCGAGGAATAGCTGGATCGCGAGCGTGATGGTGAAGCTGTCCGGTGCGACGAACTGCACCGCGATCGCGCTGAGTCCGCCGGCGACGCCGGTGATGCCGGCGGAGACGCCGAAAGCGAGCGTCTTGTACAGCGCGACGTTGACGCCCATCGCGGAGGCCGCGATCTCGTTGTCGCGGATCGCCATGAAGGCGCGGCCCGAGCGGGAGCGCAGCAAATTGACCGAGAAGATGTAGATCGCGAGCACGACGACGAGGGTGAAATAATACAGCCACATGTCCTGCGAAATCTTCAGGCCGAACGGCGCGTCGGGCTTGGTGACGACGAGGCCCTGCACCCCGCCGGTCCAGGGCTCGAGAAAGTTCAGCTTGAGGAGCTGCGGCATCGCGGTGGCGAGCGCGAAGGTCGCGAGCGCGAGGTACACGCCGGAAAGCCGCAGCGCCGGCTGGCCGAACAGGAAGCCCGCGCCGAAGCACAGCACGCCAGCGACCGGCAGGCACAGGAAGTACGGGATGTTGAACTGCTCCATCATGACGGCGGTGATGTAGGCGCCGATGCCGTAGAACGCGCTTTGGCCGAGCGAGAACTGGCCGCTTCCGCCGGTCAGGATGTTCAACGCCAGCACAGCGAGGCCCAGATACAGGAGCTGCGTGAGCTGGAAGATCACGAAGTTCTTCGCAAACACGGGAACGATGAGGAGGAGCAGCAGCACCACCACCGAGGTGCCCGTGCCCAGCGTCATGGCGCGCTTCGGAACGGCTTCGACCGTCTCGTTGCCTTCGGCGACGACATCTTCTGCTGCGCTCATGATCAAACTCGCTTGACGATGTGCCGGCCGAACAGACCAGCGGGTTTGACGACCAGGACGGAGATGATCAGCGCGAGCGCGATCGGGAGTTTCAGCTCGTTGCCGACGCCGGGGATGTAGGTGCCGGCGAGGTTCTCGAAGATGCCGACCAGGAAGCCGCCGACCACGGCGCCGAACGGGCTGGTCAGTCCGCCGAGCACGGCGGCGGCAAAGCCGTAGATCAGCACGCCGCCCATCATGTTGGGCTCGAGGAACACCACGGGGGCGATCAGCATGCCGGCGATCGCGCCAATCGCGGTGGCCATGCCCCAGCCCAGAGCAATCATCCAGGAGGTGTTGATGCCGACGAGCCTGGCCGATTCAGGAACAGACGCAGCGGCGCGCATGGCAAGGCCGATCCTGGTGTACTGGAAGAAGAAATACAGGGCGAGCAGCAGCAGCACGGTGACGCCGATCATGCCGGCCTGGTGGGTAGAGATCAGCTGGCTGCCGAGGAACGGCGCGGAGCCGAACGGGGTCGGGTACTGCTTGATGGTGAAGTCCCAGATCAGGCCGGCCGACGAGTTGATGATCGCGAACAGCGCGATGAAGCCGGCAACGTTGGTCAGGACAGGGGCTTTCGCGAGGGGCTTGAACAGGATGCGCTCGATGGCGATGCCGGCGAAGAACGAGAAGATCAGCGTGATCAGGAAGGCGCCCCAATAGGGCACGCCCCATTGCATCAACTGCCAGGAGATGAAGGTCGAGAACATCGCCATCTCGCCCTGCGCGAAGTTGAGATGGTCGATCGCCTGGTAGATCATGACCACGGCGAGCGCCATGCAGGCGTAGATGGCACCGGTAGCAATGCCGGCCAGCACCTGGTTGGTAAACAGCTCCATCGTGCCGGCTCCTCAGTAACCCAGATAGGATTTGCGGATTTCTTCGTTGTTCGCGATGTCCTTGGCATTGCCGGACATCACGATACGGCCGGTCTCGATCACATAGGCCTGATCGGCGAGCTCGAGCGCGAGCTGGGCGTTCTGCTCGACCACCAGGATCGACACCTTGTCCTCGCGGTTGATCTTGCCGAGAATGCCGAACAGGTCGCGCACCACCAGCGGCGCAAGTCCGAAGGACGGCTCGTCGAGCAGCATCAGGCGCGGCCGCAGCATCAGTGCGCGGGCGACCGCGAGCATCTGCTGCTCGCCGCCGGACAGCGTACCGGCCTGCTGGGTGTGCCGCTGCTTCAGGACAGGGAAATGCGCATACATCCGCTCGATGTCGGAGACGATGCCGGCATTGTCCTTGCGGGTGATGGCGCCGAGCTGGAGATTCTCCTCCACCGTCATGGTGGTGAAGGTGCCGCGGCCCTGCGGCACATGGGCGATGCCGAAGCGCACGATGCTCTCGGTCGAGCGGTTGTTCAGCGGCTTGCCGTCGAATTCGATGCCGCCGGTGGAGCGCACCATGTTGCAGATCGCGCGCAAGGTCGTGGTCTTGCCGGCACCGTTGGCTCCCAGCAGCGTCGTGAGCGAGCCCTCGTTGAGCGAGAAGGAGAGGCCATGGAGCGCCTGCACCTGACCGTAATAGGCGCGCAGGTCCTTGACGTTGAGCAGAACGGTCATTGGTCCTTGCTCCCGAGATAGGCCTTGATGACGTCGGGATCCGCCTGCACCTGGGCGGGCGTGCCTTCCGCGAGCTTCTTGCCGAAATTCAGCGCGACGACGTGGTCGGCGATCGACATCACGAGGCCCATGTGGTGCTCGACCAGCAGCACCGTCATGTGGCGCTCATCGCGGATTTTGCGGATGAGGTCGCCGAGCACATAGACCTCCTCGTGATTCAGGCCACCGGCGGGCTCGTCGAGCAGCAGGATCTTCGGGTCCGCCGCCAGCGCCCGCGCCAGCTCCACGCGCTTCTGCGTACCGAAGGGCAGGCCCGACACGGTGGTGTGGGCGACCTCCTCGAGGTCGAGATAGGCGAGGATCTCGCGCACCTTGTTGTTCACGCCGGTTTCACTGCGGCGAATCCAGGCCAGGCGCAGCGAGTCGCTGATGATGTCGCTGGAGGTACGGGCGTGGGTGCCGACGCGGACATTGTCCATCACCGACAGGTTCGGAAACAGCGCCACGTTCTGGAAGGTGCGGCCGATGCCGATCTCGGCGATCCGGTGCGGCGGCCGCTTCAGGATGCTCACACCTTCCATCAGGATGTCTCCGGATGACGGCTGGTAGAGCCGGGAGAGGCAGTTGAAGAGCGTGGTCTTGCCGGCGCCGTTGGGGCCGATCAGTCCGAGGATCTGGCCCTTGTGCATGTCAAAGGACACGCCGTTGAGCGCGACGATGCCGCCGAACACGACGCTGACGTCGCGAACCGCGAGCAGGGGCGATGTCCCCTGCGCGAGCTGTGCCTGCGTCATGTCGTCTCGCCCACAGACATCAGTGAGCGAACGGGCGACGCGAGCCGCTCCCTGACACGACAAAGGCTATCTGAACCCCTCGGCCACACGCGCAACTTTTCCTCCTGATTTCAGCTTTTTGCTGACTTCTTTTTTGGATTGCGGCATCAGACCCCCGAGCGCCGCTTCGATGTTCCTTACCATCGCCAGCAAGCGCGGTCCAATGTCGTTGATCAATCGCTCTTCCGTGAAGCGGAATGCGGGGGCGCCGCAATTGAATGCGTAGGGACCGGTTCCGTCGTTGAGCTTGAGCGCAACGCCGGCTGCGCCGATGTCGTCGTGCCAGTCGCCGACGGAGATCGCGAAGCCGTGCTTGGCGACCGTCTCGCCGGAACGCTCCAGGCCGTCGCGCATCTTGGGCCACCGGCTGCCGTAATGCTCGCGCAGTTCGCGCAGCAATTCGGTGCGCTCGTCATCGTTCAACGCCCAGAAATAGGCGCGCCCCATCGCGGTGGTTGCAATCGGCACGCGCGATCCGACGTCAAGTTGAACTCCGACCGTCTCGGTGCCGCGGCTCTGCCCGAAATAGATCATGCTTTGGCGGTCGCGGCCGCCGATTGCGACGGCGCCCCCCGTCGCGCGCATCACGTCCTCGCGAAACGGTTCCGACAAATGCCGAACGCCGAGATTGGCGAGCGCGGCATAACCGAGCGCCATTGCGGCGGGCGCCAGCTGATACTTTTCGAAACGGGGAACCGGTGTCAGATAACCGAGCTTCGTCAGCGTGTAGGTCAGCCGCGACACCGTCGGCTTCGGCAGGTTGGTGCGGGAGGCAATCTCCTGATTGCCGAGAAGTCCGTCGCTCGGTTGGAATGCTCGCAATACATCAAGCCCGCGGGAAAGCGCGACGACGAAATTCCGATCGGTCGCGGTCTTCTTTCCTGTACGCTTCATCCCTGATCTGCTTCTTGCGCGGAGTCGTTGACAAGCCACGTGCTTCAAAATAACCCTGCCGTCAAGATGCGGAATTAAATTCCGCACCGCGAAATCGAACAAAAGTAAATCCCCACCAAGGAGGGAAGCCGTGAGCGAAGTGGTCAAGCTTGAGCGTCATGACGATATCGGGATCGTCACGGTCAATAGCCCTCCAGTCAATGCGCTGAGTGCCGCAGTTCGTGGCGGTATCCTGGAGTGCATCAAGGCCGCGATCGCCGATTCCGCCATCAAGGGCATCGTGCTGACCTGCGCCGGCCGTACCTTCATCGCGGGCGCCGACATCACCGAGTTCGGCAAGCCGCCGAAGGCCCCCGCACTCAATGACGTGCTGGCGGAGATCGAGAACTCGCCCAAGCCGGTCGTGGCCGCAATTCACGGCACCGCGCTCGGCGGTGGCCTCGAAGTGGCGCTTGCCTGTCATTTCCGTGTGGCCGTGAAGGAGGCCAAGCTCGGCCTGCCCGAGGTGAAACTCGGGCTGTTGCCGGGCGCCGGCGGCACCCAGCGCCTGCCGCGCGCAGTCGGTCCCGAGCTCGCGGTCAAGATGATCGTCGGCGGGGATCCCATCGGCGCGGCTGAAGCGCTCAAGGCCGGCTTGATCGAGGAGATCGTCGAAGGCCCGGCCTCCGGCGGGGAAGCCTTCGTGCGCAAGCTGCTGGCCGAGAAGCGCCCGCTGCGCCGGCTGCGCGACGATGATTCAAAGATCGCGGCAGCGAAGGCTGACCGCTCGATCTTCACCAATGCGGTCGCGGCCATGACCAAGAAGGCGCGCGGCCTGGAAGCGCCGTTCGCGGCTGCCGACGCGGTCGGCTATGCCATCGACCTGCCGTTCGACGAAGGTCTGAAGAAGGAGCGCGAGGGTTTCCTCAAGCTCGTCGCCAGCGACCAGTCCAAGGCGCAGCGCTATGCCTTCTTCGCCGAGCGCGAGGCCAACAAGATCGCGGGCGTCCCTGAAGGCACCAAGCCGCGTCCCGTTAACCGTGTCGCCATTCTCGGCGCCGGCACCATGGGCGGCGGCATCGCGATGTCGTTTGCCAACGCGGGCGTTCCCGTCACCCTGATCGAAACAGGCGAGGAGCAGCTCAAGCGCGGCATGGGCATCATGCAGAAGAACTGGGAAGCGACCGCCGCGCGCGGTGGCATCCCGGCCGATGCACCCGCCAAGCGCATGGCGCTGATCAACGGTGTCGTCGGCATCGAGAATGTCGGCGATGCCGACCTCGTCATCGAAGCCGTGTTCGAGACCATGGCGGTCAAGAAGGAAGTGTTCGGCAAGCTCGACCAATATGCCAAGCCCGGTGCCGTGCTGGCCTCCAACACCTCCTACCTGAACATCGACGAGATCGCGAAGGCGACCAAGCGTCCGCAGGACGTGCTCGGCATGCACTTCTTCTCGCCCGCGAATGTCATGAAGCTGTGCGAGATCGTGCGCGCGGACAAGACCGCGCCGGACGCCCTTGTGACGGCTGTGACCATCGCGCGCAAGATTGCGAAGGTCCCGGCCGTGGTCGGCGTCTGTGACGGCTTCGTCGGCAACCGCATGCTGGCGCAGCGTGGCAAGCAGTCCGAGAAGCTGTTGTTCGAAGGCGCGCTGCCGCAGCAGGTCGACGCCGTCGTTACGAAATTCGGCATGCCGATGGGCCCGTTCGCGATGGGCGACCTCGCCGGCCTCGACATCGGCTGGCGCTCGCGTAAGGACCGCGGCATCAAGTCGGAAATCGCCGACGCGTTGTGCGAAGCCGGCCGCTTCGGCCAGAAGACCGGCAAGGGCTACTACAAGTATGAGCAGGGCTCGCGCGCGCCGATGCCCGACCCCGAGGTCGAGAAGCTGATCGACGAGACGCTTGCCCGTCTCGGCCGCAAGAAGCGCGTCGTCAGCGACGACGAGATCCTCGAGCGCATGATCTATCCGATGATCAACGAGGGCGCGAAGATCCTCGAAGAGGGCATCGCGGCGCGCCCCTCCGACATCGACGTGGTCTGGCTGTACGGCTATGGCTGGCCGATCTATCGCGGTGGCCCGATGTTCTGGGCCGACAGCGTCGGCCTCAAGCACATCGCCGATCGTCTGTCGTTCTACGCCAGGGAGACCAACGACCCCAGCCTCGAGCCCGCGCCGCTGCTGAAGAAGCTTGCGGCGGAAGGCAAGACCTTCGCGTCGCTGGCGGCCGAGTCGAAAGCGGCGTGATTGGGTTGGTCGCCATAGCCGCGACGTCTTCCTCCGAGGCACGCTCCCTCCGTTCCCTCCCCCCTTGCGGGGGAGGGGCAGGGAGGGGGGTAGCCCCGGGGCGAGCGCAGCGTTTGTGGCTACCCTCTCCCCAACCCTCCCCCGCAAGGGGGGAGGGTGCCCATCCGTCCGTGCCTGCCTTACGTGAAGTAACGAAGCAATGACCCATCCCGGCGAACAGTTCTACCCTGAGGGCGTGCATTGGGACGACAGCATCGTCCAGGGCACGCTGCCTGACCTGCTCGCGACGGCCGCCGCAAATTACGGCCCGCGCATCGCGATCGAATTTCGCGACCGTCCGATCACCTATGCCGAGCTCGCCGCTCAGGCCGAGCGCGCGGCGGCCGCGTTCCTGCGCGTCGGTTGCGGCAAGAACAGCTCCGTCGCGCTGTTCCTCGGCAATACGCCTGATCATCCCGTCAATTTCTTCGGCGCGCTGAAGGCAGGCGCCCGCGTCGCGCATCTGTCGCCGCTCGACGGCGAGATCGCGCTGACGCACAAGGTCTCCGATTCCGGCTCGCGCCTGCTCGTCACCTCGAACCTCCAGGCCTTGTTGCCGACCGCTCTGAAATTACTGGAGAAGGGGTTGATCGATCGCCTGGTCGTCTGCGAGGACGACAGCTGGGGCAAGGTCGGCACGCCGCAGGCGGCGATCCCCGATGATCCCCGCATCGTCACCTTCAAGGCCTTTGTCGAAGGCGCGCCGCTGCCGGCACAATGGCCCGCAGTTTCGGTCGATGACGTCGCCTTGCTGCAATATACCGGCGGCACCACCGGCCTGCCGAAAGGCGCGATGCTGACCCACGGCAATCTTTCATCCGCGGTCTCGATCTACGACATCTGGGGCAAGCCGAACCGTGCGGCGCGTGGCGACGTCGTCGAGCGCGTGATCTGCGTGCTGCCCCTGTTCCACATCTATGCGCTCACCGTGGTGTTGCTGTCGTCGCTCCGCCGCGGCAATCTGATCTCGCTCCACCAGCGCTTCGACGTCGAAGCCGTGATGCGCGACATCGAGGTCAAGCGCGCGACCTATTTCCCCGGCGTGCCGACGATGTGGATCGCGATCGCGGCACTGCCCGATCTCGACAAGCGCGACTTCTCCTCGCTCACCGCGATCGGCTCCGGCGGCGCACCGCTGCCGGTCGAGGTCGCGAGCTTCTTCGAGCGCAAGGTCGGCAAGAAGCTGAAGAGCGGCTGGGGCATGACCGAGACCTGCTCGCCCGGCACCGGCCATCCGCCTGTCGGACCCGACAAGCCCGGTTCGATCGGGTTGATGCTGCCCGGCATCGAGCTTGACGTCGTCTCGCTGGAAGATCCAACCAAAGTGTTGCCGCCGGGCGAAGTCGGCGAGATCCGCATCAAGGGTCCGAACGTCACCAGAGGCTATTGGAACAGACCGGCCGGATCCGCGGAGGCCTTCGTCGACGGCCGCTTCCTCACAGGCGATATCGGCTATGTCGACACCGACGGTTATTTCTTCCTGGTCGACCGCAAGAAGGACATGATCATCTCAGGTGGCTTCAACGTCTATCCGCAGATGATCGAGCAGGCGATCTACACCGTTCCGGGCGTGCATGAGGTGATCGTGCTCGGCATTCCCGACGCCTATCGCGGCGAGGCCGCGAAGGCCTTCATCAAGCTCAAGCCGGGCGCCAAGCCGTTCTCGCTCGACGAGCTGCGCGCGCAGCTCGCCGGCAAGGTCGGCAAGCACGAAATGCCGGCGGCGGTCGAGTTCGTCGACGACCTGCCGCGCACGCCCGTCGGAAAATTGTCGCGCCACGAACTGCGGCAGCAGCAGAAACCATCACATCCAACGCAACCAGGAGGTCGCTCTTGACCGACGCCGTCATCGTTTCCACCGCCCGTACGCCGATCGGCAAGGCCTATCGCGGCGCGCTCAACGCCACCGAGGGCGCCACCTTGCTCGGCCACGCCATCGGCGAAGCCGTCGCGCGCGCCAAGGTCGATCCGAAGGAGATCGAGGACGTCGTGATGGGCGCCGCCCTCCAGCAGGGCGCCACCGGCGGCAACATCGCGCGCAAGGCGCTACTCCGTGCCGGCCTCCCTGTCACTGTCGCCGGCACCACGATCGACCGACAGTGCGCCTCGGGCCTGCAGGCGATCGCGCTGGCCGCGCGTTCGGTGATCTTCGACGGCGTCGAGATCGCGGTCGGCGGTGGCGGCGAGTCGATCTCGCTGGTGCAGAACGACAAGATGAACGGCTTCCACGCCCAGGATCCGGCGCTGCTCGAGATCAAGGGCGAGGTCTACATGCCCATGATCGACACCGCCGAAATCGTGGCCCAGCGCTACGGCATTTCGCGCGAACGCCAGGACGAATATTCGCTGGAGAGCCAGCGCCGCACCGCAGCCGCGCAGCAGGGCGGCAAGTTCAACGACGAGCTCGCGCCGATCACCACGCAGATGGCGGTTACCGACAAGGCGACCGGCACTGTCTCGATGAAGGAAGTGACGCTGTCGCAGGACGAAGGTCCGCGCCCGGAGACGACGCTCGAAGGCCTTGGCGGCCTCAAGCCCGTGCGCGGCGACGGCTTCTCCATCACCGCCGGCAATGCCAGCCAGCTCTCGGATGGCGCCAGCGCGAGCGTGATCATGAGCGACAAGGAGGCGGCGAGACGCGGTCTCGAGCCGCTCGGCATCTTCCGCGGCTTCGTCTCGGCCGGCTGCGAGCCTGACGAGATGGGCATCGGCCCGGTGTTTGCCGTGCCGCGCCTGCTCAAGCGCCATGGCCTCAAGGTCGACGATATCGGCCTCTGGGAGCTGAACGAAGCCTTCGCGGTGCAGGTGCTCTATTGCCGCGACAAGCTCGGCATCGATCCGGAGAAGATCAACGTCGATGGCGGCGCGATCTCGGTCGGCCATCCCTACGGCATGTCGGGCGCACGCCTGACCGGCCACGCCCTGATCGAAGGCCGCCGTCGCAAGGCCAAGTACGCAGTCGTCACCATGTGCGTCGGCGGCGGCATGGGCGCGGCTGGTCTGTTCGAAATTTTGCAGTAATTCATAGGAGGATCCGATGGATCTCGCATTCACGAAAGAAGAGCAGGCGTTTCGCGAGGAAGTGCGTTCATTCTTCCGCGACAACGTGCCGCCGGATACGCGGCGCAAGCTGGTCGAAGGCCGCCACCTCTCCAAGGACGAGATGGTGACGTGGTGGCGCATCCTCAACAAGAAGGGCTGGGGCGTCAGTCATTGGCCCAAGCAGTATGGCGGCACGGGTTGGACCTCGGTGCAGCACTACATCTTCAACGAAGAGCTGCAGTCCTATCCGGCGCCGCAGCCGCTCGCCTTCGGCGTCAGCATGGTTGGCCCCGTCATCTACACCTTCGGCAACGAAGAGCAGAAGAAGAAGTATCTGCCGCGCATCGCCAATGTCGACGATTGGTGGTGCCAGGGCTTCTCCGAGCCCGGCTCCGGTTCGGACCTTGCTTCGCTGAAGACGAAAGCCGAGCGCAAGGGCGACAAGTGGATCATCAACGGCCAGAAGACCTGGACCACGCTGGCCCAGCACGCCGACATGATCTTCTGCCTCTGCCGTACCGATGCATCCGCCAAGAAGCAGATGGGCATCTCCTTCATCGTGTTCTCGATGAAGTCGAAGGGCGTCACCGTACGTCCGATCCAGACCATCGACGGCGGTCATGAAGTCAACGAAGTCTTCTTCGACGATGTCGAGGTGCCCGTCGAAAACCTGATCGGCGAAGAGAACAAGGGCTGGGATTACGCCAAATTCCTGCTCGGCAATGAGCGCACCGGCATCGCCCGGGTCGGCGTCTCCAAGGAGCGGCTGCGCCGCATCCGCGACCTCGCCGGCAAGGTCGAATCATCAGGCAAGCCGATCATCCAGGACGCCGCGTTCCGCGAGAAGCTCGCGGCCTGCGAGATCGAGCTGAAGGCGCTCGAGCTGACGCAGCTGCGCGTCGTCGCCGACGAAGGCAAGCACGGCAAGGGCAAGCCCAATCCGGCGTCCTCGGTGCTGAAGATCAAGGGTTCCGAGATCCAGCAGACCACCACCGAGCTGTTGATGGAAGTGATCGGCCCGTTCGCCGCACCGTACGACGTGCACGGCGACGATGGCTCGAACGAAGCCATGGACTGGACCGCCCAGATCGCGCCGAGCTACTTCAACAACCGCAAGGTCTCGATCTACGGCGGCTCCAACGAGATCCAGCGCAACATCATCGCCAAGGCGGTGCTGGGGCTCTGATCGTACACACTCGCCGTCATGGCCGGGCTTGACCCGGCCATCCACGTCTAGCGGCACGAAGAACGTGGATGCCCGGCACAAGGCCGGGCATGACGAAATCGACACCGGGAGATGAGAGAAAATGGATTTTGACCTGACCGAGGAGCAGCGGCTCCTGAAGGACAGCATCGACGGCCTGCTGACCGATTCCTACGATTTCGAGAGCCGCAAGAAGTACATGAAGGAGAAGGGCGGCTGGAGCAGAGCCGTCTGGGGCAAGCTCGCCGAGCAGGGCCTGCTTGGTCTGCCTTTCAGCGAGGCCGATGGCGGCTTCGGCGGCGGCGGTGTCGAGACCATGATCGTGATGGAAGCGCTCGGCAAGGCTCTGGTGCTCGAGCCTTATCTCGCGACCGTCGTGATCGGCGGCGGCTTCCTGCGCCACGCCGGCTCCGACGCGCAGAAGGCCGCGCACGTTCCCGGCATCGTCGACGGCAGCAAGACGCTGGCGTTTGCCCAGCTCGAGAAGAACTCGCGCTACGATCTCTTCGACGTCGCCACCACGGCGAAGAAGAAGGGCGACGGCTGGGTCATCGACGGCGAAAAATTCGTCGTGCTCAACGGCGAGAATGCCGACACGCTTGTCGTCACCGCGCGCACCAAGGGTAACCGCCGCGACACGTCAGGCATCGGCGTGTTCCTGGTCCCGGCGAACGCCAAAGGCGTGACCAGGAAGTCCTACCCGACCCAGGACGGCCTGCACGCCGCCGACATCACCTTCACCGGCGTCGAGGTGGGCGCGGATGCCGCGATCGGCAATCCGGAAGACAGCCTCGCGCTGATCGAGCGCGTCGTCGATGAAGCCCGCGTCGCGCTCTGCGCCGAAGCGGTTGGCCTGATGGACGAATCGCTCAAGACCACGGTCGAGTACATCAAGACGCGCAAGCAGTTCGGTGTCGCGATCGGCTCGTTCCAGTCATTGCAGCACCGCGCCTCCGACATGTTCGTCGCCACCGAACAGGCCCGCTCGATGTCGATGTTCGCGACCATGGCGAGCGATTTCGAGGACGCCAAGGAACGCAGCAACGCCATCGCCGCGGCCAAGGCGCAGATCGGCAAGTCGCTGAAATTCGTCGGCCAGCAGTCGATCCAGCTCCACGGCGGCATCGGCATGACGATGGAGGCGAAGATCGGCCACTACTTCAAGCGCCTGACCATGATCGAGAACACGTTCGGCGACACCGACTACCACCAGCGCCGCGTCGCGGATTCGGGTGGGTTGATTTGAGTTGATCTAAACCGCACGAAGACTGTCATCCCCCGCGAAAGCGGGGGATCCAGTACGCCGCGGCGTCTCGGTTCTATTCGCGCTGTCTCCGGAACGCTGGATCGCCCGGTCAAGCCCGGCGATGACGCCTGAACGAGACGCTACAGGAGCCCACCACCAATGAAAAACACCCCGTTCGATCTCACCGGCAAGGTCGCCGTCGTCACCGGCTCCAGCCGCGGCATTGGCCGCTCATCCGCCGAGCTGCTCGCCAAGCTCGGCGCCAAGGTCGTGGTGTCCTCGCGCAAGGCCGACGCCTGCAAGGAAGTCGCCGACGGCATCAATGCCTCGGGCGGCGACGCCACCGTGATCCCCTGCAACATCGCGCGCAAGGCCGAGGTCGAGGCGCTGATCGCGGGTGCGACCAAGCACTACGGCAAGATCGACATCCTGGTCTGCAACGCCGCGGTGAACCCGTATTACGGCCCGCTGCTCGACATCACGGACGAGGCCTTCGACAAGATCATGGGCTCGAACGTCAAGAGCAACATCTGGCTCGCCGCGCTCGCAATCCCGCAGATGGCGGCACGCGGCAACGGCTCGGTCGTCATCATCTCCTCGATCGGCGGCTTGCGCGGCTCGACCGTGATCGGTGCCTACGGCATCTCCAAGGCCGCCGATTTCGCGCTGTGCCGCTCGCTCGCCGGCGAATGGGGCCCGAAGGGCGTCCGCGTCAACTGCATCGCGCCCGGCCTCGTCAAGACCGATTTCGCCCGCGCGCTGTGGGAAGACGAAGCCAACCTCAAGCGCCGCACCGCGACCACGCCGCTGCGCCGCATCGGCGAGCCCGACGAAATCGCCGGCGCCGTCGCCTATCTCGCCTCGGATGCCTCGAGCTTCATGACCGGCCAGACCATCGTGATCGACGGCGGCGTCACCACGGCGGCGGTGTAGGGCCTCGCGCCACTTGCAGGGCCGCTTCGCTTACCCTCCTCTGGACGGCCCTGCAGGGGAGGGTAAGAGAAGCGCGCCCGGCGCATGCCACCTTGACCTCTCCGCGGCAATCCCGTTTCTTTGGCGCGACACAATCACCCCTTCCGGGGAAAACGCCCAAAGAAAACGCCAAGGTAAGCTTCCATGTCTTTCGTCCTCGCCATCGACCAGGGCACCACCTCCTCGCGCGCGATCGTCTTCCGGAGCGACATTTCGATCGCGGCCCGCGCGCAGCAGGAGTTTCAGCAGCATTTTCCTGCCTCGGGCTGGGTCGAGCACGAGCCCGAGGACATCTGGACCTCGACCGTGATGGTCTGCCGCGACGCGATCGAGCAGGCGGGCATTACGGCCAAGGACATCGCCGCGATCGGCATCACCAATCAGCGCGAGACCACCGTGGTGTGGGACCGCACCACGGGGCAGGCCGTGCACCGCGCCATCGTCTGGCAGGACCGCCGCACCGCCGGCATCTGCGCCAAATTGAAAGCAGACGGCCGCGAGCCGCTGATCTCGCGGAAAACAGGCCTGATCATCGACCCCTATTTTTCCGGCACCAAGGTGGCCTGGATCCTCGACCACGTCCCCGGCGCGCGCGCGCGTGCCGCCCGCGGGGAGCTGATGTTCGGCACGGTCGATTGCTACCTGCTCTGGCGCCTCACCGGCGGCAAGGTGCACGCCACCGACGCCACCAACGCCTCGCGCACGCTGCTGTTCAACATCCACACCGGCCAGTGGGACGACGAACTGCTCGAGATCATCGGCGTGCCACGCTCGATGCTGCCGGAGGTGAAGGATTCCTCCGCCCGCTTCGGCGAGAGCACGCCTGATTTGTTCGGCGGCCCGATCGCCATCGCAGGCATCGCCGGCGACCAGCAGGCCGCGACCATCGGTCAAGCCTGTTTCCGCCCCGGCATGATGAAGTCGACCTACGGCACCGGCTGCTTTGCGCTGCTCAACACCGGCTCCACGCCCGTGGTCTCCCAGAACAAGCTGCTCACCACCATCGCCTATCAGCTCGACGGCAAGCGCACCTACGCGCTCGAAGGCTCGATCTTCGTCGCAGGCTCGGCGGTGCAATGGCTGCGCGATGGTCTCGGCATCATCAAGCACGCGGCCGAGACCGGCCCGCTGGCTGATCAGTCGGACTCCATGCAGAGCGTTTATCTCGTCCCGGCCTTCGTCGGCATGGGCGCGCCCTATTGGAATCCGCGCGTCCGCGGCGCGTTGTTCGGCCTCACCCGCAACACCGGCCCGGCCGAGCTCGCGCATGCCGCGCTCGAGAGCGTCTGTTACCAGACCTTCGATCTGTGGGCCGCGATGCGCGCGGACTGGCCGAGCTCGGAAACCGCCAGCGTCGTGCTTCGCGTCGATGGCGGCATGACCGCGTCGGACTGGACCATGCAGCGCCTCGCCGATCTCCTGGACGCCCCGGTCGACCGTCCCGTGATCCAGGAGACCACGGCGCTCGGCGCGGCCTATCTCGCGGGCCTCAATGCGGGCGTCTATCCCGAGCCGACGAAATTCGCCGACAATTGGCGCCTCGAGCACCGCTTCAGGCCGAACATGAGCCAGGCCACGCGCGATCGAAAGCTCGCGGGCTGGGCGAGAGCGGTGAAGGGTGTGCTGGCAAGCGACGAGGGCGAGGAATAGGCGGATTCTTGTACGGGCTACCGGGCCAAAATTAGCGGCACGCAAAAAAGAACAACAACGGGAGAAGAGAATGAACACGGATTTCAACCGGGTCATCCAAAAGCTCTTTGGCGCGGCGATCGCCGCCGCGCTGCTCGCCGCGCCAGCCATCGGGCGCGAAAAGCCGAACCCGCTGCTGAGCGCGCGTCAGGTCATGACCGACGTCGCCGGTCTCGACGCGCCCGCCCAGATCCTGGTCGATGTCTGGGGCATCCCGCACATCTATGCCGGCAACGAGCACGACCTGTTCTTCCTGCAGGGTTTCAACGCAGCGCGGGACCGGCTCTGGCAGATCGATCTCTGGCGCAAGCGTGGCCTCGGCCTGCTCGCCAGGGATTTCGGTCCGGCCTATGCCGAGCAGGACAAGGCGCTGCGGCTGTTTCTCTATCGCGGCGACATGAAGGCGGAATGGGCTTCCTATGGCCCCAAGGCGAAGACCTATGCGGACGCGTTCGTCGCCGGCATCAACGCCTATGTCACTGACGTGCGCGCGGGCAAGCGCCCGCTGCCGATCGAGTTCAGGATCGCCGGCACCATGCCCGATGCCTGGACGGCAGACGATGTCGTTCGCATTCGCAGCCACGGCCTGACGCGCAATGTCTCCTCCGAGGTCAAGCGCTCGCTGGTCGCCTGCGCCGCCGGCCTCGATGCCGATCGTTTTCGCGTGAAGCTGGAGCCGGCCTGGACGACGAAGGTACCTGACGGCCTCGATCCCTGCACCGTGCCGAAGGCCGTGCTCGCGGCCTACGATCTCGCGACGCGCCCCGTCGCCTTTGCCGCGCCCAAGGACCAGAAGGCGGCGCTCGCGCACGATCCCGACAAATATCTCACCGAGGCCGACCAGCAGCGCGACACCATCGGCTCCAACAATTGGGTGATCGCGGCCTCGCGCACGGCGACGGGCCGCCCGATCCTCGCCAATGATCCGCATCGCGAGCACAGCGTGCCCTCGCTGCGCTATATCGTCGGACTCAATGCACCCGGTCTCTCGGTGATCGGCGCCGGCGAGCCGGCACTCCCAGGCATCTCGATCGGCCACAACGGCACCATCGCCTTCGGCCTCACCATCTTCAACGTCGACCAGGAGGACCTCTACGTCTACGAACTCAATCCGCAGAATCCCAACCAGTATCGCTACGGCAGTGGCTGGGAGGACATGCGTATCGTTCACGAGACGGAAGAGGTGAAGGGCGAGGGAAATCGCGACCTCGAGCTGAAATTCACGCGCCACGGGCCCGTGATCTTCGTCGACCAGGACAAGAAGCACGCCTTTGTCGTGCGCTCGATCTGGTTCGAGCCCGGCACGTCGGCCTATTTCGGCTCATCGGACTACATGACCGCAAAGGACTGGAGCGGCTTCCTCGCCGCCATGCGCCGATGGGGGGCGCCTTCGGAGAACCAGGTCTATGCCGACACCAGGGGCAATATCGGTTGGGTCGCTGCCGGCAAGACGCCGCGCCGTGTCAATTTCGATGGCCTGATGCCGGTGCCCGGCGACGGCCGCTATGAATGGCAGGGATTTCTCTCGCTCGACGAGCTGCCGAAATCCTATCAGCCGGCGCAGGGCTTTTTCGCCACCGCCAACCAAATGAACCTGCCGGCCGATTATCCGGTCAACGAGCGCAGGGTCGGGTTCGAATGGTCCGACAGCGCGCGCTGGCAGCGCATCACCGAGGTACTCGCGGCCAACAACAAGGTGACGCTCGCCGACGCCATGGATCTGCAGAACGACGACACCGCCATGATGGGACGGCGGCTGGTCAAGTTGCTGCAGCCGCTCACCTCTGACGATGCCAATGTGAGGCAGGGTCTCGATCTGCTGAAGACCTGGGATGCGCGCGACGCCGCCGACAGTGCGGCTGCGGCCGTGTTCGAGGTCTGGATCGCCAATCATCTCGGACCGGTGCTGTTGAAGATCACGGCTCCCAAGGCCGCCGACCTGATCGCGCCCGAGGCCTCCAGCATTTCGGCGCTCGTGGCCGCGCTGGAATCTCCCGATGCATCGTTTGGCGCAGATCCCGCTGTTACGCGCGACCAGATCCTGCGCGACAGCCTCGGTGCGGCGGTGGCCGATGTCATCAGCAAGCTCGGCCCTGATCCCTCTACCTGGCGCTGGGGTCGCCTGCATGTCGCACAGTTCGACCACGCGCTGATGCCGCTCGCCGACAAGGCCACCGCGACGCAGATGTCGGTCGGTCCGCTCGCCTTCGGGGGCGCGGCCAACGTGCCGCGCGCCGCCACCTATCGCCGCTCGGATTACCGGCTCCTCTCGGGCGCGTCGTTCCGCATGGTGCTCGACGTCGGCAATTGGGACGCCAGCCGCACCATCAACACACCAGGGCAATCCGGCGATCCCTTCAGCGGCCACTACCGCGACCTCGCGCCGCTGTGGGCGTCGGGGCAGTACGTGCCGCTGCTCTACAGCCGCAGCGCAGTGGAAGCTGCGACCGCGGAGGCAATCACGCTGACGCCGCGGTGAGTCCGTAAGGAGAGCACACAGCTCGGACTCCCTCTCCCGCTTGCGGGGGAGGGTTGGGGTGGGGGCTCTCTCCGCGTCGGGGTCGCCGAGATTGCAGAAGATGTGCCTGCGTGGAAAGAGCCCTCACCCGCCGCGCTCTGCGCGTCGGCCTCTCCGCAAGCGGGAGAGGCGAAGAAAGCAGCCCCGCCTGTTATCGCGTAACGACGCTTACACCACTCCTTCCATCCTCATGGCTTCGCAAGGTTCGCAATGCCGGGGTTTGAAGCACCGCCACGCCGCTAACTTTCGAAATTCACCGCCCTCGGCTGCGATCGCGGCGTTCAAGCGCGCGATCCGGGATGGGCTGCAAGCGCGTCGGACCGCATGTTGTGAGCGCGCGGTTGCATCCGGCGCAATGCTCCATTTCGAAAATTCTCGTTGCGCGATGTCGATCGGAGCGTGGAGACTGATCGGCCCTGCCTGATCCACCGATTGCGAAGAGCGAAAACCATGTTCCTGATCGGCCAATATGATTCCCCTTTCGTCCGCCGCGTCGCGATTGCGCTGCGACTTTACGGCATCACCTTCGAGCACAAGCCGTGGTCGACCTTCGGAGATGCCGACAAGATCGCCCCGTACAATCCACTGCGCCGCGTGCCGACGCTGGTGTGTGATGATGGCGAGGCGCTGATCGAGAGCACGATCATTCTGGACTATCTCGACGAGCTTGTCGGTGCGGACAAGGCGATGCTGCCGCGTAGCGGCGCTGAGCGTCGCCGGCACCTGCGCATCTGCGCGCTCGCGACCGGCCTCGGCGACAAGGCGGTCAGCCTGCTCTACGAGCGCGTGCTGCGGAAGGAGCCGCTCGCGCTGTGGGCCGAGCGCTGCCAGGCCCAGATCGCCGACGTGCTGAAGGTACTGGAAACCGAGCGTGCCAAGGTGACGACGCCGTACTGGCTGGGTGAGCGCATCGGCCACGCCGATGTCGCGGTCGCCTGCGTCGTGCGCTTCACCCGCGAGGCCCACCCGCAGCTCTTCGATCCCGCACGCTATCCGGCGCTCGCGGCGCATGCCGAGCGCTGCGAGGCGCTGGCGCCGTTCAAGGAGATCGTCCAGCCGCTCGCCCCGCCGAAAGGGTGAGCGCCGCCAGGTCACCTCATCGGCCGTAGAGACCGGTCAGTGTGGCTTTCGCAAGCGTGTGAAAGTGCAGATCGAAACCAACGAGCGCTGCCGACGCCGAATGATCCTTGGCGTCCGGAAGCTTTGCGACGTCTACGGCGAAGACGGTGATCTGATAGTGATGCGGCTTGTCGCCGGTCGGTGGGCACGGCCCGCCATAGCCATCACTGCCGAAGTCGGTGCGGCTCTGGACCGCTCCCTTCGGCATCGAGTTCTTCTTCGGATCGCCTGCCCCCTTTGGAAGCGAAGTGACGGAAGCTGGAAGATTGAAAACGACCCAGTGCCACCAGCCGCTGCCGGTCGGCGCGTCAGGATCATAAATCGTCACGGCGAAGCTCTTGGTGGCTGCCGGTGCACCGGTCCAGCTCAAGGCCGGCGAAACGTTGTTGCCCGTACAGCCAAATCCCTTGAATACCTGCTCGTTGGCGATCGTTGCACCTTCGGCGATGTCCGGGCTGGTCAACGCGAGGCTCTGCGCACCAGCCTCACCTGCAGAAAGCAGGAACGCGCACGATGCCAGCAATGAGAACGCAAACCTTGTCATGGCAACTCCCTTCGCAGAAGCATGAAAACACGGGAAGGTAGCGCCCAAGGAACGGTGTTTCAATCGGCCTGCCCGGTTGCTTTCGATGCTGCGGCGCGATCGGCGCTGCGAGGCACCGGCAAATTTTGATCGGGAGCGCCACGTGCAGCATCATTCCCGCGATGGATCACGCGGTATGGGTCCTGGCTTTCGCCAGGACGACACCCGATGTGTGGCAAGAGCCTAGCCTGCCCCGACCCGCTTTTTCTGCCAGGCCAGATGCACGGCGCAGGTGCAGCCGGGGGGGTGCGTGGCGAGGTCGTTGGGCGTGACGTCGTTCGCCGGTGTGGCCGCGAACGAGGCATTCACGTCCCTGGCGGCCGACGTCTGTTGCGCCGGGATGTAGTTGAGGATCGGCGCCAGCCAGCGTTCGACCTCGGAGACGCTCATCTCCTTGCGTGCGGCATAGTCCTCGACCTGGTCGCGCTCGATCTTGCCGACGCCGAAATAGAAGCTTTCGGGATGGCTGAAATAGAGTCCGCTCACGGACGAGCCCGGCCACATCGCGAAGCTCTCGGTCAGCTGCACGCCGGCCGTGGCCTCCGCATCGAGCAGCGCGAACAGCGTCGCCTTTTCGGTGTGATCGGGCTGGGCGGGATAACCGGGCGCCGGGCGGATGCCCTGATATTTTTCCAGGATCAGCTCCTCGTTCGACAGCGCCTCATCAGGCGCATAGGCCCAGAACTCGCGACGGACGCGGGCATGCATGCGCTCGGCAAAGGCTTCGGCGAGGCGGTCCGCCAGCGCCTTGCACAGGATCGAGGAGTAATCGTCATTGGCCATCTTGAAGCGGTCCGCGACCGCGTCCTCGCCGATCCCGGCGGTGACGACGAAGCCGCCGACATAGTCGGGCACGCCCGCAGGCGCGACGAAGTCGGCCAGCGCCGCGTTGAAACGTCCCTCGCGCTTCTCGAGCTGCTGGCGCAGCGTGTGCAGCGTCGCGATCTTCTTCGTGCGGCTCTCGTCGGCATAGAGCGCGATGTCGTCGCCATCAGCGTTCGCCGGCCAGAAGCCGACGGTGGCGCGCGCCCGGAACCATTTCTCCTTCACAATGGTGTCGAGCATCCTGCGCGCATCGTCATAGAGCGAGCGCGCGACTTCGCCGACCTTGGCATCGTCGAGGATGGCGGGGAATCGCCCGGCGAGCTCCCAGGTCTGGAAGAACGGCGTCCAGTCGATGTAGGGCACGAGCTCGGCGAGGTCGTAGTCGTCGAAGCTCTTGGTGCCGAGGAAGGAAGGCTTCACCGGCTTGCTGGCCGCGAAGTCGACCGGCACGCGGTTCTTGCGCGCGTCGGCCAATTTCAGCCGCTTCTTGTCGGCCTGCGCGCGCAGATGCGCCTCGGAGATCTTGGCGTATTCGGCGCGCACCTCGGCAGCATAGGCCTCGCGCTTCTCAGGCGAGAGCAGCGAGGAGGCCACGCCGACGGCGCGGCTGGCGTCGTTGACGTGGACGACGGGGCCGGCGCGATAGCTCGGGTCGATCTTCACCGCCGTATGCACGCGGCTCGTGGTGGCGCCGCCGATCAGCAGCGGCAGCTTCAGGCCCTCGCGCTGCAGCTCGCCCGCGAAGAACGCCATCTCGTCGAGCGAGGGCGTGATCAGGCCTGAGAGACCCACGATGTCGGCCTTCTCCGCCTTCACGGTCTCGACGATCTTGGAAGCAGGCACCATCACGCCGAGGTCGATCACCTCGTAATTGTTGCACTGGAGCACGATGCCCACGATGTTCTTGCCGATGTCGTGGACGTCGCCCTTGACGGTCGCGAGCACGATCTTGCCGGCGGAGGAGGAGCCTTCGGCGCCGAGGCCGTTGGCGAGATTACGCGCCTTTTCCTCTTCCATGAACGGCATCAGCCAGGCCACCGCCTGCTTCATCACGCGCGCCGATTTCACCACCTGCGGCAGGAACATCTTGCCGTCGCCGAAGAGGTCGCCGACCACGTTCATGCCGGCCATCAGCGGTCCTTCGATCACGTCGAGCGGGCGCGACGCGTTCTTGCGGGCTTCCTCGGTATCCTGCTCGATGAACTCGGTGATGCCATGCACCAGCGAATGCGACAGCCGCTTCTCCACCGGCCATTCGCGCCAGGCGAGATCGGCTTCCTTTGCCTCGGTCTTCCGTCCGCGGAATTTCTCGGCCAGCGCCAGGAGACGCTCGGACGCGCCCGGATCGCGGTTGAGGATGACGTCCTCGCAGGTCTGGCGCAATTCAGAATCGATGTCGTCATAGACGATCATCTGCCCGGCATTGACGATGCCCATGTCCATGCCGGCCTTGATCGCGTGATACAGGAACACCGAGTGCATCGCCTCGCGCACCGGCTCGTTGCCGCGGAACGAGAACGACAGGTTCGAGACGCCGCCCGAGATATGCGCGCCCGGCAGGTTCTGGCGAATCCAGCGCGTCGCCTCGATGAAGTCGACGCCGTAATTGTTGTGCTCCTCGATGCCGGTCGCGATCGCAAAGATATTGGGATCGAAGATGATGTCCTCGGGCGGGAAGCCGACCTTGTTCACCAGGATGTCGTAGGCGCGCTTGCAGATCTCGGTCTTGCGCGCGAACGTGTCGGCCTGGCCGAGCTCGTCGAACGCCATCACCACGACTGCCGCGCCATGGCGGCGGGCGATCTTGGCTTCGTGGATGAACTTCGCTTCGCCTTCCTTCATCGAGATCGAATTGACCACCGGCTTGCCCTGAACGCATTTCAGGCCGGCCTCGATGACGGAGAATTTCGAGGAATCGACCATCACGGGGACGCGGGCGATGTCGGGTTCGGCGGCGACGAGGTTGAGGAAGGTCACCATCGCGGCTTCCGAATCCAGAAGCCCCTCGTCCATGTTGACGTCGATGATCTGGGCGCCGTTCTCGACCTGGTCGCGCGCCACCTGCAGCGCGGCGGTGTAGTCGCCCGCGGTGATCAGCTTGCGGAAGCGGGCCGAGCCGGTGACGTTGGTGCGCTCGCCGACATTGACGAACGGAATGGCATCCGTCAGCACGAACGGCTCGAGGCCGGAGAGCCTTAAGCGTGGCGCGATCTCCGGAACGATGCGCGGCTTGTGCGGGGCGACAGCGGCAGCAATCGCCGCGATGTGGTCCGGCGTGGTGCCGCAGCAGCCGCCGACGACGTTGACGAGGCCGTCGCGCGCGAATTCGCCGACCAGGCGCGCCATGTAGTCCGGCGTCTCGTCATATTGGCCGAACTCGTTGGGCAGACCGGCGTTCGGATAGGCGCAGACCAGGGTGTCTGCGACGCGGCCGATGTCGGCGATATGCGCGCGCAAATCTTCCGCACCAAGCGCGCAGTTGAAGCCGATGGTGACGGGCTTTGCGTGCCGCACCGAATTCCAGAACGCCTCCGGCATCTGGCCGGAGAGCAGACGGCCGGATTTGTCGGTGATGGTGCCCGATACCATCACGGGCATGTCGATGCCGAGCTCCTCGGTGATCTCGGCGATGGCATAGAGCGCCGCCTTGGCGTTCAGCGTGTCGAAGATGGTCTCGACCAGCAGCAGATCGACGCCGCCGTCGATCAGGCCGCGGATCTGCTCGCCATAGGACTTGCGCAAATCGTCGAAGGTGACGGCGCGGTAGCCGGGGTTGGCCACGTCAGGCGAGATCGAGGCGGTACGGTTGGTCGGGCCGATGGCACCTGCAACGAAGCGCGGCTTGCCGTCTTCGGCTGCGACGCGTCGGGCGGCATTGCCGGCAAGACGGGCGCCTTCGCGCGCCATTTCATACACAATATCGGTGAGGTCGTAATCGGCCTGCGCGATCGAGGTGGTCGAGAAGGTATTGGTCGCCACGATGTCGGCGCCGGCGCGCAAATACGCGGCGTGGATGTCCTCGATGGCCTGCGGCTGGGTCAGGATCAGGAGATCGTTGTTGCCGCGCAGGTCGCGATGGAAGTTCTCGAAGCGCGTGCCGCGAAAGGCGGCCTCGTCGAACTGCAGGTTCTGAATCATCGTGCCCATGGCACCGTCGAGCACCAGGATGCGCTCGCGCGCGGCGTTGACGAGGGCGGTTCGTTTCGGCGAGGTGGATACAGTCATTGTGCTTCAAGCCGCCTTCTGCGCGCTCTTGGCGCGAATGCCGAGCAAATGGCAGATTGCGACCACGAGATCGGCGCGGTTCATGGTGTAGAAATGGAAGGTGTCGACGCCGTGTTTTGCCAGTTTCTGCACCTGGCCGGCTGCCACCGTGGCGGCGACGAGCTTGCGGGTCTCGGCGTCCTCGTCGAGACCTTCGAATTTCGCGGCGAGCCATTCGGGTACGCTGGTGCCGTTCCGGGTGACGAAATTGCGGGCCTGCTTGAAATTGTGCATGGGCATGATGCCCGGCACGATCGGGATGTTGATGCCGCGCGCACGCACGCGGTCGAGATAGCGGAAGTACAGGTCGTTATCGAAGAACACCTGGGTGATCGCGCGCGTCGCGCCGGCATCGACTTTTGCCTTGAGCGTATCGATGTCGGCGTCGAAGTCCCGCGCTTCGGGGTGCTTCTCGGGATAAGCAGAGACGCTCACCTCGATGTCGGCATGCCGCTTCTTGATTCCCGCGACAAGCGCATCCGAGGTCTGATAGCCGTCGGGATGGCTCGCATAGGGCGTGCCGATGCCGCCGGCGGGATCGCCGCGCAAGGCCACGATGTGGCGGACGCCGACCTCGTGGTAGCGGTCGACGATCTCGTCGATCTCGCCGCGCGAGGCTCCGACGCAGGTCAGGTGCGCGGCCGGCAGCAGCGCGGTCTCCTTCAGGATGCGGGAGATGGTCGAGTGGGTGCGTTCGCGAGTCGAGCCGCCGGCGCCGTAGGTCACCGAGACGAATTTCGGGTCGAGGGGCGCGAGCCGGTTGATGGTCTCCCAGAGATTCCGCTCCATATCTTCGGTCTTGGGCGGAAAGAATTCGAACGAGATCGCAGGCCGCTTCACGGCGAGGTGCCCGTCGGCTGCCGCAGGGTTCGTCAAGTCGGTCATGGCACCACTCACTCCAGGGCTCGGCCCCAGGGATCTGGCGGCCGGATCTAGCTTGGGAGGGGTAAGATAAGGCAAGGTCGCTGCGCCCGACAGCCCATCGCATGTGGGAAATTGCCCACTTACGGCAAAGATGTCTCGGATATTGCATCGAGGAGGGTGTGAGTGGGATGGCGCAAAAGTTTTACATATTTAAGTTATATCAATAAGTTGCGCTAGATTTCGCCAAATTGATTGCTATCAATCTAGCGGTGGGCATGATGAAGTTGGTGTTACGAGCATAATTATGGCCCACCCCGCGGGTCGCGCCGGGTGCGCACCCTGCACTGCCGCACACGCCAGATCTGCGCTGTTCACCCATTGCCGCCGCGCCGCCCTCCACTACGTTAGCGCGCGATGATCCCGCTCTCAGTCCTCGACCTCTCCGTCGTCACCACAGGCACAAAGCCGGCTGCGGCGCTGCGCAACAGCATTGACCTGGCGCGCCACGTCGATGGGCTCGGCTATGTTCGCTACTGGCTTGCCGAGCACCACAACCTCGCTTCAGTCGCGAGCCCCGCGCCCGACGTGATGATTGGGCAGATCGCGGCGGTGACGAAGCACATCCGTGTTGGCTCCGGCGGCGTGATGCTGCCCAACCACGCGCCGCTGGTGGTGGCGGAGCGGTTCAAGATGCTGGAGGCCTTGTTTCCCGGCCGTATTGATCTCGGTCTGGGCCGCGCGCCAGGCACGGATGGTGCCACGGCCTATGCACTGCGCAGCCGGCTCGACCGCCGCGAGGGCGATGATTTTCTGGAGCGGCTGCACGAATTGATCCTGTGGCAGACGCGCGAATTCCCCGCAGGCCATCCCTATCACAACGTCGTCGCGATGCCTGACGACAGCCCGCTGCCGCCGATCTGGCTGCTCGGCTCCAGCGATTATTCCTCTGAGCTTGCAGCCCAGGTCGGCATGGGCTTCGCCTTCGCGCACCATTTTGCATCGCACGATGCCATCGATGCGATGGTGCATTATCGTAATCGCTTCCGGCCCTCGGCCTGGCGCGCGACACCGCATGCGATCCTCGCCGTTGCCGTCATTGTAGCCGATACCGATGAGGAGGCGGAGAAGCTCGCGGCATCCTTCGATCTCAATCGTCTGCGCCGCGACCGTGGACAATATCTGCCGCTGCCGAGCGTCGAGGAGGCGCTGGCCCATCCCTATACGGATTCCGAGCGCGTCTCGATTGCGCGTAACCGCTCGCGCCTGTTCGTGGGCAGCCCTGCGACGGTGCGGAAGAAGCTTCAGCCGCTGATGGATGCGAGCAAGCCGGACGAATTGATGGTGATCACCGCCGTGTACGACCACGAGGCGCGCAAAAAGTCGTATTCGCTGCTGGCCGAGGCGATCGGGAGGGCGGAATAGTTGCTGTCATTCCGGGGCGGTGCGTAGCATCGAACCCGGAATCTCGAGGTTCCGGGTTCACGCTGCGCGTGCCCCGGAACGACAGCTTTCAATCCTGCGTCTCGCTGAAGGTCGCGCGGAACGGGTGGCCCGGATAGACGCCGACGATACGGAATTCGCGCGAGAAGAATTTCAGCTCCTCGATCGCAAACGCGAGACCCTTGTCTTCGGGGTGGCCGTCGACATCGGCGTAAAACTGCGTGGCGAAGAAATTCCCGTCGACCATGTAGCTCTCGAGCTTGGTCATGTTCACGCCATTGGTGGCAAAGCCGCCGAGCGCCTTGTAGAGCGCGGCCGGCAAGTTGCGCACCCGGAAGACGAATGTGGTGACCAGCGGGCCCGAACCTGGCGTGGCCCATTTCGGCTCGCGCGCCAGCACGACGAAGCGGGTGGTGTTGTGGGCCTCGTCCTCGATGTCCTCGGCGAGAATGTCGAGGCCGTAAATCTTCGCGGCGAGGCGCGAGGCGATCGCAGCGACGGTCTTGTCATTGCGCTCGGAAATGTCACGGGCGCTACCGGCCGTATCCGCATGCACGATGGGCCTGATGCCGAGCTTCCGAATGACGCGCCGGCACTGGCCGAGCGCATGCACGTGGCTCTCGACACTCTTGATGTCGGAAATATTGGTGCCCTTGACCGCCATCAGCTGATGGCGGACCGGCAAGAACCATTCACCGATGATGAAAAGGCCGGAGGCCGGCAAGAGATGGTGGATGTCGGCGACGCGGCCCGCGACCGAATTTTCGATCGGGATCATGCCGAGATCGGCCTCGCCCGAGGAGATCGCCGACAGCGCGTCCTCGAAGGTGGCGCAGGGCATCGGCTCCGCGTCGGGATAGGCTTCGACGATGGCGATGTGGGAATTGGCGCCAGGTTCGCCCTGGAATGCGATCTTCATCTTGCTCATGGCGGGCCTTCTAGCAGCGGCTCAGGATTTGGAAAGGATTCTGCGGGCGGTTTCCAGGTCCGCGGCCGTGTCGACCCCGCGCGGCACGGTGTCGACGATGGTGAAGTCGATCCGCATGCCGGCTTCGAGGGCCCTCAGTTGCTCTAGACTTTCCTGCAACTCCAGTGGAGAGGGCGGCAACGAGACATAGCGCTCCAGCGCCGCGCGGCGATAGGCGTAGAGGCCGATATGATGGTAGCGCGGTCCGTTACCGCTCGGCGCGGTGGCGCGGGTGAAATAAAGTGCGCGCATGCGCCGGCCGCCGAGCGAAGTTCCGATCGCCTTCACGACGCTGGGGGCGAGGTCCTCCTCCTCGGTGTGGATCTGCGATGCCAGCGTGGCGATGTCGACGGCCGGGTCCTCCAGCGGCGGCAGCACGTCGCGGATATTGTCGGTCGTGATCGTCGGGAAATCGCCTTGGAGATTGATCACGATCTCGGCCTGTCCGCCCGGATCGAGCTTTCGCATGGCCTCGTGGATGCGGGCCGAGCCGTTGAGATGGTTGGGGCTGGTCATGACCGCCACGCCGCCATCCGCTGTCACGGCGTCGGCGATCTCCTGCGTATCGGTCGCGACCGCGACCTGCCCGACTGCCGCTTCCTGCGCCCGGCGCAGCACATGGATGATCATCGGCAGGCCCACGATGTCCTTCAGTGGCTTGCCAGGCAGGCGGGTCGACGCCATGCGGGCCGGGATCAGCACCAGAATTCGGGGATTGGTCATCGGTTCAAGAGCCTGGAAACGGGGCGATTTCCCCACCGGGAAACGGGTGGGGATGGGCTGAAAGCCGCATCGCTTATACGGGTTGCCAGACCCCGGGCAAACCGATATCTGAATGGCAAAACTCGGGGAAACAATAAGGAACGTGTGATTCTCCCGAGGCTCGTCCTGGCGGCCGCCTGGCCGCTTATTCCTTCTTGCGGTGTGGGGCCTGGCCGGAAATGGACTCTTTCGAACTCAACAAGATTCTTGGTGCCGTGCTCGGCACCTGTCTCATTCTGCTGGTGACGAGCTTCACCGCGAACGCGCTGTTCTCGCCCAAGATGCCGGAAAAGCCGGGCTTCGAGATCGCCGTGAAGGAAGAAGCTGGTGACAAGGGCGGCGCTCCTGCGGCCGCAGCCCCGTCCGAGCCGATCGAGAAGCTGCTCCAGACCGCCTCCGTCGAGAAGGGCGCGGCTGCCGCGAAGAAGTGCGGCGCCTGCCACACCTTCGAGAAGGGCGGCCCGAACCGCGTCGGTCCGAACCTCTACGGCATCGTCGGCGACAATCGTGGCGAGGACCGCGGCGGTTTCAATTTCTCCGCCGCCATGAAGGCCAAGGGTGGCACCTGGACCATCGACGATCTCAACAAGTTCATCGCGAATCCGAAGGGCTTCATTCCCGGCACCGCGATGGGCTTCGCCGGCATCCCGAAGGACTCGGAGCGCGCCGACGTCATCGCCTACCTCAACAGCCTGTCCGACAGCCCGAAGCCGTTGCCCACCGCAGCGAAATAGGCCTATCGGACCGACCTTGGACTATGCGGCCAGGCCCCAAAGCCTGGCCGTTTCCTTATCTGGAGCCTCGCAGTGTCGTACCCGGGGCGTTTGGCCGCAGCGGACTACCCGCCTGGCCTTCCAAGATGAGGAAAAAGCAACATATTCCGTCGAAACCTCGCCTATATTGGGAACTTAAAGGAGTAGCCTCCTTCAAGACAGGGATGTTGATTTGGCCATTACCCGACGCGATCTCCTGCTCACCGGCGCGGCCGTTGCCGCGCTTCCCGCCCTCGGCTCTGCGGCGGGTGTTCCCATCGTCCGCACGGCGGAGGCGCAATCGGGCGGTGAGCTACCTTGGCGCCATGCGCTCTCGCTGTTCGGCGACATCAAGTACCCGGCCGACTTCAAGCGGTTCGACTACGTCAATCCTGATGCGCCCAAGGGCGGCACGGTACGGCAGATCGCGATCGGGACGTTCGATAATTTCAACTATGTTGTTTCCGGCGTGAAGGGCAATCTCGCAGCGCCGGTCCCCTTGATTTACGACACGCTGACGACCGCCGCTCTAGATGAGGTTTCGACGGAATACGGCTTGCTGGCCGAAGCGGTCAGCCGTCCCGACGATTCCTCCTTTGTGACCTATCGTCTGCGCGCACAGGCCAAATGGCACGATGGAAAGCCGGTCACCGCTGAGGATGTGATCTATTCACTGGACGTGCTGAAGAAGAATCACCCGTTTTATGCGGCGTATTATCGACATGTGGTCAGCGCCGAGAAGGTCGGCGAGCGCGATGTCAAATTTACGTTCGATGCGCCAGGAAACCGAGAGCTTCCCCAAATCGTCGGTCAACTCGTCGTTCTGCCCAAGCACTGGTGGGAGGGGACAGATGCCCAGGGCAAAAAACGCGACGTAACGGTGACCACGCTCGAAATTCCGCTGGGCGCGGGCCCATATCGAATCAAGGATTATGTCGCCGGTCGCAGCATCGTGCTGGAACGAGTCAAGGATTACTGGGGGCGCGAGGTCAACGTTAACGTCGGGCGAAATAATTTCGACGAGCTGCGTTACGAATATTTCAGGGATGCCACCGTCGCGATCGAGGCATTCAAAGCCGATCAGGTTGACTGGCGCGCCGAAAACAGCGCGAAGAACTGGGCGACGGCCTACGATTTCCCGGCGGTTACCGAGAAACGCGTTGTTCTGGAGGAGTTTCCAAATCGCAGCTCGGGCGTCATGCAGGCCTTTGCCCCGAACTTGCGTCGCGCCAAGTTCGCGGATGCCAGGGTGCGCCGGGCCCTCAACTATGCGTTCGACTTCGAGGAGATGAACAAGCAGATCTTCTTTGGGCAGTACAAGCGTATCAGCAGCTATTTCGACGGAATCGAAGATCTGATGGCCACCGGCGTGCCGGAAGGAAAAGAGCTCGAGATTCTGGAGAGCCTCCGTGCTGAGATTCCGCCCGAGGTGTTTACGACGCCCTACACAAACCCTGTCGGCGGGAGTCCGGAAGCCGTACGCGAAAATCTCAGAGAGGCGCTCCGCCTGCTGAAGGAAGCCGGCTATGAGGTGCGCGATCGTAAGCTGATCGAAGTCAAGACAGGGACCCAGCTCTCTCTCGAATTGCTGGCTCAGGACCCCGCCTTCGAAAGGGTCATGTTGTTCTACAAGCCCTCCCTGGAGAGGCTCGGCATCGCAGTCAGCGTCCGAACGATCGATCCGACGCAATATGAAAACCGGCTGCGCGAATGGGATTTTGACATCGTCGTTGCCTCCTGGGGAGAGTCCTTGTCCCCCGGCAACGAGCAGCGCGAATCCTGGGGGTCGAAAGCTGCGGACATGAGCGGTTCGCGCAACGTCGTCGGTATCAAGAATCCGGCGATTGATAAGCTGATCGACCGCGTCATCTTCGCGAAGGATCGGGCCGAACTCGTGGCCGCGACCAAGGCGCTGGACCGCGTGCTTCTGTGGAACCATTATGTGGTGCCGCAATGGAATTATCCAAAACTGCGCACGGCGCGATGGGATCGCTTCGGCCGGCCCTCCGAAATGCCGAAATACGGCCAGTCGGCCTTCCCCTTCATCTGGTGGTACGACGCAGACAAGGCGGCACGGATCGCGAAGAAGTCGTGAAGGACATTTCTCGCATGGCGCAGCTTTCACGCCGGCATGTGCTGGTCCTCGGTGCCGGCGCCGTAGTCAGCGCAGCCGCACTGCGCGGCGCGGCGGCATCCGAGGGGCTCAGCGAGGCCCACGGCATGTCGGCGTTCGGCGATCTCAAATATCCCGCCGACTTCCACCATTTCGACTATGTCAATGTTGACGCCCCCAAGGGCGGCACGTTCTCGCTGATTCCGTCGACGAGGGGCTACAACCAGTCCTTCTTCACCTTCAACTCGCTCAACGCCTTCATCCTCAAGGGCGAGGGTGCACAAGGCATGGACCTGACCTTCGCCACGCTGATGCAGCATGCCGGCGACGAGCCCGACGCCATGTATGGCTTTGCCGCAAAGTCGGTGCAGATCTCTCCCGACAAGCTAGCCTATCGCTTCACGATGCGGCCCGAGGCGAAGTTTCACGACGGCACCAAGCTGACCGCGCACGACGTCGCGTTCTCGGTCAACGTCCTGAAGGACAAGGGCCATCCGCTGATCCAGATCCAGATGCGCGACGTCAAGGGCGCCGAGGCCATCGACGACGCCACCGTGATCGTGAGCTTCGCCGCGAAGCGCGCGCGCGACGTGCCGCTTTACGTGGCGAGCCTTCCGATCTTCTCCAGGGCCTATTACGCGAACCGGACGTTCGACGAGACCACGACCGACACGCCGCTGGGTTCGGGGGCCTACAAGGTCGGCAGGTTCGAGATCAACCGCTTCATCGCGTTCGAGCGCGTCAGGGATTGGTGGGGCGCGGACCTGCCGGTCTGTCGCGGCAGCAATAATTTCGACGTGATCCGCTACGAATTCTACCGCGACCGCGACGTTGCCTTCGAAGGCTTCACCGGCAAGAACTATCTCTATCGCGAGGAGTTCACCTCGCGCATCTGGGCGACACGCTACGACTTTCCCGCAATCAAGGATGGACGGGTCAAGCGCGAGGAGGTGCCTGATCAGACGCCTTCGGGCGGACAAGGCTGGTTCCTGAACACGCGGCGGGACAAGTTCAAGAACCCCAATGTGCGCGAAGCACTGAACTATGCGTTCGACTTCGAGTGGACCAACAAGACCATCATGTACGGCGCCTATGCGCGCGCCCGCTCGCCGTTCCAGAATTCCGATCTCGTCGCCGAAGGGATGCCGTCGCCGGAGGAGCTGCAGCTGCTCGAGCCGTTCCGCGGCCAGGTGCCCGACGAAGTCTTCGGCGAGCCGTTCGTGCCGCCGGTGTCGGACGGTTCGGGGCAGGACCGCGCGCTGCTGCGCAAGGCGCAGCAATTGCTCCAGGAGGCGCAGCTTCCGGTCAAGGACGGCAAGCGGCTGTTGCCGAGCGGCGAAGTCTTCGCCATCGAGTTCCTGACCGACGAGGCCTCGTTCCAACCGCACCACGCCTCATTCCTCAAGAATCTCAACGTCCTTGGCATCGACGCAAATCTGCGTCTGGTCGATGCCGTCCAGTACCGCGCCCGCGTCGAATCCTTCGATTTCGACGTAGCCATCAACCGCATCACCATGTCGGCCACGCCGGGCGACAGCCTGCGGACCTACTTCACCTCGCAAGCGGCGACGACCAAGGGCTCCTACAATCTGGCCGGCGTATCCAGCCCCGCGCTCGACGCGCTGGTCGAGAAGGCGATGGCCGCCGAGACGCGCCAGGATCTGACGGTTGCCTGCCGCGCGATCGATCGCGTCTTCCGCGCCGGCCGCTACTGGGTCCCGCAATGGTACAATACCAGCCACCGGCTGGCGTATTGGGACGAGTTCGGCCATCCCGCGAACCTGCCGCGTTACGCGCTCACCGACTATACGAGCGGCGTAGGGGAGCGGACGCTGTGGTGGTACGATGCCGCCAAGGCCGCCAAGCTCGATCAGGCGAAGTAGCTCATGAGCGCCTATATCGCACGCCGCCTCCTCCTGATGATCCCGACGCTGCTCGGGATCCTCTTCATTTCGTTCGTGGTCGTGCAATTCGCGCCGGGCGGTCCGGTGGAGCGCGTGATCGCGCAATTGTCGGGTGCCGATACCGGGGGTACCTCGCGGATCTCCGGCGGCGGCGACTTCGCGCAGCGTGCGCCGGGCCAGGGCGGAGCTGGCAGTGATGCCATCAATTCGAAATACCGCGGCGCGCAGGGCCTCGACCCCGATTTCATCAAGAAGCTGGAAAAGCAGTTCGGCTTCGACAAGCCGGCGCCGGAGCGGTTCGCGTTGATGGTCTGGAACTACGCGCGCTTCGATTTCGGCAAGAGCTATTTCCGCGACGTCAGCGTCATCCAGCTCATCAAGGAGAAGCTGCCGGTCTCGATCTCGCTGGGCCTCTGGCTCACGCTGCTGACCTACCTGATCTCGATTCCGCTCGGTATCCGCAAGGCAGTGAGGGATGGCACGCGCTTCGACACCTGGACATCGAGCGTGATCGTGCTCGGTTACGCGATTCCAGGCTTCCTGTTTGCGATCCTTCTGATCATCCTGTTCGCCGGCGGCTCGTTCTTCAATTGGTTCCCGCTGCGCGGGTTGACGTCCGACGGCTGGTCGCAGTTTCCCTGGTACTGGAAGATCATCGACTATTTCTGGCACCTGACGCTGCCGATCATCGCGATGGGACTCGGCGCCTTTGCGACCATGACATTTCTCACCAAGAACTCGTTCCTGGACGAGATCCGCAAGCAATATGTCATGACGGCACGGGCCAAGGGCTGTAGCGAGCGCCAGGTGCTCTACGGCCACATCTTCCGCAATGCGATGCTGATCGTGATCGCGGGCTTCCCCGGGGCCTTCATCAGCGCCTTCTTCTCGGGCTCGCTGCTGATCGAGACCATCTTCTCGCTCGATGGGATCGGGCTGCTCGGTTTTGAGAGCGTTCTCAACCGCGACTATCCCGTCGTGTTCGGCACTCTCTACATCTTTTCGCTCATTGGTCTCGTGGTCGGTCTGATCTCCGACCTGACCTATATGTGGATCGATCCACGGATCGATTTCGAGGCGCGGGAGGTCTGATGACAGTCACCGCGCCCACCCCGGTCGAGACCACCACGAAGTCGCCGTTCGGCGAAGCGGTGCCGATCACGCGGAAGTCGTTCGCACCGTCGCCGCTCAACAGGCGGCGCTGGCAGAACTTCAAGGCTAACCGCCGCGGCTACTGGTCCTTCTGGATCTTCATGGTCATGTTCGTGGTCTCGCTGTTCGCCGAGCTGATCGCCAACGACCGTCCCTTCCTGATCAAATATGACGGCCATCTCTACTGGCCCGCCTTCGTCACCTATTCGGAGACGACCTTCGGCGGCGATTTCGAGACTGCGGCCGACTATCGCGACCCCTACCTGCAGAAGCTGATCAGGGACAAGGGCGGCGCCATCGTCTGGCCGCTGATCCGCTACTCCTACGACACCCACAATCTCGATCTGCCGACGCCGGCGCCATCGCCGCCGACCTGGCTGTTGACGGAAGCCCAGTGCAAGCCGGTGGTGGAGAAGAAGGGCCTGAAGAGCTGCCGCGACCTCGAATACAACTGGCTCGGCACCGACGATCAGGGCCGCGACGTCGTGGCGCGGATGATCTACGGATTCCGCATCTCGGTGCTGTTCGGCCTGGCGCTGACGATCTGCTCGTCGGTCATCGGCATCATCGCCGGCGGCGTGCAGGGCTATTTCGGCGGCTGGACGGATCTGTTGTTCCAGCGCTTCATCGAGATATGGAACGCCATACCCTATCTCTATCTGCTGCTGATCGTCGCGGCCGTGCTTCCGCCGGGCTTCTTCATCCTGCTCGGCATCATGGTGCTGTTTCACTGGGTGTCGCTGGTCGGCCTGGTCCGCGCGGAATTTCTGCGCGGCCGCAATTTCGAATATATCCAGGCGGCGCGCGCGCTGGGTGTGTCGGATAAGGTCATCATGTTCCGGCACCTGTTGCCGAACGCCATGGTCGCCACCATGACGTTCCTGCCGTTCATCGTCTCATCCTCGGTGATGACGCTGACGGCTCTCGATTTCCTGGGTTTCGGCCTGCCGCCCGGCTCGCCATCGCTCGGCGAATTGCTGTCGCAGGCGAAGGCGAACGTGCAGGCGCCGTGGCTCGGCTTCGCCGGCTTCTTCTCGGTTGCGAGCATGCTGTCGCTCCTGCTCTTCACCGGCGAGGCGGTGCGCGACGCCTTCGATCCGCGCAAGACGTTCAAGTGAGGGCGTGATGGACGCGATCAACCAGCCCCTGCTTGCCGTACGCGACCTCTCGGTGGCCTTCCACCAGGGCGGCGCCACCACGCTCGCCGTCGACAGGATCTCGTTCCAGATCAAGCGCGGCGAATGTGTCGCGCTGGTCGGCGAATCCGGCTCCGGCAAGTCGGTCAGCGCGCTTTCGATCCTCAAGCTGCTGCCCTATCCCAGCGCCTCGCATCCCTCGGGCAGCATCCGCTTCAAGGGACAGGAGCTGATCGACCAGTCCGAGCGGCAGATGCGGGAGATCCGCGGCAGCGACATCTCCATCATCTTCCAGGAGCCGATGACCTCGCTCAATCCGCTGCACACGATCGAGGCGCAGATCGGCGAGATCATCCAGCTGCACAATCCGGTCAGCAATGCCGAGGCACGCAAGCGGACGCTGGAGTTGCTGACGCAGGTCGGAATCCCCGAGCCCGAGACGCGGCTGAAGAGCTATCCGCACCAGCTCTCCGGCGGCCAGCGCCAGCGCGTCATGATCGCGATGGCGCTCGCCAACGAGCCCGATCTCTTGATCGCGGACGAGCCGACCACGGCGCTCGACGTCACCGTGCAGGCGCAGATCCTGAGGCTGCTCGCCGAGATCCGTTCGCGTCTCGGCATGAGCCTGCTCTTCATCACCCATGATCTCGGCATCGTGCGCCGCATCGCCGACACCGTCTGTGTGATGAAGGGCGGCGTGATCGTCGAGCAGGGGCCGGTCGACCAGGTCTTCAAGACGCCGAAACATCCCTATACCCGCGACCTGCTCGCGGCGGAGCCGAAGCCTGATCCGGCGCCGCCGCAGCCCGGTGCGCCGGTGGTGATGTCGGCGGACGATCTGAAGGTGTGGTTTCCGATCAAGCGCGGCTTGATGCGCAAGACGGTCGGCCACATCAAGGCGGTCGACAGCGTCAGCGTCGCCGTGCGCAAGGGCGAGACGCTCGGCGTCGTCGGCGAGTCGGGCTCGGGTAAGACCACCCTGGGTCTCGCCTTGCTGCGACTGATCTCCTCGAACGGACGCATCGTCTTTCTCGGCAAGGACATCCAGGGCTTGCGCTTCAAGGAGATGCGCCCCTTCCGGCGCGACATGCAGATCGTCTTCCAGGATCCGTTCGGCTCGCTCTCACCGCGCATGTCGATCGCCGACATCATCGCCGAAGGCCTGTCCGTGCATCAGCCGAAGCTGTCGCGCGAGGAGCGCGAGGCGCGCGTCGTCAAGGCGCTCGAGGACGTCGGCCTGCAGCCGGACACCCGCCATCGCTATCCGCACGAATTCTCCGGCGGCCAGCGCCAGCGCATCAGCATCGCACGCGCGGTGGTGCTGGAGCCTGACTTCATCGTGCTCGACGAGCCGACCAGCGCGCTCGACATGCTGATCCAGGCCCAGATGGTCGACCTGTTGCGCGACTTGCAGCGCAGGCGCGATCTCACCTACATGTTCATCTCGCACGATCTGCGTGTCGTCGCCTCGCTCGCCAGCCATCTCATCGTGATGCGCAGCGGAAAGGTGGTCGAGGAAGGCCAGGCCGCCGAGTTGTTCAAGAACCCGAAGACGGATTACACCCGAGCCCTGTTCGCGGCAGCGTTCCGGCTTGAGACGGCGGGCGGCGGCGACGTCGCGACGTAGTTTTTCCTTCATGTCCCCGGACGCCGATCGCTTCGATGATGGGATGATAACGAGAAACTGAGGGGGCGATGCGGGCGGCCGGACAAGGCAGGTGACGGTTCGGCCGCTCCAAGAGGCTAACGCCGGGACCGCAGGTGGCGCTTCGCCTTGTGAAATGTCCGCCTTTCGTCTCTCTTGGGGGATAAGCGGCCATCGCGATTTCATGAGCACATACTACAGCGTCCACGGCGACGGCCCCCCATCGGCCGCATCCGGATCGAACATGTTGCGAATGCGAGCGTTCCACCGCAGGAACACCGTAGTCTTCCGGATCGCCTAAAGTCGGGAAGTAGACAGAGCCGCGCACGCACTGCAGCGACACTGATAACGTTTGATGCCGTAATCATATTGGCTGGCGCTCAGGTCCGGTGGTCGTAGGGGTGCGACTGCCGGGCCTGATTTGCTTTCACGGTAGATCACCAGCCGCTCCAACCCCCGCTTGTGCCCCCAAAGCGGTCCTCGCCGAACGGTGGAAGGAGCAATTTCAATGCGCTAGGATAAATCGTTCCCACACAGGAGGCGATGGAATGAATCGGCGCGCTTTTCTCGCATCGATCATCGCCTTTGGAACGGCGGCGCACCAAAGCGGTGCTCGGGCAGCAACAAAGACTGTAAGCATCGGCTGGCTGACCGCGCAACGGGCGTCGAGTCTAACTCCATTTCTCGACGCATTCCGCAGCGCTCTTGCCGAGTTCGGGTATCGAGAAAGCGACAATCTGGAAATTGAATACCGCTATGGCGATGACAACCTTCTACGGGTAGCGCCACTTGCAGCTGAGCTGGTCCGCAAGCCGGTTGACTTGCTGGTTGTGCAGGGCGCCGCTGTTCCCTTGGTTTACGAGCTGAAACTTTCCATACCTGCGGTCTACGTCTTTAGTGGCGACCCTGTTACCGCTGGGTTTGCCGACAGTCTCGCTCATCCGCGTGGCAACATGACCGGTCTCACCTTCATGGCGGCCGAATTGAATGCAAAGCGCCTGGAGATATTGCGGGACATCATTCCAGAGCTACGGCGTATTGCCATCATCGCCAACCCCGAGCACCCGGGCAGTCAGATAGAGCGCACCTACTCAGAGGAGACGGCCCGGAAGCTCGGTTTGGAAATTGAATTTCATGGGACCTCGACGGATGATCAGTTGGCGGCTGCCTTCTCTGCGATGGACCCGCATCCCCCACAAGCAATCTCTCTCTTCGCCGACGGCTTCGCTATTCAGTATCGTCATCGCATAATTGATTACGCCATGAAGCACGGCGCGCCGGTTATTTCTGGTTGGCCCATATTCGCCAGAAGTGGCGCCATCTGTAGTTACGGGCCCAAGCTGTCGGAATCGTATCGGCGCTTGGCCTACTATGTAGATCGAGTGCTCAAGGGAACCCAGCCATCCCTTCTACCAATTGAACGGCCAACAAAATTCGAAACCGTAGTCAACCTGCAGACCGCCAAGCTCCTTGGTTTCACCGTCCCCGACGCAATCATCGCCTCTGCGGATGAGTTGATCCAATGACTGCTATAGGCCCGTTGCTGCCGCATCCGACGGTCGAGGATATGTCGGCTGCCAGAGGTAGACCGGACCTCGGTTAAACGGGGCTAGACGGACGCGATTGACCCATAGCGGACCTAGAGTGCTTCGTATTTCGATTATGGCTCACAAGAGCTTGAAAATCGCCTAAGCGAGAAACGCCATCGCCCGGTCGAAGATCGACTGACTGACATGGCCGGCGTTCGGTACGATCTCAATCTGCCAACCGAAGGCAACTTCGAGCTTCAGCGCCAACTGTTTACAATGCTCATAATGCCATAGGCCTCGAGCTAACCTATGTGGCCCCTGCACCATAGCTTCCGGATTGCGGGGCAGTCGGCGGCATCGGTCTCAACGTCTGCCTCGCCGAGAAGAACATACACGTTCTGCGCGAGATATCGTCGCAAGTCATCAGAGCCTAGTCCAATGTTACCCATCCCGTAGGGATAGGCGACCGTCAGGTCAGGCAGCATATAAATTCCGCTATTCGAGATAACCACCTTGCGGAGCCGCTCAGGAGAACAGAGAGCGGTGCATCGAAGCGCATATTGCGAGCCAGCGGAGTTTCCGTAGAGATCAAACCTCGATGACTGAAATCCTATTGATGCCTTCGCTGCTTCGAAAACTCTGTCAACGAGCGGATAATTCCACTGGTCGCGGTTATTTGGAGACAGAGTGGGCGATGAAACCACATTCCCGAAGTTAAACCAAAAAACATCGGGGAAGGCTTCAACATCAAATTCGGGTACCAAGATGATCTTGCCAATATCTTCCGCAGCTTGAACGAAAACAGATCGGAAATCCGTTGCCGCTCTATCTAATCCGTGAATAGCAATCAATGGGCTTCCATCGGCCGCAACTTTCGCAGGAAGATAATAATGCACGTTCATATGACCGCGCTTGCCAGCCAGACGATCCCGAACGACAAATGAACCCAACCGGTCGTTTGCGGGCATCTTATCCATGCAATTCCCTCAATGTATTATCCGCTTCCTTCAAACGACTGCATCTTATGCTTGCGGACGCGAGTGGGAAGTCCGCTACTGGCCGGCCCGAAGCGGATATTTCGGCGCTGTTTGCACAACGATTAAGCGCGGGGCCGGAGCACGGCCGGACCATTCCATGAGCGGACGAACCCTGGAAGGTACACGACGGCCGCCCCTTCGAGTTGGGCCAGGCCCGGACGGGAGCGCAACGCGTTTGAGCGTGAGCGATCAGCCAGTGTTTCTGACCGCCTCAGCCAGAATGGCGTAAAGCTGCCGTTTGCTGAGTTCGTCGGGCTGCGGCCTCTGCCCTGTGTTCCGCGACACCTTCTTTGCGACTGGACGGGCGCAGGCTGCCGACGATGCCGGCCTCAGCTTCGGCGGCGGCCTTATGTTCGGTCTTGCTGTAGGCGGCTTGCGGCCGCGCTTCAGGTGCCTTCGGGTCAGGATGCCGCAGACCGCATTGCGGCTGCACCCGAGACGGCGCGCAATCTCGGCGGCGCTCTGTCCTGCGGACCAGAGTTTAGTGAGAAGCGCGATGTCTTTCGCATCCCAGCCCATGGGAGAATTATAGCGCAGACTGCCGAACGCGCGCCAGTCTAGTCTTCGTCCGGCTCGCGCACGACCGGCGGTTCATCAGCGTCATCTTCCTCTTCGTCGTCTTCGTCCTCGTCATCTTCATCGGGGTCCCTTGGCGGCATCGCGGTGCCCATGCCCACGAGCGGTGTCCAGCCGATCGCGGTGACGAAAAATGTTCGGGAGGTGTGTTGCTTCATGGTGTTGCCATTCCTGGAAAAGAACGCGCAGTCGCATATCCTTGGCCGATGACATGCAGATGCCCAAGACGCGCGATCGCGCAAACGCGACGGGATCAGGTTGACTGCATCAGCCGCGGGCGGCCCCCGCCACGCAATTGGTGACGTTTGCACCTACCTTATGCTGGAGGACCCATCGGGCTCTATGTTCACCAGAACTTCGCCGGTGGTAATTTCGGGAACTCCAAGATCGAGGTCATGTAGACTGGCTTGAACAAACGCCAGTACCTTGTCGTTCGCTGCATTGGCGCTTTCGCGGTCGTCAAATATCATCACGGCGATACCGACACCGTCGCCCGCATCCAGCACATAGTAGGATCTGAATCCCGGCGATTGCCTCAGGATCTGGCCGACCCCACTCCTGGCGCGGCGAGCGGCGTCCGCTACCGAACGAACCTTGGTGTACTTGCGGATGAGCATGTACATGAGGTCGCCACGCTGCCAAACGCCCCTCGCATCAAAGCATATCGGTCCCCGTCAGGCTAGGGGCCTACTTCCGAGCTGTCAGACCGCCCAGTCGGGCGAACCGCGCAACGCGCCCGTTTCCAATGAGCTATCTTCGCCCACAAGCGCAGGCGAGGTGCGGAGGCCTAGGAGCCCTCGAACTTGAACGATACGTTGAGCTTGGCGCGATAAGCCTCAACTTTTCCCTTCTCATCAAGTTGCATGTCGAGCTTGATGACCTCTGCAATGCGAAGATCGCGGAGAGATTTTGCAGCTTGCTCGACCGCATTGGCGGCCGCTTTCTCCCACGAGTCACTGCTGGTACCGACCAGTTCTATGACCTTGTAGACGCTATCAGGCATGTCATCCTCCTCTCCGGCATGACCCAGGTAATCTAGCATCAGGATCTCGACGCCGATACCGTTTCGCGAATGCCCCCCGAACCGGGAGGAGACAACTGCATTTGGCGGCGGGCGCTCTTGGCCCGAGCTAAAAGGGTCCGACTGGCTGTCGCTTTGCTGTTGAGCTGTCCTCAGTCCCAATCGTCCTGATGCTGGCCTTCGGGCCGCAGAGTCAGACAGCACGAGGATGCCCGCTTGTGACCCGGATCGTACGCCGGATCTCGTGTTGCGGCAAAGCCGTAGACACCGCTGCCCATGGAATGCTCTTCATTCAAACTTAGACGGAGCAGTCGTTGACGTTCTGCAGCGCAGAGGCGTCTACCTCTTGGGGCCCTTACGTTGGCCACAGCGGCCTCAATGTCGCCTTGCGACAGCAAAGGGGCCGGCGCGAACCGGCCCGATCACCGTCGCCGTGAGCCGCAGTCATTCCAGACGCGCGCGTAGCGCGAACCCGGAATCCAGGGATTTTGGCGCGAGATTGGGTGTTCGCGCGCGATGCGCTGCCCGGAACGACGGGAATACGAAGTCGTGCGCACTCAAATCAGTGTCCGGGTATGATGCCGGTTTTTGCGTTGCCCAAATCCTGAACAGCTTTGTTCATTGTACCGTCGTTGACAAAGCCACTGGCCGCCGATGATGGGCCAGAATTTTTCCGTTCGTTAGGGGTATTGCCGAGCCGACTTCCTGTCGTTCCGTGACTGAGGGCGTTGCTCGTGTTTGGTCCTGGCGACCCCCCGGTCCCGTTTACCGATCCAGGAGCAGACATTGACCCAGCAGCCGTGCTGCCCGAGCCAGCCCCCGCTGCCGAACCGGCAGCACCGCCCGCACCGGCGCCACCGCTGCTTTGTGCATAGGCGAGGGTGCTAAATGCGCTGAAGTATAGTGCGACCAGTCCAACCCGAACTCTCATGGTGAGACCTTGCTTGTGCTAAGCTGACAAGTGCGGGGGGTCGCAGCAGTTCCAAAGCGCAGGCCGATGTGCGTCCAATCCGGCCTTAACCGGACAAAAGTGCAGGCCGTTGCTTAGCCTCGCGACGCTAACCGGCCATTAAGGCTTCCTTGACCAACTTGTTCATATAATGAGCGGCAATTTTCCTGAGGAAGCCGATGAAAGTCTGGGTCAGCCTGGCTTTGCTTGCGGCGTTCGTACCGCTGGGGCAGCGCTTTGGCGCGACGGCAGCGGAGATATCAAGCGAAGCTGCGGAGATCCGCGCCAGCTACCGTCGGGCGGTGGCGATTCCCTTTCCCGATGGCAATCCTTACTCGGCGCAAAAAGCGGCTCTTGGGAAGATGTTGTTCTTCGATCCGCTGCTGTCGAGGTCTCGTACCGTGTCATGCGCGACTTGCCACAATCCCTCGCTGTCTTGGGGGGATGGCCTCGCGCGCGCAGTTGGGGAGGACCCGAAAGGCCTGCCGCTTCGCGCACCCACTCTGATCGATGTGGCGTTCACCGAGCCGCTGGGTTGGGACGGAAAGTTCAAGGATCTCGAAGCCGTCACGTTTGGTCCGATCACGGGGCGAGCCAACATGAATCTGACCGAATCGGAGCTGATCGACCGGCTCTCTGCCACGACGGGCTATGCAGATGCGTTCGCGAGTGCGTACGGCGATCGTGCAATCACGCGTTCCAGGATCGAGGCTGCCTTGGCGACCTTTCAACGTACTATCGTCGCCGGCGAGTCCCCGTTTGATCGCTGGATCATGGGCGACGAAATCGCGATTAGCGCCGGGGCCAAGCGTGGGTTTGAGATATTCAACGGCAAAGCGCGTTGCGCAAACTGCCACAGCGGGCCGTCTTTTACCGATGGATCGTTTCAGGATATCGGCACAGCGAGAGATAGTGATGTTGGCCGCGGCCGGCTATTTCCGAGCTCGCAAAAGCTGCGATATGCGTTCAAGACGCCGACTTTGCGCAATGTCGCGCAGCGTGCGCCGTACATGCATGACGGATCTATCGCGACGCTCGAAGAAGTCATCGAACTGTATGACCGCGGTGGCATTGACCGTCCAAGCAGATCGCCCTCGATCACGCCTTTGTTTCTAACGACGAGCGAAAAGGCGGACCTGCTCGCCTTTCTTCAGACGCTTACTGCGGCGCCCCATTGAGTCCTGTGACCGACTTCCGCGCCGAGGGGGCTTCTGATCGCGTTTGCGCGGAGGGCTCAGTAAAGGTGCGGCAGTGCCGATCCTAGTAGGCCAAAGCCGAGGACCAGAACGGCGCCCGTCACGACTTCCAGGGTTTCGCTGCGCACCGCAAGGCGCTTTGCGCCACGGACAAGCAGCGAGGCTACTGTCGCACGCGCCGGTCCTAGTTCTCTGAACATGGATTGCTCCATCCCGCCATTTGTCCGGTGCGTTCAGTACGACAGCGGAATTGAGGGCTCGTCGTCGAAATCTGTAAAATTTGAAGGGACTTGCGGGACCTCTGGGCTCTGGTCGGCCCGGCTGCGCCTCATTAACCACCAAACAACCAGGGGCTGCCACGGAGGCCCCAATGATCAAAATTTATGGTAAGGTGAATAAACCGTTAAAGCTGTCCCCTCCCAAGTGGGCGGATTTTTGAAATGTTCAGTTCTCAGCGACGAGATGCCCTAGCGGCGTCGCGAGCCGTTTTCTTGCTGTCGAAGTCGGTCGTTGGATTTGCCATCTGGATTCTCGGGACCGGTGCTGCGAGCGCCCACGTCAAATGGTTCTGCGCATATGATGCCGCCGGCCAGCCGCGAGGCCTCGAGAACGTGCTTTGTCAGGATTTTGAGCTGCTCCTCGGAGTTGCCCTGCTTTGGTTCTTTTCCGGCTGCGTCGTGGAGCGCACGTTGTTGGGCGAGCTGATGGTCCGCTCCCTTAGCCGCTGCACGGAAGCCCTGCGGCTGCACACCGAAGTCATGATTCGTGCGGTCTGTGGCTTTTTCTTTATCTCGCTCTGGGCGATCGGCGGTATCATCCTGACTCCCGAGTTGAAAACCACATCGCCCGAGGTCGGGATTTTGCAACTCGCCATCGCAGCCGGAATGCTATCGCGCCGCACGCTGCCGCTCTCGGCTGCCGGCGTCGTGGTGTTGTTCGGGCTGGCTGTGCGCGACTACGGCACATTCCATCTCGCCGATTATCCGATTTTTCTCGGCCTTGCCGGCTATTTGGCTCTCACCGGCTTGCAAAAGAATCTGTTGGGCATTCCGCCCCTGGACGTCGTGCGTTATGCGACCGCTGTCACCTTGATGTGGGCATCTGTGGAGAAGTGGGCTTATCCGGAGTGGAGCTTTCCGCTCCTGATCGAACACCCCGGCATCACACTCGGCTTCAATAGTGAGTTCTACATGCGGGCCGCGGGAATGGTCGAATTCACGCTCGCCTTTGCGCTGGCTTGGACGCCGTTGGTCCGGCGTGTCGCGGCGGCCATGCTGCTTGGAATGTTTATCAGCGCATGCTTCGAATTCGGCAAGCTGGATGTGATTGGTCACTCGGCGATTATTGTCGTTCTCGTCGCAATTCTTTCCGACAATCGGCCGATCGAGTCCGACTATCCTGCTCCGTGGCTCGCTCCTGCCGGACTATGTGCTGCACTGACGATTACACTGTTCACGTACTACGTTGGCCACGCCGCGATCTTCAACACTACCATTCTTTAGGCCTACCTTGTGACGTGCACGCCGAGTTTCATCTTGGGATGAATGCCGCACAGCACCATGTAGTCACCGGGCACGGAAAATACGACATCGAATTGGCTGCCCGGCTGCTCATCACCGCTGTCGAAGTTGAAGGTCTCCGAGCTCAAATAGGCGTGATGCAAGAGCTCGCCGTCGTCGTTAACAAATCGCAAAGTCTCACCACGCTTGATGATGATCTCTCGCGGCCTGAACTCGCGGTCCCTTTGCGAGATCATGTAGGGATTTGCGCCTAGCGCAACTCCGGTGATGAGTCCGCCAACGATGGCGGCTGTGACCCCGAGACCGAACTTCCCCGCGCGGAATGGTACCAGCCTTGCCATCAATTAAGCCCCGCTGAAAACCTCAAGTTTACCAACAATTCGAACCGGCTCGGATTTCCGGCCGCGCAACTACTCCTATACTTATTACAGCTTGATCTTAACGATTTCCGCATCCCTTCCGGTCATTACTAGGGAAATTTGAGGCAGAGGCAGCGAGGCTGCGTCCGCGCGGCGTATTTGCGATTAGTTGTTTGCAGCGAAAGACACGGCGATGAGTCTTTTCATCGACAGGATTGCGCGTCAAACGCGAGCGGTCCCCGGGACGCTTCGGTCCATGGTCGGCTGCCTGTCGAATCTCCTCGCCCTGCGAGGTTCGATCCGAATCGGAATCTGGACCTTTTGTCTCGCGATGAGCGCGGTAGCCGCAGCCCTGGGAGGCTATGCCACGCTTGGCATTCGGCATGCCGGCGACCTAGTTACCAGAACGTTCGACGAGTCGCTGATGTCGATCAACTATGCGCGCGCGGCTGGCGCTGACTTCGCGGCGATGCGTGTGGCATCGGCACAACGCCTGCTCACAAAGGATCGCTCAATCCGTGCCAGACTTGACGCGGAGATCGGCGAGCTTGCGAAGTCGCTTTCGGAAGATGTCACGATCGCCGCGGAACGCTCGCAATCGGCGCGAGCTGAAAAGGCAGCCGCCAAGGTCCAGGAGGCGGCTAGCGCCTGGCTCGCGCTTCATCGGCCTATCCAATCAGCAATAGACGAGCGCGCGTCGAGCAATGCGCAGGATGTCGAACTCGACCAATACTCCAAGACTGTGAATCAGCAGATCGAACTGCTTGTCAACTACACCGCCGGTGATGGCTTTCTATTTCGGCAGCGTGCCCTGGCCGCCATCGAACGGGATCTCCAACTCAATATCGCGGGGCTGGCGCTCGCGCTTTTGCTGTCCGCCCTGTTTTCGTGGATTTTGGTACGCCGGATCATCGGCCCAGTCGCGATCGCCTCTAAAGCTGCAACGAGCATTGCCGATGGCGATTTGAACACGGACATTCCGAACGGCGGCGGGGATGAGCTGGGTACTCTCCTGAGCGCAATGGGAAGGATGCGGGACAACATCAGATCGATGGTCGATCGAGAGGTGGCCCAGCGACGTTCGGCCCAGGCGCGGCTGTCCGATGCACTCGAGAACTCCCGTGAAGGGGTTGTGCTCCTGGATGGGGATGGCGAGATCGCTCTAGCCAACTCCAGGGCCAGTGAATTCATTCGCTGCTCGCCTCAACTGGTTCATCCGGATCCCTGGCGGAGCCGCGTGTGGACTGGGGACAGCAGCTCATTGAGCCTCGTGCACAGAGACATCCTAGGTGATAGTGAGGGCATGGAAGCCGAAGCGCAGCTTCCGGACGGGAGATGGCTCCGGGTCAGCCGCAGCTTGACGCAGGAAGGCGGCGTCATGCTCGTCTACAGCGATATTACCGGGTTGAAGCAGCAGAAGGCCGAGCTGCACGCCACGAATCTGAGACTGGACGCGGCGCTCACCCATATGTCGCAAGGTCTCTGCCTCTATGGCAGAGAGGGACGGCTGCAGGTCGTCAACCGTCGCTTCTGTGAGATCTTCGATATTTCGCCCGAGCTTGTGCGACCGGGAATGACGTTCGAAGACGTCCTCCGTTTAAGTGTTGCCGCCGGCAACCATGGCAGCCAAACGGTGGCTGATCTTCTGGCGGAGTGCGAGGAGTTCCTGGCTCGGCGCAAGAGCGGCAATTACCTCCAGAACCTCAGCGATGGACGTGTCGTCTCGATCGCCCACCGCTCTACACCCGACGGCGGCTGGCTGATCAGCTGTGAAGACGTGACCGAACAGCACAGGGCCCAATCGCAAATCGCGTTCATGGCGCGACATGACGCTTTGACCAGGCTGCCAAACCGGTCCCTGTTTGCCGAGCGAATCGAGCAGGCCCTTGCAGGCACCGGTCCGGGCGCCGACTTCGCCGTGTTCTGCATCGATCTGGATAACTTCAAACAGATCAATGATACGTTGGGACATCCGGTCGGCGATGGGCTGCTTTGCGCGGTCGCAGAACGATTGGAAGCCTGCGTCCGAGAGGTTGATACCGTAGCGCGCTTGGGAGGCGACGAGTTCGCGATCATCCAGACGGAAGTTCGGACAGCGGAAGAAACCGAGCGCCTTGCCCAGCGGATCGTGGAGCGCGTCGGCGCTCCGTATGAGTTGAAGGGCCATCGCGTTAATGTCGGCTGCAGCATCGGAATCTGCCTGGCGCCGGGTGACGGCACGACACGCGAGACGCTACTGAAGAACGCAGATCTGGCGCTGTACCGGTCCAAGATGGACGGCAGGGGAAGATGGCGCTTCTTCGAGCCGGCGATGGACGTCACTGCGCAGAACCGCCGAGCGCTCGAAATCGACCTTCGCGAGGCAATGGAGAAGGATGAGTTCGCTCTGTTCTACCAGCCGGTTTATAACCTGCGCACGGACAGGATCAGCGGCTTCGAAGCATTGTTGCGCTGGCAGCATCCGTCGCGCGGACTGGTTCCCCCTGACCAATTCATCCCGCTCGCGGAAGAAATTGGTCTGATCGCTCCATTGGGCGAGTGGGTGCTGAATCGAGCCTGCGAGCAGGCGGCCAGTTGGCCGAACGAGTTCAAAGTTGCGGTCAACGTCTCGCCGACCCAATTTCGGGACCCGAGTTTGACGAACGTCATCGCCGACGCATTAGCCATGTCGGGGCTGGCGCCGCACCGGCTCGAACTTGAAATCACCGAATCGGTTCTGCTCGGCAACAACTCTGAAACCATCGCTATGCTGCACGAGCTGAAGGCGCGTGGGCTGCGCATCGCCCTGGACGATTTTGGGACGGGCTACTCGTCTCTGAGTTATCTCCGCAGTTTCCCCTTTGACAAAATCAAGATTGATCAGTGCTTTGTCCGTGACGCAACGGCAACAAAGGGATCGAAATTGATCGTAAGAGCCATCACTAGCCTCGCAAGAAGCCTCGGCATGACAACAACCGCCGAGGGCGTCGAGACGGTTGAGCAGCTGAACGAAATGAAGGCGGAAGGATGCAACGAGGCGCAAGGGTTCCTGTTCAGCCGTCCGGTTCCTCCAACCGAACTCGCATCAACCATCCTGACCTTGCGGAATGCCCTGAAGCGGAGTGAATGGAGCAGGGCGAGAGCCAGCTAGGACTTAGAGACTGCGAGCGTCGGCCTTGGGGATCTTGCCAAGTGAGCTGGTGTGCTATGGAGCTCAGCTCGGGCGGCGCGCCTGCCGCACCCACGACCGGGAGATGTCGGCTGTCAGGGGTAGGCTAACTTGATCGAGCTAAACCGTCGCGATTGACCCCGAGCCGACGATTTCGGTCTGTCGTCGAGGAACCGTCGGCCTTCGCCTCGCGGCAGCACCGCGGTCGTTTATGTCTGCCTCGGCGTGATTGTTATGCGATGGACTTCCATCTTTTGACCGATGCCCTTCAGGTTCTCGTAGTTGCGCGACACCGAGCGTGAATTGACGATGTCGCTGACCCCCGGCGCCTCCATCACCGTTGCACTGATGCACACTTCGTTGACTTCGGCGAGACCTTGCACGCGTGCGGCGATATTCACGTCCTGTCCGAAATAGTCGATCCGGTCGTTGAGGTTCACCGCAATCGCCCGCCCCTTATGGACACCGACCTTGAGGCCCAGCGGCCGCGAAGCGGTCCGGTTGAACCTGGACAGTTCTTCGATCATCTTGATGGAGGCGCAAACCGCATCCTGGGGGCGCTCGAACCCGGCCATGACCGCGTCGCCGATCGTCTTGATGATGGTGCCGGATCGTTCCCGGATGATCGTGTTCAAGATCTCGAAGTGTTGACGAACCAAAAAATATGCATTCACGTCACCCACGCTTTCATACAGCGGGGTCGACTGCTTCAGATCGGTGAACAGGAAAGTCATGTCTGAGACTTTGATGCTCTCGCCCTCATCAACAAGCTGCGCCTTGTAGAGTTCGCGGAAGCTCGGGGTGAGCAGCAACCGCTTGCCGGAAAGAAACGGCTCATATTCGACCAGATGGGGCTCGAAACCCGGGGGATACTGGACGAACCAGAAGCGACCGCGATCGTCACTGCGGTTTTCGATCCGGATGGTGTGCTTGCCTGGGCTGAGATCGGCCGTCTGCCGGAACGAAAAGCGTCCGTCCCCGAGGACCATGTCTCTCGGCGCCGTGGGCCGGTCCGGTAGCACAAAGCGGCCCGACTCGAGCTGGACCAGCGTCCCCTGCGGTTCTGCCGGCTCCCCGCCCGCGAAGAAGACTAAAAGAAGTTTATGGCAGAGGTCCAGCACCTCGAAACGGCCAGCCGTGACATCGAAGTCGAAGCTGCGGCGCTCATGGGCCTTGATATCGGCGAATCCTCGTGAGAGGGCAGCAACGAGCTGCTGGTGCGTCATCCCGTGCGGAGCGATGAAGCCCTTGGAAAAGTTGTAGCGCAGATAAAAATCCTCGACAGACAGCATTTCGGGATGGCGGAATATGATGTCGCGCACGCCACTCGAGACCGTAAAGGTGACCTGAATGTAGTCGTCCAGCGACACATCGTTGATCGCGTTGCAGAACGCGCACTGAAAGCGTGGATGGACCTGATCGAGCTCGCGAAAGCTGCCGGCGACCTGCGGGCAATAGGCGCAGATGAGCAGCCAGTCCATGTCGAACAGGCCCACCTTGGCGGTGTGCACGAACAGCTCTATCGCGTCCGCCTCGGACAGGCCGACGAGGCCGCCGTATTGGATGGGGTTGACGCGAAAGAGATCATAGTCGTCGGCAGTACGGATGAGCTTTTCGAGCTCCGAGAGGACATTCGGCGCCCAGCTTTTTACCGATCTGAGCGCGCCGAGGCGCTGGCTCAGGAGGCTCTCGTTGACCGGGGACAGGACACTCATCTCAAGCACCCCTTTTTGATGGGCCGACTACGCTACCGGTCTCCCTCCGCGACGGACGGCACCATCGCCTCGTCCGGATCGATGGCCCCCAAGCTCTCGACGATCTCGAAACGGCCGCTCTTCGCCTGGGCGATATACATGTTCATGCGGACGTGGTGCTGGCCCGGAACCATTTCCGCCGGACCGCCCGGCCCCTCGGCGATCCCGGCGTGATCGAGCGCCGCAATGACGTCCTCCTGGCGTAGCGAGCCGGCCTCGTTCACGGCCGCCGCCCAGAGCTTCATCCCACGGTAGAGGCCGGAGCAGGCGCTGCCTCCCGTAAACTGTTCTTTGCCGGGATAGCGTTTGTTGTACGCGCCGAGCAGCGTTTTGCTGAAGGGATCGCTGACGTTCTGATAGAAGTCGAGGCAGCCGTAGAGGCCTTCCACATGCGGCGCGGGCAGCAGGCCGAGCAGGTTCTCGTCGAAATAGGTGCAGATCAGCTGTCCACCGCGGTTCTGAAAACCGGCATTATGGAGTTGCGCGAAGAAGGGCACGACTCCAGGCGGAACGATGGTGTTGAAGACCACTTCCGCGCCGCTGGCCATGATCCTCCCAACCGTCTCTTCGTACTCCAAGTGATCGAGGGGATAGTATTCCTCGCCGACGATGCTGCCGCCATTGGCGATGACGAGCTGGCGGACCCTCTCGTTCATCACGCGCGGCCAGATGTAGTCTGCGGACGGCAGGTGAAATGTCTTGGCACCGGTCTTGTGCATCAGCCAGGGAATGAGGGGGTCGAGCTGCTGCGCCGGCACCGGTCCGGTGCAGAAGATCAGCGGGTCGCATTCCTGCCCTTCGTATTGCTCGGGGTAGATGTAGAGCGTCCTGCCCTTCACGACGGCGGGGCCCTTGATGGCCTGCCGCGTCGAGCTGTAGATGCCGCCGAAGATCACGTCCACCTTGTCCTGCGACACAAGCTTGGTCGCCTTGGCCGCCGCGACGGCGTCGGTCGTTGCACCGTCCTCGAGATAGAGCTTGATCTTCCGCCCCAGCAGACCGCCGCTGGCGTTGATCTCGTCAACCACCATCCTTGCCACGTTGGCGTTGGCGCGGCCCATGAACGAAAGTGCTCCGGTCTCCTCCGCGATCATGCCGACTTTGATGGACGCTTGTGTCATGGCAGGTGCTCCCATGAGCTTTGCGCGCGCCAGCCGTTGCTCCGCTCCTCTACTTCAATTCCGGCGGTGTCGGCAAACCCGCATCCGCCTACGCGCCGGATTGCAAACTATCGCTACCGAGTGGCCAAATCGGCCGCATCGCAAGCGCGATCAGAAAGTCGGTGCGTCGAGCTGCCCGTGCTGATAACGCGTTTAATGTATCCTCGGCTCCGCCCTTGTCGCAAGTAGCCGATGCGCGCATCCGAACGATTTGGCCCGACAAACAGTTTCCGACATTTTCCGTTCCTGTGAAGTTGCTGACCCACGCCATGCACACCGCAAGGTCCGCTTCCGGGACTGGAGCCGATACTGGCTATGGGCTGCCGAGGGTAGCTTGTGAGACCCGAAGGCGACCTGCAGTCCTCAATTTATCGCTCTCGCGCATGAGAAAGTGCTAACCTTCTCATCCCACAGGCGTGGGTTCGTGGAGGGAGGGGCGCATGCGACGGCGGGACCTTCTTGCAGGATTGTTGGCGACGACAACGGCCACCGCCGTGCGAGCTGCTGAGCCAAACAGGGTCTACCGGCTGGCGTTTTGCAATCATTTCAAGCGGTCGCCGCGGGGACCCGTTGCGATCCGGATATTCGATCGCTTACACCAGCTCGGTTACATCGAGGGCAAGAATTTGATCGCAGATGGATATTTCGCTGAGGATCGGCCTGAACGCTACGCAGAGATCGCACGCAAGGCTGTCCAGGCAAAGCCCGATGTGATCGTGGTATCCTGGGACAACCAGCTCATAGCGCAGGTCGCTAAAGAGACATCCACGATCCCGATTCTTTGGCAAATGCCATCGCTCGACGCGGGATTTGTGCGCAACCCTGCTCGGCCGGAAGGCAATATCAGCGGTGTCGCCTGGGACGCCGGGATCGAGATGCAGGGAAAACACCTCGACATCCTGCGGCAGGCCGTCCCAACTGCATCCCGCATCGCCTATCTTTCAAACCGCTACGATTGGGAAGGGACTTGGGGGCATGCGGTAGTCCAGGCTGGGCGCAATTCGGGCATTTCAATTATCGGCATACCGATGGACCATTGGGCGGAGGAAGAGGACTATCGTCGAGCATTTGAGACCATAGGCCAGCAGTCCGCAGACGCGCTCATGTTTAACGGGCTGGGTGGTAATTTCACTTACAGAAAACTCATCGCTGATTTAGCCTTGAAATATAGGTTACCTTCGATTGGTTGGTCTCCCGACGTTGTCGAGAACGGTCCCGGACTCCTGTCTTACGCGGCGGACTGGAGCGATTATGCGGACCGCTTTGCTGATGCCGTGGGCCAGGTTCTCAGTGGCACTAAGATAGCGGATACCCCCGTCTCTCAACCGACGAAATTCGTCCTCGCGATCAATCTGAAAACAGCAAGGGCGCTCGGCCTCGAAATACCGGCCGGATTGGTCGCCAGAGCCGACGAGGTGATCGAGTAGGTTTTGATGGTGGGGAGTTGAGTGCGGAATTGGCCCGTCGCGACACATTGCACCGCCGCGCGATCTCGGTCGCAAACAGGGCAGAGCGGAAGTGGGCAGGCCGCCGTCGGGTGCAGAGGACGACCCTCATGATCCCTACCGGACATGAGCCGGTGGGGAGAAGGCTGCAATTACCGGACGAGCAGGATAATGTAGGCAGTCGGTCGGGGTAATCCTGGGAAGGGTACCGCGATGCAGCAGATTGTGGACTGGCTCGAAAGACTCGGCATGTCCGAGTATGCGCAACGCTTTGCCGAAAACGGGATCGGTATCGCAGCTCTCCGCCATCTGACCGATCAAGACCTCAAGGAGATCGGTGTCCTGCTCGGGCATCGCCGGATAATGCTTGCAGCCATCGCCGAACTTGCGAGAGCCGGCGAGCCGGTCGCTCAACCCGTTGTCGGCTCGGAGGCGAGGCCTCGCGATGGCGCGGAGCGCCGTCAAGTCACCGTAATGTTTTCCGACCTAGTCGGCTCGACGGCGCTGTCCGCGCGCATGGACCCGGAGGATTTGCGCGAGGTGATTGCAGCGTATCAGAATTGCGTCACGGAGACCGTACGTCGCTTCGGCGGCTTCGTCGCCAAGTACATGGGTGACGGCGTGCTCGTCTACTTCGGCTATCCGCAGGCGCACGAGGACGACGCCGAGCGGGCCGTGCGCGCAGGACTAGAAGCGACCGCCGCACTTGGCAGGCTCAAATCATCTGTTCCGCTGCAAACCCGCGTCGGTATTGCGACCGGCCTGGTGGTCGTCGGCGATCTGACCGGATCGGGAGAGGCACAGGAGCGCGGCATCATCGGAGAAACGCCGAACCTCGCCGCGCGCCTGCAAGGCATCGCTGAGCCAAACGCAGTGGTCATCGCCGAGTCCACCCGCAAGCTCCTGGGCGACCTGTTTGAACTCGAAGCGCTCGGGACACGATCCCTTAAAGGCATCGCGCGCCCAATGCCTGTCTGGGCTGCGCTGCGGCCAAGCTCAGCTGAGAGCCGCTTCGACGCACTGCATGGCGGTCACCTCGCGGCCCTCGTCGGCCGCGAAGAAGAGCTGGAATTGCTGCTTCGGCGCTGGTCCAGAGCAAAGGCCGGCGAAGGCCAGGTCATCCTGCTGTCCGGCGAGCCCGGCATTGGAAAGTCGCGGCTCACAGCCGCGCTGCTGGAACGCGTCGCCGGTGAACAGCACACGCGTCTGCGTTATTTTTGCTCCCCACAGCACACGGATAGCGCGCTTTATCCAATCATGGGTCAGATGGAACGGGCCGCCGGCTTCAGGCACGACGACACACCGCGAGCAAAGCGGGACAGGCTTGATGCCGTACTTGCGCGGACCTCGACCCCGATCGAAGACATCGCGATCCTTGCCGAGATGCTGTCGCTTCCGAACGATGGCCGCTATCCCGCACTTGAATTGACCCCACAGCGCCGCAAGGCAAGAACGCTGGAAGCGCTTGTTTCGCAACTCGCGGCCCTAACTCGCCAAAATCCCGTACTGATGATAGCCGAGGATGCGCATTGGATCGACCCTACAAGTCTGGAAGTCTTTGATCAGGTCGTAGATCGGATCGCGACCCTTCCGGTGCTGCTGATCGTGACGTTCCGGCCTGAATTTGATCCGCCCTGGATCGGACAGCCGCATGTGACCGCGCTGACTATCAATCGGCTGGAACAGCGCGACATAGCCGCAATGATTGACCGCATTGTTGGCAACAATCTCCTGTCGGCAAGCATTCGACTGGAGATCATCGAGCGAACCGACGGCATTCCCCTGTTCGTTGAGGAGATGACCAAGGCGGTACTGGAGGCGGAGAGCGAGGGCGCGGCCGCGCATGTTGCTGCGGCGGCTCCTTTCCCGGCCTTGGCCGTCCCCGCAAGCTTGCACGCTTCGCTGATGGCACGACTCGATCGGCTCGGGCCCGCTAAGGAAGTGGCTCAGATCGGCGCTGCGATCGGTCGGGAATTCTCTCACGGATTGTTGGCCGCGTTGATAGACAAGCCGCAGACAGAATTAAATTCCGCTCTCGATCGGCTCATTGCGGCCCGCTTGTTGTTTCGGCAGGGCATGCCACCACATGCACGTTATCTATTCAAGCATGCGCTGGTGCAGGACGCCGCCTATGGCACGCTGCTGCGCGAGCCGCGACGTGAGCTTCATGCCCGTATTGCCGAGACGCTCGAAACGCAATTCACCGAGATCGCTGCGAGCCAGCCGGAGCTGCTGGGGCGTCACTGCACGGAAAGCGGCGACCTTCATAAGGCCGTGACCTACTGGCTGAAGGCTGGACAGCAAGCAGCCCGACGCTCGGGCAACGCAGAGGCACTAAGCCATCTTGCTCGCGGCTTGGAGCTCCTCGACTCAATGCCGGATTCGACTGAGGTCCGCCAAGAGGCGATAAAATTCCTCACAACTCGAGCTGTCGTCCTCCGGATCGCCAAGGGCTACGGCAGCGACGAGCTGGTCGCGACGTTGCTGCGGGCCCGCGACCTGTGTCAACGGGGCGGCGACACGCGGCAGATGTTTCAGATCCTCTTCGGGCTCTGGACAGCGAAGGCAGGACGCGCTGACTGGCTCGGCGCCAAGGCCCTCGCTGAGGAGTGCCTCGCTCTCGCTCGGCAAGAGGCTGACACGGCAATGCTCATCGAGGCGTATCGGCTGCTTGGCTCCACAGCTGTCTACATGGCCGAGCATTCAACCGCAGAGCAGAGGCTTCGAGACGCTCTAGCCCTCTATGAGCCTGAGAAGCATCGGGGCAACACCTTGCTTTACGGCTATGATCCAGGGACAACCTGCAACGGCTATCTCTCATGGACCCTCTGGTTTCAGGGAAAACTATCCGGAGCACTCGCGGCCAGCGAGGCTTCCATCCGTCTTGCAATCGAATCCGAACATTCGCCCAACCTTGCCCTGGCTTACGGGTGGGCTACGTTCCTCCATCTGTGCACCCACGATCTCGAAGCGCTTCGCAGTCTGACGCCGAAGCTCATCGCTCATTGTGAAGAGCACGGGTTTTCGCATTGGCTGGCTTTGGGGAAGATCGGCCACGGATGGTGTTTGGGTCGGAGCGGCGACGCTTCTGGTGGCCTTGCATGGTTGCGGGGCGGCATCGATGAGTTTCACTCATTGTGGGGCGGGTTCCTGGTTTCGGCATGGCACGTGTGCCTCGCCGATTTACTGCGGATCGATCGTCAATTTCTCGAGGCAAGAGCCGTGCTCGACAGTTCGCTTCAGATGATCGAGCGGTCCAACGAGCACCTCTGGTGGGCGGAGAACCATCGGGTTCGCGGCGAAATCGCGCGAGACGTAGGTGAAATTCGAGAGGCTTCGACGGCGTTTGACCAGGCGATGAAGGTCGCCCGGAACCAATCAGCGCGATCCTTGGAGCTGCGCGCGGCGAACTCCCTTGCCAAGCTCTGGGTCGACACCGGCGAGCGGCAGAAGGCTCACGACCTTCTCGCGCCGATTTACAATTACTTCGCCGAAGGTTTCGACTCGCCCGACCTCAAAGACGCCAAGGTGCTGCTGGAGGCGTGACGGAGCAGGCCAGAGTGAAAGAGACAAAGGCGACCCAATGCGCTTCGATCAATTTAAAGCGCGCAGATTTCGTTCCTGCTGCGTGCCGATGAGATCATCGAATAAACTTGCGCTTTTTTGCACTGCACATGTCGCCTAAGACATTGGCCACAGCGGCTTCAATGTAGCCTTCCGAGAGCAAAGCGAACGCGCCCGATTTACGACCAGGCGAGCTACAGCCGCTTGATCGCCACGACCTCGCTGCCCGTCGCCTTGATCCGCGCAATGGCCGGCGCGATCGGCTCGATCATCGTTGCCATGTGATGCGCGTTGGCGTGCACCATCGTGCGACTATCGCGCACGATGGCGACGTGGCCCTTCCAGAAGATCAGATCGCCGCGTTGTAGCGTATTGCGCTCATGGGGCTCCAGCGCACGGCCGAGACCGGCCTGCTGCATGTCGCTGTCGCGGGGGCAGCCGGTGCCTGATACGGTCAGCGAGACCTGGACCAGGCCGGAGCAATCGATGCCGAGGCTGCTCTTGCCGCCCCAGAGATAGGGCGTGCCGGCGAAGCGCTCGGCGACCGCGACGAAGTCGCCCTCGTGATGGTCGAGCGGCGCGAGGTGACCCTTCGGCACGAATGTCCCTTCGCGCGTGACGACGAAAGGGCCATCCTCCCGCACGATCGTGAGCTTCGATCCCAGCACCAGCGCATCGGCCGGCGGCAGCTTGATCGAGGGTCCGGGGAAGGCGAGCGTGCGCAGCGCGCTCACCTTGTGTGTCGGTGCGGCCGCCGGCTTCATCAGCGCGGCATCGGGCAGCCAGCCGACATAGCCGTCGCCGCCGAGCTGGCCCCACGCCCAGCCCTCGCCGTTGTGATCATAGACCGTGACGCGCTCGCCGCGCAGCGCTTCCGTCATCAGCATGGCGTTCGATGACGGCTGTTCGCGTACCGGCGCGATCGGTGCGATCACCTCGAATTCCTCGCCGGTCACGAAGCGATCGGCCTGCACTTGGCCCTCGAGATATTTGGCGGCGAGGTCGCCGCGCGCCGGGGTCAGCCGCTTATCCAGCATAGCGCTCGCTCAGCACCTTGTAGATGGCGCGGGCGGCCTGGCATTCGCCGCCTTCGGGCCGCGCCGGCTTCGCCGACGGCGTCCAGCCGTAAATATCCACGTGAAGCCAGCTCTTGGCGTGCTCGACGAAGCGCTGCAAAAACAGCGCGCAAGTGATCGAGCCGGCAAAGCCGCCCGATGGGGCGTTGGTGATGGTGGCGGTCTTGGAATCCAGCCACGCGTCGTAAGGCGGCCACAGCGGCATGCGCCACAACGGATCGTTCTCCTTCGCCGCGCAACGCGCCACGTCGGCCGCCAGCGTCTCATCATGGGTGTAAAAGGGCGGCAAATCCGGCCCCAGCGCGACGCGTGCGGCGCCGGTCAGCGTGCCCAGATCGATCAGCAGCTCCGGCTTCTCCTCGTCGGCCAGCGCCAGCGCGTCGGCGAGCACCAGCCGGCCCTCCGCGTCGGTGTTGCCGATCTCGACCGTGATGCCCTTGCGGGAGGTGAAGATGTCGAGCGGGCGGAAGGCATTGCCGGCGACCGCGTTCTCGACAGCAGGAGTGAGGACACGCAGCCGCACCTTCAGCTTCGCATCCATCACCATGCGCGCCAGCGCCAGCACATTGGCGGCGCCGCCCATGTCCTTCTTCATGATCAGCATGCCGCTCGACGGTTTCAGGTCGAGCCCGCCGGTGTCGAAGCAGACACCCTTGCCGACCAGCGTCACCTTGGGATGGGCGGGGTCGCCCCAGCCGATGTCGATCAGGCGTGGCGCGCGGCTCGAGGCCATGCCGACGGCGTGGATCAGCGGAAAGTTCTTTTCCAGCTCCTCGCCGATGGTACAGGAATAGCTCGCGCCGAACTCCTCTGCGAGCGCTTTCGCGGCGGCGGCAAGCTCCGCCGGCCCCATGTCGTTGGACGGCGTGTTGATGAGATCGCGCGCCAGCATCGCGGCGCCGGCCATGCGGTCGATCTCGGCGACGTCGACGCCTTCAGGCGCGACCAGCCGGACCTCGGGCCTCTCGGCCTTGCGGTAACGGGCGAAGCGGTAGCTCCCCAATGCAAAGGCCAGCGCGGCCAGTCGTGTATCATGCGGTGCATTGGCAAACCGATAGGTGCCCGGCGGCAGCAGGCCGGGTAGCGCGCCCGGCCGGAACAGATCGCGCGATCTGGTGCCGTCGTCCTCGAGGCCGAACAGCACCTGCGCGATCGTGCCGTCGGGCGCGGGCAGCGCGAGATAGCCGCCCGGCTTGGCTGCGAAGGCGTTTGCCATGGCGTATTGGCGCTGCGCTGGCGGCAGCGCCTCGCGCAGGGCCTCCCAGCCCGACTTGGTGGCGAAGGTGATCGGGGTGGCCGTGGTCGATGTCGCGAAAACGGAAGGCATTGGCAGGCTCGGAGGTCATTCGGCTGCAGCAGACTTCGCAGAGTTTGGCCGCGGCTGCAATCGGCTTTGCGGTCACCGCCCGGTGAGCCGCTACTCGCGCAGATGCAGCCATGCTAGGTTCCGGCAGTGGTTGTTCGCTGCGCAGAGAACGCCGGCAACCGAAGACGAAGCGTGCCGGGAGGAGTCGCCATGGAATTTGTGTGGAGCGGGATCACATTCGTTGGCCAGGTGGTCGAGGCGCTGTTTGGCTATGTCGAGCATCACCACTGGGTCTTCGCGTTCCTCGCAGGTGGTTACGTCTTCTATCTGCATGATCGTTCGGTTCACGCGCGGTTCGATGCACTCGACAAGCGCATCGACGAGATCCGCAAGCGTCTTGCCATCCAATATTGATCGCGCCTCACGAAACAGCTGAGGACTTCCAACAGTGCGAGCCTGACGACGCTTGCGAGCGGCTCCGCGCCAATCGTGACGATCTGGCATGCGCCGGAGAGCGGCGGCTCCCGGCGTTAACCGGCCATTAGGGTTAACAGTCTATTGCTGACGCATTCGGCTCGATCATCAGGCTCGAGAGTCAAAAGCGTCATGCGTCAACGGTTCTGCCCAGTCCGGCTTCTCGCCTCCGCTTCGCTGATCGCGCTGGTGGCCGCGGGCCTCGGCGGCTGCACGGCAACCTCCAAGCTCTCCGATGTCACCGGATCGATCGGGCCAAGGGCGGAAGCGGCGCCTGCCGATCCGGCGCGCGCCGTCGAAGTCTATGGCGAGCGCTACCGCGCCAACCCCAGGGATCCCGAAACGGGGTTGGCCTACGGGCAGGCCTTGCGTGCCAACGGCCAGCGCGCCCAGGCTGCCGCCGTGCTCGAGCAGGCGACCATCGCCAACCCCGGCAACAAGCCGTTGCTGGCCCAATATGGCCGCGCGCTCGCCGACAACGGTAATTTCCAGCAGGCCTACGACGTGCTGTCGAAGGCGCATTCGCCCGACAATCCGGACTGGCGCCTGCTCTCGGTGCAGGGCACCTGCCTCGACCAGATGGGGCGCCACGACGAGGCGCGCGCCTATTATACGAGCGCCCTGAAGATCGCGCCTGGCGATCCCGGCGTGCTGTCCAATCTCGGCCTGTCCTACATGCTGTCGCGCGATCTGCCCAAGGCGGAAGAGACGCTGCGGCAGGCTTACGCTTCGCCGCGTGCGAGCTCGCGGGTGCGGCAGAATCTCGGCCTGGTGGTCGGGCTCCAGGGTCGCTTCGCTGAAGCCGAGAGCATCGTGAAGGCGGACCTGCCGCCGGACGAGGCGGCGGCGAATGTCGCCTATCTCAAGGACATGCTGAACCGCCACGACGGCCCGCGTGGTGGATCGAAGCGGACGCCGGTCGCCTCGCTCAGCCAGCCCGGCTGATCCGCCGCCTGTGGCGCGATGACGTGAATTTCGCCCGACAGTTCGAAGGTTTGCCGCGATCCAGATGCCACGGGCGCCGGCGGTGGCCGGCTACTGTGCATGGGGTTGTTTTCGCGGTTTTGGTCCGGCCTCAGTGCAGCTCGGAGATCTTGATACCTGTCGGTCCGAGAATGACGACGAACAGCACCGGCAGGAAGAACAGGATCATCGGCACTGTCAGCTTCGGCGGCAGCGCGGCAGCCTTCTTCTCGGCTTCGTTCATGCGCATGTCGCGGTTTTCCTGCGCCATGACGCGCAATGATTGCCCGAGCGGGGTGCCGTAGCGTTCGGCCTGCTGAAGCGCGAGACACACCGATTTGACGCCTTCGAGCCCAGTGCGCTTCGCCAGGTTTTCGTACGCCACCTTGCGGTCCTGCAGGTAGGACAGCTCGGCGGTGGTCAGGGTGAATTCTTCCGACAGCGCGATCGACTGTCCCACGATTTCGGTGGCGACCTTGCGAAACGCCATCTCCACCGACATGCCGGATTCGATGCAGATCAGCAGCAAATCGAGCGCATCGGGAAAGGCGCGCTTGATCGAGAGCTGACGCTTGGAGATCGCGTTCTTCAGGAACAGCATCGGCGCCTGCAGGCCGAGATAAGCCGCGCCGACGCAGATGCCGATCTTGATCGGCATCGGGCGGTCCATGTGGGCGATCAGGAACACGTAGATCACCGCACCGATGAACAGCACGAGCGGCGTCACCATGCGTGCGAACAGGAAGGTGATGTAGGGTGCCTGGCCGCGATAGCCCGCCATGATCAGCTTGTCGCGCGCAGCCTCCTGCGCCAGCCATTTGGTGAGGTTGAAGTCCTCGACGACCTTGGAGACGAGCTGCTTGGGCGTCTGGCGCAGCGAGACCTTCTCGCTCTTGTGGAGGCGTTCGCGCTCGCGCTGCCGGATTCTCTCGCGCTCGCTCGCCACGGCCTTCATCCGCTTGGCGAGCCCTTCGCCGCCAAACATCGGCATGACCAAGGTATACACCGTGGCGCTGGCCGCGATGGCCGCCAGCAACATGGTCATGAAGTGGACGTCGTGCAGCTTCGTGACGAGCAAATCAACCATACGGCACCATCAAAAATCGAAGTTGATCATCTTCTTCATCACCATGATGCCGATCGACATCCAGACGACGCAGCCGACCAGCATCAGCTGGCCGGTGGGATGGGTCCAGAGCAGCGAGATGTAGCCAGGCGTGGTGAGATAGACGAGGAACATCACGATCGGCGGTAGCGAGCCGATGATGCCGGCCGAGGCCTTGGCCTCCATCGACATCGCCTGGATCTTTTCCTTCATCTTCTTGCGGTCGCGCAGCACCTTGGAGAGATTGCCCAGCGCTTCGGAGAGATTGCCGCCCGACTTCTGCTGGATCGACACCACGATGCCGAAGAAATTGGCCTCGGGCAGCGGCATGCGGTCGTAGAGCCGCGAGCAGGCGTCGCCGAGCGGCATGCCGATGGCCTGCGTCTCGATGATGGCCAGGAACTCGCTGCGCAGCGGTTCCGGCGCGTCGGCCGCGACGACCTTGATGGATTCGAACAGTGGCAGGCCGGCCTTGATGCCGCGGACGATGACGTCGACGGCGTCGGGCAGCGCCTTCAGGAATTTGTCTTCGCGACGCTTCTTCAGGAAACCCAGTGCCCAGCGCGGCAGGCCGAAGCCGCCGGCAAAGGCCAGACCGGCAGCGCCGAGCAGGCCGCCGCCGCCGAACAGCGCGCCGAAGAAAAACACACCCGCCACGACGCCGGACACGATCCAGAATTTCTGCGTCGTCCAGTCGAGGCCGGCCTGCGACAGGCGGATGTTGAGCGGAACGCTCTTCTCCTGTGCGCGCCGCGCCTCGAGATCCTTGAGCGAACTTTCGACTTGCTCACGGCGCGATCGCTGGCTCTTTTCGGCCTGCTTGGCTGCGGGCGCATCGGCGCGCCCGATCGAAGCGCGGCGACTTTCGGCCTTCCGCTCGCCTGACAGCATCGGGTAGAGGAAAACCCAGGCGATGCCGCCGACGGCAGCGGTGGCCAGAAAAGCGAGGGCAAGGACCTGCATGTTCATCGCTGTGCCGACCTGCTCACGACTTCGGCCCCGCTTCCGCGGCGTCGAGGGCTGCGGCAAGGCGCTTCTCTTCACCGTAATAGCGCGCACGTTCCCAGAATTTCGGGCGTCCGATGCCGGTCGAACGATGCTTGCCGATGATCTTGCCGTTGGCGTCTTCGCCGATCAGGTCGTACAGGAAGACGTCCTGGGTGATGATGGTATCGCCTTCCATGCCCATCACCTCGGTGATGTGGGTGATGCGGCGCGAGCCGTCGCGCAGACGCGCGGCCTGGACGATGACATCGATCGAGGCGCAGATCATCTCGCGAATGGTGCGGGAGGGCAGGGAGAAGCCGCCCATCGTGATCATGGATTCGCAGCGCGACAGCGCTTCGCGGGGATTGTTGGCGTGCAGCGTTCCCATCGAGCCGTCGTGGCCGGTGTTCATGGCCTGGAGCAGATCGAATGCTTCCGGGCCGCGGACTTCGCCGACGATGATGCGCTCGGGACGCATACGCAGGCAGTTGCGCACCAGCTCGCGCATGGTGACCTGGCCTTCGCCCTCGATGTTGGGCGGACGGGTTTCGAGCCGGACCACGTGGGGCTGCTGGAGCTGAAGTTCGGCTGCGTCCTCGCAGGTGATGACGCGCTCGTCATGTTCGATGTAGTTGGTCAGGCAGTTGAGCAGCGTGGTTTTGCCAGAGCCGGTACCGCCGGAGATCAGCACGTTGCAGCGGACACGTCCGATGATCTGGAGGATTTCCGCGCCTTCCGGCGAGATCGCGCCGAACTTGACCAGCTGATCGAGCGTCAGCTTGTCCTTTTTGAATTTGCGGATGGTGAGCGCGGGACCGTCGATCGCGAGCGGCGGCACGATGGCGTTGACGCGGGAGCCGTCGGCGAGGCGGGCGTCGCAGATCGGCGAAGATTCGTCGACGCGCCGGCCGACCTGGCTGACGATGCGTTGGCAGATGTTGAGGAGCTGCTGGTTGTCGCGGAACCGGATTCCGGTGCGCTGGATCTTGCCTCCGACTTCGATGAAGACGGTGCCGGCCCCGTTCACCATGATGTCGGCGATGTCGTCGCGGGCGAGCAGCGGCTCGAGCGGACCATAGCCCAGCACGTCGTTGCAGATATCGTCGAGCAGCTCTTCCTGCTCGGCGATCGACATCACGATGTTCTTGATCGCGATGATCTCGTTGACGATGTCGCGGATTTCCTCGCGCGCGGATTCGGAATCGAGCTTGGCGAGCTGGGCGAGGTCGATGGCCTCGATCAGCGCGCCGAAGATGGTCGCCTTGACCTCGTAATAATTGTCCGAGCGACGGCTTTCCATGGCCGGCGCGGGCCGGGAGGGGGCGAGCGGCGGGGAGGCAACGGCCGGCGGGGGCGGCGCGCGCGACACCGTCGGCGCCGGAGCCGTGGCAGGCTCTGACGACACGGCGCCGGGCTTGGGAGCCCGAAAGTCGGTGTCTGTTCCGCTACGCTTACCGAACACTTAACAACTCCATGCGGCGGCCTATTTTCCCCGCAACTTCCCAATCAGCGGTGAAAGCAGGGACGACTTTTGTTTCTTCGTCTCGCTCCGGCCGGTCAGGCGTTGGGCGATCTGGAGGAACATTTCGATCGACTTGTGATTGGCGGAGATCTCCGCGATCATCTGGCCGTTGTTGGCAGCCGCGCCGAAGATCTGCGGCTCGAACGGGATCGAGACCACCGGCTGGCTCTCGATCGCCTTGGCGAATTCGGTGGCGGCGATCTCGGGCCGCTTGGGAATGCCGACCTGGTTCAGGCAGTACAGCGGCGGGCGGTCGTTCGGACGCGCGGCCTTCAGCAGATCGAACAGGTTCTTGGTGTTGCGCAAATTGGCGAGATCAGGTGCCGCCACGATCAAAATGTCGTCGGCGCCGATCAGGGCGCGCTTGGTCCAGCCCGACCATTGGTGCGGGATGTCGAGCACGATGCAGGGCATGGTCGAGCGCAGCGTGTCGAACACGGCATCGAAGGCGTCCGTGCCGAAATCATAGACCCGGTCGAGCGTCGCAGGCGCCGCCAGCAGGCTGAGATGGTCCGTGCATTTCGACAGCAGGCGGTCGATGAAGGCCGTATCGACCCGGTCGGGCGAGAACACGGCATCCGCGATACCCTGGGGCGGGTCCTGGTTGTAATCGAGCCCGGCGGTCCCGAAGGCGAGGTCGAGATCGGCGACCACCGCGTCCATGGCGAGATCCCGTGCGATCGCCCAGGCGACGTTGTGGGAGACGGTGGAGGCGCCGACGCCACCCTTGGCGCCGACCACGGCGATGATACGGCCGACCGCCTTGGCTTCCGGCGCCGAGAACAGGTTGCAGATCGAGCGCACGACGTCGATCGCGCTGACCGGTGCAAGCACGTAATCGCTGACTCCGCGGCGCACCAGCTCGCGATAGAGCATGACATCGTTGATGCTGCCGATCACGACCACGCGGGTACCGGCGTCGCACACGGTGGCGAGCTGGTCGAGCCCGGTCAACAAATCGTTGCGGGCATCGCTCTCGAGCACGATCACGTTCGGCGTCGGCGCCGAGCGATAAGCTTCGATTGCGGCTGCCATGCCGCCCATCTGGATTTTCAGATGGGCCTTGCCGAGACGGCGATCCTCGCCGGCCGATTGTACGGCGGCGGCGGTCTCCACGGTTTCGCAGAATGCCTGGACCGAGACACGCGGCGCGGGCGCAATATGCTCCTCGGCCGGCGACGGGGCCTCCGGCTGCTCTTCCTGAGTCTGGCGCGCGTAGCTGATCATTTGCCGGAGTCGCTGAGTTTGGCCTTCTCGGCCTCGGGATAGGTGGTCGTCGTCGTAGTGCCCTTGCGGTATTTCTCGAAGGCGGTGATACGCCGCGCCGTGTAGGCGGGGGTCTCAGGCCGCGGCTGCTCGAGGTCCGACGGATTGTCGATCATGGCCGCCATGTTCCGCTGATAAGAGCAGCCGAAATTGTAATAGTCCTTGTTCTCGAACCAGCTCTTGTTCTTCATGGAGGGGCCGACATCCTCCGGCCAGAGGCCGCAGGGGCCTGCGACCGCCGCGATCTTCGAATAGGTCAGGCGGATCGGCGGCAGGAACTGCTTGTCTTCCGGCTGATAGGGGCGGGTGATGATGCCGCGCGGGGGAACGCCAGCCGCCGCCAGCATGGCCTGAATCTCGCGCATGGATTCCGCCGCCGGACGCGCATTGGGCGTTCCCGTGGGCACATCGATGTGGATTGCGCCGGTGCCTTCGTGCATCCAGGTCGACGCCAGGCCCATCACGTCGGCACGCTGGGCGGCGGTCAAACCGCCGCGGGCGTGGCCGACGAAAACGACGATCGAGCGGTTCTGCTCCTCGATCGCAATCGGATGACGTTGCTTGTAGTCGTCGGGAATGGAGCCGGTGGCCACCTCGTCATGCTGGCAGCCGCCGAGCGCGAGCGCGATACCGACGAGCACACCACCGAGGCCGGCGGCGCGGTGGCGGGTGTGGGGTCGTGGTGTGATCATAACTGGGTCCCCGTTCCGCGTCAGTCGGTGATGAAGCCGTAGGTGCCGCGGTAGTTCTTTGCCGGTTCGGACCGGCCCGGCACGCCATAGATGCGGTTGATGTTGCCGATCAGTTCGGCCTGCGGATCCGACGGCGTCGCGAAGCCGTCATCCGGCCGCGACAAGTCCTTCGGCGCGGCTGCGCGAACGACATAAGGCGTGACGATCACGACCAGCTCGGTCGTGTTGTTGACGAAGTCGCGGCTGCGGAAAAGCGTGCCGAGAATCGGCAGCTGCATCAGGCCCGGCAATCCGCTGACAGCCTGCTTGGTCTGCTGCTGGATCAGCCCGGCCATCGCCATCGCGCCGCCGGAGGGAATTTCGAGCGAGGTTTCCGCGCGGCGCGTCCTGATCGAAGGTACCGTCAGCGAGTTGACCGACGACGAGGTCACGGCTTGCGACAGTGTGATCGCATTGTCGTTGGAGAGTTCCGACACCTCGGTCATCACCCGCAGGCTGATCTTGCCCTCGGTCAGCACGACAGGGGTGAAGTTGAGCGAGATGCCGAACTTCTTGAAGCTGATCTGGGTGGTGCAGACATGCGTGGTGGGATCGCAGGCATAGCCTGCCGGGACCGGGAATTCGCCGCCGGCGATGAAGGTCGCCGATTCACCCGAGATTGCGGTCAGGTTCGGTTCGGCCAGCGTGCGGATCACGCCCGCGGTTTCCATCGCGCGGAGCGTCGCCTGCACCGACGGGGTTGCGCCGAACTTCGTGGTCAGACTATTGCCGTCCACGAGATTGTGGCCGAGTGCGGTGAACGGATTGGAGTTGTTGAAGCTCACCACCGAGGTGCCGTAGTTGAGGTTTGCGGAAAGGTCGATGCCGAGCTGCTTGACGATGTTGCGCGCGACTTCGGCAACCGTCACCTTCAGCATGACCTGGTCGCGGCCGCGGACCACGATCGAATTCACCACCTTGTCGGGCCCACCGGCGAGGCGTGCGGCGAGATCGTTGGCCTGCTGCGCTTCGACAGGATTGGCCGCCGTCCCGGTGAGGATGATGCCGTCGCCGAGGCCGTCGATCTGGATGTCGGAATTGGGCAGTATCTGCTTGAGCGCGGCGCGTGCGCCGTTGAGGTCGCGCTTGACCGCGATGTCATAGGCCGCGATCTGCTGTCCGGCGGAATCGAAGAACACGATGTTGGTTTGGCCGACCGAGGCGCCGATGATGTAGGCGCGTTGGGCGGAGCGGACCACCGCATTGGCGATCTTGGGATCAGCGACCAGCACGTCCTTGATGTCGCGCGGCAGGTCGATCACGATCGACTTGCCGACGCCGAGCGAGAGGAAGCGCGCGTTCATCTGGCCGTCGGCCGCAACCGGCGCTGCGGCACGGTAATCAGCGGCGATCACGGGCGTCAGCGCCAGCGCGACAGCGGCCGAGAACGACAGGGCGCGAACGATCGAGGTCCGCATCGTCGTCGGATTTGCCCTGCATTTCATATCGACTGTCCTCATCGTGCCTTCGTCGCCTGGGTTGCGACGCCGTAGCGAATGATCGAAATGCCGTCGCGCTTCTGCGCGGAGTCATCGAGCGTGATCTCGGTCGACTTGACGTCGGCAATGCTGCGCAGCGCCAGCGACAGCGTTCCCGCCTGGCGGGACGACGCGAGCTGCTGGGCCTGCGCGGGATTGAGTTCCAGCGTCACGGTCTTGCCGAGCACCGTGTTCTGGCCGTCCTTCTCCTTCGGAGCCTGATCGATGGCGAGCACGCGGACGTTCACCAAAATGACCTCGGTGTTGATGATGTCCTGGCCACCGCCGGTCTGATCGGGGTTCTTGAGGCGGCGCGTCAGCAGCACGTCGACCCGGTCGTTCGGCAGGATGAAGCCGCCGGCGCCGGTTTCCGGCGAGATTTCGGTCGAGATCGCGCGCATGCCTGATGGCAGGATCGCGGCCATGAATCCGGAGCCATCGGCCTTCACCAGCTTCTGGTCGCGGATCGGTTCACCCTGGATGAAGGGGGCACGCGCGATCGACCCGGCGACCTGGGTCGCGCCGTCGGGGCGCTCGTTGCGGCGAATGAAGGTGGAGCTGGCTGTCGCGGTCGGCCAGGTCTGCCACTGCACGTCTTCGGGCTTCACGGTCTGGCCGAGACCGATGTCGTTCTTGGCGACCAGAACGTCGGTGGTGGGAAGCTGCGCGACGGGAGCTGCTGGAGGCGGCGCAGAGTCCGAGCCGCTCGCCAGATACGCGGCGAAGCCGCCGGCGCAGATGGCGACCGTCAGGACGACTATGCGTGCCCTATTCATACGCTTCACTTTCCACAGAACGCCGCGACGCTGCCGCCGCCGTATTCGGCAGTTGACCAGCTATTCGTCAAAGCATGGTTAATGAGGCGTATCTAAATCGCCTTAACGCCGGGTTATCGCGGCGTCTAGCGCAGCGCGAGGTGAGCGAGATCGATCGCCTTCACCCACTCGGTTTCGGGGTAGATCAGCAGCGCGCCGAGCGCGAGCGCGATGCCATAGGGAATGCCGGTCTGCTTGTCGTGCAGCCGTGCGAGCCAGGCCTGGCCGGCAAGCCCGTAAGGCAACGGCCATTGCCGAAACTGGAGCAGGAGCAGGGTCAGCGCTCCGCCGAACAGTGAAGCGTAGAGCAGGAAGTCCATCAATTGCGCGAAGCCGAACCAGAGCGCCACGGAAGCCGCGACCTTGGCGTCGCCGCCGCCCATCCAGCCCATCGCAAAGCAGGTGAAAGCCACGACGAGGATCAGCGCGCCGGCGCCGAGATGGCTGAGCACCTCGTATGGTGCCATCCCACCGGCAAAGGCGAGCACGAAGAAGCCGGCGATCAGCGCCAGCGAGACGCGGTTCGAGATGGTCATGGTGAAGAGATCGCTGGCGGCTGCGAACGCCATCAGGGCCGGGAAGAGCAGAAGGCGCGCGAGGTCGAGGATCATTGGCTGCGTCTTGGGCCTGGGTCTATTGCCGGATCGGGGCGCCGGCGCATGCTAGAAGGCAGTGCTAAACAAACCGACAACGGGTGTCGGCGGCCTCACCACATGCTGACGATGCGTATTGCGAGCGTGGCTACGGCGAGCAGCAGCGCAAGGCAGACCCAATAGGCCGACGTGTCGATGCGCGCCGTGTCCGCCTCGCTCGCCGCAACCGCGGCAGCGGTCCTGTGTTTACGCAACGCCACTGGAACTCGCCCCGTCCAAAAAACAAAGGCCCCGGAGATCCGGGGCGTTTGCCGTTCGTTTCCCGGTCGGCTTACTTCAGCGAGGAGCTGATCGAGCCGAACTTGGTGTTCAGCGAGGTGCCGAGCTGGTTGACGACGGTGATGATGGCCAGCGCGATGCCGGCGGCAATCAGGCCGTATTCGATGGCCGTGGCGCCGGATTCATCTTTGGCGAAACGCGCAATCAGGTTCTTCATGGACTAAACTCCATCTGGGTGTGGTCGCCTCGTTCGGCGCTGCATTGACGTGACGACCATGTGAGCCGAGCTCTTTCGGTCGAGTTAATTCGATCGGTCAAACCCGCGTCTCGCGCGATGCTTTCGGCCAAAGTGAATTTCACCTTAAGGCGATTATCGCAATTCCTTCGGTTCGGAACGTGGCGTCAACTTCATCCTCCCTTAAATTTAGCGGAGTAGGCGTAGAGAGATCAGCCGCAAGGAAGAGAAGCGATGATGTCGAGCCTGCCCATGCAAGTCGCCCTGATGCTCGGCGAGACCATCGAGAAGGTGATTCCGGTCACCTTCATGCTCGCAGTCCTGTTCACGGTGCTCGAGCATTTCTGGGCCTGCAATCCCGGTCCGTCCTGGTGGCGCAAGCGCGAGATCGTAACCGACATCTGCTACTGGTTCTTCGTTCCGGTGTTCGCCCGCACCATGCGGATCGGACTCCTGATCGTTACCGCCGGCTTCTTCTTCAACATCCACGACGCCGACGAGCTGATCGCCTTCTACGACAACGGGCACGGGCCGCTGTCGCAGCTGCCGCTCTGGTTGCAAGGTGTGCTGTTCCTGGTACTCGCCGACTTCATGCTGTACTGGCTGCACCGGCTGTTTCATGGCGGCGAGTTCTGGAAATATCATGCGATCCATCACTCCTCGGAGGAGATCAGCTGGATTTCGGCCGCCCGCTTCCATCCGGTCAATCTGATGCTCGGCACGATCGGCGTCGACGTCGTACTGCTGATGGCCGGCATTTCGCCGAACGTGATGATCTGGGTCGGCCCGTTCACGACCTTCCATTCGGCCTTCGTGCACGCCAATCTGAACTGGACCTTCGGGCCTTTCAGATATCTGCTGGCGACGCCGGTGTTCCATCGCTGGCACCACACTGCGCTCGAAGAGGGCGGCGACACCAATTTCGCCGGCACCTTCCCGATCTGGGACGTGCTGTTCGGGACCTTCCGCATGCCGATGGGCGAACTGCCGAAGGATTACGGCAAGGACGAAGCGGCCATGCCGAAGGAGATCGCCGGCCAGCTTGCCTATCCGTTCCGGCAATAGGCGGGCCATAAAACGTCAGTCCGTTAGAACAATAGTCGGCGAATTTGGGGAACGTTCACGAATTACAGGCAGGTTAACCGGGTCGGGCGCCGGCTCCGCTTGGTGATCGATTCTGCCGGTTTGTGACGTCCCGGGGTAAGAGTATGCGTAAAGTGTTCCTGCGCCGTCATGCGCGCATCTGTCTGCTGGTTGCGACCAGTGTGCTGGCTTCGCCTTCGATTGGCCTTGCCGAGCCCACCATCGATACCATCGCCGTGAATGTCGACCAGGCCAAGCTCGTTCGGCTGCCCGGCAAAGTGGCGACGATCGTGGTCGGTAATCCCTTGATCGCCGATGTCACGCTCCAGCCTGGCGGGATGATCGTCGTCACAGGCAAAGGCTACGGTGCCACCAATTTCATCGCGCTCGATCGCGGCGGAGAGATCCTGGTCGACCGGCAGATTCAGGTAGAGGGCCCCAGCGACCGGCTCGTCACCGTCTATCGCGGGGTCGATCGGGAGTCCTACAGCTGCATGCCGCTCTGCCAGCGCCGGGTTACGCTCGGCGACAGCGACACCTACTTCAACACCACCATGAGTCAGGCTGGTGCGCTGAACAGCAATGCCAGCGGCACCGGCGGCGCGGCGGCCGCAAAGACGAACTAGCAAGGCAAATCAAGCGGCCACGGCAACCGGCGGGACCTCTGGTCCCGCGCGGGCGCCGGCGCGTCGGTAACCGCGCAGAGGCAGCGTGGTTAACAGGTCTTAACGGTTCGCTCGGGCCAGTTCGCACTCTCTAAGACACCAAGAACGAAAAAGGCCGTGCATCCCGCACGGCCTTTTCCATATTCCAGGCGCTTGCCCTGATCCTTGCGCGTCCTGCGAGGATGCGCGCTGGAGATCAGCCGGCGTCGCGGAGGTTGTCGGCGGCCGACTTACCGGACCGGCGATCGGCGACGATCTCGTAGGAAAGCTTCTGGCCTTCGCGCAGCGAGCCGAGGCCGGCGCGCTCGACGGCGCTGATGTGAACGAACACGTCGCTGCCGCCATCATCGGGCTGGATGAAGCCATAGCCCTTGGTTGCGTTAAACCACTTCACGGTTCCCATGCTCACAGGGGTAGTCCCTTCTCAGATACACAATGCAAGAGCCTGCTCGCGCAGGCCGGTTAGATCGAATTTTGGAAGGGTCGTCAGCGTGTCTGAACCGGCTATACCGGTGGATGCTAATATCGTCCGGCCGAAAATCGATGTGTTCATTTTATTGGAATCAAGGCGCCAAAACAATCCTGACGCGCACGATTTTTTGATCCACCGTGAAGCCACGGCGGATCAGCGTTCAATCAGCAGCTTTATTCCACGCTGACGCGCGGGGAACCATTAACGGCGACGGAATTGGCCGCCGCGTTGTCCGGGGCGGGGAGGTCCGCCCACCCCACTCGGCCGTTCGTCCTTGTGGCGGAAAATCAGCCGGCCCTTTTCGAGGTCGTAGGGCGACATCTCCACCGTCACGCGGTCTCCCGCCAGCGTCTTGATGCGGTTCTTCTTCATCTTGCCGGCGGTGTAGGCGACGATCTCGTGCCCGGCGTCGAGCTGCACGCGGTAGCGCGCGTCGGGGAGGATTTCGGTGACCAGTCCTTCGAACTGGATCAGCTCTTCCTTAGCCATGAATTTCTCCAGGTCGTGGACGGCTAGTGCGAATGGGGTTTGCGGTTCGGGTGGCCATTCGGCCGACTCTCACGGCGCAAAAAGGCCACGCCTTGTATCCCATCGGGCGCTCCGGCGCTATGCGCGGAGCGCTGTTCCGGGCGGTCGTTTGCCGAAGAATGCATCTTTCCACCGGAGCGAGGACGGCGCGACCCCTTCGCGTTGTTGCCGGGCCGTCCGTCGAGGTGTCGCGCCTCGCCATGGCGGCCCTCACCGGGCCGTCCGTCGCTCGGCTTGCCGGCGCTGTGGTGGCGTCCGTCTCCGCGCCGTTCATCGTTACGCCGTCCGTCGCCGTGGCGTGCGCCTTGCGGACGCTGGCCCGGGCGGCCGCCCGGCCGGCCCTGCCGTTGCTGCGGTGGGGGAGCACCGGCATCGCGGCGCCCCGCATCGGTTCGGAGGTCCTCGCGCGGCAGCGCCACGCGGATCAGCTTCTCGATATCGCGCAGATAGCCGAGCTCCTCGCCGCCGGCCACCAGCGAGATCGCGGTGCCGTCGGCGCCGGCGCGCGCGGTGCGGCCGATGCGATGCACGTAGGTCTCGGGCACATTGGGCAGGTCGTAATTGATGACGTGGGTGATGCCGTCGACATCGATGCCGCGGGCGGCGATGTCGGTGGCGACCAGGGTGCGGATCTCGCCGGAGCGGAATTGCGCGAGCGTCCGTTCGCGATGGTTCTGCGACTTGTTGCCGTGAATGGCGCTGGCGGCGATGCCCGTCCTCTCGAGCGTCTTCACGACCTTGTCGGCGCCGTGCTTGGTGCGGGTGAAGACCAGCGCGCGGTTGATCGGCTCGTCCTTCAGGAGCTTGGTCAGGAAGGTGGCCTTGGCCGAGAAATCGACCTGGATGATGCGCTGATTGATACGCTCGGCGGTCGAGGAGACCGGCGTCACCGCGACCCGCGCCGGATCGCGCAGCATGGCGTCGGCGAGTTCGGCGATGTCCTTCGGCATGGTGGCCGAGAAGAACAGCGTCTGCCGCTTGATCGGGAGTTTCGCGACGATTTTGCGGATGTCGTTGATGAAGCCCATGTCGAGCATGCGGTCGGCCTCGTCGAGCACGAGGAATTCGACGCTGCTGAGCTTCAGTCCGTTGCTCTGCACGAGGTCGAGCAGGCGGCCGGGGGTGGCGACCAGCACATCGACGCCCTGCATCAGGGCGCGGACCTGGCGGCCCATCGGCACGCCGCCGATGGCGAGCGTCGAGGATAGACGGATGTGGCGACCATAGGCGTTGAAGCTGTCGAGGATCTGCCCCGAAAGCTCGCGGGTCGGCGACAGCACCAGGACGCGGGCCGTCTTGGGCTGCGGCTTGATGCGGTTCTCGAGCAGGCGGTGCAGGATCGGCAGCGCAAAGGACGCTGTCTTGCCGGTGCCGGTCTGGGCGATGCCGACGACGTCACGGCCGGTCAGCGCCGTGGGGATCGTCTGGGCCTGGATGGGGGTAGGGGTGACGTAATTCTCTTCGGCGAGAGCACGTGCGATGGGTTCGGCGAGGCCGAAGTCCTGAAACGAAGTCAAAAGATGGGTTCTTTCCATGTCAAATGCGATCGGCCCTACGCAATCGGCGGGGCGCGCGCAAAAGGGTGTCGAGAAGACACCTGCGTGTTTGGGGTGTCGGATGGCCTGGGAGATATGGGGCAAGCCAGAGGCCCGTACGGGCTTAAGAACACGCGGCTCGCTATGACCGCTCGATTCGCGAGCGATCTACACCACTATATGGAACATCGAGGGGGCGCTTTCAAGGCAGGCTTCATCTGGCGTCGATTGCCGTGCAAAAATAGTAATGCCGGAAATTTAGCCAATAGGTAGATTTTGCTCATAAAATAGGCTGATTGCCGCATAAGCATACATTTTGTCCGCCCAATATTTGGGCGGATAGACCGCGTCGAAACTTCGTTTGCGTCAAAATTATCAAGTCTTATCAACAACTTGGCAGGCGCCAAGCCCATGGCACGGTTCTTGCGATTCCGTTAATCGCAGGCGGCCGTGGGGCCGTTTCGCAGCGTTTTCACGTCTGCGTCAGGGAGATGATACATCCATGCCTACCAAATCCATTCACGATATAGCGGCGTCATTTAGCCGCCGCGGCGTGCTCGCCGCGACCGCCGGACTGATGCTTGGTCTGGCTTCCATTTCCGGCGCGAAGGCCGCGGACGACACCATCAAGGTCGGTGTCCTGCACTCCCTCTCCGGCACCATGGCCATCAGCGAAACCACGCTGAAGGACACCATCCTCTTCCTCATCGACGAGCAGAACAAGAAGGGCGGCGTGCTCGGCAAGAAGCTCGAGGCCGTCGTCGTCGACCCCGCCTCGAACTGGCCACTGTTCGCCGAAAAGGCGCGCGAGCTGATCACCAAGGACAAGGTCGCCGTGGTGTTCGGCTGCTGGACCTCGGTGTCGCGCAAGTCGGTGCTCCCGGTGTTCAAGGAGCTCAACAACATCCTGTTCTACCCCGTCCAGTACGAGGGCGAGGAGTCCGAGCGCAACGTGTTCTACACGGGTGCCGCGCCGAACCAGCAGGCGATCCCCGCCGTCGACTATCTGATGAAGGAAGAGAAGGTGAAGCGCTGGGTGCTCGCGGGCACCGACTACGTCTATCCGCGCACCACCAACAAAATCCTGGAAGCCTATCTGAAGTCCAAGGGTGTCGCCCAGGAAGACATCATGATCAACTACACGCCGTTCGGTCACTCCGACTGGCAGACGATCGTGGCCGACATCAAGAAGTTCGGCTCGGCCGGCAAGAAGACGGCGGTGGTCTCGACCATCAACGGCGACGCCAACGTCCCCTTCTACAAGGAGCTCGGCAACCAGGGCATCAAGGCGAAGGACATCCCGGTGGTCGCGTTCTCGGTGGGTGAGGAAGAACTCGCCGGCATCGACACCAAGCCGCTGGTCGGTCATCTCGCCGCCTGGAACTACTTCGAGTCGATCAAGACCCCGGCGAACGAGAAGTTCATCAAGGATTGGCAGGCCTACACCAAGAACCCGAAGCGTACGACCAACGACCCGATGGAAGCCCACGTGATCGGCTTCAACATGTGGGTGAAGGCCGTCGAGAAGGTGAAGTCGACCGATCCGGACAAGGTGATCGACGCGCTTCCCGGCATCGAGGCTGCGAACCTGACCGGTGGCACCTCGAAGATGCTGCCGAACCACCACATCACCAAGCCGGTGTTCATCGGCGAGATCAAGGGCAACGGCCAGTTCGACGTGGTCTGGAAGACCCCGGGTCTCGTGGCTGGCGACGCCTGGTCGAAGGAGCTCGATGGCTCCAAGGACCTGATCGGCGACTGGGTCGGCAAGAAGTGCGGCAACTTCAACACCAAGACCAACAAGTGCCTCGGCTCCGGCTCCTGATCCGGACCTGACATTCGACTGCACGACGGGAGAAGACGGCTATTCCGCCGTCTTCTCCCCACTTCTGCCGGGGTGAACCAAAGTGCCAACCAATCTGTCCGCTCGTCTCTCTACCTTTGTCCTCTCGCTGTTCCTGATCGCGTTTGCGCTGCCGGCCTTTGCCGGTCCGTTCGAGGATGCGGTCGCCAAATTCGCCAACGACGATTTTTCCGACACGGATGAAGCGATCGGCGTCGTCGCAAGCAGCGGCAACAAGCTGGCTTTTCCGATCATCAATGCGCTCCAGGAGGGCCGTCTCATGGCCGATCCTGATAGCAAGAAGGTTTACGTCACCGGCACCGACGGCAAGTCGATCGATGCCGCCACCGGTGAGTCCGTTGCCAGCGTGCCTGACAGTGCCAGCGCCGTCCGCCTCAACAACCGCCTGCGCCGCAGTGTCGACGCTGCGCTCGGCAGCCTGACGCTGCAGTCGCCCGATCTCGGCACGCGGCTCCAGGCTGCGCAGTCCGTCTTCAAGTCGCATGAAGAGACCGCGCTCGAGCCGGTCGAGAGCGCGCTCGCCAAGGAAACCAACCGATCGGTCAAGGCCGTGCTCGGCGAGGCGCGGGCCGCGATCCTGCTGTTCAAATCCGACGCCACCGAAGTGCAGAAGCTTGAGGCCGTCGCCACCATCAAGGCGCGCGGCGATCAGGAAGCGCTGGCGCTGCTGTCCGACATCGGCAGCGACCAGCCTGCCTCGGTGACCAAAGCCGCGACGAGCGCCATCAGCTCGATCCAGAACTCGCTCGCGGTCTGGTCCATGGTGCAGAATGCCTGGTACGGCCTGTCGCTCGGCTCGGTGCTTCTGCTCGCCGCGATCGGCCTTGCCATCACCTTCGGCGTGATGGGCGTCATCAACATGGCGCATGGCGAAATGGTGATGATCGGCGCCTACACCACCTTCGCGGTGCAGGAGGTGATCCGCACCCGTTATCCCGCACTGTTCGACTATTCGCTGCTCATCGCCGTGCCGCTCGCCTTTCTCGTCGCAGGCGCAATCGGCGTGCTGATCGAACGCAGCATCATCCGCTTCCTCTACGGCCGGCCGCTGGAGACGCTGCTTGCCACCTGGGGCCTGTCGCTGGTGCTGCAGCAGGCGGTGCGCACCATGTTCGGCCCAACCAATCGCGAGGTCGGCAATCCCTCCTGGATGAGCGGCGCGTTCGAGCTCGGGCAGATCACCATCACCTACAACCGGCTCTGGATCCTCTGCTTCACCCTTGCGGTCTTCGTGATCCTGCTCGCGATGTTGCGCTACACGGCGCTCGGCCTCGAGATGCGCGCCGTGACGCAGAACCGCCGCATGGCGGCCTCGATGGGCATCGCCACCTCGCGCGTCGACGCCTTGACCTTCGGCCTCGGTTCGGGCATTGCCGGCATCGCGGGCGTGGCGCTGTCGCAAATCGACAATGTCAGCCCTAATCTCGGCCAGAGCTACATCATCGACAGCTTCATGGTCGTGGTGTTCGGCGGGGTCGGCAATCTCTGGGGCACCCTCGTCGGCGCCTTCACGCTCGGTATCGCCAACAAGTTCTTGGAGCCGGTCGCCGGCGCCGTGCTCGGCAAGATCGCGATCCTGGTCCTGATCATCCTGTTCATTCAAAAGCGGCCGCGCGGCCTGTTCGCGCTCAAGGGCCGTGCGGTGGAAGCATGACCCCTCACATGCTGACGCGATCACTGGACCGCGGCGCGACGATCTTCGTGATGGTCGTCGCCGCCTGCGGCGTCCTCATCCCACTCTCCAATTTGCTGCTGCCGGCGGGCTCGGTTCTGCAAGTGCCGACCTATCTTGTCGCGCTCTGGGGCAAATATGTCTGCTACGCCATCCTGGCGCTCTCGATCGACCTGATTTGGGGCTATTGCGGCATCCTCTCGCTCGGTCACGGTGCTTTCTTCGCGCTCGGCGGCTATGCGATGGGCATGTACCTGATGCGGCAGATCGGTACCCGCGGCGTCTACGGCAATCCCGTACTGCCCGACTTCATGGTGTTCCTGAACTGGCAGAAGCTGCCGTGGTACTGGCACGGCTTCGACATGTTCTGGTTCGCGGCGCTGATGGTGCTGTTCGTGCCGGGTCTGCTGGCCTTCTGCTTCGGCTGGCTCGCCTTCCGCTCCCGCGTCACCGGCGTGTATCTGTCGATCATCACGCAGGCGATGACCTATGCGCTGCTGCTCGCCTTCTTCCGCAACGATTTCGGTTTCGGCGGCAACAACGGCCTGACCGACTTCAAGGACATCCTCGGCTTCAACGTCCAGGCCGAGGGCACGCGCGCCGCGCTGTTCGCGCTCAGCTGTCTGGCGCTGATCCTCAGCTTCCTGATCTGCCGCTCGGTTGTGTCCTCCAAGCTCGGCAAGGTGCTGATCGCGATCCGGGACGCGGAGTCGCGCAGCCGCTTCCTCGGCTACCGTGTCGAATCCTACAAGTTGTTCGTATTCACGCTGTCGGCCTGCATGGCCGGCGTCGCCGGCGCGCTCTATGTGCCGCAGGTCGGCATCATCAATCCATCCGAATTCGCACCGGGCAACTCGATCGAGGCGGTGATCTGGGTCGCGGTCGGCGGCCGCGGCACGCTGATCGGTGCGGCGCTTGGCGCGATCGTGGTCAACTACGCCAAGACGTTCTTCACCTCGGGCGTGCTGGCGCCGTACTGGCTGTTCATGCTGGGTGCGCTGTTCATTCTGGTGACGCTGCTGCTGCCCAAGGGCATCGTCGGCACATTCAACGCCTGGCGTGAGGCGTCGCGAGAGAGGCGCCCTGCTGCGGCGAGTGTGGCGGCCGAAGACGGCATCACCGAACCAAAGATGGCGGAGTAGCGGTCATGAACGTCATGGATACCCGCGCGACCTCCGCGATGCTCTATCTCGACGGCGTGCACGTCTCGTTCGACGGTTTCCACGCCATCAACAATCTGTCGCTGACGCTCGAGCCCGGCGAGATGCGCGCCATCATCGGTCCCAACGGCGCCGGCAAGACCACGATGATGGACATCATCACCGGCAAGACCAAGCCGGACGAGGGCACGGTGCTGTTCGACGGTGTCACGGACCTGACGCGCCTCGACGAGACCCGTATCGCCGAGCTCGGCATCGGCCGTAAATTCCAGAAGCCGACGGTGTTCGAGAGCCAGACCGTACAGGACAATCTCTTGCTCGCGCTCAATGTTGATCACTCGGTCCGCAGCACGCTGTTCTGGCGCGGAAGCAGGGCGGAGTCGGAGCGCATCGACAAGGTGCTGGAGACGATCCGGCTCACCGATGCCCGCAACCGCCTCGCCGGCAGCCTCAGCCACGGCCAGAAGCAATGGCTCGAGATCGGCATGCTGCTGGCCCAGGATCCGAAGCTGCTTCTCGTCGATGAGCCCGTCGCGGGCATGACCGACGTCGAGACGCATCTCACCGCCGAGCTGCTGAAAGAGATCAACAAGACCCACACCGTCATGGTGGTCGAGCACGACATGACGTTCGTGCGCGAGCTCGGGGTCAAGGTGACGTGCCTGCATGAAGGCACGGTGCTCGCCGAAGGAACCATCGACCAGGTCTCGTCCAACGAGCGGGTCATCGAAGTCTATCTGGGACGCTGAGCGATGCTTGAGGTCAAGGACATCAACCTGTTCTATGGCGCGGCGCAGGCGCTGCGCGGTGTCTCGATTGCGGCGGAGCCGGGCAAGGTGACTTGCGTGCTCGGGCGGAACGGCGTCGGCAAGACCTCGCTGCTCCGCGCCATGGTCGGGCAATACCCGATTTCATCGGGCGCCATCGTGTTCGACGGCAGCGATATCACCGGCCTCAAGCCCTATGAGCGGGCGCGCAAGGGCATCGCCTTCGTGCCGCAGGGCCGCGAGATCTTTCCGTTGCTGACGGTCGAGGAAAACCTCAAGACCGGCTTCGGCCCGCTCAAGCGCCAGGACAAGCATATCCCGGACGACGTGTTCTCGCTGTTTCCGGTGCTGGAATCCATGCTCGGCCGGCGCGGCGGCGATCTGTCGGGCGGCCAGCAGCAGCAGCTCGCGATCGGGCGCGCGCTGGTGATGCGGCCGAAATTGTTGCTGCTCGACGAGCCGACCGAGGGCATCCAGCCCTCCATCATCAAGGACATCGGCCGGGCCATCTCATACTTGCGCAATCTCGGCAACATCGCCATCGTGCTGGTCGAACAATATCTCGACTTTGCCTGCGAACTCGGTGACAGTTTCGCGGTGATGGATCGCGGCGCGGTGAAGTTCACCTGCCACCGCTCCAATCTCGACCGAAGCGAGATCAGCCGCCAGATGGCGCTGTAAGCCGGGACATTGTAGGCTGGAAAACTCCTGCCGCGGCCGGCTGGGGGAGACGGATGCGCAGCGACGCCTTGGTGAGTTCTTTGGCGACATCTTCGGTGTTCGAAGCCAACCGTGCGCGCGGCGCGGTCCACTTCGACGTGCACGCCCGCGACGGCGTGACGCGGCGCGGCGCCTTGCATGAATCCGGCTCGCTCCGCGTGCGCTTTCCCTCGCCCGAGGACGATGGCCTGTCTGGCGTGTTCGTCAACACGGCCGGCGGCGTTGCCGGCGGCGATCGCTTCGGCATCGAGATCACGGCCACTGACGCCGCGCGCTTGACGCTGACGACGGCGGCCGCGGAAAAGGTCTATCGCGCGCCGGGGGCGGCGGCGCAGCTCAACATTTCCTTGAAGGTCGCTGCAGGCGCGCACCTCGGCTGGCTGCCCCAGGAGACCATCCTGTTCAACCGTGCCCGGGTCCATCGCCGCTTCGACATCGAGCTCGATGAGGCCGCCTCGCTGCTGCTTTGTGAAATCGTCGTATTCGGCCGCACCGCCATGGGCGAGCGCATGGAGCAGGGCGAGTTTGTCGATCGCTGGCGGTTGCGCCGCGGCGGCAGGCTGGTCTTCGCGGAGACCGTCAGGCTCGACGGCGATATCGGCGCAAGACTGGTTCGATCCGCGGTCGCCAAGGGTGGTGCTGCAATCGGCACCGCGTTGATCGTTCCCGGCGACGAGGCGCTGGTCGAGCGCATCCGCGAAGCGTCGGACTCGTTCTCCGGCGAGGTCGGGATATCCGCCTGGAATGGCTTTGCAATGGCGCGGTTCTGTGCCCAAGATACGGCGCGTTTGCGCGCCGACATGTTGGCCGTGCTGGCGCGCACCGGTGCCGCACTGCCGCGCTTGTGGCTGAATTGAAGTGTTGAACGGAAGAGATTCTTCATGAACCTGTCTCCCCGCGAAAAGGACAAGCTTCTGATTTCGATGGCGGCCATCGTGGCACGCCGCAGGCTGGACCGCGGCGTCAAGCTCAACCATCCCGAGGCGATCGCGATTATCTCCGACTTCATCCTCGAAGGTGCGCGCGACGGGCGCACGGTCGCCGAGCTGATGCAGTCAGGCGCCCAGGTGCTGACCCGCGACCAGGTGATGCCCGGCATCCCCGAGATGATCCACGACATCCAGGTCGAGGCGACGTTCCCCGACGGCACGAAGCTCGTCACCGTGCACGAACCGATTCGATAGGAGCGAAGCATGATCCCCGGCGAACTCTTCATTCAGGACGGCGAGATCGAGCTCAATGCCGGCCGCAAAACCGTGACGTTGACGGTGGCCAACACCGGTGATCGTCCGATCCAGGTCGGCTCGCATTACCACTTCTTCGAGACCAACCCGGCGTTGAAGTTCGACCGCAAGAAGTCCCGCGGCATGCGCCTCGACATCGCCGCCGGCACCGCCGTCCGCTTCGAGCCCGGCCAGACCCGCGACGTCCAGCTCGTCGCCTTGGCGGGCAAGAAGACGATCTACGGCTTTCGCGGCGACGTCATGGGGAAGCTGTGACATAAGCCGAGATGAGTGCCGTGATCTGCAGTGAGGTGAGCACGTCCGACGGGCTCCCTCCCCCCCTGCGGGGGAGGGTTGGGGAGGGGCGGCGCGAGGTGACGCGCGCGGAGACGTTGCTGTGGCGTCATCTCAAAGCGCATCGCCTGGGTCGCCTCGGCTTCCGCCGACAAGCTCCGATGGGCAACTACATTGCCGATTTCGTTGCCCACTCCTGCAAGCTCGTCGTTGAGGTGGACGGCGAGAGTCACGATTTCGAGGAGCGCCTTCGCAAGGACGAAACGCGCGACACGTGGTTCGCTTCTCGCGGCTATCGCGTGCTGCGCTTTACGAATGAAGACGTGATGAGGAACCTGGAGGGGGTGTCTCTCGCCATCCTTCAGGCAGCGGAGCCCGGAGCACCCCCCTCCCTGCCCCTCCCCCGCAAGGGGGGAGGGAACGGAGAGAGCGGTACGTCCAACGGCATGGAGGAGACTTAAACCATGCTCTCACCGATCCGCCTTGTCTCTGAAGCTGCCGATCTCGCTGCGCATCGCCACAATGGCATGGCGCGCAAGGGGCGCGGCAATGAGCCCTATATCAATCATCTCGCCGAGGTCGCCAACCTACTCGCCACTGCGACCGATGGTGTCGACGCCGAGCTCGTCGCGGCGGGTTGGCTGCATGATTCGATCGAGGATACCGACACCACGCGCGCGGAGCTTGCGCACACATTCTCCGAGCGTGTCGCCTCACTCGTCGTCGAATGCACCGACGACATGAGCCTGCCGAAGGCCGAGCGACGACGCAAGCAGATCGAGGACGCTCCGCACAAATCTTCCGGTGCAAAACTGATCAAGATCGCCGACAAGATCAGCAATATCGGCGCGCGTATTCAGTCCGATCCGAGCGCCGATGAGCGCGACGACCTCGCCGACTACACCGGCTGGGCCGAACAGGTGGTCGCCGGTTGTCGCGGCGGGAGCGCCTGGCTTGATACGAAATTCGACGATGCCGTGAAAGCAGCGAGGGCTTTGCTGTGACCAGCCAACAGTTCAATCGCAAACGGGGCTTGTGATGTCCGTCAAAATGAAGCGTTCCGTCTATGCCGACATGTTCGGCCCGACCACCGGCGACAAGGTGCGTCTCGCCGACACCGACCTCATCATCGAGGTGGAGAAGGATTTCACCACCTACGGCGAGGAGGTGAAGTTCGGCGGCGGCAAGGTGATCCGCGACGGCATGGGGCAGTCGCAGGTGACCAACAAGCAGGGTGCTGCCGACACCGTCATCACCAATGCGCTGATCGTCGACCACTGGGGCATCGTCAAAGCCGACGTCGCCATCAAGGACGGCATGATCTCCGCGATCGGCAAGGCCGGCAATCCCGACATCCAGCCGGGCGTGACGATCATCATCGGCCCTGGTACCGATGTGATCGCGGGCGAGGGAAAGATACTCACCGCCGGCGGCTTCGACAGCCACATCCATTTCATCTGCCCGCAGCAGATCGAGCATGCGCTGATGTCCGGCGTCACCTCGATGCTCGGAGGCGGCACCGGCCCCTCGCACGGCACCTTCGCCACCACCTGCACGCCCGGTCCCTGGCACATCGCGCGGATGATCCAGTCGTTCGACGCCTTCCCGGTCAATCTCGGGATCTCCGGCAAGGGGAACGCCTCGCGGCCCGCAGCGCTGGTCGAGATGATCAAGGCCGGTGCCTGTGCGTTGAAGCTGCATGAGGATTGGGGCACCACGCCGGCCGCGATCGACAACTGCCTATCGGTGGCTGACGACCACGACATTCAGGTCATGCTGCATTCCGACACGCTGAACGAATCCGGCTTCGTCGAGGACACCATCAAGGCGTTCAAGGGACGCACCATTCATGCGTTCCACACCGAAGGCGCCGGCGGCGGCCACGCCCCTGACATCATCAAGGTCGCGGGACTGAAGAACGTGCTGCCGTCCTCGACCAATCCGACGCGGCCGTTCACGCGCAACACCATCGATGAGCATCTCGACATGCTGATGGTGTGCCACCACCTCGATCCCTCGATCGCGGAAGATCTGGCGTTCGCCGAAAGCCGCATCCGCAAGGAGACCATCGCGGCCGAGGACATCCTGCATGATCTCGGCGCGCTCTCGATGATGTCTTCGGATTCGCAGGCGATGGGTCGTCTCGGCGAGGTCATCATCCGGACCTGGCAGACTGCCGACAAGATGAAGAAGCAGCGCGGATCGCTGCCGCAGGACAAGGGCAAGGACAACGACAATTTCCGCGTCAAGCGCTACATCGCCAAGTACACGATCAACCCGGCGATCGCGCACGGCGTATCGAAGCTGATCGGCTCGGTGGAAAAGGGCAAGCTCGCCGATCTCGTGCTGTGGTCGCCGGCATTCTTCGGCGTCAAGCCGGACTGCATCGTCAAGGGCGGCTCGATCGTCGCCGCGCCCATGGGCGATCCCAACGCCTCGATTCCGACGCCGCAGCCGGTGCACTACCAGCCGATGTTCGGTGCCTTCGGCAAGGCGCGCACGGCGTCCTCCGTGGTGTTCACCTCGAAGGCTGCCGTCGCGAGTGGTCTCGCGCGAAAGCTCGGCATCGAGAAGAAGCTCTATGCGGTCCAGAACACCCGCAGCAAGATCTCCAAGAAGAGCATGATCCACAACGACGCCACGCCCGATATAGAGGTCGATCCGGAGACCTATGAGGTGCGCGCCGACGGCGAGCTGCTCACTTGTCCGCCCGCCGAGGTGCTGCCGATGGCGCAGCGATATTTCATGTACTGAAATAGCGCCTCAACGCATGTCCCCGGCGCATGTCGCACTGCATGTCCTGGGACGGCTTTTCCGGTTTTGCGTTCGATCCCGGCTGGTCTAATGTCCCGCCCGGTCATCGTAACCCAGAAGAAAAGCCGGGAGGATTTCTCATGATCTACGTCGTCGCCACCCTGACCATCAAGCCCGAAACGCGCGCCGAATTCATTGCAGCCGCCACCGCCTGCATCAGGGAATCGCGGAAAGAGCCCGGCAATATCGCCTACGATCTGCACGAGAGCGTCACCGATCCCACCAAGATGGTGTTCGTGGAGCAGTGGGAAAACGCCGAGGCGATGGTGCCGCATCGCGGCCGGGAGCACATGAAGACGTTCGGTCGTGTCGCGGTGAAGTGCTTCACGGCGCCGCCGAAGATCGAGGTGATCACGCCTGAGAAAGTCGAGACGAGGTAACAACGCATGATCCGGGCGACGCAGGTTAGGGGACAGCACCGCTTCACGGAAACGCCGGCGGATACGGTCGTGCTCGATTTCGACGATCGGCACCGCCGTCGCATGGCCATGACGGGGACGCGGGGGCTCGAATTCCTGCTTGACCTCGAGCATGCGGTGGCGCTGCGCGGCGGCGATGCGCTGGTGCTGGAGGACGGAAGGTTGGTCGAAGTGGTCGCGGCGCCCGAGCCGCTGCTGGAGATCCGCGGCCACGACCCGCACCATCTCATCCGTGTCGGCTGGCATCTCGGCAACCGTCATCTGCCGACGCAGATCATGGCCAAGAGCCTGCGCATCCGCCGCGATCACGTCATTGAGGCGATGGTGAAGGGCCTCGGTGCCCGCGTCGTCGAGATCGAGGCGCCGTTCGATCCCGAAGGCGGCGCCTACGCCGAGGCCAGTCATGCGCACGGTCACGACGACCATGCACACCACGATCACGGACATCATCACCATGGTCATCACGATCACGGTCACCATGATCATCATCATGATCACGCCGCGCATGACCACCAACCCCACGACGGGCATTGCGACCATCCCGACCATCACCACGGCCACAAGCATGCTCATGAGCACAAATGAGCCCGTCAGTGCCGGCGACCTCGCAGAGCGCGAGGCGGCGGCGCTATACCGGCTGATGACATGGCTGTCACCGGCGTTTCCCGTCGGCGGTTTTTCCTATTCGAGCGGTATCGAGTGGGCGGTCGAAGCAGGTGATATCACCGACCTCGCAACGCTCGCCGATTGGCTCGATGCCATGCTGGGGGACGGCTCGGGCTTTTGTGATGCGACATTCCTGGTTCAAGCCTATCGTGCCGCAGAGGCCGGCGAGGACGCTGCTCTGAGCGAAGTCGCCGAGCTCGCCGCCGCTTTCGTGCCGTCGCGCGAGCGCCAGCTCGAGACTACCTCCCAGGGGCGCGCCTTCATCGACATCTCCCGTGCCGCGTGGCATGCCGAGGGCCTTGATGCCGTGGTCGCGGCATGCCGCACGCCACTGGTCTATCCGGTCGCCGTCGGCGTCGTCGCGGCGCTGCATGGTGTGCCGCTGGCACCGACGTTGCACGCTTTCCTGCATGCGCTGGTCTCGAACTGGATTTCCGCGGCGAGCCGGCTCGTTCCGCTCGGCCAGACTGACAGCCAGCGTGTGCTGGTGAAACTGGAAGCCGCCGTGGCAGCAACCGCCAATCGGGCGCTGAACGCGACGCTGGACGATCTCGGCAGCGCGACCTTCCGCGCCGATCTCGCCAGCCTGCGGCACGAGACGCAATATACACGGCTGTTTCGCTCGTGAGCGGTGCGGCCTTTCACTGACCAAGAGAGAGCAAGCCATATGTCGAAATCTCACGGCCCCCTGCGTGTCGGCGTCGGTGGCCCCGTTGGATCGGGCAAGACCGCGCTGATGGACCTGCTTTGCAAGACCATGCGTGAGCGCTACGACATCGCCGCGATCACCAACGACATCTACACCAAATGGGATGCGGAATTCCTGGTGCGCTCAGGTTCGCTGACCCCGGACCGTATCGCCGGCGTCGAGACCGGGGGGTGCCCGCACACCGCGATCCGCGAAGATGCCTCGATGAATCTCGCAGCGGTTGCGGACATGCGCGCCAAGTTTCCCGGGCTCGATCTCGTGCTGATCGAATCCGGCGGCGATAACCTCGCTGCCACTTTTTCCCCGGAGCTTGCCGACCTCACGATCTACGTGATCGACGTTGCCGCCGGCGACAAGATCCCGTCCAAAGGCGGCCCCGGCATCACCCGTTCCGATCTCCTGGTCATCAACAAGACCGACCTCGCGCCCCATGTCGGTGCCTCCCTCGAGAAGATGGACACCGACGCCAGGCGCATGCGCGGCGAGCGCCCCTTTGTCATGACCAATCTGAAGAAGAGCGAGGGGCTCGAGCGCATCGTCGGCTTCATCGAAACCAAGGGTGGGTTGAAACGGGCGGGCTGACGGGCCGCGGCGACATCGCGCAGGCCTATTCCGCCGTTAACGTATGAGGCAAAGCGGGCCAGACGGAACCAATTTCTGACACGGCGATTGTCTACCTTCGGTGCCCGGAGAAAAGCCGCTATTGGCCGGATCATCGGCCGGGCGGATTAAGCTTTTTGGGCGACCCAAGTTGCGTACAGATGCCTCCTCCGTCATTATCTCTGCCACTGGGCTCACCCTGTTTCGGCACATGGCCGTTCGAACGGCGTTGATATGCTCCGTGTTTATTGCCGACCTCCTGCCTTCGCCTGAGTAGTCGCGTGGTCCGGTTGGGTTTCATCATCGGCTTTATCGCTCTGCTCGGAGCTCTCCTCTCCGGGCTTGCAGCCTATCGCGTCCACGACCAGGAGCTGGCGCTGGACCGGATTGCGCTGGCGCGTGCGATCGACGTTCATGCCAGCCTCGTCCAGGATCGGTCAACGGAACGAGAGCTGCTGGCACGTGTCGCTTCAGGCCTGTTCCGCGCGCCGTCGGTGCTGAAGCCCAATATGCTGGAGCCGCTGCGCTCGGCGATCTACGCCTTCAAGACCGATTTCGTGGTGGCCGCCTGGGTCGCCCGGCTGCGGCCCAGCGAGCTCGCCGCGGCACGAGCTGCCATCGCGGCCGCCGGCTTCCCGAATCCCGAGATACGCGACACCAGCGACAAGCCGATCGATCCGGCAAGCCTGACGCAGCCGATCGACGTGCTGATGGACCTGGAGCCCCGCAGCGACGAGACCAAGGCGCTGCCTGGGCGCAGCTATGATGACGACCCGGTTCGCAATGCAATGCTCGCTCGCGCCAGGGTCGAGAAGCGGTCGGTCGCCTCCGACCCCGTGCCGCTCTTGCGCGACAACGGGCCGATCGGTGTGATCGTAGCTGCCCCGGTCATTCCCGAAGGTGCCACCGAGCCGGTCGGCTTCATCACGTTTTCCTACGAGCTCGCCTCGCTGATGCTGACCAATGACGACCTGTCGTTGTTCTCGGTCGCACTGAAGGATCCGCGCAAGGAGGGCAGCGAGCTGGTGGCCAACGATCAGGGTGTCGTCTCCACCCGCATGACGACGCCCGACGGGCCGGCGCCGTCGGCGACACGCAACGTCAGCTTCGGCGGCCGCGACTGGCAGCTCGGCTATTACGCCAAGACCAATTCGGCGCGGCGCGCCGAGCAGACTGCGATCATCGTGGCGGCGATCGGCTTCGCCATCACCGCGATGGTGTGCGGCCTGTTCGGCTACGTCGCCTACAACAATCTGCGGCTCAGCCGCGAAATCCAGGTGCGGATCGGCTTCGAGCGGCGGTTGACGGCCGTCATCGACGAGCTGAATCACCGGGTCAAGAACATCCTTGCGGTGATCCAGTCGATCGTGACGCGCACGCTGCGCCACGGCTCGGACATCGACGTCGCGCGAGAGCTCCTGATCGGCCGTATCCACGCCATGTCCAACGTGGTGTCGCTGCTCAGCGAGAGCCAATGGCAAGGTGTCAAACTGAAGGGCCTGTTCGAAGCTCGCGCCATCCCGCATGCCGATCGTATCGCCGTCAGCGGCCCTGACATCGCGGTCAGCGCGCGCGCCGCGCAGAGCCTGTCGCTGCTGTTCTTCGAGCTTGCCTCGCACTCGGACGAAGGCCTGTCGTTGGTCGGCAAGCATCCGCACATCACCGCGAACTGGACGGTGACGGGTGAGGAGCCCGAGACGGTGTTTCGTTTCCGCTGGGAGGAGTTCAACACCAGCGAGGCGACGCGGCGGCCGGATTCGGATTTCGGCTTGATCCTGCTCGATCGCGTGGCGCCCGAAGCGCTCGGCGGCACCGCCAAGCGATATTTCACCGACGTTTCCTATGTCTACGAGCTGACCGCGCCGATGGAGACGGTCGTCGACATGACCGAACGCGACCGCACGGAAAAGCTCTCGCAGCCGGTGCAGCCGGTGCGGTAGACCATGCCGCTCAGGTCGGGGTCGATCGCGCGGCGATGGCGGTCATCTCGAGTTTGACGTTCGGACCGAGATCGGCCACGCCGACGGCGGCACGCGCCGGCAAATGAGCTTCCGCAAAGTGCGCCTTCCAGGCCGCATTGAACGCAGCCTTCTCGCCGAGATCGGTCATGAAGATGGTCACTTGCAATACGTTGGCCAGGTCGGACCCGAGAGCCTGGAGCAAACGCGATAGCTGGCCAAGCACATTCGCCTGACCCGACATGTCCAGGCTGGTGTCCTCGGGGACGATGCCGCCGATGTAGAGCACGCCTCCATGCTCGACCACTTCGTGGAGCAAACCTTCGTATGGCAAGATGCGCTTGATCATGATGAGAACGATGCTCCTGTCGAATGTGGCATGAGATATGGTCGCCGCGAGCATCAGGCCTAGGCCTTGGGCCGCAACACAAGATCGACCAGATGACGCGCGTAGGCCGGCGTGATCGGCGCGATGCCGAAGATGTAACGGTAGAACAAGCTGCCATAGATCGCGTCGTAGAGATCTTCTGGCGGAGCCTCGGCCAGAATGCTGCCGTCGCGCTGGCCGGCGGCGATCATCTCGACCAGCGTGCCGCGGCGGAATTGCAGATAACGGGCATAGAACAGTTCGGCCGATCCCGTCTTGGAAATGCATTCGGATATGACCGCGAGCTGGACCTTGCCGAATTCGCCTTGCAAGGCTTCGGCATAGGCCGCCGCGTGGCCACGCGCGCGCGCTGCTGCCGTGCCTGCGCTCACCGGCGGCAGCGGCAGCATTTGGGCGGCGTGATGCAGGAAGGCGTCGATCAGCAGCGCCTCTCGCGACGACCACCATTTGTAGATCGTCATCTTGGAGACGTTGGAGTGGCGTGCGACCGCGTCGATCGTGGTTGCGGCAAGGCCGGTCGCGGCCATCAGGGCGTAGGCGCTTTCGAGGATGGCGTTGGCGGTCTCGATCGAGCGCGGCCGGCCGCGCCGGGGCGCCCCCTCGGCTGCTTCAGACGTGCCCTTCGCCATGACCAAGCCGGTCTCCTTGCAACGAACCGCCATTCCCGCGGCCGCTCCGTCCCGCATAGCGCAGCTGCGGCGCCCGGCCTAGCGGAATCGCGTGGTCACCGCGCCTAGGCCCGCTGACGCAGGGCCGCCGGTTCGTCCTGTCGCTTCGACCAGGAAATATAGTAAGCCACCGCCGTCATCGCCGCGAAGCCGGCAAGGCTCACCCCGATCTGCATCACGACCAGATTGGCACCGGTGATCAGGATGAGATGGCCGGCGAAGGACAGGAACACGCCGATGCAGAACACCGCGAGCCATTCCTCGCCGCATTTGGTCACCATCTGGAGTGACTTCCGTTGCAGCCACGGATGGTCGGGCGGAACGAGATGGGTTGCGATGAAGGCCAGTGCGAGGAAATGGATCACGCGATAGGGTGCGAGGTATTCCTTTTCGCTCGAAGAGATGCCATTGAGCACGATTTCTGGCAAATAGGCTGAAAGCGCCGGCGAATGGCGCATCAGGGTGATGGCCATCGCCAGCACGAGATAGGCGCCCGCCGCCACGCGGAGCCAGGATATTTTGCGCAAGCTCCGGCCTGAGACGCCGGTGACGGCGAACCAGCCGCCCAGCACCATCAGCATCTGCCAGCACAGCGGGTTGAAGGTCCATTCCAGGTCGGGATAGGCGTGAAAATTCCAGCCGAACCAGCGTGCGGCGAGATATAGCGCGACCGATGCGGCGAGAGTGAGGTTGGGGCTTCGCAGCAGTCCCCACAGCACGAACGGGAAGAATGCCATCAGCGGAATCATCAGCTGAAGCAGGTCGAGATTGAGCGGTTCTTCCTGAAGCACCAGTCCCTGGATCAGCGTTCTGAGCGGATGCTCGAGAATACCGGAGATGTTGTAATCGCTGATGATCTCCGGTGCCATCGATTGCGAAGCGACATAGGCGATGGTGTCGATGTAGATCACGAACAGCACGACATAGGCGGCATAGAGCCGCCAGACGCGGCGGAAGATGCGCGTCGCCGCGACGACATAGCCGCGCTCCAGCGCCATCCTGCCGTGGATGATGGCAACACCATAGCCCACCACGAACACGAACAGGTCGGCCGCGCCGCTAAAGCCGAAGTTGCGCAGCGTCAGCAGGTTCACGACATTGTTCGGGATGTGGTCGACGAATATCGACCAGTTGGCAATGCCGAGCGTCAAATAGAGCCTGGCGTCGTGCTGAAATGCGGCAAGGTTCGGCTTGACGGACGGTTTCATTGCGGAAAATAACTTCTGGAATCAGGGGCGATGCTTTTAGCGGCAACCACCTGCTTGTCCGAGTAGCGTTTGCGTGAAGCAGCGCGGATTGCACAGGCCTGATGAAAAATTGCGCAGAACAGGACAAAGGAATTCCAGCCGACCCGCTGGTTGGGGCAGGGGCGCAACTTTATTAACGCGGACCCGCCCTCACTCGGCCGGCTCGGCCGAAGTCTCGTCTGCCGCTCCGGCGCGGCTTGCCAGGATTCCAAGCGCGACGCCGCCGACGGCCAGGATCGGCAACAGCCGCTTGACTCCGATGGCGCGCACGATCTGCAAGCCCGTGGCGAGCAGCATGGGATCGGCAAGCATGCTCGGAGCCGCCTTGGCGGCGCGCTCGGCGGCGATGCGCGCGCGAGTCCGCACCTCCCGCTTGTAGCCCCAATAGCTTCCCGCAGCGGCGATCGTCAGCAGGAAGAAGACGCCCGCGCCCGCGAGGCAGGCCTGCACGGGGCCGTATTTTTCGAGAACCGAGATGAAAGCCGCCGCGCAAAGGAAGCAAGTGGTGACGAAGAGCGCGAGCGCTGCACCTGCCGCCAGCGAAGCCAACCGAACGGTCGTGCCCGTCGATGCGCTGATGCCGTCGATGATGCGCTGAAACACGGCCTTACTCCTCAGATCCCCACAAGCCAATTCATCACCGGAAGGTCACGGCGGCTCAGGCCGTCGTGACCGTAAAACCCATCGCGCGCGTTATCGGCGCCAGGCGAACCCGATCAGGAAGCCGATGCCGAGCGCGAGGCCGACGGTGGCGAGTGGCCGTTGCGTGATGGCTTCTTCGAGCGTCTCCTCGATCGAGCCGTAGGCATCCTGCGCCGCATCCATCATCGCGCTGCCGCGCTCCGAGAAGTCGTCGAGCGTCGAATCCATGTTCTCGCGCGCCTGCTTGTACCCGCGGCGGGCTTGCTTGCCCGAGGCGTTGGCGAACGTGTTGAGCGCGTCGGTGATCTGGTCGGTGAGGGCGGCGATATCGCTTTTCACGGCTGCTACATCCTTCTCGAGACGTTCTGCGGTGGCTTTGTCGGTCCAGTCTCTCATCCCGGTTTCGCCATTGGTCATAGACATCGGGGGCTCCAAAACTCGCATTGGCGAAGATAGCCGGAAAACGCCCCGTCTTCGGGGAAGTTCCCTTTCGCACCAGCGGTCACGCCTCCGGAAGCTGCGGCGAATTCTCCGGCAACAGATGCTCCTTCAGGATCAGCCCGACGATCAGCAGCGGCGACGACAGAAACGCGCCCATCGGGCCCCATAGCCAGGTCCAGAAGGCGAGTGCGATGAACACCGCGAGCGCATTCAGGGCCAGCCTCCGGCCGATAATGGTGGGCGTGACGAAGTGCCCTTCCAGGAAAGTGATGCCGGCGAAGGCGATCGCCGCGGCCAGGCCGCCGCCGATGGTTGGGAAGGCGACCAGCCCTACCACGGCCAGCACGAGGAACATTGCAACCGGCCCGATGATGGGGATGAAGTTGAGGGTGGCGGCAAGCGCGCCGAGGGCGGCCGGGTTTGGCATGCGGGTCACTGCGCAGACGAGGCCTGCTGCGATGCCCACGCCGATATTGATGATCGCCACCGTCAGCAGATAATTGCCAAGATGGATTTCGATCTCGTTGAGGATCCGTAACGTGCGCAGCCGCGCGTCGCGTTCACCGAAGGTCATGATCAAGGCGCGCCGCAGGTCGCGCCAGCTCGCGATGAACAGGATCAGGGTGGCGAAGAACAGCAGGAATTCGGCGAAAGTCGGCGACAGGAATTCGAGCGTCGGCTGCACCCAATCGAACTTGGGAATCTGCAGGCTCGGCAACCCATCGGAGCCGCCGACCATGGTTTGCAGCTCACGCCACAGCGCGAGCGGCCGATCGAACACGTGCAGCTTGTCCTTGAGCTGCGCAGCGAGCTCAGGCAGGCGCGAGCTCCATTCCATGACCGGCGCCGCAATCAGCGCGACGACGAAAGCGACCATCGCGGTCACAGCGACCACGATGAGTACCGCCCCGACGGCCCGCGGTACCCTTTGTTTTTCCAGGAAGGTCGCGGCCGGCGACAGCATGGTACCGGCGACGACGGCCATTACGACCGGCAGGAAGAACGCCTTGGCGACATAGAGCACCGCGACGACGGCGATCAGAAGCAAACCGGCAAGCGCAAAGGCGACGAACTCCGTGCGCCGGATCACCGGTGGGAGTTCGCTATGGCTCTCGGGAAGCGGGGCGCCTTCGCCGTCGCCGGAAATCAGTCGTTCACTGGGAAGGACGCGCACAATATCTCTCCCCGCACGGAAGGCTTCCGGGCGCCCATTGACGACGAGAAAACGCTTGGGGAGTGCCGCGGTTCCATCGCGGCTTCGTGACGCCGTGCTCGCTTGACTGTGACGCGGCTGCCTCACGCAGTGCCGGAACTTGCGTCGGCGCTGCTGCGTTTACGGGGCAGCAGCATCACCCAGATGCACACATCCAACGGGGCAGCACATGACAAGGTTCTCTGTGGTCCGTCGCAGCTTCTCGCCGCGAAGCATCGCCGCTTGTGTTTTTACGACAGCTTTGCTGACGGTGCCGTTCGCGGCTCAGGCGCAAACGCTCGGCTATGTGCCGATGCAGCCACAGACATATTCGCAGGACCAGATCTATTCGCAGGGCTACACGAACCAAGCGCCGCAGCCTGCGGACGAGGATGCGGCGCTGCCGGATCGGCTCCGGCGGCAGATCGTGAACTTCGACCGTAACGAACCGGCCGGCACCATCGTCATCGATACCGCCAACACCTATCTCTATCTCGTCCTCGGCAACGGCCGCGCGATGCGCTACGGCGTCGGCGTCGGGCGCGAGGGGTTCACCTGGTCGGGCGTGCAGAGCATCAGCCGCAAGGCGGAGTGGCCGGATTGGCATCCGCCGGCTGAGATGATCGCGCGCCAACCTTATCTGCCGCGCTTCGTCGCCGGCGGCCCCGGCAACCCGCTCGGTGCGCGCGCGATGTATCTCGGCTCCAGCGAATACCGCATCCACGGCACCAACGATCCCACGACGATCGGCAAGTTCGTCTCCTCCGGTTGCATCCGCCTCACCAATGAGGACGTCAGCGATCTCTTCAACCGCGTCGGCATCGGCACGAAGGTCGTCGTGTTGCCGAAGAACGCACCACTGATGGCGCGCGGGGCCGATCCCGCCCGGAAGCGGCCGGCGGTGTCGACGTTGCACTCGGGGCGCCAGGCGCTGAACATCCCGGCGTCGTCGGTGGACTAAAGGTCGGTGTGAGGTCAGATGATTAAACGTTCGACCAGCAAACTGGCTTGCGCAACGGCCGCGTTCGTCGCGATCGCTTCCCTGGGCCTCGCGCTGACGCCTTCCGCGCATGCAGAGGATTTCTTCTCCGCGCTGTTCGGTGGCTTCCACATGCGGCCGCCGCCTGAGATCCGAGTGCCGTTCCAGAACGACGACATGCCCCGCTACGAAGCGCCGCGCCAGCGCGCGTCCCATGGCGGCGGCACTGCCTATTGCGTGCGCGGCTGCGACGGCCGTTACTTCCCGGCGCAAGGCAACGACGCCGAGAGCAAGGCGCAATCCTGCAAGAGCTTCTGCCCCGCCTCAGAGACCTCGCTGGTCTATGGCAGCGATATCGACGACGCCACGACGGACAAGGGCAAATCATATTCCGACCTGCCGAACGCCTTCCGCTATCGCAACGAGATCGTCGCGGGCTGCACGTGCAACGGCAAGGACCCGGTCGGGCTCGCGCAGGTCAAGATCGAGGACGATCCGACCCTGCGCAAAGGCGACATCGTTGCAGGCGCCGATGGCCTCGTCGTCGCCAATCGCAACGCCAATGATCGCCGCGGCGTCGCAATGAATTTCTCGCCATTGCCGGACAGGATGCGCGCCAAATTCCATCAGGTACCGGTGGTGGCGAAGGAGTAGGAAGCTTTACGCCGCGCGGATCTTGCCGAGAAAATCGCTGACCTGATTGCCGAGCTGAAGGCTCTGGGTCTCCAGCATTTCGGCGGCCTGCTTGACATTGTCGGCGGCGCCGGCTGCGCTGTCGGCGTCGGTCTTCACGCCGGTGATGTTGTCGGAGACGTTCTTGGTGCCCTGCGCCGCGTATTGCGTGCTGCGGGTGATCTCCTGCGTGGCTGCGCCCTGCTCCTGCACGGCGGCCGCAATCGCGGTGGCGACCTCGTTGACTTCGCCGATGATGCCGCCGATCGCCTGGATCGCGTTGATGGCGTCGCCGGCAACCTTCTGGATGTCGGCGATCTGCTCCGAGATCTCCTCCGTCGCCTTCGCGGTCTGGCTGGCCAGCGTTTTGACCTCGGAGGCGACGACCGCAAAGCCGCGGCCCGCTTCGCCGGCGCGGGCGGCCTCGATCGTCGCGTTGAGCGCGAGCAGATTGGTCTGTGCCGCGATGGTGTTGATGAGGCCGACGACCTCGCCGATGCGGCCTGCGGATCGGGCAAGTCCTTGCACAGTCCCATCGGTCTGCTCCGCCTGAGCCACGGCCCGGCTGGCGATGCCCGCGGCATGCGCCGCCTGTTGGCTGATGTCGTTGATGGAACAGCTCAGCTCCTCGGACGCAGCAGCGACACTGTCGACGCTCAGGGACGCGTCTCCGGCCGCCTTTTCAGCAGACCGAACCCGATCATTGGTCTGCCGCGACACTGCCGAGAGATCGGATGAGGTTTTCCGCATTTCGCCGGAGGCTTCACTCAGCTCCTCGATTGCCTTGCGCACGAGCCCCTCGAATTCGCCGATGTGGATCTCCATGGCCCGCTGACGGCTCGCGGCCGCGGCATTTTGCTCGCGATCCCTGGCTTCGATCTGCAGCTTGTCGGCGGCCTGCTGCTTGAACGTCTCCAGCGCGCCTGCCAGCGCGCCGATCTCATCCATCCTGTCTTCGTATCCCGTCTCGACGGAAAGGTCGCCACCCGCAACCTTCAACATGGCGTCGCGCATGTCGTGCAGCGGCTTGATGACGCGCCGGCTCACGGCCAGCATCGGACCAACGGCGAGGCAGATGGCCAGGAGAACCAGCACCAGTTGCAGGATCAGGGCGTGCAGAGCGGAAGCGCGCTGGGCGGCGATGTGTTCGCGGGCCGCATCAAGCGCTGCCTCGGCCACACCGACCGCGGCGACCAGCCGCGCGACGCTGAACGGACTCCATTCGTTGGCTACCATCTCGGGCTTTTCGCCCGATGCCAGTGCGTTCATCAGGCGATCGCGCAGGTCCACATACTGCGGGTCGAAATATGCGCGCTTGTTCTTGGTGATTGCCTCCGAAAGCGCCGCCGGCAAGTGCATGCCGGCGATGGAGACCTCCAGCGCCTGCCAGGCGGCCTCTACGCCTCCGACCAGCCTGATGTAGGATAGTCGTGCCTCCGGGGTGACCTTTCCGGTACCGAGACCGTTGGAAACGAGAATTGAAGCGTCGCCCGCAGTGTTGCGCAATAGCCATGCTGTCTGCTTGATGATCAGCAACTGATCGACGGCTGCGTCCTGATGGTTGATGGAGGCGGCGAGAACTCCAGACACCTTGTCGAGCAATACGACCAGTCCGGTTTCGGTATCCATGTATTCCTTGCCGAGAGCGACGCGGCGCGCGGCCTTGGGTTTCGCAATCTCCTGCCAAAATTCCTTCTGCATGCTCACGAGAGCGCCGAACAGTCGGTCGAATTCGGAGAGCAGCGCCGGCTTCTCGGCAAATTCGATGCTGCCGAGCAGATCGCGTGCCCGGACCATTGCGGGCATCTCGACGTCGTGCAGATCGCGCAGATATTTTTCGATCGCCGGATCCAGCGATTGGTCGTTGTGAATCACGCGGTTCGAGGTGGAACGGTCGGCTCGCATCCGGTCCATCGCCTTGAACATGTCGGCGGATGCGTCAGCGATGACAGCAATGCGGTTGGCGATCTGGAGACGTTGCCAGGAATCCCAGGCGATGAGCAAGGCTCCGACGACCACGCAGCAGGAGGTGGTCAGGATTACGCTTCTCAGCAGTGCGGATACCGTCAAGCGGTTCAACATGGCGCCCATCCCCAGAAATCATGAAACTCGACAGCGCCCCCGAATTCGAACGGGGCGCGCAAAGCGGGCATTTGCGCGTCGCTTGGCGGCAAGTCTCCGGGCATTTGGCCACAAAAGAGTAAAAACTTGGTCGCGACCGGAGGATTACGGCTGCCCGCCGGGTTTCAAATATGGAACCCGATGCGCCGCCTCGACGTTAAGCCACGTTAACAACTGGCCTGAAGGGGGCTTGCAATGCTGGTCGGCGTCCTCGTCACATTCCTGGTCGTCATTCTCGTTCTTTATCTCATTAACATGCTGCCGATGGACGGCCGCGCCAAGCAGATCGCGCGCGTCATCGTCATCATCATCGGCATCGTGTCCTTGCTGAAATATCTCGCGGTGTTCTAGCTACGATGGCCAACAAAAAAGCCCCGGCGTGAGCCGGGGCTTTTGATGTCGAACAGGGGCCTCAGCCCGCCGCTTTCGCCTCGCGGCGGCGCGCGGTGAGGATGTATTCGGTGTAGCCGTTCGGCTGCTCGCGGCCTTTGAAGACGAGGTCGCAGGCGGCCTTGAAGGCGACGCCGTCGAAGGCGGGCGCCATCGGCTTGTAGATCGGATCGCCGGCGTTCTGCTTGTCGACCACGACAGCCATGCGCTTGAGCGATTCCATCACCTGCGCCTCGGTGATGACGCCCTGATGCAGCCAGTTGGCGAGGTGCTGACTGGAGATGCGCAACGTCGCGCGGTCTTCCATCAGGCCGACATCGTGAATGTCAGGCACCTTGGAGCAGCCGACGCCCTGGTCGATCCAGCGCACGACGTAGCCCAGAATGCCCTGGCAGTTGTTGTCGATCTCCTGCTTGACGTCATCGGGCGCCCAATTCGACTTCGACACCGGAATGGTGAGAATGTCCGAGAGCTTGGCGCGCGGCCCGCCTTTGGTCAGCTCCTGCTGGCGTGCGATGACGTTGACCTGGTGGTAGTGCAGCGCGTGCAGCGTCGCCGCGGTCGGCGAGGGCACCCAGGCGGTAGTGGCGCCGGCCTGCGGATGGCTGAGCTTCTGCTGGAGCATGTCGGCCATCTTGTCGGGGGCGGCCCACATGCCCTTGCCGATCTGGGCATGGCCGGGAAGGCCATCGATCAGGCCCATGTCGACGTTCCAGTCCTCATAGGCCTTGATCCAGGCCTGCGCCTTCATCTCGTTCTTGCGGATCATCGGACCCGCTTCCATCGAGGTGTGGATCTCGTCACCGGTGCGGTCGAGGAAGCCGGTGTTGATGAACATGATGCGCTTCGAGGCGCGCTGGATGCAGGCCTTGAGGTTGACGGTGGTGCGCCGCTCCTCGTCCATGATGCCGACCTTGAGCGTGTTCTCTGGCAAGCCCAGCATCTTCTCGACGCGGTCGAAGATCTCGCAGGTGAACGAGACCTCGTCCGGGCCGTGCATCTTCGGCTTGACGATATAGGCCGAGCCGGTGCGGCTGTTCTTGACCTTGGAGTTGCCTTTGAGGTCGTGGATCGCGAGCAGGCCGGAAACGGCGGCGTCGAGTAGCCCTTCCGGCACCTCCTCACCCTTCTCGTCGAGCACCGCGTCGGTGAACATGTGGTGACCGCAATTGCGCATCAAGAGCAGGCTGCGGCCGTGCAGCTTCACTTCACCCTTGCCGTCAGGCGTCTTGTAGCTGCGGTCGGCGTTGAGCGAACGCGTCAGCGTCTTGCCGCCTTTTTCGAAGTCGGCCGACAGCGTGCCGTTCATCAGGCCGAGCGTATTGCGATAGACCAGCACCTTGTCCTCGGCATCGACAGCGGCGACCGAGTCTTCCATGTCGAGGATCGTCGACACGGCTGATTCCATGATCATGTCGGCGACGCCGGCCGGGTCGTCCTTTCCGATCGCGCTGCTGCGGTCGATCTTCACTTCGACATGCAAGCCGTTGTTGACGAGCAGCACGGCGCTCGGCGCGCCCGCATCGCCCTGGAAACCGGCGAATTGCGCGGCGCTCTTCAGCGCGGTGGCGTTGCCGCTCTTCAGCTTCACGGCGAGCTGGCCCGCGACGACGCTATAGGCGGTGACGTCGGTGTGGCTGCCGGTCGCCAGCGGCACGGCGGCGTCGAGGAACGCTTTGGCTTTCGCGATCACCTTGTCGCCGCGGGCCTTCTTGTAGCCCTTGCCGCCCTCGGATGGGTCATGCGGGATTGCGTCGGTGCCGTAGAAGGCGTCGTAGAGCGAGCCCCAGCGCGCATTTGCCGCGTTCAGCGCATAACGTGCATTGGTGAGCGGCACGACGAGCTGCGGGCCGCAGATCTTGCTGATCTCCTCATCCACATTGGCGGTCTCGACCTTCTGCGTCGCCGGCTCCGGGACCAGATAGCCGATCTCCTTCAGGAAGGCGGTATAGGCCTCGAGGTCGAACGCCATGCCCTTGTTGGCGCGATGCCAGTCGTCGATCTTGGCCTGCAGCTGATCACGGACAGCGAGCAGCGACCGGTTCTTCGGCCCCAACTCCCCGATGAGGCCCGCCACCCCGGCCCAGAACGCATCCGGCGCGATCCCGGTTTTCGGGGCGCCTTCCTTGGCGATGAAATCGAAAAGGACCGGGGCGATCTTCAATCCGTGGGCGTCAACGCGTTTCATGATGGTCTTTCTCGTTGGAAATGGCTGTTTTTGGCTGCTTTTGACCGGCCAGCAGCAAAATGCGCCCGCGAGGGGCGGCTTTCGGGACCTATTAGCCCCAAAATCGGGGCGGTGAGAAGACCCCCGGCGGGTTGTCAAAATGTCAAACCGTGGGCGCGGCGCGCGCCGGTGTCATTCCCCGCGAAAGCGGGGAATCCAGTACGCTGCGGCTTCTCCGTATCCCAAGGCTGTCTCTGGAATACCGAGTCGCCCGGTCAAGCCGGGCGACCACAGCGGGAAATAGCAGTCGCCTCAAATATTCGCGGCGAGGTCCACGACTTCGTCGAACAGTACGCCTGTTGTCTTCAGCATCTGTTCGATCTCATCCGCCGCTTCGGCGACTGTCCGTCTCGACGTATCGATCACGAGCTCGGCCGCTTCCGGCACCTCGTAGTCGTTGCCGATGCCGGTGAACGACGCAAGCGCACCCGCGCGAGCTTTCTTGTAATGGCCCTTGGGGTCGCGCTCCTCGCAGATCCTGGCCGGCGTCGCGACATGGATCTCGCGGAACGCAGTGTCGGCGATGCGGCGCGCGGTGGCGCGGTCTTCGCGGCCGGGCGAGACGGCGGCGACGATGGCGATATGGCCGTTCCGCGCCAGGTGCATCGCGACCTCGGCCAGACGGCGGATGTTCTCACTGCGATCGGCGGCCGAGAAACCGAGATCGCTGTTGAGCCCGGCCCGCAGCGTGTCGCCGTCGAGCAGGATCGGCGAGCCGCCATTGGTGAACAGACGCCGCTCCAGTGCCTTCGCCAGCGTCGACTTGCCGGAGGCCGGCAGGCCGGTGAGCCAGACGACCGCGCCGTTGTGCTGATAGCGCGCGGAGCGTTCGTCGGGACGGAGTGCGGATTCTACCGGCACGATGTCGACCGGCACGGCGCGCTGCCCGGCATCGACGGACAGCACCAGCCCGCCGCCGGCGATGCGCCCGGACACCTCGATCACGAGGCGGCCCGTGCGCGGGTTCTCGGTATAGGGATCGGCTGCAATCGGATTGGACAGGGAGATGTCGATCTCGCCGACATGATTACGGCCGATCGCCTTGTTCTCGCGGCTCTCGAGCTCGCCGGGATCGACCGCCTTTTCGATGGCCACCACGGTGGCCCGGCTCTCCTTCGGCCCCGAGCGGACCAGGATCTGGTCGCCCTTGGCGAGCGGCTTGTCGTGCAGCCAGAAGATGCGCGCGCGCAGCCGCCGCGTCTCGCGCGGAGCAGCGTTGGCGTGCGCGATGATGTCGCCGCGCTCGATGAACAATTCGCGGTCGAGCGTGATGCCGACCGACCGGCCGGCGCCCTGGCGCGTCGCCACCGGCGTCACCGGCCAGCTCTCGACCGTCTTGATCTTGGCGATCTTGCCGGCCGGCATGATCACGATCTCGTCGCCGGCAACCAGGCTGCCGGATTCGATGCGGCCGGCGATGATGCGGCGATCGTCGAACTTGTAGATCGCCTGCACCGGGAGGCGCAGCGCCAAGGCTTCCAGCGGTCGCGCCGGCTCGAGCCGATCAAGCGCTTCAACCACGGTCGGTCCCTTGTACCAGCCGATGCGGTCGGTGCGCTCGGCAACGCCGTCGCCGTCGCGCGCGGAGATCGGGATCACCGCTGTCGGCGTCACGCCGAGACCGTTGAGATGCGCGGAGATCTCGCTGCTGATCTCCTTGAAGCGATCGGCGCTGAAATCGACGCGGTCCATCTTGTTGACCACGACAGCGACCTGCTTCACGCCGAGCAGATGCAGGAGATAACCGTGACGGCGGGTCTGGTCGCGCACGCCTTCGAGGGCGTCGATGATCAGCACCGCGCCATCCGCTTGCGAAGCGCCCGTGATCATGTTGCGCAGGAATTCGGCGTGACCGGGCGCGTCGATCAGCACGATGTCGCGTGAATTGGTGCGAAAGCGGATCTGCGTGGTGTCGATGGTGATGCCCTGGTCGCGCTCGGTCTGGAGCGCATCGAGCAGGAACGACCATTCGAACGGCATGCCGCGCCGCGCGCTGACGGCCTTCAGCATTTCCAGCTTGCCGTCCGGCAGACTGCCGGTCTCGTGCAGGAGGCGGCCGACCAGTGTCGACTTGCCGTGGTCGACATGGCCGACGATGACGATGCGGACCTGCGGTCGCGTCGTGCCATTTGGCATCGACGTGGTCCCGTTGGGCGTAGCGGACGAAGAGGGGGTGACGATCATGTTCATGGCCGTGATGCGTCCTTGAATCAGAGATAGCCGGCGACGCGCAGGCGCTCGAAAGCATCCTCGGTCTCGTGGTCGAGCGCACGGCCGGCGCGCTCCGGCACCTTGGTCTGCTCGAGTTCGGCCAGGATCTCGTCGATGTTGGATGCCGTTGAAGCAACCGGATTGGTGATGTCCTGATCACCCAGCGAGCGATAGCGCTTGCCGTCCTTGGCGAGATACAGCGGGATGATCGGGATGTTCTCACGCTTGGTGTAGGCCCAGATGTCCGCCTCGGTCCAATGCAGGATCGGGTGAATGCGCAAATGCGCGCCCTGCGGCGGCGATGCGTTGAAATGATCCCAGAATTCCGGCGGCTGGTCGCGGACGTCCCAATTGCCTTCGAGACCGCGCGGCGAGAACACGCGCTCCTTGGCGCGGGTGGCTTCCTCGTCGCGTCGAATGCCGGCAATCAGGCCGTCAAAGCCGTATTTCGCCAGCGCCATCTTGAGACCTTCGGTCTTGCGCGCGGCGGAACGGGCGGCCGGGGGCAGCGTGGGGTCGACGGCATCGATGGGCGGGCAGGGCTCGACGCGCAGATCGAGCTCCCACTCCTTCCCGTAATGATCGCGAAAGCGATACATCTCCGGAAACTTCTTGCCGGTGTCGACATGAAGGGCCGGGAATGGCAGGCGCCCGAAAAACGCCTTGCGCGCCAGCCAAATCATGACATTGGAGTCCTTGCCGAGCGACCACAGCAGGGCGATCTTCTTGAGACGGCCGAAGGCCTCGCGGAAGATGTAGATGCTCTGCGCCTCAAGCTGATCGAGATGGTCCATGCTGGGTGCAGCATCAGCAGAAAAATCTTGCGCGTTCACGCGCTCGACGAGAGCCGGGGTGTCCAGCCTGTCCGCAGCGGAATTGTCGTTGAGAAGATGCATCTCTGCCACTTTGCGTTTGGAGGCGAAAATTCTATAGTTGCGGTGCAGAAGAGAAGAAAAAATTTTCTCTTTGCGCGCTCGAAACGACACATATATAGAAAATAATTCCAGTCAACCCCGTATGTGGGGCAAGCGAGTATCGAATGCGGTTCTTGCCGGTGTTCCTCGATCTCAAGGCCGGTCCGGTGGTCCTCATCGGCGCGGGTGAGCTTTTGCGCGCCAAACTGCGCGTGCTCGCCGCCGCCGGTGCGCGCCTCCGGGTGCATGCGATCGATGGCGATCCGGATCTGGGCGTGAGCTGCGATGTCACGGCGCGTGTCGAGATCGCGACCGGCGATCCACTCACGGCTGACCTTGCAGGCGTCATCGCCGTCGTTTGTGCGGGAGCTGGTGATGTCGGCGTGGCCATGTCGGCGCGCGCAAAATCGCTCGGCCTGCCCGTCAACGTCATGGACGATCTCGACCATTCCAGCTTCATCTTTCCGGCCATCGTCGATCGCGGCGATGTCGTGGTCGCGGTCGGCACCGGCGGAACGTCGCCGGTGGTGGCACGGCGCGTGCGCGAGAAGATCGAGGCGCTGCTGCCCGCGCGGATCGGCGAGCTCGCCGAGTTCATCGGCGGCTTCCGCAAGTCCATCAACGAGCGCATCGCCGAGTTTCCGCTGCGCCGCCGCTTCTGGGAGCGCGTGATCGACGGCCCGATCGGCGCCGCCGTGCTGGCCGGCCGCAACGGTGAGGCCGATACGGCGCTCAAGGCGATCTCCGATCCGTCGGCCTTCGCGCGCGCCGACAAGCCGGAAGGCTCGGTCGCGCTCGTTGGCGCTGGCCCCGGCGATCCTGATCTTCTCACCATCAAGGCGCTGCGCGCGTTGCAGGATGCCGATATCGTCTTCCACGACGAACTGGTCTCTGCGGAAATTCTCGACCGCATCCGGCGCGACACCGCGCGCGTTGCGGTCGGCCGCCGCGTCGGCAAGCCCGGCATCGGCCAGGATGCCATCAACAAGCGCATGATCGAGGCCGCGCAAGCGGGGCAGCGCGTGGTGCGGCTGAAGGGCGGTGATCCCTTCGTGTTCGGCCGCGGTGGCGAAGAGGTGGAGGCGTTGCGCGCCGCCGGCATCGCCTATTCGATCATTCCGGGCATCACCGCCGGGCTCGGCGGCGCCGCCGATTTCGAGGTGCCCCTGACTTACCGTCACGAAGCCACCCGCATCACCTTTCTCACCGCGCACAAGGCGCGCGATGCAGAGGCCGTCGACTGGTCGACGCTGACCGACACGAAGATGACCGTCGTTGTCTACATGGGCATGACAGCCGCGCCCGCTATTCGTGCCGGCCTGTTCGCCGCCGGCCGTTCGCCGGAGACGCCGGTCGGCGTGTTCGCCCGCGTCACGCGACCCGATGCGCGAGGCGCGATCGGCACGCTGCGCGACTTGCCCGAGCTCGTGCGGCAGACCAGTGGCGGTCCCGCCATCCTCATCATCGGCGACGTGGTCCGGCATGCCGCCTCGCTTCGCCGTCAATCCCCAAAGCAAATCATCTCTGACCTATTGGATGCAGCCGAATGACCTCCCCCCTCGAACAGAAGAAGATCAAGATCGCCGGCCCCTCGGTGGTGACCGCCAACCGCACCTGGGACGGCATCGTGGTGTACCGCACCGCCGCCAAGGGCTGGTCCGCGGAGCTCTCGGAAGCTGCGATCGTGCGCAACTCCGACGAAGCGAAAGCCTTGCTCGCGGAATCCGTCGCTGATGACGTCGGCGCCGTTGGCCCCTATATCGCTCCGGTGCAGGTTGGCGCGGACGGCAAGATCGAACCCGGCAATCTGCGCGAGCAGATCCGCCGCACCGGTGTGACCATCGGACAGCAGGCCCAGGCTTAAGGCAACCTCTTATGTACGCTTACGACGAAATCGATCGCACGCTCGTCAACGAGCGCGTCTCGGAGTTCCGCGACCAGGTGAAGCGCCGCCTCTCGGGCGAGCTCACCGAGGACGAGTTCAAGATCCTGCGCCTGCAGAACGGCGTCTATCTGCAACTGCACGCCTACATGTTCCGCGTCGCGATTCCCTATGGGACGCTGGCGACGAACCAGTTGCGGGCACTCGCCCATGTCGCGCGCAAATACGACCGCGGCTACGGCCATTTCACCACACGGCAGAACATCCAGTTCAACTGGATCAAGCTCGCCGAGCTGCCGGATGCGCTGGAAGATCTCGCCAAGGTCGGCATCCATGCGATGCAGACCTCCGGCAACAACATGCGCAACGTCACCTCGGACCAGTGGGCCGGCGTCGCGCCCGGCGAGATCGAGGATCCCCGGATCTGGTCGGAGCTGATCCGCCAGCACACCACGCTGCATCCGGAATTCTCGTTCCTGCCGCGCAAGTTCAAGATCGCGATCACCGCTTCGGACCATGACCGCGCCGCGATCAAGATCCACGACATCGGGCTCAAGCTGATCAAGAACGAGAAGGGCGAAACTGGCTTCGAAGTGCTGGTCGGCGGCGGTCTCGGCCGTACGCCGTTCATCGCCAAGACCATCAAGCAATTCGTGCATGGCCGCGATATCCTCAGCTATATCGAGGCGATCCTGCGCGTCTACAATCAGTACGGCCGCCGCGACAACATCTACAAGGCCCGCATCAAGATCCTGGTGCACGAGCTCGGCATCGAGAAATTCTCGCGCGAGGTCGAGGAGGAATGGCAGCACATCCGCAATTCCTCGCTCCAGATCGACGACGAGGTGATCGAGGACATCCGCTCGCGCTTCACCTATCCCGCTTACGAGAAGCTGCCGCACATGCCTGACGAGCTGCGTCAGGCCGCCGCCGATCCCGACTTCGAAGCATGGCGCAAGAACTCGGTCGCCCCGCACAAGGCCCAGGGTTACTCCATCGTCACCATCTCGCTGAAGCCGATCGGCAAGCCTCCGGGCGATGCCACGGCTGAGCAGATGGATGCGCTGGCCGATCTCGCCGACAGGTATTCGTTCGGTGAGATCCGCGTCGGCCATGAGCAGAACCTGGCGCTGCCGCACGTCGCCAAACGCGACCTGCCGGCGCTGTGGAAGGCGCTCGACAAGCTTGGGCTGGCGACGCCGAACGTCAATCTGATCACCGACATCATCGCGTGCCCGGGTCTCGACTATTGCTCGCTGGCGAATGCGCGCTCGATCCCGATCGCGCAGGAGCTGACGCGGCGTTTCGCCAATCACGAGCTTGCCAATCTGATCGGCCGTCTGCACATCAACATCTCCGGCTGCATCAACGCCTGCGGCCATCACCATGTCGGCCATATCGGCATTCTCGGCGTCGAGAAGAACGGCGAGGAGGTCTACCAGATCACCATCGGCGGCCGCGCCGACGAAGGGGCTGTGCTCGGAACGCTGATCGGTCCCGGCGTGAAATTCGACGAGGTCGCCGACGTGATCGAGGACATCGTGGAAGCCTATCTGGCGCTGCGCGAGCGGCCCGAAGAACTGTTCATGGACACGGTGAAGCGCCTCGGCGTCGAGCCCTTCAAGGAGCGCGTCTATGCCACTCGTTAACGGGGGAAAAATCGTCGACGACGGCTTCGTCAAGCTCGCCGTCGATACGCCGCTGCCCGAGAGCGGCGACATCCTTGTGCCGGCCGAACGTTTCATCGGCAATGCCGCCGCCCTGCTCGATCGTGCCGGCAAGGTCGGCGTGATCTGGCCGAACAATCGCGACATCGACGAGCTCGTGCCCTATCTCGGCAAAGTCGCCACCGTCGCGCTGGTGTTCCCGACCTTCCGCGATGGGCGCGCCTACAGCCAGGCGCGATTGCTGCGCGAAAGGTACAATTATCGTGGCGACTTGCGCGCCACGGGCCAGATCCTGCGCGACCAGTTCGTTTTCATGCTGCGCGCCGGCTTCGATTCCTTCGAGGTGAAGAAGCAGGCCGACGCGGAAGCCTTCATGCAGACCGCAAGGCGCTATTCGGTGTTCTACCAGCCGACGGGCGATGGCCGTATCACGGCCTTGCACCGGCGCATGCAGCTGCGTCACTCCGAGGGTGTCGGCACGTGAACGCCATCCTTCCCCAGGTCTCGCCGGCCTCCACGCTGCCTTCGGCGGACGAGCTTGATCGCGCATTGCGCGACGCTTCGCCCGCGGAAATCATCGCCGCGGCCTTGAACACTGTCGGTCGTGAGAAACTCGCGCTGGTGTCGTCCTTCGGCACGGAATCGGCGACGCTGCTGAAGGTGATGGCGGATGTCGATCCGGCGATCCCCGTGATCTTCCTCGACACCGGCTGGCTGTTCGAGGAGACGCTGGCTTATCGCGATACGCTTGTAGCAACGCTGGGCCTGAAGGACGTCCGCTCGGTCAAGCCCGCCGAGGAGACGCTGACGCGCGAGGATCCGGATCGTGATCTCTGGTTCTCCGATCCCGATGCCTGCTGCCGGATCCGGAAGGTCGAGCCGCTGGCGCGCGCGCTGAAGCCGTTCGATGCATGGCTCAACGGTCGTAAGCGTTTCCAGGGCAATACGCGCGCCGATATTCCCGTCGTCGAGGATGATGGCGCGCGGTTGAAGTTCAACCCGTTCGCCAATGTCTCGCGCGAGGAACTCGAGGCGATTTTCGTCCGCGCCAAATTGCCGCGTCACCCCCTTCTCGCATCCGGTTTTCGCTCGGTCGGGTGTATGCCTTGCACGAGCAGAACAGCCGAAGGCGAGGACGAGCGCGCGGGTCGCTGGCGCGGCCGTGGCAAGACAGAATGCGGCATTCACACGATGAAGGGTTCGTAGCACAGCCGCGCTGCGAGCCTGCGAACAAGAAAATCCGCTTCCGTTGACTTCAGAGCGTTTCGCCACGAGTTTCGCCCGCATGCCTTCGCCGACATCGACGTCGTCGAAGTGAATGGAGATGCACATGATGCGCCGTATCGCTCCGCTTGCTGCAGGACTTCTCGTTACAGGGTTTTTGGTAAGCTCGGCTCTCGCCGCTGATATCAACCTGTTGAACGTGTCGTACGATCCGACGCGCGAGCTCTATGCCGAATTCAACAAGGCGTTCGCCAACGCCTACCAGAAGGAAACCGGCAAGAGCGTCGAGATCAAGCAGTCGCATGGCGGCAGCGGCTCACAGGCGCGCGCCGTGATCGATGGCCTGCAGGCCGACGTGGTGACGCTCGCGCTCGCCTACGACATCGACGCCATCGCCGGCAAAGGTCTCATCGCGGCCGACTGGCAGAAGCGGCTGCCGCAGAATTCATCGCCCTACACGTCGACCATCGTGTTCCTGGTGCGCAAAGGCAATCCCAAGGGCATCAAGGACTGGGACGACCTGCTCAAATCAGGCGTTGCCGTGATCACGCCGAACCCGAAGACGTCAGGCGGCGCGCGCTGGAATTATCTCGCGGCCTGGGGCTTCGCGCAGAAGAAATACGGCTCCGCCGACAAGGCCAGGGAGTTCATCGGCAAGCTCTATCAGCAGGTACCGGTGCTCGACACCGGCGCGCGGGGCGCCACCGTGACCTTCGTCGAGCGCGGCGTCGGCGACGTGCTGCTCGCCTGGGAGAACGAAGCCTATCTCGCGCTGAAGGAATTCGGCCCGGAGAAATTCGAGATCGTGGCGCCGCCGCTGTCGATCCTGGCGGAGCCGCCGGTCGCCATCGTCGACAAGGTCGCGGACAAGAAGGGCTCCCGGAACGCCGCCGATGCGTATCTCCAGTATTGGTACACGAAGGAAGGTCAGGAGATCGCCGCGCGCAATTTCTACCGTCCGCGCGATACGGAGATCGCCAAGAAGTATGAGAAGTCCTTCGCCAAGGTCGAGCTATTCACCATCGATGACGTTTTTGGTGGTTGGGCCAAGGCGCAGAAAGTCCATTTTGCCGACGGCGGCATCTTCGATCAGATCTACAAGAACTGATCGGGCGCTGTCGGAGCGGCTTTAGCAGGAGGCCTGGTGGGCGCAATCGCAGCACGACGCCGGACATTGCCGGGCTTCGGTCTCACGATGGGACTGACGCTGACCTGGCTGTCCGTCATCATTCTGATTCCGCTCGCCGGGCTGTTGCTGAAATCCACCGAGCTCAGCCTTGATCAGTTCTGGGCGATCGTCTCCAGCCGTCGCACCCTGAACGCGTTGCGCGTCTCCTTCGGTCTCGCTTTTGCTGCCGCCTGCGTCAACCTCGTGATGGGCAGCATCGTGGTCTGGGCGCTGGTGCGTTATCGCTTCCCCGGTCGGCGAATCTTCGATGCCATCGTTGACGTACCCTTCGCATTGCCGACGGCGGTGGCTGGCGTCGCGCTGACCTCGCTGTTCGCCGAGAAGGGCTGGCTGGGTGCGCCGCTCGCCGCGCTCGGCATCAAGGTGGCGTTCACGCCAGTCGGCATCTTCGTCGCCATGATCTTCATCGGGATTCCCTTCGTTGTCCGCACCGTGCAGCCGGTGCTCCAGGATATCGACGCCGAAATCGAGGAAGCCGCTGGCAGCCTTGGCGCCAGCCGCTGGCAGACCATCATCCGCGTGATCCTGCCCTCGCTCGCGCCGGCGCTGCTCACGGGGCTTGCGCTCGCCTTCGCGCGCGCGGTCGGCGAATACGGGTCGGTGATCTTCATCGCCGGAAATCTGCCCAACGTCTCCGAGATCGCGCCGCTCCTGATCGTGATCCGTCTCTCCGAATTCCGCTACGCCGATGCGACCGCCATTGCTGTCGTCATGCTCGTCGTCTCCTTCGTCATCATCTTCGCGGTGAACCGGTTGCAGCGCTGGGCGCAGGACCGGGTCCCGGTGCGTTGAGGTGGATGCGATGACGATGCAGATCGCAGACTCTGCCCCGCTCTCCGCCCCCGATGCCAGGGCCCGTGCGCGTGCGGCAGCCGCGCGCAACAATCTCCGCACCGAGCCGAAGGCGGTGCGCATCGCCATCATCACGCTGGCGGTATTGTTCCTCTCCGTCTTCGTCGTACTGCCGCTGGTCCTGGTGTTCGCGCAAGCCTTCTCGAAGGGCATCTTGGCCTATTTCGCCGCGCTCGCCGAGCCCGAGGCGCTGGCGGCGATCAAGCTGACGCTGGTGGTGGCGGCGATCTCGGTCAGCCTCAATCTCGTCTTTGGTCTCGTTGCCGCCTGGGCCATCGCAAAGTTCGAGTTCACGGGCAAGACCTTCCTGATCACGCTGATCGACCTGCCGTTCTCGGTGAGCCCTGTCATCTCCGGCCTCGTCTTCGTGCTGCTGTTCGGCGCGCAGGGTTATTTCGGCGGCTGGCTCAGGGACCACGACATCCAGATCCTGTTCGCGGTGCCCGGCATCGCGCTCGCCACCACCTTCGTGACGTTTCCGTTCGTGGCGCGCGCACTGATCCCCTTGATGCAGGAGCAGGGCACGCAGGAGGAAGAGGCTGCGATCTCGCTCGGCGCCTCCGGCCTGCAAACCTTCTTCCGCGTCACGCTGCCCAACATCAAATGGGGCGTGCTCTACGGCGTGTTGCTCTGCAACGCGCGTGCGATGGGCGAGTTCGGCGCGGTCTCGGTCGTCTCAGGTCATATTCGCGGCGAGACCAATACCATGCCGCTGCTGGTCGAGATCCTCTACAACGAGTACCAGTTCGTCGCGGCGTTCGCGATCGCCTCGCTGCTCGCGATGCTGGCGCTGCTCACGCTGATCGCCAAAACCATTCTCGAACGCCACCTCGACGAAGGATACGACGTCAATGACCATTGAAGTCAAAAATCTCGTCAAGAAGTTCGGCAGCTTTGCCGCGCTTGACGGCGTCGATCTCAAGGTCAACGACGGCGAGCTGCTCGCACTGCTCGGCCCGTCCGGCTCGGGCAAGACCACGCTGCTGCGGATCATCGCCGGCCTCGACTGGCCGGATTCCGGCGAGGTCGCTTTCAACGGCGAGGACGCGCTGGCGCAGGGCGCGCGCGAGCGTCACGTCGGCTTCGTGTTCCAGCATTACGCGCTGTTCCGTCATATGAGCGTGTTCGAGAACGTCGCCTTCGGCCTGCGCGTACAGCCGCGCGCGATCCGCAAGGACGAAGCGACGATCCGCAGGCGCGTGAAGGAGCTGCTCGATCTCGTGCAGCTCGATTGGCTCGCCGACCGCTATCCGAGCCAGCTCTCCGGCGGCCAGCGCCAGCGCATCGCGCTCGCTCGCGCGCTTGCGATCGAGCCTCGTATCCTGTTGCTCGACGAGCCCTTCGGTGCGCTCGATGCCAAGGTGCGCAAGGAGCTGCGCAAATGGCTGCGCTCGCTGCACCACGAGATCCACGTCACCTCGATCTTCGTCACTCACGATCAGGAAGAGGCTCTCGAAGTCGCCAACCGCGTGGTCGTCATGGACAAGGGCAGGATCGAGCAGATCGGCTCGCCCGACGACGTCTACGAGACGCCGGCGACCGCCTTCGTCCATGGCTTCATCGGCGAATCCATCGAGCTCCCGGTCCATGTGGTCGATGGCGCGGTGCGGTTCGGCGAGCGCGCGCTCAATCTTGCGGCAGACGGACTTGCGCCTGGCGCGTCAAAACTGTTCGTGCGGCGACATGACATGCTCGTCGGCCCGCCGGGTTCGGGCGCCTTCGAGGGCGCGGTTCAGCATGTCCGCAATTTCGGCCCAGTGCAGCGGGCCGAGGTCGCACTGTCAGGCGGCGAGACCATCGAGATCGATGCACCTCGCGACCGGGAACTGCGTGCTGGCGACACGATCGGCTTGAGACCCCGCCGCTACCGCATATTTGCGGGGTAGTGCACCGTCGTTCCGGGGCGCGCGCCAGCGCGAACCCGGAATGGCGAGATTGTCGCGCGAGGATTTTCCTCAAAATTCACCTTTCAGCCACGGTTGGTATGCAACAACGGCCCCTCATTTGGGGGCCCCTGAACATGCGCGCTGCGGCCGCAATTCTCATCATTTTGCTTCTCGCCGGCTGTGCCGGCGACGAAGCGCCGGTCCAGCAGCCGTCGATGTATGCCGACATGTCGGTCCCGGGCGCCAAGCTCGATGCGCCGGCCGCCGCGATCATGATCTCGCAATACCGCCAGAACAACGGCCTCGGCACCGTCGAGGTCGACCCTGAATTGATGCGGCTCGCCGAATCCCAGTCCAACGCCATGGCTGCCGCCAACAAGATGGACCATGACGTCCGTGCGCCCCTGGGCAAGCGCCTTGCCGCCGGCGGCTATCCCGCGTCGGTGGCCGTCGAGAACATCTCTGCCGGCTATCATACGCTGGCGGAAGCGTTTTCCGGCTGGCGCGACTCGCCGCCTCACCGCGCCAACATGCTCAAGAGCGGTGTCACAAAATTGGGCATAGCCGCGAGCTATGCTCCAGGCACCAAATACAAGGTGTTCTGGACCATGATCCTGGCTTCGACCGACCCCAGATAAGCCAGACTTGATCCCGGGATGCATTGACGCCGCGGCAGAGTGTCGCCACGGTGGCTCGCCTTTCGCGATTATTTGTTAGTGTCCCTCCTTATGACAGATCACAGCCCGGAAGTTGCAACGGTCCCCGCGAAGGCGCAGCGCGTCCTGGTTCTCCAGGGCGGCGGCGCGCTCGGCTCCTATCAGGCGGGCGCCTATCAGGCGCTCTGCCATTTCGATTTCGAGCCCGAATGGGTGGCCGGCATCTCGATCGGCGCGGTCAACGCAGCCATCGTCGCCGGCAATGAGGGCCAGATCCGCGTCAAACGGCTCAAGGAATTCTGGGAGATGGTGTCCGCGCCGGTGCCGTGGAAGCCGATCGGCAAGAGCGACCACAGCCGCGAGCTGTTCAATTCCACCAGCGCTGCGCTGATCGCGACCTTCGGCGTGCCCGGGTTCTTCGTCCCGCGTGTGCCGCCCGCGCCGCTCTGGCCGCCGGGCAGCAAGCAGGCCGAGAGCTATTACGATACTGCGCCGCTGAAGAAGACGCTGGAGCGGCTCGTCGACTTCGACCGTATCAATGATCTCAAGACCCGCCTGTCGGTCGGCGCCGTCGGTGTAACCTCCGGCAATTTCAAATATTTCGACAATTACGAGTTCAAGAAGCTCGGCAAGAAGATCGGCCCCGAGCACATCATGGCCTCAGGTGCGCTGCCACCGGGCTTTCCGTCCGTGGTGATCGACGGCGAGCATTATTGGGATGGCGGCATCGCCTCCAACACGCCGCTCGACTTCGTGCTTGACGCCGAGATCGACCGCGACCTCCTGATCTTCCAGGTCGACCTGTTCAGCGCCCGCGGCGATCTCCCGACCTCGCTGCTCGAGGCGACCGAGCGCGAGAAGGACATCCGCTTCTCCAGCCGCACGCGGATGAACACGGACAAGAACAAGCAGGTGCACAACACCCGCAAGGCGCTGCGCGCGCTGATCGACAAGCTGCCCGATTATCTGAAGAACGATCCCTCGGTCGAGATCCTCAACAAGGCGGCCCGGGAGAGCACGGTCACGGTGGTGCACCTGATCTATCGCAGCAAGAATTACGAATCCTCATCCAAGGACTACGACTTCTCGCATGTCGCGATGGTCGAGCATTGGGAAAGCGGCGTGCGCGACGTGCATCTGTCGATGCGCCACAAGGATTGGCTCGACAGGCCGCAGTCCGGCGAGACCATGGTCACTTACGATCTCACGGGGGACGTCACTGCGCCCCCGCCACAAAGGAGCGAGTAACATGGGTACACTCTCAGGCAAGAACGCCGTCGTGACAGGATCCACCAGCGGCATCGGGCTTGCGTATGCGCGCGCTTTCGCCGCCGCCGGCGCCAATGTCGTCATCAATGGCTTCGGCTCGCCCGAGGATATCGAGAAGGAGCGCTCCAAGATCGAGTCCGATTTCGGCGTGAAGGCGGTCTACTCGCCCGCCGACATGACCAAGCCGGCCGAGATCGCCGGGATGATCGCGCTCGGCGAAAAGTCGTTCGGCTCGGTCGACATCCTCGTCAACAATGCCGGCATCCAGTTCGTCTCGCCGATCGAGGAATTCCCGCCGGAGAAGTGGGACCAGATCATCGCGATCAACCTGTCCTCGGCCTTCCACGCCATCCGCGCCGCCGTCCCCGGCATGAAGAAGAAGGGCTGGGGCCGCATCATCAACACCGCCTCGGCGCATTCGCTGGTCGCCTCGCCGTTCAAGTCGGCCTATGTGTCGGCCAAGCATGGCATCGCCGGCCTGACCAAGACCGTGGCGCTCGAGGTTGCGACCAGCAAGATCACCTGCAACTGTATCAGCCCTGGCTATGTCTGGACGCCGCTGGTCGAAAAGCAGATCCCGGATACGATGAAGGCCCGCAACCTCACGCGCGAGCAGGTCATCCACGACGTGCTGCTCGACGCGCAGCCGACCAAGGAGTTCGTGACCTCCGAGCAGGTCGCAGCGCTGGCGCTGTTCCTGTGCAGCGACGATGCGGCCCAGATCACCGGCACCAACCTGTCGATCGACGGCGGCTGGACCGCGGCGTAACCGCGCACACCTGTCATGCCCCGGCTTGACCGGGCATCCGGTACGTCCCGGCCGATTGAATCACGACTTTCTCGGGGTACTGGATCGCCCGGTTAAACCGGGCGATGACGGCGAGAGGGGGGCCGGATCGGCCTCAATGGCTCCAGGCCAACGCCGTCACGATCGCGGATTGCAGGTTCAGTTCCGCGAACATGATCTTGCCGGCGACCACTACGAGGACGCTGGCGAGCGCCACGCGCAGCACCGTCTCCGGCACGCGCGTCGCGCTGTAGCTGCCGATGACGATGCCGGGCAGCGAGCCCAGCAGCAGCACGCCCATGAGAGCCCAGTCGACCGAGCCGAGCACCCAGTGGCCAATGCCGGCCACCAGCGTCAGCGGCACGGCGTGCGCGATGTCGCAACCGACGATGGTTGCCATCGGCAGCCGCGGGTAGAGCAGCAGCAGCACGGTTACGCCGACCGCACCGGCGCCCACGGACGAAATCGAGACCAGCACGCCCAGCACGATGCCGGTAATGACGGTCGCAATCATCGTGGTGCGCTCGCCGACCTGCTCCATGCGGCGACGATAGCGCTCCATGATCGAATTGCGGAAGATCAGCGAGATTGCGGTCAGCAACAGCGCAAAGCACAGCACCAGGCTGACCAGATTGCGTTCGGTATCGCCTCGGAGATCGAGCTTCCACAGCACCAGCAGCGTCAAAGCGCTGGCCGGAATGCTGCCGCAGGCCAACCGCAGCACCGCCGGCCAGTGCACGCTGCGCGACCAGCCATGCACCACGCTGCCACCGGTCTTCGTGGCGGCGGCATAGAGCAGGTCGGTGCCGACGGCCGTGGTCGGGTGGATACCGAACAGCAGGATCAGGAGCGGCGTCATCAACGAGCCGCCTCCCACGCCGGTCAGCCCGACAAGCAGGCCGACGCCGAAACCCGAGGCGACGTAAAGCGGATCAATCATGGGTGGGGGAATCTAGGTTTATCTCGTCAGTTGGGCAATATGACGTAGAATAAACTTTCCCCGGGATGCAACCTGTTGGGTGGAATAAGAAAAATAGTGCTACAATCCGGCGATCGGCAGGTGTTTCGCTTTGTTCTTCGGCTTGGCGCGAAATAGTCCTTCCCCGCCTAAGCGACCGGGGACGGCGGCGTAGGACCTATTTGCCAAACGCCAGCACGTGCAGCCCCAGCCGCTGCCGCACGATCCAGAACAGCAGCACCGTCTCGAAGGTCAGCGAGATCGAGGTCGCGGCCGCGGCGCCGTGGCCGCCGAAGCGCGGCACCAGCGCGATGCAGAGCACGACGTTCATCACGAACGCCAACGCGTAGGCCAGCGCGCAGATCTTCTGCTGGCCGAGCATGTTGAGCAGCCGCTCGACCGGCCCGATCGCAGAGCGGACGACCAAGCCAACGGCGGCGACAAACATGATGTCGTAGCCGACCACGAATTGCGGCCCGAACAGCCAGAGCAGCGGCTTGCCGAGCGCGAGCAGCGCGGCGGTCGCGGCGAGCGAGGGCCAGAACGTCCAGGCGATGGCGTGCGCGACATAGGCCGACAGGCGCGCCTTGTCGCCGAGTGCGTTGTATTCGGCGAACCGATGCGCCGTCGTCGCCGACATTGCGTAGTGGATGAACGACACCAGCGCCAGCGTCTTCACCACGGCGAAGTAGACGCCGACCTCGTCGGAGGGACGGAATTGCTGGAGCACCAGCACGTCGGTGTAAGACAAGAGCAGGTAAAAGCTCTCGACCAGCAGGATCGGCAGCGACACTGCGAGCCACCCCCTGATGTCATAAGCCTTGGGGCCGGGCGCGATGCGGTCGGCGAGCTTGCGGTTCAGCACGACCATCTGCCCGGTCATCGCGATCCACACGGCGCCCGCGCTCGCAACCATCGCGGAAACAGCGCCGAGATGATAGCCGAGCAGGAAGGCGCCGGCCGTGATGCCGATGATCAGCGCCTGGCGGATGATGAACTGCGGCATCAGGCCGAGTTGCATCCAGTCATGCGAGCGCGCGATGCCGTCCTGGGTGTTGGCGACGACGAAGGCCGGCAGCGTCATGCAGCCGATATAGAGCGGCAATTCCTCGGCCGGATCGATCCAGGGCGACAGCAGCTTGACGATGCCGGCAAGGCCGAGTGACACCAGGGTCGAGACGGCGAAGGTGAGCCAGCGGCTGCCGGAGAGAAAGCCGCGCAGCAGCGCATGGTCGTCACTGGTGCGATATTCCGGAATGATCTTTTGCGCGGAGGCGGAGATGCCGAAGTCCATCATGCTGCCGAGCAGCAGCACCCAGGTCCAGACATAGACATAGATGCCGTAGTCCGACGTTCCCATCCAGCGCGCGAGCAGCACCTGCGAAAAATAGGCGAGCCCCGCGCTGATGACGCGAATGATGAAGATGGTGCCGGCCAGCCGCCGCGTCAGCGAGGCTTCGCTCGAGCCGCCGTTCAACCTGGCACGCAGCCGCGCGGTCAGCCCCGATGGTCCGGTCGTAGCGGGTTCTGCATCCATCACGGCCAAGTCGAAATCCCCAGGCGTCCCGCATCTTGCGGTATCCAAGGATTAGCAACCATTCCTTAAGATTCGGTTGGGTGTTACCAGCGCCGTCGTGGCGAAAGCCAGGACCATACCTAGTCCAAATTCGTATTGAACTCGTACGATTTCTCCGGCCCGACCAGCGTGAACTTCAGTGCTGCGCCGTCGGGTTTGACGCCCGGGGGCAGGCCGTCGAGTTCGAACGAAAATCGCTTCACGCCGGGCGGGCTATGCTCGACCGCGTCAGGAATGGGCAAAGACCATTCGGGACTCGGTCCTTCCACGAACAGATTGACCTTGCTGTTCTCGGGCGCGACGACATCGACCACCACGTTCTTCGGGCCGTCGCGCTTGACATCGCGGATGGTCAGCGGATTGGGATCGCCGATATTGGCGGGCTTCGGCACGGTGTCGAGCGCCGCGCGCAGATTGGCGTCTTCGGTCGACGCAACATTGTTGAAGCCGAGCTCGATATTGGCCTCGACGGGAATGCAGAGCTTTTCGCAGACGGCGTAATTGATCTCGGCACGCAACGTCACCGGCTTGTCGGCGGCCCTGGCGACGATGCGCAAAGGTAGCACGATCTGGTCGTGATAGCCGATCGAATGGCCGCCTGCGCCGTCGTCGAATTTCAGCGGTGCCGGCCACATCACGGTCACTGCTTCGACATTGTCCGACTTCGAGAAATCGAACCGCGGCGGAACACCGGAGTCGCCGGGCATGCGCCAGTAGGTTTTCCAGCCGGGCTGGAGCTGGAAGGCGATACCGCCGAGCAGCACTGCGCCGGTCCGCGATCCCGCCAGCAACCGCACCGCGGAATGTCCGTCGCGCAGCCACGGCGATGCGTCGTCGGCATGGGCCCCCACCGCCAATGACGACGCAAGCAAGGTTGTCGCGACGCCGATCGCCGCATGCAGGGGAACTCTTGTCAACATGGCACGTCTTTACAAGGTCACCTCGGGCCAAACCATTGAATTGCTTGTGATGGATGCGCGCGAATCAAGTCTCTGCAAGCCTTGATTTGACACGGGATCGGCCCGACATCAGGATAGGAATTGAAACCGGAGTGCTTCACCGATGGCTCCCACAGGTAAACGGACGGGCGAAAGCTCCCGCAGGGCAGGCCGCGCGCTCCCCCATTCGGCCGGTTATCTCGACGGCCGGCTCCTGATCGCGATGCCTGTGATGGGCGACTCCCGCTTCGAGCGCTCGGTCATCTATCTTTGCGCGCATTCGGCTGAGGGCGCGATGGGCATCATCGTCAACCATCCGGCCGGCAGCATCGATTTCCCGGAGCTGTTGGAGCAGCTCGGTATCATCAAGAAGGGCGAGCACATCAAGCTGCCGCAAAATGCCGAAAGCATGAAGGTGCTGGCCGGCGGCCCGGTCGACACCGGCCGCGGCTTCGTGCTGCATTCCAGCGATTTCTACATCGAGCACGCGACACTGCGGATCGACGACGGCGTCTGCCTCACCGCGACCGTCGACATCCTGCGCGCGATCGCCAACGGCTCCGGCCCCAAGCACGCCATCCTTGCGCTCGGCTATGCCGGCTGGGCGCCCGGCCAGCTCGAGACCGAGATCCAGAGCAATGGCTGGCTGCATTGCGACGCCGATGCGGATCTGATCTTCGGCGACGACGTCGACGAGAAATACGGTCGCGCCTTGCGCAAGATCGGCATCGATCCCGGAATGTTGTCGAACGAGGCCGGGCACGCGTAGCGGCTCTCTGCCGTATTCGCGCCACCCACCGCTGTCATGCCCCGGCTTGACCGGGGCATCCAGTACCGCCGCGGCCTCTCGATTCATCACGATCGTCTCGGAGTGACTGGATCGCCCGGTCATGCCGGGCGATGACACCAATTGCTGAGCGGCGCTGAGCGGCGCCTACTCGGCCGCCTGTTGCTGCACCGTCGGCTCGGTCCCCGCCACCGTCGCCCTTCGCATGTCGCGCGGTTGCGACTGGTCGTAGCGGCGGACGCGGTGCATGGTCTGGCGGTTGTCCCACATCACGAGATCATGCAGCTTCCATTTATGGACATAGACGAATTCAGGCTGCGTTGCGTGTTCGTTGAGGTCGCGCAGCAAGAGCCGTCCCTCCGGCACGCTCATGCCGACGATCTTGCCGGCATGCGATGACAGATACAGCGACTTGCGCCGATGCACGGGATGGGTCCGCACCAGCCGCTGCAGCACCGGCTTGAACATGATCTTTTCATCGTCGGTATATTCGGTGAAGCCGAGCGATCCGCGCGAATACATCAGTGAGTGTTCGCAGACGAGGTCCTCGATCTCCGCCTTGGTCTCGTCGTCGAGCGCGTCATAGGCCGCGCGCATGTCGGCGAACTCGGTGTTGCCGCCTTTCGGGTTCACTACGCGCGCCGACAGCAGCGAGAATTTTGCCGGGATCGGACGGAACGAGCTGTCGGAATGCCACAGGCAATTGCCCAGATTGAACAGATGCGCGCGGCTGTCCTTCGCCAGTGGCTTGCCGTCCTTGCCCAGATTGGAGACGTCGTTGAGGCCGGACTGGAGCCGATAGTCCTTCTCCTTCGTCACGGTGCCGCCGCGCGCGTCCTCGCGCTGACCGAAGTTCAGCGCAAAAGCCATCTGCTGCTCGTCGGTGATGTCCTGGTCGTGGAAGACGAGCACCGCGTATGTGTCCATGGCGGCCTCGACGTCGCGCGCCTCATCCGGTGTGAGAGGCTTTCGCAGGTCGAGGCCGGAAACCTCGCCGACAAAATGCTTCTGAAGCTGCCGGATGGCGATCGTCATGGCGTCTCTCCCGCGAACCGCGAGCGGTTGCTCCCGCTCTGTCGATGAAAAAGCTACTCCCGCGCTTGATGATGTCAACGCTCCCTGCGCATGGCTCTCACGCGTTTCGGGCCATCAGGCCACCATCGACAGGAATCACCGCACCGGTCAGAAACGCCGCCGCCGGAAGACACAGGCTCAGTGCCATATGTGCGACTTCCTCGGGATCGCCATAACGTCCGAGTGCGGTGCGGCGCTTGGCGTAGATGGTCTTGTGCTCCTCGGAGATGCGGTCGGTGATCGCGGTGCGGATCGGGCCCGGGCAGATGCAGTTCACGGTGATGCCCTCGCGGCCAAGCTCGACCGCGAGCGAGCGCGTGAGGCTCGCGACACCGCCCTTCGCGGCCGAATAGGGGCTGTGGAGCGCGGTGGCGCCGAGCGCCTCGGTCGAGGCGATGTTGACGATGCGCGGGGACTTCGACTTGCGCAAGTGCGGCAGCGCGGCGCGGATGATGCGCGGATGCGCCGTCAGCATCACAGCGATGCCCTTGGCCCAGGCATCTTCGTAACCTTCATCATCGATCGCGACGCGCACGGAGATGCCGGCATTGTTGACGAGGACATCGAGGCCGCCGAAATGCGCTGCGACATCCTTGACCACGCGCTTGATCTCGCCACCATCGGCGACGTCGAGCTTCCACGCTTTCGCCGACCCACCGCTCGCCGCGATCTCCTTCGCAACCGCATGTGCCCCTTGCTCGTCATAGTCGGTGACGGCAACGTTGGCGCCTTCAGCCGCAAACACGCGCGCGGTCGCGCGCCCCATGCCGCTCGCCGCGCCGGTGACGAGAACGGTCAGGCCTTTCACGGAGCGGCTGAGCTCTTTGAATTCGGACATGCTGTTTCCTCGCGATCTCTTGCTTCTTGTTATGAGATTGACGAGGCTGGCATCGATCCCCAGACAGGTCAAACAAGCAAACAGTCAAACAAGCAAAACAGTCAAACGAGCAAAACAAAAGGGAGGCCGCGATGGCGAACGAGCTCGATTTCTCTGGCAAGCAGCTGCTGGTCGTCGGCGGTTCCAGCGGCATCGGCAACGGCATCGCGCAGGCCTTTCGCGCGAGGGGCGCCGATGTTGCGGTGTGCGGCACGCGCGCTCGCGCAGCGGACTATCAGGCGGAGGAGGGCTCCGATCTCACGGGTCTTGCCTATACGCAGCTCGACGTCAGCGACCCCGGCGCCGTCGAAGCGTTCAAGCCGTCATTCGAGAAGCTCGATATCCTGGTGCTCGCGCAGGGCGCAGTGCTCTATCGCCGTGGCGAATTCGAGATGACGGGCTTCCGCACGGTCGTCGAGGTCAATCTGATGAGTCTGATGGCGTGTGCGACGCGTTTTCATTCCATGTTGCGGCATTCCAGGGGCGCACTGATCATGGTGTCCTCGACCGCGGCCTACCATTCCACCATGGGCAATCCCGCCTACAATGCGTCGAAGACCGGCGCGGTCGGATTGACGCGGACCTTGGGCGAGGCGTGGGCCGAGGACGGCATCCGCGTCAACGGCATCGCGCCCGGCCTTGTCGACACCAAGATGACGAAGGTGACGACCGACAATCCCAAGCGGCGCGAAGCCGCATTGTCACGCATTCCGCTGCGGCGATTGGGCACGCCGTCCGACATGGCGGGCGCCGCGCTGTTCCTGGCCTCGCCGCTGTCGTCGTACATGATCGGACAGACACTCGTGGTCGATGGCGGGCTCATTCTCTAGGCCAAACTCTCGGTGGCCGTGGAACTGCGCTCCTCCTGATCGGTTACATGGGCAGACCCCCGAGGAGGAGCATCATGGACAAGGACAGGATCGTCGGATCGGCCAAGGAATTCGCTGGACGCGCAGAAGGCGCCGTCGGTGATCTCGCTGGCGATGGGCAAACCCAGGCGTCGGGCAAGGCCCGCGAAGCGGCCGGCACCGTGCAGAATCTCTACGGCCAGGCCAAGGACGCCGTGCGTGATGCGGCGGACACCGCCACCAGCTACGCCAAGGATGCCTATGACAACAGCGGCGAGACCTTCCGGGATGGCTCCAAGGCGATCGCGCAGAAGGTCCAGGACAACCCGCTCGGCGCGCTGCTCGTTGCGGGCGGCATCGGCTTCGCGCTCGCGCTCCTGATGTCGCGCCCCGCACGTAGACCGCCGCAGCGCTGGCGCTATTACGGCTGAGCGATAAACACGCGCTCTCGTGCCCCGGAACGCGCTGCAGCGCCAAAAGCGCTGCTGCGCAGAGCCGGGGCGCATTCTTTTGTGATGTTGGCGTTCTTTTGTGATGTTGTGAGAGGCTGTGTCCCGGCTCTGTCGCATCACCAAGAGGTGCTGCGCTGCGTCCGGGACACGGAGCCAATTACCGAAGCACTTCCGCCGCCCGCCCGACATTGCCCGGCGGACGCGGGATCGCAGGATTCGGGTTGCGCGGTGCAGGTGCCAGTTGACGCGGCGCGGGCTGTGGCGAGCCGAAGCCGAAGAAATCGCGCAAGGATGGCGCGGCCTGTGCCGGCTGTTGCGGCGGCGCAGGCTTCTTCGCTGCCGGCGGCTTGAGCGGCGCGATCGCGGCGGGCGTGCCGGGCGCGACGGCGGCCGCAGCGCCCCCATCAGGCGTCGTTGCCGCCATTGGCGTATCGCCCTTGGCCTGCTCGCGGCCGACTTCACGGCGCGGCCAGGCATAATCGTCAGCACGGCCGGCGGGCGCGGCCAGCGGCTCGCCCTTCACCAGCGTTCTTGCGGCGAGCGCATCGACGGCGGCGGGGCGCGTGCCCGGTCCCCCCAGCAATTGATCGGTCGAGATCGAGGCTGCGACCAGCGGCACGATCGGCCCGGCCAGCGGCCGCGGCGCGGGTTTGCCGGGCTCGGCGTTGGTGTCGGGCGTTGCGGGCTCGCTCGGCAGCGCGATCGGGCCGGAACGTCCGGCCAAGAGGCGCGTGATTTCGCGCTCGACATAATGGGCAAGTTTTCGGGCGCCCGGCTTGGTGAAGTAGACGCCGTCATAGCTGCGCAGCTGGCGGATCTGTCCTTCGAAGTCGGGGCCCTTCTGCAGGAAGCGGCCGGCTTCGTCGACGAAGCCGTCCCAGACATCGACATAGGTGATGCCGGCCTTGGCCGCGCCCTCGCGGTAGAGCGAATCCAGGAACAGCATGTCGGCGGTGCCCTTCGGCCCGCGAATCGCAGGCAGGCCGACCCAGAGCACCGGCACGCCCTTGGCCTTGAGGACGTTCGCGAGCTCCTCGATCTTCTTGCTGTAGAGCTCGACCCAGTGGTCGTCGCGGAATTCGTAGACACCGTTCGGGTTGCGTGTCTTTCCGGGCGCGGCGACCGGCGCGTCGGCGTTTTCGGCGTCGTCCTGCGGCAGGTCGGGATCTGCTGCCGCCTTGTCATCGGCTGCCGTGGTATCGGACTTCGCGGTATCGGACTTGGCGGTATCGGACTTGGCGGTATCGGACTTGGCGTCGCCAGGTTTTGCGTCACCTTTTCCTTGCTTGGCGCGCGCGCCTTTGTCGTTCTTCTTGTCCTTGTCGGCAGGCTTGTCGGATTTGTCGATCGTTTCACGGATCGCGATGCGGTCGTTGAGGCCGAGCATGACGACGATGACGTCAGGCTTCTCGGTTTCCAGGATGCCCTTCGCGGCCGCCGCCCAGTCCGAGGGTTCACCCTTCGGCTGGTACTTGATCAGGCCTGACGTTGTCCTGTGCTTGCGGATCACGCCCATGTCGGGCTGCTCGGCGTAGGCATCCTCCAAGCCATAGGCGAGCCAGTCGGCCATGGCGTCTCCGATCACCAGCACGTTCTTGTCGGCAACCGTCTCGCGTTTGGCCGGGGCCGGGGCGCGTGAAAAATCCTGGCGCGGGGCCTGCGGCTGCGGCTGCTGCTGGAATGGCGTGAAAAAGTCGCCACCGAACCAGCCGCCACCACGTTGTGGCGGCGGTGCAGACCGCTGCGGCGGCGGCCTGCCGAATCCGGGGAAGCTGAAGAACTGCGCGGCAGCCGGTCCCGCGACCCCGACCATGATCGCAAGCGCCGTCCCGAGCGCGATCAGCGGGCCGGTCTCGGTCACCGCCTTGAAAAAGGATTTTGGCTTCGGCATGCGATCTCGGGCGCGCGCAAGGGTCTGGAGACAGGTCGATATAATAACGGAATCGGGCGCCAAACGGGCAAGTTCTCTTGCAGATTCCTAGGGAAAATACCGCCGGGCCGCCAAAATCCCTGATCAGGGTTAGTTTCGCCGCGTTTTTTACCGCCCGCGCAGCCGGTCCAGCACGTCGGCGGTGGCAAATCCGTCAGCAGGCAGCCCGATCGAGGCCTGGAAGTTGCGCAGGGCGTCCCGGGTCTGGCCGCCGAACTGGCCGTCCGGAGTGCCCTTGTAGAAGCCGCGCTGGGCCAGAAGCTGCTGCAGTTCCAGCCGTTCGGTCCGCGATAGCTCCCGCTCCTGCCGGGGCCACGGCTGCACGAAGGGCTGACCGCCGCGCAGGCGATCGGCGAAATGGCCGATCGCCATCGCATAGGCCTCGGCCGGGTTGTATTTCATGATGACTCGAAAATTCTGCAGCATCAGGAAGCCTGGTCCTTGGGCGCCGGCGGGCGCCAGCAGATACGCTTTCTCGGCCGGATGCGGGAAGGGCTGGTTGGTCGCCCGCTTGAGCCCGAGCTTCTCCCATTGCGCGATCGTCATCATCTTGGCGCGGTCGGCCAGCATGTAGTTGAAGCCTTGGGGCACCACGACCTCGTAGCCCCAGGTCTCGCCGGGCTGCCAGCCGTCCTTCTTCAGATTGTTGGCAGTGGAGGCGATCAGATCGGTTGGATCGTCGACGACATCGCGCCGTCCATCGCCGTCACCGTCCACGGCATAGCGCTTGAACGCGGTCGGCATGAACTGCGTCGGCCCGAATGCACCGGCCCAGGAGCCGCGCATCTGCTCAGGGCGCAGGTCGCCGCGGTTGAGGATCTCCAGCGCGGAGAGGAACTCGTCCTTGAAATAAGCCTGGCGGCGGCCGATGCAGGCGAGCGTCGCGGTCGATTGCAGCACGCTGCGGTCGCCCATCTGCGTCGAATAATTGGACTCGATGCCCCAGATCGCGGCGATGATATAGCGGTCGACGCCATAGGCCTTCTCGGTGGCATCGAACTGCGCCTTGTAGGTGGCGAGAACTTCCTTGCCCTTGGCGAGGCGGTTGTCGTTCACGAGGATGTCGAGATAGTCCCAGATCGACTTGGAGAATTCCGGCTGCGAATCCATGAGATCCATGATGCGCAGGTCGGGCGCAAGCCCGGCGGTGAAGCGCTGAAAATTCTCCTGCGTGATGCCGCGGCGTGCGGCATCGGGCCACATGCCAGCGACGCAATTGTCGAAATTGCCCGCCGCCTCGCGGATCGCAGCCGCCGTCATCAGCGGATGGCCGGAGGCACCGTCTTCGCCGCTCCAGGGCTGAGGTCCGGTTTGGATGCCGCCTGGGCCGGGTGCGGGTTGCGACGGGTTCGAGCCTGAGAAAATACCGCCGAACAGGTTAGACAGGCCGTTTTGTCCCTGAGCATGCGCGGACACGGGGAACAGCAGCGCGGCCGCAATCATTGTTGCGCCGCCAAGAGATCCCCCCCGTTTTGCCAACCCTGCCAGCGATCGCACCATGTCACACCCGTCCAGCCAAAAATCAGCCATCAGGAGGCCTCGTTACGGTTGCCAATATCTTAAGAAAAGTGAAATTTCGCTGCCGGCCTTTTCTCAATTCGACGGGGCGGGCCCAACATCCGCCTTTGTTACCGGCTGCAAACCAGCTAGCAAGATGCCATTGCTTCTTTCACGTACGCTCAAGGGTATTCGATCAATCACATGAAAATCCGCAAAGCCGTATTTCCCGTCGCCGGCCTCGGCACCCGCGTCTTGCCCGCCACCAAGGCAATGCCGAAGGAAATGCTCACCATCGTCGACAAGCCGCTGATCCAGTACGTCTATGACGAGGCGAGGGAAGCCGGCATCGAGCACTTCGTGTTCGTCACCGGCCGCAACAAGAATGTCATCGAAGATCATTTCGACAGGATGTTCGAGCTCGACGCCACGCTCGCTGCACGCGGCAAGAAGGCCGAGCAGGAGATTTTGGCGCAGAACCAGCCGGACGCCGGCGCCGTCAGCTTCACGCGCCAGCAGGCGCCGCTCGGCCTCGGTCATGCGGTCTGGTGCGCGCGCGACATCGTCGGTGACGAGCCGTTCGCGGTGCTGCTGCCCGACGAACTCGTGCTCAATTCGCCCGGGTGCCTGAAGCAGATGATCGAGACCGCTGCCACCCTCGGCGAGAAATCGAACCTGATCGCGGTCGAGGCCGTGCCCGACCATCTCACGCACCAATACGGCATCTGCGGCGTCGGAAAGCGCACCGGCAAGATGTTCGAGGTCGACGGCATGGTCGAGAAGCCGGCCAAGGGCACCGCGCCCTCCAACCTCTCGATCACCGGCCGCTACATCCTGCAGCCGGAGATCTTCAAGATCCTGGAGACCCAGGAGCGCGGCGCCGGCGGCGAGATTCAGCTCACCGACGCCATGATCGGCCTCGCCAGATCGCAAAAGTTCTACGGCGTCGAGTTCGAGGGCGAGCGGCATGATTGCGGCTCCAAGCCCGGTTTCCTCCGCGCCAACATCGCCTATGGCCTCAAGCGGCCGGAATTGCGCGAGGGGCTGATCGCGGAGATGAAGAAGTATCTGGGGCAGTAGGGCGCCCGTCATTGCGAGCGGAGCGCAGCAATCCAGGAATCTATTCGCTGAGGAAGTCTGGATTGCTTGGTCGCGAAGAGCTCCTCGCAATGACGCCGAGAGAGTAGGCCTCATGCCACCAGCGAAAGCTTGGGCAGGCTAGCCACCACCGATTGATTCCGTCCACCGGCTTTCGCGGCATAGAGCGCCTTGTCGGCGGCGGCGACCAGCACGGACCAGTCGATGCCGCTGGTCGGCGCGAGGCTCGCGATGCCGCAGGAGACGGTCGATCCCGCCCCGCCATCAGACCAGCCCAGCACCTTGGCGCGGATGGTCTCGGCAATCTTGAACGCGTCGGCGGCCGACGTGTTCGGCAGCAGCACCGCGAATTCCTCGCCACCATAGCGCGCGGCGCAGTCGCCGGCGCGGCGCACCGAATCGGAGATGCAGATGGCGATGCCGACCAGCAACTGGTCGCCGGCCTGGTGGCCGAACGTGTCGTTATACGCCTTGAAATGATCGGCATCGATCATGAGAAGCGCGACCTCTGACTTCTGCCGCGCGGCGCGCCGCCATTCGGTGTCGATGACCTGGTCGAACTTGCGGCGATTGCGCAGGCCCGTGAGCGCGTCGGTCGTCGCCATCTCCTCGAGCCTGCTCTCGGCGTCCGCGCGCCGGCTGATCTCGCGGGCGAGGACCAACGTCGACGCCAGCACGAAGAGGATCAGCGCCAGCACCACCGCGCCGATGCGATAGGCCTCCCTTTGCCAGAGCGCGAATACGGCACTGAGCGGCTTGCCCGCGACGACGTACAGGGGGGTGGTGATGCTGGTGCTACGGACATAAAGGCGCGGCGTCGCGTCCACCGGACCCTGTCCCGCGTAGGAGCGCGCTTCCTTGAGAATTTCCGGCTTCCAGTTCGACCGGTCGCCCAGGTTCCTACCGATCACGTCGAGATCGAACGGGCGCCGCATCATGATGGTGCGGTCGCGCTTGAGCACGGTGATGGTGTCTTCAGGATCGAGGCTCAGGCGCTCGAACAACTCGTGGAAATAGCTGAAGCGGATCGAGCCGGCGACGACGCCCATGAAGCCGCCGTCCTGATCGCTGACGCGCCGGCTCAGCACGATGGCATAGGCGCCACGAAACAGCATCGGGCGGCTGATGAACAGCCCCGCATTGGGGTTGTCGCGATGAACCCTGAAATACTCCTCGTCGGCGCGGTTCTCCGGAACCGGGTCGAGCGTGGATGCGTCGATGGTCAGCCCGCCGTCGGCGTCGAACACCTGAATGGCGCCAAAATGCTTGGCGGTCGTCGCGTGGTCGAACAGGATCAATTGCCGGATCGGTCTGCTGACCGTCGCGATCTCGGGCAGCAGCATGTTGCTGGCCACGGCCTTCAGCGACAGGTCGTAGATCTCGACGTTGCGGCTGATGTCGGCCTCGATGGTCGTGGCCAGGTTTTCCAGCGTCTGGCGGGCCAGTGCCTCTTCGCCGCGGCGCATGTCCAGCATGACGTTGACGCAAATGGCGGAAAAGCCGATCACCGTCACGACGGACGAGATGATCAGCAGCTTCGCCGAAATACGCCAGGGCCGGCGGGCCGTGGCTTCGCGCCATCCAGACAGCATCCTTTGCTCCCGACCTTAACGGATGCGCCTGAAAGCTTGCGTAGTGTTTAAACCGCGACGGCGCTGCGCCGATGAGTTAAGAATTGGTTTCCCCCGGTATCGGTTTTGCGCAAACCGCCGCGGAAAAATGCAGAGGACGACAGTGAACGATTACGATGCGCTACGCGATTACCTCATGCGGCAGAAGCAGATGGAATTCGTGCTGACCTTTGAGCAGATCGAGGAGATCATCGGCGCGGCGCTGCCGCGGGCGGCCAACCGTGCGTCATGGTGGGATAGCCTGCGCAGTCCCGACATCCAGATGCCCCAGCGCGAAGCCTGCCTCGCCGCGGGCTTCAAGGCGGTCCGGATGCCTGATGGCCAGAGCGTGCGGTTCACGAAGATGAAGAAGGATGGGCGCAGGCTGGGGTAGGCGGCGCGCGCAGTATCGTCATGCGCGGCGAGATCAGCTCGCCGCTTCCAGCCGCACTTCCGTCAGCAGGCGCATCGCCGCGTCCGCGTCCATGGGCTCGCCGAAGGCAAAGCCCTGCGCGTATTCGCAGCCCAGTTGATACAGCTCGACCGCGTCGGAATCGGTCTCGGCGCCTTCAGCCACCACGTCCATGCCGAGATCATGCGCGAGCGCGATGATCGACTTCAGGATCACCGGCCGGGTGCCGCGATTGGTGGTGCGGACGAAGGACTGGTCGATCTTGATGGTGTCGAACGGGAAGCGCTGAAGGTAGGCCAGCGAGGAATGGCCGGTGCCGAAATCGTCGAGCGACAGTCCGGTGCCGAGTTCGCGGATCCGCGTCAGCATTTGCGCGGCATGCTCCGGATTCTCCATCACCAGCGATTCCGTCAGCTCCAGCTTCAGCGTGCCGCGCGCCACCGAGGAGCGCGACAGCACAGTGCGGATATCGTGGATGAGGTCATGGCGCAGCAGCTGACGTGACGACACGTTGACGCTCGCGAAGATCGGCTCGCGCGAGCGCATCGCGCGCTGCCAGATCGAGAGCTGCTTGGCGGTCTGGTCGAGCACGAACATGCCGAGGTCGACGATCAGGCCGGTCTCTTCCGCGATGGTGATGAATTCCGACGGCGCCATGCGCCCGAGTTTCGGATGGTCCCAGCGCGCCAGCGCCTCGAACCCGGCGACCGAGCGATCCTCGAGCCGGACGATCGGCTGGTACAGGATGGTGAGCTCCTGCCGCTCGATGGCGCGGCGCAACTCGCTCTCCAGCGTCAGGCGGTCGGTCTTTCGCGCGCGCATCGCGGGCTTGTAGACGTCGATCCGGTCGCCGCCGATGCGCTTGGAGTGATACATCGCAAGCTCGGCGTCCTTGATGATCTCGTCCGTGAGCTGGGTTTGCGGATCGGACAGCGCCATGCCGATCGAGGCGGTCAGGAAGATCTCGCGATCGTTGAAGGCGATCGGCGCGCGGATGGTCTTGCGGATGGTCTCGGCGAAATTGGTGATCCGCGCTGGGTCCTGCTCCGAGAGCAGGATCAGGCCGAACTGGTCGCCGGCGAGGCGCGCCAGCGTGTCCTGCGGCTTCAGGATGCGGGTGAGGCGGCGGGCCAGCGTCAGCAGGATGGAATCGCCGACTGCGATGCCGACGGAATCGTTGACCTGCTTGAAGCGGTCGAGGTCGATCACCATCAGCGTCGGCCGCAGTGTCGGCATCGACTTGGCGAAATGGGCGACGGCACCCAAGCGATCCATGAACAGTTTGCGGTTGGGCAGACCGGTCAGATTGTCGTGCACGGAATCGTGCAGCATGCGTTCTTCGGCGTTGCGCAGGTCAGTGACGTCGGTGAGTGTGCCCACCACGCGCGAGACCTCGCCGTCGGAGCCGACCACCGGGCGCGCCTTCAGCGCAAACCACATGAAGTGACCGTCGGGGGTACGCAGGCGGAAATCCTGCACCAGTCGGCCGCGGCGCTGGTCGAGCACGCTGTCGAGCGCGGCACGGAAACGATCCTGGTCGAGCGGGTGCAGCACTTCGAGCCACGAGGCCGCCGGACCTTCCAGCGTGCCGCGCTTCAGCCCGAGCAGGGCTTCCGTCTCGGGGCTGGTAAAAACCTTGTCGGCGGACACGTCCCAATCCCAGATCAGATCGCCGGAACCGGCCAGCGCCAGCGCGCGGCGCTCGATGTCGGAGACGATGCCGGTGGTGGCGCCCCCGCCGGCGAAGGCGTGCTGCATCACCGTGAAGCCGATCAGCATCACGATCAGCACGAGGCCGCCGAGCAGGGCAGGGCCGACGATGTCGTTGGTGACGGAGCCCGCGACCGTCATGCCGGCCGCGACCACCCAGACCACGAGGAGGAACCAGGTCGGGATCAGCAGCACCGCGCGGTCGAAGCCGTGGGTGGAGAGATAGACGATCAGCGCGAAACCGGCGAAGGCGATCAGCACCAGCGAGATGCGCGCAATGCCGGACGCGACGGCCGGATCAAAGAGTGCGAGCGCGACCAGCGAGCCCAGGAAGGCGAGCCAGCCCACCGTGATGTGCGAGTAGCGCACATGCCATCGACTGAGATTGAGATAGGCGAACAGGAACACCAGCAGCGTCGCCGCCAATATCGCTTCACCCGCCGCGCGCCAGATGCGCTCGGCGTTGTTCGACATGTCGAGCACCTTGCCCCAGAAGCCGAAGTCGACGCCGATATAGACCAGCACCGCCCAGGCCAGCGCCGCGGCGGCGGGGAACATGATGCTGCCCTTCACCACGAACAAGATGGTGAGAACGAGAGCCAAAAGCCCGGAGATGCCGATCACGATGCCCTGGTACAGCGTGAACGAGTTGACCTTGTCCTTGTAGGCTTCCGGCTCCCACAGATAGAGCTGCGGCAGCTTGTCGGTGCGCAGTTCGGCAACGAACGTGATGACGGCGCCGGGATCGAGCGTGACACGGAAGACGTCGGCGGTCGGACTTTCCTGCCGCTCCGGCCGGTCGCCGGTCGAGGGCGTGATGGTGGCGATACGCGACAATCCGAGGTCGGGCCACAACAGGCCCGAGGACACGATGCGGTAATGCGGGGCGACGATCAGGCGATCGAGCTGGTCGTCGGTGTTGTTGGCGAGCGCGAACACCACCCAGTTCTGGCCGCCTTCGCGGGCGCGCACCTCGATGCGGCGGACGATGCCGTCGGTGCCGGGCGCGGTGGAGACCTGGATGCGGTCGGAATCGCTGCGCTGGTGCTCGAGCACGCCGGTGAGGTCGATCGCGGGCGCGTCGCTGCGGACGCTGACAGCGTCAAGCGCGCGTGCAGGCGACGCGGCGACAAGAATGGCGACAAGAATCATGAGGCCCAGCGCGATGGGCGCGAGGCACCTGATCAGACGCAAGGTCAGTTCTCCGCGTTCGACGCAAACTCTGCGTGCAGGAAGGCTGGCACGTAAATGCGATTTCAGACCGGACGGAAGTGGTTCGGCAGCTGGCGATAGATGCCACGAAAGCGAGGAAAATCAAAGGGTTTCCGCCTCGCTTGGTGGGTCAACGGCCTAGACCTCCAACACAATTTTGCCAATATGTGCGGAGGTCTCCATGCGCCGATGTGCGTCGGCGGCCTTTTCCAGCGGGAAAGCGCTGTCCATCAGCGGCTTGATCCGGCCCGCGCGCAACAGCGGCATCACTTTCGCTTCAATGGCAGCCACCATCGCGGCCTTGTCCGCATTACTACGGGGGCGCAAGGTCGAGCCGGTATGGGTCAATCGCTTCACCATCACCTTGGCGATGTTGACGCTGACCTTGGGGCCGTTGAGGGTTGCGATCTGCACGATTCGCCCATCGACCGCGGCTGCATCATAGTTGCGGTCGACATAGTCGCCGGCGACCATGTCGAGGATCAAATTGACGCCGACCTTGTCGGTCTCTTCCTTCACCACGGCGACGAAGTCTTCGGTTTTGTAATTGATCGCGCGATCGGCACCGAGCTTCAGGCACGCATCGATCTTGTCCTGCGATCCCACGGTGACGAACACTTTTGCGCCGAACGCTTTCGCAAGCTGGATCGCCATCGTTCCGATGCCGGAGGAGCCGCCATGGATCAGGAGCGTCTCGCCGGCCTTCAGGCCGCCGCGCTCGAACACATTGTGCCAGACCGTCATCAGGGTTTCCGGCAGCGCACCGGCTTCGTTGATCGAGAGCGCCGGCGGCACGCTCATGGCCTGGGCGTCCTGCGCGATGCAGTACTGCGCATAGCCGCCGCCGGCGACGAGCGACATCACGATGTCGCCGATCTTGTGCCGCTTGGCGTTGCTGCCGACGGCGACCACTTCACCTGCGATTTCGAGGCCGGGCAGATCGCTGGCGCCGGGCGGCGGCGGGTAGGCACCGGAACGCTGCGCCACGTCGGGCCGGTTCACGCCGGCGGCCTGCACCTTCACCAGGATTTCATCAGGACCGGGCTGCGGCAGGGCCCGTTGTTCCGGCACCAGCACTTCGGGTCCACCGGGTTTGGAGATGGCGACCACGGTCATTTGCGCGGGCAGCTTGTCCATGATGTGTCCTTGAGCAAAGGTGCGAGGGGAAGGAGGCCTTTGCTTAGCCAGCGCAGTCCGGGCTGGCAACCGCCTCACCCGTGTGATCCGCGAACGCAGGAGGAACGACATGCCGACGGAAGACGACGACCGCCCGCGGAAGAAAGTCAGCCATGAGATCGGACAGGATCTCTCACTGTTGTCGGTCGAGGAACTGACCGAGCGCGTCGCTCTGCTGAAGACCGAGATCGTCAGGCTGGAGGAAGCCGCCACCAAGAAGCGCGCCTCCCGCGATGCGGCGAACAGTATTTTCAAGTCATAGGCCGAGAAACTCCCTTTCTGCCGGCGGAGCGCGCCCCGCTCGGCCAGTGACCGACATGGCTAACGAACCCTCAAAAAATTCGTTCGTTTACACGCCATTAAGCTTTCGAGTTTATGACTCGAACTGTCCTCGTTTGGACACCGAGTGGCTCCTGTCCACTCTGTTTGACGCCTCCCTGTTATCAACTTTCAAAGCCGCCGGTCTCCGGCGGCTCTTTTTTGCGTCTGTTCCTGATTGAATTCCCGGGAATGACCCACAGAAACCATATCCGCGCTTGCCGCTGGACTCCGCGGTTCGCTCGCGCAATGATTTGTTCATCATAAGCCGGCGCCAAAGCCGGACAGGTAAACAGTTGCGTAAGGGGCGTTAACCATGGAACGTTTGCAAGCCGAAGGTGCTCTCGTTCAACTCAGCGAGCGGTTCACCAATTCCGCAGCATTCGGCCTGCTGTTCCGCGAGGGCATGGATCTCGTCGAAGAGACCGCCGCTTATCTCGACGGCGCCGGCCGGACCGAGGCCAAGGCGCTCGACCGCGCCGTCAGCCTCACCTATGCGACCGAGAGCATGCGCCTGACCACGCGCCTGATGCAGCTCGCCTCTTGGCTGTTGCTGCATCGCGCGGTGAAGGAAGGCGAGATGACGCTGGTTCAGGCCAATCGCGAGAAGACCAAGGTCAAGCTCAGCGCCGCCGATCCCGGCCCCCCCGACACGATCGAGAAGCTGCCGACGCAGCTGCAGGACCTGATCGATCGCTCGATGAGCCTGCAGACCCGCGTGCGCCGGCTCGACACCACCATCCACACCCCGCCGGCCGACCACATCGCCATCGGCAATCCGCTGGTGCCGCAGCTCAACGCGCTGAAGGCCGCGTTCGAGCGGTAAGGTCGCCTCCTGTCATTGCGAGGAGCTCTTGCGACGAAGCAAATCCAGACCGCCTCCACGGAGACAGCCTGGATTTGCTTCGTTTCGCTCGCAATGACGAGAAGCCCCAAAAACGAAAACGCCCCCGGTCTCCCGGGGGCGTTTTCGTCTCCAGCCCTGCGGCCGGATCAATCCTTTTTGAGGAAGCCCGAAAACTTCTTCTGGAACCGCGAAACGCGACCGCCGCGGTCCATGATCTGGGCATTGCCGCCGGTCCAGGCCGGGTGCGACTTCGGGTCGATGTCGAGGTTCAGCGTGTCGCCTTCCTTGCCCCAGGTGGAGCGGGTCAGGTACTCGGTTCCGTCGGTCATGACGACCTTAATCGTATGATAATCCGGATGAATTTCGGCTTTCATGGCAATTCCTGGGGCGCCCGGCGCCTTGCTTGAGTGACTATCGATGACGGATTTGCCGGGTCTATACCGCACAGGGGCCCCTAAAACAAGCCATTGTCGGAACAGCGGAACCGGGTCCTCCGCCCTAAGGGACATCCCGTATTTGCCTCGCCTCCTGCTGGGGCCTATGTGGAGCGAAGTCTCTCTTTTGGTCGGATTCCAATGAGCGCAGTTGAACGGCTTGAAACCAGGCCCGCAGAAGCCCCGTCGATCGAGGTGGAACTGATCGAGCAGCCTGAGAAAGGCCGCGCCAGGCTGCGGCCGCTGATGGCCCTCGCGCCTTACGTAGCCCGCTATCGCGGCCGCGCAGCGCTTGCTTTTGTCGCGCTGACGATCGCCGCGCTGACCACCCTGCTGGTGCCGGTCGCGGTGCGCCGGATGATCGATTTCGGCCTGACGCCTGAGGGCATCGCGCTGATCAACAGCTACTTCTCGGTGATGATCGCGGTCGTCGCCGTGCTCGCGCTCGCGAGCGCCTCGCGCTACTATCTCGTGATGACGATCGGCGAGCGCATCGTCGCCGATCTCCGGCGCGACGTGTTTGGGCACCTGCTGTCGCTGTCGCCGTCCTTCTTCGATTCCGCGCGCAGCGGCGAACTGGTGTCGCGGCTCACCGCCGATACGACGCAGATCAAATCCGCGGTCGGCGCCTCCGTGTCGATCGCGCTGCGCAACCTGATGATGTTTTTGGGCGCGGCAGCCATGATGGTCATTACCAGCCCGCGGCTGTCAGGCTTCGTGCTGCTGGCGATACCCGTGATCGTGCTGCCGCTGGTCGCGTTCGGGCGCTGGGTGCGGCGGTTGTCGCGCAACGCGCAGGACACGTTGGCCGATGCTTCGGCTTATGCCGGCGAGCTGGTCGGCGCGATCCGCACCGTGCAGGCCTATACCAGCGAAGGGCTGGCCGCGAAGCGGTTCGGCGGTGAGGTCGAGCAGGCCTACGAGGCCGCGCGCACCTCCACGCAAGCGCGCGCGGTTCTCACCGCCATCGTGATCTTCATCGTGTTCGCCAGCGTGGTCGCGATCCTCTGGATCGGCTCGCATGACGTGCTCACGGGCGCGATCACGCCCGGCCGGCTCGGCCAGTTCGTGCTCTATGCAGCCTTCGCGGCCGCAGGCCTCGGCCAGCTCAGCGAGGTCTGGGGCGAGGTGTCGGCGGCATCAGGCGCCGCCGAGCGCTTGTTCGAGATCCTGCACGTGAAGCCGGAGATTGCGGCACCCGCGTCGCCGCGCGCATTGCCCGTGCCGGGACGCGGCGAGGTCGGTTTCGATCACGTCAGCTTCGCCTATCCGGCACGGCCCGACGTGAAAGTGCTCGATGCCGTGTCGTTCACGGTCCGGCCCGGCGAGAAGGTCGCAATCGTCGGCCCGTCCGGCGCCGGCAAGAGCACGATCTTCCATCTGTTGCTGCGCTTCTACGATCCGCGCAGCGGCGCGATCTCGCTCGACGGCGTGCCGGTGAAATCAGCCGACCCGCGCGACTTCCGTTCCCGCATCGCTCTGGTGCCGCAGGAATCCAACGTGTTCGCCGCAAGCGCCCGCGAGAACATCCGCTTCGGCCGGCCCGATGCTGATGACGCCGAGGTCGAGCGCGCCGCCGAGCTTGCACACGCCAGCGAGTTCATCCGCCGCCTGCCCGAAGGCTTTGACACGCCACTCGGCGAGCGCGGTGTGACGCTGTCCGGCGGCCAGCGCCAGCGCATCGCGATCGCGCGCGCCATCCTGCGCGATGCGCCGCTCTTGCTGCTGGATGAAGCGACTTCAGCGCTCGACGCGGAAAGCGAGACGCTGGTGCAGACCGCGCTCGAAGAGCTGATGGCCCATCGCACCACGCTGGTGATCGCGCATCGCCTCGCCACCGTTCTCTCCTGCGACCGCATCCTGGTGATGGATCAGGGCAAGATCGTCGAGCACGGCACACATGCCGAGCTCGTGGCGGCGAACGGGCTCTATGCGCGGCTGGCGAGATTGCAGTTCGAGGGGGTGTGAGGCCCGGCTCTTTCGCCACCCACAGTGTCATCACCCGCGAAAGCGGGTGATCCAGTACTCCGAGACACCAGTGATGAACCGAGAAGCCGCGGCGTACTGGATTCCACGCCTTCACGGGGAATGACAGCGGAGTTTGTAGGCCCGCTTACGGACACTTCGGCGAGCCCATCGGCACGTTCGGCCACGGCCAGTTCTTCCAGCTGCCGCCCTCGCCGATGCAGGCCGAGCCGCCGTTGGCCGGAGCCGGACTGTCGGCCGGCGCAGGAGTGCGCGTTGGTGCAGACGAACCGGTCGCCTCACTTGCCGACTCACTCGCCGTCTTGGACGGCGCCGCAAGCCGCTGATCGACATAAAGGGTCGACACATAGCCGGCGACGATGACGCCGAGAAACACCGAAGACCCCTTGGCCAGATCGCTCAGCCGCATCGATCCTCTCCATCTGCTTGCCGTCACGGCCGCCACACCATCTTCAGCACCGGCCGGCCCGATGTCGGGTTCACATCCTCGCCGGCATGGGCAAAGCCGTTGCGCTCATAGAAGCGGATGGCGCGGGCGTTGTCCTTGTTGACGAGCAGCGTGACACCCGACGGTGACAGGCGTTTTGCTTCGTCGACCAGCAGATGCGCCGCATCCGAACCCCAGTGATTGGGGTCAACCACAAGCTGGTCGAGATAACCGTCCGCATCGATGGTCACGAAACCCGTCAGTACGCCATGTTGTTCCGAGACCACGATTTGGGCCTTCGGCACCAGCTCGTTGCGCCAGCGCGCGCGCCACCAGTCAAGGCGCGCAGTGAAGTCGATCTGCGGATAGGCCTGCTGCCAGGTGCGACGCCAGAGCTCGATCGTCGCCGCTTCGTCGGAGTCCACATAGGGTCGAAGGCGAAGCGCGCTCACTACCGCTCCGTCAGCTTCAGCTCGATGCGGCGGTTGCGCTTATAGGCCTCTTCGGTGTTGCCTGGGTCGAGCGGCTGGAATTCGGCGAAGCCGGCGGCGACCAGGCGCTGGGCAGGGACGCCGAGCGAGATCAGATATTGCACCACCGAGATCGCGCGCGCCGACGACAGGTCCCAATTCGACTTGAAGTTCGGGCCGTTGACCGGGCGCACGTCGGTGTGGCCGTCGACGCGCAGCACCCAGGCGATCTCGCTCGGGATCTTCTTGTCGAGCTCGATCAGCGCGGCCGCGACCGTGTCGAGTTCGGCCTTGCCCTCCGGCAGCAGCGTTGCCTGTCCGGTGTCGAAGAACACCTCGGACTGGAACACGAAGCGGTCGCCGACCACGCGGATGTCAGGACGATTGCCGAGAATGGCGCGTAAGCGCCCGAAGAACTCCGAGCGGTAACGCGACAATTCCTGCACGCGCTGCGCCAGCGCCACGTTCAGCCGTGAGCCGAGATCGGCAATGCGGTTCTGCGATTCCTTGTCGCGCTTCTCGCTGGCATCTAACGCCTCTTCGAGCGCCGCCAATTGCCGGCGGAGCGCGCTGATCTGCTGGTTCAGCACCTCGATTTGCGCCAGCGCCCGCGCCGAGACCGCTTTCTCCGAGTCCAGCGCCTTGCCGAGCTCGGCGGTCTTTCCTTGCGCGTCGTTACCGGCATTGGCGAGCCCCTCATAGAGGCCCTTCATGCGGTCGCGTTCGCTCTCGGCCGAGGCGAGGCCGGCCTTGAGCTGCGAGACCTGGTCATCGAGCGAGAGCTTGCCGAGCTTCTCCAGCGACAACAGCTCGGTGAGCTGGGCGATCTTGGCGTTGAGCTGCTCCAGGGCCTTGTCCTTGCCGGTCACCTCCTGCGACAGGAAGAACTGCACGACCAGGAACACCGAGAGCAGGAACACGATCGACAGCACCAGCGTCGACAGCGCGTCGACGAATCCGGGCCAGTAGTTGAAGGCGCCTTCGCTGCGGCGGCCGCGGGCTAGAGCCATGCTCGCCTCTCACATGCTGATTGCTTAACTCTTCTCGGGCTGGCGCGCGATGCGCTCCAGCAGGCGGCGGATCTCGCGGTTCTGCTCGCCTTGGCCATCGGCCCATTCGCGGATCATCTGCTGCTCGGTGCGCATATGTGAGACCAGCGCCTGGATCGCTTCGGCAAGGCTCGCCATGGCCGCCGTGGTGCCGCGGCTGGCACTGCCTTCCTCGAGCACGGAGCGCAGGCGGTCGACGGCGGCTTGCAGCTCGCCGCTGGCAATGCCGCCGCCACTGTTCGCGACGGTGGCGACTTCGCCGCTGCCGTATTCGCGCACGGTGGTGGCGAGCCAGTCTTCGAGGTCGGTGTAGAAGCGGTTCTGCGCCTGGCTCGATTGCAGATCGAGGAAGCCGAGGATCAGCGAGCCGGCGAGACCGAACAGCGAGCTCGAGAACGAAATGCCCATGCCGCCGAGCGGGGCAGCCAAGCCCTCCTTCAGCGTGTCGAACAGCGCGCCGGCATCGCCGCCGACCTTGAGCCCGTCGATCACCTTGCCGACCGAGCCGACCGTCTCGATCAGGCCCCAGAAGGTGCCGAGCAGGCCGAGGAAGACCAACAGCCCCGTCATGTAGCGGGAAATGTCGCGGGCCTCGTCCAGGCGGGTTGCGATCGAATCGAGCAGATGCCGCATCGTCGTCTGCGTGATCGACATCCGCCCGGTGCGTTCACCGCCCAGGATCATCGCCATCGGCGCGAGCAGCCTGGGATGCCGGGCCGGTGCCAGGCCGGGATCGGCGATGCGGAAATTGTTGACCCAGGAGACCTCGGGATAGAGCCGGATGACCTGGCGGAAGGCCAGCACGATGCCGATGAACAGCACCGCCCCGATCAGGGCGTTCAGCCCGGGGTTGGCGAAAAAGGCCTGGATGATCTGCTTGTAGAGCACCACGCCCACCAGCGAGCACAGCACCAGGAAAACCAGCATCCGGACCAGGAAGACGCTGGGGGAGGATAGTTTCGTGTACTCGATGTTGAGGGAGGAGCGGGGCGAGGCGCCTGGCGGCATGGCCGGTATCATCCGTTACGAAAGCTTGCTTGCATCCCACACTATGGCACAGCGCCCGCCCAAAAAAAGCGCCGGATGTGCGGATTTCGGGAAGGAGGCGCGGAACCCAAAGCTGAAACCGGGCTTTGATACGCCACATAGGCTGCAAAACTTCGGCATCCCGCAGGCCGGGCTCGGCTTTTGCACGGCCATCGTGCTGCTTCCGGCCGCAGGGACCTGGCCAGGGAGGGGCTGCGTGAGCGTTGTTTCCGCGATCATGGGGACTGCCGAACGCGTGCCGTTGCCCGACGTGGTGGTCCGCGCCGCAATCCAGGGCCTGTGCTCCCGCACCGCAACCCGCCTCGCGGCGCTTGATGCGGTCGACGATGCCGCGTTCGCCGGCCGGATGATGCTGCGGCCGATCACCGGGGACGCTGCTAGCATTGATATCAGGAATGTCGAATTGCCTGCGTCCTTCTTTGCGCAGGTGCTGGGCCCGAACCGCAAATACTCCTCCTGCTTCTACAAGACCGATGCGACGCCGCTCCAGGAAGCCGAGGAGGAGGCATTGCGCCAGACCGTCGCGCATGCCAGCCTCGCCGACGGGCAGACCATCCTCGAACTCGGCTGCGGCTGGGGTTCGCTGTCGCTGTGGATCGCGCGGCAGTTTCCGCATGCCAAGGTGACGGCTGTATCGAGCTCGCAATCGCAGCGCGCCTATGTCGAGGAGATCGCGCGGCAGCGCGGCCTGCTGAACCTGCGCGTCGTCACATCAGACATGAACGTGTTCGCGCCGGAGGGCCAGTACGACCGCATCGTCTCGGCGAGATGTTCGAGCACATGACGAACTGGCGCGAGCTGATGACGCGCGTGCGATCATGGCTGGCACCCGAGGGGCGCTTCTTCATGCACATCTTCACCCATCGCGCCGGCTCCTATGTCTTCGACCGCACCAATCGCGAAGACTGGATCGCGCAGCATTTCTTCACCGGCGGCGTGATGCCGAGCCATCAGCTCGTCAGGCAATATGACGATATCTTCCGGATCGAGAAGGAATGGCGCTGGAGCGGCACTCATTATCGGCGGACGGCAAACGACTGGCTCGCCAATTTCGACGCGCATCGCGACGCGATCGAATCCTCCTTGCGCAACGTCTACGGCGAGGACATCGCGCTGTGGATGCGGCGCTGGCGCTGGTTCTTTCTCGCCACCGCAGGCCTGTTTGGTTACGCCGACGGAACGGAGTGGGGCGTCAGCCACTACAGGATGAAGGCGGCGGTCGACTGATCGCGATGTTCTGTCGCAGCGCGCGATGATGGAACCTGACTCACAATCCGGTGAATCCAAAAAATCAGCCTGAACTCAGCGCCATAGCCGCGTGTGACATTGAGCCGCCCGCGCGATCCGTTGCGTCGCAGCGCGTCCCTTCTATTTTGGCGGCACCAGTCGCGATGATGGTCCAGAACGGGCTCGCGCGACGCTCGATCAGTTTCAATAATCTTGGGGCACTCAACTTCATGTCAGGAATTCGAGCGCGATCGGCATGCGTTGCAATGATGCTCGCGGCCTTTGCGCCGCTGCTATCTGCCTGCGACGAATCTTCGTCCGCCGTCTCTGCCGCGCAGCCCATCGAGCCCGATGTCAGCATCGTCACGGTCAAGCCGCAACCGCGCGCCGTGGTTCGTGAGCTGCCCGGTCGGATCTCGCCGACGCGCGTTGCCGAGGTGCGGCCGCGTGTGTCAGGTATCGTGGTCGAGCGGTTGTTTCGCCAGGGCGGCGAGGTGAAGGCGGGCGATCCGCTCTATCGGATCGATCCGCGTCCGTTCGAGGTCGAGGTGATGGCCAACGAGGCGGCGCTTGCCAAGGCCGATGCTGCGTTGAAGCAGGCGCAGCAGCAGGCGCGCCGTATCGCGACGCTGACCAGCCAGCGCGCCGCGCCCGAAGCCGAGAACGAAAAGACCATCGCCGCCGAGCTACAGGCCAAGGCCGAAGTGGAAGGGCGCAAAGCCGAGCTCGCACGGGCAAAGCTCAACCTCGATTATGCGACCGTGCGCGCCCCGATCGACGGCGTGGTCGGCGCGGCGCTGGTCAGCGAAGGCGCGTTGGTCGTGCAGAACGAGACCAACCTCGCCACCGTGCAGCAACTCGATCCTGTCTATGCCGACTTCACCCAGTCGGTGACGGAGCTCAATCAGCTGCGTCGCGCTTTCGAGAGCGGCGATCTCGATCGCATCGCGGCGGATGCCGCCAAGGTGCGTCTCGTGCTCGACGACAACACCACCTATGGGCTGGACGGCAAATTGCTGTTCTCCGATGCCAAGGTCGATGCCCACACCGGCCAGGTGACCTTGCGCGGCGAGTTCCGCAATCCCAGGGGCGAACTGCTGCCGGGCATGTATGTCCGCGTCCGCATCGAACAGGGCCTCGATAGCGATGCCATTGCGGTGCCGCAGCAGGCGGTCCAGCGCAATGGCGGCGGCGGCAGCGAGGTGTTCGTCGTCAAGGGCGACGATCGCATCGCGGTGCAGCCGATTCGCACCGGCTCGGTGCAGGACGGCGTCTGGTTCGTCACCGAGGGCCTGAAGGCCGGCGACAAGGTCGTCGTCGAAGGATTCCAGAAGTTCGCAGCCGGCGACAAGGTCAAGCCGCAATCCTGGTCCGAGGCCGAGGCGAGCGCGGACGTCAGGCACACGCAGCAGGCCACGCGGTAACGTCCCATGCCGAGCTTCTTCATCGACAGGCCGATTTTCGCCTGGGTCGTCGCGCTGTTCATCTGTCTGATCGGCGCGATCTCGATCCCGCTGCTGCCGATCGCGCAATATCCGATCATCGCGCCGCCCTCGATCTCGATCTCGACGAGCTACCCGGGCGCGTCGCCGGAAAACCTCTACAACAGCGTCACGCGGCTGATCGAGGAGGAGCTGAACGGCGCCTCCGGCATCCTCAATTTCGAATCGACCAGCGACTCGCTCGGCCAGGTCGAGATCACAGCGAACTTCCAGCCGGGCACCGATACCAGCGCCGCCTCGGTCGAGGTGCAGAACCGCATCAAGCGCGTCGAGGCACGACTGCCGCGCGCGGTGATCCAGCAGGGCATTCTGATCGAGGAAGCCTCGAGTGCGGTGCTCCAGATCATCACGTTGAACTCGACCGACGGCAGTCTCGACGAAGTCGGCCTCGGCGACTTCATGATCCGCAACGTGCTCGGTGAAATCCGCCGTATCCCCGGCGTTGGCCGTGCCACGCTCTATTCGACCGAACGCAGCCTTCGCGTCTGGGTCGATCCGGCAAAGCTCGTCGGCTATGGGTTGACCGCTGACGACGTCAACAAGGCGATATCCGCTCAGAATGCACAAGTCGCCTCTGGCAGCATCGGCGCCGAGCCGTCGGCCGCGAGCCAGCGCACCTCTGCGCTAGTGCTGGTCAAGGGCCAGTTGTCCTCGCCGGATGAATTCGGCGCCATCATCCTGCGTGCCAACGCGGACGGCTCGACCGTGCGGTTGCGCGACGTCGCCCGGATCGAGGTCGGCGGTCTCAGCTACCAGTTCAACACCCGCCTTGACGGCAAGCCGACCGCGGGGCTCTCCGTGCTGATGTCGCCGACGGGCAACGCGCTGGCGACCGCGAGCGCGGTCGAGGCGAAGATGAAGGAGCTGTCGCGCTTCTTCCCGGCCAACATCTCCTACGAGATCCCCTACAACATCACGCCTGTGGTCGAGGCCTCGATCAAGAAGGTGCTGTCGACGCTGCTCGAGGCGGTCGTGCTGGTATTCGTGGTGATGTTCCTGTTTCTGCAGAACATCCGTTACACCATCATCCCGACCGTCGTGGTGCCGGTGGCGCTGCTCGGCGCCTGCACCGCGCTGCTGCTCGCCGGCTACTCCATCAACATGCTCAGCATGTTCGGCATGGTGCTCGCCGTCGGCATCCTCGTCGACGACGCCATCGTCGTGGTGGAGAACGTCGAGCGCATCATGGCCGAGGAGGGCCTGTCGCCGAAGGAGGCGACGCGGAAAGCCATGTCGCAGATCACGAGCGCGATCATCGGCATCACGCTGGTCCTGATGGCGGTGTTCGTGCCGATGGCGTTTTTTCCTGGCTCGGTCGGCATCATCTATCGCCAGTTCTCGGTGACGATGATTGCGGCGATCGGCTTCTCCGCCTTCCTGGCGCTGTCCCTGACGCCGGCGCTGTGCGCGACCTTGCTCAAGCCTGTCGCGGCCGGCCACGGCCACGCGAGGCGCGGCGTGTTCGGTTGGTTCAACGGCATGCTCGAAGGCGGCAAGGAGGGCTATTCGCGCACGGTCGGCTTCTCGCTCAAGCGCACCGGCCGCCTGATGCTGGTCTATGCTGCGCTGCTGGTCGGTCTGTCCTGGGCCTTCGTCAGCCTGCCCGGCGGCTTCCTGCCCGTCGACGACCAGGGCTTTGTCACCACCGACGTACAGACGCCGTCCGACTCGTCCTACCGCCGCACCGAGGCCGTGATCGAGAAGGTGGAAAAATATCTGGCGCAACGGCCGGGTGTCGAGAACGTCACCTTCCTCACCGGTTTCAGCTTCTCCGGCCAGGGCATGAACACCGCGCAGGCCTTCATCACCTTGAAGGACTGGTCGGAGCGCGGGCCGAAGGAGTCTGCTGCGGCTGTTGTCAATGACATCAACCGCGATCTGTCGGCCTCGATCCGCGACGCCAAGATCTCGGCGTTGCAGCCGCCGCCGATCGACAATCTCGGCAACTCCTCCGGCTTCTCGTTCCGCCTGCAGGATCGCGGCCAGAAGGGCTATCCGGCCTTGATGCGCGCCGCCGACCAGCTGATCACGGAGGCCAACGCGAGTCCCGTGTTGCAAAAGGTCTATGTCGAAGGCCTGCCCGAGGCCGGCGTGGTCAATCTCGTGATCGACCGCGAGAAAGCCGGCGCCTTCGGCGTCACCTTCGAGGACATCAACAACACGATCTCGACCAATCTCGGCTCGAACTACATCAACGACTTCCCGAACCGGGGCCGCATGCAGCGCGTCGTGGTGCAGGCCGACAGCCGCGATCGCATGAAGACCGAGGACATCCTCAACTACAACGTCAAGAACAGCAATGGCCAGCTGGTGCCGTTCTCCTCCTTCGCCACGGTCGAATGGGCGCGCGGTCCGACCCAGATCGCCGGCTTCAACTATTATCCGGCGGTTCGCATCTCGGGCGAAGCAAAGCCCGGCTTCACCTCGGGCGATGCCATCGCCGAGATGGAGAGGCTCGCCGGCAAGCTGCCGCGCGGCTTCGGCTATGAATGGACCGGACAGTCGCTCCAGGAGAAGCTGTCGGGCTCGCAGGCGCCGTTCCTGCTGGCACTCTCCGTGTTCGTGGTGTTCCTGTGCCTTGCCGCTCTCTACGAGAGCTGGACCATCCCGCTCGCGGTGCTGCTCACCGTGCCGCTCGGCATGGTCGGCGCGGTGGTGGCGGCGATGCTGCGCGGCCTGCCCAACGACGTCTATTTCACCGTCGGCCTGATCACCATCATCGGCCTCGCCGCCAAGGACGCGATCCTGATCATCGAGTTCGCCAAGGATCTGCGCAAAGAGGGCAAGCCGCTGGTCGAAGCGACGATCGAAGCCTGCCGCCTGCGCTTCCGCCCGATCCTGATGACGGGGCTCGCCTTCATCTGCGGCGTGCTGCCGATGGCCATCGCCCACGGCGCCGGCGGCGCCAGCCAGCAAGCGCTCGGCACCGTCGTGATGGGCGGCATGATCGCGGTGGTGATTTTGGCGCTGCTGATGGTGCCGGTGTTCTTCGTCTCGGTGCAGCGTGTGCTCGCGGGGGACAGGGAGAAGGTGGGGAGGGAAAGCGAGATGTACGGGCCGCCGGCACCGGTGAGGGCCGGCCAATGACACGTCTCTCCGTCATTCCGGGGCGCGCGTAGCGCGAGCTATGGTGCGAGGCGCGCCCCGGAATGACGAGCGGAGCTTGCCTTCCCAGGTCGCTCGATCCAGACTACATCTCTGGATTGAATGGCGTGTATTCGCTACTGGCGCGGCTACATACAACCTGACGATTGAGAGCATGTGATGCGTCTGACCGACATTGCGATCTCGAACTATCGCTCCATCCGGCGGCTCTCCCTACCCATCCACCCCCTGTCCGTGTTTGTCGGTGAGAACGGCGTCGGCAAATCCAATCTCTACAAGTCCCTGTCGCTGTTGCGCGATGCGGCTAGCGGGCGGATCACACGGACAATCGCCGAGGAAGGCGGGTTGAATTCGGTCTGCTGGTCCGGCATCCGCAAACGCGGCGAAGACGGGCGATTGCGGTTGTCCGCCAAATTCGACCGTTTCAGATATTTCATCGAGATCGGATTTCCTGGCCCCGTTGAGGCGGCGTTTTCCGGCGAGCCGATGATCAAGGCGGAAAGTATCGAGGCGACGCAGGGCAGGCGACCGGTTCTGCTGATGGAGCGGAAGAATTCGCTCGTCAGCCTCCGCGGCGATACCGGCGCATGGACCAGCCACAAGGACGCGGTGCTGCCGTCCGAGACCGCGCTTGCCGGCTTTTCAGACGGCAAGGAGTGCCCCGAAATCGACTTGATCAGAAGCGCGATGCTGGGCTGGCGCTTCTATCACGACTTTCGCACCGATCCGGCCTCACCGATACGAAAGCCTTGCCTCGCAATCACTACGCCCTCGCTCAGTGCCGATGGAAGCGATCTGGCCGCGGCCCTGGCGACACTTTATACCATCAGGGAAGACGCAACCGACTTGCAGGACGCAATCCAGGACGCATTCCCGGGCGCTGAGCTTCGCGCATGGGAACGAAGCGGCCTGTGTGAATTCGATTTGCAACTCGAGGACATGCCGCGTCCGTTTGGGGCTCATGAGCTGTCCGACGGGACGCTGAAATACATTTGCCTGCTCGCGGTGTTCATGGGCTATCGGCTTCCGCCGTTCATCGCGCTGAACGAACCCGAGACAAGCCTGCACCCGTCGCTGCTGGCGCCACTGGCCCGGCTGATCGTCAAGGCATCGGGCCGCGCCGACATCTGGATCGTCACCCATTCGGAGCAGTTGATGGAGGTCTTGCGAAGTGAGAGCTCGGTCCCGCTTCGCCGGGTCATCAAGTCGAAAGGCGCCACGATGATCGAGGGCCCGACCCTCGGCGGAGAGTATCGCGAGGAGGAATCCGACGGTGACGATTCTTAGGTCGCAGATCGGGCCGTCGCGCTACCCCCTACTTCCGCAAAATCTTCACCAATTCCCCGTGCACGAACTCATTGCCGCACACCACATGCCCGGTGACCAGCGGATCACCCGGCGTCGCGATGTCGCTCACGGTGCCCCCGGCTTCTCGTACCATCAGGATGCCGGCGGCGATGTCCCAGGATTGCAGATTGCGCTCCCAATAGCCGTCGAGGCGGCCGGCGGCGACGAAGGCGAGATCGAGGGAGGCGGCGCCGAAGCGGCGCAGGCCGGCGACGCGGTCCTGGATCGCGGTCATCTCGCGGCGGAATTCCTCGTGGTCGCCGCGGCCGATATGGGGCAGGCCGCAGGCCACCACGCATTCGTGGAGCTGGCGGCGGCCGGCGACGCGCAGGCGCTGGTCGTTGAGGAAGACGCCCTTGCCGCGCTCGGCGATGTAGAGCTCGTCATTGGCGGGGTTGTAGATCACGCCGGCGATGATGGTGCCCTCGCGGACGAGCCCGATCGAGATCGCGAATTGCGGGATCCCGTGCAGGAAATTGGTGGTGCCATCAAGGGGATCGACGATCCAGGTGTGGCTCTTGTCGCTGCCCTCGCGAGTGCCGCCTTCCTCGCCGATGAAGCCGTAGCCGGGCCGCGCCTTGGAGAGGTCCTGGTAGAGGATCTCCTCGGCGCGCTTGTCCGCGAGGGTGACGAAATTGGCCGGGCCCTTGAGCGAGACCTGGAGATGCTCGATCTCGCCGAGATCGCGCTTGAGGCTGCGGCCGGCGCGGCGCGCAGCTTTGACCATGACGTTGATAGTGGCGGAATACAGCATGAGATCAGTCTTTGACGGGGGAGGGGCGCGGAACCACGCCATTTGAGGAGATGGGGTTGCCCCGCGAGGGGGCAAACGTCAAGTCATTGCGTCAAGTCATTGCCTCGGGTCATTTTGCCCCAAGCCATTTTTTGGCCGCGGCCTCCGCCTTGGCGCGGTCGTCGGCCGGCAGCTCGGAAAACCGCTTGTCGAGCTCCGGGTCGCCCTTGCCGGAGGTTTTGGCGACCAGATGCCATTTGAATCCCTCGACCTTGTCCACCGATGTGCCCATCCCGTTGATCAGGACCCAGGCGAGGCGGTTCTGGGCGATCGCGCTGCCCTGGCGGGACGCCTTGCGCAGCAACGCGACGGCTGCGGGCTGGTTCTGGGGCGTGCCGGTGCCGTTGAACAGGGCAATGGCATATTCGACCTCGGCATCCACATTGTCGGCCAGCGAGGCGGCCTGGAGCAGCCGCACCGACCGTTCGAGGTCCTTCGGCACTCCGGTGCCTTCCTTGTAGAAGGTCGCAAGCGCGTATTGCGCCTCCGGCAAGCCGGCATCGGCCGCCTGGCGCAACAGCTCGGCGGAACGATTGACGTCCTGCGGCAGGGTCTGTCCGTCGAGATAGAGCAAAGCGAGGTTATAGGCCGCCTTGGGCTCGCCGAGCTTGGCGGCGGAAGCCATCAGCTTGACCGCCTCCCCCTTGTCGACCGGGCCGCCGCGGCCGGCGATGCGCAGCATGGCGAGCGCGAACATCGCCTCGCGGTCGCCGGCGTCGGACGCGCGCTTGTACCACTCGATCGCCTTGGCGTAGTCGCGCCTGATCCCCATGGCATTGGAATAGAGCTCGCCCAGCATGGTCATGGCCTTGGCGTCACCGGTCTTGGCGCGCGCGCTGGCGAGCTCGAAGGCGGTCTTGTACTGGCCGCGCTGATAGGCGCCGAACACCAGATCGACGTTGGGATTGTCGGGGGCTGGTGCGGGGATCACCGTCGCAGGCAGCGCCGGGGTCGGCGAAGCCGACGGCTTGGGCGCTGGCGCGGCTTCCTTCTTCTTGGTGATCGTGTGCGGCGCGACCTTGGGCTTGTCCTTGGCCGGCTCTTTAGGCTTCTGCTTCTCAGCCGCAGGGCTCGGGATGGTGGCCGGCGGCGTGATCTGGAGCTGCGCGAGCGCGGGTGTCGCCAGCAGCAGCGTGCTCACAAGGGTGATGCGCGGGAGCGTCATGCCGGGCGCTAGCTCTGACCTGCCGCAACAGCCGTGAAGGCCTTCTTGATCGCGCCGTCGGCCTCGATCAGCGCGGCCTTGGGCCCGCGCGGATCGACCCAGATGAAATCGCCAACCAGCACGAAATCGGCGCCGCTGGCGGCGAAGTCGTGAGCCTCTTCCAACGATATCGCGTAGCCGACGCAGGGCGGCTCGAACAGCTCGGCCCACCAGTCCAGCCGCTCCGCGATCGCCTGTGACGAGGGCCGCTGTCCCTTCGCGTCCGGCTCGCCGAACAGCAAATAGTCCGCGCCGATCTCGCCTGCATCCATGGAATGGTGTCGCGTCGTCAGCCCGCCGACGCCGGCGATGCGATCGGGCTTGAGCGATGGCAGCGCCTCTTTCAGCGCGGCGATACCGGGCAGATGCGCGCCATCGGCGCCGCCGCGCGCGACGATTTCAGGATGGCCGTCGACGAGCAGGGCCGCGCCCGCATTCTGCACGACGGGCGCCAGCGCCTTGATCCGCGAGATCATGGTGCGCTGGTCGGTCTCCTTCAGCCGCACCAGCACGGCCGCGACATCGGCTGCCGCGAGCAGATCGGGCAAGCCGGCGACGAGCGCGGCGGGATCGTCGACCACGGGCGTCAAGAGATAGAGGCGCGGCGCCGGGCGCGGCGGAGGCGGTTTGTTCGACAAGATCTAGGCTGCCTTCTGTTCCAGGCTGCTTTGCCATTCGCCCCGGGAGGCGAGGCCGTTCATGCGGGCGCGATGACTGAATGCGTTCTGCCCGGCCGTAACATTCTCAGGCCGGCCCGACCAGGCCTTCTGCGGCGCGGCCTGCAGCGCCCGGCCGTAGGAGAAGGTCAGGCCCCAGGGCAGCGGACCGAGCTTGTGCATGGCGTTGAGATGCGCGGTCGCCTCTTCGTCCGACTGGCCGCCGGAGAGGAAGGCGATGCCGGGCACCGCCGCGGGCACGCAAGCCTTCAGTAGCCGGATCGTCTTCTCGGCGACCTCCTCGACCGAGGCCTGCTTTGCGCATTTCTTGCCCGAGATCGCCATGTTCGGCTTCAGCACCATGCCCTCGAGCGCGACGCGCTGCACGCGCAGCTCCTGGAAGGTCTTGTTGAGCACGCGGGTCGTCACCTCATAGCAGCGATCGATGTCGTGATCGCCATCCATCAGCACTTCAGGCTCGACGATCGGCACGATCTGCGCGGCCTGGCACAGCGCGGCGTAACGTGCCAGCGCGTGGGCATTGACGCTGATCGCGGTCATCGAGGGGATGCCGCTCGCAATGTCGATCACCGCGCGCCATTTGGCGAAACGCGCGCCGCGCTCGTAATATCTCTTCAAGCGTTCGGCGAGCTTGTCGAGCCCGACGGTGACGGTTTCACCCGGGCACATCGGCAGGGCTTGGGTGCCCTCGTCGACCTTGATGCCGGGAATCGCGCCGCTACTCTCGATCAGCTTGATCAGTGGCGTGCCGTCCTTGGCATCCTGCCAGATCGTCTCGTCATAGAGGATCACGCCGGAGATGTACTGGCTCATGGCCTCCTTGGCGCGGAACAGCATCTCGCGATAGTCGCGACGGTTCGTTTCGGTCGATTCCACGCCGATCGCGTCAAACCGCTTCTTGATCGTGCCGGAGGATTCGTCGGCGGCAAGGATACCCTTGCCTGAGGCAACCATGGCGGTCGCAATCCTGTTGAGCTCAGTCAGATTCATCGAGAGGTCCTCCCAAAACGATTCTGCCCTTGCCTGTGAAGTTAGACCGTTCTCGGGCAATTGCCGAGACAACGTTGGTCGCAGGGGAGGGGACGGGGAGGCGGTTGGGTACAAAATGAGCGGCTGGTGACGGTTCAGCTCTCCCCGCTTGCGGGGAGAGGTCGGATTTGACGCCTGGCGTAAAATCCGGGTGAGGGGGACTCTCCGCGAGTCCATCAGTCACCGTCCTTGCGGAGACTCCCCCAGGATAGGGCGGTGTCCGGTCCTACGCGACCTTGGGATCCAGCTCGCCCTTGGCGTAGCGCTTGGCCATTTCGGCGGGGGTCAGGATCTTCTTGAACTTGGCGGCCTGGCCGGCGGTGTTGAACTCCTGGAGCCGCTGCTTGCACAGCTTCGTCATGGCCTCCATCGCCGGCTTCAGATACTTGCGCGGATCGAACTCTTCCGGATTGTCCTTGAGCACTTTCCGGATCTGGCCCGTCATGGCCATGCGGTTGTCGGTGTCGATGTTGATCTTGCGCACGCCGTTCTTGATGCCGCGCTGGATCTCGGCAACAGGCACGCCCCAGGTCGGCTTCATCTTGCCGCCATAGGCGTTGATGATGTCCTGCAGGTCCTGCGGCACCGAGGAGGAGCCATGCATGACGAGATGGGTGTTCGGCAGCTTGCGGTGGATCTCCTCGATCACGTTCATGGCGAGGATGTCGCCGTCAGGCTTGCGGGTGAACTTGTAGGCGCCGTGAGAAGTCCCCATGGCGATCGCGAGCGCGTCCACCTTGGTCTCCTGCACGAACTTCACCGCCTCGTCCGGATTGGTCAGCAACTGGTCGTGGCTGAGCTTGCCTTCGGCGCCGTGGCCGTCTTCCTTGTCGCCCATGCCTGTTTCGAGCGAGCCGAGCACGCCGAGTTCGCCCTCGACCGAGATGCCGCCGAGATGGGCCATGTCGGTCACGGTCTTGGTGACGCCGACATTGTAATTCCAGTCGCCCGGGGTCTTGCCGTCGGCCTTGAGCGAGCCGTCCATCATCACCGAGGTGAAGCCGGCCTGGATCGCGGTCATGCAGGTCGCGGCCTCGTTGCCGTGATCGAGATGCACGCAGACCGGAATGTGCGGATAGATTTCGGTGACCGCGTCCATCATGTGCTTGAGCATGACGTCGTTGGCGTAGGAGCGGGCGCCGCGCGAGGCCTGGATGATGACGGGCGCGTCGACCTGGTTGGCCGCGTCCATGATCGCCAGCGCCTGCTCCATGTTGTTGATGTTGAAGGCCGGTACGCCGTAATCGTTCTCAGCCGCATGGTCGAGCAATTGACGCAACGTGATCCGAGCCATCTGTCATATCTCCGTTTGGGCCCTCAGGGCCGCTTGCTTCTCGTCGGCGAATTACTTCGTGCGCAGAACTTCGACGCCGGGCAGAGGCTTGCCCTCCATCCATTCAAGGAATGCGCCGCCGGCCGTCGAGACATAGGTGAACCGGCCGGCCACCTGGGCCTGGTTGAGGGCAGCAACAGTGTCGCCGCCGCCGGCGATTGAAACCAGCTTCTTGGCCTTGGTGCGCTCGGCGGCGTGCTTGGCCGCCGCGACCGTGCCGCGGTCGAACGGCTGCATTTCGAAGGCGCCGAGCGGCCCGTTCCAGACCAGCGTCGCAGCATCGTCGATGGCCGCGTGGATGCGCGCGATCGACTGCGGGCCGACGTCCAGGATCATGCCGTCGGCCGGGATCGCATCGAGGCCGTAGGCGTGCGAGGGCGCATTCGCCGCGAAGTGATAGGCGACAGTGGCGTCCACCGGCAGGATGATGGCGCAGTTGGCGGCTTCCGCCTTCTCCATGATCCGCAGTGCCGTCGGCGCGAGGTCCTTCTCGGCCAGCGACTTGCCGACGCCGACGCCTTGGGCGTGCAGGAAGGTGTTGGCCATGCCGCCGCCGATCACGAGCGCGTCGACCTTGGTGACGAGATTTTCCAGGAGGTCGATCTTGGTCGAGACCTTGGCGCCGCCGATGATGGCGATGACGGGCTTGGTCGGCGAGCCCAGCGCCTTCTCGAGCGCATCGAGCTCGGCCTGCATGGTGCGGCCGGCATAGGCCGGCAGCTTGTGGCCGAGGCCTTCGGTCGAGGCATGGGCGCGGTGCGCCGCCGAGAACGCGTCGCTGACCCAGATGTCGCCGAGTTTTGCCAATTCTGCGACGAAGGCCGGATCGTTCTTCTCTTCTTCTTTATGGAAGCGGGTGTTTTCCAGGCAGAGGATCTCGCCGTCCTGCAGGCCCGCAACCGCCTTGGCCGCGGGCTCGCCGATGCAGTCGTCGGCGAACGCGACAGGCTTCTTCACGACCTGCGACAGCGCCTGCGCGACCGGCAGAAGCGAGTCCTTCGCATCGCGGCCCTTGGGCCGGCCGAAATGCGCGAGCAGGATGACCTTGCCGCCCTTGTCCGAGATTTCGGTGATGGTCGGCGCGACGCGCTCGAGCCGGGTCGCGTCGGTGACACGGCCATTGTCCATCGGCACGTTGAGATCGACGCGCAGCAGCACGCGCTTACCCTTCACATCGACGTCGTCGAGGGTGCGGAATTTGTTGGTCATTGGATGCTTCCTTGTCCCGGGCGCTATTAGCGGCGCGAAGCGCTGCTGTGCGGAACCGGGACCTACATAACAGCGAGTCCCTCGGCCGAATGGGTCCCGGCTCTGCGAAGCAGCGTTTCACGCTGCTTCGCGTCCGGGACACGCGACCTTGGCTCAGATCACTTTGCCCATCGCGACCGCGGTGTCGGCCATGCGGTTCGAAAAACCCCACTCGTTGTCGTACCAGGACATCACGCGCACCAGCGTGCCGTTCTGCACCTTGGTCTGGTCCTCGTGGAAGGTCGAGGAGTGCGGATCGTGGTTGAAGTCGATCGAGACGTTCGGCGCGTTGGTGTAGCCGAGCACGCCCTTGAGCTGCTGCTCCGAGGCGCGCTTCATCGCCGCGTTGATTTCCTTGGCGTCGGTGGCGCGCTTGGCGACGATCTTGAGGTCGACGACCGAGACGTTCGGGGTCGGCACGCGGATCGCAACGCCGTCGAGCTTGCCCTTCAACTCGGGCAGCACGAGGCCGATGGCCTTGGCGGCGCCGGTCGAGGTCGGGATCATCGACATCGCAGCCGCACGGCCGCGGTAGAGATCCTTGTGCAGCGTGTCCAGCGTCGGCTGGTCGCCCGTGTAGGCGTGGATCGTGGTCATGAAGCCGGTCTCGATGCCGACGAGGTCGTTCAGCACCTTGGCGACCGGCGCGAGACAGTTGGTGGTGCAGGAGCCGTTGGAGACGACCATGTGATCTTTGGTCAGCGTCTCGTGGTTGACGCCGTAGACGATGGTGGCGTCGGCGCCGTCAGCGGGCGCGGAGACCAGCACGCGCTTGGCGCCGGCGGTCAGATGGGCGGAGGCCTTGTCCTTCGAGGTGAAGATGCCGGTACATTCCAGCGCGATGTCGACGCCGAGATCCTTCCACGGCAGCTTCGAGGGATCGCGCTCGGCGCTCACCTTGATCTTGCCATTGCCGAGGCTGATCGAGTCACCCTCGACCGTCACGGTGCCGGGAAAGCGGCCATGGACGCTGTCGTAACGAAGGAGATGAGCGTTGGTCTCGACCGGGCCGAGGTCGTTGATGCCGACGACCTCGATGTCCTTGCGCCCCGACTCCGCGATCGCCCGCAGGACGTTGCGGCCGATGCGGCCAAAACCGTTAATTGCCACGCGGACTGCCATGTTTCGTCTCCTTCAATGACCGTTGTCACCCCGCACAGCGCGCTCTAACGGGCCTGCGAGGGTTTTTTAGGGGCGGACGCCCGGTTCGGCCGGGCGGTGCTTGATCATATGAGAGAACTACGTAGTCCTTTTTTCGGGCAAGCTCAACTCTCAGGACACGCGCTTCACGACCGCGTTAACCGCAGCCTCGGCGGTAATGCCAAAGTGTTTGAAAAGGTCCTTCGCCGGCGCGCTGGCGCCAAAGGAATGCATGCCCACGAATTCGCCATCCTGGCCGATCACGGCGTCCCAGCCCCAGCGCACGGCCGCCTCGATCGCGACCTTCACCGGCGCATTGCCGATGATGGCGGCGCGCTTGGCCTCTGGTTGCGCTAACAACAGCTCGAGCGAGGGCACCGATACCACCCGCGACGCGATGCCACGCTCGGCAAGCTGCTTCTGGGCGGCCACCGCGATCTCGACCTCGGAGCCGGAAGCGAACAGCGTCGCCTTGGCTTCACCCTGGGCCGCAACCAGTTCGTAGGCGCCGGCTTGGCAGGCGTTCTCATTAGCCGTGGTGCGGAGCTGCGGCAGGTTCTGCCGCGTCAGCGCCAGCACGGTCGGACCATCGATCCGGTTCAGCGCCAGCTCCCAGCACTCGGCGACCTCGATGGCGTCGCAGGGGCGGAACACGCGCATGTTCGGAATGGCGCGCAGCGCTGCGAGGTGCTCGACCGGCTGATGGGTCGGACCGTCTTCACCAAGGCCGATGGAATCGTGCGTCATCACGTAGACGACGCCGGCGCCCATCAGTGCGGCGAGGCGCATCGCGGGGCGCGCGTAATCGGTGAACACGAGGAAGGTCGCGCCGTTCGGCGCGAAGCCGCCATGCAGGAAGATGCCGTTCATCGCCGCCGCCATGCCGTGCTCGCGGATGCCGTAATGGATGAAGCGGCCCTTCGGCGTCTTGGCGGAGAAGGCGGTCGCCGATTTCGCCTTGTTGTTGTTGGAGCCGGTGAGGTCGGCGGAGCCGGCGAGGAATTCCATAGGCATCGCGCCGGCGATCACCTCGATCACGGCTTCCGACGACTTGCGGGTGGCCGCAGTCATCGGCTTCTCCAGCAGCTCCTTCTTGTAGGCCTTCACGGCCTTCGCGAGCGAAGCCGGACGCTCGTGACGCAGGCGGCGCTCGAACTCGGCGCGCTTGCGGCTGCCGAGCTCGCCGAGCCGTCCTTCCCATTCCTGCCGAGCGGCTGCACCGCGCGAGCCTGCTGCGCGCCAGGCCTTCAGCACGTCGTCAGGCACGGAGAATGGCTCGAGCGAGATGCCGAGATTTTCCTTGGCGGCCTTGAGCTCGTCGGCGCCGAGCGCTTCGCCATGCGCCTTCGCGGTGCCGGCTTTGTGCGGCGCGCCGAAGCCGATGGTGGTGCGGCAGGCGATCAGTGTCGGCTTGTTGGACTTTTGCGCGCGGGTGATCGCAGCCGCGATGGCAGCCTGATCATGACCGTCGATCTTCTCGGCGGCCCAACCCGCCGACTTGAAGCGCTTCACCTGGTCGACCGAGTCGGAGATCGAGGTCGGGCCGTCGATCGAGATGCCGTTGTCGTCGTAGAGCACGATCAGCTTGCCGAGCTTCCAATGGCCGGCCATCGCGATCGCTTCCTGCGACACGCCTTCCATCAGGTCGCCGTCGGAGGCGATCACATAGGTGTGGTGATCGACGATCTTCTTGCCGAACTCGGCGGCGAGCATCTTCTCGGCGAGCGCCATGCCGACCGCGGTCGAGATACCCTGGCCGAGCGGGCCGGTGGTGGTCTCGATGCCCTTGGTGTGGAAATTCTCGGGATGCCCCGGTGTCAGCGAGCCGAGCTGGCGGAAGTTCTTGAGCTGGTCCAGCGTCATCGCTTCATTGCCAGTCAAGTACAGCAGTGCGTAGAGCAGCATCGAGCCGTGGCCGGCCGAGAGCACGAAACGGTCGCGGTCGGGCCAGTCGGTTGCAGCGGCATCGTATTTCAGGAATTGCGTGAACAGCACCGTGGCCATGTCGGCGGCGCCCATCGGCAGGCCGGGATGGCCCGACTTCGCCTTCTCGACGGCATCCATTGCGAGGCCGCGGATTGCGTTGGCCATACGGTTGTGGTCGACCTGCGTCATGTCTGAAATCCGTCTGAAATGAAGCGCTTGGCGGCGGTTCGCCCGCGCGGAAAGAAGCCTTTCGGCCTCGGAAGGGCGGGGCTGGGATAGCATCTCGGTTCCGGCAGGCCAAGGCAATCAAACGCGCCCCGGCGCGAAAAGCTGCTTATCGGTGCATAGTTTCGCGGCGGCGTTGCGCTTGGCTAGCTTGCCACGTAAATTTCTGCTTCTAACCGCTTGCCCAACCGAGTCTTTTGCCGGGCGGCAGGCCCCCGAGGTAAAGGCCGCGCAAAGTCCACAGGTTCCGCCGCTGACTGCATGAACGATCGCGTTTCCAAAAGCTCTGCCATGACGGAGTCCTCCGCCGTCGAGATCGAGATCGCGACCCGCAGACTCACGGCGGCACTCGACGCGCTCGAAAGCGCGGTCGAGCGGCGGCGCGACGCCGACCGTGATGAGAACGAGCTCGCGACGCGAATCCAGGCGCTGGGCGCCGACCGCTCGCGCCTTGCCGATGAGCTCGATGGTGCGCTGATGAAGGCGCGCAAGCTCGAGCGCACTAACCGCGAGATCTCCGACCGGCTGGATTCCGCGATCGTCACGATACGCTCGGTGCTCGATACCGGAGAGGACGGATGAGCCACATCAACGTCACCATCAACGCCCGGCAATACCGCATGGCCTGCGAGGAGGGCCAGGAGGTGCGGCTGTTGAAGCTTGCCGAAAGCCTGGAGACGCGGATCCAGTCGCTGCGTGGCAAATTCGGCGAGATCGGCGATGCGCGACTTACCGTGATGGCGGCGCTGACCGTCTGCGACGAACTGGTCGACGCCGGCAATCGCATCCGCACCATGGAGCAGGAGCTGGTCGAGCTCCGCGATTTCCGCAACGCCGCCGTCGAGCGCGCCCGGATGACGCAGACCGCCGTGGTCAACGCGCTGAACGCAGCGGCGGAGCGTATCGAGAAGTCGACGCAGGTGTTGAACCGGACCGTCGGCAACGGGATTGCGATCGGGTGATAGTCTCCCCTCCCTCTCCCGCTTGCCCAAGAGGAGAGACCGCGCCTGTGGCGCGACCTCTCCAGCAAGCGGGAGAGGTGAGTAACCAACAGTCGGGCTGGCGATTCGTCGGTATCGTTGTTACATTGCGCAAGCGAGGCTGCGACGCGCGTCAGGAGCCATATATCCCCGGGGCCTTATCGATCCTTTAGGGAACTGTCCCTGGCCGGGCCCGTGGGCCCGGACATATGGTGCCCACCTACTTTCGTAGGGAACTCCGGGATCGAGTGCTTCAACGGCGTCCGCGGCTTCGCACTTTTGTTTGCTTGGTTTGTGCCTGTCGTTGGTTTGTACTTGTTGAATGACTGCGGCCAGTTCAACAGGTGTCATGCCCCGGCTTGACCGGGGCATCCAGTACGCCGCGGCCTTTGTGTGAATCACGACCGCCTCTGGGATACTGGATCACCCGCCTTCGCGGGTGATGACAGCGGAGCAAGGCTCCGCGTTCGGAGCAAACGCACATGTCCAACTCCAAATCCGAACTCCGCGCCAAAGCCCTCGCCGCGCGCGACGCACTGAGCGAGAAGAAGCGCAGCACCGCCGCGGCAAAGCTCGCCAAGCGTGGGCTGCCGTTCAAGCTGCTGCCCGGCAGCGTTGTCTCCGGCTACTCGCCGATCCGCAGCGAGATCGATCCGATGCCGTTGATGAAGAAGCTCGCGGAGGAGGGCGCCAGGCTGGCGCTGCCCTGCGTGACCGCGCGCGGCCAGTCGCTGATCTTCCGCATCTTCCATCCAAATGACCGCCTGATGCTCGGCCCGCTCGGCATCCCGGAGCCGTCGCCGGCGGCAAGCGAGATCATTCCCGACGTCATGTTGACACCGCTCGCGGCGTTCGACCGTCTCGGCCATCGCATCGGCTATGGTGCGGGGCATTACGATTTCACCTTTGCGCACTTGCGCAAAGCCAAGAACATCCTCGGCATCGGGCTCGCTTTTGCAGCGCAGGAGATCAAGGCGGTTCCGGCACTATCGCACGACGTGGCGCTGGATTATGTGCTAACGGAATCCGACGTGTTCGATTTCCGGAGTTCTGAAGTTGCGCATTCTCTTCGTGGGTGATGTCGTCGGCCGTAGCGGGCGCAACGCCATCGCCGAATATCTGCCCGGCATGGTCAAGGACTGGTCGCTCGATTTCGTCGTCGTCAACGGCGAGAATTCGGCCGGCGGCTTCGGCATCACGGAAGCCATCTATCAGGAGTTTCTCGACGCCGGCGCCGATGCGGTGACGCTTGGCAATCACTCCTGGGACCAGCGCGAGGCGCTCGTCTTCATCGAGCGCGCCGAGCGCCTGGTGCGTCCCGCGAACTATCCGCGCGGCACGCCCGGCCGCGGCGCCGCTCTGGTCGAGACCAAGAACGGCAAGCATGCCCTCGTCGTCAACGCGTTGGGCCGCGTCTTCATGACCCCGTTCGACGATCCCTTCGCAGCGCTCGAGCGCGAGTTGGGTGCCTGTCCACTCGGCGTCGCGGCCGACGCCATCGTCGTCGACTTCCATTGCGAGGCGAGTAGCGAGAAGCAGGGCGTCGGCTTCTTCTGCGACGGCCGCGCCAGCCTGGTCGTCGGCACCCACACCCATGTGCCGACCGCCGATCACCAGATCCTGTCAGGCGGCACCGCCTACATGACCGACGCCGGCATGACCGGCGATTACGACTCCATCATCGGCATGCAGAAGGAGGAGCCGCTGCGGCGATTCACGTCCGGGATTCCGTCGGGCCGCTTCGAGCCGGCAGCGGGCGTTGCGACGCTGAGTGGCGTGGCGGTCGAGACGGATGACGCAACGGGCCTCGCGCTGCGGATTGCACCGGTGCGCGCAGGCGGAAGGCTGGAGCCGGCGACGCCGAAGTTCTGGTTGAGTTGAGGGCGCGTACTACACACTTCGTGTCGTCCCGGCGAACGGACCCACAACCCCGGGGCCTCAACTCGGGGCCGTGATTCGCGCCCGGCGGTTGCCTGAGCGTGCACTACAGCTTGTAGGCCGTGCGAAATCCGCCCCAGTGCCGGCCCTGCACGCGGATCGGGACGTCGATCTCCCGCATCATCACCGTGTTGCCGTTGCCCATGTCGCGCGCATAGCTCTGGATCAGGTACGAGCGCTGGTTGTGCGCCGCCGCCAACCCGGCCGGATCGTTGAAGATGCGGCGGTTGCGGCAATTGGCCGTGTTCCAGGCGGCATCGCCCGGTCGCTGCGGATGCGAATAGATCTTGTTGTGGACCGGCAGGAAGCCGTTGCGGTCGACCATGGCGCAGAACGCCATGCGGGGCTCCTTGGCCAGAAAGGCTTCCTGGAAGGCCGGCAGAGCGCGGTCGGCCCAGTCGAGATATCTCGTGCGATACTGCTGCGGATTGGTGCCTGATATCTCGGCGTAGTCGGTGTCGAAGAGATCGTCCATCCTGACCTCGCCGCGCGCGACGGCCTGTTCGAATATCCGCGTCAGCGCGTTGCCGGCCTCCATCGCGCGGGTGACGAACTCCGTGTTCTCCTCGTGGATCGACCAGAGCTTGTCTTCGATCCTTTCGCGCAGCGTGGCATTGGCGTTGACGAATTGCGTGCGCGCGCCGGCCTTGGACTGCTCGACCACGCGCAGGCGGCAGGCGCCGACGTCTTCGAGGATGCCGTCGAGGATCGCCTGCGGCGCGAGCCGGCTTGCGTCCGCGCCGCCGATCAGCACGCCGTCCATCGCGATCTCGTAGACCGGCAGCACGCCGCGCCCGCTCTCGAATTTCAGCTGGCAGGGCAGCCGCTCGGTCTTGCGGCGGTCGTCGTGCTCGTTCTGCTGGAGCAGCACGGCGCAGCGCGATTTCAGCTTCTGCGCGAAGGTCGTCACCGCCTTGCCGGCGCTGGCGACGTTCTCGCCATGGGTCTCGGCGGCCTTGGTCGCGGCGTCGATCTCGGCCGCGCTCTCGCCGACCGAGATGATGAATTGCGATGCGCTGCTCGCGCTGCCGGAGACCTCGCTGGTGGTGGCATTCTGCTCGGCCACCGCGCCATTGACGGCGTCGAACACGGGACGGATCGCCTCGATGGCCTGCGAGATGCGGTGCACGGCGTCGGCGGAGCCCGCGGCGTCACGCTGCAGCGCGTCGATCTTCTTGGAAATCTCCTCCGTCGCTCCTTGCGTCTGCACCGCAAGCGCCTTCACTTCGGTCGCGACGACCGCAAAGCCCTTGCCGGCGGCACCGGCGCGCGCGGCTTCGATGGTCGAGTTGAGCGCGAGCAGCGTGGTCTGCCGCGCGATCTGGGCGATCAGATTGACGACGTTGCCGATCGCGGCGGAGGATTCGCGCAGGCGATCGACATTTTCGCGCGCTTCCAGGGCGGCCGCGCTGGCCTGGTCGGCGAGCTTACCGGCCTCGCGGACCTGCGCGCCGATGCCTTGCGCGGATTGGGTGAACTTGTCGGCGGCCTGAGCAAAGCCCGAGGCATTGGATTGTGCGGCGTTGGTCCGCCCGGTCAGCGCATCGGTGCGCCGGCGGATATCGGCGAGCGTCGCCGCGGTCGCTTCGGCTCCGCCCGCGACCGAATTGGCGGCGCGCTCCAGCTGACGGATCATGGCGCCGAGCTCGAGTTCCAGCAGTTCCAGGATTTCGCGGGCGGCATCGACCTCGGGCTCGGCTGGCGGCTGCGCAGCCTGCGAAGCGACCGCGGCCGCGGCCATGTCAGGCAGACGCTTCCGAAATAATGCGAACACCATCGGCTCCACTCTTGTCGGGGAACGGGCAGACGCTATTTTTCGCAGACCAGAATGAAATCAGGGTTAACGGTGCCTGATTCTTGGGCATCGGACACTACGGTGGTACCTTAAAGTATGAGAGGCCCTTTCATTCCGGTGGGTTGGCGGCCTATAAGGCCGCGCTTCCCCCTCGCTCACCTTTGGCGCACGATTCCCTAGAGAAGATCACGCATGGCCGGACATTCCCAATTCAAGAACATCATGCACCGCAAGGGGCGGCAGGATGCGCAGAAGTCAAAGCTGTTCGGCAAGCTGGCGCGCGAAATCACCGTCGCGGCCAAGCTGGGCACGCCCGACCCCAACATGAACCCGCGCCTGCGTGCTGCCATCATCGCGGCGCGTCAGGAAAACATGCCGAAGGACAATATCGAGCGCGCCGTCAAGAAGGCGCTTGGCAACGAAGGCGAGAACTATGACGAGATCCGCTACGAGGGCTATGGCCCCGGCGGCGTCGCGGTCATCGTCGAGGCGCTGACCGACAATCGCAACCGCGCCGCATCCGACATCCGCTCGTTCTTCACGAAATCCGGCGGCAATCTCGGCGAAACCGGCTCGGTCTCCTTCATGTTCGACCGCACCGGCATCATCGAATATGACCGCAGCGTCGCCGATGACGATTCGGTGCTGGATGCCGCGATCGAGGCCGGCGCCGACGACGTGGTCTCGAGCGAGGGCGGTCACGAGATCTACGCCTCGACCGAGGGTTATCGCGACGTCGCCAAGGCGCTGGAAGCCAAGTTCGGCGAGCCGCGCAAGGCCGCTTTGATCTGGAAACCGCAGAACACGGTCGCCGTCGACGATGAGACCGGCGAGAAGCTGTTGAAGCTGATGGACCTGCTCAACGAGCATGACGACGTCCAGAACGTCTACGCAAATTTCGAGGTGTCGGACACGCTGGTCGCGAAGATGGGCGGCTAGGAAGGCGAGACCCCTTTCCCCTGTTTACTTCTGTTCTGTTTCTGTTTCGCTATCATGGGCCAACCGCTATCACTGGCCCATGACCGCGCTCCCGATTCGCCAACCCGTTCGCATCATCGGCATCGACCCCGGCCTGCGCCGCACTGGCTGGGGCGTGATCGAGGCCGAGGGCAACCGCCTCATCTACGTCGCCTGCGGTTCAGTGGAACCGCCGGACGATTTGCCGCTGTCGAGCCGGCTGCTGTCGATCCATGAGGGGCTTGCAGCCGTTCTCTCCAGCCACCAGCCGACGGAAGCCGCGGTCGAGCAGACTTTCGTCAACAAGGACGGCGTCGCGACGCTGAAACTTGGCCAGGCTCGCGGCGTCGCCATGCTCGCGCCCGCGATGTTCGGTATCGCTGTCGCCGAATATGCGCCGAACCAGGTGAAGAAGACCGTGGTCGGCGCCGGCCATGCCGACAAGCAACAGATCGCGATGATGCTGAAGATCTTGCTGCCCAAGGCCGAGCCGCCGTCGGCGGACGCCGCGGATGCGCTCGCCATCGCCATCACCCACGCCCATCACCGCCAGAGCACGGCGCTTCGGCTGAAGGTTGCGGGACTATGATCGGCAAGCTCAAGGGCCTGATCGATTCCTACGGCGAGGATTATGTTCTGCTCGACGTCGGCGGCGTCGGCTATCAGGTGCATTGCTCGGCCCGCACGCTGCAGCATCTGCCCTCACCGGGCGGAGCGGCTGTATTGTCGATCGAGACCTATGTCCGCGAGGATCAGATAAAACTGTTCGGCTTCCGCACGGATCAAGAGCGCGAATGGTTTCGCCTGCTCCAGACCGTGCAGGGCGTCGGCGCCAAGGTCGCGCTCGCCGTGCTCGGCACGCTGGCGCCGGCCGATCTCGCCAATGCGATTGCGCTGCGTGACAAGGCGGCTGTTGCGCGCACGCCCGGCGTCGGGCCCAAGGTGGCCGAGCGTATCGTCACCGAGTTGAAGGACAAGGCGCCGGCCTTCGCCAATGTCGATCCCGCGGTCGTGCATCTCGCCGGCGCCGTCGACGAGCAGCGCGCGCCACGGCCGGTGGCGGACGCGATTTCCGCGCTGGTCAATCTCGGCTACGGCCAGCCGCAGGCCGCTGCGGCCATTGCATCCGCGTCGCGCAGCGCGGGTGAGAACGCCGAGACGGCGCAGCTCATCCGCCTCGGCCTGAAGGAACTTGCGAAGTGAGCGATCCCAAGGCCAACCGTATGGTCTCGCCCGAGCGCCGCAGCGACGATGTCGGCGACACTGCGCTGCGTCCGCAATCCTTGTCCGACTTCGTCGGCCAACAGCAGGCGCGCAAGAATCTCTCGATCTTCATCGAGGCGGCGCGCAAGCGCGGCGAGGCGCTGGATCATGTGCTGTTCGTCGGCCCGCCCGGTCTCGGCAAGACCACGCTCGCGCAGATCGTCGCCAAGGAACTGGGTGTCGGCTTTCGCGCCACGTCCGGTCCTGTCATCGCCAAGGCCGGCGATCTTGCCGCGCTCTTGACCAATCTCGAAGAGCGCGACGTGCTCTTCATTGATGAAATTCACCGCCTCAGCCCGGCGGTGGAAGAGGTGCTCTATCCCGCGATGGAGGACTTTCAGCTCGACCTCATCATCGGCGAGGGGCCGGCGGCCCGCTCGGTCAAGATCGAACTGTCGAAATTCACCCTCGTCGGCGCCACCACGCGCGCCGGCCTGCTCACCAATCCCCTGCGCGACCGTTTCGGCATTCCCGTCCGCCTCAACTTCTATACGATCGAGGAGCTGGAGAGCATCGTCAGCCGTGGTGCGCGCGTGCTCAACGTGGGTATGAGCGCGGATGGCGCCAACGAGATCGCGCGCCGCGCCCGCGGCACGCCGCGCATCGCCGGCCGCCTGCTCCGCCGCGTTCGCGATTTTGCCTCGGCGGCTGATGCCGACAAGATCGACCGCAAGATCGCCGACCACGCGCTGAGTGCGCTGGAAGTCGACGCCGCCGGCCTCGATGCCATGGACCGCCGCTACCTCACGACGATCGCGATGAACTATGGCGGCGGCCCAGTCGGCGTCGAGACGATGGCGGCGGCTTTGTCAGAGCCGCGCGATGCGATCGAGGACATCATCGAGCCGTATCTCATTCAGTGCGGCTATCTCCAGCGTACCCCGCGTGGCCGCCTGCTCACCTCGCACGCCTTCCGCCATCTCGGCATCGCCGAACCGTCGCGCGATGCGGCGGCGCAGTTCGGCCTGTTCGGCACGGACGAAACCGACGAGTGATCTGCGCGTTCGCGCAGTGCTCCTGCCGTCATGAAATTTCTGTAATCTCCGTCCGGATGATTTGCACAAGCGCACCCCAATTCCGCTCCATTCGAGCTGCATCACGGAAGCGCATCACGAGCAAAGCTTCCATGATTTCTCGACGTCATCTCATCCGTTCTGTCGGCGGCCTCTCAGCGCTGGGCCTCTCGACGGCCGCCTATGGCGTCGGCGTTGAGCCGGAGCTGCGGCCACGGATCGCCCGCTATCGCCCGGCTCCGCGGCAATGGCCCGCCGATTTTCCGCTCAAGATTGCCGTGATCGCCGATATCCATGCCTGCGAGCCCTGGATGTCGCTCGAGCGGATCGAGGCCATCGTCGATCAGGCCAACGCGCTCGAGCCCGATCTCGTCGTTCTGCTCGGCGACTATGTGGCCGGCCACCATTATGTCACGCGGCTCATTGCGGCCGATGAATGGGCCAGGGTGCTGACCGGCCTCAAGGCGCCACTCGGCATTCATGCCGTCATGGGCAATCACGATTATTGGGACGACAAGGTCGTCCAGCGCGTCGGGCAGGGCATGCCGGTTGCCCAGCGCGCGCTGCGGGCTGCCGGCATTCCCGTCTACGAGAACGACGCCGTCCGCCTCACCAAGGACGGCCGCTCGTTCTGGCTCGCCGGTCTCGGTGATCAGCTCGCTTATGCGCCGGCGCAACGTCACGGCCGCGCGCGGAGCTTTGGCGCCGACGATCTCACGGCAACGCTCGCGAGGATCACCGACGATGCGCCCGTGATCCTGCTCGCGCACGAGCCCAACATCGCCTGGCGCGTGCCCGCGCGCGTCGCGCTGCAGCTGTCCGGCCACACCCATGGTGGCCAGGTCCGCCTGTTCGGCTGGTCGCCCGCGCTTCCGCCGGAATATGCGGCGCAACTCGCTTACGGCCACTTTCGGCTGAAATGCGACGTCATCGTTTCCGGCGGTCTCGGTTGCAGCATCGTGCCGGTCCGCGTCGGCGTGCCGCCCGAGATCGTCGAGGTGACCTTGGGGCGGCCGCCGGCCGCAATTGTGTCCTAGCCGCGCTTGCGCGGCCGGGCGTTTTTGCGCACAACGGGCCAGTAGCGACAAGCGAGGAGGCTCGCGACGTGACAGCTCATCTCGACGGCGAGATCCGCGACGGCCGCCACCACATGCAGGTCCGGGTCTATTATGAGGACACGGATTTCTCAGGCATCGTTTATCACGCCAGTTACCTGCGCTACATGGAGCGTGGGCGCACCAATCATCTCAGGCTGATGGGCGCCGAGCAGCAGGCCCTGTTCGAGCAGGTCGAAACCGAGGGCGCAGGCTTCGCGTTCGTCGTGCGCTCGATGCATCTGGATTTCCTCAAGCCTGCGCGGATGGATGATGTGCTCGACGTCGTGACCTGGCCGGTCGCTGTGAAGGGCGCATCGATCATGCTGGCGCAGGAGGTGCGGCGTGGTGAGGAGGTGCTGGTCAAGGCAGAGGTGCGCGTCGCCTTCATCAGCAGCGGCCGGGCGCAGCCGATCCCGAAATCGATCCGCACGCTGATGAAGGCCGATCTGATTTCGTGATCGGGTGATAGGGGATGGCCTCTCGACTCCGTCGCAAGCAGGAATAGATTGCGGTCCCACCAAACCGATGAGGCCATAATGTCGCGCCCACCGCTTCCGCCTTTCACCCGAGACACCGCTGCGCAAAAGGCGCGGATGGCCGAAGATGCCTGGAATTCACGCGATCCGGTGCGGGTCTCGCTCGCCTATACCGAGGACAGCCGCTGGCGAAATCGCTCGGAGGTGTTTCAGGGCCGCGAGGCCATCGTCGCCTTCCTTACCCGAAAATGGGAGAAGGAGCGGGACTATCGCCTGATCAAGGATCTCTGGGCCTTCGACGGCAACCGCATCGCGGTGCGCTTCCAGTACGAATGGCACGACGCCACCGGTCAGTGGTATCGCTCCTACGGCAATGAGCAGTGGGAGTTCGACGAGCACGGCCTGATGCGGCGGCGTGAGGCCTCGATCAACGACATCGCGATTTCCGAGAAGGACCGCCGGTTTTATTGGGCGGCGCCAGGGCCGCGGCCGGCCGATGTGCCGGGTCTGGGGACGGATCCATTCTGAATTGCGTCCTCTCCCTCTCCCGCAAGCGGGGTGAGATCAGCGCCGTGCCAAGAACCTGGTAATCGCGCCGCCGAGCTTCGCGCTGTCCATCGGCTCTGCCAGCGACGCCCTTGCCGTGGCAACAACATCATCCGGCGCCTTGCCCTCGCGCAGTTCGCAGCAGACTTCCGCGAACGCCACGTCGAACTCCGGATGCGGCTGCACCGTCAGGGCCGCGCCGTTGGCATAGAGCAGGCCGGCATGCGGGGTGAATTCCGACGAGAGGATAGTCAGCGCATCGGCGGGGGCTTCGATCACCTGGTCCTGATGCGAGCAGGCAATGGCAATCGCTTCGCCATCGACGACGCCGTTGTCCGGCAGCACGCGATAGACGTGCCGGCCGATGCCCCAGCCCTTGTCTGATTTGCGTACGGTCCCGCCGAGTGCCTGCGCGATCAGCTGGTGACCGAAGCAGACGCCGACCATCGGGGTTCTGTTGGCGTAGGCGCTGCGCACGAAATCTTCCAGCGGCGCGATCCAGTCGAGCCCGTCATAGACGCCGGCGGCGGCACCGGTGATCAGCACGGCCTCGAGCTTGCCCGGATCGGGCAGCGCATCGCCGTTCGGGATGCTGACGATCTCGACCTCGGCTGATGGATCCTCGGCGCGAACCATGCGCTCGAACATGTCCGAGAATGAGCCGTGTCGCTCACGATATTTTGGCGGGACCTGCCCGGTCTCGATGATGGTGATGCGTGCCATGTGCCCTCAGGTATGAGATCGGCTTTCTCTCTGCAAGCGCTGCATGGCTTTCAGCTCGGCCCCGGCGCCGGCGCGGTGATGGCGGAGCTGATCGTCAATGGCGGCACCCAGACTCCAGTCACGGATCTCGGCATCGACTGATTCCATGCCTCGGCTCCGCGCTGAAGCGCTGATCGCTCACTCCGACTTCGCGAACATGCCGACCAGGGTCTCGCGCAGCCAGCGCTGCGCGGGGACAGTGTCGTTGCGCTGATGCCAGAACAGGCTGACGATGCGCGGCGGCGCCTGGAGCGGAAGCGGCATCGCGTGCAGGAACGGCGCATGGCGGGACTCCGAGCGGAGATCGCTCGGCAGCACGGCGATGAGATCGGATTGCCGGACGATCTCGTAGGCCGCGCCGTAATGGTTGACGGTCGCCACCAGATTGCGCGACAGCCCGCGTGAGGCAAGGAAGAGATCGTAGGACGGCTGCGTCTTTCCTGCGAGGCTCACATCGATGTGACGGGCGTTGAGAAAGGCGCGCGAGCTGAGCCGCTTGGCTGCGGCCAGCGGATGGCCGCGCCGCATGAAGCAGGCATAGTCGACGGTCCACAGCGAGCGCGAGCGGATAGCAGCCGGCTGCTGCGACTCATTGACATAGACGCTCAAGACGCAGTCGACCCTGTTGTCCTCGAGCTGGTCGGCGATCTCCACGACCGTGTTGGGGACGGTGTGCACGCGCGCCTTCGGTGCGACCTGGCCGAGATGGTTCAGCAGGTCCGGCATGACCAGCGAAGCCACATAGTCGGACATCGAGAGCGTAAACTGGGTCTGGGCGCTGCCCGGATCGAACACCTGCTCGTCCAGCGCCCCGCGCACGCGCTCCAGCGCTTCGCCGATCGGCTCCCACAACACCACGGCGCGTTGCGTCGGACGGATCCCGGTGCCCGACCGTACGAACAGGGGATCACCGAGCGCATCACGCAGGCGCGCGAGTGCATTGCTGACGGCAGGCTGCGTCATCGCCAACACGCTCGCGGCGCGCGTGACGCTGCCCTCGGTCATCAGCGCCTCGAAGACTTTCAGGAGGTTGAGGTCGAGCGCGCGGAACGACACACATTCACCGTGGTGATATCTTAGATCAAGATTATAAATTATGACGATAATGTCACTTTGTCTATGGTTCCTTCCCGAACGACGCGCGGTGTGCCGGGCCGCAATCGAGGGGGACTTTCATGTCAATGATATCGGCGCGCATCGAGCGCCTTCCGTTCGCACGCTTCCACACCCACCTGCTCCTGATGGGCGGGCTCGGCTACATGTTCGACGCGATGGACGCGGCGGTGCTGGCGTTCATCCTGCCCGTGCTGCGCACGGCCTGGAATCTCTCCAGCGTCGAGATCGGCGTGCTCGGCAGCAGCACCTATATCGGCTTCCTCTTTGGCGCCCTGCTTGCCGGCACGCTCGGTGATCTGATCGGGCGCCGTGCGGTGATGATGTCGGCCTTGGCGCTCTACTGCGTGGCATCCATCGTCAGTGCGACGGTCGATAGCTGGTCGAGCTTTTTCGTTGCGCGGATTGTCGCCGGCATGGGCACCGGCGCGGAGAGTGCGATCATCGCGCCGTATCTGGCGGAGTTCGTGGCGCGGCGCTACCGCGGCAGCTTCACCGGCGCGCTGGCCGGCTTCTTCTCCTTTGGCTTCGTTGCCGCAGCCTTGCTGGGCTATTTCATCGTGCCCGCCTACGACAATGGCTGGCGCATCGTGCTGGTGATTACGGCGCTGCCCGTCGTCATGCTGCTGTGGTGGCGGCGGGCCCTGCCGGAATCGCCGCGCTGGCTGGAAGCCCGCGGCCGGGAGAACGAAGCCGCAGCGGTGCTCGACAGGATTGAGGCGGGATTTGCGCGCGAAGGTCGTGTGCTGCCGCCGCCGGTCGTCGAAGCCGCGGCGCCGTCCACCGGTGGAACGCTGCTCGCCAATTTCACGGCACTTCTCGCCGCCCGCCAGGCGCGCATCACCATCATGACCTGGATCATGTGGCTTGCGATCACCTTCAGCTATTATTCCTTCTTCGTCTGGATCCCCGGCCTGCTGGTCCAGAACGGCATGAGCATCACCAAGAGCTTTGGCTATTCGATCGCGATCTATTGCGCACAGATTCCCGGTTATTTCAGCGCCGCGTATTTCAACGAGCGCATCGGCCGGCAGGCGACGATCGCGACCTACATGGTGCTTGGCGGCGTCAGTGCGCTCGGCCTCGCGTTCGCGCAGACCGACCAGCACATCATATTGGCGGGAATTTTCCTGTCCCTCTTCATGAACGGCACTTATGCGGGGGTTTATGCCTACACCGCCGAAGTATTCCCGACGCCGATCAGGACCACCGGCGCAGGGCTAGCCTCCGCAATCGGCCGCATCGGCGCGATCGTCTCGCCGATCCTGGTCGGTTACCTCTATCCCAATTTCGGCTTCGCCGGCGTGTTCGGGGTCACCACGACCGTCCTGCTGCTGGGAGCGGCCACCGTCGTGCTGATGGGCGTGCCGACGCGTGGCCGTTCGCTGGAAGAGATCGCGGCGGGCGAGGTTGCATGACCCGGATCAGACCGAAGCCCGATCCCTGGCTCAGTGCCGTTGCGGCGGCACAGGGCGGGGCGGATCAGCCGGGCACGCTGTTTGCGGCGCTGGACGAAGCGCTGAACTCGGCGATCGGGCACAAGCTGTTCACGATCCTGACCTACGACGAGGTCAGCGGCGAAGCCGCGCGGATCTATTCCAACCTTCCCGGACCTTATCCCACCGGCGGCCGCAAGCGCCTGGCGCCGGGGCCGTGGACCGAAGCCGTGCTCGACCGCGGCGAGGCCTATATCGGCCGCACGCAAGATGATTTGCGCGACGTCTTCTCCGACCACGAGCTGATCGCCTCGCTCGGCTGCGCCAGCGTGCTCAACATGCCCGTGCGCTGGCGCGGTCATACGCTCGGCTCGCTCAATCTGCTGCATGAAGCCGGCTGGTATGACGAGGACGACGTCGCCGCGTGTCTGCCCTTTGCCCAGCTCACTTTGCCGGCGCTGCTTGCGCCGCCGCCCTGACAGGACATCATCATGGCCAGCATTCTCTTCAAGAACGCCGCTCTGCTCGACCCGCTCCAGCCGGAGTTGCTGACGGGCCATGACGTGCTGGTCGAGGGTACCATGATCAAGGAGGTGTCGGACCGGCCGATCAAGGTCACCGCCGATCGAACCATCGATCTGACGGGCAAGACGCTGATGCCCGGCCTGATCGATCTCCACGTGCACACCATCGCGATCGAGCTCAACCTGGCGCAGCAGGTTCACATGCCCAACGTGCTGGTGACGCTGCGCTCGACACTGCTGTTGCGCGGCATGCTTCGGCGAGGCTTTACGACCGTCCGCGATGCCGGTGGCGCCGGCCATGCGATGAAGCAGGCGATCGAGACCGGCCTGGCCGATGGTCCGCGTCTGTTCGTGTCCGGTCGTGCGCTCAGCCAGACCGGCGGGCACGGCGACATGCGGGCGCGTTCGGATTATCTCGCCAGCGACGCGGCCTGCCCTTGCTGCGTGCGCGTCGGTGCGCTGGCGCGCGTTGCCGACGGCGTTGACGGCGTGCGCAGGGCGGTGCGCGAGGAACTCCAGATGGGCGCCGACCAGATCAAGATCATGGCATCTGGCGGCGTCGCCTCTCCGACCGATCCGGTCGGAGCCTTCGGCTACTCCGAGGACGAGATCCGCGCCATCGTCGAGGAGGCGCGGGGCCGCCAGACCTACGTGCTCGCCCATGCCTATACCGCCGAGGCGATCGCGCGCGCGGTGCGCTGCGGCGTCCGCACCATCGAGCACGGCAATCTCGTCGACGATCAGGCCGCGCGCCTGATGGCCGAGAAGGGCGCCTATGTGGTGCCGACGCTGGTTACCTATGAGGCGCTCGCCAGCGAAGGCGCGCAGTATGGCCTGCCGCCGGAGAGCGTCGCCAAAATCGCCGACGTGCGCGATGCCGGCCTGCGCTCGCTCGAAATCTATCGCAAGGCCGGCGTGAAGATCGGCTATGGCAGCGACCTGCTCGGGCCGTCGCAGCGCCTGCAGAGTGACGAATTCCGCATCCGCGCCGAAATTCAAGGCGCGCGCGAGGTCATCGCCAGCGCGACATTGATTGGTGCCGAGGTGCTCGGCATGGAAGGAAAACTCGGCCGGATCGCCCCCGAGGCGCTCGCGGATCTGCTGGTGGTCGACGGCAACCCGTTGCATGACGTGACATGTCTGCTCGGCCAGGGCGAGCACATTCCGCTCGTGATGAAGGCAGGCAAGGTTCAGTTCGACAGGCTGGCCGCTTAACAGTCAGCTGAGCCACGTGCAGCTTGATCTCCAGCGACAGCAGGACTAATTAGCAACTCTCTCATCAAGGATATCAGCAGCCATGGATTTGACCCCGACCGCAACGCCCATCCGCATTGCTCACGGGGAATTCCATGCCTGCTTCCATCATCCTGTCGCGCCTGTCGCTATCCACGCCTGACGGCCGTTCGCTTCTCTGCAACATCGATCTGACCTTCGGCGCGGAGCGCGCCGGTCTCGTCGGCCGCAATGGTGTCGGCAAGACAACCCTGCTCGCTGCGATCACGGGCGAGCTCGTCCCGCAGTCGGGTCGCGCCATCGTCAACGGAACCGTCGGGCTCCTGCGCCAGGACGCCCAATTGCGCGCCGGTGTGACGGTCGCCGACCTCTTCGGCGTGCGCGACGCGCTGGACCTGCTGCGCCGGGCGGAGCGCGGTGATGCTTCGGCGGAGGATGTCGCTGAAGCCGACTGGACTCTCGAGATGCGGCTCGCGTCCGCTCTTGCCCGCGTTGGCTTCGATCTCGCGCCGGACACGGCATTGGATCGTTTGTCGGGCGGGCAGGTCACGCGCGTGCGAGTTGCCGCACTGCTCTTTACGGAGCCCGACTTCCTGCTGCTGGATGAGCCGACCAACAATCTCGACTGGAACGGGCGCCAGGCCGTGATCGAACTCCTCGCCGCCTGGCGTGGCGGCGCGATCGTCGTCAGCCATGACCGCGCGCTGCTCGAGACCATGGACGCCATCGTCGAGCTGACCTCGCCCGGCGCCACGCGCTATGGCGGCAACTGGAGCAGCTACCGCGCGCAGAAGGCGCTCGAGCTCGCAGCCGTCAGGCACGACCTCGCCCATGCCGAAAGACATCTCTCCGAGATCGATGGGAAGGCGCAGCAAGCAGCCGAACGAAAAGCGCGCAAGGACAGCGGCGGAAGGGCGAAGCGTGCCAAAGGCGACATGCCGCGGATCCTCGCCGGCGCGCGCAGGGATCGCAGCGAGGACAGCGGCGGCAAGTGCGCGCAGATTGCCGAGCGGCGGCGCGCGGAGGCCGTCGATGCGGTCGAAACTGCGCGCCGGCGCGTGGAGATTCTTCAGGCGCTGTCCGTCAAGCTGCCGTCGACGCAGCTCCCCGCGGGCAGGGAAGTGGTCTGGCTCGATCGCGTCAGTGCGGGCTATCAGCCGGAGCGGCCGATCCTGCGCGATCTATCGCTTGCGATCGTCGGGCCGGAGCGTGTCGCGATTGCCGGGCCCAATGGCTCCGGCAAGACGACGCTGCTGAAGCTGATTGCGGGTGAGCTACACCCTGTCTCGGGCACTGTGCGGGTCAGGCCGGACTTCGCGCTGTTCGACCAGAAGGTCAGCCTGCTCGATCCCGCGATCTCGATCCTCGACAATTTCGCGCGGCTCAATCCGAAGGCGGGCGTCAACGAATGCCATGCCGCTTTGGCGCGCTTCATGTTTCGCGCGGATGCCGCCATGCAGGAAGTCGGCTGCCTGAGTGGCGGGCAGCTGTTTCGGGCGGGCCTCGCCTGCGTGCTGGGCGGATCGACGCCGCCGTCGCTGCTGATCCTGGACGAGCCGACCAACCATCTGGATCTGGAGTCCATCGCTGCAGTCGAAGCGGGCTTGAGCGCCTACGATGGAGCGTTACTCGTCGTCAGCCATGACGAGGCGTTCCTGGAAGCGATCGAAGTCACGCGTCGTTTCGATTTCGGCGATGCTGCGCGCCAATGGCGGGATCATCTGATCCCGCCCGGCAGATCCTGATGACATTCTTCAAAAACCCGACGCTCTGCCCCAGCCGCGTCGGGTGGAATGGATGAGTATCAGTCCGTGATCCCAACGCCGTCGTTGTGACGCCGGTCGTACCAATCTTCTACTCCGGGAAACGCCGCAGGAAACCGCGGGCTGCGCCCGCTCTCGATCTTCGCGTATCGTCTCTACGCGCTTCCGCCAGGCTCCAGCGCCTCGCCCATCTCCAGCGGATGCGCCATGGTCTGGTGCAGCGCCTCGCGGTCGAGTTCGCCTTCGGAGATGCTGATGACGACGCAGGCGACGCCGTTGCCGATCAGATTGGTGAGCGCGCGGCACTCGCTCATGAACTTGTCGATGCCGACCAGGATCGCGATCGACTGGATCGGGATGTCGGGCACGATGGAGAGCGTTGCGGCAAGCGTGATGAAGCCGGCGCCGGTCACGCCGGAGGCGCCCTTCGAGGTGATCATGGCGATCCCGAGAATGCCGAGCTCCTGCCAGAGCGTCAGATGGGTGTTGGTCGCCTGCGCCAGGAACAGCGTCGCCAGCGTCATGTAGATGTTGGTGCCGTCGAGGTTGAAGCTGTAGCCGGTCGGGATCACGAGGCCGACCACCGAGCGCGAGGCGCCGAGATGCTCCATCTTCTGGATCATCTGCGGCAGCACCGTCTCCGAGGACGAGGTGCCGAGCACGATGAGGAGCTCGTCCTTGATGTAGGCGATGAAGCGCAGGATCGAGAAGCCCGCAACCCTGGCGATCGCGCCCAGCACGATCAGCACGAACAGGATGCTGGTGAGATAGAAGGTGCCGATCAGGGCGGCGAGGTTGAGCAGCGAGCCGAGGCCATAGGCGCCGACGGTGAACGCCATCGCACCGAAGGCGCCGATCGGCGCCACGCGCACGATGATGCGGATGATGCCGAAGAACATCTTTGCGGCCTTGTCGACCGCCTCCGCGATCGGCTCTCCGGCCTTGCCGAGAAATGCGATGGCGAATCCCGACAAGATCGAGACCAGCAGCACCTGGAGCAGGTCGCCGCGCGCGATGGCACCAAAATAGCTGTCGGGGATGATGCCCATGAGGTGGGCCACGATGCCGTCTTCCTTCGCCTTGGTGACGTAGGTCGCCACCGACTTCGGGTCGATCGTGGTGGGGTCGATGTTGAAGCCATGCCCGGGCTGGAGCACCTCGCCGACCAAAAGGCCGACAGCGAGCGCCACGGTCGACACCGTCTCGAAATAGACCAGCGACTTCAGCCCGACCCGGCCGACACGCTTGAGATCGCCCATGGAGGAGATGCCGTGCACCACGGTGCAGAAGATCACAGGCGCGATCATCATCTTGATCAGGGCGATGAAGCCGTCGCCGAGCGGCTTCAGGGCCTTGCCGAGATCGGGATAGAAATAGCCGATCAGCACCCCGAGTGCGATCGCGATCAGCACCTGGACATAGAGGATCTTGTACCAGGGCTGGTGCCGGCGCTGGACGGCTGGCTGGAACGCGACTTGTGCCATATCATGAGCCCGGGAACGCGTTGGTCTCGCATGATTCACATCATGTGATGATGCCGGTATAAGCAACAATCACATTTTTGTCGGATCGCACGAAGATCAATCGCTGCACCGCAAAGGGGGAAGATGTCGAAGGCAACGGGCTCGGACGGGCAGGCGCAGGGCTATTTTCCGCGTTGGAAGCTGAAGACCTCCGGCGTGGTCATGCCGGAGGAACGGTTGCCGTGGGGCCAGACGATCGTCTCCGGCCTTCAGCATTGCGTTGCAATGTCGGGCTCGACGATCATCGCGCCGTTGCTGATGGGGTTCGATCCCAACGTCGCGGTGCTGTTCTCGGGCGTCGGCACGCTGATCTTTTTCGTCATCGTGGCGGGACGCGTGCCGAGCTATCTGGGCTCGAGTTTCGCGTTTATCGCCGTCGTCCTCGCCGCCACCGGCTATGCCGGGCATGGGCCGAACCCCAACCTGTCGGTTGCGCTCGGCGGCATCGTCGGCGCCGGCGTGCTGTACGGCGTGATCGCGCTGATCGTGATGTGGTCGGGTGTCGGCTGGGTCGAGCGGCTGATGCCGCCGGCTGTGACAGGTGCCGTGGTCGCGGCGATCGGCCTCAACCTCGCGCCCGTGGCGGTCAAGGCGGTGAGCGCGAACGCCTTCGACACCTGGATCGGACTTGCGACCGTACTCATCATCGGCGTGGTCGCCGTCGCCGCCCCCGGCCTGTGGCGCCGCCTGCCCATCATCCTCGGCGCGATCGGCGGGCATCTGTTGTACCTGCTGTTCGCCAACGGCCTCGGCTTCGGCAAGCCGATCGACTTCACGCAGCTCTCGGCCGCGCCGTGGTTCGGCCTGCCGAACTTCACCACGCCGACCTTCCACGCCGATGCGATCTTCCTGATCGCGCCGGTTGCGGTCATTCTCGTCGCCGAGAACCTCGGTCACATCAAGGCCGTCGGCGCCATGACGGGGCGGAGCCTCGATGCCTATCTCGGCCGCGCTCTGTTCGCCGACAGCCTCGCCACGATCGTGGCCGCCTGCGGCGGTGGGACCGGCGTCACCACCTATGCCGAGAACATCGGCGTCATGGCGGCGACGAAGGTCTATTCGACGCTGCTGTTTGCGTTCGCGGCCACGGTCTCGATCCTGCTCGGCTTCTCACCGAAATTCGGTGCGCTCATCCTGTCGATCCCCGGCCCCGTCATCGGCGGCCTCTCGATCGTGCTGTTCGGCTTGATCGCCGCGATGGCGGGCCGGATCTGGGTCGAGAACAAGGTCGACTTCGCCAATCCTGCCAATCTGATCACCGTTGCCGTGGCGCTGACGGCCGGCGCTGGTGATCTCACGATCAAATTCGGTGCATTTACCATGGGCGGGATCGGCACCGCGACTTTCGGTGCCATTATCGTGTATCAGATCCTGACCTCGCCACTGGCGCGACGCGCGGAATGAATCCCAGCGATGCACCAGGAGATGGAACAAAATCCCCGTTCCATCGATGATGAGGCATCCCGGAGAGAAGCCATGCCGCAAACCGATCGTTCGACCCCATTTCCCTCGCGCCTCGTCGGCCGATACGCGCTGGTGACCGGCGCCTCCCAGGGCATAGGCCGCGCCGTCGCCGTCAGGCTCGCCCAGGAGGGCGCGACCGTCGCCATCAACTATGTCGATCATCCCCAAAGGGCCGAAGAGTCGCTCGCGTTGGTGCGAACGGGATCGAGCGACCGGGGGCACGGCAAGCTCGATCATCTCATTGTCAAGGCCGACGTCAGCAGCGAGCAGGAGGTCGCTGCGATGTTCGAGACGGTGCTCGCGCGCTGGAAGCGCCTGGACTGTCTCGTCAACAACGCCGGATTCCAGCTGGAATCGCCGAGCGAGGCCCTCGATATCGATGCCTATCGCCGCATCATCGACGTCAATCTCAACGGCGCCGTGCTCTGTGCGCAAAAGGCGCTGGCGCATTTCGTTGCGCGTGGCGGGCCTGGCTCCATCATCAACTGCTCCAGTGTCCACCAGATCATCCCCAAGCCCGGTTATCTCGCGTACTCGATCAGCAAGGGCGGCATGGCCAATCTGACCCGCACCCTGGCGCTGGAATTTGCCGGACGTGGCATCCGCGTCAATGCCGTCGGCCCCGGCGCGATCGACACGCCGATCAACGCGGCCTGGACCGGTGATCCGAAAGCGCGTGGCGTCGTCACCAGCCACATTCCGCTCGGTCGTGTTGGCACGCCGGAAGAGATCGCCGCCGTGTTCGCCTTCCTCGCCTCCGACGATGCCGCCTACATCACCGGACAGACCATCTATGCCTGCGGAGGGCTGACGCTCTTTCCGGAATTTCGCGAGAATTGGGCGAGCTAGAGGGTTGATCTGGCAAAATGCCGCAGCGGAGATTACATCTGCGCCATGACAAACGCTCCGCTGGCAGACCCTCGGCTGCAGGATTTCGTCGGCCGGCACGAAAAGCTGTTCGTTCTGACCGGCGCCGGCTGCAGCACCAATTCGGGCATTCCCGACTACCGCGACGGCAACGGCAACTGGAAGCGCACCCAACCGGTCAATTTCCAGGCCTTCATGTCCGAAGAGCGGACGCGCCAGCGCTATTGGGCGCGCAGCCTGATCGGCTGGCGGCGGTTCGGACAGGCCAGGCCGAACGATGCGCATCATGCGCTCGCCCGGCTCGAGGCGGGCGGTCGCTGCGCGATGCTGCTGACCCAGAACGTCGACCGCCTGCATCAATCCGCCGGTCACCGGCAAGTGATCGATCTGCACGGACGGCTCGACCTCGTCCGTTGCATGGGTTGCGGCCGCAAGACCTCGCGCGATGAATTCCAGGATGGGCTTCGGCGTCTCAATGCGGAATGGTTGCAGCTCGACGCCGCCGACGCACCGGATGGCGATGCCGACCTGGAGCGCACGGATTTTTCCTCGTTCGAGGTGCCGGCTTGCAAAGCCTGTGGCGGCATCCTCAAACCCGATGTCGTGTTCTTCGGCGAGAATGTCCCGCGCGACGTCGTTGCCACCGCGCAGGACCATCTGGCGCAGGCCGACGCCATGCTGATCGTCGGCTCGTCGCTGATGGTCTATTCCGGCTTCCGCTTCGTGCAGGCTGCGGCCGTCAGGCAAATCCCCATTGCCGCGGTCAATCTCGGCCGCACCCGCGCCGACGATCTCCTGACGCTGAAGGTCGAGGAGCGTTGCGAGGCAGCACTGGCTTTCCTGCTCTGAAGGTGCCGTGCGGTGTGGACTCTACCGTCGCATAGGTGCCACGCAAAGGGCGCCTGAGGCTTCACCATTTGCGTGGTCGCTGGTATGGAAATTGCGGTGGTTTCGACCGCGGTTTGACGATCAGCACGGAGTGTTCAGGAATGCTTGAAGGAGCCGAGGTGCGGCTTGCCGTGGATATTGGCGGCACGTTCACCGACATCGTGCTTGATGTGGGTGAGGTGCGCAAGACGCGCAAGGTGCTGACCACGCCGCAGCGGCCCGAGCAGGCGGTGCTGGATGGCATGCGCCTCATTCTCACCGACGCGCACGCACATGTCAGCGATATCGATGTATTCATTCACGGCACGACGCTTGCGACCAACGCCATCATCGAACGGCGCGGCGCCAAGACCGCGCTGATTGCGACCGAGGGTTTTCGTGATGTGCTCGATATCGGCACCGAGAGCCGCTACGACCAGTATGATCTCTCGATCGACAAGCCGAAGCCGCTGGCGCCGCGATCGCAGCGCTTCACCGTGCCCGAACGCATCGACGCTCACGGCGCGGTTCGCCTCCCGCTGGACGAAGTCGCGGTGCGCGCGCTTGCGCCGAAATTGCGTGAGCTGAAGATCGAGAGCGTCGCAATCGCCTTCCTGCATTCCTATGCCAATCCCGAGCACGAGCGGCGCGCCGCTGCGATCCTCGGTGACGAGATGCCCGGCATCTCCATCACCTTGTCCTCTGCCGTGTGCCCTGAGATACGCGAATATGAGCGCACCTCGACGGCGGTCGCCAATGCCTATGTGCAGCCGCTGATCGACGGCTATCTCGCCCGCATGGCGGACGCGTTGCAGATCGAGCAGTTCCGCGGCGCCATCTATCTCGTCACCTCCGGCGGCGGCGTCACCTCGATCGAGACGGCGCGGCGCTTTCCGGTGCGCCTGGTCGAGTCCGGTCCCGCTGGCGGCGCGATCTTTGCGGCGCAGATCGCAGCGCGACTCGGGGAGAGCAAGGTGCTGTCCTTCGACATGGGCGGCACCACCGCGAAGATCTGCCTGATCGAGCAATTCCAGCCCGAGACCTCGCGCGTGTTCGAGGTCGATCGCGCCGCGCGCTTCCTGAAAGGCTCCGGCCTGCCGGTGCGCATTCCCGTGATCGAGATGGTCGAGATCGGCGCCGGCGGCGGCTCGATCGCCCACGTCGATGCGATGAAGCGTGTGACCGTCGGCCCCGAGAGCGCTTCCTCCGAACCGGGCCCGGCCTGCTACGGCCGGGGTGGCCAGCGACCTGCCGTGACCGATGCCGACGTCGCGCTCGGCATGATCGATCCCGATGCCTTCGCCGGCGGTACGATCAAGCTCGACCCGGAGTTATCGAAGAAAACGCTGCTGAGTAACGTCGGTGAGCCGCTGGGCCTGTCGGCGGAGACTGCGGCCTATGCCGTCCACGAAGTCGTCTGCGAGAACATGGCAAGCGCCGCGCGTGTGCACGCGGTCGAACGCGGCAAGATCGTCGGCCAGCACACGCTGATCGCCTTTGGCGGGGCCGCACCTTTGCATGCGGCCCGCGTCGCCGAGAAGATCGGCGTTTCCCGGGTGATCGTGCCGTCGAACGCTGGAGTCGGGTCGGCGGTGGGCTTCCTCGCGGCGCCCATCGCCTATGAACTCGTGCGCAGCCGTCATGTCCGGCTCGCTGATTTCGACACGGGCGCGGTCTCGGACCTCTTGCAGGAGATGGTGGCCGAAGCGCGCGCGCTGGTCGAGCCGGGTGCCGCCGGCGCGCCGGTGCGCGAACGCCGCGCCGCCTTCATGCGCTATGTCGGCCAGGGCCACGAGATCACCGTCGAGCTGCCGAACCGGCCGCTGATATCGGCTGATCTTCCGGGCCTCCGCGAGAGGTTCGAGGCGGATTACGCGGCGATGTTCGAACGCCCGATCCCGGGTGCCGCGATCGAGGTGCTGAGCTGGTCGGTGCTCGCGACGACGGAGGCGCGTCATCCCTCTGTTGTCGCCGCCGTGACACGCAAGCCTGCGGCAAAAGCCTCGGGCAGTCGCAAATTCTTCGACGGCAGGGCAGGCGAGGTCATCGAGATCCCGCTCTATCGCCGCGAGGACATGGCGCCCGGTGCGACCATCGCAGGTCCTGCGGTGATCGCAGAGGACGAGACCTCCACCTTCGTCTCCACCAGTTTTGATGCCCATATCGACGGTGCCGGCAGCATCGTCATGGAACGGAAGGCAGCCTGATCATGAGCAAGGCAAATGGCGCAAGCCTGATCGACCTTCAGATCATGTGGCACCGGCTGATCGCGGTGGTCGAGGAGCAGGCGCAGGTGCTGCTCCGCACCGCCTTCAGCCCGATCGTGCGCGAATGCGGCGACCTTTCGGCCGGCGTGTTCGACCTCAAGGGGCGGATGCTGGCGCAGGCCGTCACTGGTACGCCCGGTCACGTCAACTCGATGGCGGAATCGGTCAAGCACTTCATCAACCACTTCCCGCTCCAGACGATGAAGGAAGGCGACGCCTACATCACCAACGATCCCTGGATGGGCACCGGCCATCTCAACGACTTCGTCGTCACCACGCCCTGCTTCAAGGATGGCAAGGTGGTCGCGCTGTTCTCCTGCACCAGCCATCTCATGGACATCGGCGGTATCGGCTTCGGACCTGATGCGACCGACGTGTTCATGGAGGGGCTCTACATCCCCATGCTGAAACTGATCGACCAGGGCGTCGTCAACGAGACGCTGATGGCGATGATCCGCACCAACACGCGGCTGCCTATCGACACCGAGGGTGACACCTATTCGCTCGCCGGCTGCAACGACGTCGGATGCGAGCGCCTGGTCGAGATGATGACCGAGTTCGGCATCGATACGCTCGACGAACTCGGCGACTACATCTGCGACCGCTCGCGCGAGGCCGTTCTCGCCGAGATCGCAAAACTGCCGAAGGGAACTTGGCGCAACAGCATGGTGGTCGACGGATACGACGCGCCGGTGACGCTCGCGGCGACGCTCACGATCTCCGACGAAGGCATCCACGTCGATTTCGACGGCACCTCGGCTGCGTCCAAATTCGGCATCAACGTGCCGCTGTCCTACACCACGGCCTATACCGTGTTCGGCCTCGGCTGCGTCGTCGCCTCGCAGATTCCCAACAATGCCGGCTCGCTCTCGCCCTTGACGGTGTCGGCGCCTGCGGGCGCGATCCTCAATGCGCCGAAGCCGGCGCCGGTCGCCTCGCGCCACATCATCGGCCAGATGCTGCCCGACGTGGTGTTCGGCTGTCTGCGGCAGATCATTCCCGAGCGTGTGCCGGCGGAAGGCACCTCGTGTTTGTGGAATCTCAACGTGCGCGGACAGACCCGTTCCGGCGTGGGCGGCAATTACGGGTTCTCGATGGCGGTGACGTCCAATGGCGGCACCGGCGCGCGCTTTGCGAAGGACGGGCTTTCGGCGACCGCCTATCCCAGCGGCGTGCGCGGCACGCCGGTCGAGATCGCGGAGACGCAGACCCCGCTGATCTTCTGGCGCAAGGAGCTGCGTCCGGATTCCGGCGGCGCGGGGCGCACCCGCGGCGGTCTCGGCCAGATCATCGAGGTCGGTACCGGCATCGATGCGCCCTTCGACATTCTTGCCGCGTTCGACCGCATCGATCATCCGCCGCGCGGGCGCGATGGCGGCCAGAACGGCGAGGCCGGCTATGTCGGCCTCAAGTCCGGACAGAAGATGCGCGGCAAGGGCTTTCAGACCATTCCGCCTGACGACCGGCTGGTGGTGATGACCCCGGGCGGCGCCGGCATCGGCGCACCGGGTGAGCGCGATCGCATGGCGGTCAAGGATGATGTCGAGAGCGGGCTTGTCTCCGCCGGCAACGCGGCCGCGGTCTATGGCTATACGCGCTGACGAAAAAAATCGTCCCGGCCTTGCCAACCGGGACGATGTCTTGTCGAGCGTGGCTTACGCCGCCTTCTTCCGCGCCTGCTCGGCCTTGTACAGCTCGAACTCTTCGGCGACCGCCTTCGCAACCGACGTGCGCTGACGCAGGCGCTCGTAATAGGCCTTCACATCAGGCCACTTCGAAAGCTCGATCGGTGGTGTCGCCATGGTCCAGTTGATGACCGTGACGAGATAGGCATCGGCCACGCTGAAATGGTCGAGCAGGAACTCGCGTCCCCTGAGGTAATTATCGAGATAGTCGAGCCGCGACAGGTTCTTCTCCAGCGCGTAGGCTTTGACCTCCTGCGGCGCCTTGCGGTCGAGAACGGGAATGAAGAGGCCCTTGTGCAGCTCGGTGCCGATGAAGCAGAGCCATTGATGCAGACGGGTCCGGTCGATCCCTTCAGCCGCGCCGAGTCCGGATTTCGGGAAACGGTCGGCGACATATTGCAGGATCGCCGCGTTCTCGGTCAGCACCACGCCCTCGTCGGTGCGCAGCGTCGGCACCAGGCCGATCGGGTTGACGGCGCGGAAGTCGGAGCCGTCCTTCAGCACCGTCTTGGTCGGGGAATCGACCTCGAGATAGTTCGCGTCGGCGCCGGCTTCATACAGCGCCACGCGCGTCGCCATGGAGCAGGCGAGCGGCGAGAAATAAAGATCCATCGTGGGCCTCCTTGGGCAATCCTCTTGATCAGTGTCGCTCAACCTGGCCAGATTGATTTTTGTACTGTCTTGCATAATATGGAGCGGGTCAAGGATTAATATGCGATATGGTACAAAAACCGAAGCCGCCAGCTGCTGCCAGTGAACCCGAGCGCCCCAGGCGCCGGGGTCGTCCGCGGGCCTATGAGCCCGACATCGCGCTCGGCAAGGCGCTCGATCTGTTCCGCAGGCAGGGCTTTGCCGCGACCTCGCTCGACGATCTCAGCGAAGCCACCGGAATGAACCGGCCGAGCCTTTACGGCGCCTTCGGCGACAAGCGCGAGCTCTACATCAAGAGCTATCAGCGCTACCGTGAGGACGCGCGCGGATCGATGGTCGAGATCTTTCGCCAGGAAATGCCGGTGCGCCAGCGGCTGGAGCGCATCTATGCTGCGGCGCTGAACATCTATCTCTCGGGCGAGACTGGCCCGCGCGGCTGCTTCACGGTGGTGACGGCGGCGTCGGAAGCGGTCGGCGATCCCGAGATTCGCGCCATGGTGCTGGAGGGACTCACCGACCTCGACAAGGCTTTCGCCAATTGCTTCCGCCGCGCCAAGGAGAAGGGCGAGCTGCCCGCGAGCGCCGATCCGGCCGCGCTGGCGCAACTCGCCTCGGCCACCATCCACACCATCGCCATCCGCTCCCGGGCACGCGTGCCGCGCAAGGAGCTGGAGGCGATCGTGAAAGGCGCGATCGATGTGATGCTGGGGGCCAAATCCTAGTCTGACTACGCCGCGCGAATCTGCGCCAGGAAGCGATCGACCTCGTCGCGCAGGCGCTGCGACTGCTTCGACAGCTCGATCGCCGAAACCAGCACCTCTTCTGCGGCCGTGCCGGTCGCTGCAATACCTTCGGTGACGCCTGCGATGTTCTGCGAGACCTCGCCGGTGCGCGCGGCGGCCTGCTGGACGTTCTGCGCGATCTCCTGCGTAGCCGTGCCCTGCTGGCCGACCGCCGCGGCGATCGCGGCGGAAATTTCGTCGACTTCGCGGATCGTCACGCAGATCGACTGGATGCCTTCAACAGCGCCCGACGTCTCGCCTTGAACCGCCGTGACCTGTGCGCCGATTTCTTCCGTCGCCTTCGCGGTCTGGGTCGCGAGCGCCTTGACCTCGGAGGCGACCACCGCAAAGCCGCGCCCGGCCTCGCCCGCACGGGCCGCCTCGATCGTCGCATTCAGCGCCAGCAGATTGGTCTGTCCGGCAATGCCGTTGATGAAGGAGACCACGTCGCCGATTTTCTGCGCGGCGTCGGCGAGACTCTGCACCCGTTCGTTGGACTGGCGTCCGTCGCTCGCGGCCTTGCCAACCACCTCGGTCGCATGCGCAAGGCGGCGGCTGATTTCGATCATCGAGGAGGACAATTCTTCCGCCGCGGCGGCCACCGTCTGCACGTTCTCCGAGGCGAGCGCGGAAGCCGATGACACCGCACGGGTCTGATGGCGCGACTGGTCGACGATATCGGACATCGAGCGTGCGGTGTGCTCCATCTCGACCGCGGCCGAGGACACCGTGGTGACGACATCGCGGATGGAGGCCTCGAAATTGTCGGCGAGCGCGGCGAAAGCGCGCCGCTTTTCCGCTTCCGAGTGGGCCTTGGCCTCGAGCTGATCGGCCTGAAGCTTGCTGAAATTCACCGCATTGTCCCGGAACACCGCGACCGCCTTCACCATCGCGCCGACCTCGTCATCGGCGCGGCTCGCCGGAATGGCGACGTCGAGACGGCCGTCCGCGAGCTCACGCATCACGTTGGTGATGGCCAGGATCGGACGCGAGATTCCGCGGGCGATGAGATAGCCGACGATCGCCGCGAGGATCAATCCGAAGGCGGCGATCCCGATCGACAGCCACCAGGCGCGATCGGCGGAGGCCACGTAATCGGTGTTGTCCATCACCAGCTCGACGGCGCCGAGCGGCTTTCCGGAGAAGTCCTTGATCGGTCCGAGCAGCGCGGCAACCGGCGCGCCGTCGAGCTTTGCCTGGCGCATGGTGAAGTCGCCACCGGCGGCGCGGCTGTAATCGGCCGCTTCGAAGAAGCTTTTGCCCTTCAGTGTGCCGCCGAACAGCTTGAAGCCCACGCCGTCGGCGAGGTGGAAGGCAATGTCGACATGGCGGTTGAGCTTGAAATCGTCGAGGAAGGACTGACCGAATGTCAGGCCGAACTCCACGGAGCCGAGATGCCTGGCGCCTTGCGCGATCGGCACCACGCCGCGGATACCGAGCCCGGCGACGCCGCCTTCCAGGCCGACCACGACCTTGTGCTCCTGATTGGCGTCGACGACGGTCTTGCGGAAGCTCGAGAGGTCGTCGCCGAACTTGGCCGGCTGGTGCACGCGCAGGAAGGAGGTTGCCGGCGGCGTATGGAACTGGAACTGCTCGACGCCGTAGCTGGATTTGGTCGCGGTAAAGACCGGACCGAACAGGGCGATCAGAGCGTCGCGGTCCTGTTTGGCCATTGCCTCCTGTGTCGCCGGCATTGCGGCCACGACCGTGCTCATCGCCGCGGCGCGGTGGGACTCCTCGGCGATTCGTGACAGCAGCGCATCATAATGGCTGCGCAGTTCCCGCTGATCGGCGCGGTCGATGATCCCTGCGATGATCCACATCGCGCCGAGCACGGCAATCAGCGCAGTCGCTGCCGCCGTCGCGGCCAGCGCCACCGTGATCCGCATCCTGAGGCCGAGGCTCGTCCGCATGTCCGACTCGTTCGTTGAGCGTTGATTAACAACGCCTATCAACTTCTCGCTAAGAGACGGTGAACGGACAAGCGCAGGCCTTAATACCCCCTGCCGCGATCCACCACATTCTCCAGTGCTCCACCCGCCTCGAACCTTGCGATCTGCTCGGCGACATAGGCCGAGATTGCGTCCGCATCGGTGTCGGCGGCGTTGTGCGGCGTCAGCACCACCTTGGGGTGGGTCCAGAACCGGCTGTTCGCCGGCTGCGGTTCCTGCACGAAGACGTCCAGCGAGGCGGCGCCCAGCGTGCCGTCGTCGAGGCAGGCCAGGATGTCGGCCTCGTTCTGCAAGCCGCCGCGGCCGGCATTGATTAGGACGGGCGCGCCGAGCGGGCTCTTGCGGTTGAGCTTGGTGAAGACCTCTCGGTTGAGAATGCCTTGCGTATCCGGCGTCAACGGCAGCAGCGACACCAGGATGTCGGTCGTGTGCAGGAAGGCATCGATTCCGGCGCTGCCATGGAAGCACTCGACACCCGGGATGGTCCGCGGGCTGCGGCTCCAGCCGGCAACGCGGAAGCCGAGCCGCCGCAGCACATCGGCGGCATCAGCACCCAACGTACCCAGGCCCATTACGCCCACCGTAACGGCGCTCGCCGGCCATTGGTACAGCGGCTCCCACCGCTTCGCGCGCTGGGAGTCGCGCAAATACAACTCCTGACGGTGGTGCATCAGCACATGCAGCACGACATATTCGGTCATGCGGTTGGTGAGATCAGGCACCGCGACGCGCACCAGCGGCACGTCGGGCAGACTGTTGTCCGTCATCAGCGCGTCGACGCCGGCCCCCAGATTGAAGATCGCGCGCAGGTTCGGGAACGTCTTGAGATCACCGGGTGCCGGCTTCCACACGGCGGCATAGTGCACGTCGGCCGGATCGAGCGAGGCATCGGGCAGCAGTGCCACGGGGCGACCGCCGCAGACCGCATCGAACCGCGCCTTCCAGCGCTCTGGCGACCAGTTCTGCTGCATGCTGTTGATCAGGACGGCCAGTGTACCTGCGGTCATTCGAAGTGCCTCATAAGGTTCCGCTATTGGTGCCCCTCCTTGGCACGATCCGACGGAATTTTCTCGCAGATTTTTTCCGCAGCCCTGTCGGGACGGGGCATAGTGGATCGTCTTCAAAACAAGCGTTCAGGAAGGTGCTGCCCATGCTTTATGCGATCCTTTGCTATCATGACGAGGACTTCGTCGGCTCCTGGAGCAAGGACCAGGACGAGGCCGTGATGAAGAAGCTCGCCGTGGTGCAGGACAAGCTTACCCGGCAGGGGCGCCTCGGCCCGGTGGCACGGTTGCTGCCGACCACTGCGGCGGCGACGCTGCGCAAGGAAGACCCGCCGCTGGTGCTCGACGGCCCCTATGCCGAGACCAAGGAGCAGCTGCTCGGCTTCTACATCGTCGACTGCAAGAATTTGGACGATGCGCTCGACGTGGCGCGCGACCTCGGCGCCGCCAATCCCGGCGGCGCCTATGAGGTGCGCCCGGTCGGCGTGTTCAGGCCCGGAGGAATCTCGGCGTGAGCGACACTGACACCGCCTGGATCGAGACCGCCCTGACCTCGGCGCGTCCCCAGGCGGTCGGCGCGCTGCTGCGCTATTTCCGTGATCTCGACACGGCTGAGGAAGCGTTCCAGAACGCGTGCCTGCGCGCGCTGAAAACCTGGCCGCAGAACGGGCCGCCGCGCGATCCCGCGGCCTGGCTGATCATGGTCGGCCGCAACGTCGCGATCGATGAGGTGCGCCGCAGTCGCAAGCAGCAGCCGTTGCCGGAGGACGATCAGGCGATTTCGGATATCGACGACGCCGAAGGCGCGCTTGCCGAGCGGCTCGACGGCTCGCACTACCGCGACGACATCTTGCGGTTGATGTTCATCTGCTGCCATCCGCAATTGCCGGCGACCCAGCAGATCGCGCTGGCGCTGCGCATCGTCTCGGGTCTGACGGTGAAGCAGATCGCGCGCGCCTTCCTGGTTTCGGAGGCCGCGATGGAGCAGCGCATCACCCGCGCCAAGGCCAAGGTCGCCCAAGCCGGGACGCCGTTCGAGGCGCCCGGCGCGATCGAACGCTCGGAGCGGCTCGCCGGCGTCGCCGCGATGATCTACCTGATCTTCAACGAGGGCTATTCGGCGAGCGGCGATACCGCCGAGATCAGGAAGCCGCTCTGCGAGGAGGCGATCCGGCTGGCGCGGTTGTTGTTGCGCTTGTTCCAGAGCGAGCCGGAGATCATGGGGCTGACGGCGCTGATCCTGCTGCAGCACGCCCGCAGCGCCGCGCGCATTGCCGCCGATGGTTCGCTGATCCTGCTGGACGACCAGGACCGCTCGCTGTGGAATCGCACCATGATCGCGGAGGGGTTGGCGTTGATCGACAAGGCGATGCGCCATCGTCGCAGCGGTCCCTACCAGATCCAGGCCGCGATCGCTGCGCTTCACGCGCGGGCGGCGACGCCTGATGAGACCGACTGGACCCAGATCGATCTCCTCTACGGCGCGCTCGAGGTGGTGCAGCCGTCGCCGGTGGTGACGCTCAACCGCGCAGTCGCGGTCGCCAAGGTGCGCGGACCACAGGCCGCGCTCGACCTGATCGAGCCGCTGGCGCCGAAGCTCGCCAATTATTTCCATTTTTTCGGCGTGCGCGGCGCCTTCCTGATGCAGCTTGGCCGCAACGACGAAGCGCGCGTCGCGTTCGACCGGGCCATCGCGCTTGCCAACACTTCGGCCGAAGCCGCCCATATCCGCATGCACATCGATCGCCTGATCCGGGACAGCCAGCCGAAGGTTGGCAGTGCCCGGCAGGGTACGAAAGCGAAGTGACAGCCGAAAATTTCGTTCGGTCACATGTCGGCGCGCGCCAATCCCCTTCGTCTTATTCCCGTATCAAGGGAGCCATTCATGCTGAGAGCCATTACCATCATCGCTGTCGTGATCGCGGTCGGGATCGCGGGCGTCCTCGCCGTCGCGTTGACGAAACCCGACACGTTCCGTGTCGAGCGCTCGCTCGCGCTGAAGGCGCCGGCCGGCGCGATCTATCCGCTTGTCTCCGATTTCCACTTCTGGACGGGCTGGTCGCCCTATGAGAATCGCGATCCCGCGATGAAGCGCAGCTACGGCGGAGCGGCAGCCGGGAAGGGCGCGACCTATGCATGGGACGGCAACAACGATGTCGGCGCCGGCCATATGGAGATCATCGAGGCGAACCCGTCGTCGAAACTGCGCATCAAGCTCGACTTCGAACGGCCCTTTGAAGGCCATAACACCGCAGAGTTCACTTTTGTGCCGCAAGGCGATGGCACGCTGGTCACATGGGCGATGTCCGGTCCGGCTCCCTTCATATCCAAGGTGATGCAGGTGTTCTTCGACATGGACAGCATGATCGGCAAGGATTTTGAGATTGGCCTCGCCGGCCTGAAGAAGCTCACCGAGAAGTAGCGCCGGCGGGCGCCGGAAGAACTGCCGGGAAACGGTTAGCGAAGAGAAGAAGGAGAGAGACGATGCTCAGTGCTTATCTGTTCTATCAGGACACCTGCGAAGCAGCGTTCAACTATTACGCCAAGGTCCTCGGCGGCACGATCGACGCCATGATGCGCCTCTCGGATACGCCGCCATCGGATATGCCCCCAGGGCCCCCCGGCCGCGAGAAGACCATCATGCATGCGCGGATGACGTTGCCAGGCGGCGCCGTGCTGATGGCCTCCGACACGCCGCCTGAGCACTATCATAAGCCGCAGGGCTTTTCGATCTCGCTCACGGTCATGGACCCCGCGGAGGGCCAACGCAAGTTCAACGCGCTCGCCGACGGCGGCACCGTCACCATGCCCTTCAGCAAGACGTTCTGGGCCAAGGGCTTTGGCATGTGCGTCGACAAGTTCGGCATTCCCTGGATGGTGAACTGTCCGGCCGAGGGTATGTGACAGGCGCGATCGCCTGATCCACCAGGATGTTCCCCTCTCTCCGAGATCGCGAGAGAGGGGGCCTCGTCAGCGGATCGATCCGGTCACGTCCTCGCGCGGCGGCTGCGCCACGCAGCTGGGACAGATCACGAGCTTCGAACCAAGCTGCTTGTCCTTCTCGGCTTCGATCTCGTCGTGGACGGCCCACCATGCGTCGGAATAGGGACGCAATGTGGAAAGCACTCTTTGCCGATCCAGATTGGGATCGCTGTCCGGCGGAGCATGATTGGCAAGCCGACGCTTCGTGACAACGGGTCGATTGGGATCCTGGCCGAGCCCGTCCCAAGCGATCGGACGGCGCTCCGCTGCCGGCGCGGCAGTACATCCTGCGAGCGCTGCGCAAAAACCGAGCAAGACGATAATGTGCCGAGCCATGCCGGACCTGTTGTGTGAAACGGAAAACGTTGCGGCTCCACGCTTACGCGGCACTTGAGGGAAATCCACGTCGACGGCATGGCCGAATGGAGATTCCTTCCCTCCCGTTCTCCGAGAGCAGTGCGAGCGGCTTCGTGACATGAGGCGGAACTGCATCGCACCTCGATTGGCGAAAGATTGGGCTGTAAACTACGTGCCAGAATCGCTAGTTTGTTTCACAAAACCTACAAATCAGGGCGGGCGTGACGGGGAAGGGAGCGACCGATGGCAGCGGCGCTACAAATCAATTTTGCTCTGTGGGGAATGCTCATCTGCGCCAGCATGAAGCTCGCGCCGATGATCCAGATCATCTTCTACTAGGGGAACCGCCAGGTCCTGGCGGCAATGTTCGTGACGGCTGCGGCTCCCTGTATGAGCATGTCGAGCCAGCAGACTGTCGTCGAGCTGTCATCGACAGCGCGGGTAGATCGCGGCGAGGTCGCGCCCCTTCAGCAGGAGCAGCCGTGAGGTGAGACCGCCGTGGCGGCTGATCCAGTCGCGGACCGGGACGGGATAGGCTGCAAGCACGGCTTCGGATGCTTCCGGCTCGGCATAAAAGCGTCCGCGCCGGTCGACCGAGCGCGCCGCATGGAAGCCCAGAACGGCGCGCTTCGTCATGCAAATGCGATCGCCCGGCACGATGCTGAGCACCAGCGTGCAGGCGGACAGGCAGGGGCCGTCGATCACCACGCGTTCCCCGCTCTCGCGCACCTTCTCGAAAAGATCGAGGAATGGTCCGACCTGTCCGCCGGGGCTTTGGATGATGCGGATCTCGGCGTGGGCGCCTGCTGGGGCGATCAGCACGGCCGCGATCATCAGGGCTTTGAGGACGGTGACGCGCCGCATCGAGCACTCCACGAAATCGCGAACCCAGCTATCAATGCTCTACCCGTTGCGCCGCTCGCCGCGCAGCGTCGGCAGACCGATACCCGCAGCATCGAAGCCGCCATCGACGGCCAAAATTTGACCGGTGATGTAGCTCGCCTTGTCGGAGCACAGGAAATAGATCGCTTCGGCGAGTTCCTCCTCCAGACCGTAGCGGTTGAGCGGGATGGCATCGCGATAGTCGGCGCGAATCTCTTTGGTGTGCACCTGCTTCGCCATCGCGGTGTCGACCGGACCCGGTGCGACCGCGTTGACGCGGATGTTGAGCGAGGCGAGCTCGACCGCGAGCTGCTTGGTGAGGTGCGCGAGCCCCGCTTTGCTGGTGCCGTAGGCCGAGCGCAACGTCGAGGCGCGCACCGCCGAGATCGAGGTGATATTGACGATCGCGCCGCCATTGCCGTCGCGCATCAAGGGCACTGCGGCCTTGGTGCAGAGGAACGGACCGGTGAGGTTGACCGCCATGATCCTGTTCCAGTCGGCGTCGCTGGTCTCCAGCACGGGCGCGAACACGGCGACGCCGGCATTGTTGACGAGCGCATCGAGCCGGCCGAAGCGGCTCATCACCGCGGCCATTGCAGCGCCCACGGCGACCGCGTCTGACACGTCGCAGGTGATCGCCAGCGTGTTGTCAGGATTTTTCAGCGCCGCTGCCGCGCTCGTCTGCAGCTCGCCCTCGATATCGAGCAGTGCCACGCGCCAACCGTCGGCGAGGAAGCGCTTCACCGTGGCCAGGCCGATCCCGCGTGCGGCACCGGTGATGAGGGCTACTTTGGCAGGGGAGGGGGTCATGGCGCGGTCCTTTGCTGGAGCCCGCGCGGCATGACAGTTTCGTTGGTGCCATGCAAGGCGCTCATGTCGGACAGAGGGCGCCGCCGGGTGAGCCGCAATGATCTCCGAAATAATTTTCTCGGCCGTGTCGGCCTTGCAGAAGCCCGTTCGTCTTGGAAGTGAGCGCGGGGACGGACAACCGCGTAGGAAGGAACCGCATGCGATTCATGATGCTGATGATCCCGCTCGGCTACGAGAGCGCGCCGGCGGACGTGCAACTCGATCCCGAACGCGTCGCCGCGATGATGCGCTACAACGAGGCGCTGAAGGATGCCGGCGTGCTGATCACGTTGGACGGCCTGCATCCGCCGTCGACGGGCGCCCGTGTTTCGTTCGCCACCGGCGCACCTGTCGTGACCGATGGCCCCTTCGCGGAATCCAAGGAAGTGCTGGGCGGCTATTGGATGATCGAGGTCGCCTCGCGCGAGGAGGCGATCGCCTGGGCGAAGAAATGCCCGGCCTCGGTCAACGAGGTCATCGAGATCCGCCAGGTGCAGGAAATGTCCGACTTTCCGCCTGACGTGCAGGCCGCAGCCGCCGGTTTTCACGATCTGAAGCAGTAGACAAGGGAGAAACGACCGATGAGCACTGACACCTATCTCGCCGTCTTCCTCGGCAGCAAGACCAGTCCGAAATGGGCGGCGTGGACTGCGATGTCCGACGCAGAGCGCAACGCCAAGGAGATGGAGGGCATGGCGGCCTGGAAGGGCTGGGTCGAGAAACACCAAGGCGCGATCCAGGCCATGGGCGGTCCGCTCGGCAAGACCAAGAAGGTCGATACGAACGGCATCGCAGACATCGCCAACGAGATGGGCGCCTTCACCGTCGTCCGCGCCGCCTCGCACGAGGCTGCCGCCAAAATGTTCGAGAACCACCCGCATTTTGCGATCTTCCCCGGCGAGCGGGTCGAGATCATGCCGGTGCTGCCGATCCCGGGCGGCTAGGGCCGATCGGAACGTCGGTTCCGTGGAGGTCCGGGTTCACCAAACCCGGCTGCCGGTAGTGACCTTCCTGCCCGGCTCATGTAAAGCTCGTTCACATGAGCTGGCGCAAGGAGCAGCGCCGCGCCGAGCGCGGCTATCACCACGGCAACCTGAAGGAAGCGCTGTTGCAGGCCGCCCTCGGGTTGATCGCCGAGAAAGGTGCGGCCGGCTTCACCTTCGCCGATGCTGCGCGCATGGCCGGCGTCAGCGCGGCGGCGCCCTATCGGCATTTTCGCGACCGCGACGAGCTGTTGTCCTCGATCGCCCAGCGCGGCTTCGAGCAGTTCGAGCAGCGGCTCACCGCGGCCTGGGACGACGGACGGCCCGACACCGTCACCGCATTCGAACGCGTCGGCCGGGCCTATCTCGCCTTCGCCCGCGAGGAGCCCGCTTTTTATAACGCGATGTTCGAATCGGGCCTGCCGGTCGACGCCAACCCGGCGCTCCAGGCCGCCAGCGAGCGCGCTTTCAACGTCATTCGCGCTGCAGCCGAGCGCCTGGCCGCGCTTGCGCCGCCCGGCGCGCCGCGGCCGCCGGCCATGATGATGGCGCTGCACATCTGGTCGATGGCGCACGGCGTCGCCTCGCTGTTCTCGCGTGGCGATGCCGCGCGACGAAAACTGCCGATGTCGCCGGACGAGCTGCTCGAGGCCGAGGTGCTGATCTATCTGCGCGGCCTCGGCTTCCCGACCGATCGCCGGCCGCCCGCGAAAAGCGCCGAGCCGCCGCCGGTGCCACCGGAGGCATCCTCCGGTTCCGGCGTGCCGCCCGGCGGCCCCTGGGGCAGGCCGAAATAAATTACGCAAATAATCACGCGGGCGTGTCAGGCCGCCAGCTTGACAAAATCGCGGGATGGTCTAGCTATGTAAATGTTATTTACATTCACAACGGCGCTGATGCCGTGATGGAGAAGGGAAATGGCCTACACCGCTGATGTCAATCGCTGGCGCGGCCCCGACCAACAGCAACAGTACGCGCGGCCCCACATGCTCGATACGCCCTGGCATCCTGGCTGGATTGCCGTGACCATTCTCGGCTTCATCATCTGGTGGCCGATCGGTTTAGCCCTTCTCTTTTTCACACTCGGGAGCAGAAGAATGTCGTGCTGGAGCAACCAGGATCGCTGGCAGAACAAGATGGAGCGGATGCAGTACAAGATGGACCGCATGCGCGACCGCATGGAGCGCCGTGGCTTCGGCTTCGGTTTCGGCCCGCCATCCTCCGGCAACCGCGCCTTCGACGAGTACCGCTCTGAAACGCTGCGCCGGCTCGAGGAAGAGCAGGTCGAGTTCAAGAACTTCCTCGATCGTCTGCGCCACGCCAAGGACAAGGAAGAGTTCGACCAGTTCATGGCCCAGCACAAGACGCGTCCGACCCCGCCGCCGGCCGACCAGCAGCAGGGCTGATCCAAAAAACGGCCTGATGCCTCGCAAAGCCTTCAGGCGCATGCCCCCAAAGTCCTGATGGCCCCGAACCGCCCGCCTGCGCACCCCGCAGGCGGGCGGTTTGGTTTGTGGGGTGGCTGCGCGCTCGGCCTCGCCCCATGACCCCTGCGCAAGCGAACCCGCGCCAGGCCGCGAGCTTCAGCGCACCGTCACGAGCTGCGCGCGAACCGACGTCAGGAAGTGTTCGTAGGCGTGATCGACGATCTCGTTGAGTGATCGCGTTCGCGCAAACATCGCGCGAGCCTCGGCGAGAAACTCCTCGCGGGTCGGAATCTTCGGCAGGTGCAGATGCGTCAGCGCATCGACGCCTTCATGGGCGCGATCGAGGACGTCATGCAGCGTCGGCAGTTGCAGCTGGGCGAGATCGGCCCGGTGCAGCGCCGACGAGATCGCGTGCGCCAGCGCGTGCGCGTCGAAGCGACCGGCAAGCTCGCGGGCGGCACGTCTGATGACGCGTGCGCCGAGCGGCTGCTCGTTGCGCAGCACCTGCTCGGGCGGCGCCTTCATGTTCCAGACGACACCGAACCAGGACAGGACCTTCAGGACGTAATAGGTCGGATCGATCTCCCACCAGTAAAAGCCCTGTCGCACGCTGCTCTGGTAGGCGTGGTGATTGTTGTGCCAGCCCTCGCCGAGGGTGAATAATGCCAGCAGCCAGTTGTTGCGGGAATCGTCGCCCGTCACGTAGCGCTTGCGTCCGTGCACATGGGCGAGCGAATTGATGCAGAAGGTCGCGTGATAGACCAGCACCGTGCTCCACAGGAAGCCGACGACGAGACCCGACCATCCCGCGACGAGGAAGCAGAGCGCGGCGAGCGTCACGGCCGGCAGCAGCTCCAGCCGATGCAGCCACATCAGCTCCGGATAAGCAGCGAGATCGCCGACCTTCACGAGGTCGGTCGTGTCGTGCTGCCGGTCAAAGATCCAGCCGAGATGGCTGTACAGGAAGCCGCGATGCCGCGGCGAGTGCGTGTCGTGCTCGGTGTCGGAATGCAGATGATGGTGCCGGTGCTTGGCCGCCCACCACAACACGCTCTTCTGCGCACTACTTTGCGCGATGAAGGCCAGGATGAACTGAAACACCCGGCTGGTCGCATAAGCCTTGTGCGAGAAAAAGCGGTGGTAGCCCGCCGTGACCCCGAACATGCGCACCACATACAGAGACGCGCAGATGGTGAGGGCCTGCCACGTGACGCCCGACCAGATTGCCGCAGCACAGCCGAGATGGACCAACAGGAACGGCACGGCGGAGGGGTACATGATGTCGTCGTGCTGGTCGTCGGCGGGCGCGTTGGGCGTCATGTCTTGGCGTGACCTTGGTGAGCGGGCGTGTGGCGGCAACAGGGGGTACGAAAAGCCCGCGGATGGCGGACCACCGCGGGCTTGAAATTTCGACGGACTATATGGTCGTGGATGCCGCGCATGCAAGCTCGTAGCCTCACGGGGGCTGCGGCATGGTGCGCGGTGCCGCTGGCGCGGCGTCGCGCGCGGCCTCTATTCGACACGCGGAAGCATCCAAATACCGGGAGCGACGATGGCACAAGCTGCGATGACCGCGAGCGACAGCTTCTGGCGCAACCTTCGCGACGAGGCGCAGCGCGCCGCCGCCGCCGATCCGGTTTTCGGCAACGCCATCGCCGGTGCGATTCTTGCGCATGCCGATTTCGCCGCTGCGCTTGCCGATCTGATCGGACGCCGTCTTGGCGGCCGCGTCGCCGAACGCGAACGCTTCGCTGCGTTCTCGCGTGATGCCTTGCGCGGCCAGCCGGATCTGATCGAGGCGGCCAGCCATGATCTGCAAGCCATCAAGCTCCGCGATCCCGCCATTGCCGGCCTGTTGCCGCCGCTGCTGCATTTCAAGGGCTATGTCGCGCTGCAAGCCTGGCGCGTCTCGCACTGGCTCTGGCGCCACGACCAGCGCGACGCGGCGCTGCTGTTTCAGAACGAGGCCTCGAACGTCCTGCAGGTCAGCATCCATCCCGCCGCTCAGATCGGATCGGCCGTCTACCTCGACCACGCCACGGGCATCGTGATCGGCGCCAATGTCGTGATCGGCGATGAGGTCACCATTCTGCAGAATGTGAGCATCGGCCGCCGCGGTGAACTGCCGGCGCGCTCGCCGTGCATCGGGCGCCGCGTCTATATCGGTGCCGGCGCCACCATTCTCGGCGACATCAGCATCGGCGATTTAGCCAAGATCGGCGCCGGCACGGTCCTGACGTCGGATGTGCCCCGCGGCTGCACGGCCGTCGGCAATCCCGCGCGGCTGGCGAACTGTCCCGAGCCCGCGTCGGTGGCGTGACGTGTCGCCACCGGTGATCCTTGTCCCCGTCACCCGCCTGCCCAGCGGCAAAGCCGGTGTCGCTGGCGGGTCGGTACCTGCCGAGATACGCCCATCCCCCGGCGCCACCTTCCTTTCCCGCAGCCAAATTCGCCCATGGTAACCCGGCATTAACCATCGCCGGGCACTGGTACTTATGGACAATCGCGCCCGGAGCTGTCGTCGAGGCCCTTAGTTTTGACATCTTGGCAGGGAATGCAGGCGGCGGCTTTGGACCAGCCCCTGCACCCCAGAAAGACAACGCTTTGAGCAGGCTTGCCCGCCGCGGCGGTTCTAGCGCGGCTGTTGGGGAACCGGCCGCCATTTGCGGGGCGGGATATAGGTAACGATCGCCAGAAAACGGTCGTCTTGAGAGGATATTGCTGATGAATCCGGCCGACGTGGCTCAGTCCGCCCTTCCGGTTGCCGCTTCCGCCGACGTGTCGCTGATCGCGCTGTTCTGGCAGGCTCACTGGATCGTGAAATGCGTCATGCTGGGCCTCTTGTCCTGCTCGGTCTGGGTCTGGGCCATCGCGATCGACAAGATCTTCCTTTACGCCCGCACCCGCCGCTCGATGGACCGGTTCGAGCAGGCATTCTGGTCCGGCGAGTCCATCGAGGAGCTCTATCGCACGCTCTCGGCCAAGCCGACCCATTCCATGGCGGCGTGTTTCGTAGCGGCGATGCGCGAATGGAAGCGCTCTTTCGAGAGCCACGCCCGATCGGTCGCCGGCCTCCAGATGCGGATCGACAAGGTCATGAATGTCTCGATCGCCCGCGAGGTCGAGCGGCTGGAACGCCGCCTCCTGGTGCTCGCGACCGTCGGCTCGGCCGGCCCCTTTGTCGGCCTGTTCGGCACGGTTTGGGGCATCATGTCGAGCTTCCAGTCGATCGCGGCGTCGAAAAATACCTCCTTGGCGGTGGTGGCGCCCGGCATCGCGGAGGCGCTGTTTGCGACCGCCGTCGGCCTTATCGCCGCCATACCTGCCACTATTTTCTACAATAAGTTCACCTCCGAGGTGAATCGGCAGGCCCAGCGGCTCGAGGGCTTCGCTGACGAATTTTCAGCCATCCTGTCCCGGCAGATCGATGAGCGGGGCTGACGGACGGGATGTATAGCGTGAAGGCGGGATTGGGCATCAAGCCATGGGCATGAACGTAGCCAGTTCGTCCGGAGGCGGCGGCCGTCGCAGCCGGCGCAAGCCGGTCATGGCCGAGATCAACGTCACGCCGATGGTCGACGTGATGCTGGTGCTGCTCATCATCTTCATGGTGTCGGCGCCGCTGCTCACCGTGGGCGTGCCGCTCGACCTGCCGCAGACCCAGGCCAAGAGCCTCGATCAGAGCGACCAGAAGCCGATCCAGATGTCGGTCGACATCAACGGCAAGGTGTTCATCGCCGATGCCGAGATCGCCATCAACGAGCTGATCCCGAAGCTGAAGGCGATCACGGATGCGCGCGGCGGCCTCGAGGAGCGCATTTATCTCCGCGCCGACAAGAAGGCGGATTACGGCACGGTGGCCAAGGTGATGGGGCTGCTGTCGGGCGCGGGTTTCAAGAAGCTGGCCCTCGTCACAGAAGCGGATCAGGGGTCTTAAGCCGGTGAAGGTGAAGGTCGACAAGACACTGGTTGCGTCGATTGTCCTCCACGTCCTCGTGCTGGGATGGGGCCTGCTCACCTTCAGCAGCAAGGCCTACATCGCGCAGGAGTCGCTTCCGGTCGACATCATCTCCAGCGATCAACTCGCGCAGATCATGGCGGGGCAGAAGACCGGCGATAAGAAAGAGCCCAAGCCCAAGGTCGAGAAGATCGCCGAGGCCAAGGCCGAGGAAGATGCCGTCGGCAAGGTCACCGAGAAGAAAGAGCTGATCAAGACCAACTCGACCCCCGACACGCCGCCGCCGAAGCCCGTCGAAAAGCCGGTCGAGAAGAAGCCCGATCCGCCGAAGCCGGTCGCCGAGAGCAAGCCGAAGGAAGAGCCGAAGCCGCAGGAGAAGAAGCCTGACCCGGCCAAGGAAGATCCGATCGCGGAGCTGCAGAAGAAGCTGGAGACCAAGAAGCCGCCGCCGAAGCCCGTGGAGCAAAAGGTCGCGGCGGTGCAGCCGCAGCAGCAGCCGAAGCCCAAGGAGCGCACCTTCGATCCCGCGCAGATTGCCCGTGACCTCGACAAGCGCGCTGCGACCCGGCACGAACTCACGGGAGCGGCGCTGAATGCGTCGGCGTCACTGGGGTCGACATCGGGGACAGCCGCAAACAACGTCGCGACTTGGCAGGGAGCATTCATGTCGGCGGTCAAACGCTGCTTCACGCCGACCTATAACGGCCAGGATGCCGACCAATACGAGGCTGACATCGATATCTACATGAAGATCGATGGAACGTTGGCATCCGAGCCCGTCATCGTTGCAGCCAGAGGACCGTCCCGCTCGATCGCTCAGGCGGTGGCGGAGAGCGGTAAGCGCGCCATCGTGCAATGCCAGGTCTATTCGTTCCTGCCCAAGCAGCAGTACGACACCTGGAAAACCATTCCGATGCGCTTCGGCCTGAAAGATATGTTGTGACATCCGAACAAAAGAATTTTGCAATGAATGACGTTCGATCGATGAACCGCCGCCGCTTTATGACTCTGACCGGATCCACGCTTGCGATGCTCGGCGGCGGACATGCCCTGGCTCAGAAGCGGCTTGAAATCAATCCCACGGAATTCCGGCCAATCCCGATCGCGATCACCAATTTCGTGCCGGGCTCGCCCGCCGACGGCGACGTCGGCAACGGCGTCACGCAGGTCATCACCAACAATCTGAAGCGCTCGGGCCTGTTTGCTCCGATCGACCAGGCCGCCTTCGTCGAGCGCATCAGCAACATCGACGTCGCGCCGAATTTCCAGAACTGGAAGACGCTCAACGCCCAGGCCCTGGTCACCGGCCGCATGACGCGGCAGCAGGACGGCCGGCTCAAGGCCGAATTTCGCCTTTGGGACGTCGTCACCGGCCAGCAGCTCGCCGGCCAGCAATATTTCACCTCGCCGGAATATTGGCGCCGCATCGCCCACATCATCTCCGACCAGATCTACGAGCAGATGACCGGCGAGAAGGGTTATTTCGACAGCCGCGTGGTGTTCGTCGACGAGACCGGGCCGAAGGAGCGTCGCGTCAAGCGGCTTGCCATGATGGATCAGGATGGCGCCAATGTGCGGTACTTGACCCGCGGCGCCGACCTCGTGCTGACGCCGCGGTTCTCGCCGAACTCGCAGGAGATCACGTACATGGAGTTCGGTCAGGGCGATCCGAAAGTCTATCTCTTCAACATCGAGACCGGCCAGCGCGAGATCGTCGGCAACTTCCCGGGCATGACGTTCGCGCCGCGCTTCTCGCCGGATGGCCAGCGCGTCATCATGAGCCTGCAGCAGGGCGGCAACTCCAACCTGTTCGTGATGGATCTGCGCTCGCGTTCGACGACGCGTCTCACCGACACGCCGGCAATCGACACGTCGCCGTCCTACTCGCCTGACGGCACCCGCATCTGCTTCGAGTCCGATCGCGGCGGCCGGTCGCAGATCTACGTGATGGCGGCGGGCGGCGGCCAGGCGCAGCGCATCTCCTTCTCCAAGGACGACAACAACGCCACCTATTCGACGCCGGTGTGGTCGCCGCGCGGCGACTACATCGCCTTCACCCGGCAGGGCGGCGGGCAGTTCTCGATCGGCGTCATGAAGCCTGATGGCAGCGGCGAGCGGCTTCTCACCTCAGGCTTCCACAACGAAGGGCCGACCTTTTCGCCGAACGGCCGTGTGCTGATGTTCTTCCGCGACCCCGGCGGCAACAGCGGACCGTCGCTGTTCTCGGTCGACATCTCCGGGCGCAACGAGCTGAAGGTGCCGACGCCGGGCTTCGCCTCCGATCCGGCGTGGTCGCCGCTGTTGTCCGCCACCGCGGGCCAATAGATCGATCGCGCGGCTGCAACGCGCGATGCTTCAAACGCAGATTTTTCGGGTTTGCGCGCGCGCGGCAATCTTTCCTTCACCTTGCACCCGGCACGGCTTGCCTAGTTCGTTGATATCTCAGCGGAAATAGCTTCGCTATTGCCGAAGAACAACTCGACTTTAACGATGTTCCCTCAGAAAGGCTTCATCTGGTCCGGGTAAAAGTACGCGCTGAACAGGACGCGTAACAAGCCAATGCAGCTGGCCGACCAGAAGCAGAGTGATCGAGACGAGCTGGAGCCGATACTCTACGCCGCTCTCATCAACTCCATGGTTCAGAATTTCTGGGCGATCTTTCTCGGCTCGGCCTCCGCCGCCGTGGCCGCTGTCATGACTGCGCTGAAGACCGGCGACGCCAGGCTTTGGCCGATCGCGTTCCTGCTGATCGCCATCGGCACCGCGCGCGCGTTCCAGATGCGCAGCTACGAGAACCGAACAGAGGCGTTGTCATTCGACGAGGCCACTGATCTGGCGCCGCGTTACTGGGCCGGCGCGCTCAGCTATGCCGCGGTGCTCGGCGTGTGGGCCTTCGTCGTGATCTATCTCAATGAGGATCCCGTTGCCGACATGCTCTGTGTCGCGATCGGCATCGGCTATACCGCGGGCGGCGCGGCCCGCAATTACGGCCAGCCCCGGGTGGTCCAGTGGCACGTCGCACTCGCCTGCGGACCGATGTCGCTCGCGCTACTGATGCATGGAGGCCCCTACCACATCGGGCTCGCCATCCTGCTCGCGTTCTTCTTCGTCGGGCTGAAGAACATCAACCTCAGCCTGCACGCGATCTTCGTCAAGGCACTGACCTCGAGTTTCCGCGAATCCGCGCTGGCGAGCCAGTTCGATACCGCCCTCAACAACATGCCGCACGGCCTGTGCATGTTCCGCGCCGACGGGCGCCTGGCGGTGATGAACCACCGCTTCGGCGAGCTGATGCAATTGCCCGAGGACCTGGTCAAGCGCGGCGCTACCGCCGTCGACATCGTGTCGGCCTGCGTCGCTGCCGGCACCATCTCGGTCGAGAGCGGCAACCAGGTCATCGCCGAGATCGAGCATGCGAGGATCCGCGAGATCGTCAGCGCCGACCCGGATACGACGCGCGGCCGCGCGCTGGCCTGGACGTTCCAGCCGATGGCCCGCGGCGGCACCGTGGTGCTGCTGGAAGACATCACCGAACGCACCAATGCGGAAGCCCGCATCAGCCATCTTGCCAGATATGACGAACTGACGGCGCTGCCGAACCGGGTCTCTTTCCGCGATGAGATCGAGCGCCTCCTCGCCCAGTCGCACCATTCCGAACGGCTCTCCGCGCTGCTGTTCATCGACCTCGACCAGTTCAAGCAGGTCAACGACACGCTCGGCCACCCCTGCGGCGACCAGCTCCTTTGCGCGGTCGCCAACCGCCTGCGCGAGATGCTGCGGCCGGAGGATTTCGTCGCCCGCTTCGGCGGCGACGAGTTCGTCGTGTACCAGCAGAACATCAATTCGCCCGAGGATGCCGCAAGCCTCGCCCGCCGCATCGTCGAGCGCCTGAGCGAGCGCTACCGTATCGACAATCATCTGGTCGAGATCGGCGCCAGCGTCGGCATCTCGCTGACCTCGCCGAAGGGCACCAGCGCCGACACGCTGCTCAAGAACGCCGACATGGCGCTCTACCGCGCCAAGGCCGACGGCCGCGGCACCTTCTGCTTCTTCCGCGACGAGATGGCGGCGACCGTCGAGGCTCGCCGCATCCTCGAGCTCGACCTGCGCAAGGCGCTCGCCAACGAGGAGTTCGAGCTGTTCTACCAGCCGCTCGTCAACCTCAAGTCCGGCAAGATCACCACCTGCGAGGCGCTGCTGCGCTGGAATCATCCGGTGCGCGGCACGGTCTCGCCGATCGACATCGTCCCGGTTGCCGAGGACATGGGCCTGATCGTCGATCTCGGCCGCTGGATCCTGCGCCGCGCCTGCATGGAATGCATGAAGTGGCCCGAGGGCGTCAGTGTCGCGGTCAATTTCTCGCCGCAGCAATTCCATCAGCGCGACGTGCTGAGCGAGATCCGCTACGCGCTCGAAGTGTCGGGCCTGCCGGCGCATCGCCTCGAGATCGAGATCACCGAATCCTCGTTGCTGCGCAACACCCAACTCACCCACGACATCCTGTCGCAGCTCCATGCGCTCGGCGTGCGCATCTCACTCGACGATTTCGGCACCGGCTATTCGAGCCTCAGCTATCTGCACAATTTCCCGATGCAGAAGGTCAAGATCGACCGCTCCTTCCTCGAGGGCATCGACACCGATCGCCCGCTGACGCTGCTGCGCGGCGTGGCGCGGCTGTCGGCCGATCTCGGCATGTCGGTCGTGGTCGAGGGCATCGAGACCAACGAGCAGCTCGAGCTGATCAGCGCCGACGGCACCGTGACCGAGGCGCAAGGCTATCTGTTCAGCCGCCCGGTGCCTGCCGTGCGGATGCGGCAGCTCCTGAACGCCTCGCATGGACGGCGCGGCGAGAACCTGCTGCAGGTTGTCGGCGCGCGCTCGTTCGCCTAGCCGCTGCTTCAACGAATGTCCCGTCGTTTCAGACTCTTGCGGTCGTTCCGTAGTCCTACGGTGGGTTAACCCTAATAGTTCGATTGCTTTGCGTCGTCGTTAAGAAGCTGTTAATAATTGGTCACGCGTGGAGGTTGTCCCGCGCGTATGCGGTGGTGGGTAGGGAGTTGGGATGCAGTCCTCAGCCAGAGCGATCATTTCGGCTGTTGGACGGGGTGCAGAGCTCCTGACCGACGTCGACTATCATCTTGCCGAGACGGCCGAGGAGAAGGAGGAGATCTACAACCTCCGCTACCGCGCGTATCTGCGCGAAGGTGCCGTCAAGGAATCTGCCGAGGCACGTGTCACCGACAAGTATGACGAGCTGCCGAACGCGTGGACCTTCGGTGTCTATCTCCGCGGCGAGCTCTGCAGCTCGGTGCGCATCAGCGTGCTGACATCGGAATGGCGCTCGTCGACCTCGGCCGACGTTTTTCCCGACGTCGTGCTGCCGCGGCTCGATCGCGGCGAGGTCATGATCGATCCGACGCGGTTCGTCGCCGATCCTGATATGGCCAAGCGCGTCCCCGAGCTGCCTTATCTGACGACGCGTCTCGCCTACATGGCGTGCGAGCATTTCAATGCCGATCTCGGCCTCGCGATCGTGCGTCCCGAGCATCACGCGTTCTATCGCCGGGTGTTCCTGCACGCGCCGATCGCCGAGCCGCGGCAGGTGCCCGGCCTCACCAAGGCGTTCGGGTTGATGGCGGCCGATTTCCCGACCTTCCGCAAGAAGGTGTTCGAGCGCTATCCGATCATGCGCTCGACGGCGTTCGAGCGGCGCATGCTGTTCGGGCGCGGCGGCCAGCGCCAGGTTCCGCAGCGGCCGGTTCTGGTGGCCGAGGCCGCTCACGCCTGATTCTGCGGCGGCCCTGTGGCGGCCGGGGCACTATCGCGGCCAAAATTCCGGCGAGATCCAGCGTTTGCCGGGCCGCCCGGCTTGCATTCACCCTCGCGCCACATTTACAACCCATTAACCATGATGGGTGCTTTTCGCTGGTTGGGGGCATTTGACCGGCTGAGGCAAGGTTCCGTCAAGGTTGACGGAACGTTCGCTTAACCAACCCCCTGTAGACCGGACAGCAGTGGACGAACGTGAGCGTGGAGGCTCCGGAATGAAATATCCTATGCGTATCCTCCAGGGATTGAAGCTGGCCGCGGTGCTTGCCATTGCCCTGTCGATGGGCGCCTGCGCCAACAAGAACATGGGTATGGACGCGAATGCGAGCGCGGCGACGCCGGGCAGCCAGCAGGATTTCGTGGTGAACGTGGGCGACCGGGTGTTCTTCGAGAGCGACCAGACCGACCTGACGCCGCAGGCGATCGTGACCCTGGAGAAGCAGGCCCAGTGGCTGCAGACCTATCCGCGCTACTCCTTCACCATCGAAGGTCACGCCGACGAACGCGGCACCCGCGAATACAACATCGCCCTCGGCGCCCGCCGCGCCCAGTCGGTGCGTTCGTTCCTGGTCTCGCGCGGCATCGACGCGAACCGCATGCGCACCATCTCCTACGGCAAGGAGCGCCCGGTGGCCGTGTGTAACGACATCTCCTGCTGGTCACAGAACCGTCGTGCCGTGACCGTGCTGAACGCGAGCTCCTGACGTCTGGTCAGCCGCTGTTCATGTTCAGGAACCGATGATGCCGGCGCCCTCACGGGCGCCGGTTTCGTTTCAGCGACCTGTGACTGAAAACCCCTTGGTGGTAGTCACAGTTTTGGCGTACTCCACTTCAATGTGTGGCGCGTCGCAGGTTCCGTCGCAGGCCATTTCGCTTTCGTCGTCAGGGCAAGATGTCATCCAGATTTAAGGTCTTAACCGGCACCGCGGCCGCCGCCGCGCTGCTCTCTTTGTATTCGCCCGCCTTCGCCCAGTCGGACGATGGCGACCCAGAGATGCGGATCGAGCGGCTGGAAAACCAGCTGCGCCAACTCACCGGCCAGAACGAAGAGCTGCAATATCGCAACCGCCAGCTCGAGGATCGCATCCACCAGCTCGAGGGCGCGACACCCGGCCAGGCGCCGGGCCAGCCCAACGTCGCGGCCGTGCCGCCGGCCCAGGTCGCCCCCGGCTATCGCCAGCAACCGCCGCAGCAGCAGGCCATGCAGCCGAATTACGAGCAGCCGCAGGTCGCCGCTCCCGCGCCGATCGTTCAGGAGCAGCCCGGCCCCGGCGCGCCCGGCAGCCGTCGCCGTGGCGATGCGTTCGACCCGAGCCAGACTCCGAATGCGCCCGGCGCGCCGCGCCCGCTCGGCGGCGGTCAGCAGCCGCTCGATCTCAGCGCCAATGGCGGCCGCTATCCGCAGGCGGCCGCGCCGCCGCAGCAGGCCTATCCGCAGGCAGCCGCGCCCCAGGCGGTCCAGCCCGGCTATCCGCCCGCCCAGCAGGGTTACCCGCCGCAGGCCGGCGCTCCGGCGCTCGCGACCCTGCCGCCCTCGGCCACGCCGCGCGACGAGTTCGACCTCGGCATCGGCTACATGCAGCGCAAGGACTACGCGCTTGCCGAGCAGACCATGAAGAATTTTGCGGCGAAATACCCGAACGACCCGCTGCTCGGCGATGCGCAATACTGGCTCGGCGAGAGTTACTACCAGCGCCAGCAATATCGCGACTCCGCCGAAGCGTTCCTCGCCGTCACCACCAAATACGACAAATCGGCGAAGGCGCCGGATGCGCTGCTGCGGCTCGGCCAGTCGCTCGCCGCGCTGAAGGAAAAGGAAGCCGCCTGTGCCGCCTTCGGCGAGGTCGGTCGCAAATATCCGCGCGCCTCGGCCGGCGTCAAAGCCGCCGTCGACCGCGAGCAGAAGCGGGTGAAGTGCTGATCCGCTGACAAAGCGGATGGTGTTGCGCTAAACAGTCGATCCATCCGCGGACGATTGCAGCGTCATGTCAGACGAGGACAATTCACCGATCTCGGCGCGCGCGGCGAGGCAGCTCTTCGCCGGGCTGAAAGCTGCGCCGGCGCTGGTGCTGGCGGTGTCAGGTGGCCCCGATTCGGTCGCGCTGATGTGGCTCGCGGCGCGCTGGCGGCGCAGTTTGACGCGCGGACCTGAGCTCACGGTCGTCACCGTCGATCACGGCCTGCGAAGCGAGGCCGCGCGTGAGGCCCGCGAGGTCAAACGGCTGGCCACGGAGCTTGGCCTTGCGCACCGGACTCTGCACTGGCGCGGCGCCAAGCCAAAGACGGGATTGCCTGCCGCCGCGCGCGAAGCCCGCTACCGCCTGCTCATGAAGGCCGCGCACTCGGCCGGCGCGAGCCATGTGCTGACCGCCCATACCCGCGACGACCAGGCCGAGACCCTGCTGATGCGACTCGTCCGCGGCAGCGGCATCGCCGGGCTGTCGGCGATGGCGCGCCTGACCACGCGCGACGGCATCGTGCTGGTGCGTCCGCTGCTCGATGTTCCGAAATCGCAGCTCATCGCGACCCTGAAACGGGCCGGGATCGGTTTCGCGGACGATCCCACCAATCGCGACGCCACCTTCACGCGGCCGCGACTGCGGGCGCTGTTGCCGCAGCTTGCCGCCGAGGGCGGCGATGCTCGCACGCTGGTGCGGCTGTCGGCGCGGCTTGCCCGCGCCAACGCGGCGGTCGAGGTGCTGACCGATGGCGCCGAGCGCTTCCTCGCCTTGCGGGATCGCGGCGGTGCGCCGCATCGGGTGGGCGTTCGCAGCTTTGAGGCCACGGCCTTTGCAAGCCTGCCGGAGGAAGTCCGGCTGCGGCTGTTGCTGCGGGCCATCGATGCGCTCGGGCATGAAGGGCCCGCGGAACTCGGCAAGGTCGAAGCCCTTCTGGCGGCGCTCGATCAAGCCGTCCACAGTCAGGCGGTCGCGAGGGGCGCCCGCGCCCGGGCAAATGGCCGTCCGATTCTGAAGCAGACCTTGGCAGGCGCCTTGATCAGCCTGGCGGGTGGGCGTATCCACATCGCGCCTGCGCCGGCCCGGCGCTCGAAAGGGGACTCGAAGGCGGCGAGGGGCGGACCATGACACCGGCCGTTGACCCGGATGCCGTCAGGACACCTTAACCAGGCAGGAAAAAGCCCGGCTTTGACGCCATTATTTCAGCGGGAATTGCTCTAAGATGGGATAAATAGTCCCATCTCGTTCCCTTGGCAGCGACCGGGGCGGCACCTAGATTGTATCCATCTAACCGAGAGGATTCCTTGGGGATTTTCTCTAGCTTGCCCAAGGATGAGGCCGCGATCCGCGCGACCACGAAGGAAGATCGATGAACGCCAATCTGCGCAATTTCGCCCTCTGGGTCATCATTGTTTTGCTGCTGTTGGCGTTGTTCACGCTCTTCCAGAATCCGGGTCAGCGGGCCTCCTCGCAGGACATCGCCTTCTCGCAGCTCCTCAGCGAAGTTGACCAGGGCCGTGTCCGCGACGTCGTGATCCAGGGGCCTGAAATCCACGGCACCTTCACCACCGGCCAGAGCTTCCAGACCTATGCGCCGAACGACCCGACGCTGGTGAAGCGTCTGTATGACAGCAAGGTCCAGATCACCGCCAAGCCGCCCGGCGACAACGTGCCGTGGTTCGTCTCGCTGCTGGTCTCCTGGCTCCCGTTCATCGCGCTGATCGGTGTCTGGATCTTCCTGTCGCGGCAGATGCAGGGCGGCGCCGGCAAGGCGATGGGCTTCGGCAAATCGCGCGCGAAGATGCTGACCGAAGCGCATGGCCGCGTCACGTTCGAGGACGTCGCCGGCGTCGACGAAGCCAAGCAGGACCTGCAGGAGATCGTCGAATTCCTGCGTGACCCCGGCAAATTCCAGCGCCTCGGCGGCCGCATTCCGCGCGGCGTGCTGCTGGTCGGCCCTCCCGGCACCGGCAAGACCCTGATCGCGCGTGCGGTCGCGGGCGAAGCCAACGTGCCGTTCTTCACCATTTCGGGTTCGGACTTCGTCGAGATGTTCGTCGGCGTCGGTGCCTCTCGCGTGCGTGACATGTTCGAGCAGGCCAAGAAGAACGCGCCCTGCATCATCTTCATCGACGAAATCGATGCGGTCGGTCGTCACCGCGGCGCCGGTCTCGGCGGCGGCAATGACGAGCGCGAGCAGACGCTGAACCAGCTGCTGGTCGAGATGGACGGCTTCGAGGCGAACGAGGGCGTGATCCTGATCGCCGCGACCAACCGTCCCGACGTGCTCGATCCCGCGCTGCTGCGTCCGGGCCGCTTCGACCGTCAGGTCGTGGTGCCGAACCCCGACGTCGTCGGCCGCGAGCAGATCCTCAAGGTCCACGTCCGCAAGGTGCCGCTGGCGCCCGATATCAACCTCAAGACCATCGCGCGCGGTACGCCGGGCTTCTCCGGCGCCGATTTGATGAACCTCGTCAACGAAGCTGCCTTGACCGCTGCGCGTCGCAACAAGCGCATGGTCACCCAGGCCGAGTTCGAAGAGGCCAAGGACAAGGTGATGATGGGCGCCGAGCGCAAGTCGCTCGTCATGACCGAGGAAGAGAAGCTGCTGACGGCCTATCACGAGGGCGGCCACGCCATCGTCGGCCTCAACGTGCCGGCGACCGATCCGATCCACAAGGCGACCATCATTCCGCGCGGCCGCGCGCTCGGCATGGTCATGCAGCTTCCCGAACGCGACAAGCTGTCGATGTCGCTGGAGCAGATGACCTCGCGGCTCGCCATCATGATGGGCGGCCGTGTCGCCGAAGAGCTGATCTTCGGCCGCGAGAAGGTGACCTCGGGTGCCGCCTCCGACATCGAGCAGGCCACGCGCCTGGCCCGCATGATGGTGACGCGCTGGGGCCTGTCGGAAGAGCTCGGCACGGTCTCCTATGGCGAGAACCAGGACGAGGTGTTCCTGGGCATGTCGGTCTCGCGGACGCAGAACGCCTCTGAAGCAACGGTCCAGAAGATCGACTCCGAGATCAAGCGCCTCGTCGAGGAAGGCTACAAGGAGGCGACCCGCATTCTCACCGAGAAGCATGCCGACCTCGAGACCCTGGCCAAGGGCCTGCTCGAGTTCGAGACGCTGACGGGAGATGAGATCGTCGATCTCCTCAAGGGCAAGAAGCCGAACCGCGAGTCCGTGCTCGAGCCGACCACGCCGCGCGCCTCCGCGGTACCCCCGGCCGGCAAGTCGCCGCGTCCGCGGCCCGATCCGGATCCCGGCCTGGAGCCGCAGCCGCAGGCGTAGATCTCGCCTGCCATGGCCGGTTATTCCGGCAAACCAATCGTGCAAAAGCTCGGCGTCAAGCCGGGCTTTTGTATTTTCGTGGACGGCCTCGCCACGCCCTATCGCGAAATTGTCGGTGAATTACCTGACGGTGTGACCATCGCGAAGGCCGCCAAATAGCTCCGGTCCTGCAGGGTTGGCAAAGGCGCCCTTGCGAAGGCACGTCATCGCGACACACTCGTCATTGCGAGCCAACGGGTCCGCGCGAAGCGCGGCCCGATGACAGGCTCCGCGAAGCAAATCCAGAAGTGTATCCGCGGAAAGAATCTGGATTGCTTCGCTACGCTCGCAATGACGAGGTGGATCAAGTTGCGCTCAAACTGAGCGCTCGTGCCCGGACGCTAGCGCAGCGCGTCGCTCTTGCGACGTGGTGCGGCTGCAGAGCCGGGACACGAAAAGCAGCCATTCAGCGCCGGCTCCGCGGTCACGACGCCAGACGAAGCCAGACGTCGTTGCTCGCCAGCGTACCGTCGGGCGTGGCGATCTCCAGGTCGACGACGTGCAGGGAGTGGTCTCCGTAGACATATTTCAGGTGCCAGATCAGCCCGAGGTCCGGCGTGATGATGAAATCATCGAGCCCATCGGTGATCGCTCGAACCGCCTCCCGGTGCGTCAGCGGCGCCGAAAACATCGCATCGATCAGATTGGCGAGGCTCATGCCTTCGACCAGCATCATGCGCGCGACGTCGTCGCCATGGACCTGGCGGAGCGCTGAGACGATGACGGCAATGGCGTCCGGATTTTTCATGACACGGTTTGCTTCAGGCCATTTGCATAGCCCGATCTGACTGCATTGAGCCGCGTCAGGCACGAAGCTGACGTCGCCCGGATGGAGCGTTAGCGTAATCCGGGATGGCTACTTTAGAGAAGGCCCCGGAAGGCCGGACGAGCTCTTACCTGCGCACGCGCCAAACAGTCCAGCCGGGTTTCGACGCGGCCTGCACCGGCTCCAGATAGTCCGGAGCTTCGCCGCGGCCGAGACGCGCGGCGAGGCCCTCCGGTGCGATGCGGACAAGATCCTCCTGATCGATGGAGCCGTTGCACGTCAGGATGTAGTCGACCTGCCGTGCGCGGACCATGTCTCGCGCGGCTTGCGGTGTTTCGGTCATCGTGTGGAGCATGACGAGGTTGCCGTCATTGTTGCGGTGGTAGGGAGCAGCGAAGACGGAATGTTCCGTCGCCGCCAGGATCGCAGGACCCGAATCGATCGGCGCCATCACCCGCCCGGCCGGCAGGCCGGCGAGTGGTGCGGCGCTCGAGATGGTCTGGCAGGATGCGGCGGGATCTGGCATCGCGATCTTTTGTCCGCCCGTGCCGGCAGCGAGTGCCGGCCAGACCGCAAAACCCATGCCGCCAAGTGTGGCGGGCGACACCAATAGGGCCACACGTACCAGCCGCCAACCGGCCACGACGTTCGTGCGAAGCCGGATGAGTCCCGCGACGCATAGCGGGGCCGCAACGATGTTCGCGGCAGCGGCGCCGCGCAATTCCCACAGGCTCTCGCCGAACAGCGCTGCGAGGGTGATGGTCGAGACGATCCAGCGAAAGCGCGTTTGCGGCGTGCAGCCAATCATGGCAGCCCCACACAGGCCGAGCGTCAGCAATGGAAAAGCGTAATAGCCGAGCAGCTTTTGCGGCTGCATCTGGGCCAGTTCCGTCACCGGCATGGTCTCGATGACGCGGCCAAGCCAGAAGCTGACGAGCAGGGGGTCGACCTGCGCATAGGGCGATGCAACGCAGCTCGGGTATGATCTGAAAAATGCGCCCAGCAGAAGAGCACCGGCGAGAGCGCTCGCCGTCAGCCGCACCCACAAGCACTCCCGCAGCCGGCTGACACCGGCGATCGCAAGCAGCGCGATGCCGCCCCCCGCGGCCAAGAGCAGGATGGGTCCGCCGAAGGCATCGCAGACCGGCGAGACGAGACTGTTCATCGGGAGCAGAAGCAGCGCCAGCAACAGCGACGACCCGGCAAGCCCTGCACCAAAGGCGCAGGCTGGGCGCAGGACTTCAGCGCCTTTCCACACCAGGAGGCCCACGACGGCCGCGCTCGCCATAGCGATGGCAGGGAGCATTTCCAATCCGACCGATAGCGAAAGCGCTGCGAGGAATCCCGCCATAGCCGCCTTGGCTGTACGGTGTTCCAGATCGGTGATGTGGAGCACGAAGCCGAGCAGCAGCACGATCTGCAGATTGTGATGGTCGATCGCGCCGGCGCGGAAGTGGATGAGGGCAGGGATCGACAGCGCCGCAAGCAGAATCGCCGCGAGCTGCGCCCGCGGCTTGTCCGCCGGAGCGCTTGCCTGACTTGCGATCGTCGCCGCGAGCCATAGCGCGGCGCCCATCAGCAGCGACGGCCACAGCACCAGCGTGAGTGCTTCGGCATGATGCTGGCCGAGGAGCGGGCGGAGCAAGAAGATCAGAATGGCCAGGGGCGCATCGACGATGCGGGACCAGTGCATGGCGATTCCGGGCGGGTCGAGCCGGTACTGAGTCAGGTCGAACCAGCCCTGACCGGAGAGAAGATCACGCACTTCGACCAGACGCATGGCGTCGTCGGTCGACAGCGTGTCGAACACGCCGGTTTTGATCGCCGGAAGTGCGAGCACAGCCACGATTATCGCCCAGATCATCGCGAGCACGATCGCCGGCTTTGGCTCCGCGGTCGATCGTTGCACGGTCGATGGGGCGAGCGGCGGCATTGTCGGGCGTCTCAGTTTGATTGGGTCGGCACGGGCGTGTTGCCCGCGCCCGTTGCGCCATCACGCACATGGATCACGGCGATGTTGTCGCCATAGAGCCGCTTCCAGCCCTTGATGTGATCGAGCACCTGGGCGGCCGGGCTGTCGGCGACCATCAGCGTGGCGTCGATCCTGTATTCGTCGAGCAGCCGCGTCAAATTGTCGAGCTTCTTGACCTCGACCCCCTTGAAGAAATCCATCACGAAGGTCTCGCCATAGAGCTCGGCGCGGCCGTCGATGAACACGGGGATGTCGCGCGAGATCAGATAGCCGCCGAACTGGTAGGCGTTGAAGATGCGCTGCGCCTTGCGTTGCTGGAGCAGGTCGACGGCAGCGACGGGCGTCTGGTCCATCGTGAAGGTGAACCGGTGATGCGACATGTAGATCGAGGTCGAGGTCCAGGCCGCGGCTGCGATCATCAGCGCGCCAGTGATTGTGACGTAGCGCGCCGCCCAGCTCTCGGCGGCTTTCTCACGACCTTGCGCGTCCGTTTGCGGCAGCGGCGATTGTTCGCCGAGGGGCTTGGCCAGCGCCAGCGGCACCAGGAAGGCAAAGGCCTCGATGCTCCTGACATGCGTGAGCCCCATCCAGGTGAAGAGCACGATCAGCAGAATGCGTGGCGGCGACAGCGTGAGGCCGCGAAACAGGCCGAGTGCGATCAGGCCGAGAATCGCGGCCTCGAATGCGGAGAACGAGGCGAAATTCGCCGGCATCCATTCCGAGATGACGGACAGCAACTCGCCGAGATTGAGGATGTTGGTCGCGCCCAGCAGCGTGCGCCAGCCATAGGGAGTGACGCAGGCAGCCGTCGTGGCGGCGACGCCGAACAGGAACCAGCGCGTGAGCAGCCGGATCTGCTTGCCGGAATCCAGCGTCCAGATCGCCTCCAGCGCCATCGGGCCGATCAGCGCGAGGCCGAGCACGAAGCCGCCATGCAAATTCGCCCACAGCGACATCAGCGGCAGCCAGGCCCAGGACGGCGTGACCTTGCGGTCGGCCGCATTCATCAGCACGCCGACCCAGGCGATCATCACCGGCAGTGCCAGGATATGCGGCCGCGCCAGGATGTGATGCAGCGACAGCAGCACTGCGAGCATCGCAAACAGCACCGAGCGCGGGATCTCGAGATGCGCATCGAGCAGATGAACCAGGATCGCTGCGGATGCGGCGATCCCGAGCGCGGTGAGGATCACCGGGCCCGCCCAATCCCATTGCGTGTAGGAGATCGAGAACAGAATTTGCGACAGCCACGACGTCGAGATCCAGGGCTCGCCGAACCGTGTGAACGAATAGAAGTCGGCATAGGGCAGGGCGTGATGGTCGAGAATCCACTGACCGATCTTGATCTGCCAGAACGAGTCGGAATCCTGAAGCAGCGTGTCGCCGATATAAAGGAAGAACAGATAGGCGCCTGCGCCGACGCACAGCGGCACCAGCGCGCGCGCGCGGCTCTGCACTGCGATGCTGTTGGTGAAGGAAAGGGACATGCCGCCTCGTGGTATTCTTATCGGGTTGATCGCGCGGGCGGCATTGGACCACGGCGGTCATAACTTCCAGTAAATCAGCGGGCTACCCAAAGCGTTCGCGAGCGAAGTGGATACCGTTCGCGTCAAGCAAACGCCTTCAAACAGCACCCTTCCTTGTGTCCGTGCAATTTAACCGGTTGTTTTAGATTTCGGTTTACCATCGACGAATACATGCAATCCGTTCCATGTTTGCGCAGTCGAATTAACTGCGGTGCAAGTCTTTGCCTCTACGTTCGGTTCCATGGTCGGGCGGCGCTGGGAAGCCGAAAAGACCGGACCAGTTGAAGCCACGTGAATCCTTTTGGAGCAGTCTATGAAGAACCTCGTTTCGCGTTTCGTGAAGGACGAATCCGGCGCTACCGCCATCGAATACGGCCTGATCGCCGCTGGTATCGCTCTGGCGATCATCACCGTCGTCAACCAGCTCGGCACCTCGCTGAACACCAAGTTCGGCTCGATCTCGTCCAGCCTCAAGTAAGCTGAGACGATCTCGGAGTTCAAAGAGCCCCGTCCGCGGATGGGGCTCTTTTTGTTTGGGCGCGGCATTGAGGATCTCGTAGGTAGGCCACAGCGCAAGCGTGCCCACCATTCGCCGATGGCAAGCCGTCATACCCACAACGTCGTTGCGCGCAATGACGAGGAGGCGCCAGCGAATATTGCGCGTTGCTCCCGCTTCCGGAAATTGCCACTCTTCCATCGGAACGAGTGCAATGGAAGGTCGCTAATCCGTGAAAGATTCCATCTCCGCGCTGTTGCCGCGCGGCGAGGGCCACCAGTTTCTGCTGTATGGTGACTCCTGCTCGGGCGTGCCTGGCGCATTGCACGAAAAGACCTTCGCCTCGGTCAACGCCGTCGTCCAACGCCTGCGACCGCAGCCTGATTTCATCGTCTTTCCGGGCGATGAAATCATCGGCCTGACGCCGGATGCGGACGCTCTTCGCGCGCAGTGGCGATATTGGCTGGATACGGAAATGGCATGGCTCGACCGGGTCGCCATTCCCATGTGGCACACGTCCGGCAATCACACGACCTACGATGTGATGAGCGAAACCGTGTTTCGCAGCCTTCTCGATCTGCCCGACAACGGACCGCCAGGGCAGTCAGGTCTCTCCTACTTCGTGCAGCGTGGCGACCTTCTGATGGTGTTCGTCAACACGCTGTGGAGCGGCCTCGGCGGCGAGGGACATGTCGAGATCGAATGGCTCGAGGCGACGCTGAAGCAGCACAGCGATATCAGGCACAAGCTCGTCATCGGTCATCACCCGGTGTTTCCCGTCAACGGCTTTTCCGGCGCATATCAACGCGAGATCGGCCACGAATACGCGCGGCCGTTCTGGGATATCCTCGTGAACGAAAACGTGCTGGCCTATCTGTGCAGCCACATCCTGGCCTTCGATGTGCAGGCGCATCGTGGCGTCCTGCAAATCTGCACCGCGGGTGCCGGAACGGCACACAGAATGCCCGAGGATGTCGAATATCTCCATTGTGTGCAGGCCGCGCTCGATGCGCACGGACTGCGCTATCAGGTGCTCGATACCAATGGTGCAGTCAGAGAAAGGCTGGAATGGCCGATACCTGATCCTGATCCGGCGCGGTGGGCGGCGCTGCCGTCCGGCGAAGCCAAGGCGCTGTTCAGCGGACCTCTCCGGAGCGGAGCCAGCATCGAGCTGAGACTGACCGGGCAAAGCGCGACGATCGATGCCGCATCGGCGCAGACGATCTTCACGGCTTTCGAGCCCGGCGCGATTGCACCCATCTGGCTTGGACTTCGCGGACCTGCGCAAACCCTGACCGTGATTGTCGGTCGCGATCCCGGGCGCAGTCCGGCGTATTGGCTCGGCCCTGACCTCGCCGTGGGTACACCGTTTGATATCCACGTCAGGATCTATCCGGACATGGGACCGGGCGGTCTCTTGTATCGTCACCACGACGATCTCAGGTGGTCGTCTTTCAACGCGGCGACGGCGCGCGGGGTGGAAGGTCTGTCGTGGCCCGAGCGCTGGGCGATCGGTCACGGACAAGGTGGCCTCGAAGATCGTCCCTTCAGAGGTGCGGCGCTCGGTTTCCAGATTGCGCAGATGTAGCGCCTCCGCCAGCGACGTCGATGACGCAATGCGCGCAGATGCATTTGCTTCTTGTCATCCCTCCTGAATAGTTGTTCAGTCCTTCAGGGACGATTTGTATCGATTGCAGTGACGACGCGCTCGGCCGTGCGGCAGGCGTGTGGGATGGGAAGCGCGCCATGGTTTATCGGCGGACGCATCAAGTGGTTAAGCGCCTCGCGGCTCGGCGCAGCGCCATCCTGGCGGCGGCAAGGGAAGCCGCAGCCGAAGGTGGCATGGCGGCGGTGCAGATCGCGCCGGTGGCCATCAGGGCCAATGTGGCGGCCGGAACCGTCTATCGCTACTTCCCCTCGAAGGCCGAGCTGATCTCCGAACTGATTTCCGAGGTCTCCCGCGACGAGCTGGCGGCGATCCGGCGCGCGGCCGATGCCGCGCCAGGTCCGTCCTCTGCGCTGGCGGCGGCCGTGACCACCGTGGCGGTCCACACGCTGTCGCAGCGCCGGTTGGCCTGGGGAATTTTGGCTGAACCTGTCGATGTGGACGTGAGTGCCTCCAGGCTGGCCAGCCGCCGCGAGATCGCCGGCGAGATCGCCGCCCGGATCGATGCGGCCGTGCGGGCCGGCCATCTGCCCGCCCAGGACACGTCACTTGCCGCGACCGCTCTGCTCGGCGCGCTGCACGAGGCGCTGGTCGGGCCGCTGGCGCCCGACAATCTGGAGGATCCCGCCAAGATGCGCGACGCGGTCCAGACCGTGACGCTGCTGGCGCTGCGCGCCGTCGGCGTCATGGACGCCCGCGCCCGTGGCCTCGTGGTGCAGCAGACGCTGCTGCCGACGGCCAAGGCGCTGGTCGGGGCTTAAGGTTCAGCACGCGAGGGAGGCCTCGGCCTGACCGTGCTCGCGTTGTTGCCCGAGCACGCCTTTTCGCAAAACCCGAGCAAAGCAGCCCATCCAGCCGGCTACTGTGCATGGGGTTGTTTCGCTGATTTGGTGCACGGCGGGCCCTGCCGCCCTCAGAGATTCGCGTCGCCCTCGGGGCCGACTGAAGCGATACGCACCATGTTGGTGGTGCCGGGAATGCCGAGCGGCACGCCGGCGACGATGATCACGCGCTGGCCGGCGCGGACAAAGCCGTCGCGGAAGGCGATCTGGCCGGCGCGGCTCACCATGTCGTCCTGGTCGCGCGCATCCTCCGCCACCACGCAATGCACGCCCCAGACGACGGCGAGCCGACGCCCGGCGGTGATGTTCGGTGTGATCGCCACGACCGGCGGCTTCGGCCGCTCGCGCGCCACGCGCGTCGCGGTCGAGCCGGAGCTGGTCCAGCAGATCAGGGCCGGCAGGTCGAGCGTCTCGGCGATCTGCCGCGCGGCGTCGGCAATGGCGTCGCCCGCGGTTGACTCCGGCGCGGGGCGCTGGGCGGTGATCACGGACCGGTAAGTCGGGTCGCGCTCGACCTCCTCGCCGATGCGGTTCATGGTCGAGACCGCCTCGACCGGGAATTTGCCGGCCGCCGATTCCGCCGACAGCATGATGGCGTCGGCGCCCTCATAGACCGCGGTGGCGACGTCGGAGACTTCGGCGCGCGTCGGCACCGGCGCCTGGATCATCGATTCCAGCATCTGGGTTGCGATCACCACCGGCTTGCCGGCGCGGCGCGCCATGCGCGTCATCTGCTTCTGCAGGCTCGGCACGCGCTCCAGCGGCAGCTCGACGCCGAGGTCGCCGCGCGCCACCATCAGCGCGTCGGAGGCCTCGATGATGTCGGCAAGGCGGTCGATCGCCTGCGGCTTCTCGATCTTGGCCATCACGGCGGCGCGGCCGCGGATCATCTTCTTGGCCTCCAGCACGTCGTCGGCGCGCTGCACGAAGGACAGCGCGATCCAGTCGACGCCGGTAACCAACGCGGCCTCCAGGTCGGCACGGTCCTTCGGGGTCATCGCCGAGACCGGCAGGTCAGTATCCGGAAGGCTGACGCCCTTGCGGTCACTCATCTTGCCGCCGACCACGACGCGGGTCACGGCGTGCTCCTTCGTGGTCTCCTCGGCGATCAGGCGCACCTTGCCGTCGTCGAGCAGCAGCGCGTGGCCGGGCCGCAGCGCAGCCAGGATCTCCGGGTGGGGAAGATTGACGCGCGTGGCGTCGCCCGGTGTCTTGTCGGAATCGAGCGTGAAGCTCTGCCCGTTCTGGAGCTGGACCGCGCCTTCGGCGAATGCACCGAGCCGGAGCTTCGGGCCCTGGAGATCGACCAGGATGCCGATCGGGCGTCCGTAGCTGCTTTCGACATTGCGGATGGTCGCCACCAGCTCCCGCATCTTGTCATGCGGGGTGTGGCTCATATTGATGCGGAACACGTCGGCGCCGGCCTCGAACAAGCGGCGGATCATTGCGAGATCCGAAGAGGCAGGTCCGAGGGTTGCGAGAATCTTGATACGGCGAAGACGCCTCATGGCTTATTCCCAGACGGTGGCGAGGGGGCTGGCGGGAGCCCAGGTGCGGCGGGGGGCGTACCACCGGGCGGACTATTGGGCAAACCCGGCACGCCGCCACCAGGGCCAACAGGGCCGGGCATGCCGGGCACGCGGGGTTGCGAAGGCTGCTCGTTGGCGTCGGTGAGCTGAACCGTCCAGGCCCGCTGCTCGCCGGTATCGACCTCGAAATAGCCGGTCCGGTCGTAGCCGCGCGCCAGGCAGTCCTCGGTGCCGCGGATGGTGAATTCCTTGTCGCGCGAGCACATGAAGGCCTGCCCCGACCATTCGCCGCCGCGGTCATAATCGATCCCGTAGATGTAGTAGTACCGGGCGACGAGCGTTCCCCTGAGCAGGGTCTCGCACGCGCGGGACGAGATGTTCCACCAGCCCTCGGTGGTCCAGCCGTCGGCGTCCTTGTAGCCGAGCGCGATACCGACCCGGCTCGAGGTGTTGTTGCAGAGCCTGAAGTCGGCCGAAGCCGGGCTGGTCCAGAAGCACAGCAAGGCAACGACCAGCACCGGGACCAACCGGGCGAGCAGGCGAAGGGGGGAGCGGGGAGATTCGGCGATCATTGTCGCGGAACGTATACCAGATGATTGACGATTTGGCGTAGGGGCAGGGCAACTGCCTTACGATGGCTCAACCGGCCGTTTGCGCCGTGATATGGCAAAATCTGTGACAGGACCCTACCTGATCCCGTAAGGGTGACCAACATCAAGGGCAAGCCGCGAGGTCCAGCCATGGCAATCGACGACAAAACCAGAACTGAGCTCGAGGCGGCCGCTTTCCGTCGCCTTGTGGACCATCTGAAGAGGCGAACCGACGTCCAGAACATCGATCTGATGAATCTGGCCGGTTTCTGCCGCAACTGCCTGTCCAACTGGCTCAAGGACGCTGCCGATGCAAAAGGCGTCGCGCTGAGCAAGGACGAGAGCCGGGAAGCCGTCTACGGCATGCCCTACGAGACCTGGAAGTCGAAGTACCAGGGCACGGCAACGCCCGGGCAGCTCGAGGCGATGAAGAAGGTCCATCCCCACAATCATTGAGGAACTGTCCGAGAAGCGGCTTGAGTCGCAGCACACAACAGCTTTCTCTGCGCCCCCGCAGGAAGGTGTGGGCGCGCTGTGGACGAGCGCGATGCTTGCTTGAACGTGACAGGTCCGAACCCTAAGGGTCTAGCCAGCACGCGCGGTGAGGATGCCGGCGTCACCTCGTTTTGCCAGTTCCATTGGGAGTACCAAGATGGCCACCTCCGCCGCCGTCCGCGACGATGAGCCCGCGACGAAATTTGCCAAGGACCAGCTCAAATCCATCATCGAGCGCATCGAGCGGCTGGAGGAAGAGAAGAAGGCGATCTCCGACGACATCCGCGACGTCTATGCCGAGAGCAAGGGCAACGGCTACGACGTCAAGGCATTGCGTACGATCGTGCGTATGCGCAAGCAGGATCCTAACGAACGCGCCGAGGCCGAGACCATTCTCGAGACCTATATGCAGGCGCTGGGGATGCTCTGAGGCGTTTTGCGCCTTACAGACTGCTGCCGTAGCCCGGGGAGCGAAAGCAATATCCGGGTTACAACCGGGCTTATTGCACTTCGTTTGTGAACGGAGACGCCAATGACTGCGCCGCCGCTACCGCGAGAGGTGAACCGTGCCTTCGACGCTCTTCCGGCGCCGATCAGCAAGCGGCTGCTTCAGGTGCGCGACCTGATCTTTGCGACCGCGGCGAAGCATGACGAAGTCGGCCAACTCACCGAAACGCTGAAATGGGGCGAGCCGGCTTACCTGACCGATGAGTCCGGCAGCGGCTCGACGATCCGGCTCGGCCGCCTGAAGGATTCGGAGCACGCCGCCATTTTCTTCAATTGCAAGACGACGCTGGTCGACACATTTCGCGAGCGCTTTCCCGGTCAGTTCGAATTTCGGCAGACGAGGGCATTGTTGCTGCCTGTTGCGGGCAAGTTGCCGAAGCAGGAGCTATCGATCTGCCTGTCGCTGGCGCTGACCTATCATTTGGATCGGCGGGCCAGGAAGGTGCGACAGGTGATCTGCCTCAGCGCAGCGAGGCGGTGCGCATCATGAACGAAGTCGTCGGGAGCTTCGTGGTGGCGCTGCCCGAGAAACTGTCGCACGACAGGCCCTGCATCGGATCGTCGGTAAAGCCCATCGCGATGACAGCTTGCGGCTTGACGAAATAGGCGCGCATCGTCGCCATATCGAGCTCGCCCATCAGCGTCACCGACATCGCGCGGCTGGCGCTGGGCGACAGCATCACGATCTTGAGCCAGATGCTCTCGCCATTGGCTGCGGAGAGCCGGGTTGCGGTGGCGATCATGCCGTCGGTGCTCTTGCCGACGACGCTATTGACCTCCGTGGCCGGCGCGGCGTTGCGGGCCACGGACAGGGGTCGTGCGCCGCGCGGGATCGGCGCCGAGGCGGCGACGACGCGAGCGCGGTCGACTGGCGAGGCGGAAGCCGGTGCAAACGCCAACGCCTCGTACGCGGCATTGGAGACACTCGCGGTGGCCTGCGGATCAGTGGCGGCGGCAAGCGCCTGGCGCGCCTTCAGGGCTGCGATCTGCGCCGGCGTCGCCTGCTGCGGCGCGGGCGGGGTATCCCAGAAGCCGCGGGCGTTGATGATGTCGGCAGGGGACTCGAACTCGCCGGCCGGCTTGTCAGCCACCGGCTCGGGCTTCGGCTTGGGCGGAGCGGCGAGTTGGGCATCGGCCGCGGCGAGCTGAATCGCGGCGGCGATCTGCGGTTTTGCCCGGGGCGTCGGCACCGGATCGGCCGGCTTCGCGGCGGCCGCGACGACGGTCGGTGCTGCCGGCTTCTCGGTGACGGCGGGCGCGCCCTCGTCATCCTCGTCAGCGCTGGCCGCCGGGGTTTGTTTTCCCCTGAATAGGGCGGCGAAGAAGCTCGGCTTGCCGACGGTCGCAGCGCCATCGTCGCCGCCGCGGCGCTCGATGTCCGCCTTGGCGAGCTCATAGCCCTTCAACGGGGTGCCGTCGCTCGGGATATGGACCGTGCGTCCATCCGGGAAGACGCGGACGAGCTGGTCGTGCGTCATCCGCGGCCAGTGCCTGACGTTGCCGGTATCGAGATGCACGAAGGGCGAGCCTGATGTCGGGTAGAAGCCGACGCCGCCGCGCTGGAGGCGCAGGCCGGCGAAGCGGATCTGCTCCAGCGGCACGCCCGGAATGTAGAAGTCCATCGCATGGCCCAGCATGTGCTGGCTGAAGCGCGCCACGCCGGTATGGGCAGAACGGCGGCGGAGCATCGCGTTGGTCGCGGGGGAGCGATAGGAGGAGATGATCTGGATCGGCTGCTTGCCGTCGACGTCGCGATAGACTTCCCAGAGGATGTCGAACAGGTGGCGGTCCATGACCGTCTCGTCCTGGGTGCGCCAGTCACGCAGGAAGTGGTTGAGCGTCTTCAGCGCGGCTTCGTCGTAGCGGCCATCGCGCTTGAAGGTGACGGTGAGATCTTCGCCGGAATGGGTGTGGTGGAAGGAGAGCGTCTTGGTTTCGTTCAACGCGGCGGCGTTATGAACCGAACCGGCAGCCGCGAGCAGCACCAGCGAGGCGAGGCCGATCCGAGATCCGACCTTCACTCCCGCATGGGACAACGACAACGCAGCGAATTGGCGTGCGAAACCAGCCAGCACGTATGAGCCCACCCAGTCGACGAGCGTTCAAAATGGACTCTCCCGCCAACCCCGTTAGCGCGAGAAAGAGGATGAACGCTTTGTTAAAGCGAGAAGGTTAATCCGAGGTTGACCTTCCCGCCCCCAAACCAAGCCAGACTGCAATCCTAAGCGGCTGAGTGTGGCGAAAAAACGCCCGCTGCCCGACCACGGATGGCGAATGGTTAACGTTAAGCGACCCCATCCATGGGACGGGGCGCTGATTTCATTGAAGAATCTTAGGAGGAGCGGAGCCTGCCCTCAGCGGGTGAACACCCGCTGCTGGGGCCGGCGGCCGACTGGAGCCGGCGGCTGGGCCGGGGCGCCACCGCCGAACAGGCGCTCGAAGAAGTTCAGCCCGGACGAGCCGCCATTGTTGGCGACCGCCACGCCTGATGGCAGCGTCGTCGCCGGCCGCGAATAGCTCGGCTGCGAGTGGGCAACGACGCTCTCGAGATCCTTGCCGCGGCTGTTCTTCAGGATGTTGATCATGGTCGCGTCGCGGCCATAGACGTCCTTGCGGAATTGCAGCTTGCCGCCGTCGTCCACGAACGCGGTCTGGTAGGTGATGTTGACCGGGATCGGCGTCGGGAATTTCAGATCGATCTCACCCGAACCGTACATGCCGCGCACGCGCTCCGGCGTGTAGTGCTCGTTCGGCATGGCGATGTTGAGCAGCACCGAAGCGTACTGATCCGGATATTGCACGCGCATGCAGCCATGGCTGAAGGCGCGCTCGTCCTTCGCGAACAAATACTTGTCCGGCGTGTCGTGCTGATAGACCAGGAACTTGTTCGGGAAGTTGAAGCGGATGCGGCCGAGCGCGTTGGCCTCGCCGGGCGGCTGCGAGATGTGCACCGAGCCGTCGCGGTTCTGCTCCAGCTTCAGGCCCATGCGCTGAAGCACGGTCGGGTCCTGCTGGAGCGCCGGCAGATATTCGCCATAGACGATCGACGGCGGCACGTTCCAGGTCGGGTTGACCGTGATGTACTTCATCGTCTCGGTCAGCAGAGGTGTGGCGTGCTGACCGGGCTTGCCGGTGACGACGCGGGTGGTCCAGACCTGCTGGCCGTGCTGCATCACCTTGAGCGTATAGTCGGGAATGTTGAGGATGACATAGGCATCGCCCAAGGAGGGGACGCCGAGGTCGCGCGGCAGCCAGCGCCAGCGCTCCATGTTCACCACCACGGTGTCGATCTGCTTGTCCCGCTTCGGGCTGTTCATCGCCCTGACCGTCTGGGCGTCGAGCACGCCGGTCGCCTTGATCTCGGCGCCGTCCTGGAATTTGCGCACGGCCTCGGCGACCGTTGCGTCGTAATGGTCGTCGCTGGCGTTCTCGGAGATGCCGAGCTTGGCGCGAAGCTGCGGCACGCGCGGATCCTGCACGACGATCTCAGCCTGCTTCTTGCCCCTGGCAGGCGTGTATTTCAGCGCGGGACCCTCGGCGATCTCGATCGCCGGACCGTCGCCCTGGCCGCGGAGCTGTGCGAGCTTTGCCTTCAGCTCCTTGTAGAGCTTCTGCGGCGGGTTGTAGCTGTCGAGCGCGGCTGAGGCGTCGGCTGCGGTCGTGACCTTGGTGAGCACCTCGTTAGGGTCGACCGGGTGCTCGGGATACTGGATGTCGGCGCTGACCTGGGACCAGTGCATGCGGCCACTCTGCGCCTGGCGTGCATAGTCGAACATGCTGGCAGTGAGCTTCAGCTCGGCGTCGGCGAGCGCATCGGGCGTCGTGGCGGCGGCGAAGTCGGGTACCGGATAATCGGCGGGATTGAGGCCGTCGGAAGCGGCATCCTTCAGCCGAGCGATCACGCCCTTGGCAGCAGTGGTCAGGCTGCCGGCTTGCGTCCAGACCGGCGCGTAGTCACGGGCGCCATAAAACTTCTCGATCGCCGCGCGCTCATTCTTGCGCTCGAAATGGCGCGAGGTCTTGGCGCTGATGAGGTCCTTGAGCTTGTCGGCGACCGGCTGGTCGGCGGCGGGCACGTTGCTCGCGGCCTTCACCGGCTCTGCGGCCGGCGTTGCTGCCGCGGCTGCAGGTGCGGCGGGAGCAGCCGCCGGGGCTGCGGCGGGCTCTGCCTTCGCAGGCTCGGTGGTGGCCGTCTCGCTCTTCGGCGCGTCGGCTGCGGGCGTCGTGGCGACGTCGGACGGCTTGGTGTCGACCTTCTCCGCCGCCGGAGCTACCTCGGCCTTCGCCGGCTCCGTTGCGGCTTCCTTCGGCGCGTCCTGGATGGTGGCGGTGGTGTCGGGCTTGATGTCGGAGGCGGTGGGGGGCGGGACGTTTGCAGGCTCGGGGCGCGGGATCGCGGCTTCGATCGCGAGCTCGGCGGCGCTGCTGCGCGCCTGATCCTGCGCCAGCGCCGAGCCGGCCGATACCGTGAGGAAGGTCGCTGCGACCGTCATCAAGACACGGTCAAAGCCCGCACGGTGGTTCAAACAGTCACGCATTGTGTGGCACCCCTTGGGTGAACTGTCCCCCGTGGAACAGCTTTCGTTATCGCCTAATTGAGATTCGGCTCGGTCGCGCCGGCCCCTCGAAAGTCGAACGCCTGCACGCAACCGATTCCTACGCAGACGATATACAGGCCCCGTTTTTGCAGCTAGCGCTACCCCGGGAAACTCACGACAAACTGACCTCAAGACAGCCCGTTTGCAACGAATTGTGCGGCTTTACCGCGCGCTTTTCCCGGTGTCTGTCACTTCCAAGTCACGGTTTCGGCCGCAGCCGAATTTTGCCTTAATTCAACGGCTTGCGCGTGCATCGTCGGGCTGCGCGAAGCTCTGTTCGCATGAGGTTCAGTGCGTCTCCTCGCCGCTTTTCCCGCCATGGCCGGGAACCCCGGCTTCGTCGAGTTTGCGGTACAGGGTGGACCTGCCGATTTTGAGGCGCCGGGCCACCTCGGACATCTGTCCGCGATAATGCGAGATCGCAAAGCGGATGATCTCGTTCTCCATGTCCTCCAGCGCCCGGACATCGCCGGTGGAGGTCAACATCGAGAGCGAGCCCGCCAAGGGAAGCGGTGCGATCGGTATTTCGCCACCCGACACGACGGTGGGGCCTGCGACCGGCTCGATCATCAGCGGCGCGGTCGGAATCTCAGTTTCGGAATGTGGATGCGACGCCAGCAGCGGGAAATCGTCCAGACCAAGCTGGTCGCCTTCGCTCATCACCACCGCGCGGTAAACTGCGTTCTCGAGCTGGCGGATGTTGCCTGGCCAGTCGAGCTGGGCGAGATGCGCGACGGCTTCGCCAGTGACGCCGGAGATCGGACGGTTTTCCTCCGCAGCAAAGCGCGCCAGGAAATGCCTGAGAAGATGCGGGATGTCCTCGCGCCGGGACTTCAGCGAGGGGATGGTCAACGGCAGCACGTGCAGGCGATAGAAAAGATCTTCGCGGAAGTGGCCCTGCTTGACCCGGTCCAGCAGCTTGCGATTGGTCGCGGAGATGATGCGGACGTCGACCTTCACGGGCTTGCGGCCGCCCACGGCCTCCACTGCGCCTTCCTGCAGCGCGCGGAGCAGCTTCACCTGCGCCGTCAGCGGCAGCTCGCTCACTTCGTCCAGAAACAGGGTGCCGCCATGGGCCTCGACGAACTTGCCCGCATGCCGCTCGGTCGCGCCGGTGAAGGCGCCTTTCTCGTGGCCGAACAGAATGGACTCGACGAGATTGTCCGGGATAGCGCCGCAATTGACCGCGACGAAGGGCTTGGCCTTGCGCTCGCCACTGCCGTGGATGGCGCGCGCGAACATCTCCTTGCCGACGCCGGACTCGCCTTCGATCAGCACGGGAATTGATGAATTGGCGGCCTTTTGCGCCGCCCGCATCACGCCCGTCATCGCTTCGGAGCGCGTGATGATGTCGGAGAAGGTCAGCCGGCCCTCGCGGCTGTGACGGATGCGCTGCAATTCGCCCTTGAGCGCGGAGGCGTTGAGCGCGTTGCGCAAGGAGACCTGAAGCCGCTCCACGCCGACCGGCTTGACCACGAAATCGGCCGCGCCGGCGCGCATTGCCGAGATCACGTTGTCGATGCCGCCATGAGCGGTCTGCACGATGACGGGCACGCTCAGGCCTGCTTCGCGGATTTTCGTCAGCACGCCCATGCCGTCGAGGCCGGGCATCACGAGGTCGAGGATCACGGCGTCGATGGCAGCTGCGTCGGGGGCGGTCAGGGCCGATATTGCGGCGTCGCCGGACTCGACGACGATCGTCTCATAGCCGCATTTCTGCACCATGTTCTCGACCAGGCGGCGTGCCACAGCGTCGTCATCGGCAATCAAAATACTGGCAGCCATGGTGCTCCCCGCACGCTACTACTATCTGTCTCGAATCGGGTCACTCTGGCCGAAGCCGATTAACGCACTCTTAAACCTTGATGCCCCCGCCCGCCGCAGCGATTGTTGAACACAGGTTTCCCACACAATGACTTCGCGCTCCAAGAACGCTCTCACAAAGAACGCCCTTCGTAAGCCCGCCACCAAGAAGTCCCTCACGAGATCCGTCGCCAAGGCAAAGCCCTCCGCGAAGCCTGCAAGCAAGACAGGCAAGCTTCCGGAGTGGAACCTCGCCGATCTCTATTCCGGGATCGATGCGCCGGAAGTGGCGCGCGATCTCGAAACCATGGCTGCCGATTGCGTCGCGTTCGAGACGGACTACAAGGGCAAGCTCGCAACAGGCACAGCAAACGAAGATGGCGGAAAATGGCTCGCGAAAGCCGTGCGACGGTTCGAGGCGATCGACGATCTCGCCGGCCGGCTCGGCTCCTACGCCGGTCTCGTCCATGCCGGCGACAGCGTGGACCCTGCGATTTCAAAGTTTTACGGCGACGTCTCCGAGCGGCTGACGGCGGCGTCGACGCATTTGTTGTTTTTCGCGCTCGAGCTCAATCGCATCGATGACGATATTTTGAACCGTGCCATGCAGGCGCCGGAGCTCGCGCATTACCGTCCGTGGATCGAGGATCTGCGCAAGGAGAAGCCTTACCAGCTCGACGACAAGCTCGAGCAGCTGTTCCTGGAGAAGGCGCAGACCGGTTACTCCGCCTTCAACCGGCTGTTCGACCAGACAATCTCCGGGCTGCGCTTCAAGGTCGGCGGAAAAGAACTCGCGATCGAGCCGACGCTCAATTTCCTGCAGGACCGTGACGGCGCCAAGCGCAAGGCAGCGGCGGAAGCACTGGCGAAAACCTTCAAGGCCAATGAGCGCACCTTTGCGCTGATCACCAACACGCTCGCCAAGGACAAGGATATCTCCGACCGCTGGCGCGGCTTCAAGGATGTCGCGGATTCCCGCCATCTGAACAACCGCGTCGAGCGCGAGGTGGTGGATGCGCTGGTCGCGTCGGTGCGTGCGGCCTATCCCAAACTCTCGCATCGTTATTACGCGCTGAAGGCGCAGTGGTTCGGCAAGAAACGGCTGGCCTATTGGGACCGCAACGCGCCACTGCCCTTCGCTGCCACTGACGTCATCGGCTGGCCCGATGCACGCAACATGGTGTTGTCGGCCTATCGCGGCTTCTCGCCTGAAATGGCCGACATCGCCGAGCGTTTCTTCACGGATCGCTGGATCGATGCGCCCGTGCGTCCGGGCAAGGCCCCGGGGGCGTTCTCGCATCCGACCACGCCGTCGGCGCACCCCTATGTGCTCATGAACTACCAGGGTAAGCCGCGCGACGTGATGACGCTCGCTCATGAACTCGGTCACGGCGTGCACCAGGTGCTGGCCGCGAAGAACGGTGCGCTGATGGCGCCGACGCCGTTGACCCTGGCTGAGACCGCAAGCGTGTTCGGCGAGATGCTGACCTTCCGGCGGCTGCTGGCGCAGACCAAGAGCGCCAAGCAGCGCCAGGCGCTGCTCGCCGGCAAGGTCGAGGACATGATCAATACCGTGGTGCGACAAATCGCATTCTATTCGTTCGAGCGTGCGGTCCACACCGAGCGCAAGAACGGCGAGCTCACGGCGACGCGACTGGGTGAGCTCTGGCTGTCGGTGCAGGGCGAAAGCCTCGGACCGGCGATCGAGATCAAGGCAGGCTACGAGAACTACTGGATGTACATCCCGCACTTCATCCACTCGCCGTTCTACGTCTACGCCTATGCGTTCGGCGACTGCCTCGTGAACTCGCTCTATGCCGTCTACGAGAAAGCGGCCGAGGGCTTCGCCGAGCGCTATCTCGACATGCTCGCCGCCGGCGGCACCAAGCATTATTCCGAGCTGCTGCGTCCGTTCGGCCTCGACGCCAAAGACCCCAAGTTCTGGGACGGCGGGCTCAGCGTCATCGCCGGCATGATCGACGAGCTGGAGGCGATGGGCTGAAGGCCGCTTGGGCCCGGATTTAGAGCAGGGGGCGGCGCCGGGGATACGTTGAACCGCGGTTCAGTAGACGCAATTGGGCGCTTTGGATCCGCGATAATCGGGATTCCAAATGAGCCTATTTGCTGGAAAACCGCGCCTCCGTGCCGTTGCCCTGCCCGAAGGTTTAAGGTATCCCAGCCGAGGAATTCGACTTTCGACTGGGGACATCGATGGCAGATCATAGCGAAGTTGCATACAGCACCGCCGACGGCAACGACTACGTTGCCCACGAGCAGACCTACGAGGGCTTCATCAAGCTGGTGAAGTATGGCACGGCGTCGGTTGCGCTGATCGTGATTCTGATGGCGATCTTCCTGACCTAAATCGGACTTCGGCAGCTGCCCACCCTTGCGGCGGCAGCTGCCCACAAAATTTGCAAACAAGCCGGTGGCAAAGCCGGTATGCAACGCTGCGGGAGTAACGCTACTTTTTTGCGCATGCGCTGTCCCGCGCCGCCGGAGGACCTATGAAGATCGCCGTTGCCAAGGAAATCGATCCGTCAGAGCCGCGGGTCGCGGCTTCGCCTGATACGGTGAAGAAGTTTAAGGCGTTGGGCGCCGAGATCGCCGTCGAGCCGGGCGCGGGCATCAAGTCGGGCTTCCCCGATTCCGAATTCAGCGCGGTGGGCGCCACCGTCAGCGCCGATGCGCTCAAGGACGCCGACATCATCATCAAGGTGAAGCGTCCCGAGCCTTCCGAGCTGTCGCAGTACAAGCGCGGTGCGCTCGTCATCGCCATCATGGACCCTTACGGCAACGAGGCCGCGCTGAAGGCGATGGCCGATGCCGGCGTCTCCGCCTTCGCGATGGAATTGATGCCGCGCATCACGCGTGCGCAGGTGATGGACGTGCTGTCCTCCCAGGCGAACCTCGCCGGCTACCGCGCCGTGATCGAGGGCGCCGAAGCCTTCGGCCGCGCCTTCCCGATGATGATGACCGCCGCCGGCACGGTGCCCGCTGCGAAGGTGTTCGTGATGGGCGTCGGCGTCGCCGGCCTCCAGGCGATCGCGACCGCGCGCCGCCTCGGCGCCGTCGTCACCGCGACCGACGTGCGGCCGGCGACCAAGGAACAGGTGGAATCGCTCGGTGCGAAGTTCCTCGCCGTCGAGGACGAGGAGTTCAAGAACGCACAGACCGCCGGCGGCTACGCCAAGGAGATGTCGAAAGAGTATCAGGCCAAGCAGGCCGCGCTCACCGCCGAGCACATCAAGAAGCAGGACATCGTCATCACCACCGCGCTGATCCCGGGCCGGCCCGCGCCGAAGCTCGTGTCGGGCGAGATGGTCAGGTCGATGAAGCCGGGTTCGGTGCTGGTCGATCTCGCCGTCGAGCGCGGCGGCAATGTCGAGGGCGCCAGGGCCGGCGAGGTCGTCGAGACAGATGGTATCAAGATCGTCGGCTACACCAACGTCGCCGGCCGCGTCGCGGCCTCGGCCTCCAGCCTCTATGCACGCAATCTGTTCTCCTTCATCGAGACCATGGTCGACAAGAAGGAGAAGAAGCTCGCCGTGAACTGGGACGACGAACTCGTCAAGGCGACCGCGCTGACAAAGGACGGCGCCGTCATCCACCCGAACTTCCAGCCGAAGGTTTAAGGAGAGCTGTCATGGAGCATGCTGCACAGGTCGTCGACCCCTTCATCTTCCGGCTGTCGATTTTCGTCCTCGCCGTGTTCGTCGGTTATTTCGTGGTGTGGTCGGTGACCCCGGCGCTGCATACGCCGCTGATGAGCGTGACCAACGCGATCTCGTCGGTGATCGTGGTCGGCGCGCTGCTTGCCGGCGGCGTCGCCAACGTCTCGAGCGGATCGGGCTGGGCGCGCGCGTTCGGCTTCGTCGCGCTGATCTTTGCCTGCATCAACATCTTCGGCGGCTTCCTTGTCACTCAGCGCATGCTGGCGATGTACAAGAAGAAGTCGAAGTAAGCGGCCACTCGGGCTGATGGGATCAATGGGGACCTGAGATGAGCGCCAATCTCTCTGCATTCTTGTATCTCGTGGCGGGGGTGCTGTTCATCCTGTCGCTGCGCGGGCTGTCGAGCCCGGCCTCTTCGCGCCAGGGCAATTTGCTCGGCATGATCGGCATGGCGATCGCGGTTGCGACGACGCTTGCCAACCATCCGCCGGCGGACGGTCTCGCCTGGCTGCTCGTCATCGTCGGCATAGCCATCGGCGGGGCGATCGGTGCGGTTATCGCCCGCCGTGTGCCGATGACCTCGATGCCGGAACTGGTCGCTGCCTTCCACTCGCTGGTCGGCATGGCCGCGGTGCTGGTCGCGGCCGGTGCATTCTATGCGCCGGAGGCCTTCGACATCGGCACCCCCGGCAACATCCACACCCAGAGCCTGGTCGAAATGTCGCTTGGCGTCGCCATCGGCGCCTTGACCTTCACCGGCTCGGTGATCGCGTTCCTGAAACTGTCGGCCCGCATGAGCGGTGCGCCGATCATTCTGCCGGCGCGGCACGTCATCAACGTCGCGCTCGCAGTTGCGTTGGTTGCCTGCATCGTCGGGCTCGTCGTCACCGGCAGCCCGGTGTTCTTCTGGCTGAACGTCATCCTTGCGCTGGCGCTCGGCGTGCTCATGATCATCCCGATCGGCGGCGCCGACATGCCGGTCGTGATCTCGATGCTGAACTCCTACTCCGGCTGGGCTGCGGCCGGCATCGGTTTCACGCTGGGCAATTCGGCGCTGATCATCACCGGTGCGCTGGTCGGCTCCTCCGGCGCGATCCTGTCCTACATCATGTGCCACGCGATGAACCGATCCTTCATCTCGGTCATCCTCGGCGGCTTCGGCGGCGAGACCGCGGCGGCCGGCGGCGCGACGGGTGAACAGAAGCCGGCCAAGCTCGGCTCGGCCGACGATGCAGCCTTCATCATGAAGAACGCTTCCAAGGTCATCATCGTGCCCGGCTACGGTATGGCCGTGGCGCAGGCCCAGCACGCCTTGCGCGAAATGGCCGACATGCTGAAGAAGGAAGGCGTCGAGGTGAAATACGCCATTCACCCGGTCGCAGGCCGCATGCCGGGCCACATGAACGTGCTGCTCGCCGAGGCCAATGTGCCCTACGACGAGGTGTTCGAGCTCGAGGACATCAACTCCGAATTCGCGCAAGCCGACATCGCCTTCGTGATCGGTGCCAACGACGTCACCAACCCCGCGGCCGAAGAGGACAAGACCTCGCCGATCTACGGCATGCCGGTGCTGCAGGTCTGGAAGGCAGGCACGGTGATGTTCATCAAGCGGTCATTGGCGTCCGGTTATGCCGGTATCGACAATCCGCTGTTCTACCGCGACAACACCATGATGCTGCTCGGCGACGCCAAGAAGGTCACCGAGAACATCGTCAAGGCGATGTGACGTAAGGCGGGACCGGACCATGACCCTGAACGGGGAGTGGCACCGGTCCCATCGCATGCCGACCAGAGCGACGCGGGAACAGCGCGTCCGATGGCATGCCGCTCATGCGATGGCTTGCAGCTGCCGCGAGATTCCCCTGAGCACGGACGTTGTCGAACTGCTCAAGGGCCGGCGCAAGCCCGCCGTCTCGAAATGACGGCACTGCAATGACGTTCTTGAAATGGTTCGCCGCCATCGTCGCCGCCGGCTATTGCGCCGGGCTTGCCCTGCTGTTCGTAAAACAGCGCAGCATGCTGTTTCCGATCCCGACCACGGAGCGTACCGCCCCTGCCGCCGCCGGGTTTCCGCAAGCCGAAGAGCATGTCCTGACCACGTCGGACGGCGAGAAGGTCATCGTCTGGCATGTGCCGCCAAAGCCCGGCCATGCCGTGGTGCTGTTCTTCCACGGCAATGGCGATTTTCTCGCGGGGCGCGTCAGCCGCTTCGAGGGCATCACGGCCGACGGCACCGGCCTCGTCGCGCTATCCTACCGCGGCTATGCAGGCTCGACCGGCTCGCCGAGCGAGCAGGGCCTGTTGCAGGACGCCGCAGCCGCCTACGCCTTCGCAACACAACGCTACGATGCGGCGCGTCTCGTTGCCTGGGGATTCTCGCTCGGGACCGGTGTTGCGGTCGCCATCGCATCCGGCCATCCAGTCGGGAAATTGATTCTGGAGGCGCCTTACACCTCGACGGTCGACGTTGCGGCCTCGCTCTTTCGTTTCGTCCCGATCCGCCTTCTGATGCGCGATCGGTTCCACTCCGACGAACGGATCGGGGGCTTCACTGTGCCGCTGTTGATCATGCACGGCACGAACGATCCGGCGATTCCCATCACGTTCGGCGAGCGGCTATTTGAGCTCGCACACGAGCCGAAGAAGCTGGTGCGGTTTCCCGGTGGCGGACACGAAAACCTCGATAATTTCGGAGCGTTGGAGACCGCGCGACAATTCATCAACGGTTCCTGAGTGCTGACATGCGCGATCTTCTCGCGCATATGTGGTATTTGCCGTCCATGCGTTCATGGTGTTCGTGCCCTGAACCGATTGCGCGAAAGAAGTTCCAGATGCTTGCCGCCAGGTCCGAGATTCAGGTCGACAAAGACGAGGTCCGGGTGACGGAATGGCGGCTCGCGCCGGGCAGTGCGACCGGGCATCACACCCATGGGATGGACTACGTGATCGTTCCCCTCACACCAGGCGAAATGACCATCGTCACTTCCGGCGGGGAGCGCTCCAAGGCGCGGCTCGCGGCGGGAGAATCCTATTTCCGCAAGGCCGGCGTCCAACATGACGTGCTTAACGAAACCTCAACCGAGATCGTGTTCCTTGAGATTGAGTTGAAGGCGTAAGACACGCGTCACTTTTGCCATCGATCCGTCGCAGTTGATCCCTTACAATGCCCCAAAGTTCCCGCATCAGGTCGCGCGGGGAGTGGCCGAGAAATGCTGAAATACCTCGCTAAAATTTCGATGGATATTTTCCCCTCGGTGCTCGCGACGATCATCGGGGCCTACATCGTTAACCACTACATCAACGCGAGGCCGGCAGCGGATGCACCGGCCGCCGTGATGGGGCCTGCCGAAGCCGCCAAGAACGGCAAGCCGGCCGATGTCGCCAACCTGCCGGTCCCCGGCGTCAAGGCCAAGGGCGTCTCCGAGAAGAGCGTTTCCGACAAGGGCGCCCCTGTCGAAACCAAGGCTGCCGACACCGGCGCGGGCGAGGCCACTTCGCACAGCCACACCCCGGCGCATGAGAAGGCAGTTGCCAAGTCGTCCCCGGTCGCCCCGGCAGCGCCCGTGGTCGAGGCCAATTCGTCGCCGGCTGCTCCGGCTGTGGCCCCCGACGCCAACGATCTGGCGCGGGCCGCCATCGAGCGCCTGCGCAAGTCCCCTGAGGGCAAGGCAGCCGAGAAGGCTGCCGAGGCCAAATCTACCGAAATCAAGCCTGTCGAGGCAATCAAGCCTGTCGAGGTCAAGGCGGTTGAGAGGGCGCCCGAGCCTTCGGTGCAGGAAGCGTCCCGCGTGCCCGAGGCTCCCCGTGGCGTAACGGCGGTGCCATCGACGGTGCGCCCATTGCCGCCGCCGATCAATGTGTCGACGCCGTCCCCGGAAGCCTATGGCAATGGCGGCGCGTCGCAGGCGTATCCCCCCTACACGGCCTCGGTCGGCAATGATGATCCGAATCGGCTGACACCGCCGGCCGATATTCCGGTGCCGGTGATCGCGCCGCCGCTCGACCTGCGCGCTGACGCGGGCGCAACCATGCCCGCGCCGCGGCCCAAAACCAATGTCGCCGACGAGATGCTGTCGGGCATGAAGTCGATGTTCCACGCAGTTCTGCCGAAGAGCGCCACTCCCGATTAAGACCGCGTCTCCGCCCTCCCAAGGCGTTTTCGCGCGACGCGGAGGCCGGTTCGCGTTCAGAAAATCCGGTTCACCAGGGCTGGGAGAGACCGTTAGCCGCCGACGCGGGCCAAGCCGCTGCGGGCGGCCTCATCGCGTGGGCGCAACGCGACGGCCTTGTTGTAGGATGCCGCGGCCTTGGCCTTGTCGCCAAGCCGCTCATAGGCCTGGCCCCGCATCGTCCAGATCTGGGCATTGTGCGGATCGGCTTCGGAGGCCTCGTCGAGGTCGGCCGCCGCCTCCTTGACCTTGCCGATGGCGAGATAGCTGACGGCGCGGCCGAGCAGCGGTTCGGCCTTCTGCGGATTGAGCCCGCTGGCTGCGCCGAAATCGGCGATCGCGAAGTCGTGCTCGTTATTGGCCTGGTAGAGCAGCGCGCGGCCATAGAGCGCCTGCGCATTGTAGGGATCGAGTGCGACGGCGCGATTGAACTCGTCCAGCGCGGCCTGTGTCTCGCCCGACTTGGCCAAGCCTTGCGCTTTTGCCGTGTGGGTCTGGGCCTCGGCGACGTTGCCCGGACTGACGGCGCTGCTATCCGGGGTCGCCGCCGCGTGGGGCGCTTCCTGCGGCTTGTCCTTCTCCGGCATCAGCGATCCGAGATCGAAGGAGCAGCCGCACAGTGCGATCCCCAGCAAGGTCAGCGCGAGCGGTTGGCGCCAGATTTGGCGTAGCCGCGCCAAGCCAGGCTCGGGGAAAGGGGAGGCCATCTACGGTTCGCTCGCGCTGGTGCCGCATCTGTAGTGCCCCGTCCCAGAAAAGGCACTGCTTCACAAACTAATGACGCGGGCCTGGGCCCGCGTCATTGAAAACTCAGTCCTGCAATATAGGCAAGATCAGCGCGGTCCGCGCGGGCCTGCACCTGCGCCGGGGCCGCCGCGGCCGCCACGATCACCACCAGGGCCAGCGCCGAACACCGGCTTCGGCTTCATAGGCAGCAGGCCTTCGCGCTGGAGCTTCTTGCGCGCCAGCTTGCGCGCGCGGCGCACGGCTTCGGCCTTTTCGCGGGCCTTCTTCTCGGAGGGCTTCTCGTAGTGACCGCGGAGCTTCATCTCGCGGAAAATGCCCTCGCGCTGCATCTTCTTCTTCAGCGCCTTGAGGGCTTGGTCGACATTGTTATCGCGAACGAGAACCTGCACGCGGCATCCTCTTCAGTGGATCGGATTTGAATTCTGGTAAGTCAAAGGGGATGGCAAAAGCGCAAGCCCTTAACCTTGAGGGCGCGGATGTATCAGACAAAACCTGGGATGTCCACCTGCCAAGCGGTATTTCGGGCCAAGTTCAGCCACTAAATGCGGCGAAAATGCTCCCCTGTGGCCCGATTTGGGAGAATCGGCGGTAAGAACGGACGCTGCGGACATTGTTCCGGCATCTTTGAATCAGGGGAGACATCTCATGGACATGAAGAAATACGCGGCCGAGGCCATCGGCACGTTCTGGCTCACATTTGCAGGCTGTGGCAGTGCCGTGATCGCGGCCGGCTTTCCGCAGGTCGGCATCGGCCTAGTCGGCGTGTCCCTGGCCTTCGGCTTGAGCGTTGTCACCATGGCCTACGCTATCGGCCACATCTCGGGCTGCCACCTCAACCCGGCCGTCACGGTTGGCCTCGCCGCGGGCGGTCGCTTTCCGGCAGGCCAGATCCTGCCGTACGTGATCGCGCAGGTCTGCGGCGCGATCGTCGCGGCAGAACTGCTCTACGTGATCGCCAGCGGTGCGCCCGGCTTCGACCTCGCCAAGGGCTTTGCTTCCAATGGCTATAATGCGCATTCGCCCGGCCAGTACGGCTTGATGGCCTGCTTCGTCACCGAGGTGGTGATGACCATGATGTTCCTGTTCGTCATCATGGGGGCGACCCACGGCCGTGCGCCGGCAGGTTTCGCCCCGCTCGCGATCGGGCTCGCGCTGGTCATGATCCATCTCGTCAGCATCCCCGTCACCAACACGTCGGTGAACCCGGCACGTAGCACGGGGCCTGCGCTGTTCGTCGGCGGCTGGGCGCTGACGCAGCTGTGGCTGTTCTGGGTCGCACCGTTGATCGGCGGCGCACTGGGCGGGGTGATCTATCGCTGGCTCAGTGAGGAGCCCGCGGGCGTCGTCGTCGGCGTGAAGACGGCGTAGAGCGTTTTCGAGCGAAGTGGCTGCGGGTACGCGTAAAGAAAAACGTGTCGAAACAACACGAAAAATGGGATCGCAGCTCTGCTGCAGTCCCCTCACTTGCTCGTTGAAGGCCTGACCTCAGTGACGTGGCCCATCTTTCGGCCGGGGCGCGGGGCGCCCTTGCCGTAAATGTGCACGGTCGCGCCAGGCACGCCCAGCCACTTCTCGTATTCGTTGATCTCGTCGCCGATCAAGTTGGTCATGGTGACGACCTCACCGTGCCGCACCGGCTTGCCGAGCGGCCAGCCGGCGATGGCGCGGATGTGCTGCTCGAACTGAGAGACCGATGCGCCGTCGAGCGTCCAGTGGCCGGAATTGTGCACGCGCGGGGCGATCTCGTTCACCAGCACCCTCGGCCCGGAACCGTTGCCGAGCACGAACATCTCCACGGCGAGCACGCCGACATAGTCGAGCGCGGTCGCGATCTTGCCGGCGATGCTGCGCGCCTCTTCGGCGAGCGCATCCGGAATCAGCGCAGGCGCGCGGGAGATCTTCAGAATGTGGTCGCGGTGCTCGTTCTCGGTGACGTCGAAGCACTCGACCTGGCCTGTGGCCGAGCGCGCGGCAATCACCGAGATCTCGCGCTCGTAAGGGATGAAGGCTTCCAGGATAGCCGATTTGGTGGCGAGACTGGTCCAGACCTTGGCGATGTCATCGCCCTCGCGGATGATGGCCTGACCTTTGCCGTCATACCCGAAGCGGCGGGTCTTCAGCACGGCGGGCAGGCCGATCTTCGCGATCGCGTCGCGCAACGATGCGACCGAGGTGACGTCGGCGTAGGCAGCGGTGCCGATGCCGAGCCGCGTCACGAAATCCTTTTCGGCCAGACGGTCCTGCGTCGTCTCGAGGATCTTGCGGTTGGGCAGCACTGGGCGGCGCGCGTCCAGCACCATGGCGGCCGCGGCCGGTACGTTCTCGAATTCATAGGTGATGACGTCGACGTCGTGAGCGAACAGCTCGAGCGCCTCGACGTCGGCATATTCGGCGCAGGTCGCGTTCAGCACGACGTCGAAGGCCGGCGAATCAGGATCGGGCGAGAACACCTGGCAGCGCAGGCCAAGACGTGCCGCGGCCATGGCCAGCATGCGACCGAGTTGTCCACCGCCGAGGATTCCGATGGTGTCGCCGGGGTTCAGCTTCACCTGCTTTGCGTCAGTCACGCCTTGTCCTCCGGGCGCTCTGCGACCGCCTCGGTCTGCGCCTTGCGCCAGGCGGCGAGGCGATCGGACAGGGCAGGATCGGACAGTGCCAGCACGGATGCCGCGAGCAGCGCCGCGTTGATCGCGCCGGCCTTGCCGATCGCGAGCGTGCCGACCGGAATGCCGGCGGGCATTTGGACGATCGAATAGAGCGAATCGATACCCTTGAGCGTCCTGGACTCGACAGGAACGCCGAACACCGGCAGTTCCGTGAGCGCCGCGGTCATGCCCGGCAGATGCGCGGCGCCCCCGGCGCCGGCGATGATGACCTTGAAACCTGCGGCCTTGGCGCCTTTGGCAAAGCCGAACAGCCGGTCGGGGGTGCGGTGTGCCGAAACGATGCGAGTGTCGGAGGCGACGCCAAGCGCTGCGAGCGTGTCGGCGGCGTGCCGCATCGTCTCCCAGTCCGACTGGCTTCCCATGATGATGGCGATCGGCGCGGTCATGACGTCAATTGTGCTCGGAAAACAGAAAGATAGGCCAGATTAACGGTTCCGGCCGGCGGCTCGCAAGGCGGTGGCAAGGAGAAGGGAATGCACTATCCTGACTTGGTGAATCCCCGCAAGCCTTCATTGAGCAGGAAGCCCATGAAGAAACCAAAAAGGGCGACCGCTGCGAAGGCCAAAAAGGGCCGGAAAACCAGCGGGAGCCGAACCAAAACTGCTCCCACGCGGGCTAGGTCCTCCGCGCCCTCTCGCGCGGCCACAGCCGGCGCGGACATCAGCAAGGCGACCATCCGCGGCCTGCGGATGAAGCTGACGCAGGCGCTGCGGCGCGTCGCCGAACTGGAAGCTGCGGCCGACACCGACTTCCTGCTCGATATTCCCAACCGGCGCGGTTTTGTGCGCGAGCTCCAACGCGCCGTCGCCTACATGAAGCGCTACCGCGCCAGCGGCGCGCTGATCGTGCTCGACGTCGACCGGCTGAAGCCGATCAACGATTCCTTCGGCCATGCCGCCGGCGACGAGGTGCTGAAGGCGATCGCCACGACGCTCAGCCGGCAGATCCGCGCCTCCGACGTGGTCGGCCGTCTTGGTGGCGACGAGTTTGCCCTGCTGTTGTGGAATCTCAGCGAGGCCGATGCGAAGGCGAAGGCTGCTATGTTCGAGCAGGCGATCGACGATTTGTCATTCACCTTTCGTGGCCAGCAGGTGATGGCGGGCGCTTCTGCCGGTGTCGCGCTGCTCGGTGCGCAGTCCGATGCCACGCGCGCGCTGGAGGAAGCCGATGCCGCCATGTATGTGCGCAAGGCGCACCGACGTCACGAGCCGCGGATCAGGCTCGTCAATAGCTAAATTAAAGCGTCGCGAGATCTTCCGGCACGTTGCCGAATTTGCGCAGCAGCGTGGCGTCACCGAATTCACCGGTCATCGGATCGCCGCTCCGACTGAACGCGACCGCGCCGATATGGCCGGGACCGTGCGCCAGAGCCTCGGCGCGCCGTAAGGCGGCCGTCGGGCTCTGGCATTCCTCGGCGGCGCCCGCGACAGGCGATCCGTCGGCATCAATCAGGAACGGCATTGCAACGTAGTAGGTCACATCAGACATGGCGTTGCTCCGATGGTGCGCCTCGAGTTCAGGCCGCGCTGCTTCTGCTGCGTGAGGATTCGGGAATGCAGCCGGCCGAAATCGCTGCCTGCAATTCCTCCAGCTCCGCTTCCAGATATTCGTTGGCCATGATCAGCGCCTTGATGGTGCTGCGCAGATTGCCGTCGCACATCGCGATCGCCTGATCACAGGCTTGTTCATAGTGGCCGTTATCGAGAGGGGCGGGGACTGACATCTGCGGTGTCCTTGCGGGTTGTCCTTGGGTGTTTCGGGCATATCGGGGGCCGGGACCAATGTTCTTATTTTGTTCTTTTTGAGTCAAGCGGATTCGACTCAGCACGTCCGCAGCCGCTGGGGATCAGGCGATGATGTCCGGCGTGATCTGGTCTTCGATGAAGGCGATACGGTCGCGCAACAACAGCTTGCGCTTCTTCAACCGCTGTAACCGCAACAGGTCGGGGGCGGGCGATTGATGCAGTGCATCGATCGCCGCATCGAGATCTCGGTGTTCCTGCTGCAACCGGGTGAGCTCGGTTTCGAGCTCACGCTCGTCTTCATGGGTCATGTCTGCGGTGGCCGAAAACCGAAAGGCTTGAGATCAAAGGCTGTGGATGCCCTGTGGAAATTATCGTCCTTGCGCGGCGTGATCGCAAGCGATCTGCACCCCCACGCACCGCTCCATCGCAAGATATTTCAACGATTCGGAAGCGGTGTCGCGCGAGCACATTGATATCATGGATTTTTCGCCGCGTGGTTCCTTACTCACGGTTCGTTACATATGAATTTTCAAAAATGACGGAGCGACGACGGATACCCATCGACAGAACGAATCGGTGATGTAGAGTCCCTCGTCCGGATCGAATCCAAGGTTCACCCCTACCGAGGAGGTTTCGAATGACAATTCAGGCACATCTGGTTGAATTGGAACGGAAGCATAAAATTCTCGAGAACGAATTGCACGAAGCTCTCGTGCACCTTTCAACAGACGACCTGCAAATTGTTGAGTTGAAGCGCCGGAAGTTGCTGGTCAAGGACCAGATCGAGCGTCTCAAGAACACTGGCGATACGCTTCACTAGTAACCCCTGTAACAGTGTAGAGTTTGCATCCTTTCCCGCAGGGATCAGCGCGCTTGCGCTCATCCCTGCGGCAGGATGCGCGCTGCGTGATGATCGTCGCGCAGCTTTTTTGTTTCGACGCGTTTTCTTGAGGCGACCCGGTCCCCACTTGCTCGAAAATGCTGTCTAGCTGTCCGCCAGTTCGGCGACGTGGTCCGCGATCGCGAGCGACGACGTCAGTCCCGGCGATTCGATGCCGAACAGATTGACCAGGCCTGCGACGCCGTGGTCGCGCGGACCCTGCATCAGGAAATCCTGCGTAGCGACCGCCGGTGGCACGATCTTCGGGCGGATGCCCGAATAGCTCGGCATCAGCGCGCCATCGGGAAGCGTCGGCCAATATTTGCGGATTGCCGGATAGAAGCGCTCGGCGCGCGACGGATCGACTTCATAGTCGATCGTCTCGATCCATTCGACGTCGGGGCCGAAGCGCGCCTGTCCTGCCATGTCCAGCGTCAGATGTACGCCAAGGCCGCCGGGCTCGGGCACCGGATAAATCAGGTGCGAGAACGGTGCGCGCGCATTGCAGCTGAAGTAATTTCCTTTGGCGAGGTAAGCAGGCGGAATCCGATCGACCGGCATGCCGTCGATGTGGCGCGCCACTGATGTCGCCGAGAGCCCGGCGGCGTTGACGAGCAGGCCGCATTGCAAGGTCATCGGTGCTTCGCCGCCGGCTTCGATCTCGATCATTCCGGCCTCCGCCCTGGCGCGGATCAGCGGCGTGTGAAACGCAAAGGCCGCGCCTGCTTCCTCCGCCTCGCCCCGCAGCGAGAGCATGTAGGAATGGCTGTCGATGATTCCGGTCGACGGCGAGAGCAGTGCGGCGTCGCAGGCCAGCGCCGGTTCCAGCGCGCGCGCCGCCTCGCCCGATAGCAGCTGCAAGTCGAGGACGCCGTTGGCCTCTGCATGGGCCTTGATCGAGTGCAGCTTCTCGGTTTCCTTGGCATGGGTCGCGACGATCAGCTTGCCGCAATTCTTGTGCGGGATGCCGCGCTCGCCGCAGTAGCGATAGAGCGCCTGCTTGCCGGCGACGCACATACGCGCCATCCAGCTTCCGGCGCGGTAATAGATCCCGGCATGGATCACCTCGCTGTTGCGTGAAGAGGTGACGGTGCCGATGGCCTCGGCTGCCTCGAGCACGATCACCTCTCGCCCGGCCTGGGCCAGCTTCCGGGCCACCGCTAACCCGATCACGCCGGCTCCGATGACGACGCAGTCGACCCTATCCATGGTGATGCAGAAGTCCTGCTGAAGGTGCCGACGACGTCGGTTTGCCTGCGAAACGCGCCGCGCGGGCATTTTCCGTTAAGAAAGCATTTATCATGTCAGGGCAATTGCCGTATTTCCCGTTACATTTTTCTGTTGGGCGTACAGGCGTTTACCCGATCCAAACCGGTGAAGCCAGACAATCCGCAGTTGAAATCGCGGGTGGCGGATGGCTGAGAAGAACTGGCAGGAAGGCAGCATGCTTCCGATTGCTGTGCAGGCCGTCGTGTGCCTGACCAGCGCGGTCGCGCCTTCGCGTGCCCTCGCGGACAGCTTCGCGCCGTCGAGCCATTTTGGCGATCTCGACCCCGATCTGATCTGGGAAGCCCTCATCGGCGGCATTGTCCTCTGCGCATTCCTGGTCGCGATCGCGCTGTGGATCCATTCGGCGCTGCGCCGAAGCAGGCGTTCGCAGTTGCGGCGCAACGCCTTCGTGTCCTCCGCCATGAACAATCTCAACCAGGGCGTCGTGATGACGGATGCGCAGCGGCGCATCATCTTCTGCAACGACCGCTATCTCGAGATCTACGGCCTGACGCGCTCGGACCTTTGGACCGGCATGACCGGCTACGACATTCTCGCGCTCAGGCGCAAGCGCGGCGTCCTTGGCGTCTCCGACGACGACTTCTACGAGAAGGCGGCAAGCCCCAACGGCCTGATCACCGAACTGCCTGACGGCCGCGCCATCCTGGTCAAATATTTCATTCTGCCCAATGGCGGATCGGTCGCGACCCATCTCGATGTCAGCGAGCAGCGCAGGCTGTCGCGGCAGCTCGCCTCGACCAAGCAATTCCTCGAAACGGTGCTGAACAACGTGCCGGCCTGCGTGGCCGCGAAGAACATCGAGGACGGTCGCTACATCTTTGCCAACAGCGCCTATGAGCGGTTCTGGGGCTTTTCGCGCGACCAGGTCGTCGGCAAGAACGCGCGCGAGCTGTTCGGTCCAAAATCGGCTGAGAGCATCGAGGCGGCGGACCGCGCTGCCCTGCTGGCCCCTGAAGGACAATATCGCAACGAGTTCGAGGTCGAGGTCGAACGCGACCATGCCCGGCGCAAGGTGGCCTCGGTGCGGATCGTTGTCCGCAACGAGAGCAACAAGCCGGAATTCCTGCTGCTGGTGTTCGAGGACGTCACCGATCGGCAATCGCTGTCGCTGGAGCTGGAGAGCACCAAGAAGTTCCTCGAGCTCGTGGTCGACAACATTCCGGTCGCGCTGATCGTCGAGCAGGTCAGGGATGGCCGCTATCTGCTCGCCAACCGCAGCGCCGAGACGATCCTCAACCGCAGGCGCGAGGAAGCCACGGGCCTGACTGCTTCCGACATCTTCAATGCCAAGGAAGCCAAGCTGATCATCGCGCGCGACGAGGCCGCGATCAAGAAGCGCGGGATGATCACCGAGGAGCATCCGATCTCCACCAAGGACGGCCTGCGCCTGTTCCTGACCCGGCGTGCCACGGTGCTCAACGATTCCGGCGAGCCGCAATACCTGATCAAGACCCACGAAGACGTCACCAACCGCAGGCAGACCGAGTCGCGCATGGCGCACATGGCCTACCATGACGGTCTCACCGACCTGCCGAACCGCGCCGCCTTCCTTCAGGCCTTGACCCAGATGATCGAGGCCTGCGAGGGGACCGACGAGGAATTCGCCGTGCTTTGCGTCGATCTCGACGGCCTCAAGGAAGTCAACGACGTGTTCGGCCATGCGCTTGGCGACAAGCTGCTGGTCGAGGTGGCCCAGCGGCTCCAGGATACGGCACGCGGCGGCCTGGTCGCGCGTCTGTCCGGCGACGAATTTGGCTTGATCATCGACGGCAAGCAGCCTGACGCGGGCCTCGCATTGGCGCAGCAGCTTGGCGAGGCGCTCGCGCCGGAGTTCCACATCGACGGCCGCGCGGTGCGTGCCGGCATCACCACCGGCATGTCGGTGTTTCCGCACAACGGCTCCGACGGTGCCTCGCTGCTTGCCAATGCCGGCGCCGCACTTTTCCGCGCCAAGCAGAAGTCGCGCGGCACGATCAGCCTCTACCAGCCCGAGATGGACCAGCAGATCCGCGACCGCCGCGTGCTGCACCAGGACCTGTCGATGGCGATCAAGAACGGCGAGCTGTCGCTGGCCTTCCAGCCGCAAGGCATCGCACGCAACAGCATCGTCGAAAGCGAGATCATCGGCTTCGAGGCGTTGGCGCGCTGGCAGCATCCGGTACGCGGCCAGGTCTCGCCCGCCGAATTCATCCCCATCGCGGAGGAAAGCGGCCTGATCGTCGAGATGGGCGAATGGATCCTGCGCGAGGCTTGCCGCGAGGCGGCGTCGTGGCCGAAGCCGCTCCAGGTTGCCGTCAACCTGTCCCCGGCGCAGTTCATGCACGGCGACGTGGTCGGGCTCGTCCATTCGATCCTGATCGAGACGGGCCTTGCGCCCGGCCGGCTCGAGCTCGAGATCACCGAGGGCGTGCTGATCGAGGATTTCGATCGCGGCCTCGCGCTGCTGCGCCGCCTGAAAGCGCTCGGGGTGCGCATCTCGATGGACGATTTCGGCAGCGGCTATTCCTCGCTGAGCTATCTCCAGGCGTTCCCGTTCGACAAGATCAAGATCGACCGCGCCTTCATCATCAATCTCGGCCGCAATCCGCAATCGGCCGCGATCGTCCGGGCCGTGATCGATCTCGGCCACGGCCTCGAAATGTCGATCATCGCCGAAGGCGTCGAGACCATCGACCAGCTCGTCTTCCTGGCCACGGAAGGTTGCGACGGCGTGCAGGGCTATCTGCTCGGCAAGCCACTGCCGATCGGGAAATATGCCGATCTCGTCGGCCGCGGTGTGGCTATGGAGCTTGCGCTCAAGACCGGCTAGTGGTGTGGGGCGCACACTCGCTGCCCTCTCCACGGTTCCATGGCGGATTACGATCTTGCGATCATCGGCGGCGGCCTGAACGGTGTCAGCCTCGCGCGCGATGCCGCCGGCCGCGGGCTGCGCGTGATCCTGATCGAGCAGGGCGATCTCGGCGGCGCGGCATCGTCGGCGACACCGCGACTGATCCACGGCGATCTATCGGTGCTGGAGCGGCGCGGCTTCTGGCGGGTGCGCCGGGCACTGGTCGAGCGCCGGACGTGGCTGCGGATCGCGCCGCATCTGGTGCGGCCGATGAATTTTGTGATCCCCGCCCATTCCGACGAGCGACCGCCATGGCTGCTGCGGGCTGGACTCCATGTTTATGACACGCTGACGAACCGTGGCGGCCTGCCACGATCGATCACCCTCGACATCACGCATCATCCGGTCGGCAACGCGCTCAGGCGTCCGTTCGGCATCGCCTTCGAGTATGCCGACTGCGTCGTTGACGATTCGCGCCTGGTGGTGCTCACGGCACTGGATGCTGCCGAACGCGGCGCTGCGATCCTGACCGGTGCGCGCTGCGTGCGTGCGGACAGGACCGACATCTGGCGGCTCGCATTGGTCGACCGCGGCCATCGCCGGGCAGTCACGGCGCGTGCGCTGGCCAATGCCACCGGCGGTTGGGCGTCGATGGTCGCCGAGACCGTGCTGCGGCAGCCGCAACCGCCCATGGCCGCCATGCAGATGAGCCAGATCGTCGTGCCAAAACTCTTCGAGTCCGACAATGTCTATGTGTTCCAGAACAATGACGGAGGCCTGATCTTTGCCAGCCCGTTCGAGCGCGATTTCACGCTGCTCGGGACGGTCACCCGCGATTTCACCGGCGATCCCGCAATCGTAGCGATGCCGGGCGCGGACGTCAGCTATCTCTGCGATGCCGCGAGCCGCTATTTCCGCGCGCGCGTCGCTCCCACCGACGTCGTGCGCACGGTCGCCGGCGTCAATTTGACGCCCGCGGCCGCGCGGCGAGGTGACGGCACGACGCTGTTCCACGCGCGCCGGCGCAAGGCACCGCTGCTTACAATGTTCGGCGGCGACGTCACGACCTCGCGCTTGCGCGCGGAGCGGGCGGTGACGCGGTTGACGCCGTTCTATCCGATGTCGCGGCCCTGGACTTCAGGCACGGCCTTGCCTGGCGGAGATTTCGCCTGGGATCGTTTCGAGACCGAGATCGACCTCGCACGCCACCGCTGGCGCTTTCTCGAGGAGCCACAGGCCCGCCGCCTGGTTGCGGCCTACGGCTCGCGCTTGGCCGATGTGCTCGGCGAGGCGAAGACCCGTGACGAGCTTGGCCCCGCCTTCGGCCCCGACCTGACCGGCGCCGAGGTGCGCTATCTCATGGCTCGCGAATGGGCGCGCTTCCCCGAGGACATCCTGTGGCGCCGCTCCAAGCTCGGCCTGACGATGCCCGCGCCCGGCCATGACGCGCTGGCTGCGTTCATGGCGCACGAGCCCCGAACCGGTTGAGCAAAGGCCGATCCGCCGCTAGCGTGCGGCGGAATTGGGGTTGGCAGGGACCATGACTGACGAATTGCCTAGAATGGATGCCGCGGCCCACGCGGCTGGAGACGCCCATCCGGCGGCGGGCGAGCCGCTGCTGCGCATCGAAGGCGTGGCCAAGACGTTCGGGACGTTCCGTGCGGTCGACGGCGTGTCGCTCGATATCAAGGCCGGGGAGTTCTTTGCGCTTTTGGGTCCGAGCGGATGCGGCAAGACCACGTTGCTGCGCATGCTTGCCGGCTTTGAGGCGCCGGACGAGGGGCGGATTCTGCTCGGCGGCAAGGATATCGCACAGGCACTGCCGCATGAGCGCCCGATCAACATGATGTTTCAGAATTACGCGCTGTTTCCGCATCTTTCGGTCCGCGACAACATCGCCTTTGGTCTCAAGTGCGCCGGCATGCCGCGTGCCGATATCGCGGCGCGTGTCGCGGAGATGGTCGCACTGGTGAAGCTCGAGGGGCTGGAGAAGCGCAAGCCCGACCAGCTCTCCGGCGGACAACGACAGCGCGTCGCTCTGGCCCGAGCGCTGGCGCGCCGGCCACAATTGCTGCTGCTCGACGAGCCGCTCGCGGCGCTGGACAAGAAGCTGCGCGAGAGCACCCAAGGCGAGCTGATGGACCTGCAGCGGCGGCTCGGCATGACCTTCATCATCGTCACCCACGACCAGGAAGAGGCGATGACGATGGCCAGCCGGATCGGCGTGATGAGATCAGGCAAGCTCGCCCAGGTCGGGCCCCCGCGCGAGCTTTACGAGGCGCCGCGCTCGCGCTGGATCGCGGAGTTCGTCGGCGACATCAATCTGTTCGACGCCGAGACCAGATTGCGCGACGGTCACCGTCTGGTTGTCGGCACACGCGATGCGGGCACGCTGGTGGTGGCCGAGCCGCGCCAGCCGGTCGGGGAGGTGAAATTCTCGGTCGCGATCCGCCCCGAGAAGGTCAAGCTGTCGCGTCGTGGCCCCGCGAGCGAGGCCGGCCGTGAAACTGCGATCAACGCCCTGGACGGCGTGATCGCCGATGTCTGTTATCTCGGCGGCACCACCACCTACAAGGTAAAGCTCGACACCGGCGGAATGCTGCAGGCGTCGGTCGCCAACAATGCGCGTCTCGATGTCGATGCCTATAGCCTGCGTCAGCGCGTCGTCGCCTGGTTCACGCCCGACGATTGCGTGGTGCTGCCGTCATGAGCGCGCGCCGGATTTTCGCACGGCCGGCGCGCTTCGCCGCCGTCGCGCCCTATGTCTGGATGGTGCTGTTCTTCCTGGTGCCGTTCGGCTTCGTGCTGAAGATCAGCCTGTCGCAGACGGTGATCGCACAGCCGCCTTACGAGCCGGTGTTCGACCTGACGGCGGGTTGGACGGCGATCCGGGCCGCCCTTGCCGCGTTGTCGATCGACAATTTCAAGCTGATCGTATCCGACGACCTCTATGTGTTCGCCTATCTGCGCAGTTTGACCGTTGCCATGACCGCGACCGGACTGCTGTTGTTGATTGGCTACCCCATCGCCTATGGCATGGCGCGGCTGCCGAAGCGCTGGCAGGCCGTGGCGATGGTGCTGGTGATCGTGCCGTTCTGGACGTCGTTCCTGATCCGCATCTATGCCTGGATCAACATCCTCCAGCATGACGGCCTGCTCAATCGGATCCTGCTGGCGCTGCATCTGGTCAGCCGGCCGGTAGTATGGCTGTCCACCGACACCGCGATGTATATCGGCATCGTCTATTCCTATTTGCCGTTCATGATCCTGCCGCTCTACGCCACGCTTTCCAAGATGGAGCCGGTGCTGGAGGAGGCGGCCGGCGATCTCGGCGCGCCGCCCTGGCAGGTGTTCTGGCTGGTGACTTTCCCGCTGTCGCTGCCGGGCGTCGGCGCTGGCGTTCTTCTTTGCTTCATCCCTGTTGTCGGCGAGTTCGTGATTCCGGATCTTCTCGCCGGCTCCAATTCGCTGATGATCGGCCAGACGCTGTGGCTGGAGTTCTTCACCAACAAGGATTGGCCGGTCGCCTCAGCCGCGGCGATCGTGTTGCTCCTGGTGCTGCTGTTGCCGCTGCTGCTCTACGAGCGGCTGCAGCGCCGGCAGTTGGAGACGCGGTGAGATGCGCAAGTCCTCACGTCTGTCCCGCTTCAACGTCGCGTCGCTGGCGCTGGGCCTCGCCTTCCTCTATTTGCCGATCCTCATCCTCGTGATCTATTCCTTCAACGCCTCGCGGCTGGTGACGGTGTGGGGCGGCTGGTCGCTGCGCTGGTATCGCGAATTCTTTGCCGATCGCGCCATGATCGAGGCAGCCTGGATGAGCCTGCGCGTGGCGGTCGCGTCCGCAACCATCGCCACGCTGATCGGTACGCTGGCCGCGGTCGCGCTTTCGCGCGGCGAGCGCTTTCGCGGCCGCACCTTGTTCTCCGGGATGCTCTATGCGCCGCTGGTGATGCCGGAGGTGATCACGGGCTTGTCGCTGCTGCTGCTGTTCGTGGCACTGAACGCCGAGCGCGGCTTCTGGACAGTGACGATTGCCCATACCACGCTGACGATGTGCTTCGTCGCCGTCGTCGTGCAGTCGCGCCTCGGCTCGCTCGATCGGTCCCTGGAGGAGGCGGCCATGGACCTCGGTTGCGACCCTGCCCGTGCCTTCGTGTCCGTGACGCTGCCGCTGATCGCACCCGCGATCGTCGCCGGATGGATGCTCGCCTTCACGCTCTCGCTCGACGATCTCGTGATCGCGAGCTTCACCACGGGCCCGGGCTCGGCGACCCTGCCGATCCGGATCTATTCCGAGGTGCGCCTCGGTGTGAAGCCGGAGATCAACGCGATCTGCACGCTGGTGATCGCCCTGATCGCAGTCGTAATCGTCATCGCTTCGCTGGCTTCAAAACTGTCGAGCTCGCAGGGCGAAAGTGCCGCACCTCTCTAGATGGGAATGGTTCGTGATGTTCGTTTATCAGATACTGGTCCATACGCCGCCCTGGGTCTGGATCCTGCTCGCGTATCTGGTCTGGCAGGGCATCACGTCGATGCGGCCGCGCAAGGCGCCGATCTGGCGTGCATTGATCGTGCCGATGGTGTTCATCGTCTGGGGTGTCTCGCGCATTGGCTTCGGGCATCAGGATGACCAGTGGCCGCTCGTTGCGTGGACCGTGGCGGCGCTGGCGCTCCTGCCCGTGGGCGTGCTGACGCCGCGCCCCTTCGATGTCGATCACAAGACCGGAGAGATCATCCGTCCGGGCAGCGCGTTCGGGCTGATCCGCAATCTCGTCGTGTTCTTTCTGCAGTACACGGTGAGCGTGATCTCGGCGATCGACGCCGGCGACCGGGCGATGGCCATCATCGTCGGCCGCGCCATTTCAGGCGCGACCGCCGGCTATTTCTTCGGCTCGATGATCGCGCTGCTGATTGCTTATCGCAGGAAGCGCGCTGAAGATTTCTAGGACTTCACCGCGCCCGCTGTGAGCCCGCCCACCATGTAGCGGCGGAAGGCGTAATAGACCGCGGCCGGCGGCAGCGCATAGATGAAGCCTGTGGTCATCAGCAACTCCCAGGGCGAGTCGTCGGCGGCGAGGAAGTTGCCGAGTGCGACGGGAAGCGTGATGTCCTGGTCGTTCGACAGCAGCAGGAATGCATAGAGATATTCGTTCCAGGCGAGCAGCACCGCATAGGTGCCGATCGCGACCAGCGAGGGCATCATCAGCGGCAAATAAACCAGGCGGAAGATCTGCAGCGTCGTGGCGCCGTCCATCACCGCGGCCTCGTCGAGCTCGACCGGCAGCTTGTCGGAGGCCTGCTTCAGCACCCAGATCGCGTAAGGGCTGGCGATCGTCACCATCGCCAGGATCAGCGACCAGCGATTGTTGAGCAGGCCGTAATTGCCCATGGTGCGGTACATCGGCACGGCGAGGAACGCCGCCGGAATGAAGTAGGTGAAGAGCGCGAGATTCAACACCATGCGTCCGCCCGGCACCTTCAGCCGCGAGATCGAGAACGCTGCGGCCGTCGCAACGACCAGGGTCATCACGCCGACCGCGGCGGCGATCACCAGCGAATTCCAGAACTGTATGTAGAAGTCGCGCAGGAAGTAATGCTGCTGCTTGAACACGATCTCGAAGTTGTGGAGGGTCGGATGGTCCGGCCACAGCTTGCCCGAGAACGCGTCTTCCTTCGGGGAAATCGCGAACAGGAACATGTGATAGATCGGAATCATCGTCCACAGGAAGACGGGAATGCCGATCAAGAGCAATCGCGCTTCGGTCGCGACGTCGCGCCAGGAAAACTCGCTTACGCCAGGAAGCTTCATCGCGACAACCGTTTCATCATGAAGTACACGAGCGGCAGGACGAACGGCATCGCGCAGACGATGGAGGCCATCGCGAGCGAGAGCTGGTCGAGCCGCAGATAGCGAATGCCGAGCGTCGACAGCACGTGGGTGAGGTCGGCCGGGCCGCCGCCGGTGAGCAGATAGACGCTGTTGAAATCGCCGAGCGTCCAGATCATCGAGAGCAGCGTGCAGGTGACGTAGAGCGTCTGCATCGACGGCCAGGTGATGAAGCGGAATTTCTGCCACCAGTTGGCGCCGTCGACTTCGGCGGCCTCGAACAGGTCCTGCGCGATCGCAAGGCGGCCGGTGATCAGGATCAGCGTCCAGAACGGCAGCGACTTCCAGATGTGTACGGCGATCGCCATGGTCAGCGCCACCGTCGGGTCGTTCAGCCAGTTCGGGCCGTCATCGCCGGTGAAAGAGAAGATGAGGTGGTTGATCACGCCCCATTCGGGGTTGAGCATGAAGCGCACCGACAGGATGGTCGGGATCGACGGCACGGCCCAGGGCAGGATGAAGATCACCGAGAGCCATTTGATCCAGGTGCGCTGCTGCGCGAAGAAGCCGGACAGGAACAGCGCGATCAGCATCTTGATGTTGATGCCGATGACCAGGAAGATCAGCGTGTTGACCGCGGCGCGCGCGAAGATCGGGTCGTTGTAGAGCGCGACGTAGTTCGACGGAGCCCGCGCCAGCCACAGCCCGTAGCAGACGGGATAAACCACGAAGGCGAGGAAAACGAGCAGATAGGGCACGAGCAGGACGATGCCCCAGACCTGCGCCGTGGTCAGCCGCGCCGACAGGGGTGGAGCGGGGATCGCCTGATCGCCAGAGAGCGTAATCGCCATTCTTTGGGACTCTTTGAAAGGACTTCCGGCCGCTCGAGGCGGCCGGTATTAGCGTTTCACCTCTCCGCGCACCAGCGCCGGGAGGAGGAAAAGAACAACTAGCCTGCGACCTGCTTGACGCGGGCGATCAGCTCGTCGACGGCCTTGTCGACCGGGACCTTCTCGCTGACGATCCGGTTCATGGCCTTCGCCCACACGTTCTCGTTGTTGAGGATCGTGAACTTCCAGTTCTTGGTGAAGTCGAACGGCGCGGTGCCGCCCTTGAACTGCGCGTACACGGCCCGGCGGTGCTTGTCAGCCTGCCAGAACGGGCTTTCCTGGCTTTCCTTCGTCACCGGGAACCAGCGGCCGAGCGCGCCCTCGATATAGGGACGGACATTCTCTTCCTGGAGCAGGAAGCTGATGAACTGCTTGGCCTCGGGCTTGTTCTTGGCCGCGGTGAAGATCAGCCCGGTCTTGACGTCGGAGCGGTAGCGGATGGTCGAACCATCGGGGGCCTTCGGGAAGGACGCAGTGATGATGTCCTGCTCATAGGCCTTCTTGCCGGCGTCGCGCTGTTCCTGCGTGAGGGCCTGGTTCTGCGAGTCCTCGTACCACTTCGCCGCGATCGAGATCGTGAAATTGTGGGTCATCACGATCGTCTTGTTGTGGAAGGCGACGTTGTTGTCCGGATCCTTCCAGGTCGTCGAGGACGGCGGGGTGCAGCCCTTGATGTAGGTATCTGTGTAGTCCTTCATCGCCTTGATCAGGTTCTCGCGGACGTTGGGATCGTCGACCGTGAGCTTGCCGTCATCGTCGACCAGCTTGACGTGGTAGGCGTCCATGAAGGTGTAGAACGACTGGAATGCGTCGGTGGATTCCACGCCCATCGGCTGGCCGACGGCATAGATGCGCTGGCCGGTGGCCTTGCGGATCGCAGGCTGCACCTTGTCGCACCAGAACGACCAGTAGCCGTTCCAATCATTCGGGATATCGCTCTGCTTGAAGCCGGCCTTCTCCAGCATGTCGTTCCAGATCTGGACGTGCATGCTCTGCTGCTTCAGCGGGAAGCCGTAATAAGCCTTCTTCTTGGCCACGTCGTTGTAGAGGATCGAGGCGTCCAGCGTATTCTGGACGAACCGGTCCTTGATCGGCTCAATGACGTCGGTGAGATCCTCGAGCTTGCCCTCGTAGGCCCACTTGCCCTGCGCCTGCACGTCGTAGGAATCGGAATAGGCGACATCAGGCACGGTGCCGGCATCGAGTGCTGCGACCGTCTTCGGAATCATGTCCTGGATCGCGTACTGCGACAATTCGACCTTGATGCCGGTCTTGGCTTCGAACTTCTTGATCGTCTCGATCAGCGCGTCGTCTTCGGAGCGATAGAAGCCCTTGCTCCACCAGACCGTAATCGTCTTTTGCTGCGCAAATGCGGGTGCAGCGGCTGCAAACAGCCCAGCTGCAGCGACCGCGATTGTAATTGCGCCAATAACCTTGGATTTCACGTTTTTCTCCCTCAAGCGGCCGGTGTTTTAACCGGTCGGATAAAACACTAGCCCATGGCCGCTATCCGATCTAGCGGCATGTTGTCAGACATAGGTCGAGGTGTATCGGGCGTTCGGAGATGCTTAACGCGCGCATCGATCCAATCACCGCATCAATTCGCCCCGATCAATTCGCGTGATCGGCGGACTCGATCCTCAGTTGGAATCCGCAGTGGGATTCCTCAGTTGGACTTGGCGCCTTCTTTGGCGTTTTCCGCCGTCGGCGATCCCTCCGGCGCCTGTCCCTTTCCGCCGGTGATGCGCTGTTTCAGCAGGTCGAGGAAAGGAGACGCCGCGGGCGACTGGCGGATCAGGGCTTCGGGATCCGGGAAGATCAGCGGGTCGTCCCACGGACCCTGCACCATGAACGGCAGTTTGAAGCCAGAGGTTGTATTGAGGCTCGCCACACCCTTCATGTCATATTCGCGCGTCGGCACTGACGCTGTGCCGGTCAGCGTGATCTTCGCGGCCGGCCCTTCGACGCGGATGTCCTCGGCGGTGGCTATCCCGTCAGCGAATTTCACCGCGATGGTGAGATTGTCGTAGGGCGTCGAGCCGTTGCGGAAATTGCCGCCGCCCGACAGCGGCCGGCGCTCGAGCCGCTTCAGCAGTTGCTCGGCATTGAAGCCCGCGATCGCGCCGTCATGGCCTGTCACGGTGGCGGTCCCGTCGAGCGACTGCACCATGCCGAACGGGCTCGAGCCGGAGGCGGCGAGCGACACGTTGATGTTGCCGCGGCCGGACAGCTTGTTGACGCCGAACAATTCGGAGGCGCAGGCCTGGAGGTCGACGTCGGTGAACTGGAGTTGCGCCTTGATGTCGGCGACCGTATCGGCGCGCGAGATGCCGAACGAGCCCTTGGCGATACCGCCATAGACCTGAGCCTCGCCGACCGAGAGCGCCAGCGTGCCGTTGCGCAGATTGGCACCGATCGCGGTGCGGCCGAGCTTCGAAGGACCGACCGTCAGCCGGGCTGCCGACAGGCGCATGTCGAGGTCGGTGCTCGACAATCCGTTGAGATCGAACAGCTGCCTGTTCCAGTCGCGCGCGCCGCTCGCGAGCAGGCGGAAGGTGGAGATATAGGGCGTCAGGTCGAGCGCGTCGGCGGCAAGCGTCGCTTGCAGCGTCTGCCGGCCGTTATTGGCATAGGTGATCACGCCCTCGGCCGTGTTGCCGTCGAGTTCGAGATTGACGTTGGTCAGCGCGATCGAGGCGCCGACGACATTGGCACGCGCCTTCAGCGCGAATCGGCCGAGGCCGCCGCTGCCGGGCTGCGGCTGCCCGGTCCAGCGCAGCGCGTTGCGCAAGGACGGGCTGTCGATGGTCAGCGTGCCCTCCATCATCGGGCTGGTGCGGTTGGCGACGCTGCCGTCGAAAGCGAGCTTGAGCGGCGCGCTGGCGATCCGCGCCTTCAGGCCCGAGCGATCGCCCGAGAGGGCCGCGACGAAATCGGCGAAGCTGATCGAGCCGTCGACACGCTCGCCGCGCCAGTCGAACTGTCCGGTTGCGGCAAAGGAGCGAGAGATCGAAGGCCACGCCAGCGACAGGTCGATGTCCTCCAATTTCTCGGTGGCGTTCGTCGCGACGTCCTCGTAGTCGAGCACGCCGTCCTGGACGCGGATCTCTGAAAACGACACCTGGTTGTCGGCGCCGGGCTTCATCGTCCGCGCGATGGTCTGGATGAAGGGGGTCCAATTGCTGTCGCCATCCGGCTTCAGACTGACATGAATGTGTGGCCGCAGCAGCGTCAGGTCGGCGATCTCGAACCGTTGCAGCAGCAGCGGCAAAAGCCTGAGATTGGCCGTGAGCACGTCGACATGGAGCGCAGGGTCGCTGGTGCCGCCCCCCTTGAGGCCGACGTCATGGAAGGAGATGTAGCTCGCCGGCAGCACCGAGATGTCGATGTTGCCTGCCACGCTGAGCTCGAGTCCGGTGACGTCGCGGATCTGTGCTTCCACGGCCTTGCGCAGCGCATCGCGGTTGATGAGCCAGGAGGTCGCGATCAGGGCGATCAGCACGACGCCGAGCAGCGCCGCGATCGGCGTCCCGAGGCGCTTCATTCCTTGGGCCATGGTCAATGGCATGTCCTGATCGGGTTGGTCGTTGCAGCCAGTAGGGCGGGGTCGGGAAACCTGCGCGTCCCCACGCCCAATTCCTGTTCTGTTAAGTGCCGCAACTTGATGGGTTTTCTTGTCGCTTTCAAGGCCGCGGACGGGTCTGCCCACGACGTGGGCAGCTTCTACCACCGGCCCGCGGAATGGAGAACCCCGTATCATTGACGGCTTTGGAGGAATTCGCCTAATAATCGCCGCCAACAAGGCGCGACGCCTGCCGCAGATTTCAGTCGAGGGTTTTTTGCATGAACAAGGTCTATCCCGACGCCAAGTCGGCGCTCGAGGGCATTCTCAAGGACAACATGATGATCATGTCGGGCGGCTTCGGCCTCTGCGGCATCGCCGAGTCGCTGTCGGATGCGATCCGCGACTCCGGCGTCAAGGGTCTGACTGTGGTCTCGAACAATGCCGGCGTCGACGGCATCGGGCTCAGCCGCCTGCTGGAGACCCGCCAGATCAAGAAGATGATCTCGTCCTATGTCGGCGAGAACAAGCTGTTCGCCCAGCAATTCCTGGCCGGCGAGCTGGAACTCGAATTCAATCCGCAAGGCACGCTGGCCGAGCGCATTCGCGCCGGCGGCGCCGGCATCCCGGCCTTCTACACCAAGACGGGCGTCGGCACGCTGATCGCCGAAGGCAAGGAGCTGAAGGAGTTCGACGGTGAGAAATATCTGATGGAGCGCGGCCTGTTCGCCGACCTTGCCATCGTGCACGCCTGGAAGGGCGACACCGCCGGCAACCTGATCTATCGCAAGACCGCGCGCAACTTCAACCCGATGATGGCGACCGCGGCCAAGGTCACCGTGGCCGAGGTCGAGCATCTGGTGCCGGCCGGTGAACTCAATCCCGATCACATCCATACGCCCGGCATTTTCGTGAAGCGCATCGTCGAGGTCGGCACGGCCAAGAAGCGCATCGAATTCCGCAACACCCGCCCGCGTACTGCCGCCTAAGGAGAGTCACATGGCCTGGACCCGTGAACAGATGGCTGCGCGCGCCGCGAAGGAATTGCGTGACGGCTACTACGTCAACCTCGGCATCGGTATCCCGACGCTGGTCTCGAACTACATCCCCGACGGCGTCGACGTCAGTCTCCAGAGCGAGAACGGCATGCTCGGCATGGGCCCGTTCCCCTATGAGGGCGAAGAGGATGCCGATCTGATCAATGCCGGCAAGCAGACCGTGAGCGAGCTGCCCTCGACCTCCTATTTCTCCAGCGCGGATTCCTTCGGAATGATCCGCGGCGGCCACATGGATCTGTCGATCCTCGGCGCCATGCAGGTGGCCCAGAACGGCGATCTCGCCAACTGGATGATCCCGGGCAAGATGGTCAAGGGCATGGGCGGCGCGATGGACCTCGTCGCCGGCGTCAAGCGCGTCGTCGTGGTGATGGAGCATTCCGCGAAGGACGGCCCCAAGCTGTTGAAGAAGTGCAATCTGCCGCTGACCGGCGAGCGCGTCGTCGACATGGTCGTCACCGACCTCGCGGTCTTCACCATCGACAAGCACGGCGACGGCGGCATGGCGCTGATCGAGCTCGCCGACGGCGTCACGCTCGACGAGGTCAAGGCCAAGACCGAAGCCGAATTCCGCGTCGCGCTCAAGAACACCTAAGGTCTTCGCGAAGGGGGCGCGCATGACGATACGGTCTGCGCGTCCCGAAGACGCCGATTTCATCGCAAGTACTATCCTGTCATCGATGCGCGGCCACCGGTCGCGCGGCTGGTTCGACGTTGCGCTCGACTGGCCTCAATCCAATTGCCTCGATTTCATCGCGCGCGTTGCCACGGCCCGCGCGATATCGATGTGGCACGTCTCGCAGTTCCTGGTCGCGGAGATCGACGGAAAGCCGGTCGCGGCGCTCTGCGCCGTGCCTGCGGCGAACACCGGGATTTTGGCCTGGCGCGCGATTGAGGAGGTCGGTTTCGCGACCGGGCTCGCAGCATCAGAGCTCGAAGCCATCCGCCAACGCGGCACGTATTCGCGGGCCTGCTGGGTGCAGGGCGGCGAAGGCGACTGGATGATCGAGCATGTCGCCACCGAGCCCGCCTATCGTGGTCGCGGTCTCGTGCAGGCGTTGATCGCACGCGCGCTGCAAAACGGCCGGGCGGCCGGATTTGCCCGCGCGACGATCTCTTTCCTGATAGGCAACGACCCCGCCGAGCGCGCTTACGCCAAGGCCGGGTTCGACCTTGCTGAAGAGAAACGCGATCCCTCGTTTGAAGCAATCATCGGCGCGCCGGGCTTTCGCATGTTCGCGCGGGCGATCTGATCGCGCCGCGCCGGCACGGGCGGTTGACAGCAGCGCATGCGCCTCAACCCGTCGTTGCGCCGGGCTAGGCCGCGGAGGTTGACGGAATGTCGGCCGGCCTGGCCCGCGGCCGCATGCCCTTGCGCCATTCCGTGACGGTGCAACCGAAGTGGCCGCGGAACCAGCGGGCCATGGCGCTCTGGGCGGAGAAGCCAAGCTGTGCGGCGATGTCAGCCAGCGGGCGGTCGGGATCCGAGATCAGCTGGGTCACGAGATCGGCGCGCTGCGCTTCGAGAATCGCGGAGAAGCTGGTCCCGGCTTCTGCGAGGTGACGGTGGATGGTGCGGCGGGTGCAGGCGAGATGCTCGGCCACGCGCTCGACGGTGCAGTCGCCGCTCGCGAGCAGGATGCGCACGACCTCGTCGACCTTCTCCTCCCAACTTGCCGGCCGGTTTTCGATCGCCTCGATCCGCTTGCGTAAGTAGCTCGCGATCAGGGGATGCGCGCTCGGAATCCGCCGCTCCATGTCGTGCGCCGACAGCAGGATCGCATCCTCCTCCGCGTTGAAGATCACGCGGCCGCCGAAAAACTCGTGGTAGCGCTTGCGATCGCGTGGTGGCGGATAATGCAGGTGCACCTCCAGCGGCCGCCAGTCGCTGCTGAACAACGACTGGATGATGCGATGGACGCTGCCGAGCGCCATGTCGATCGACTGCCGCGGCGCGGTCGGCTGTCGACCGCGCAGATGCAGCGTCAGCGTCACGGTCTGCTTGTCCCTGGCGACGTCGAGCTTCATGCCGTCGTGGTGGACATGGATGAAGCGGGAGAAAGCTTCGATGGCCTCACCGACGGTTGCCTGTTCGCGCACGATCAGGCCGACCGCGCCGAAATTGGTCAGTCCGCCGTGCTCGGCGAGCCGCAGGCCAAAATCTTCAGCACCGGAAACCTCTGCCGACATTTCGAGCAGGCGACGCAGACTTGCGACGGCGATCGGGGTATCCGGCTTGTCGAGGACGGCCAGCGGCAGCCTCGCCTTGCGCATCATATATTTGGGGTCGAGCCCGACCGACCGGGCGACGTCCGGGTAACAGCTCAGGCCTGCGCTGCGAATGAGGTCGGTCATGCGACTCGTCCCTGTCAGCCATTCCCGCAGATGTCCCGAAATGTAAAGTTTCTGTCCCGATCCGTCAAATCCGGGCACAGGGTGGAACATACATAGGGGAAAGCGAAGCACCGGCGCCAATGCGGTGCGGAAGACGGCGGGGCGCGATGAAGCCGCCTGGCCGTCTCATTTCCTTTGACCAAGACATTGCTGGATCGGATTATGCCGGGGAATATGCTTTCCAAGGGTGAGGTATTCGTCATCGAAACCGACGCCGCCTCCCGCGAACAATTGTCCGACGCGCTCCAGCGGAGCGCCTATGACGTGATCTGCTTTGCCGACGGCGCGTCGCTGTTGTCGGAAGCCAGGGCGCGGATGCCGGCCTGTGTCGTGCTCGAGATGCCGCCGGATCGTTCCGCGCTGGATGTGCTCAAGCGCCTGCGCGAGGAAAATTGCATGGCGCCGGTGCTGGTGACGTCGGCGAACGGCAGCATCGCGATGGCGGTCGATGCCATCAAGAGCGGTGCGGCCGATTTCATCGAGAAGCCGTTTCGCACCCACGAGGTGGTCGATCGGATCGATGCCGCGATCGACGAATCCGTGCAGCCGGATTTAAGCCGGCGACGCTGGCCGCCCGATTGCGAACCCCTGACCGCGCGCGAAGGTGACGTCCTGGCGCATCTCGCCGCCGGCCTGACCAACAAGGAGGTCGCCCGGCGCATGCATCTGAGCGCACGCACGGTCGAGGGCTATCGCGCCAGCATCTTGAAGAAGTGCGGCGCCAGGAACGTGACCGATCTGCTTCGCCGCATCTTCGGCCAGGGTTCGCCGACCAGGGTCTGAAAGTTGATTTCTAGTGGTGCCGCGGCGCGATGACGCGTTCCGCGGCCATGGTGCTGCCGCAGCTGCGCCCAACGGAAACCCCAATCGAACCGGTTCCTTCGCTGCCGCGTCCTACCACGATGGCGCGGCGTGTTTTCGCGCGCCCAGTTGGCTGCGCGACGGTATCGGCAGGGAGAAATTGGATGCGCACGATCCCAAAATGTCTGACGACGACGAGCCTGGTTCTGATGGCCACCGCGCTCGCCTCGCCCTCATGGGCTGCCGATGTGGACGCCACATCGGCCATCGACACCGTCACCGTCTATCCCGACGGTGCCACCGTCACCCGCGTGATCGCGATCGACCTCGCGGCCGGCGACTCGACGCTGGTCGCGAAGGATTTTCCGCTCTCGCTCGATCCGTCCTCCCTCCGCGTCGAAGGTGAGGCCGGCGCGAAGCTCACCATCGGTACCATCGATGCGCGGCCGCCGCGCACGGCGCCGCCGGTCAATGTCCCCGAGCTCGACAAGCGCATCGAGGCGCTGAAGGACGAGCGCGCGGATCTGCAAGGCGCGATCGATGCGGCCACAGCCCGGCGCAAATTCGCGCAACGCTTCGCCGAAGCCTCTCCCGCCGGTCTCGGCGACAAGGGCGAGGCGCGCCCGATCACCGAATGGCGTGCGGCCTTTACCGCCGTGGCTGACGAAGTCGCGGCCGCGGACACCACGATCCGTGATGCCGCGCGAAAGCAGCGCGAGATCGATCGGCAGATCGCGCAACTCGAAGCCGACCGGTCGGCCAAGCCGCCGAGCAAGCTCGAGGTCCGCATCGATGTCGCCTCCGCAGCTGCGACCAAGGCGACGCTGCGGGTGACTTACGCCGTGCGCAATGCGCGTTGGGTCCCGCTTTACGATGCCCGGCTCGATACCGGCGCCAAGGACCGCAAGCCGCAGCTCGAGCTGGTCCGCCGCGCCGAGGTCACGCAATCGACCGGCGAGGACTGGTCGAATGTCGCGCTCGGCGTTTCCACGGTCCGTATCGCCCGTGGCGGCAGTGCGCCGGAGCTGGGCTCGCTGGTGGCGCAATATCCGCAACTGCCGAAGCCGCGGGCGCTGGGCTCGGCCGCGGATACGGCCGTGCCGGCGCCTGCATCTGCGCCGGCATTGCGAAAGATGGAGGCGACACGAAGCAGGGAGGAATTTGATCTGCCGGCCCAGCGTGCCGACGAGCAGCAGGCGGTCCCCGAGATCGGAGATTTCCAGGCCACCTTCAAGATTCCCGGCCGCGTCAGTCTTGGTGCCGCCGAGGGCACGAAGAGCCTGCGCATCGCCGCGATGAGCGTGCCCGCTGATCTCGCGGTACGCGCCGCACCGGTGCAGGACCCCACCGCCTTCCTCGAAGCCAGCTTCAAGCAGACCGACGACACCACGTTGTTGCCTGGCAAGGTCGCGATCTACCGCGACGGCATCTTCGTCGGCCGCGGCAAGCTCTCGGCATCGGCCAAGGACGACATCGTCCGGCTCGGCTTCGGCGCCGACGACAAGGTCAAGATCGAACGCGCGGTGCTCAGGCGCAACGAGGGCTCGGCCGGCCTCCTGGTCACGACGTCGAAAACCGACGAGCGCGCGTTCAAGACCACTGTCCGGAACGGCCACGACTTCCCGATCCACGTCGCGATCGAGGACCAGCTGCCGGTCAGCGAGAACGAGGACATCGTCGTCGAGATGCTGCCCGCGACCACGCCGCCCACGGCCAAGGATATCCGCGACAAGCGCGGCGTGCTGGAATGGTCGTTCGACGCCAAGCCCGGCGAGGTCCGCGACATCAACTTCGCCTGGCGCGTCCGCTGGCCGAAGGACAAGAACGTGGTGATCGTACCGTCGGGCTAGGTTGCTCGCCACGGAGGAAGTGCGCTCCCTCCCCCCGCACGCGGGGGAGGGAGAGGATAGAGCTATTCCTTGACCGCGCCGGTGAGCGAAGACACGTAGTAGTCCACGAACAGCGAATAGAAGATCGCGACCGGCAGCGAGCCGAGCAGCGAGCCCGCCATCAGCGCGCCCCATTGGTAGACGTCGCCGGTGACGAGCTCGGTCAGGATCGCGACCGGCACGGTCTTGTTGGCGCCGCTCTGGATGAAGGCGAGCGCGTAGATGAACTCGTTCCAGGATAGCGTGAAAGAAAAGATGCCAGCCGAGATCAGCCCGGGCACGGCGAGGGGCAGCGTAATCCGCCGCAGTATCTGCAACCGCGTCGCGCCGTCGACCAGCGCGCATTCCTCGAGCTCGTACGGTATCGACTTGAAATAGCCGATCAGCAGCCAGGTGCAGAACGGCACCAGGAAAGTCGGGTAGACCAGGATCAGGGCCAGCGGCGAGTCGAACAGGCCGAACTGCACCACCACCGTGGCGAGCGGGATGAACAGGATCGACGGCGGCACGAGGTAAGCGAGATAGATGCCGAGCCCGACATAAGCGCTGCCGCGGAAGCGCAGGCGCTCGATGGCGTAGGCGGCAAGCGTGCTCGCGACCAGCGACAGCGTGGTCGCCCCGATCGCCACCAGCATCGTCGTCCACAGCCAGCGCGGATAGGACGTGTCGAACAGCAGGTGCTTGATATGCGCCAGCGTCGGGGACGAGATCCAGAACGGGTTGTGCTCCCGGTAGTTCAGCAGCTCCGCGTTCGGCTTGAACGAGGTGATCGCCATCCAGTAGAACGGAAACAGTAGGATCAGGACGAAGCAGCCGAGCGGCAGATAGATCATCATCAGTCGGCGCAGCCCGGAATCCCAGGCCATGGTGTCGGGTGCGGCTTTGGCGTCAGCGACGGCGGCGCGTTGCGCGACGGTGTCAGTCATTGGCCTCTCCCTGCTGCCATTTGCGGCGCGCCAGGCCGAAATAGGAAAACAGCGTCGCGAACACCAGGAACGGGATCATCGACACCGCGATGGCCGCGCCTTCGCCGAGCTCGCCGCCGGCGATGCCGCGCTGGAACGCGAGTGTGGCCAGCAAATGCGTCGAGTTGCCGGGACCGCCGCGGGTGATCGCATAGACCAGCTGGAAGTCGGTGAAGGTGAAGATGATCGAGAAGGTCATGACGATGGCAAGGATCGGCATCATCATCGGGAAGGTGATGTAGCGGAAGCGCTGCCAGGAACTGGCGCCGTCGAGCATCGCAGCCTCGTAGAGCGAGGGCGAGATGGTCTGCAGTCCCGCCAGCAGCGAGATCGCGACGAAAGGAATGCCGCGCCAGATGTTGGCGGCGATCAGCGAGAACCGCGCCGGCCAGGGCGAGCCCAGGAAGTCGATGTTGCTGTCGCGCCAATGCAGCACGTCGACCAGCAGATAGGAGATGATCGAGAATTGCGGATCGTAGATCCACCAGAACGCCAGGGCCGACAGCACCGTCGGTACGATCCACGGCAACAGGATGATCGCGCGCAAGAGGCTCTTGAAGGGAAAATGGTTGTTGAGCAGCAGCGCGAGCCAGAAGCCGAGCGCAAACTTCCCGAAAGTCGCGATACCAGTGTAGACCACGCTGTAGAACACCGCGTTCCACCACAGCGGATCGCTGAGCAGATACTGGAAATTGTCGAGGCCGACGAAGATCCCCTTCTGGCCGATCGTGGTGTCGGTAAAGGCGAGCCAGATGCCGAGCCCCAGCGGATAGGTCAGAAACACCGCCAGTAACCCGATCGCAGGCGCGAGGCACATCGCGATCAAAAACGGCTTGTAGTCGAACAGGCGGACCAGCCAGTTCGGTTGCCGCTGGGCCAGCGCAGGGGAGGAGAGGGTGGTCACGGACATCAGGGCGTTGTCCTGTTCTGGAAAGTCACTCCATCGTCATTGCGAGGAACGAAGCGACGAAGCAAATCCAGGCTCTCGCTGCGTGGATGGGCCGGATTGCTTCGCTGCGCTCGCAATGACGGTCGCTCGTCGTCGGCGTTACCTCTGTCGCCTGAAGTAGCGCTTGCAGCGCTGCTCGGCTTCTGCGGCCGCAGCCTCCGGCGTGGCAGCGCCGGTCGCAACGGAGGCGAACATCTGGATCAGCACGTAGTCCGCGCTGACCGCACCCGTTGCCGTCGAGATCGGTCCCTTGTAGCCGTCGTAATAGGTGCTGTTCATGGTGTCCTTGAAGATCTTCACCTTCGGATCTCCTGACCACACGGCCGCGTCGGCATAGGCCGCAAGGGGCTGCGCCCAATAGCCCGAATTGGCATTGAGCCACGGCTCGTACTGATCCGTCTCCAGCATGTATTGCAGCAACGCCTTTGCGGCGTTGGGATATTGACTGTGCTTGAACACCATGGCGTTCAGCGTCAGGCCCGCCATCGGCGAGATCTTGGCGACGCCTTTCGGCAGCAATTGATGCTCGCTGTCGTCGGCGATCGCCTTGGTCGCAGGATCGTTCTTCAGCGAGAAATACAGCGACACGCCGTTGGCCGTCAGCGAGATCTCCTGCGCGGAATAAGCGCGATTGTTACTGACGTCGTTCCACGATGTGGTGCCGGCGATGAAGGTTGGATACAGCTGCTTGACCCAGTTTAGCGCGGCGATGGTCTCCTTGCTGTTGATGGTGACGTTACCTTCTTCGTCGAGCAGGGCCGCGTTGTGCGACCATAGCGCCCAGCTGGCAAAGCCGTTGCCATCGCCCTTGGCGTTGCCGAGCGCGAAGCCTGCCGGCTTGCCGGCCTTCTGCAGCTTCTGGCAGAGGTCGAGGATGCCGGCATGGTCTTCCGGCACCTTGTCGAAGCCCACCGACTGCAGGATCGATTTGCGGTAGATCAACGGACCTGCGGACGCACCGAACGGCAGGCCGATCCAGGTCTCGCTCTTGTTCTTCTTGCCGTAGCGCTGCGCCAGCGGCAGCCAGCCGCCGTAACGCTTGCCCAGATAGTCGGCGACATCGGTCAGCTCGATCAGCTTGTCGATATAGATGTGCGGCGCATCGGAGAAGCCGATGATGATGTCGGGGCCGGCGCCTGAATTGGCCGTCACCGCGGTCTGCTGGGCGATGTCCTCCCAGCCGACGAAATCGACCTTGACCTCGACGCCGGTGGCCTTGGTGAACTTGGCCGCATTGGCGCGGAACACGTCTTCGTCGGCCTGGACGAAGCGCACCGGCCGCAGCATGCGAAGCGTCGCGCCCTTCTCGATCGGCAGTTTAGGGGCGGGGACGTCCGCTGCCTTGATCGTGGATTGAGCATGCGCCGGCGCGCCTGATGCCGCGACAGCCGCAGCGGACAGGCCCAGCGCCAAGGCATCACGACGTGTGATGTCGTTCCTCATCAGTTCCTCCCTGTGATGTCTCCCTTCCCGGCGTTGATCGCCGGTGAAGGGCCGTCTCGGTCTTTTTGCCGCGGCGCCTGTTGCGCCGGCCGCCTCAGCTGTTGGGCCCGCGATCCATGCTGACGGGCTGCCAGCGGCGGAGCGCGGTGTCTTGCAGCACCGACGGATTGACACAGCTTACCGGCCACATGCCCTGAAGCACCAGTGACAATTCGTAGCCCACCCGGCGCTTGCGGGCCTCATCGAATCGTGCCGAGGCCGAGGCGACATGGGCGGTCAGGGTCACGTTCTCCATGCTCAGGAGCGGGTTGTTGTGCGGCGGCGGTTCCTTTTCCAGCACGTCGAGGGCGGCGTGCGCGATCCAGCCTTCCTGCAGCGCCTTGATCAGGCTCTCCTCGTCGACCGTGGCGCCGCGCCCCGTATTGATGAAGATCGAGCCCTTCTTCATCTGACGAAAATGCTTCTCGGTCAGCATGTGATGCACTTCAGGCCGGGCGGGGGCGTGCATCGACACGAAGTCGGACTGCGACAGCACCTCGTTGAGCGTCGCCGGCATCACGCCGTGGTCGTACATCAGCGTTTCCTGGATGAAGGGATCGTAGGCCATCATGCGCAGTCCGAACGGCGCGGCACGCTTCGCAACCGCACGCGCGACGCGGCCGAACGAGATGAAGCCGAGCGTCTGGCCCATCAATCGCGGGATTTTCAGCAGCGCGGGCCGGCCCTCGGACCAGCGGCCGGTGCGCACCATCTTGTCCTGCTCGATCAGCCGGCGGAAGCCTGCCAGCAGCAGCATCATGGCGTGGTCGGCGACCTCCTCGATGAAGGTATCAGGGATGTTGGTGACCGGAATGCCGCGCGCGGTGGCGGCCTTGATGTCGACGCTGTCGACGCCGACCGAGCCGAGCGTGATGACCTTGCAGTTCTCCAGCGCGTCGATGATGTTTTTGGTGATCGGAATGCCCTTGGCGTAGATCGCGTCGGCATTTCTGGCGGCGGCGATGAACTCCGCCTCGTCGGCCGGCCCCTCGACGATCTCGGCATCGATCGGATCGAGCGCCTCGCGTTCGTAGGAATAATCGCTGCCCGCGACCGTGAAGCTCGCGCCCTTCGGCGTCACCACCCTGTATTTCGGCATGTCCTGCTCCCGATTTGGTTTGTCGGTTCTTGTTGCGGCTCGGCCTTGTGGGCAGGGCCTTTGCGTCTTTTACGCGAAATCGGCGTGAGTGCGTACAATTCCGGGTTGTTGCCGCCGCTATTGTTCACCGTTGTGTCCGGCGACGTAGGGGCTTCTACGGAGGCCTGTAAGTAACTTGCTAAGGGGTCTCATACTAAATGCTGAGTCAATTTCGACCGATTCACTCGCGTGCCCGTATCCCTTTTCTCCGGAGTCCATCCCTTGAAGTTGAGCAATCTGAAGATCGCCCCCAAGCTTGGCATCCTCGTCGGCGTCACCCTCGTCGGTTTGTGTATCTCCGGGGTTCTCGCCGGATATCTGATGAAGCGCGAGATGGTGAATGCGCGCATCGACCAGACGAAGTCCATCGTGGAAGTGGCGCTCAGCTTCGCGGGCAATCTCAAGAAGCGCGTCGATGCCGGTGAGCTGACCAAGGATGCGGCCATGGCCGAGCTTCGTCGCTACGGCAACGCGATGACCTACGACAAGGGCACGGGCTATCTGTTCGGCACGTCCTATGACGGCATCACCCAGCTCGCGCCTGATCCGAAGCAGGTTGGCCAGAACCGCATGGACGTTCTGACCAACGGCCGCAATCTCTCCAGGGATTGGATGGACGGCGTCAAGGCCAACGGCTCGCTGCTGCTGTTCTACGAGTACATGAAGCCCGGCCAGGAAAAGCCGATCCGCAAGGTCGGCTATTCGGCGGCCGTTCCCGGCTTCGACATGTATCTCGGCACCGGCGGCTATCTTGAAGATATCGATGCCAAGATGGTTCCGGTCTACTGGCTGCTCGGCCTCGCCATGCTCGGCATCGTCATCGTCGCCGGCAGCGTCGCCTGGATGATCGGCCGCAGCATCAGCCGTCCGCTGGCCCTGCTCGGCGCCCGCATGAAGGATCTCGCCGACGGTAAGCTGGAGGGCGACATCCCCGGCGTCGGCCGCGGCGACGAGGTCGGCGCGATGGCTGCGACCGTCCAGATCTTCAAGGACAATGCGCTTCGCATACGCGACCTCGAGAAGACCGAAGGGGCGGCGATGGAGCGTGCGGCGGCGGAACGTCGCAGCGCGATGGAAGACATCGCCAGCGACTTCGAACGCAGCGTCAACGGCATCGTCCGCTCGGTGTCCTCGGCCGCGGCCGGCATGCAGTCGACGGCGCAGTCGATGACCGCGACCGCCAGCGATGCCTCCTCGCGGGCGGCAACGGTCGGTGCGGCCTCGCAGAAAGCCTCCGGCAATGTCGGCACCGTCGCCGCCGCCGCCGAAGAGCTCTCGAGCTCGGTTGCGGAAATCTCCCGCCAGGTGACACGCTCGACCGAAGTGGCCAGCCGTGCCGTCAGCGACGCCGAACGGACCAACGCCACGGTTCAGGAACTCTCCACCGGCGCCGAGAAGATTGGCGAGGTGGTCAAGCTCATTCATTCGATCGCGGCGCAGACCAACCTGCTCGCGCTCAACGCCACCATCGAGGCGGCGCGCGCCGGTGAATCCGGTCGCGGCTTCGCCGTCGTCGCCTCCGAGGTCAAGGCGCTGGCCAACCAGACCGCCAAGGCGACCGAGGAAATCTCCGCCCAGGTCGCGGCGATGCAGACTTCGACCAGCGATGCGGTCGCAGCGATCGGCGGCATCACCCAGACCATCGCCGAGATGAGCGAGATCACCGCCGGCATTTCGGCCTCGATCGAGCAGCAGGGCGACGCCACCCGCGAGATCGCCCGCAACATCCAGTCGGTTGCTGCCGGCTCGAGCGAGATCAACGCCCACATCGGCAGCGTCACGTCGGCCGCGCAAGCGACCGGCGCCGCGGCCGGCGACGTGCTGACCAACGCGCGCGAGCTGGATCACCAGTCCGGCGCGCTGCGCAGGGCGGTGGACGGCTTCCTCGCCAAGGTTCGCGCGGCCTGATTCCTGGCGCGGAATTCGGTCGATGGGCAATGACGCGCAAGCGCCGTGCCCACCTTTTCCTTTTTTGAGCCGTCGCGATTCACGCCACGGCAGACCCCTGTCGTGACGCGATGACGACGCCGGCGAGCACCAGCGCGTAGCCGATCAGGTGAAACGGCTGGAGTTTCTCGCCGAGCAGCAGGATCGCCATCGCCGAGCCGAACACCGGCACCAGATGGAAGAACGGCGCGGCACGGTTCGGCCCGATCAGCGCGACGCCGCGGTTGAAGAAGAGATAGGCGAGGGTCGAGGGAAAGATCAGGATGTAGCCGAGCGTCATCAGGGTCTCGGTGTCGAAATGCAGCATCCGGCCGCTCCAGCCCTCCCAGACCGCCGTCGGCAGCAGCATGAAGGCGCCGCAGCAGGTGGTGAAGGACAGAAACGAGAGCTGGTGGACCTTCGGCCTGCGCGGGATGAAGGCGGAGTAGATTCCGAACGCCACCAGCGAGGAGGCGAACATGATGTCGCCCCTGTTGAACGAGATGCTCGCCAGCGCAGCGAGATCACCGCGCAGGATGATGATCAGCACGCCAATCAACGAGATCGCGATCCCTGCAAGCTGCCCGCCGGTCAACCGCACGCCGAACAGCACCAGCGACCACAGCGCCACGAACAGCGGACCTGCCGACTGGATCAGCAGCGCGTTCAACGCCTCGGTATATTGCAGGGCCCAGTAAGAGATCGCATTGTTGAAGGCGAAGCCGACCAGCGACAGGAACAGCATCAGCGGCAGGCTGTTCCGCAATGCGGGCCAGTCGCGCTTCAGGTGCGGCCACGAGAACGGCAGCAGGATCAGGAACACGCCGAACCAGCGGATCGTGGTCACCGTGAGCGGCGGCACATGCGCGCCGACATGGCGTGCGATCACGATGTTGCCGGCCCAGAACAGCGAGCTCAGGCTCAACAGCAAATAGGGCTGGTTGTTGAGCCAGCTGGCGGCATTTGATGCGGGGGGCGCGGGCGAGGCGATCGTCATTGGCGTCGATTGCGAGCTTGCGCCGGTTCGCCGTCACGACACAAGTCACAGCGCCGCAATGCTACGATGCAGCTGCGACCCGGGAGGTGCCATTGGCGGTCAATATATTGAACAGAGAAACTAGGTCGCCTGCTTCCGTGACGCCACGAACACGCCCGACAGCACCAGCGCGAAGCCGATGAAGTGGAAGGCCTGCGGCCGCTCGCCCAGGAAGGCCATGGCCATGATCGAGCCGAACACCGGCACGACGTGGAAGAACGGCGCGGCGCGGTTGGCGCCGATCAGCCGGACGCCACGGTTGAAGCAGAGATAAGCGAGCGTCGATGGAAACACCGCGACATAGAACAGGGTGAGCAGATTCGGCCCGTCCAGCTTCATGACGGGGCGCGCCGACAGCTCCCAGATCTCCAGCGGAATGAGGCACGCCGCGCCGGCGCCGAAGGTGAAAGCAAGGAACGACAGGCCGTGGATCGGCGGCCGCTTCAGGGTCAGCACCGAATAAAGCGCGAAGATGATCAGCGCGACCATGAAGATCAGGTCGCCCTTGTTGAAGGCGATGTTCGACAGCGTGGTGAGATCGCCATGCAGCAGGATGATCAGCACGCCGCACATGGAGAGAGCCACGCCGAAGGCCTGCGCCCCAGTCAGACGGATGCCGAGGATGGCCAGCGACCACAGCGCCACGACGAGAGGCGCGGCCGACTGCAGCAGCAGGGTGTTGAGCGCCTGGGTATGTTCCAGCGCCCAATATTGCAGTGTGTTGAAGGCGCCGATTCCGGTGATCGACAGCGCGATCATCAGGCCGAATTTGCTGCGGATCGCGGGCCAGTCCTGGGCGAGGTGCTTCCAGGCAAACGGCAGCACCAGCAGGAAGGCGAAGGTCCAGCGCAGGAAGGACAGCGTCACCGGCGGGATGTGTCCGGCGGCCATCCGTCCCACAACCGCATTGCCGGCCCAGCACAGCGCGGTGATGCTGAGCAGGAGATAAGGCTGGTTGGCAATCCAGTGCTCGCCGGATGTTTCGGCGCTCGTGGTCTGGCCGGTGGCGGACATTGTGATCGTTATGGCCCCGCGGTGGAATGCACCAACAAGAACGCCAAGGCCCGCGGCCCGGCTCGGTCCGGACGGTTGAGACCGGCACCGTCCAAAGACATGGAAATCGAGGTTGCATCAACGGCTGCAGGTGCATCGCGACCATGCAGCGGCGGGTGCTGCGTCCAGCGCTTTGGTCGAGATCTGCGCATGGCTCGTGAAGATGTCCGGATTTTCGGGGGATATCAAAGGCTTGGATCGGGCATTGGGTCCTCAAAAAGCCCCGTTCTTGCTTGCTTAGGAAGGCCGCTTCCTTTATCCGGTGGGGCTGCCCCGCGTACGAACGGCACCAGGCCGGGAATTGGGCTGGGCGCAGGCATGTTCCCGGAAAAGTGGGTACCGGTTTTCCGATTGGATCATGCCACTGAGAGAGCATTCTTCGAAGGATTACCCGCGAATGGCCAATGTTGTCGTCGTCGGCGCCCAGTGGGGCGACGAAGGAAAGGGCAAGATCGTCGACTGGTTGTCGGAGCAGGCGGACATCGTCGTTCGCTTCCAGGGCGGCCATAATGCCGGCCATACGCTGGTCATCAACGGTACGACCTACAAGCTCGCGCTGCTGCCCTCGGGCGTGCTGCGCGAGGGCAAGCTCTCCGTGATCGGCAACGGCGTGGTGTTCGATCCCGCCGCCTTCCTCGACGAGGTGACCAAGCTCAGGGCGCAGGGCGTTGCGGTCTCGCCGGAAAACCTGCGCGTCGCCGAAAACGTCACCCTGATCCTGCCGCTGCACCGTGAACTCGACGCCTTACGCGAATCCTCCAATGCCGCGACCGCGATCGGCACCACCCGCCGCGGCATCGGACCTGCCTATGAGGACAAGGTCGGTCGCCGCGCGATTCGCCTGATGGACCTCGCCGATCTGGACACGCTCCCGCACAAGATCGACCGGCTGCTTGCGCACCACAACGCGCTCCGTCGCGGCCTCAACCTGCCGGAGTTCGACGGCAAGGAGATCCTGAAGGAACTGAGCGCGCTGGCGCCGCAACTGCTGCCCTACGCGGAGACCGTGTGGCGCCTGCTCGACATCGAGCGGCGTGCCGGCAAGCGCATGTTGTTCGAGGGCGCGCAAGGCGCGCTGCTCGACGTCGACCACGGCACTTATCCTTATGTCACCTCGTCCAACACGGTGGCGGCGCAGGCCGCGACCGGCGCCGGCCTGGGACCGAGTGCGGTCGGTTATGTGCTCGGCCTGTGCAAGGCCTACACGACCCGCGTCGGCCAGGGCCCGTTCCCGACCGAGCAGGACAACGCGATCGGCCGCAAGATCGGCGAGCGTGGCCGCGAGTTCGGCACCAACACCGGCCGCCCGCGCCGCTGCGGCTGGTTCGACGCGGTCCTCGTCCGCCAAGCCGTTCGGACCTGCGGCATCAACGGGCTGGCACTCACAAAACTCGACATTCTCGACGGCTTCGACACGATCGAGGTCTGCACCGGCTACAAGCTGGACGGCAAGGAGATCGACCATTTTCCGGCCGGCGAGGGCGCCCAGGCGCGGGTCGAGCCGATCTGGGAGACCATCGAGGGTTGGAAGGAGCCGACGGCCAACGCCCGCTCCTGGGCCCAGCTGCCGGCCCAGGCCATCAAATATGTCCGCCGGATCGAGGAATTGGTGGGGTGCCCGGTCGCGCTGCTTTCCACCAGCCCCGAACGCGAGGATACTATCCTGGTGCAAAACCCGTTTGAGGCTTAACGATCTCTTACCAGGACGCGGATATAGTTGAGTAGAAATGGCTGATTACTATCCGCTGATCGCCCGCGCTATTGCCGCCCTGGACCCTAACGCTCCCGGCGAAAGCCGGCGCGCGCTTTATGAGCGTGCGCGCACGGCGCTGATCGCGCAGCTGCGCAGCGTGCAGCCGCCGCTGTCCGAATCGGAGATCACCCGCGAGCGGCTATCGCTGGAAGAGGCCGTTCGCAAGGTCGAATCCGAGGCCGCCCTGCGTGCCCGCGAGGCCTCGCGCCCGGCTGGCGGCGCCCGCACCGGGGGCAGCGGCGATGCATTCCGCCGTGCCAGCGCCCGTGCCGCCGAAAGTAACCCGTCGGCACCCCCACAGCCGTCCGCGCCGCCGCGGCCCCGAGGCGCGGCGCCGCCACGCAACGAACGTCCGCCGCTCGGCGACGACCAGGGCGAGGCCCCGCGTCCGCCGCGGCCGCCACGTTTCGACGCGCCGCGCCAGCCGTCGCCGCCGGAACCGCCGGCCGGACGCGATCGCTCGCCTCCGCGCCGTCCACAAGACGGCGGACAGCCGCCTCCGGTGCCGCCGGCACCGGGCGTGCGCGGCTTCCGCGACATTACAGCCGACGTCAACGATCTCGGCGGAGCCGCCGCGCAGGCCAATCGCGCCGCGCGCCGCACCTACGCCAACGTGCCCTCGCCCACGCCGGAATTCGACCGGCTGGAGCCGAGCCTGGAAAATCGCGCCGCCGAGCCCGACGCGCCCTATTCCTATGACGAGTCGATGGAGGAGGCCGAACGCTACACGCCGCAGCCGCCGTCGCCGCGTCCGCGCATCGCGCCCAATCGGGACGCCAAGAAGCGCGCCGGCAGAGGCTCCGTTTTCCCGTTCAAGAGCGCGATCGCCATCGGCGTCGTGCTGATCCTGGTCGGCGCCGGTATCCTTTGGGGCAAACAGCTGGTCCAGACCGCGACCAATATGCTCAAGCCGTCCCCTACCCAGGTGGTGGAGGCGCCGAAGGATAGTTCGCAGCCGCAGAGCAAGCCCAAGATTCCGGATCGCGTCGGCCAGCCCTCGGCCAGCGACCAGCCTGCCGCGCCGGTGGCGCAGAAGGTCGTGCTCTATGACGAGGATCCGTCCGACCCGAAGGGCAAGCAATATGTCGGCTCGGTGGTGTGGCGGCTCGAACCGATCAAGGCGTCGGGCAACCAGAAGGCCGACGTCGCCGTGCGTGCCGACATCGAGATCCCCGAGCGCAAGTTCAAGATGACGATGTCGTTCCGCCGCAACACCGACTCGTCGCTGCCGGCGAGCCACACGGCCGAGCTGACCTTCATCCTGCCACCGGACTTTCCGGGCGGCAGCGTCTCCAACGTGCCGGGCATCCTGATGAAGTCGAATGAGCAGGCGCGCGGCACGCCGCTCGCAGGCCTCGCCGTCAAGGTCACCGACGGTTTCTTCCTCGTCGGTCTCTCCAACGTCGATGCCGACCGCGCCCGCAACGTCCAGCTCTTGAAGGAACGTTCCTGGTTCGATGTGCCGCTGGTCTACGCCAACCAGCGCCGTGCGATCATCGCCATCGAGAAGGGCGCCCCCGGCGAGCGCGCCTTCAACGACGCCTTTGCGCAGTGGGGCGATTGAGGCTTCTCACCTCTCCCCAGCGGGGAGAGGTCGGGTTGGACTTGGCGATGCGAAGCATCGTCCAGAGCAATCCGGGTGAGGGGCCGCAGCGCATAATGAAAGTGTAACCCCTCACGGATGAGCTCCGACCTCTCCCTAGGGACAGGTGCTCCGTCCAAAGCGGCAGCTCTTGACTTGAAACTTGCCACCGCTACTCCGCGGCCGCTTCCCGCTTGCGGGCTGCGATAGCGGCTGCGTGCTCGCGGTCCATCACGGCGCGGCAGCCGGGGCTGAGCTGGGCCTTCTTATGCACCATGCAGGCGGTGATGCGCGAGATATTAGGGATTTCATAGGAGCATAGCCGCATCGCATCGCCCGAGCACATCTGCTGCGCTTCGGACGAGAAGGCGAGGCTGGGTGATGCCTGAAGGGTGAGGGCGGTGGCGGCCAAGGCCAACAGCGAAGCTGTGGTCTTAAGTGGCGAAGCGATGGTCTGGTTGCGTGTCATGAAGGATGCGTCCCCGAGTTCCGTGGATTGAACCACTTGGTTTTTGGGGCGCCGCACGCGGCTTGAAATGTCGCATGTCACAGCCTTCACGCGGCGGACTCCAGCCCCCGCATGTGGTCGCTCGATTTCTTGATGTTCGAATCGAAAAGTGCTGCGCCGCCCGAGCGAAGTATGCGCTAAAGTCGCGAAGCTTCAATGGGAGGCGCGAAGGAATTCGCAGATGTTGCGCGTCCGTCACGCAATATGCCGGCACGCGCTCAGGTCGATCGATCGGACGATACGCTCGTCGGTTCTACGTCGCTCGCCGCGAGGGCGGCCGCGTGCTCCTCGACAGCCGTGATCCCCTTGGCGGTCAGCTCGAACAGGTCGCCATCCTTCGTCACGTAGCCGTCCGCGATCAGCTCGCCGACCTTACCGTTCCGATCGTCGGCGAAGGCGACGGATTGGCTGATGTCCTTGAGGATCGAAAGCTGTTCCTCCCGCAACATCACTTCGTTCTCCGTTCGCCCGGGATCGCCGGACCCTCACATGCCGTGGCTCTCGAACACCTTGCTGCACGATCGCGACAGCTTCGCACGATGGGCCTGCAGGCAGCCTTGCACTGCACCGTCATTGCCGAGATCCTTCCGGCACAGCCGCGAGGCATCACGCGAGCAGGCATTCTGTTCCTGCGGTGAGCCCATATGGCCCTGAGCGAGCACGGGCGTGTTCGACAGGGCACCGAGGGCCGAGAGCGTGATCGTCGCCAGCAACATCAATTTACGAGGCATCGACGGCTCCAGATCTGACTGGTGAATTTCAAGGTCCTGTCTGAACTCGTCGCCTTGCCACTTGTTCCTCCTTCGAGCCCCTGTAACCCGCTATCCAAGGTTCCCGGCGCGCTGCTATAAATGCGAGCGGATGAGGAGTCCTCGATGAAACGCTATCTGGTGTTTGCGCTCGTTGGTCCGTTCGTGGGCGGTTTCCTGCTGCTGCTGACGACGACCTACCAGTCCGGCTACTGGACGCAGACCAGTCTCGAGGAGGTCGGCAAGCTGTTCGCCGTGTTCTTCAAGAGCCTGCAATACAGCTATCTGTTCGGCGTCCTGCCCTCGTTGATGATCGGCGCGGTCGACGACATCCTGATCCACGTCAGGCGGATCCGGCCGGCGCTGCGGATGCTGCTGGTCGGCCTGTTCGCTTTCGTCCTGGCTGCGTTCACCTACGGCTCGCGCGGGCCTGATTCCGGCGCGGTGCAGTTCATCCTGTACGGCCTGGTCGGTTTCGTGCCGTCGGTGCTGTCATCCTGGATCGTGCATCACTATGTCGAGGAACCGCAACCGGCCGCGGCGGCAAGCTGAGCGCGCCTTCCTGACGTGACGCAGCAACCTCTGTTGCGTCACTGCGTTCTCCAATGGCCATGACCATGCCCGATGACGACATTCTCGCACCACGCAAGCCCCGCTCCGGGACGCATTCGCGCGCCGACTTCTCGGGCCGCGAGACCCGCGGGCCGATCATCGACCAGGAGGGCCATGAGATCCGCCCCGAGACCCTGGAGCAGGGGTTTCGCGAATTTCGTTTCGAATTCGGGGAAGGATCTGGCCAAGGATTCGGCCAGGGATTTAGTCAAGGATTCGGCAACGGCAATCCGTTCGGCAATCTGACGCGCGAGCAGCGGATCGCGCGGTTCGAGGCGATCGCAAAGCTGCTCGACATCGCATTCGTCCTGCCCGGCACCAATATCCGCTACGGCATTGACGGGCTGATCGGCCTGATCCCCGTCGTCGGCGACGTCATCACCACCGCGATCTCGCTGTGGCTGGTGCGTGAGGCCCGCGCGCTTGGCGCGCCCTGGTACGTCACCGCGCGCATGCTGGGCAATGTCGCAGTCGACGGCGTCGTCGGCATCGTGCCGTTCGCCGGCGACGCCTTCGACGTCCTGTTCCGTGCCAATATGCGCAACGTCCGCCTCCTGCGCCGCTGGCTCGACAAGCAGCCCCGGATGTAGCGCGCTTTGCTTGCTCTGCGTTCCCTCTCTCGTGGCCCGGACACGAGAGTTCGAACTAAAACGCAAAAAGCGCGATGACCTTTCAGCCATCGCGCTGTCCGCGCACATCGGAACTTTTGGAAAGCTTACGCCGCGTCGGCGTCGGTCTCGGCCACCGGCTCCGGCTTGCGGTGGCGGGGCAGCGGGAATGCCTCGCTCTCATACAGCGAGCGGATGCCGTTCTGGTCGAAACGAGCTTCCTCGACCTGGAGATAGGCGCCATTCAGCGAATCCGTCGGCAGCTGCTCCATCGCGAACTGCACGGCCTCGGCAGCAGTGCCGAACCGGCGATAGGTGAAGCCCGCGCGCTTCTTCTTGCGGATGGCGGCGGGGAAGAGCTCGGCGGAAGTGTTGAAGTTGAACGGACGCAGTGGACGCATGGTCAAAGACCTCGTGATCTTGTCTGGGGCTTTAAGCGCGTGGGGTTTTGGTGGGCGGAGCAATCAAGCGGGCCCGCCGCATGTCATTTTCGTCCACTAATATAGGCCGTTTTGACAAAAATGCGACCCCTGCGATGCGAGATGATGAATCCGCGCATGGCAGCTCCGCAGACCAAAAAAGCATAGTGTTTACAGTGTCTTATATGGTTTATATCTTGCCAAGAAGCACCAGGACGAGCAGCACCGCCAGAATGACGCCGCCGATCCCCATGCCGGAATGGCCCATGCCGTAGCCATATCCGCCGATCCGGCCGGACCAGCCGCCCAAGAGATAGATGATCACCAGGATGATCAGGATGGTCCCGAGTGTCACGGTGTCCTCCTTGGCGCCCTCCTTCACATCCTTCCTGGCGGCCGCCCGAAAGCGCTCATCGGCTGCACCGCCGGGCGAGAAAAGCACATCGCGCCGCCGGGTTCCATCGGGGAAACCCGGCGGCGTGCAACCTTTATTTCGGCTCGAGCTTCAGCGCCGCTGAATTGATGCAGTAGCGCAGGCCGGTCGGTCCCGGTCCATCGGGGAAGACATGGCCAAGATGACCGCTGCATTTGGAGCAAAGCACCTCGGTGCGGATCATGCCGTGCGTGGTATCCCGCTCCTCGTCGATATGGCTCTCGACGGCAGGCGCGGTGAAGCTTGGCCAGCCGCAGCCGGAATCGAACTTCGCGTCGGATTCGAACAGCACATTGCCGCAGCCGGCGCAGACATAGGTGCCGGCACGGTGGTCGTGCTCATACTCGCCGGAGAAGGGACGTTCGGTCGCCTTCTCGCGCAGCACCGCGTACTGCATCGGCGACAATTCGCGCCGCCACTGCTCTTCGCTCTTGATGACCTTGGCGTCGGTGGTTTTCGTCTTGGTGTCGGGCATGGGTCTCCCGTTTTGTCTGGTGATCTCTGGGATCAATTGGTGGCCTTGCTGGCACTCACCAGCGTCGGCTTCTCGATGTAGTTATCCGCGAACAGCTTTTTCAGGTTCTCGACCTTCGGGATGTCGTTGTAGGCGATGTAGGGCTGGGTCGGGTGTAGCGTCAGATAGTCCTGGTGATAGGCCTCGGCCGGGTAAAACGCCTCCAGCGCGCCAACCTTCGTCACGATCGGCTTGCTGAAGACCTTGGCGCCGTTGAGCTGGGCGATATAGGCCTCCGCGACCTTCTTCTGCTCGTCTGAGGTGGTGAAGATCGCCGAGCGATATTGCGTGCCGGTGTCGGGCCCCTGGCGGTTGAGCTGGGTCGGGTCGTGCGCCACCGAGAAGTAGATCTGCAGGATTTTGCCGTAAGAGATCCTCTTCGGATCGAACTTGATCTCGACCGACTCGGCATGACCGGTCCGGCCGGTCGAGACCGTCTGGTAGTCGGCCGTCGCCTTGGTGCCGCCGGCATAGCCGGACACGGCGTTGACGACACCGGCGGTGTGCTGGAACACGCCCTGCACGCCCCAGAAGCAGCCGCCGGCGAGCACCGCGGTCTGGATGCCGCTTGCCGAGGTTGCGTCCAGTGCAGGGGCGGGGATGACTACGGCGTCTTCCGCGGCCCGGGTCGGTGCGGCGAAGGCCAGCGTCAAGGCGGTGGTGGCGGCGAACAGGGACAGGACGGAGCGGCGCATGGCGGATCCTCTTTCGGAAGGCCTGACAGTTTAGGGCGGTTGAGGGCGGGCGAACAGCCTGCCCGGCGTTTTCAGACACCTGGAGATACGGGCCGACCCGGCCAATGTTACGACACGAGTCCGTGAAAAAGCCGCCGGTCCGGCTTGGCGACACGGCGAGCTCCGGGGTCGATGCCCCCGGCCGTTGAGGATTTCATTTCGTGGCGGGACGAAGGGGATTGCCGCTCTAGACGACGATGCTCAACCTTTTCGCTGCCCGCGTGATCCCCGTGTACAGCCACCGCGCTCTCGAGTCCTGGAACGCAAAGCTCTCGTCGAACAGCACGACGTCGTCCCATTGCGAGCCCTGCGATTTGTGCACGGTGAGCACGTAGCCGTAGTCGAACTCGTCATAGGGCTTGCGCTGCTCCCAGGCGATCTGCTCGATGCCGCCCTCGAAACAGTCGGCGCGCACCGACACCTTCGTGACCTTGTGGCCAAAGTCTTCATCCGGCGACAGCCGCATGGAGAGGATGCGCGACTTCGAGCGCGAGGTGTTGCGCGACTTCACGCGCCACAGTCCGCCGTTGAACAGGCCTTTCTTGCGGTTGTTGCGCAGGCACACCAGCTTGTCGCCGGCAACGGGGAAGACATCCTCGATGTTCTGGCGCTGCCGCACCCGCATGTTGTAGGCCCGTCGCGTGTTGTTGCGGCCGACCAGCACCTGGTCGGCGCCCATGACGCGATCAGGATCGAGCTCTTTGCGCGATACGACCTCGCTCTCGCCGTAGCGGCCGATGTCGAGCTCGCGCCCCTCGCGCACGTCCATCGACATCCGTACGATCGGATCGTCCTGCGCCTGGCGATGCACCTCGGTCAGCATCGCATCGGGCTCGGTGTTGGTGAAGAAGCCGCCGCCCTGGATCGGCGGCAGCTGCGCGGGATCGCCCAGCACCAGCAGCGGACAATCGAACGACATCAGATCGCGGCCCAGCTCGGCATCGACCATCGAACATTCGTCGATCACGATCAGCTTGGCCTTGGAAGCGGGCGCGTCGTCCCACAATTCGAAGCTCGGCTGCTCCTCGCCGGACTCGCGGGCGCGGTAGATCAGCGAGTGGATGGTGGAAGCCTCGTCGCAACCCTTGTTGCGCATGACCAGCGCCGCCTTGCCGGTGAAGGCGGCAAATTTCACCTCGCCGTCGACGCCTTCGGCGATGTGCCGCGCAAGCGTGGTCTTGCCGGTGCCGGCAAAGCCGAACAGGCGGAAAATCGGCGGCGTGCCGTTGCGGCCGGGCTTGGCCTTGAGCCAGTCGCCAACGGCCTTGAGCGCGGCATCCTGATGCGGAGAGAAGTTGGTCATGTCTGTCTTGAGGAAGGGCGAAACGATGCGATTCGCCAGTCTCCCAAAACTAACCATTCGCCCCGCCGGTTCAAGCGGCGCGGAACGATCCTACTGCCACCCTGGAACGCCGCGCATGTCGGGCAGGTGGTGGGCAATGCCCTTGTGGCAGTCGATGCAGGTCTTCTCGCCCGTGAACAGGAAGCGCTGATGCGCCACCGAGGCCCGCGGCGACTGCTTGGTGATGTCCATGGAATCGGCGCTGTGGCAGTTGCGGCATTCCAGGGAATCATTGGCCTTGAAGCGCGCCCATTCATGCGCGGCGAGCTCGAGCCGGTGATCGAGGAATTTCTCGCGCGTGTCGATCGTGCCGAAGATCTTGCCCCAGACTTCCTTGGAGGCCTGCATCTTGCGCGCGATCTTGTCGGTCCAGTTGTGCGGCACGTGGCAATCCGGGCAGGTCGCGCGCACGCCGGAGCGGTTGGTGAAGTGGATGGTCGATTTGAGCTCGGCGAAGACGTTGTCCTTCATCTCGTGACAGCCGGTGCAGAACTTTTCGGTGTTGGTCAGTTCCAGCGCGGTGTTGAAGCCGCCCCAGAAGATCACGCCGGCGGCAAAGCCTGCGAGCACGAGCGTGCCGAGCGCGAAGACGGTGCTCGGCCGCGACAGCACACCCCACAGCTCGAGCGCGAAATCCCAGGCTCGCGCGATAAAGCCGCGCTTGTCTTTTGGCTCGTCCGCGGTCGTCGTCATCGCCGGCCACCCGGGCTTGCGCGCGACAGCAGCGTGTCGATGTCGACGAAGTCGTTGCTCACGGGCGGCGTCGCCGTGTTCTGTGGGACGTGGCACTCCGTGCAGAAGAACCGGCGTGGCGAGATCGAGGCCAGGAACTGGCCGTCACGGTCCATGAAATGCGTGATCGAGACCATCGGCGCCTGCGATTCCGACGTGCGCGAGCGTGCATGACAGGACAGGCATTTGTTGCTGTTGAGGTCGATCTGGTAGCCGTCGATCGAATGCGGGATGACCGGCGGCTGCTCCGGATAATTGCGCGCCTCCTTCTCGGACGTATTGCGGTTCGGCAGCATCGGCGGCGCCGGACCTTCGTCGCTCAGCGGCGTCGGACCGCGCAGGCCCGAGGTCACGGTCTGTGCAGTCAGCGTAGCCGTACCCGCGGCCATCGCGAGCGCCAGCAGCACAATTCCAGTTCGCTTGAGCATGATCACACCCGCTCGATGCGCACGGCGCATTTCTTGAAGTCGGTTTGCAGCGAGATCGGATCGGTGGCGTCCAGCGTCACCTTGTTGATCAGCTTGGATTCGTCGAACCACGGCACGAACACCAGGCCCTTCGGTGGCCGGTCGCGGCCGCGGGTCTCGACGCGGGCGCGGATATAGCCGCGGCGCGAGACCACTTTCACCTCATCGCCGCGGCGAAGCTTGGCTTCCGAGGCGTCATCAGGATGCATGAAGCACACAGCCTCGGGGAAGGCCTTGTAGAGCTCGGGCACGCGGCGAGTCATGGTGCCGGAATGCCAGTGCTCCAGCACGCGGCCGGTCGACAGCCAGTACGGATAGTCGTTGTCGGGCGATTCTGCCGGAGGCTCGTAAGGCAGCGCGAAGATGCGCGCCTTGCCATCGGGGTAGCCGTAGAACTGCACGTCCGTGCCCTGCTTGACGTAGGGATCGCTGCCCTCGCGGAAACGCCACTTCGTTTCCTGGCCGTTGACCACAGGCCAGCGCAGTCCGCGCTCCCGGTGATAGCTTTCGAACGGTGCGAGGTCGTGACCATGGCCGCGGCCGAATTGCGCGTACTCCTCGAACAGCCCCTTCTGCACGTAGAAGCCGAACGCCTGGGACTCCTGGTTGGAGTAGCCTTCCTCGATCTCCGCCACAGGAAACTTGTCGACCTGGCCGTTCTTGTAGAGCACGTCGAACAGCGTCTTGCCGCGCACCTCCGGCTTCTTGGCGATCAACTCTTCGGGCCAGACTTCCTCGATCTTGAAGCGCTTGGAGAACTCGACGAGCTGCCAGAGATCGGACCTGGCTTCGCCCGGCGCCTGGACGAGCTGATGCCAGAACTGCGTGCGCCGTTCGGCATTGCCGTAAGCGCCTTCTTTCTCTACCCACATCGCAGTCGGCAATATCAAATCGGCGGCCAGCGCCGTCACGGTCGGATAGGCATCCGAGACGACGATGAAATTGTCGGGATTGCGGAAGCCCGGATAGGTCTCCTCATTGGCGTTCGGGCCGGCTTGCAAATTGTTGTTGACCTGCACCCAATAGGCATTGATCAGGCCGTCCTTCAGCATCCGGCTTTGCAGCACGGCATGCGCACCGTTCTTGTCGGGAATGGTGCCCTCCGGCAGCTGCCAGATATGCTCCGCCTTGTCGCGATGCTCCTTGTTGGTCACGACCATGTCGGCGGGCAGCCGGTGCGAGAATGTGCCGACCTCGCGCGCGGTGCCGCAGGCCGAGGGCTGGCCGGTCAGCGAGAACGGGCTGTTGCCGGGGGCGGAGATCTTTCCGGTCAACAAATGGATGTTGTAGACGAGGTTGTTGCACCAGACCCCGCGGGTGTGCTGGTTGAAGCCCATGGTCCAGAACGAGACCACTTTCGTTTTTGGATCGGCATAGAGTTCGGCAAGCGCCTCGAGCCGGTTCACCGGTACGCCGGACATTTTGGCGGCCTTCTCCAGCGTGTAGTCCGAGACGAATTTGACGTATTCGTCGTAGCTCATGTCCGTGGAGTCGTTGGCCTTCGCCGCGCCCGTGGCTTTTTTCTGGAGCGGGTGCTCCGGCCGCAGGCCGTAGCCGATGTCGGTCTGCCCACGCCGGAAAATGGTATGCGCGGCGACGAAATCCTTGTTCACCCTGTTGGTCTTGATGATGTGGTTGGCGATGGCGTTGAGGATGTAGAGGTCGGTCTGCGGCTTGAACACCATGCCGATGTCGGCAAGATCGAACGAGCGGTGCTCGAAGGTAGAAAGCACGGCGACACGCACATGCGGCGCAGACAGCCGGCGGTCTGTTACCCGCGTCCACAGGATCGGGTGCATCTCCGCCATGTTGGAGCCCCACAGCACGAACGCGTCCGTGGCCTCGATGTCGTCATAGCAGCCGGCCGGCTCGTCGATGCCGAAGGTGCGCATCATGCCGGCGACGGCCGAGGCCATGCAGTGGCGCGCGTTGGGGTCGATGTTGTTGGTGCGGAAGCCGGCCTTGAACAGTTTCGAGGCCGCATAGCCTTCCCAGATCGTCCACTGGCCGGAGCCGAACATGGCGACGCCGTTCGGCCCGCGCTTCTTCATCGCCTCCTTCCACTTCGCCTCCATGATGTCGAAGGCTTCGGTCCAGGAGACGGGCGTGAACTCGCCGTTCTTGTCGTACTTGCCATCCGTCTTGCGCAGCATCGGCTGCGTCAGGCGGTCGTGGCCGTACATGATCTTGGAGAGGAAGTAGCCCTTGACGCAGTTGAGGCCGCGATTGACCTCGGCCTTGATGTCGCCATGGGTGGCAACGACCCTGTTGTCCTTGGTTGCCACCATCACGGAGCAACCGGTGCCGCAGAAGCGGCAGGCGGCCTTGTCCCATTTCAACTCCGATGTGTCGCGCTCGGTGACGAGATTGGCGGCGAGCGCAGGCGCGGGCATGCCGGCCGCGGCGGCCGCAATCGCGGCGGCCTCGAGCTTGAGCATCTGGCGGCGGTCGAGCTTTGGCGATGTCATGATGGCTCTCCCGACCTCAAGTCGTTTCGATGGCGTGAAAGACGAGCGCCGCGGAATAGACGTTGCGCAGCGATTGAATGGTGTTGAGCATGGTGCCGAGGCTGCCGGCATCGGGCGCCTCGGCCACGACGACGAGCTTTCCTCTGACGTCGCGGCCATGGATCTCACAGCCTTCAAGCGCGGTGATCTCGGCCTCGACCTCGGCGAGGCGCTCAGGGCGGGCCTGCACCAGGATGCTGGCGATCTCGCAGCCCGGAGGCGGCACGATGCTGACGGTGCTGAGCACCCGGCCGGTAATCAATGCGCGGCGGTTGAGTGTGGTTGGAGCCATGATGCCTGTCTTTCGGGTCGCGGGATCAATGCGGGGCGCTTGGCGGACCGGGAGGACCGGCGAACGTCTGGTAGATCCAGACTCCCAACCCGTAAGAGCCGACCGTTCCGACCGCGAGGACGGGCATCACGATCGCGGTCAGGAACAGGAACGCAAAAATCTCCATGCGCTTGCGGCGCACGCGTGACATCGTGGCGTCAGGGGCCGACATATTCGGTCTCTTTGAACTGGTCGGGGGAATCGGGACGGCATCCGGGCCGTTGCCTTGCCGCACACTAAATGCAGCAGACCGGCTGACGCGTTGATCTGGATCAATCGTCCAGGTTGTCATGATGGTCGCCGCACGGCACACGACGCCTTCTCCCGCATGGCGGAATTGTGGCGGCGTGGACAGTCGCGTCCCGCGCATTAAGATGCCCGCAACAAGAAACGAGCAAGCGGGAGAGGCGTCATGAAGTTCGGCATCTTCTATGAGCTGCAACTGCCGCGGCCCTGGGTCGCGGGCGACGAGCTCGCCCTATACCAGAATGCGCTCTCGCAGATGGAACTCGCAGACCGCCTCGGCTACGACCACGCCTGGGTCGTCGAGCATCACTTCCTCGAGGAATATTCGCATTCGCCCTCGCCGGAATCCTTCCTCGCCGCCGCGAGCCAGCGCACGAAGAAGATCCGGCTCGGCCACGGCATCCTTCAGCTCACGACCAACCATCCGGCGCGCGTCGCCGAGCGTGTCGCGGTGCTCGATCTGCTCTCCAATGGCCGCTGCGAATTCGGCATGGGCGAGAGCGCGTCGATCACCGAGCTGACGCCGTTCGGCCGTGACATGGAAACCAAGAAGGAAGTGTTCGAGGAGGCCGTCGCCGCGATCTTCCCGATGTTCAAGGACGCAGGGTCCGAGCATCACGGCAAATATTTCGACATCCCCTTGCGCAATGTCGTGCCCAAGCCGGTGCAGAAGCCGCATCCCCCGCTGTGGATGGCCTGCTCGCAGCTGCCGACCATCGAGCGCGCGGGCCGCCACGGTTTCGGCGCGCTCGGCTTCCAGTTCGTCAGCGCCGATGCCGCCCATGCCTGGGTGCACGCTTACTACAACGCCATGACAAAACGGCTGCACAAGCTCGCCGATTACGAGATCAACCCGAACATGGCGCTGGTGTCGTTCTTCATGTGCGCGAAGACGGATGAAGAGGCGCGTGCGCGGGCCGACGGCGCCACCTTCTTCCAGTTCGCGCTGCGATTCTACGGCGCCTCGCAGAACCGCCAGCGTCCGGCGCCCTACACCGTCAACATGTGGGACGAATACATGAAATGGAAGCGCGACAATCCGGAGGCGCAGGAGGCGGCGCTACGCGGCGGCCTGATCGGCTCGCCCGAGACGATCCGCAGGAAGCTGAAGCGCTTTCAATCGTCGCATATCGACCAGGTCATCCTGCTCAATCAAGCGGGCAAGAACAGCCACGAGCACATCTGCGAATCGCTCGAACTGTTCGGCCGCGAGGTGATGCCGGACTTCCAGAACGATCCCGACCAGGCCGCCTGGAAGAGGAGCGTGATGAGCGGCGAGATCAAGCTGGAAGAGATCGACACGGAGGCATTTACCGACCGCTACGGTAAGCTCGCGATCAATGTTGCGCCGGTGAAGACCGCGGCGGGGTAGGGCGTTCCCGCTGCGGCTTCTCCTCCGAGGCGATCTCGCGAACGCTCGGCATCAGCCTACATTCGACCCTGACCTACCGCAAGCGCGCCTGTGAGCAGTTCGGCATTTCCTCGCAGAACGAGTTGTTCGGGATCGTGCTGCGCCTGCTCGCCGGGCCGTGCAGCCTGAACCAGGGTCCCTTCGACCTCCGCGATCCCGCATACGGCCCTTCGGTCACACCCGGTCCGAGGAACGAGCACCGCGCTGAGCGTTTGATAGCGAGGTGAGCGCGGCCTTGGTGTCGTGAGCCCTAGCTCGGAACGAAGTGCCCATGACGCCACCTTGCAAACCAGACGTTCTCGATTGCCTCGTCATCGGAGGCGGGCCGGCCGGGCTGACAGCCGCGCTTTATCTGGCGCGCTACAAGCGGTCCGTCACGGTCTTCGATGCCGGCCGCAGCCGGGCGGAATGGATACCGAAGAGTCACAACTACCCCGGCTTTCCCTCGGGCATCTCCGGCCGTGAACTCCTGCTCTTGCTCAGGAAGCAGTCTTCCTCCTACAGCATCTCCCTCATCAATGCCCGCGTGGACGGTCTCGACCGGAACGGCGAGTTCTTCGAGGCCCGCTTCGCGGGCGGCACGGCACGGGCGCGGACGGTTCTGCTGGCCACGGGCATCGTCGATGTCGAGCCGGCGATCGAGGGGCATGACGAAGCGGTGCATCTCGGACTGATCCGCTATTGCCCCGTTTGCGACGGGTTCGAGGCTGCCGACAAGCGCATCGGCGTTTATGGTGCCGGCAGCGGCGCCGTGCACAAGGCCAAGTTCCTGCGCAGCTATTCGCGCGAAGTTGCCCTCGTGCCTTCCGCTGACGACGCTCTCGATGAGCATGATCTGCGCGCATCAGGGATCAAGCTGGTCTGCGCTGGTTCCGGGTTGCGCATCGAACAGCGGGGCATCGTCATCTCCTGCAGCGAAGGCGACGTTGCGGTTGACGTTCTTTATCCGGCGCTCGGCTGCAAGGCGGGCTCGATCCTCGCAACCCGGCTCGGGGCGCGGAGCCATGATACGGGATGTCTCGATGTCGACGCGCATCAGCAGACGACTGTGCCGGGCATCTATGCGGCAGGCGATGTCGTGTCGGACCTTCACCAGATTGCGGTCGGGACCGGTCACGCGGCCATCGCAGCCACTCACATTCACAAGACGTTGCCGCCCAATCCGCGCTGAGGCGCACCTCGCCGCTGGATGATCGAAGATCGAAAGCCCCAACCCGGCTCGGCATCTCCCTGCAGAATGAGCTGTTTCCATCGGTCGCGGCCTGCCGGCTGGTCCGTGCGTCCTGAACCTAAGGAGGCGGGAATGGGGCCGCTTTCGACCCAAACCGGGACATGTCCAATGATGGGGGAGCCAGAAAGCCTCCTCGCGTTCACCACATTTAAACCATAAGGGTCTACGAAGAGGACTCAACGACAGGCCGCAGGACATGCGAACAGCCTTCAGACAGAAGCCATCCCTGGACTTCGGGCAATGAAGGTTTGGCAGACCGGCTGCATCGTGGCTGTTATCTCGTCCGTGGGAGTCTATCTGGCCGGCGGAAACAGACCGGCCGCGACAGTGCCTGACGTCATGCCGGAAGCAGCAGCGAATGTGACGGCTCCCGCGAAGATGGCGGCCCCGGCGGACATGGTGACGCCTGCGTTGTACGCAGAGGCATCAAAAAAACTTGCAGCAGCGCTTCGGGCAGAAAGAGCGGAGCTTGGCTCGGTGACCTCGGCTGGTTCAACGCCGTCGAGCGCCGGAGCCGAACGAGCCGACGATGCCGTCGCGCCGAAATTGGCCTCGCTGGGACAGGATATCGTCCAGCCGCTGCCGGCAGCACGCGATGGCTCCGATGCTGCTCCGAAAGCGGCGTCGAGGCAGGATTTCCGTTATCTGATCTACTACGTCTGGTCCGAACTGCCGCCCGCCGAGAAGCCGGCGGAGATCGTCTTGCGTGCGTTCAAGGACATTCCGCTCGGAACGCCCGCCGAAGAGATCAAACGCGCTTCCGACGCGTTTGGTCTCGATGTCAATTTCATGATGGCGGTTGCCAAGATCGAATCCGGTTTCAACCCCAATCAACGCACCGGCTCGTATATCGGCCTGTTTCAGCTGAGCCAGTACGAATTCGGGAAGTTCGGCTTCGGGCAGATTCGCAGCCCGCGGGACAACGCCGTTGCGGCCGCTTACAAGATCATTACCGAAGGCATCCAGTTCGAGTGGATCACGCACCGGAAGCCGGACATGAGCGATCTTTACCTGATCCATCAGCAGGGCTGGGAAGGCGCCGCTGAGCACATCAGCCGGCCCGCTCGCACCGCCTGGAAATCGATGTGCGCCACCAGCGAAGGCAAGGAGAAGGGCGAGAGGTGGTGCAAGCGCGCGATCTGGGGCAACGCACTTCCGGCATTCAAGCGCACCTGGAAATCGGTGGACAACGTGACTTCAGAGGCGTTCGTCGGCATGTGGCGCAGCCGGGTCGCCGAATTCTACACGAAATATGTGGCGACCGCCGCTGCGGCGACAAACCAGTAATTTCGTTGAGACTGCCGTTGGTCCAGTCGCTAGGGACAGACGCCGGAGGCTGAGTTCGCTAATCTCGCCCCAAAGCAATCCAGGGGAGACCGCCTTGAGCACCGCGCCGCGCATCGACATCGACCCCGTCGCGTTCTGGGCCGACCCCTACCCGATGCTTGCGAAATTGCGCAAGGAAGCGCCGATCGCCTTCGTGCCGCAGCTCGGCTCGACGCTTCTGACGGGTCGAGACGATATCTCGATTTCCGAGAAGCAAGTCGACGTGTTCTCCTCGCATCAGCCGGCCGGCCTGATGCACCGGCTGATGGGCCACAACATGATGCGCAAGGACGGCGAAGCGCATCAGGTCGAGCGGCGCGCGATGTTTCCGGCGGTGTCGCCAAGAACGGTGAAGGCACACTGGACGGCGCTGTTCCAGGCCCATGCTGATCGCATCATCGATGCGATCGCGCCTGGGCGCATCGACCTCATGCGCGACTTCGCGCTGCCGCTTTCAGGGGAATGCCTGAAGTCGATCACCGGCCTCACCAATATCGGCTTTGCCGAGATGGATGCGTGGTCGCAGGGCATGATCGAGGGCATCGCCAATTATGGCGGCGATGCCGCGGTCGAGGCGCGCTGCCATGCTGCGACGTCGGGAATCGATGCCGCGATCGACGATATCCTGCCGGTGATGCGCAAACATCCTGACCAGAGCATCCTCGGTGTTCTCCTCGCCTCCGGCATGCCGATGGAGAGCGTGCGCGCGAATGTCAAGCTCGCGATCTCGGGCGGCCAGAACGAGCCGCGCAAGGCGATCGCCGGCACGGTGTGGGCGTTGCTGACGCATCCCGCGCAGCTCGATCTCGTACGCAAGGGCGAGCTGACATGGCTGCAGGCGTTCGAAGAGTACGCCCGCTGGATTTCGCCGATCGGCATGTCGCCGCGGCGCATCGCAAAGCCGTGGACCATCCGCGACATTTCGTTCGAGCTCGACGAGCGCGTGTTCCTGATGTTCGGCTCCGCCAACCGTGACGAGAAGCATTTCGAGCGCGCCGACGAATTCGACGTGCGGCGTGACACCTCGAAGAGCGTCGCCTTTGGCGCCGGACCGCATTTCTGCGCCGGTGCCTGGGCTTCGCGCGCGATGATCGCCGACATCGCGCTGCCGACGCTGTTCGCGCGCGCCAGGCAGATCGAGCTCGCCGATGACGAGCCGGTGCGGATCGGCGGCTGGGCGTTCCGCGGCCTGCAGAACCTGCCAGTGAGATGGTTGCAATAGGGGCGGGGCTTGTCCGTCACCGACGCCTCATGATGCCATCATGCGCCTGTTTTGCCCGACGGGTCAAGAATAATTTCGGATAATGCGTAGTAAATCGGTTCTGCACGCCGCGGCTACTGTGCATGGGGTTGTTTTCGCGGTTTTCGTTCCGTTTGCGCGAGCTCTCACATTCGCGTGCGGAAAAATTCCGTCTGCATCGCCGCGAGCGCTTGAAAGATTAATCATGCACATCGCGCGGCGCGCAGTGCTCGCATTGCTATTTTCCCCGATGTCTCGACAGCTCCGGTAACCCGCACCATCATCCTCTGCACGCGAATGATGACGGCCGCACGCGGCCCGGAATGTGGAATGCAGCGTCGGGACTTTCTCAAACTATCGGCCGGAACGGCGATCGTTGCTGCGTTCGCTTCGCGCGCGAGCGCGCAAAGTCGACTGAAGGAAATTCGTATCGGCTACCAGAAGACCGGCGTGCTCGTCATCGCGCGCCAGCGGGCAACTCTGGAAAAACATTTCGCCCCTGAGGGCATCGAGGTGAAATGGGTCGAGTTCTCATCGGGCCCCCCGATGATGGAAGCGATGAATGTCGGCAGCGTCGATTACGGCGCGGTCGGCGATTCCCCGCCGGTGTTCGCGCAGGCCGCGGGCGCGGCAATCGTCTATGCCGCGGGTCAGCCCATCACCAACGGCCAAGGCATCCTGGTGCCCAAGGATTCGCCGATCCGCACCCTTGCCGACTTGAGGGGCAAGCGCGTCGGCTTCACCAAGGGCTCCAGCGCCCACAACGTCGTGGTGCAGACGCTGGAGAAGGCCGGCCTGACCTATGCCGACATCACGCCCGTCTATCTGACGCCGCCGGACGCCGGTCCCGCCTTTGCCAATGGCAGCATCGAGGCCTGGGCGATCTGGGATCCGTATTTCGCGATCGGTGAAACCAGGCAGAGCGGCCGAATCCTGGTCAATGCGCGCGAGATCACCAAGACCAATTCCTTTTACATCGCCAACCGCGAGTTCGCGAGAAGCCATGGCGCGATCCTGCAACGGATCGTCGACGTGACGACTGCGACTGGTCAATGGGCTGAACAGCACCGCGACGAAGTCGCCAAGTCGCTGGCCGCGATCACCGGCGTGCCGCTGGATATCCAGACCGTCGCTGCGAATCGCGCGAATTTCGTCATCGGCCCTGTGACCGACGACATCATCGCGACCCAGCAGGACGTTGCCGATCGCTTCGCCAAGCTCGGTCTGATCCCGAAGCCGATCGCGATCCGCGACATCGTCTGGCGCAGCACGGCGACCTGATCGTGCCAACCAATCTCCCCATTCGTAAGGGCTTGAACATGAGGCGTATCATTCAGCGCGTGGTCGCGGCGATCGTGCTCTCGGTCGGCATCGTCGCCGCGGCGGTCGGCACCTCCTACGGTCAGGACAAGGTCGTCCGCATCGGTTACCAGAAATACGGCAAGCTGGTGCTGCTCAAGAGCAAGGGCACGCTGGAGCCGAAGTTAGCCGCCGACGGCTACAAGGTGGTGTGGACCGAATTCCCCTCCGGCCCGCCGCTGCTCGAAGCGCTCAATGTCGGCGCGATCGATTTCGGCAATACCGGCGAAGCGCCGCCGATCTTCGCGCAGGCCGCCGGCGCGCCGATCCAGTATGTCGCCTACGAGCCGCCGGCGCCGAAGGGCGAGGCGATCCTGGTGCCGAAAGATAGCCCGCTGAAATCGGTCGCTGACCTCAAAGGCAAGAAGGTCGCGCTCAACAAGGGTTCCAACGTTCACTATCTCCTGCTCAAGGCGCTGGAGAAGGCGGGAGTCAAATATTCCGAGATCGAACCGGTGTTCCTGGCGCCGGCCGATGCCCGTGCCGCCTTCGAGCGCGGGGCGGTCGATGCCTGGGTGATCTGGGATCCGTTCCAGGCCGCAGCCGAAGCTGCCACCGGCGCACGCACGCTCGCCGATGGCACCGACATCGTCGCCAATTATCAGTTCTACTTCTCCTCGAAGAAATTCCTCGACGCCAATCCTGAGATCGTCGATGCCCTGCTCAAGGAGCTGAGCACGGTCGACGATTGGGCCAAGGGCGACATCCATGCGGTGGCCGCGCAGCTGGCGCCGACGATCGGCCTGTCGGTCCCGGTGGTCGAGGTCGCCTTGAAGCGGCAGGCTTACGGCATCAAGCCGATCACCGACGCCGTCATCGCCGATCAGCAGCAGGTTGCCGACGCGTTCTTCGCACTCAAGCTGATTCCCAAATCCATCAAGATTTCCGACGTGGCACGGAGGCCAGGTTCATGAGTACGAAGAGTAACGCTAATATCCTCTGGTTCCTGCCGACGCATGGGGACGGCCGCTATCTCGGTACCGGCATCGGCGGCCGCGAGGTCAACTTCAACTATCTGCGCCAGGTCGCGCAGGCGGCCGATCAGCTCGGTTATTACGGCGTGCTGTTGCCGACCGGGCGCTCCTGCGAAGATTCCTGGATCGTCGCCTCTTCAGTGGCGCCGTTCACCGAGCGGTTGCGCTACCTCGTCGCCGTCCGCCCCGGCCTGCAATCGCCGACCGTCGCCGCGCGCATGACCGCGACGCTCGATCGCGTCACCAATGGCCGGCTACTGGTCAACGTCGTCACCGGCGGCGATCCCGTCGAGAACAGGGGCGACGGCATCTTCCTTGGTCACGACGAGCGCTACGAGGTCACGCGCGAGTTCCTTACCGTCTACAGCGGACTGCTCGCGGGCAAGACCGTCAACGTCGCGGGCAGGCACATCCGCATCGAGGACGGCAAGCTGTTGTTCCATCCCGTGCAGTCGCCGCGGCCGCCACTCTATTTCGGCGGCTCGTCGGATGCCGGCATCGACGTTGCCGTCGACGCCGTCGACAAATATCTCACCTGGGGCGAGCCGCCGGCACTGGTCGCCGAGAAGGTCGCGAAGGTCCGGGACATCGCGGCTGCGCGTGGCCGCAAGCTCTCCTTCGGCATCCGGCTCCATGTGATCGTGCGCGAGACCAACGAAGAGGCCTGGCGCGCGGCGGGCGAGCTGATCAAGCATGTCAGCGACGATACCATTGCGGCCGCGCAGAAGAACTTTGCGCGGATGGACTCGGTCGGCCAGCAGCGCATGGCGCAGCTTCACGGCGGCAAGCGCGACAAGCTCGAGATCGCGCCGAACCTGTGGGCCGGCGTCGGCCTTGTGCGCGGCGGCGCCGGCACGGCGCTGGTCGGTGATGCCGAGACGGTCGCGACTCGCATCAAGGAGTATCAGGATATCGGCATCGATACTTTCATCCTGTCGGGCTACCCGCATCTGGAGGAAGCCTATCGGTTCGCCGAGCTGGTGTTCCCGCTGCTCTCGCTGGAGCAGCCGAGCAACGTGACCAGGCTGCACTTCAACGGCGGTCCCTTCGGAGAAACGGTCGGCAGCGATTACCGCCCTCAGCATCGGGTGTCGCAATCATGAGCCTCATCGACAGCGTGTCTCTCCCGCGCAATTTCCGCCTGCCCGGGATCGACCGCCTGCTCCCGTGGATCGTGCCGCTCGCCATCATCGTGCTCTGGCAAGTGGCGAGCGTCGCCGGCCTGGTGCCGGTGCGCGTCTTGCCGGCACCGAGCGATGTTGCGCTCGCCGGCTGGAAGCTGCTGCTGTCAGGTGAGCTTGGCCGCAACATCTGGGTCTCGTTCTGGCGGGCCTCTATCGGCTTTCTGATCGGCGGCGGCATCGGCTTCGCCTTCGGGCTCGCCAACGGTCTGTCACAGCTGTCGGCAAAGCTCACCGACACCACACTGCAGATGGTGCGCAACGTGCCGCACCTGGCGCTGATCCCGCTGGTCATCCTGTGGTTCGGCATCGACGAGAGCGCCAAGCTGTTTCTCGTCGCACTCGGCGTGTTCTTCCCGATCTATCTGAACACGCTGCACGGCATCCGCACCGTCGATCCGCAACTGATCGAGATGGGCCGCATCTACGGCATGAGCGACAGCGAATTGTTCCGCCGCGTGATCTTCCCGGGCGCGCTGCCGTCGATCTTCGTCGGCATCCGTTTCGCGCTCGGCATCATGTGGCTGACCTTGATCGTCGCCGAGACCATCGCGGCGTCCTCGGGCCTCGGCTACATGGCGATGCAGGCGCGCGAGTTCATGCAGATCGACGTCGTCGTGCTCTCGATCCTGATCTACGCCCTGCTCGGCAAGCTCGCCGACAGCGCCTCCCGCGTGCTGGAGCGGGCGACGCTCGCCTGGCACCCCGGCTTCCAGAAGAATTGAGCAGAAATATTGGGAATCCCATGCAGACAGCGCTTCGTACGATCCTTCCCGAGACCGAGCTCGCCATCCCTGCCAACTTCGCGCCTCACGCCCGTGTGGCGCGCGAGGAGCGGCCCTTTCAGGCAAGCGGGCTGCCGCTGAGCATCCGGGGCTTGCGCAAATCCTTCGGCGACAACGAGGTGCTGCGCGGCATCGATCTGCACATTCCCGCGGGCCAGTTCGTCGCGATCGTCGGCAAGAGCGGCTGCGGCAAGAGCACGCTGCTGCGCCTCATCGCCGGCCTGGAGAAGATCGACGCCGGCAGCATCAGCTTTGGCGCGGACGCGCAGGCCGCAGACATCCGCGTGATGTTCCAGGAGCCGCGGCTGCTGCCCTGGGCGCGCGTGCTCTCCAATGTCGAGGTCGGTCTCGGCCGTGATCGCGCCTCCGATAGCGCGCAGTCGCGCGCGGAGAAGGCGCTCACCGAGGTGGGGCTCGTCGACAAGCGCGACCAATGGCCATCGGTGCTGTCGGGCGGCCAGAAGCAGCGCGTCGCGCTCGCGCGCGCGCTGGTTTCCCGTCCGCGCGTGCTTGCTTTCGACGAGCCGCTCGGCGCGCTGGATGCACTCACCCGCATCTCGATGCAGCGGCTTCTGGAGCGCGTCTGGCGCGACCAGGGCTTTACGGCGATCCTGGTGACCCACGATGTCTCTGAAGCCGTCGCGCTGGCCGACCGGGTGCTGGTGATCGAGGAGGGCCGGATCGCCGACGACGTCATGGTTAATGCCAGCAGGCCGAGGGTGCGGGGTTCGGTCGAGCTCGCAGCTCTCGAAGGCTCGATCCTGAGCCACCTTTTGTCCGCGGATGATCGTACCTAGATAGGGGGAAGCCCCACTTGGGGAGCATGCCATGAATGTAGTCCCTCGCGAGCTCATGACCGAAATCCCCGTCTCGTCCGCCGATTTCCGCGGCGCCATGCGCCGCCTCACCGGCGGCGTCAGCGTCATCACGGCCGGGCGGGGCAAGGACATCACGGGCATGACGGTCACCTCGGTGACCTCGCTGTCAGTTGATCCGCCGACGCTGCTGGTCAGCATCAACCGTGATGCCTCGTCCTTCCCGCTGATCCGCCGCTACGGCGCCTTCGGCGTGAACATCCTCGCCGCCGATCAGCTCGATGTCGCCGAGCGCTTCGCGGGCAAGGGTGGCCTGAAGGGGGCTGATCGATTTGCAGGCGCTCAATGGGTCACCGCCGTTTCCGGCGTGCCGCTGCTGGTCGGCGCATTGTCATCGGTCGATTGCGAGGTCGAGGACATCATCGAGCGGCATTCGCACGGCATCGTCATCGGTCGCGTCAGGACCATCAAGAACTCGGTCCGCAACGCCGCGCTCGCTTATTGGCACGGCCAGTATGTGGCGGTGGATCAGGACGAGGACGTCGCGAGGCTCGCCGAGGTCAGCGTTCCCGCACGCAGCCGCCGCGGCGTTTGATCGCCGCGCTCAGGCTGGTCTTTTCTTGCCCATCGCTCTAGAAGCGCCCTGAGCTTTCCCGCGGGGACGGCTATGGAGCAGAAACATGAAGCGAGTCGGGACCTGGGCCTTCTACGCCGTCGGCGCGCTGGCGATCGTCTATCTCGCGCTCTATGCCTATGCGATGTTCCGCGGCCAGCCGTTCGTGCCGGGCGATCCCATCCACATTTTCCGGAAGCCGGACGCGCCGAGTTATTCGTAGGATCTCTCCTCGTCATGGCCGGGCTTGACCCACGGCTGTCCGGTTGAGCGCTTAGCATAGACTGAGGCTCATCTGTCTGTGATCTTGAAGGACTGGCTCGGGCGCGTCCAGATTTTGGATCGATCTGCGGTGCATGAGATTGGTGCGGACGAGCCTGGCGAAGACGAGCGGGCTCTGAACGGCTTTTTGGGCGGCCTGGGCCAGGCGCAGCAGCAGAAAGGCGATCAGGGCGACGGAGATCTGGATTCGCACGGCATTCTCGGAGGTGCCCACGAAGCGGGTGATCTTGAGGGTCTGCTTGACCCAGCGAAAGAACAACTCGATGGCCCATCGCCGGCGATAGAGCCCGGCAATGTCCTCG
>NZ_FOQM01000038.1 GCF_900113735.1 Bradyrhizobium sp. Gha
ATCGCGATCGACTTTTTTAAAATGTCGCGCTCCATGCGCAACTGCTCGTTTTCCCGCTGTAACCGTGCGATCACGTCAGCCTGGTCCGCCGACGGCACCGACGCTTGCGACGTGGGCGCCGCGGCGCTGCCGCCGGCTGCTACCGTGCTCCGCTCCTTCACCCATCGACTGAGCACGGAGCCATCGAGCCCGAGCTCTTTCGATACCGACTTCGCCGAGCGACCGCTCGACAAAACCAGATCAACTGCCTGCCCCTTGTACTCGTCCGAATATGACCGACGCTGCCGTTTCGCCATCCGACACCTCTCTCTGCCTAAGCTATAGGTGTCCACCAATTTAGGGGAGGCCCAATTCTGGATTGCTTCGCTGCGCTCGCAACGACGGAGAGATGCGATAAAGGCGACAAAAAGCCCACAGCGGTCGCGCATCGTCATTGCGAGGAGCTCTTGCGACGAAGCAAATCCAGACCACTTCCGCGGAAAAATTCTGGATGCTTCGCTACGCTCGCAATGACGGAGGATGTGGCTCGGCCGTCTTGTACAGACGTCCCGCTACTCCGCCAGCGCCTTCATCTCCTTGTAGAGATCCGACTTGCCCTCGAAACCGATGCCCGGCAGGTCCGGCATGGTGATGTGGCCGTTCTCGACGCGCACACCATCCGGGAACCCGCCATAAGGCTGGAATAAATCAGGATAGCTTTCATTGCCGCCGAGACCGAGACCGGCGGCGATGTTGAGCGACATCTGGTGGCCGCCATGCGGGATGCAGCGGCGGGGGGACCAGCCGTAGGTCTTCAGGACTTCCAGCGTGCGCTGATACTCGCACAGGCCGTAGGACAGCGCACAATCGAATTGCAGCCAGTCGCGATCGGGACGCATGCCGCCATGACGGATGAGATTGCGGGCGTCCTGGTGGCTGAAGAGATTCTCGCCTGTCGCCATCGGGCCTGGATAGAACTCGGCAAGCGCCGCTTGCATTGCGTAGTCGAGAGGATCCCCTGCTTCCTCGTACCAGAACAGCGGATAATCGCGCAGCATTTTTGCGTAGGCGATGCCGGTCTCGAGGTTGAAGCGGCCGTTGGCGTCGACGGCGAGCTGCGCATGCTGGCCGATCTCCTTCAGCACCGCCTCGATGCGCTTGCGGTCCTCGTCGATGTCGGCGCCGCCGATCTTCATCTTCACGACGTTGTAGCCGCGGTCGAGATAGCCGCGCATCTCAGCTCGCAGCATCGAGAGATCCTTGCCGGGATAATAATAGCCGCCGGCGGCGTAGACGAAGACGCGCGGATCGGCCTTCACACCGTGGCGTTCGGCGAGCAGACGAAACAGCGGCTTGCCCGCGATCTTCGCCACCGCATCCCACACCGCCATGTCGATGGTGCCGACCGCGACCGAGCGCTCGCCATGGCCGCCCGGCTTCTCGTTGGTCATCATCGCGGCCCAGACCTTGTCGGGGTCGAGATTGTCACCTGATACATTCAGCAGCGACTTCGGATCGGCCTCCGTGATCCGCGAAGCAAAGCGCTCGCGGATCAGGCCGCCCTGCCCGTAGCGGCCGTTGGAGTTGAAGCCGTAGCCGACGACGCGCTTGCCATCCGCTACCGCGTCGGTGACGACGGCAACGAGGCTGGTCGTCATCTTGGTGAAGTCGATATAGGCGTTGCGGATTGGGGACGAGATCGGTTTGGTGATCTCGCGGACGTCGACGATGCGGACGGACATGGGGCCGCCTTTCACTTTCGTCATTGCGAGCGTAGCGAAGCAATCCGGAGTGTATCTGCGGGAAATAGTCTGGATTGCTTCGCTTCGCTCGCAACGACGGGGAGAGAGGGAGTGGGCTCCTCGCAATGACGAGGAGAGTGCGCGACGCCTACTTCTTGTCCCTGAAATACGGCTCCACGGGCCCATGCACCTTGATGGTCAGCGGATTGCCGTAGCGGTCCTTGGCGTTGCCGGCGGTGACGCGGACCCAGCCTTCGCTGATGCAGTACTCTTCGACGTTGGTCTTCTCGATACCCTTGAAGCGGATGCCGACGTCGCGCGACAGGATGTCGGCGTTGTAGTAGGGGCTGTTGGGATCGACCGACAGACGGTCGGGAAATTCGTCGCTCATTGATGTCTCGCTCATAACAGGGTCTCGATCTTCTGCCGCAATCCTTCCGGCCGCGCGGTCGGCGCGTAGCGCGCGACCACGTGGCCGGCACGATCCACCAGGAATTTGGTGAAATTCCATTTGATGGAAGCGCCGAGGAGTCCGGATTGCTGGCGTTTCAGGTACTCATACAGGGGGTGCGCCCGTGCGCCGTTGACGTCGATCTTTTCGAACAGGGGAAAGGTGACGTCGTAGTTCGCGGAGCAGAACGCCTGGATCTCGTCGGCCTGCCCCGGCTCCTGCGCGCCGAACTGGTTGCAGGGAAAGCCGAGCACCGCGAAGCCGCGCGGCGAGAGATCGCGATGCAGATCCTCCAGGCTCCGATATTGCGGCGTGAAGCCGCATTTGCTGGCGGTGTTGACGATCAACAGCACCTGCCCCTCGTAGGCGCGCATGGACACCTCGTCGCCCGCAAGAGAATTGGCCTTGAAATCATAGATCGCGGACATGGCTAGCCCACGGGATCGATCGGCGACGGCGGCACGCCGCCCGCCTCGATCGCTTCGCCGGCGAGAAGACAGAGATCCTCGCGATAGCGGCCGGAGACGATGTGGACGCCGACCGGAGTCTTGCCGACGAGGCCGGTGGAGACGACCAGGCCCGGCAGCCCCATGAAGGGAGTCGCGATCTGCGGCATCTGCGCCTCCCAGACGCGCTCGAACGATTGAGCGTCCTTGCGGTCGAGATGATCGGGGAACGGCAGCTCGCCGGACACCGGCGTCAGCACGACGGCGTATGTCTCGAAGAACAGCATCCAGTCGCGGGTCAGCGTGGCGCGGCGGGTCAGCGCCTGCGCGTAGTTGGCCTGGTCCATCGGCGTCACCTTGGCGCGGTTGCCGCGCAGACACGCCAGCGCGCCGGGATCGCCCTCGCGCTCGGCCATCTCGAGCTGCGCCTCGAAGGCGTCGCCGAGCCAGAGCTTGCGCTGCCACGCGACGGCTTCGCGCATCGGCGGGGTGTTCTCGATCATTTCGACGGTCCACCCGGCGCGCTCGAGGCGCTTGCCGGCGTCGGTCACGGCCGCCTTCACCTCAGGCGTGGTGGCGAGGCCGTCCGGGGTGAGGCAGATCGCAGCGCGCTTGTCGCGCGCGGGGCCTTCCAGCGGCACCGGCACATACCAGGGATCGCGCACGTCGCGCGCCGACATCGCGGCCAGCGAAATGCGCAGGTCATTCACGGTGCGGGCCAGCGGGCCCGAGACCGCCATGATCTGCGGCCCGATCGGGCGTTCCGGCAGCGCCGGGTTGAAAGCGGGAATGCGGCCCAGGGTCGGACGCAGGCCATGCACGCCGCAGGCATAGGCGGGATAGCGGATCGAGCCGGCGATGTCGGTGCCGTGGGCGATGTGGCCGATGCCGGCAGCCACCGCCGAGCCGGCGCCGCCGGACGAGCCGCCCGGCGTCAGCGAGGCATCGCGCGGGTTCTTGGTGTCGCCATGGACGAGATTGGTGGTGAACCAGCGATAGGAGAAGGCCGGGCAATTGGTGCGGCCAAGGAGAACCGCGCCGGACTTGCGGAAATTGGCGACGACGGGATTGTCCTCGCGCGCGATCAAGCCGCTCTGCAGCTTGAGGCCGTTGGTGGTGGCAAAGCCCTCCTGGTCGACATTGGCCTTGATGGTGACGGGGACGCCGGCGAGCACGCCGGGGTCTTCCCCCCTGGCAATGGCGGCATCCACGGCGTCGGCCTGCTTGATCACGTCCTCTGGCCGGTGGTCGATGACAGCGTTGAGCTGGGGGTTGACCGCGTCCAGCCGGTCGAGGCCGGCCTTGGCCGCCTCCCGGGCCGACACCTTCCTGGATCTGACGAGATTAGCGAGGTCGGCTGCCGAGAGGCGCCAGAGATCTTGCATGACGTGCTCCGTGTAACCGGCGTCTTTTAGCGCCGGGAACGCGGCAAAGCCATGCGGATTTCGCAAGGAGGAAGCGCGGTTTGGTCCGAGGTCGCGCCTCATTCGCCGCCATTGCGAGGAGCTCGCGACAAAATTGCGTAGCAGTTTTGCGCAGATGCGACGAAGCAATCCAGGCTGCCTCCGGAGAGGTGGTCTGGATTGCGTCGCTTCGCTCGCAATGACGTGGAGAGGGTTCCTCGCCAACGGGGAGACAGCGAGGGGGCCTCTAATGCCGCGTCGCCGACTGGTCCGGCATGTCCAGCAGCGCCTCGCTGAAGGGAAATTCCAGGACGATCTCGCCGTCATCATCGGTGACCTCGATGACCGCCTCGAGCAGGGCTGGCTGGGCGCCCTCGGACTTCACCACCTCCAGGATCATCTGGCGGGCGACCTCCCAGGCGCGATCGGGGTTGCGCAGATCCTCGCCGTCGGGGTCCACGATCAGTTCGTCGCCGATACGGGTGTTGAAGAAATATTTGGGCATCACGAGATCCAGCTAAAGGCGCCTGTATCGGATTGAAAGCTGCACTGCACTCACAACTGCTTTATCAGGACAGGGTTGGCGACCGAATGTGCCAAGCGCGAGGCTGGATCCGCAGAAGTAATGTTCCCAGCATCATTTTTCGCGTCGCAACATGGCATTTCTCGGGAAGATTTCACTGGCGAACTTTTCCGCCCGCATTAATTTACCCTTGGTCGGACATGTCCGAGTTTGCAGAATGGAGAGCCAAAATGGCCTGGAAAGCCCCCAAAATCGTCGAAGTGCCCTGCGGCATGGAAATCAACATGTATGTGAGCGCCACCCGTAAATAGGTGGTTTGGTGACTTAAGCGTTCTGCGCATGTGGGTCTTTCGGTCGCGAGCGGTTCTGGATGATGGAAACTGCGTCGGCCTAAGAATCCCCCTCGCGAATTTGCCCCAGGAGACGGATCATGCTTCGCGTCGTCGTCCTGGGCGCCGGGGCCGGCGGCGGTGTTCCGCAATGGAATTGCGGCTGCGACGGCTGCCGGGCGGCCCGTGCCAATGGCCATGAGCTTTATCGAACCCAAGCCTCGGTCGCCTTCAGCGGTGACGGCGAGCACTGGTTCCTGATCAACGCCTCTCCCGATCTCCGCCAGCAATTGAACGCCGCGCCGCAGCTGCATCCCAAGGCGGGCGCGCTGCGCCATACGCCCGTTGCCGGCGTGATCCTGACCAACGGCGAAGTCGATGCGGTGGCGGGCCTGCTGTCGATGCGCGAGGGCTCGCCCTTCACCGTTTATGCGCATGAGAAGGTTCTGGCGATCCTGGCCAGCAACAGCATCTTCAACGTGCTGAACGAGAAGATCGTCAAGCGCCAGCCGATCGGGATTTCCGAGCCATTCGAACCGAAATTCCCTGACGGCGCGCGCTCCGGCCTTGAAGTGGTCGCCTTCGCCGTGCCCGGCAAATCGGCCTGGTATCTCGAAGGCAAGGCGCATCCCGGCGGCGAGAGCGGCGACGGCGACACGCTGGGCCTGAAGGTCACCGACAAATCGACCGGCAAGTGCTTCTACTTCATCGCCGCCTGCGCCGAGGTCACCGACGCGCTGAAGGCCGAGATCGACGGCGCCGCGCTCGTGTTCTTCGACGGCACGGTCTGGCGGGACGACGAGATGATCAAGGCCGGGCTCGGCCACAAAACCGGCAAGAGCATGGGCCATGTCGCGATGTCCGGCGCCGATGGCGCGATCGCGCGGCTGGCCGATCTCTCACTCGACAGGAAGATGTTTCTGCATATCAATAACTCGAACCCGGCGCTGCTGCCCGATACGCCTGAACGCAAGACGGCCGAGGCGGCGGGATGGCAGATACCCGCCGACGGAACGGAGATCGTGCTGTGAGTGCCGCGTCCAAGCCTGGAATGAACATGACTGGAATGACTGCGCTCTCCGTCGGCAAGGACATCAGGCTCACGAGCGCCGAGGAGCTTGAAGCGACGCTGCGCCACATCGGCGCCACGCGCTATCACAGCCTGCATCCATTCCACAAGCTGCTGCACGGCGGCAAGCTGAACAAGGGCCAGGTGCAGGCCTGGGCGCTGAACCGCTACTATTACCAGAGCACGATCCCGATCAAGGACGCGGTCGTGATCTCGCGCTTCCGCGACCGCGCCACGCGGCTGGAATGGCGGCACCGCATCGAGGATCATGACGGCGATGTCGGCTCTGAAGGCGGCATCGAGCGCTGGCTGAAGCTGACCGAAGGCCTCGGTCTCGACACGGCCTATGTGGAATCGACCGAAGGCATTCTGCCGGCGACGCGCTTCGCGGTCGAGGCTTACGTGCATTTCTGTCGCGAGAAGAGCCCACTCGAGGCGATCGCCTCCTCGCTGACCGAGCTGTTCGCGCCAAACCTGCACGAGGAACGCATCTCGGGCATGCTGGAGCATTACGACTTCGTCAATCCCGACATCATGAGCTACTTCAAGCGCCGCCTCACGCAGGCGCCGCGCGATGCCGGCTTCGCGCTCGACTACGTCAAGGCGCATGCCGCGACGCCGGAGCAGCGCGCGCAGGTCTGCAACGCGCTGATCTTCAAGACCAACGTGTTGTGGGTGCAGCTCGACGCGCTCCAGCACGCCTATGTCGAAGGCAACATTCCGCCGGGCGCGTTCGTGCCCAAAGAAAGCTAAGAAGGCGAGCTGAGGAACAAGAGCATGGCCGGGCCGCGGAACATCAGCGTCAGCGAGGCAAGCCGCCCCGTGCTGCCGCGGCATGCCAAGCTCAAATATGACGAGACGCGACAAGTCTGGGTGATCCTGGCGCCGGAACGCGTGCTGGCGCCTGATGAAATCGCGGTCGAGGTGTTGCAGCTCTGCGACGGCAAGCGCAGTGTCGGCGAAGTGTCCGATCAGCTGGCGGCGAAATACGCCGCCCCCCGAGAGGCGATCCTGGCCGATGTCATCGTCATGCTCCAGGATCTCGCGGACAAGGGCTTCCTCACCGAAGTCAGGGAGAAGACGCCATGAGCGATGTGCTCCCGACCATCCCGCTCGATACCAGCGACAGTCTCGCGGTGCTGGAGAAGAGCCGCTCGACTGCCGAGACCTTCGGCATTCCGCTCGCGGTGCTGCTGGAGATCACTCATCGCTGCCCGCTGCAATGCCCCTATTGCTCCAACCCGGTCGAGCTCGACCGGTCGGGCAAGGAGCTGAGCACCGAGGAATGGAAGAAGGTGCTGAGCGAGCTCGCCGAGATCGGCGTGCTCCAGGTGCATTTCTCCGGCGGCGAGCCGACGGCGCGCAAGGACCTCGTCGAGCTGGTCAAGCATGCCAGCGATGTCGGCCTGTACACAAACCTCATTACCTCGGCCGTGCTGCTGACGCGCGAGCGACTCGGCGATCTCGCCGACGCCGGGCTCTGCCATGTGCAGATATCTTTCCAGGGCATCGAGGAGGGCCTCGCCGATCGCGTTGCCGGCTACAAGGGCGGCCATCGCAAGAAGCTCGAAGTCGCGAAATGGACGCGCGAGCTGGATCTGCCGCTCACGGTGAATGCGGTGATGCACCGGCAGAATTTGCATCAGCTCCCCGAGATCATCCAGATGTCGGTCGATCTCGACGCCGACCGGCTCGAGGTCGCCAATGTGCAATATTACGGCTGGGCGTTGAAGAACCGCGCCGCGCTGATGCCGACGGTCGCGCAGCTCGAGCAATGCACCCGCACCGTCGAGGAGGCCCGCGAGCGGCTCAAAGGCACGCTAGCGATCGACTACGTCGTCCCCGATTACTACGCGCTGCGGCCGAAGAAATGCATGGGCGGCTGGGGCCGGCAGTTCTTCAACATCTCGCCGGCCGGCAAGGTGCTGCCCTGCCACGCCGCCGAGAGCATCACCGGGCTCGACTTCGAATCCGTGCGCTCGAACTCGATCGCCTGGATCTGGCGGAACTCCGAGGCCTTCAACCGCTATCGCGGCACCGGATGGATGAAGGAGCCGTGCAAGACTTGCGAGTTCCGCGAGATCGATTTCGGCGGCTGCCGCTGCCAGGCCTTTGCGCTGACAGGAGACGCCGCCAACACCGACCCGGCCTGCGCGCTGTCGCCGTTGCACGAAACCATCTTCAAGCAGGCCGAGCGGGAGGCCGAGGGCGAGACCAACCGCTTCCTCTATCGCAACTTCGCCGGCGGCACTCTGGAAGACGAGAATGGTGCCTGACGCGGACGCGGCTGCATCCGCGAGACGTGCCGATCCGTTTGCGCCGCTGACATCAGACATGCTCGATGTCGGCGACGGCCACGAGCTCTATGTCGAGAGCGTCGGCCGTGCTGACGGCATCGCCGCGATCTACCTGCATGGCGGGCCCGGCAGCGGCTGCCAGCCCGATCACCGCCGGCTGTTTGATCCCGAACGCATGCGCGCCGTGCTGTTCGATCAGCGCGGCTGCGGCCGCAGCCGCCCCAAAGGATCGCGCGAGCACAACACCACGGCGCATCTGATCGCCGACATCGAGAAGATCCGCGAGAAATTCGGTCTTGACCGCTGGATGGTGGTCGGCGGCTCCTGGGGCGCGACGCTGGCGCTGGCCTATGCGGAGGCTCATCCTGAGCGCGTCTCCGGCATTGCCTTGCGTGCGACCTTCCTGGGCACGCAAGGAGAGGTCGAGATCGCCTTCACCTCGCGCCTGGCGGAGTTCTATCCGGCGCTGCACGAGGATTTCCTGAGCGTGCTGACGCCGGAGGAGCGCGCGCATCCCGTGCAAGCCTATTATCGCCGCATCCTCGATGCCGATCCCGCCGTGCACGGGCCGGCCTCGCGCGCCTGGCACGACACCGAGCGCGCCCTGTCGGAACACAAGGCGGCCAAGACCCGCATTGACCTGGCCTCGCTCAACGTCTGGCGTACGCTGCCGGCGACGCCGTTCATGGAGGCGCATTATTTCGCCAACAGCTCGTTCATGAGCGAAGACCAGCTGTTGCGGAATGCAGACAAGCTCGCCGGCATTCCCGGCATCATCGTCCAGGGCCGCTACGATTTGTTGTGCCCGCCTGAAACATCCGCGCGGCTTGCGAAGGTGTGGCCGGGTTCCGAGGTCAGGATCGTGGAAGAAGCCGGGCATTCGCTCTATGATGCCGGCGTGCGGGACGCGGTCATGAAGTCGATCGCCGATCTCGCGTCGAAGGCCGCGCGCTAGCACGCGAAACAAGGACAACAAGAACAATGCCGCTCGCCGGGACGGGCATGCTGCTGACGTCGATGAACATCGACGCCGCGGACGAAGCCGATTTCAACCGCTGGTACGATCGCGAGCATCTGGAAGAGCGCGTCGCGATCGAGGGCTTTCTCGAAGCGCGGCGCTATGTGGCGCACGCCGCCAATCCCAAATATCTCTCGCTGTATTCGACCGCGACGCTCGATGTGCTCGACAGTCCCGCCTACAGGGCGCGCCTCGCCAACCAGACCGAATGGTCGCGGCGGACCATGGCGCAATTCAAGAACATGCTGCGTGTCGTCGCGCGCGTCACCATCAGCAAGGGCAGTGGCCGCGGCGCCGTACTCGGTCTGGTGCGGTTGCGCCCACGGCCGACAACGCGGGCGCATGGCGTGATGCACTGCAAGAAAAGCTGGCGCCACAGAATCGCGACGGCATCGTCTCGATGCACCTGCTCGAGAGCGAGCCCGAATTGTCCGGAGCGACGGCTGACATTCCGGCCGTGCGCAACGAAGGCGCGCGCGACTGGTTCGTGCTGATTGACGGTACCCATGTCGGCGCGGTGTCGGCCGTGATGGCCGAGCGCTTCACAGGTCCCGCTGCGGCGCCCTTCCCGCTGCCTGTCTCGGTTGGCACCTATGCGTTGATGTGGGACCTCGCGAAGAGCGGCATCGCTGCCAGCTGAAACGCGATCCGCATCGCAACATATTGCACCGCCGCATCGCTGCGCGCCGACGTCAATGCTGTCTGCGCGGAGCTCCCATGAAAGCAGGTGATCGCGAAAATTTGCCGTTGTACTCCGGAGCTATTCCAATAAGCTAACCCAATGACGTCGTTCATAAACCAGATTGCGGCGCGTTAAGCGTTCGACAAGCTCAAGACAAGGCCGCCGGGTCTTTGAGCCTGTGCGGACAGGGTAGGAATGAAACCGACCGATATCGCGGCCCCCGACTACTTTCACAAAGTGGTCGATTGCCAGTGGGCCTGTCCTGCGCACACTCCGGTTCCCGAATACATCCGACTGATCGCACAAGGCCGCTACAGCGACGCCTATATGATCAATTGGAAGTCGAACGTGTTTCCCGGAATCCTGGGACGCACCTGCGATCGTCCATGCGAGCCGGCGTGCCGGCGCGGACGCGTCGAGGAAACGCCGGTGGCGATCTGTCGCCTCAAGCGCGTTGCTGCCGACTTCAAGGACGACATCAAGCAGCGCCTGCCGCACCCTGTTGGGAAGAACGGCAAGCGCGTCGCGTTCGTCGGCGGCGGCCCGGCCTCGCTGACCGTGGCGCGCGATCTCGCGCCGCTCGGCTATCACTGCACCGTGTTCGACGGCGATCCTGAGGCCGGCGGCATGATGCGGACCCAGATCCCGAAATTCCGCCTGCCCAATTCCGTGATCGACGAGGAGACCGGCTACATCCTGGGTCTCGGCGTCGAGTTCAAAGGCGGTCACCGCATCGAGAGCATGAAGGCGCTCCTCGCGGAGAAATACGACGCGATCTTCGTCGGCTCCGGCGCGCCGCGCGGCCGCGAGCTCGACATTCCCGGGCGGAAAGAGGCCGCCGGCAACATCCATATCGGCATCGACTGGCTCTCGTCCGTGTCGTTCGGTCACACCGACAAGATCGGCAAACGCGTGATCGTGCTCGGCGGCGGCAACACCGCGATGGATTGCTGCCGCACCGCGCGCCGCCTCGGCGGCGAGGACGTCAAGGTGATCGTGCGCTCCGGCTTCGAGGAGATGAAGGCCTCGCCCTGGGAGAAGGAGGACGCGATCCACGAGGACATCCCGATCCTCAACTTCCTGGTCCCAATTGCCTTCATCCACGACAATGGCAAGCTCACCGGCATCACCTTCCAGAAGGTGAAGGCCGAATACGACGCCAAGGGCCGCCGCAACCTCGTCCCCTCGGGCGAACCCGACCAGACTTTCGAATGCGACGACGTGCTGGTCGCGGTCGGCCAGGAGAACGCCTTCCCCTGGATCGAGCCGGACTGCGGCATCGAGTTCGACAAATGGCATATGCCGAAGGTCGATCCGAAAACCTTCGTCTCGACCAACCCGAAGGTGTTCTTCGGCGGTGACGCCGCGTTCGGGCCGAAGAACATCATCTGGGCGGTGGCGCAGGGCCACGACGCCGCGCTGTCGATCCACAAGCTGCTCTCGGGCGAGGACATCACCGAGCGGCCGCTGCCGGAGGTGCACGTCTCCTCGCAGAAGATGGGCATCCACGAATGGAGCTATGACAACGACATCTCCATCGACAAGCGCTTCAAGGTGCCGCATCGCGACAAGGTCGTCGCGCTGAAGGACATCCGCACCGAGGTCGAGCTCGGCTATGACGTCAAGCTCGCGCTCGGCGAGGCGCATCGCTGCCTGAACTGCGACGTCCAGACGGTGTTCTCGACCTCGCTCTGCATCGAATGCGATGCCTGCGCCGACATCTGCCCGATGGACTGCATCACCTTCACCACCAACGGTGAGGAAGACGATCTGCGCCATCGCCTGAAGGCGCCCTCGCCGCATCAGGACCAGGACCTCTATGTGTCCTCCGATCTCAAGACCGGGCGCGTGATGGTCAAGGACGAGGACGTCTGCCTGCATTGCGGGTTGTGCGCCGAGCGGTGTCCGACCGGGGCGTGGGACATGCAGAAATACTTCATCGAGATGACTCACGCAGGTTCGACATGTCCGACAAAAAGCCGATCAGCAGCGTAAACGACTTCGTCGTCCGTTTCGCCAACGTCAACGGCTCGGGCTCGGCCAGCGCCAACGAGATGTTCGCGCGCGCGATCCTGCGCCATGGCGTACCCGTGTCCCCGCGCAACATCTTCCCCTCCAACATCCAGGGCCTGCCGACCTGGTACGAGGTGCGCGTCACGGAAGCCGGCCATCTCGGCGCCCGCGGCGGCGTCGACATGATGGTGGCGATGAACCCGCAGACCTGGGACAAGGACGTCGCCGGCATCGAGCCCGGCGGCTATCTGTTCTACGATTCCACCAAGCCGATGCCGTCGACCAAATTCCGCGACGACATCACCGTGATCGGCGTGCCGCTGACCGCGATCACCAACTCGACCTATACCGATCCGCGCCAGCGCCAGCTGTTCAAGAACATCATCTATCTCGGCGCGCTCTCCGCGCTGCTCGATATGGACCCGAAGCTGATCGAGCAGCTGATCGGCGAGCAGTACAAGGGCAAGGAGAAGCTCTTGTCCTCCAACGTGCATGCGCTGCATCTCGGGCGCGACTGGGCGCTGCAAAACCTGAAATGCCCGCTGGGCTTGCGCATCAGGAAGTCCGACAAGGTCGGCGACCGCATCTTCATCGAGGGCAACAGCGCCGCTGCGCTCGGCGCCGTCTATGGCGGCGCGACCGTCTGCGCCTGGTATCCGATCACGCCATCGTCCTCCGTGGCGGAGGCCTTCACCGCGCATTGCAAGAAGTACCGGCACGACCCTGAAACCGGCAAGGCCAAATACGCGATCGTGCAGGGCGAGGACGAGTTGGCTTCGATCGGCATCGTCATCGGCGCCTCCTGGAATGGCGCCCGCGCCTTCACCGCGACCTCGGGGCCCGGCATCTCGCTGATGACCGAGTTCATCGGCCTGTCCTATTTCGCCGAGATTCCGGCCGTGATCATGAACATCCAGCGCGCCGGCCCGTCCACGGGCATGCCGACCCGCACCCAGCAATGCGACATCATCGCCTGCGCCTATGCATCGCATGGCGACACCAAGCATGTGCTGCTGTTCCCGGAAGACCCGGCCGAGGCGTTCGAGTTCGCGGCGGCCGCCTTCGATCTCGCCGAGCGGCTGCAGACCACGATCTTCCTGATGCTCGATCTCGACATCGGCATGAACCACCGACTCTGCCGCCCGCTGAAATGGGACGATGCCAGGCAATATGACCGCGGCAAGGTGATGACGACGGAGATGCTGGAGGAAGGCCGCGATTTCGGCCGCTATCTCGACGTCGACGGCGATGGCATCCCCTACCGCACCTATCCCGGCACGCACCCGACCAAAGGCTCGTATTTCACCCGTGGCACCTCGCGCGACCGCTATGCGCGCTATTCCGAGGAAGGCACTGTCTACGCCGACAACATGCAACGCCTCGTGCGCAAATTCGAGACCGCGCAAGACCTCGTGCCACGACCGCTGCAGGCCAATGCGGAACGGCCGACCAAATATGGCGTGATCTATTTCGGCTCGACCTCGCCGGCGATGGACGAGGCGATCGGCCTGTTGGAGGCGCGCGGGCACCAGCTCGATCGCCTGCGCATCCGCGCCTTCCCGTTCCACTCGAGCGTGGCGAGCTTCCTTGCCGAGCACGACTTCGTCTACGTGGTCGAGCAGAACCGCGACAGCCAGCTTCGGCAGCTCATCGTCAACGAGAACGGCATCGACCCCGTCCGCCTCGTGCCGATCGTGCACTACGACGGCACCCCGATCACCGCACGTTTCATCGCAAAAGCCATTGGCGACCACCAGGATCAGCTCAAGGTGACCCCGCTCCGCAAGGCCGTGTCATGATGGCCAGCTGCATCGACATCGTCATTGCGAGCGCAGCGAAGCAATCCAAGGTCTTGCCGCGGAGGGATCCTGGATTGCTTCGCTGCGCTCGCAATGACGGGTTGCAGCAGCAACGGCCCGGGCGCGGGCTGAAAGACGTCGGCTTGCGGCGAGGAAGCAGAAAGAAATTGTCATGACCTACATCGCAAAACCGAAATTCCACCATCCGGGCCTCAAGAAGAACGAGCTCGGCTACACGCACCGCGACTACGAGGGCAAGATCTCGACGCTGTGCGCCGGCTGCGGCCATGATTCGATCACGGCGTCGATCATCGAGGCCTGCTACGAGCTCTCGATCGAGCCGCACCGGGTGGCAAAGATCTCCGGCATCGGCTGCTCGTCGAAGACGCCGGACTATTTCCTCGGCAATTCCCATGGCTTCAACTCCGTGCACGGCCGCATGCCGTCAGTGCTGACCGGGGCCAATCTCGCCAACCGCGACCTGATCTATCTCGGCGTCTCCGGCGACGGCGATTCCGCCTCGATCGGCTTCGGCCAATTCGCGCATTCGATCCGGCGCGGCGTCAACATGACCTATATCGTCGAGAACAACGGCGTGTACGGCCTGACCAAGGGCCAGTTCTCGGCCACCGCCGACCGCGGCTCAAAGTCGAAGAAGGGCGTGACCAACACCGACAACGCCATCGATCTCGTCGCGATCGCACTACAACTCGGCGCCACCTTCGTTGCACGCTCGTTCTCCGGCGACAAGACCCAGCTGGTGCCGCTGATCGCAGCCGCAATCCGCCACAAGGGCGCATCCTTCATCGATGTCATCAGCCCCTGCATCGCCTTCAACAATCACGCCGGCTCGACCAAGAGCTTTGACTACGTCCGTGAGCACAACGACGCCGTGAACCGGCTCGACGTGCTGGTCGGCCGCGATCCCATTGCGGTCGACTACGCGCCCGGTACGGTGCAGGTGGTCGAACAACATGACGGCAGCAAGATCGCGCTGCGCAAGATCGAGGCCGACTACGATCCCCATGACCGGTTAGGGGCCCAGACCTTCCTCGCCAGGCACGCCGCCAAGGGACAGATCGTCACCGGCCTGCTCTTTGTGGACCCCGATGCGGAAGATCTGCACGCGCATCTGAACACGGTCGAGACGCCGCTCAACACGCTCGAAGCCGACACGCTGTGCCCGGGGTCGGCGGTGCTGGACAAGATCAACGCCAGCCTGCGCTGACTCATTTGCTGCGCTCCGCCGGCGGCCTGACACGCACGGTGATCTTGTCTGACACGAGAGGCGGATCGAACGGATAGTGCTTCGCGTCGCCCAGCACCAGTTGAAGGGTGTGGGTCCCGGGCGAGAGTTCCAGGAAGGTCTCGGTCTGTCCCGCGCCGAAATGCAGATGCGACTTGTCCTGGAGAATCGGCTCCTTCGGGTCAATCGGGTCGGTGACGTCGACCAGCAAATGATGATGACCGGCGTTCTGGTAATCATCACCGGCATGCGTCACGCCCATGTTGCGTAAGCCGAACCGGACCCAGAATCCGCCGCGGACCTTCTGCCCGTCATAGGGGGTGATGAAATAGAGCTTTGCATCCTTCGGAGCGGTCTTGCCTTGCGCAAGGGCTGCGCCCGGAAGCAACGCAAGCGCCATCGACAACGCGATGCAACGAAGGATTTGCATCAAACCCACTCCTACCTAAGGATCAAGGGCTACTCGGAATCCATGCGTCGGATAGCGAACATTGGTGTCGTAGCCATCGCGGTTGGATGGCCTCACATATCTCGCATCGTTCTTCCACGAGCCCGAGCGCAAGACATGCGATGCACAGTCCCCGCCGTTCCATGCCGAGCCATCACCGGGCGCGCCCTGGTAGGTTCTGTGCCAGCAGTCCTCGACCCACTGGTCGACACCGCCGCCCATGTCATGGAGGCCGAATGGATTCGGCTTGAAACCGCCGACCTTCGCCGGCTGCTCGGCCGCGAGATCACCGCAATCCTTGCATCCGGCCATGCCTGCCTGCAGCTTGTCACCCCACCAGTATCTGGTCTGCGTTCCGCCGCGAGCGGCATATTCCCATTCGGCTTCGCTCGGAAGCCGATAGGGCTTTTTGGTCGCTTGCGCGAGATAGGCCACGTATTGCTGCGCGTCGGTCCAGCTCACATTGGTGACGGGCGCATCGTCCTTTCCGGTCGCAACAAATCCGCAGGCCTTCGCAGCAGCGCATTCGTTCCATTCGCCGGTCGTCACCGGGTACTTGCCGATTGAAAATGGCTTGACCGTCACCTGGTGGATAGGCCGCTCGGTCGGGTCGTCGTTGCTTCCCATCGCGAAGCTGCCGCCGCGAATGGCGATCATTTCGGGTTCGCGGGCCGTTGTCGCCGATGGACTCGGCGACGGCGCGGGTGACGGAGTTGAGGCAGCCACTGACGGAGATGGTTGAGGTGTCGGCGCCGCCGCTTCGCGCGGCGGCGATTGCGGACTTGGTGATGCGACCGGAGGGGCGACGCTCGGCGCGGCGGCGCGCTCGCCTGTCTTGCCCGGCTGCTGCGCCAGCAGATACCACAGCACGCCGGCAGCAATCACGAGCAGCGTGACACCGAGGAGAAAGATCAGCATGTTCTCGCGCCGGCCGCGCGTCCTCCCGACCGCATCGGCGTCCGGCAGGACGCGATAGACGCGAACGGGATCAGTGATGTTCTTGACCTTGCGGTCTCCGAGCGACTCATAGCCGCACACGACCTTGTGCTTGATCTGCTCGTAGATGGCGCCCGAAATGTAGACCTGACCGGGATCGGCGATCCCCTCAATGCGCGTGGCAATGTTGACGCCGTCGCCATACACGTCATCAGGTTCGACGATCACGTCACCCAGGTTGACGCCGATCCGGTATTCGATGCGCGATTCCCTCGGCAGCGAGGTGTTGCGGCCGATGAGATTCTGCTGGATGACGATGCTGCACCTGACGGCCTCGACAGGACTGTCGAAAATCGCGATGAAGCCGTCGCCCGTCGTCTTCACCAGCGCGCCATGATGCTCGATGATGCTGGGCTCAATGAGGTCCCGCTCGATCCGTTTGACGCGGAGATGCGTGCCTTCCTCGTCGGCCTGCATCAAGCGGCTGTAGGAAGCGATGTCACCGACAATGATCGCAGCGAGCCGACGGGGCATTCTGCCCTGGGGAGGGGGCTCGCCGGGATTTCCGGATCTGAAGTTGCGAATTTCGCCCATCACGGGGACTCCACAAACTTGCAAAGCGGATCAGCTTAAAACTCCGAAATGCGATTGCCTGTGAATTGCCTGTGAAGACTATCACATCGAGGAACCGCGACAACGTCGCAGAGGACCGCGCGAGGTTCCCAGGCAAAACGCCGCTGAACCTTCCTGGTCCGACGGCGACTAAGGCTGACGCGAGCGCACCCATTAACCTGCGTCTATTCCCAGCGACATGTTGCGCGACAACCTGTTCGACCTCGGAGAGCTCCACACCACTTTAGCGAGGCTGCCGGAGGGAGGGCAGATGAACGCTCGGCGAGCGGCTTGCGACTAACCGCAAACGGCCCGCTCCCTCCCCGATGCGGGCCGTCAATGGCCAACGTCCCCGGTGCGATCATGAAGCTTGCCCTCATCCTTCCGCTTGCCCTTGCCGCCTTCATCGGCGCCGCCCGGGCCGAGGAGGTCGACGATATCCACGAGGCCACCACGGCCGAAGCCGATACCTTCAACGCGCGCATCTATGCAGGCCCACCCGGCAAGACAGCCTATGCCTGCTTCGTTCGCCGTTACGATGCCGCCCATCTGGCGCAGCATCCGAAGCAGAAAGTTGCGTCGATGAAGCTGCTGGTCTCGGCGGAGACCTACGAAGTGGACAATCAGCTGCGCAACTCGTTCCGGATCGGCTTCCACTATCGCCACCGCAGCGGCGCTTTCGACTCCGGCGGCTCCTGCCACCACGCGGTGTTTACCAAGGACGGCAGCGAGGTGCGCCTCAACTGCGGCGTCGATTGCGAGGGCGGCGGCGTCGGCATTGCACTGTCAAAGGACGACAAGTCAGCCATCGTGCGGCTCGAAAGCATCAGGATCTGGCCGCACAACAACCCGACTGAGGATAAGGACCGATCCCTGGTCGCAGGCCAGGACGACGGGATTTTCCGGCTCGACCGGACCGACAACAGCGAGTGCGCCGCGCTGGTGACCGACCGCAAGGAACTCGCTGCGCTGCGCCACAAGTGACATGCCTCCGGCAAATCAGGAGATCATCATGAACCGCCGGAACGTCTTGTGGAGCACCGTCTCGGCGCTTGGCGCAGCCTTTGCGGCCTCGCGCGCCAAAGCGGCGACTGAAGCCACCAAGTCGGACAAGCTGAAGGTCGTCTATCACCTGGCTGACGCCGACAAGGTCAATTTCGTGCTCGGCAACATCCAGAACCACATCGACGGCGTCGGGGGTCCCGACCACGTCAAGCTCGCGCTTGTCATCCACGGGCCGGCGTTGAAGGCGTTCCACCGGGCGCAGGCCAACCCCGACGTCAGCGGGCGCATCAGCAATTTCGCGAAGGACGGCGTCGAGCTCGCCGCCTGCGCCAACACCATCAAGGCGCAGAACATCAAGCTGACCGATCTGCTCCCGGGGTTCGTGAGTGCGGAGAAGGGCGGCGTGGTTCGTCTCGCCGAGCTTCAGTCGCAGGGTTATCTGTATTTGCGGCCGTAACGGTTGCCGCGAATTCGCTGCGCTCCCTCCCCGGCTTGCGGGGGAGGGTTGGGGAGAGGGTGTCTCCGCGACGGGACAATCCCCTGGAGGAAAAAGCCCTCACCCGCGCCTTCGGCGCGACCTCTCCCGCAAGCGGGCGAGGTAAGGTGGAGCCCGCACAGTCACCTCCCAACTCACTTCGACCGGCCTTGACATACCCATAACTCCACGGTTATGAATGGATCCATAACCTTCGAGTTATAGATCCCGATGTCCACCGCCCCCGACCTCCTGTTCCGGACACTCGCCGACCCCACAAGGCGGGCGATCTTCGAGCGGCTTTGCCGCGAGGGCGAGCAGACGGTCGGGGCCCTGACGGCGACATCAGGCGTTTCCCAGCCGGCGGTCTCAAAACATCTGGGCGCGCTGAAGCAGGCGGGCCTGGTGCGTGACCGCCACGAAGGACGCCAGACCCATTACAGCGCGCAGCCTGGTGCGCTCAATCCACTGATCGACTGGACCAGCCAGATGGCGGGCTTCTGGCAGAACCGGCTCGATGCGCTCGACGATCTCCTCAAGAGGATGGACCAATGACCGAAGCTGCGACCGAGACACGTTCCGTGGTGATCGAGCGGGAATTTGCCTTTCCTGCGGAGCGGCTGTGGCGCGCGCTGACGCAGCCGCACCTGATCGAGGAATGGCTGATGAAGAACGACTTCAAGCCATCGGTGGGTCATCGCTTCAATCTGCGCGGCGAATGGGGCGGTGTGCTGGACTGCGAGGTGCTCGCCATCGAACCGCAACGCTCGCTCGCCTACACCTGGAATTTCACGCACGAGGACGCGGCCTACGACCTCAAGAGCATCGTGACGTTCACGCTCACCCCGCGGGGATCAGGCACGCATCTGCGCGTCGAGCAGGCAGGCTTCCGGCCCAGCCAGAAGCAGGCCTATGGCGGTGCGCATGCCGGCTGGAAGCAGTTTTTCACCAAGCTGGACGAGTTGCTGGCGCGGACCGAATAGTCCGGCCAACAACGACCATTCGCAACATCACCAGGGAAAATCGAGATGAATTCGAACATGTGGATCCGGCATATCCATCGCTGGCTGTCGGTTGCCTTCACGCTTGCCGTGATCGCCAACATCGTTGCGCTGACCATGCAGATTCAAGCGGCATGGATCGGACTGTTGGCTTTCGTGCCGCTGATCCCGCTGCTCGCGACCGGGCTCTATCTGTTCGCACTGCCCTATCTTGGCCGCTCCAGCGAGGCGCGATCATGAAGAAGGCCGTGACCGCAAAGAAGAAAGAAGCGGATGAGCCGTCACCGTCAAAGCTGATCGACGGTCGGATCAAGGAGCTCGGCGACTGGCGCGGCGAGACGCTGAAACGCGTCCGCGCGCTGATCAAGGAGGCCGATCCTGAGGTGGTCGAGGAATGGAAATGGCGCGGCGTGCCCGTGTGGGAGCACGACGGCATCATCTGCACCGGCGAGACCTACAAGACCGTGGTGAAGCTGACCTTTGCCAGGGGCGCGGCGCTGGACGATCCGGCCGGCCTGTTCAACTCGAGCCTCGACGGCAACGTGCGGCGCGCGATCGATATCGGCGAGGGCGCTGATATCAACGAGAAGGCGCTGAAGGCGCTGATCCGCGCGGCGGTGGAGCTGAATGCGGCGAAGAAGAAGCCGGCGAAGAAGCGATCGGCTTAGGCCGCCTTGGGCGCGGCCACGAGAGCCTTCCCTTCTCCCTCGTGGGAGAAGGTGGCGCGAAGCGCCGGATGAGGGGTCTCTATCGACACGGGAATCTGCGGAGAGATACCCCTCACCGGAGTGAGTTTGTGTCTCCCGCCGTTGCTGCCCTCTGCCGCAGCGGGCGAGGGCACATCAATGCGCACCTCGCCATGTTGCTAAGGTAGCCCGCCGCCCTCACGCCACCGCGGCTGCTATGGGACGCGGGCTGACGACGTATTCGCGCAGCACCTTGTCGTTAGCGTCGACCTCGATCAGCGCGACGTCGTAGGTCCAGAGATCGGCGAGATGCTGGAGTACCCGCTTGGCATCGGTCTCGTTGAGCTGCGACCCCTTGATGACGCGGTGATGCAGGATCAGACGGCGGTCGCCGGAGAGATCGACGTCGACCACCTCGATATTTGCATCGATGAAGCCGACATCGTGCTGCCGCGCCAGCTCGCGGCGAACCCGGCGGAAGCCGCGCTCGTCATGGATGGCATCGACGCGGATGCCGGCGCGCTCCTCGGGATCGTCGTGCAGGTGGAACATGCGGAAGTGCCGCATCAGCTTCGGACTCAGGAACTGGCCGATGAAGCTCTCGTCACGATAATTGGCCCAGACGTCGCGCAGCACGCCCATCACGTCGTTCCTGCCGGCGATATCGGGGAACCACTCGCGGTCCTCATCTTCCGGATTGGTGACGATGCGCTCGATGTCCTGCATCATCGCGAAGCCGAGCGCATAGGGATTGAAGCCGGAGAAGCGCGGATCGTCGAATTCGGGCTGGAACACCACGTTGGTGTGCGATCCCAGGAATTCGAGGAAGTTGCCGTCGGTGATGCGGCCCTGCTGATGCAGCTTACTCATGATGCGATAGTGGACGTAGGTCGCCGTCCCCTCATTCATCACCTTGGTCTGGCTCTGCGGATAGAAATATTGCGCAATGTGGCGGACGATGCGCAGGAGCTCGCGCTGCCAGGGCGCCAGCCTTGGCGCGCTCTTCTCCAGGAAATAGAGCAGGTTTTCCTGCGGCAGGCCGAGCAGCTTGCGGCGTCGTTCGAGCGAGATCGCGGTCCGGGCCTTCGAGGCGCCCTTGGGCACGGTGCGCCAGAGGTCGTTGAAAATCTCCTCCTCGTGCTGACGGCGACGCCCTGCCCGCTTTTCTTCCTCGCGCAGATCCAACTGCTTCTTGCCGGGATAGCGGTCGATGCCGTGCGACATCAGCGCATGCGCGGCATCCAGCGTGCGCTCGACCTCGGTGCGGCCGTAGCGCTCCTCGCACTGCATGACGTAGTTCTTGGCGAAATCCAGATAGTCCAGAATCCCTTCCGCATCGGTCCACTGCTTGAACAGATAATTGTTCTTGAAGAAGTGGTTGTGACCGAAGGCAGCGTGCGCGATCACCAGCGTCTGCATCGTCGCCGTGTTCTCCTCCATGAGGTAGGAGATGCAGGGCGAGGAGTTGATCACGATCTCATAGGCAAGGCCCATCAGGCCCTTGCGGTAGGAGGCCTCGTGATATGCGAAGTGCTTGCCGAACGACCAGTGCTTGTAGAACAGCGGCATGCCGACGGAGGAATAGGCATCCAGCATCTGCTCGGCGGTGATGACCTCGATCTGGTTCGGGTAGACGTCGAGTCCGAGATCCTTCAGCGCCACCTCCTCGCACGCATCGGTAATGCGCTGCAAGGTGTGGAAATCCCAATCGGCGCCTTCGAACAAGCGTTCCGTCATGGAGCGGCTTTCTCCTGGGCAGTTTCGCGGCGCTGGAACAGATCGTGGAATACCGGAAAGATCTCGCTGCGCTCAGAGACCTTGCGCATCGAAAGCGGTGCGCCAGAGTTGCGGAGGCGCTCGTAGAGGGTCCAGAGCGAGGAATCGGAAAGATCGAAGGCGCTGCCGCCGGATTCCCCGACCTCGAGATAGGCGAAGAACTGGCAGACCGGCAGTATCTTTTCGGTCAGCAAGAGGCCGGTGAGCTCGCCGTCGGAATAGGAATTGTCGCCGTCGGAGGCTTGCGCGGCATAGATGTTCCAGTCCGACGGATTGAAGCGCTCGCGCACGATCTCGTGCATCGCCTGCAGCGCGCTGGAGACCAGTGTGCCGCCGGAGGCCGGACCGTAGAAGAAGGTCTGCTCGTCGACCTCTTCGGCGCGATCGGTGTGGCGGATGAAGACGATCTCGACATGCTTGTAGCGCCGCTTGAGGAACACGTAGAGCAGCATGTAGAAGCGCTTTGCCAGATCCTTCATGTGCTCGGACATCGAGCCCGACACGTCCATCAGGCAGAACATCACGGCCTGCGCGACCGGCCGCGGCATCTTCTCGTAGCGGCGGTAGCGGATGTCGAGCGGGTCGATGAAGGGAATGCGCTTGGTCTTGGCCTTCAGCTTTTCGAGCCGGGCGACAAGCTCGGCGCGCTCGTCCTCGTCGGTGCAGGCCTCAATCGCGGCTTCCAGCTCCTCGACCTCGTCCTTGCGCGGACGCTTGAGCGCGATGCGGCGGGCAAGCGCGAGCTTCACCGTTCGGCTCACCGAGATGTTGGCGGGCGAACCCGACGTGGTGTAGCCGGCGCGCTGGATGCCTTCGCTCTCGGTCTGCGCGATCTTGCGCTTGGCCAAATCAGGCAGTTCGAGATCATCCAGGAAGAGATCGACGAATTCATCGCGGCTCAGCACGAAGCGGAAGGCATCTTCGCTGTCGCCCTCACCCGGTCCGGAATCCTTGGCGCTGCCCTGGCCCTGGCGCTGGAGATAGTCGCCCTCGATGAACTTCTTGTTGCCGGGCAGCACCATGTCCCGCGTTCCGCCTTCACGGCGGAAACGCGGCTCGTGCATCCCGTCGAGCGGGATCGTGACCTCACCACCCTCCAGGACGTCCTTGATTTCGCGTTCCTGCGAGGTCTTCTTGACGGCGCCCTGCACCAGGGATTTGGCACGACGCAAGAACCGCTGGCGGTTCTCAAGACTCTTGCCGCCTGGATTCAGGCGCCTGTCAATGATGTGAATGGCCACTTTCTCATCCGCCTCAACCGGCTTGCTTCACGCGCATGTACCATTCGACCAGTCGGCGAACCTGACGCTCGGTGTAGCCACGCTCCACCATGCGTGCGACGAACTCGCCGTGCTTCTTCTCCGTCTCGCCGTCCTTCTTCGAACCGAACGAGATGACCGGAAGCAGGTCCTCGACCTGAGAGAATATCCGCTTTTCGATCACATCGCGAATCTTCTCATAGGAGGTCCAGGTCGGATTCTTGCCGCCGTTCTGGGCCCGGGAGCGTAACGAGAATTTGACGACCTCGTTCCGGAAGTCCTTGGGGTTGGCGATGCCCGCCGGCTTCTCGATTTTCGTCAGCTCTTGGTTCAAAAGCTCGCGATCGAGCAGCTGGCCCGTATCAGGGTCCTTGAAGTCCTGATCCTCGATCCAGGCATCGGCGTAATCGACGTAACGGTCGAACAGGTTCTGGCCGTAATCCGAGTAGGATTCCAGATAGGCTTTCTGGATCTCGTTGCCGATGAATTCGGCGTAGCGCGGCGCGAGCTCGGCCTTGATGAATTCGAGATAGCGCTTCTCGACTTCCTCGGGCAGCTGCTCCCTGCGGATCGACTGCTCCAGCGCGTACATCAGGTGCACGGCATCGGCGGCGACTTCCTGCGGATCGTGATTGAAGGTCGCAGCCAGTATCTTGAAGGCAAAGCGGGTGGAAACGCCGTCCATGCCCTCATCGACGCCGGCGGCATCGCGATATTCCTGGACGCTGCGCGCCTTGGGATCGGATTCCTTCAGGCTCTCGCCGTCGTAGACCCGCATCTTGCCGAACAGCGTCGAGTTCTCGTGCTTGCGCAGGCGCGACATCACCGAGAATCGCGCCAGCGTCTCCAAGGTCGAGGGCGCGCAGGGGGCTGACGCGAGCTCGGAGCCCTGGATCAGTTTCTCGTAGATCTTCTGTTCTTCGGTGACGCGCAGGCAGTACGGCACCTTGATGACGCAGATGCGGTCGATGAAGGCTTCGTTGTTCTTGTTGGACTTGAAGCTCGCCCATTCCGCTTCGTTGGAGTGCGCGAGGATGACGCCGGTGAACGGGATCGCGCCGATATTCTCGGTGCCGATATAGTTACCTTCCTGCGTTGCGGTCAGCAACGGGTGCAGCATCTTGATCGGCGCCTTGAACATCTCGACGAACTCCAGCACGCCCTGGTTGGCGCGGTTGAGGCCGCCCGAATAGCTGTAGGCGTCGGGATCGTTCTGAGCGTAGGTCTCGAGCTTGCGGATATCGACCTTGCCGACGAGCGAGGAGATGTCCTGGTTGTTCTCGTCACCGGGCTCGGTCTTGGAGATTGCGATCTGGCGCAACCGCGACGGCTGGATTTTTGCGACTCTGAACTGGGAGATGTCGCCGCCGAAAGCTTCGAGCCGCTTGTAGCACCACGGGCTCATCAGACCGGTGAGACGCCGGCGCGGAATGCCATACTTCTCTTCCAGCATCGGACCGAGATGATCGGGATCGAACAGGCTGAGGGGGCTCTCGAACACTGGCGAGAGTTCGTCGCCGGCCTTGAGCACGTAGATCGGATGGACTTCCATCAGCGACTTCAGCCGCTCGGCGAGCGAGGATTTGCCGCCGCCGACGGGCCCGAGCAGATAGAGAATCTGCTTGCGCTCCTCCAAGCCCTGCGCCGCATGGCGGAAGAAGCCGACGATGCGCTCGATGGTTTCTTCCATGCCGTAGAAGCCGGCAAAGGCCGGATAGGTACGGATGGTGCGGTTCAAAAAAATACGGCCAAGGCGTGGGTCCTTGGCCGTGTCAATCGTCTGGGGCTCGCCGATCGCCGCTAGTAGCCGTTCGGCCGCGTTCGCGTATTTCATGGGATCGCTTCGACACGATTCCAGATATTCCGCCATCGACATGTCGTGCTGGCTTCTCGCCTCGAACGACCGAGCGAAAGCATTGAATAGAGAATCGTTGTACATGATCCCTCTCCGCGTGAGTTCCGCTACAAGCTGAAACGAAAGCAGTTGCTGGACCGTTCCTCAGGCCGCGTTTCGAATCAGCGTGAGCACATGACGATCATTGGACACCTGGCTGCCAACACGACGCAATGCACAAGGTAGGCACTCGCTGAATTACGAACAGGCACTTGCCTGTAATTTGTGCGAATCTCAGTCTATCTTGGCTCATTTCCAGAAATTGTCACTGGCTCGCCACATCCGGGCAAATACCGGGGACGACTCCCATCCGGCACTGCAACATAGAACGATCTGCGCGCGGCGAACTTATGACGCTTGTAGGGCGATGCCTTGCGCGTCGCGTTCATCTTTGAGGTGCAAGCCTGGCCGTCACGGGGCCGAACAGGGCCACGCCGCCATGGCCGATCGTCGCATCGTAACAGCTGATGTCACGCCACCATTCCAAGGCAAAGCTCGCGCTCAGCAGCGTCGCGACGAGGGTCGCAGCGAGCGCCAGCCGCAGACGCGTGACGCATGGACCGATTTCGAGATCATGGGATGCATCGACACAGCCGGCTGGCGCAGTCGATGGCCGGCTACCGGCAATCGCAACGCCGTCAGGACAAGCGTGCATGCTTTCCCCCAGCATAGCCAGTCGCCGCGCCAATGACGATCGGCGCTATCCGCCGACGACATTCAGCGGCACGACGGATCACTCACGAAGCAATCCAGCCAGACCATTCCGGCCGAATCTTTATTACGCAAAAGCGCGACTCCCGCCTGGATCGCCATGATCGTGACGGAGTTACACCTGGAGTATGACGCCTGTACCCTTGATTGGTTCCCTCCCGGGAGCATGTGAGCTAAAGGATAGCGCGTCAGGACCGTCGCGGAAACCCCCTCCGCCCGCAGGCTTGGAGATAAAGAGCATCATGAATCCCGTCAAAGAACTGGAAAAGCACGGACAAGCCGTCTGGCTGGACTTCCTCGCCCGCGGCTTCATCAGCAAGGGCGACCTGAAGCGGCTGATCGACACCGACGGGGTCAAGGGCGTCACCTCCAACCCCTCGATTTTCGAGAAGGCGATCGGCAGTTCGGACGAGTACGACGCCCCGATCGGCAAAGCGCTGAAGCGCGGAGACCGGACCGTGGCCGACCTGTTCGAGGCGGTCGCGGTCGAGGATATCCAGAACGCCGCCGACGTGCTGCGCCCGGTCTATGACAGGCTCAAGGGCCATGACGGCTATGTCAGCCTCGAGGTCTCGCCCTATCTCGCGATGGACACGTCAGGCACGGTGGCCGAGGCGCGGCGGCTCTGGAAGGACGTCAACCGCAAGAACCTGATGGTGAAAGTGCCGGCGACGCCTGAGGGGCTGCCGGCGATCGAAACGCTGATCGGCAACGGCATCAGCATCAACATCACGCTGTTGTTCTCCAGAGCCGTCTACCTGAAGGTGGCCGAGGCCTATCTCGCGGGTCTCGAAAAATACGTTGCCGACGGCGGCGACCCCTCCCATGTCGCGAGCGTGGCGAGCTTCTTCGTCAGCCGGATCGACTCGGTCGTCGACAAGCAGCTCGACGAGAGGATTGCCCGCGCCAACGACCCATCTGAAAAGGAGCGGCTCGCCGCCCTGAAGGGCAAGGTCGCGATCGCCAACGCCAAGGTTGCCTATCAGGACTATAAGCGGCTGTTCTCGGGTCCGCGCTGGGAGAAGCTCGCTGCCAGGGGCGCCAAGCCGCAGCGCATGCTGTGGGCCTCCACCGGCACCAAGAACAAGGATTACAGCGACGTCCTTTATGTCGAGGAGCTGATCGGCCCCGACACCATCAACACGGTGCCGCCGGCGACGCTCGATGCTTTCCGCGACCACGGCAAACCGCGCGACAGCCTGGAAGAGAACGTCGATGACGCCCGCCGCGTGCTGGAAGAGCTGGAGCGCTCCGGCGTCTCGCTCGACGCGATCACCGAGGAGCTCGTCAGGGACGGCGTCAAGCAGTTCGCGGATGCCGCCGACAAGCTCTACGGCGCAGTCGCCCACAAGCGTGCAACGGTGCTCGGGCCGGCAATCGACCGCCAGCAGCTCGCGCTGGGTGACAGCCTCGGCAAGGCCGTGGCCAAGAGCACCGAAGAGTGGCGCGCCTCGGCCAAGATCCGCAGGCTGTGGCAGCGCGACAAGTCGGTCTGGACCGGGACGGACGAGGACAAATGGCTCGGCTGGCTCGACAGCGCGGCGAAGGCCGACGTCGCCGATTATGAGGACTATGCCAACCGCGTGAAGCGCCAGAAATTCTCCGACGCCGTCGTGCTCGGCATGGGCGGTTCGAGCTTGGGTCCGGAGGTGCTGGCCGAGACCTTTGCGCGGAAGCCGGGCTTCCCGAAGCTGCACGTGCTTGACTCCACCGACCCGGCCGAGGTGCGGGCGATGGAGGCCAAGATCGACATCGCCAACACCGTCTTCATCGTCTCCAGCAAATCCGGCGGCACCACCGAGCCGAACGCGATGAAGGATTATTTCCACGAGCGGGTCGCGCAGGCCCTCGGCCCCAAGGCCAAGACCGGCTTCCGCTTCATCGCGGTGACCGATCCCGGCTCCTCGCTGGAAAAGGCCGCCAAGAAGCTGAATTACGCCCGCATCTTCCACGGTGAGCCGTCGATCGGCGGCCGCTACTCGGTGCTGTCGCCGTTCGGCCTGGTGCCGGCGGCCACGGCCGGCATCGACGTCAAGACCTTCCTCAAGCATGCGCTCGCGATGGCGCGCTCCTGCGGACCGGATGTGCCACCAGCCGAGAATCCGGGCGTGCAGCTCGGCCTCGCCATGGGACTTGCCGGCCTCGAAGGCCGCGACAAGGTGACGATCCTGTCGTCGAAGAAAATCGCCGATTTCGGTGCCTGGGCCGAGCAGCTCATAGCCGAATCGACCGGCAAGGAAGGCAAGGGCCTGATCCCGATCGCCGGCGAGGCGCTGGGCGAGTCCGCGCTCTATGGCAATGATCGCTTCTTCATCGATATCCGCACGGAAGGCGAGACCGATGCTGCCCACGACTCGGCCCTCGCCGGGATCGAGGCCGCCGGCCATCCGGTCGTGCGCATCGTCATGAAGTCGATCGAGCATCTCGGCCAGGAATTTTTCCGCTTCGAGATGGCAACTGCCGTTGCGGGCGCGATCCTCGGCATCAACCCGTTCGACCAGCCGGACGTGGAAGCCGCCAAGATCAAGACCCGCGAACTGACGTCGGCCTATGAGAAGACCGGCGCGCTGCCGGCCGAAGAGCCTGTCGTCAGGACCAAGGAAGCCGATCTCTACACCGACGCCGCCAACGCCAAGGCGCTGCGCGCAGCCGGCGCCGACGGCGACCTCACCTCCTGGCTGAAGGCGCATCTGTCGCGCTTCAGCCGCGGCGATTATGTCGCCCTGCTCGGCTACATCGAACGCGACAAGGCCAATATCGATGCGCTTCAGGCCATGCGTCTCGAGGTGCGCGAGAAACGGCATGTCGCAACTTGCGCCGAATTCGGACCGCGCTTCCTGCACTCCACCGGACAAGCCTACAAGGGCGGCCCCGACAGCGGCCTGTTCCTCCAGATTACCGCAGATGACGCCAAGGACCTGGCCGTGCCGGGCCAGAAGGCGAGCTTCGGCGTGATCAAGGCGGCGCAGGCGCGCGGCGACTTCGATGTGCTCACCGAGCGCGGCCGGCGCGCACTTCGGGTGCACCTGAAGGGTCCGCTCAAGAAAGGTCTCGCGGCGCTCAATGCGGCGCTCAACGACGCACTGAACTGAGGGAATATCTCAATGCAACTCGGCATGATCGGCCTCGGCCGGATGGGCGGCAACATCGTTCGCCGGCTGATGCGCCAGGGACATTCGACGGTGGTCTATGACAAGGACAGCAAGGCCGTCGACGCTCTCGCCGCGGACGGCGCGGTGGGTTCGGCAACGCTGGAAGAGTTCATCTCGAAACTCGAGCGGCCGCGCACGGTCTGGGTGATGCTGCCTGCGGGCCGCATCACCGAGCAGACCATCGACACGATCGCGGGCGTGATGCAGGAAGGCGACGTCATCATCGACGGCGGCAACACCTTCTGGCAGGATGACGTCCGCCGCAGCAAGGCGCTGAAGGCGCGCGGCATCCACTATGTCGACGTCGGTACGTCAGGCGGCGTCTGGGGCCTCGACCGCGGCTACTGCATGATGATCGGCGGCGAGAAGCAGGTCGTCGACCGGCTCGATCCGATCTTCGCGGCGCTCGCGCCCGGCGCCGGCGACATTCCGCGCACCAAGGGACGCGACGGCCGCGATGCCCGCATCGAGCAGGGCTACATCCATGCCGGCCCGGCCGGCGCGGGCCATTTCGTCAAGATGATCCACAACGGCATCGAATACGGCCTGATGCAGGCCTATGCCGAAGGCTTCGACATCCTCAAGAACGCCAATATCGACGCGCTGCCGGCCGATCATCGCTATGATTTCGACCTCGCCGACATCGCCGAAGTGTGGCGGCGAGGCTCAGTGATCCCATCCTGGCTGCTCGACCTCACCTCGACCGCGCTCGCCGACAGCCCGCAGCTCGCAGAATATTCCGGCTTCGTGGAGGATTCGGGCGAGGGCCGCTGGACCGTAAATGCGGCGATCGACGAGGCCGTGCCGGCTGAAGTCCTGACTGCAGCGCTCTACACACGTTTCCGTTCCCGTCGGGAACACACCTTCGCCGAAAAAATTCTCTCCGCAATGCGCGCGGGTTTCGGCGGCCACAAGGAGCCGACGCAGCCCGACGCCTCGAAGATCAAATAAGAGACACCATCAAGCGAGGCCGATCGCTCGTGACAAAAGACCCGCAAGCCAAGCGCAAGCCGGAAAATTGCGCTTTCGTCATTTTCGGCGCCACCGGCGATCTCACACACCGTCTCGTGATCCCGTCGCTTTACAATCTTGCCGCCGAGCATCTGCTGCCGGAGAAATTCTGCGTGGTCGGTGTTGGCCGCAGCGCCATGTCCGACCAGGAGCTGCGCGAGAGCCTGTTGAAGGGACTGCGCCAGTTCGCGACCCGGCCGGTGGACGATGTCGTCGCCAGGAGACTGCTGGAACGCGTGAGCTTCGTCGAGGCCGATGCCAAGGATCCGCCATCGTTCGACCGGCTGCGCGAGCATCTGGACTCGCTGGACTGCGCGCAGGACACCGGCGGTAACAGGCTGTTCTACCTCGCGACCCCGCCGGCTGCGTTCGCACCGACCGCGCGCGAGCTCGGCCGCACCGGCATGATGAAGGAGAACGGCACCTGGCGGCGGCTGGTGATCGAAAAGCCTTTCGGCACCGACCTCGCCTCGGCACGCGCGCTCAACGCCGAACTGCTGAAGATCATGGACGAGCACCAGATCTACCGGATCGATCATTATCTCGGCAAGGAGACCGTGCAGAACATCCTTGTGCTGCGCTTCGCCAACGGCATGTTCGAGCCGATCTGGAATCGCAACCACATCGACCACGTCCAGATCACGGTGGAGGAGAAGCTCGGCGTCGGTCATCGCGGCGGCTTCTACGACGCCACCGGCGCGCTGCGCGACATGGTGCCGAACCATCTGTTCCAGCTGATGTCGCTGGTGGCGATGGAGCCGCCTGCGCGCTTCGACGCGCATTCCGTGCGCTCCGAGAAGGCCGAGGTTCTCAGCGCGGTGCAGCAGCCGAACCAGGAAGAAGCGCTCAGGAGCTCGGTTCGCGCGCAGTATCTCGCAGGCCGCATCGGCGACGACCAGATCCCGGACTACCGGAAGACCGACGACGTCAAGCCCGGCAGCACCACCGAGACCTTCGTCGCGCTGAAGCTGATGATCGATAACTGGCGCTGGGCCGGCGTGCCGTTCTATTTGCGCACCGGCAAGGCGCTGGCCCACAAGCGCACCGAAGTCGCGATCAAGTTCAAGCAAGCGCCGCTGTCGATGTTCTCAGGCACGGCGGTCGACCGTCTCTCGCAGAACTTTCTCACCATCGGCATCGCACCGAGCGAGACGATCGAGCTTCAGTTCAACGCCAAGATTCCGGGACCGAGCATCACGATCGACGGCGTCGAGATGAAATTCAAGTACGGCGACTATTTTCAGGCCGATCCGTCGACCGGCTACGAGACGCTGATCTATGACTGCATGATCGGTGACAACATCCTGTTCCAGCGTGCCGACGGCATCGAGGCCGGATGGCAGGCGGTGCAGCCATTCCTCGATGCCTGGAAGAACGCAGGCACCAACGGCATCGAGACCTACGAGGCCGGCAGCGACGGTCCGGCCTGCGCCGACGAGCTGCTGCGACGCGACGGCCGCAGCTGGAGGAAGTTCTCGTGATGGCGGCGGCCGGGGAGCCAAACCTGATCGTGGTCGCCGACGCCGAGGCCCTGGCGCAAGCCGCAGCCGAACGAGTGATGGCTCGGATAGCAGCCAATCCCGGCCGCATTGCGATCTGCCTCACCGGCGGCTCCAGCCCGAAGAAGCTCTACCAGTTGCTGGGCAGTGATGCCTGGCGCGGCAGGATTCCTTGGGACCGCGTGCACTGGTTCATTGGGGACGAGCGTTTTGTCGCCGAGAGCGATCCCCTCAACAACATGGCGGTGGCTCGCGCCACGTTTCTCGATCGCAGCGCGCCGTCTGGCCACATCCATCCGATGCCGACCGCGGTCGAGAGTCCCGACGCTGGCGCCGAGGAATATGCGCGCGAGTTGAAGGCCTTCTATGGGGCTGACCAGCTCGACCCGAGCCGACCGCTGTTCGACCTTGTCCTGATGGGCGCCGGACCTGACGGGCACACCGCCTCGCTCTTTCCCGGCTATCCCGCGGTCGAGGAGACCGCGCGCTGGGTCGTCGGCGTCCCCAAGGCCAATGTCGCGCCCTTCGTGCCGCGGGTCTCGCTGACGCTGCCTGCATTGGCCGCCTGCCGTGAAATGCTGTTCGAGATTGCAGGCCGTGACAAGCAGGCGATCTTGACGCGCATGCTCAATGGCGAGAATCTGCCGGCTGTACGCGCGCGCTCGAATGGTGAGACCGTCTGGCTGGTCGATCAGGCCGCGCTTCCGGAGGGGACTCGTGGCGGGCGTTAAAGCACCTTGTGCGTTGATCGTAATGGGCGTGTCGGGTTCGGGCAAAAGTACAATTGCAGAGGCGCTCGGCGAGCGTCTCGGCTGGCGATTCGAGGATGGCGACAGCTTTCACCCCGTCAGCAATGTCGAGAAGATGAGAGCCGGCCATCCGCTGACCGACGAGGACCGCTGGCCCTGGCTCAACGCCATTGCCGACGAGGTCGCGCGGGTCTGCAACAAGGGCGAGCACGTCATCATTGCCTGCTCGGCGCTCAAGCACAGCTATCGTGACGTGCTGCTGCGCGGCCGCGACGACGTCCGCTTCATCTTCCTCAAGGGCACGCAGGAGCTGATCGCCGACCGGCTCGCGCACCGCAAGGGTCACTTCATGCCGCCCGGGCTTCTCACCAGCCAGTTCAACACGCTGGAGCCCCCGGACGCGAGCGAACACGTCATCACGGCGTCGATCGACGAATCGGTCGAAGAGATCGTCGACGGCATCATGCGACAGCTGAAGATCGACGGCGCGACAGGCAAGGCCAAGGAAACGAAGGCTCAACCATGACGAAAATCTCTTTGGTCGTTTCCGACGTCGACGGCACGCTGCTGACCAAGGACAAGACATTGACGGACCGCGCGCGGTCCGCGGTGCAGCGGTTGCACCAGGCCGGGGTCGCCTTCACCATCACCTCCAGCCGGCCTGCGATCGGCATGCGCTTCCTGATCGAGCCGCTGGCGCTGTGGCTGCCGGTCGGTCCGTTCAACGGCTCCTCGATCATCGATCCCGAGATGAATCCGGTCGAGCAGCACCTCATCCCGACAAGCGCGGCCGAGACGTCGCTGCAGATCTTGCGCGATTTCGGCGCCGATATCTGGATCTTCACTGCCGACAAATGGCTGATCGACAATCCGAGCGGTAGATATGTCGCCCATGAGCAGCACACGATCCGCGCCGATCCGACCATCGTGAGGGACTTTAGGCCGTATCTTGCCAGCGCCTGCAAGATCGTCGGTGCCAGTGCCGATGCGGCAGGTCTCGAGCGTTGCGAAAAGGTGATGCAGGAAGCGCTCGGCAGTGCGGCGACCGCCGTCCGTTCGCAGACCTACTATCTCGACATCACCCCGCCCGGCTTCAACAAGGGCACCTTCGTGCAGGCCATGGCCAAGCGCCTGGACATCTCCCTGGATGCGGTCGCCACCATCGGCGACATGCAGAACGACCTCGCCATGTTCCGCGTCAGCGGCGTCTCGATTGCAATGGGCAACGCCACCGACGACGTCAAGGACCAGGCGACAAACGTCACCGCGACCAACGAGCAGGACGGTTTTGCGGAGGCGATGGAGATGATTTTGAAGCGGAACGGGGTTGGTTGAGGCGAAATTGCATCGAGTTGGTCGATCGAGCCGCGGGCTCTCTCAACCTCTCCCGCTTGCGGAGAGGTCGCCGCGTAGCGGCGGGTGAGGGTTCTCTCCTCTTGGGGGTTCTCGCCCAGCGGAGACAGCCCCAGCCCTCCCCCGCTAGCGGAAGAGGGAGCGCGCCTCCGCTCTGGGTACGTCGCGCCCCACCGACCCTCATTTCGACCGCTGCATCGCCGGCTTCGCGCTCGCGTGCCGCGCGGCTGAGAGATTGTGCGCGGTGTTGATCAGCGCGATGTGGGTCAGCGCCTGCGGGAAATTGCCTGTCTGGCGACGCGCGATCGAATCATACTCCTCGGCCAACAATCCGACATCGTTGGCGAGAGCTGCCACGCGATCGAACAGCGTCTGCGCCTTGTCGGTGTCGCCGGCCAGCACATGGGCATCGGCAAGCCACAGGGTGCAGGCCAGGAACGCGCCCTCGATTGGCTGGGTCTCCCCGGACATCTCGCGCGGATCGTGCCGGAGCACGAAACCGTCGCGCATCATGTGCTTTTCAATGGCAGCGACGGTGCCGCGGATGCGCGGGTCGTCTGCCGGCAGAAAGCCCACCCCCGACAGCAGCAGCACGCTGGCATCGAGCATTTTCGAGCCGTAGCATTCGACGAAGGCGTTCTCCTCCGCGTCGAAACCCTTGTTGCAGACGTCGTGGTGAATGGCGTCGCGCAAGGTGCGCCAGTGCAGCAGCGGTGCCTTGAAGCCGAATGTCTCGGCGCTCTTGATGGCACGATCGAAGGCCACCCAGGTCATCACCTTGGAGAAGACGTAATGCCTGGGCTGGCCGCGCCGCTCCCAGATGCCATGATCGGGCTGGTCCCAGACCTCGGCGAGATGCTGGAGCACCGCGCATTCCAGCGCCCAGGTCGCTTCATCATCGAGCTTGAGCTTGGCCATCCGCGACTGGTGGAAGGCATCGATCAACTCGCCGTAGACGTCGAGTTGGAGCTGCGCATGGGCGGCATTGCCGACGCGCACCGGCTGCGCGCCCTCGTAGCCGCCGAGCCAGCCGGCCTCCCATTCCAGGAGGCGCCGCTGGCCCCAGATGCCATACATGATCTGCATGTTTTCGGGCGAGCCGGCCGCGGCGCGCAGGAGCCAGCTGTGCCAGGCCGAAGCCTCCTCAGTATACCCGGCGTTCATCAGCGCCAGCAGCGTGAAGGTGGCGTCGCGCAGCCAGCAGAAGCGATAGTCCCAATTCCTGGCGCCGCCGAGCTTTTCCGGCAGCGACGTGGTCGGCGCCGCGACGATGCCGCCGGTGGGGGCGAAGGTCAGCGCCTTCAACGTGATCAGCGAGCGCATGACGAGATTCTGGTAATCGCCCTCGCGATCACAGCGGTCACTCCACTGCTTCCAGAATTTCTCGGTCTCGCGGAGCGCGGTCTCGGGATCGATCGCCTGGGGCGGATCGATATGCGAAGGACCGTAGGTCAGCACGAACGGCACGGTCTCGCCGTCCCTGACCTCGAACTCGGCGACCGTGGTCAGATTCTCGCCGCGGGTCTCGACCGGCGTGCGCAGCACCGTCATATCCTGGCCCGCGACCGCCAGCAGCGAGTGGTCGATCTTCCGCACCCAGGGAATGTCGACGCCGAAGCCGAAGCGGATCACCAGCTCCATCCGCATCTTCATCGTACCCGTGAGGCCGCGCACCAGCCGCACGATGTCGGAGGCCTTGCCACGCGGCGGCATGAAGTCGATCAGCACGGCGGTGCCGCCTTTGGTCTCAAATCGTGTTTCCAGGATGAGGGTGTCGCCGAGATAGCGGCGTGAAATCGTGGTGACGTCCTCGCTCGGCGCAATCAGCCAGCGGCCGTTCCCGGGCGTACCGAGGATGGCGGCAAAGCAGGCGTCGGAATCGAAGGCAGGCCAGCACAGCCAGTCGATCGAGCCGTTGCGCCCGACCAGCGCTGCGGTCTCGCAGTCGCCGATCAACGCATAGTCCTCGATCTTCTGTGACAATGTCGTGCGAGCCCTGGCTTTCCGAACCTTGGAAACCCCGATTGATCAACTCCCGCCGGGCAGCGAACGTTCCCGCGTCGCCGCCTTCAATGCCGCGAGATCGACCTTGGCGGCGATCTTGTCGAGCGCAACGGGCAAGCGCTGGCGCCAGTTCGGATGCTCGTCGATGGTGCCGGGAATATTCGGCTGGTCGATCACGCCGAGCAGGTCCTCCAACGACACCGCGAGCAGACGCGACGGCGTGCGCGACAGGAAGGTGAGCACCGAGTAGAGATCGTTGGCGTTGATGCCGTTCTGGCGCAGGATCGCGTCGAGCCCGCCGAGCGCGTTCCAGCGCGCCTGATCGTCCTCGCCGGGATCGAGCCCGAGCGAGCGCTTCATCCTGAGATCGCTGAAGGAGCGCCAGCCCGCATAGGTGCAGAGGTCATGCGTGTTCAGCGTGACCAGTGCGTTGGGCCGGTAATAGTCGATATTGCGGAAATGACCGGCATCGTCGCGTTCGAACATCATGACGAGATAGGACCAGATGCCGAAATCCTGCATGGTCTCGCGGAAACCTTCCGGCACGGTGCCGAGGTCTTCGCCGATCACGATGCATTTATGGGTGACGCTCTCGCTGACCACCGCGGCCAGCAGCGCCTCGAGCGGCATCTGCACATAGGCGCCGTTGTCAGGCTTGAAGCCGCGCGGCACCAGGTACAGCCGCTTCAGTCCGAGCACGTGATCGAGCCTGATCGCGCCGGCATGCCGCATCGACGCGGCCACCATCTCGGCGAACGGCACGAAGGATTGCGCCTCCAAGCCGCCGGCGTTGAATCCGGCAAGGCCCCAATCCTGCCCAACCGTGTTGAGCACATCGGGCGGCGCGCCAACCGCAAGCTGACGCGAGATCGCGGTCTGCTCGTTCCAGGCATCGAAACCGTTGGACTGCACGCCGACGGCAACATCGAGATAGAGGCCGACGCGCATGCCGAGTTCCGCCGACAGCTCCTTCGCCGCGCGCAATTGTTCGTCGGCGGTCCACTGCACGAACTCGACGAATTCGACCTCGTGCTTGTCAGGGCCGTTGCGCAACCCGGCGCATTTGGCATCATCCGGTTGCCGCCATTCCACCGGCCATTCCCACCACGGCGCGGCGAAACGATGCCGCAGCACCTCGAAGCAGGCAAAGCGCGACAACAGCGGCGCCCGCTCGGCGCGGAAGGCATCGAACTGGTTGCGGCGGACACCGCTCGCCGACTTCACGAAACTGTCAAAGGCCGCGCGCAGGCCCAGCCATTTCAGCGCCGCCATGTCGGCGTAAGGGACCCGATCGCCTTCGCGCAGCCGCGCAGCGGTCGCGGCCGCGTCCGGAATGAGGTCCGGAGAAAATTCCGGGATGGCCTCGACATCGATATAAAGCGGATTGAGAAATAGCCGGCTATTTGGCGAATAAGGACTGCAATCGGCCGGGTGATCATCGAACAGCACATGCAGCGGATTGAGCCCGACGCCATCGGCACCCAGCTGTTTGGCGAGCCGGACGAGCCCCGCCAGATCGGTGAAATCGCCGATGCCCCAATTGCGGTCCGAACGGACGCTGTAGAGCTGCACGGCGAGCAACCAGCCGCGGTCGAAATCGCCACCAAAGGCACGCTCCGGTGCCACGATCATCGGCACCTCTTCCGTCGCACCTGCCGCATCGGTCAGGGTCAGCCGGTGATAGCCGAGCGGCAGGCCGGCGGGCCAGGCGATCACGGGCTCGCGTGTCTCACCCTTTGCGATCAAATCGCCGTTGCCGGTGATCTTCCATTGCAGCGGCACCGCGCCGGTGGAAGCGAGCTCGGTGCGCGGATTGCCCAGCGCGCGCACCACGACCGGCCCGCTGACGAAGCGGTAGACCCGCTTTTCCGGCAGGGCATCGAGGATGGATTTGAGCGCCTCGGGCGCGGTGACCCGCAGCTTTCCAAGGGCGTCGATGAATTCGGACTGAACGCCCTTGATCCGGGCTTGAGCTAAAAGATCCATTCGGCACGCAGCTTGCAGGCCATTGTCAGGCCGGTGTCATCGATTTTAATGAGGTGGTGGAAGAGGTTAGTCACGCTTAACTCGCAAACTGCGCCTCCTGTTCCCGAGGGAACCAATGCCACACAAGCGGCTTTCTATACTGGTACCAAGCGTGGATTCCCGCCAAGGGAAACGGGCTCCTGCTTTCTTGTCAATGGCATCACCGTGAACAAGACAATTCAAACTGTCGAGAGTGCCGCGGCCGGCAGCGCTTTCCTGATCGAAGACGTCTATCCCCTCATCGACGGCGGCCGCTTCGCCGTGAAGCGGATCGCGGGCGATCGGGTCGAGGTGTGGGCCGACATCTATCGCGACGGTGACGCCACCATCAGCGCCGCACTGATCTGGCGCGGCGAGCAGGAGCGAGAATGGCGGCGAGAGAGCATGATCCATCATGGCGACGACCGCTGGTCCGGCGCATTCGTTCCGACCGAGCCCGGTCCCTATGTCTATGCCATCGAAGCCTGGACCGACGAATTCGCCACCTGGCGGCACGGCGTCGAGCGCAAGCAGTTGTCCGGCAGCGACATCACGCTCGATGCGATCGAAGGCGCCGGCCTCCTGACCAAGGCGCAAGGCGCGCGGCAGGACGCGGCGGCTATCATCCTCAGGCAATGCGAGGACTATCTCGGCAGCGGCGATGTCACGCCGCTGCTCGCCACCGAACTTGGCGAGGCCATGGCGGAGAGCCAGGCGCGGCCCGACCTCACGCGATCGCCGAGCTTCCCGCTCGTCATCGAACGTGACAGAGCGCGCTTCGGCGCCTGGTATCAGATGATGCCACGCAGCCAGAGCGCGGTCGCCGGCCAGCACGGCACGTTGCGCGACTGCATCGCGCGGGTGCCCGATATCGCCGCGATGGGCTTTGACGTGCTCTATTTCACGCCTGTCCACCCGATCGGCAAAACCCGGCGCAAGGGTCGCAACAATTCACCGGGCGCGAGCGATGGCGAGCCCGGCTCGCCCTACGCGATCGGCGCGGCCGAGGGCGGCCATGATGCGCTACACCCAGAACTCGGCACCATCGAGGATTTCCGCGCGCTGGTCGCGACCTGCCTGGAATATGGCCTCGAGATCGCGCTCGATTTCGCCGTGCAATGCTCACCGGATCATCCCTGGCTGACGCAGCATCCGGAATGGTTCAAATGGCGGCCGGACCGCTCGGTGCGGACGGCGGACGGTCCTTATTCGGATATCGTCATCCCCGATTTCGCCTCCGTCGACCGGGTCGGATTGTGGAACGCCTTTCGCGACGCCATGCTGTTCTGGATCGACCACGGCGTGACCATCTTCGCGATCGATAATCACGACACAGCGCCATTACCGTTCTGGGAGTGGCTGATCCGCGACATCCGCTCGCGCCATCCCGAGGTGATCCTGTTCTCCAAGACGTTTGCGCGGCCGAAGCTGATGAGGGGCCTCGCCAAGCTCGGCTTCGCGCAGTCTTTCAGCTATTTCCCCTGGCGCACCGGGAAATGGGAGCTCGAGCAATATCTCGGCGAACTGACACGATATCCGGAGCGGGACTTCGTTCGGCCGAACCTGTTCGTCAACACGCCGGATTTGCTGCCCTACCATCTCCAAAGCGGCGAAGCCTGGATGTTCAAGTCGCGCTTCGCGCTGGCGGCCACGCTGTCGGGCAATTGTGGCCTGTACAGCGGCTTCGAACTGCTCGAGCACGAGGCCATCCCCGGCCATGAAGAATATCAGGATTCCGAAAAGTACCAGATCCGCCAGCGCGACTGGGACCGCCCCGGCAACATCAAGGCCTACATCACCGCGCTCAACCGCATCCGCCATGACAACGCCGCGCTCCAGCAGACCACCAATCTGCGCTTCCTTGGCATCGAGCACGGCGAGACGATCGCTTTCGTGAAGGAAGCGACCGAGCCGGCCAACATCGTCGTCGTGGCCATCGCCCTCTCGCGCCCAGTGCGCGAAGTCTGGTTGGCGCTCGGCGAGCTCACCATCGACGTCGGCGGCGAACGCCGCCGCATCTCCGCACTCGAAAATCTCATGACAGGCGAACAGTCCCGCATCGAATGGGGCGGGATCAGGTTGCGTATCGATCCCGACTGCGATCCGGCGCTGCTATTCCGCTGCCTGGCGTAAGGATCACGCCATGAATGTACTGTCTTCCGTCGACACCCAGAAAGCCGCGGCCGCCGAGGTCGTGGATGAGCTGTGGTACAAGGACGCGATCATCTATCAGCTCCACGTCAAGGCCTTTGCCGATAGCAACAATGACGGCATCGGCGATTTCGTCGGGTTGACCGAGAAGCTGCCCTATCTGCAGGACCTCGGCGTCACCGCGCTGTGGCTGCTGCCATTCTACCCCTCACCCGGCCGCGACGACGGCTACGACATCGGCGACTACGGCTCCATCAATCCCGATTTCGGGACGATGAAGGATTTCAAGCGCTTCATCCAGGAAGCGCAGAAGCGCGGGCTGCGCGTCATCACCGAGCTCGTCATCAACCACACCTCCGACCAGCATGATTGGTTCAAGCGCGCGCGCCGCAGCCCCGCAGGCTCGAGCGCCCGCAACTGGTACGTCTGGAGCGACACCGACCAGAAATACCAGGGCACGCGGATCATCTTCACCGACACCGAAAAGTCGAACTGGACCTGGGATCCCGAGGCCGGCGCGTTCTACTGGCACCGCTTCTTCTCGCACCAGCCCGATCTCAATTTCGACAATCCCCGCGTCGTCAGCGCCATCATCCAGGTGATGAAGCGCTGGCTCGACGCCGGCGTCGACGGCTTCCGCCTGGACGCCATTCCCTATCTCTGCGAGCGCGAGGGCACCTCCAACGAGAACCTGCCCGAGACGCACGCGATCATCAAGCGCCTGCGCCAGGAACTCGACGCCTATTCCAAGGGCAAGCTGTTGCTGGCCGAGGCCAATCAATGGCCCGAAGACGTGCAGGAATATTTCGGCCGCGGCGACGAATGCCAGATGGCCTACCACTTCCCACTGATGCCGCGCATCTACATGGCGATCGCGCAGGAGGACCGCTTCCCGATCACCGACATCCTGCGTCAGACGCCGGACATTCCCGCGAGCTGCCAGTGGGCGCTGTTCCTGCGCAATCATGACGAGCTGACGCTGGAGATGGTCACCGACGTCGAGCGCGACTATCTCTGGACCACCTACGCCAACGATCCCCGCGCCCGCATCAATGTCGGCATCCGCCGTCGGCTTGCGCCGCTGATGGACAACGACCGCCGCAAGATCGAGCTGATGAATTCGCTGCTGCTGTCATTTCCCGGCACGCCGATCATCTATTACGGCGACGAGATCGGGATGGGCGACAACATCTATCTCGGCGATCGCAACGGCGTGCGCACGCCGATGCAGTGGAGCCCGGACCGCAACGGCGGATTCTCCCGCGCCGATCCGGCCCGCCTGTATGCGCCGCCGATCATGGACCCGGTCTACGGCTACGATTCGGTCAACGTGGAGGCGCAGTCACGCAGTCTGTCGTCGCTGCTCAGCGCCACCAAGCGGCTGATTTCCGTGCGCAAGTCGACGCTCGCCTTCGGCCGCGGCACCATGACCTTCATCCGCCCGGCCAACCGCGCCGTGCTGGCCTATGTCCGGCAATATGGCGACGAGGTGATCCTCTGCGTCGCCAATCTGTCGCGCGCGGCGCAAGCCACCGAGCTCGACCTGTCGCCGTGGAAAGATCGCATCCCGCAGGAGATGCTCGGCCGCACCCGCTTCCCGGCGATCGGGGAGCCGCCTTACATGATCACGCTGGGGCCCTACGGCTTCTACTGGTTCCAACTCCAGGAGCGTGACAAGTCCGAGCCGGTGGTGCCGCGCGCGGTGCCGGAGTTCGAAACCCTCGTGGTACCCGTCAACTCGAACTGGGTGTCGCTCGCCCGCGAGCGCGGCGTGTTCGAGCGTGACGTTCTGCCGGGTTTCCTGTCGCGGACACGCTGGTATCCCGAGCACGATCCCAAGCACATCAAGGCAACGCTGACCTCGGCGGTGCCGTTCAGCGACATCGGCGACAACAGGCCCTGGATCGCGTTCTTCGAGACGGCGCAGGACGAGGTCACGACGCGCTACGTGCTGCCCATGCAGATCGAGTGGGTGCGGTTCGACCGCGAGCGCTTCAACCCGAAGGCGCTCGCCGCCGTGCGCCAGGGTGCGCGCGAAGGCACGCTGCTCGACGTCGCGACCGACCAGATCTTCATTGGGCTGTTCCTGCGAGGCTTGTCGCAGAACCTGGTGGTGGACGAGAACAATCTGCGGCTCGAGTTCAAGGCCACCAGCCGGTTCGCCGAATACATCATCAAGGAGCCCGCGCGCATCCGCGCCGTCGAGCAGTCGAACAGCACAGCGCTGGTCGACAATCAGTATGTGGCCAAGATCCATCGCCGGCTCGAGAGCGGCATCAATCCCGAGATCGAGATCGGTCACTACCTCACTGAAGTCGCCCGCTTTGCCAACGCGCCGGCGCTGCTCGGCAGCGTCGAGCTGGTCGAAGGCGGTAGCCACAGCGCGATCGGCGTTCTGCACGCCTATGTCGAGAACCAGGGCGATGGATGGGCGGTGACCACGGGCTATCTGGACCGCTACATCGATGAGCAGCGGTTAGGGCCGGTCGGCGAGATGCCCCGGGTGACCCAGGAGCAGGCGCCCTATCTGCACTTCATGGCGCAAATCGGCCGGCGTCTCGCCGAACTGCACATGGCGCTCGCGACCGCCAAGACGACCGACCTCGCCCCGGAAGCGATCGGCCCTGAGGATGTCAAGCGTTGGACATCCGACCTCAAGGGACGCGCCGAGCGGGTGTTCGAGCGCCTTGCCGACATCAGGGACGGCCTGCGCGAGGGCGACCGGCCCCTGATCGACCGGCTGGTGGCGGCGCGCGCGACCGTGCCGGACCATATCAACGCGCTCTTGCCATCCGGCATCGGCGGGTTGAACATCCGTCATCATGGCGACTTCCGGCTCGGGCAAACTCTGATCGTGAAGGACGACATCTTCATCATCGATTTCGACGGCGATCCGCATCTTACGTTGGCCGACAGGCGCCGCAAGCTGCCTGCGGCGCGCGACGTCGCCGGCCTGGTCCGCTCAATTGATCTTTCGGTTAACGCGGCGCTTCACCGCGCCCTGTCGGGGGCCAGTGACGAACAGGGCCGGCTTGCCGCCGCGCTCGGCGAATGGCGCGAACATGCCACCTCGACCTTCTTGACCGCCTATCGCGAGGCCATGACCGATCCGCGGATCTGGCCGCAACAGAGGCACGCTGCGGAAAACATGTTAAGGTATTTCCTGCTTGATCAAGCGTTCGTCGAAGTAGAGTACGAGCTGTCCCACCGGCCGGAGGGGCTCAATGGGGCGCTGGCCGGGCTGCTTCGCATTTTGTCCAATGAGAGCGAAGCCCATGCCTAAACTGCCAGCCGAGGCCTACGCGATCATCGAGGGCCGCCATTCCGACCCCTTCCACTATCTCGGGATGCATCCGGAGGGCGACAAGAGCGTGGTACGGGCCTTCCTGCCCGAGGCTTCCAATGTCGAAGCGGTCGGCGAGCATGGCGAGGTCGCAAAGCTCGATCGCGTCCACGCGTCCGGTCTGTTCATCGGCCCGCTGCCCAATGGCTCCAAGCACTACCAGCTCCGCGCCAAATTCGGCGACAACGTCGTCGAATTCGAGGACGCCTACCGCTTTCCGCCGATCCTGAGCGATTTCGACCTCTATTTGCTCGGCGAAGGCACGCACCAGCGCCTTTACGACAAGCTCGGCGCGCATCCAATGCGGCTGCAAGGCATCGACGGCATCGGCTTCGTCGTGCTGGCGCCGAACGCGCGGCGCGTCTCGGTGGTCGGCGATTTCAACTTCTGGGACGGCCGGCGCCATCCGATGCGGGTGCGCGGCGCCGGTTATTGGGAATTGTTCATTCCGCACGCCAAGCCCGGCGATCACTACAAGTTCGAGATCATTGGCCCGCATGGCCATCTGCTGCCGCTGAAATCCGATCCCATGGCATTCGCGAGCGAGCTGCGGCCGAAGACGGCTTCCATCGTGTTCGACGAGGCGCATTTGCCGCGGCCGCGCCCGGCGCCTGATGGCATCAATGCGCTGTCGGCGCCGATGTCGATCTACGAGGTTCATCTCGGCTCATGGCGGCGCAAGGACGGCAATGAATGGCTGACCTATCGCGAGCTCGCCGAGGAGCTTCCGGCCTATGCCCGCGACATGGGCTTTACCCACCTCGAATTCCTGCCCGTGAGCGAGCATCCGTTCGACGGCTCCTGGGGCTATCAGCCGACCGGCCTCTATGCGCCGACCAGCCGCTTCGGCACGCCGGAGGATTTCGCCGCGCTGATCGATGCCTGCCACCGCGAGGGCATCGGCGTGCTGCTCGACTGGGTGCCTGGTCACTTCCCTGACGATCCGCATGGGCTCGGCAGCTTCGACGGCACGTCGCTCTACGAGCACGCCAATCCCCTGCAGGGCCGCCACCTCGACTGGGGCACGCTGATCTACAATTACGGCCGCACCGAAGTGACGAATTTCCTGGTCTCGAACGCGCTGTTCTGGCTGGAGCGTTACGCCATCGACGGCCTGCGCGTCGATGCGGTCGCATCCATGCTCTATCTCGACTACAGTCGCCCGCCCGGCGCCTGGATTCCGAACCAGTATGGCGGCCGCGAGAACATCGAGGCGATCAACTTCCTGCGCCGCTTCAACACCGAGCTGTTCGCGCGCTTTCCGCAGGCGACCACGGCGGCGGAAGAATCCACGGCGTGGCCGCAGGTCTCGCGCCCGGTCGAATTCGGCGGGCTCGGCTTCGGCTACAAGTGGAACATGGGCTGGATGCACGACACGTTGAATTACATCAGCAAGGATCCCATCCACCGCAAGCATCATCACGGCGAGATCCTGTTCGGCCTGCACTACGCGTTCTCTGAAAACTTCATCTTGCCGCTGTCGCATGACGAGGTGGTGCACGGCAAGCGCTCGCTGCTCGGCCGCATGCCCGGCGACGAATGGCAGCGCTTCGCCAATTTGCGCGCCTATTACAGCTTCATGTTCGGCCATCCCGGCAAGAAGCTGCTTTTCATGGGCGGCGAGATCGCTCAGAGCCGGGAGTGGAATCACGACCAGTCACTCGACTGGCACCTGCTCGAATACAAGTACCATTCCGGCATCCAATCCCTGATCCGCGACCTCAACCGGCTCTACCGCGCGGTGCCGGCGCTGCACCAGATGGATTGCGACCATGCCGGCTTCGAATGGCTGATCACCGATGATGCCAACCGCAACGTCTTTGCCTGGCTGCGCAAGGGCTTTGACGAGCACGCGCGATGTCTCGTGGTCACCAACTTCTCGCCCAACGTTTATCGCAACTATCGCGTCCCGGTACCCTTCGCCGGCAAGTGGAAGGAAGTGTTCAATTCGGACTCCGCCCATTACGGCGGAACAAATGTCGGGAACATCGGCGAGGTGCAAACCATTGAAGGCAAGGCGCCCGAGCTCCGCCTCACCATTCCGCCGCTCGCCGCGATCTTCCTCGTTCCGGAAAGCTGACCGATGCGCCTGACTGCTGGATCGCCCGCACGCCTCGGTGCAAGCTGGGACGGACGCGGCACCAATTTCGCGTTGTTCTCCGCCAATGCACAGAAGGTCGAGCTGTGCCTGTTCGACACGCAGGGGCGCCGCGAGCTCGAACGCATCGAGCTGCCTGAAAGAACCGAGGACGTCTGGCACGGCTATCTCAACGACGTCTCGCCGGGACAGCTCTACGGCTACCGCGTGCACGGCCCCTACGAGCCGGAGCACGGCCACCGCTTCAACGCCAACAAGCTGCTGCTCGACCCCTACGCCAAGCGGCTTGCCGGACGCCTGGTCTGGAGCGATGCGCATTTCGCCTATCGGACCGGCTCGGCGCGGGAGGACCTGTCGTTCGACCGGCGCGACAATGCGCGCGGCATGCCCAAGGCGGTCGTGGTCGACGAGACATTCAACTGGGGCCGGCGCGAGATCCGGCCCAACGTCGCCTGGGAAGACACGATCATCTACGAAGCCCACGTCAAGGGCCTGACGCAGAAGCGCGACGACGTGCCGCCGAATCTGCGCGGCACTTATGGCGGGTTGTCGTCGCCGGCGATGATCGAGCACCTGAAGAAGCTCGGCGTCACCACGATCGAGCTGCTGCCGATCCACAGCTTCGTCGACGATCGCATCCTGGTCGAGAAGAAGCTCGCCAATTACTGGGGCTACAACACGTTGTCCTTCTTCGCGCCGGAGCAGCGCTACGCCCAGGACAACGCGCTCGATTCCTTCCGCACCACGGTGGCGCGGCTGCACGATGCCGGCATCGAGGTCATGCTCGACGTCGTCTATAACCACACCGCCGAGGGCAATCACCTGGGGCCGACGCTGTGCTATCGTGGTATCGACAACGCCTCCTATTACTGGCTGAGCCGCGAGAACCCGCGCTATTACGACGACTTCACCGGCTGCGGGTCGTCCGTGAACCTCACCCATCCGCGCGTGCTGCAGATGGTGATGGATTCGCTTCGCTACTGGGTCGAGGTCTGCCACGTCGACGGCTTCCGCTTCGACCTCGCCACCACGCTTGCGCGCGGGCCCAACGGATATGATCGCGGCATCGCGTTCCTGACCGCGATCCGGCAGGACCCGGTGCTCGCCACGGTCAAGCTCGTCGCAGAACCATGGGACCTCGGCCTCGGCGGCTATCAGGTCGGCGCATTCCCGTCGCAATGGTCGGAATGGAATGATCGCTATCGCAGCGCGATGCGCCGCTACTGGAGCGGCGAAGGCAGCCTGATCGGCGATATCTCCAGCCGCATGACGGCGTCCTCCGACCTGTTCAACCACGACGGTCGGCGGCCGCGCGCCAGCATCAACCACATCACCGTGCATGACGGTTTCACACTCGCCGACCTCTTCAGCTACAACGAGAAGCACAACGAGGCCAATGGCGAGGACAATCGCGACGGCTCCAACGACAACCACAGCAACAATTGCGGCGTGGAGGGCCCGACCGACGATCCCGCCATCCTCGCGCTGCGGCGGCAGCTGCGCAAGAACGTGCTGGCCTGCCTGATGCTGGCGCAGGGCATCCCGCTGATCCTCGCCGGCGACGAGGTCGGAAACACGCAATCCGGCAACAACAATGCCTATTGTCAGGACAACGAGATCGGCTGGGTCGGCTGGGACAATCTCGGCAAGGACGGCGACGACATGATCGATTTCGTCGCCCATCTCACCGGCATCCGCGGCCGCTTCTCCCAGCTTCGCAGCCATCGCTGGCTCGACGGTCGGCCGAAGGATGGCATCTCCTACGGTGCTTTATGGCTGACGCCTGAAGGCAACGAGATGACGGAGAGCGACTGGACCTTCCCGGATGGGCGCTTCCTTTCTTATGTGGTCGGACCCGTGGAACCGGGCAGCGCGGCGATCTTTATCGTACTGAACGCCGCCCCCGAAGAGATCGCATTCAAATTGCCAAAGATGCCCGAATACAAGAGCTGGCAGCAAATCCTGAACACGACGGATGCCAAGCTGAACAGCACTGACTTCCTGCCCGGGAGCGACAGCAAGGCGCCGCCGCGTTCCGTGCTCGCCTTTACGGGGGCGCTATGAGGCCATCCTTCGGGGCGAAGCCGACCAAGGACGGCGTGTCGTTCCGTTTGTGGGCGCCCGGCGCGCGTCGCGTCGATCTGCTGCTCGAGGGGCGACATGCCATGCAGCGCCGGCAGGATGGCTGGTATGTCGCCGACATTGCGGGCCTTTCTGCTGGCAGCTCCTACAAGTTCAGGATCGACGACGAGATCGATGTGCCGGATCCGGCCTCCGCCTTCCAGCCCGAGGACGTCTCCGGCCCGAGCGAGGTGATCGACCACGACGCCTTTGCGTGGCGCGCGACGGATTGGCGCGGTCGCCCCTGGGAAGAGACGGTGCTGATCGAGGCCCATGTCGGCACCTTCACGCGCGATGGCACCTATCGCGCCATGATCGACAAGCTCGATCATCTCGTGAGGACCGGCATCACGGCGCTGGAGCTGATGCCGCTCGCCGACTTCGCCGGGCGTCGCGGCTGGGGCTATGACGGAGTGCTCTGGTACGCGCCCGACAGCGCCTACGGCCGCCCCGAAGACCTGAAGTCGCTGATCGACGAAGCCCATCTGCGCGGGCTGATGGTCCTCCTCGATGTCGTCTATAATCATTTCGGCCCCGAAGGGAATTATCTCGGCCGCTACGCGCCTGATTTCTTCACCGACGCGCACACGCCGTGGGGTAGCATCATCGATTATCGCGTGCCGCAGGTCCGGGCCTTTGCGGTCGAGAATGCGCTGTCCTGGCTGACCGACTACCGCTTCGATGGGCTGAGGCTCGATGCCGCCAACCACATCATGGCGGTCCCCGGCGAGCAGTCGTCGATGCTGCAGGACCTCAGCGTCGCCGCCGGCGAGCTCGCCAAGGCCACCGGTCGCCACATCCATCTCGTGCTGGAGAATGGCGACAACCGCGCCAGCCTGCTCGATGCCGCGCAGGAGCCGCCGAACGGTAAATATCGCGCGCAGTGGAACGACGACTATCATCACGTTTGGCACGTCATGCTGACCGGCGAGCACGACGGCTACTATGCCGACTACCAGACGCCGCGCATGGATCTGGCGCGCGCGCTCGCGTCCGGCTTCGTTTATCAGGGCGAGATCTCCGAATTCTGGGGCAAGAAGCCGCGCGGCGAGCCGAGCGGCGATCTGCCGCCGGCAACCTTCGTCAACTTCCTGCAAAACCACGACCAGATCGGCAACCGCCCGTTCGGCGATCGGCTGGAGAGCCTGGCCTCGCCCGAGCAAATCGACACCGCGCTCGCGGTGACGCTGCTCGCACCGATGGTGCCGATGCTGTTTCAGGGCGAGGAATGGGGTTCCAAGGTGCCCTTCCCGTTCTTCTGCGATTTCCAGGGCGGCCTCGCGGATGCCGTGCGCAAGGGGCGCAAGCAGGAATATGCCTGGGCCTATGAGAAATACGGCGAGGAAGTGCCCGACCCGCTCGATCCGGCCACACCGCAATCGGCTGTGCTTGATTGGACCGGCCACACGGTGGAACAGGACGCGCGGCTCGCACGGGTGCGCGACCTGCTCGCAGTTCGCCGCAAGGAAATCATGCCGCGGCTGAAGGGGGCGAGCTTCGGTGCTGCCGAGGCCGCAGACAGCGGCCTCCTCACCGCCCATTGGCGGATGGGCGATGGCACGACGCTGCGGCTCACCGCAAATCTGTCGGACAAGCCTATCGCGCTTTCCAACGACAATGCCGGCACGCCGATCTGGGGCGGCGCGACCGGTGACCGGCTTCCGCCCTGGTCGGTGGTCTGGCATCTCGGAGGTTGAGATGCCTTCCGAGATTCCGCTCGCAACTTACCGGCTCCAGCTGACTGCGGAGTTCGACTTCGACAAGGCCGCCGCGGTGGTGCCTTACCTGAAGGCGCTGGGGATCACGCATCTCTATGCCTCGCCAGTGATGAAGGCCCGCAAGGGCTCGACTCACGGCTACGACACCGTCGATCACAGCCAGTTCAATCCCGAGCTCGGCGGCGAGGCCGGCTTTGCACGGCTGAGCGAGGCGCTGACCCAGCACGACCTCGGCCTCATCATCGATTTCGTGCCGAACCATGTCGGCGTGCACTTTGCCGACAATCCCTGGTGGTTGGACGTGCTGGAATGGGGCCAGGCCTCGCCCCATGCGGTCTCGTTCGATATCGACTGGGATCAGCTGGCCTTCCGTGCCCGCGGCGGCGTGCTGCTGCCGATCCTCGGCTCGTCTTACGGCGAGGCACTCGAGCGCGGCGAGATCGAGCTACGCTACGATCCGGATGAGGGCAGCCTTTCGGCCTGGTATTTCGAGCACCGCCTGCCGATCGCGCCGGAGCGCTATGGCGAGATCTTGCGGATGATCGTGAAGGAAGCGGACGCTGCCGATACCGTCGCCGGCAAACGCCTGCTCTCGCTCGCCGCACGCTACACGGGCTTGCGCCGTCCCAATCGCAAGGAGGCGCCCGCCTTCAAGGCGGAACTGAAGGAGATCGCTGGCAGCGCCGACATCATCACCCACGGCCTTGCGGCGTATCGTGCGGCCAAGGATCGCCCGGCGCAGACGCTGGCGCTGCATCATCTGCTCGAGCGGCAGCATTACAAGCTCGGCCATTGGCGGCTCGCCTCCAGCGACATCAACTATCGGCGCTTCTTCGACGTCAACGGGCTCGCAGGCCTGCGCGTCGAGGACGCGAGCACGTTTGCCGCCACGCACCGGCTGGTGAAACAGCTCGTCGCTGAGGGAAAGCTGCAGGGCATTCGCCTCGATCACATCGATGGCCTGCGCGATCCCGCTCAATATTGCCAACGATTGCGCCGGCTGGTGCGCGATGCGCAAGGCAATACCAAGCCATTCTACACGGTGATCGAAAAAATCCTGTGCGAGCACGAAAAACTGCCGCACTTCGCCGGCGTCCAGGGCACCACCGGATACGAGTGGATGAATGCCATCACCCAGGTGCTGGTGGATGCGAAGGGGCTGGAGGCGCTGGACGAGACCTGGCGGCAGATCAGCAACCGCTCGCCGCGGCTCGGACCCTACGTCAAGGAGGCCAAGCGGCGCGTGCTGGAGACGCTGCTCACCAGCGAATTCACCGTGCTGACACGCCTGCTCGCCCGGATCGCCAACGGCCATTATTCGACCCGCGACTTCTCCGCCGACAGTTTGCGGCAGGCACTCGAATTGTACGTGCTGCATTTTCCTGTTTATCGCACCTATCTGACGCACAGCGGCCCGACGGTGCTCGACCGAAAACTGATCGATGACACCATCGAACGCGCCCGGGCGGAGTGGTTCGCCGCCGATGAAGGCATCTTCGAGTTCCTGCATGATGCCCTGACCATGGACCTGCTCAAGCCCGGCCGCCCGCCGCACAGCGCTCCCCGCGTGCGTCGCTTTGCGCTGAAGGTGCAGCAGTTCACCGGGCCTGTCATGGCGAAGTCGCTGGAGGACACCGCATTCTACCAGTTCCACCGGCTGCTGGCGCTGAACGAGGTCGGCGGCGATCCTGCCAGCAAGGGCCTCGCTATTCCCGCCTTCCACGCGGCGATGCGCGTCCGCGCCAAGGAATGGCCGCAAGGGATGACGGCGACCGCGACCCACGATACCAAGCGCGGCGAGGATGCGCGTGCGCGCATCGCGGCGCTCAGCGAAATTCCCGGCGAATGGACCAGCGCGGCGGCGCGATGGAAGGTGCTGAACGCGTCGCACCTTGTCCTCAACGGCGATCTGCGCGCGCCGTCGGCGACGTTCGAATACATGCTCTACCAGACCCTGCTCGGCGCCTGGCCGCTGCAAGGGCCGAATGCGGGCTTCGTCGAGCGAATCCAGGCCTATGCGCTCAAGGCGGCGCGCGAGGGCAAGGAGGAGACGAGCTGGCTCAATCCGCATGAGGCGTATGAGAACGGGGTGAAAAGCTTCATCGAGAAGATTCTCGATCCGGCGCGGTCAGGTGAATTCCTGGAGGCGCTGCAGACGCTGGGCCGCCGCGTCGCACAGCTCGGCGCGCTGAACTCGCTGAGCCAGCTCACGCTGAAGGCGACGCTTCCCGGCGTTCCCGATTTTTACCAGGGCACCGAATATTGGGACCTCTCGCTGGTTGATCCCGACAATCGCCGCCCCGTGGATTTTGTCGCGCGCAGCACCGCCCTGACGTCGCTGGACGCGCCGGACTGGAATGGATTGATCAAGAGCTGGCCGGATGGCGAGCTCAAGCTGGCCTGGACACGGCACCTGCTCAGGCTGCGCAACGCATGCGCCGACGTCTTCGCGCAAGGCGACTACCAGCCGCTGCAGGTGCGTGGCGCCCACGCCGGCCATGTCATCGCCTTCGCCCGCCAGCATGGCCGCGATGCGGCGATCGTCGTGGTCGGGCGTCAGTTCGCGCCCTTTACGCAAGCAGGTCGGGAATGGCCTGTGTTTGACGGCTTCGACGCGACTGTCGACGTCAGCGGTTACCAGGCGCCGGGCCTTGCCGGCAACGAATTGCCGGTGGCTCAGGTTTTTCGTGATCTACCCGCGGGCGTCATCGAAGCCCGCACCAAAAGCCAGGCCAAATCGCCCCGCCAGCGCGCCCCCGCCTGACCCTCACTTCCCGTCGTCCTTGGTCAGCAGCAACTGTCCGCGCTTGCGGATGGTCGCCTGCGCCATCTCGGCAAAGCGCTGCAGCAGCCACGGCAACACGACCTGCACCGCGACATGGTCGTCGGTGACATCAACCTGCCCGCTCGCGATCTGCCCGAGGGCGCGGATGCGAAAATTCATGGTGTCGCCGTTCCAGCGCTCCTCCTCGACCTGCATCACGGGAATGCTGGCCGCGGCACGACCGAGCCCGGTCTTGAGCCGGCGCACCGCCTCCTCCCTGCCGAGACGATGCGGAATGGAGACGACAAGTGGTGCTGACATGGCCTCTGCCCTGCGGTGACTGATCCTCACATAGTCATGTCGGCCGGACGGTCAAAGGTTCCATTCAAGTTGAACCCGTCGTTCCGTTTCAAAATCGGAACTTTAGAACCTGCGGCAAGTTGCCCTCCGCATATCGGACAGATGCAACGACCCTTTCAACAAAGGGCTGGAGGAGATTCGCATGTCTATCGGTACAATCATTCTGATCATTTTGGTCATCGCGCTGCTCGGCGGCTTCAGTGGCATCGGTGGCGGCCCGTTCTACGGCACCGGCTATTACGGCGGCGGCGGCCTTGGGCTCCTCATCATCATTCTGCTGATCCTGCTGCTGATGGGGCGAATCTAGCCAAACCGTCATTCCGGGGCGCGCACAAGCGCGAACCCGGAATCTCGCGCCACAAATCTCTGGATTTCCGGGTTTGCGCTCGGCGCAGCCCGGAATGACAGTTTGGAAGGCACCTATTTCCTCTCCGCCAGCTTCTTCATCGCCGCCTTGATCGAGGTGGCCGCATCGTCATAGCCTTCCCAGGCTTTCGAGCGCGCCAGCAGGCCCGGCACCGTCCGCAACGTATATCGCTTCGGATCGAGATCGCTCTTCACCTGCGCCCACGTCAATGGCATCGACACCGTGGCGCCGGCGCGCGCACGGGGCGATAGCGGCGCCACCGCCGTCGACATCCGATCATTGCGCAGATAGTCGAGGAAGATCTTCCCGTTGCGCAGCTTCTTGGACATGTTGAGCAGATAGCGCTCGGGATCCTCATCGGCCATCCACTGGCAGACGCCCTGCGCGAACGCCTTCGCCTCTTTCCAGCTCACCTTGTCGCGCGCGCCGTGAAGCAGCGGCACCACCAGGTGTAGCCCCTTGCCGCCGGTGGTCTTGCAAAAGCTCTCCATCCCGACATCGACCAGCCGCTGGCGCATCTCCTTGGCGGCGTCCACGACCTCGGTAAACTTGACGTCCGGCGCGGGATCGAGATCGAACACCAGGCGGCCCGGCGTGTCATAAGCGTCAGGTGCACAATTCCAGGGATGCAGTTCGACGCCGCCGATCTGTGCGACCGCAGCGAGCCCCTCGACGCGATCGATCTGCAGGTAAGGCTTGCGATCGCCCGAGACTCTTGCGAGCTCGAGCAGGTTTGACGTGCCCTGCATCGCATGGCGCTGGAAGAAGCACTCTCCTTTGATGCCATCAGGCGCACGGATCAGCGAGCATGGCCGGCCCTTGAGGTGCACGATCATCCATTCGCCGACGGCCTCGAGATAGCGCGCAAGGTCGAGCTTGGTGACCGGAGCCCCCTCTCCGTCGTCAGGCCAGAGCTCCTTGTCAGGCTTGGAAATGACGACGCCCATCACTTCGGCGGTGCCGGTCGTCTTCGACGACTTGTCGGCCTTCGGCGCGACGCGCTTCCGGGCCGAGGGTTTTGCCAGTTTGGTATCGGCAGGGGTTTCCGCCTGGACCTCCTCGGCCGGCTTGTCCTGCCGCAGGCCCTTGAAGGCCGCCTGGCGGATATTGCCGTCGGCGGTGAAACCGGCGAATTCGATCTCGGCCACGAGCTCCGGCTTGAGCCAGTGCACGTCGCGGGTCTTTTTCGGCGCATTCTTGCCGCCGAAGGGACTTTCCTTGGCCTCCAGGGCCTTCAGCGACGGCATGATCCGAGCGACCTTGTCGGCGCCAAAACCAGTCCCGACCATGCCGACAAAGGCGAGATGGTCGCCACGATGCACACCCGCCATCAGCGAACGGAATTTTCCGTCGGTGGTCTTGTAGCCGCCGATCACGACCTCGTGGCCCGCGCGGCATTTCGCCTTGGTCCAGCTCTCCGTGCGGCCCGAACGGTAGGGTGCGTCCAGCTTCTTCGACACCACGCCTTCGAGCTCGAGCTTGCAGGCCGATTGCAGCACCGCTTCGCCGCCGCTCTCGAAATGCTCGACATAGCGGATCTGGCTCGACTTCTTCTTGCGCGCCTCCAGCAACTCCTTCAGCCGGTCCTTGCGGTCGCTGAGCGGCAGACCGCGATAGTCGAGGCCCTCGGCGAACAGCAGATCGAAGGCGAAGAAAATCAGGTCCTCGGTCTTGCCGTCGGACAGCGCGGCCTGGAGCGAGGAAAAGTTCGGCGCGCCGTTGTGGTCGAGCGCAACAATCTCGCCGTCGATGAGCACATCCGGCAACGCGCCCGCCTCCTTCGCGATCGACGCGAACTTCCCGGTCCAGTCGAGGCCCTTCCGGGTCTTCAGCGTCGCCTCTCCGTCCTCGACGCGGAGCTGCACGCGGTAACCGTCGAATTTGATCTCGTGACACCAGCCATCGGCTGCAGGCGGCCGCTCGACCGAGGTGCAGAGCTGCGGCGCGACGAAATCCGGCATCTCCGAGACCTTCTTGGCCTTCGTCGCGGTCGTCGCCTTCGCTTTAGAGGTCTTGGCGCTCTTCAAAGCGGCCCGCGGCGCCGGCTTGAGCGTGCGCCCCTTGGTCTCGTCGACGCGATTGGATTGCCAGACCGCATCGGCCTTGCCCTTCGTTCCCTTTGCCAGCATGAACGGCTTCGGTGCCCGCCCCTTGCCCTCGGCGATCTGGTCCATGGCGCGGCCGGAGGCCACGGACTTGTCCTCGGCCAGAATATCCTGGCCCTCGCTGGCATACTCGTCGCGGTGCTTGATCAGGAGCCAGTTGGTGCGTTTCTCGCCGCCGCGGTTACGCATGCGCACCAGCACCCAGCTGCCATGCAGCTTGTCGCCATGCAGCGTGAACTTGAGGTCGCCCTTCCTGAAGCCGGCTTCGGGATCATCGGACTCCCAGGTGCCGCGGTCCCACAGCATCACCGTGCCGCCGCCATATTGTCCTTCCGGAATGGTGCCTTCGAAATCGCCGTAGTCGAGGGGGTGGTCCTCGACTTCCACCGCCAGTCGCTTGTCCTGCGGATTGAGCGATGGGCCCTTCGTCACCGCCCACGACTTGAAGACGCCGTCGAATTCGAGCCTGAGATCGTAGTGCAGCCGGGTCGCATCATGTTTCTGGATCACGAAACGCCGCTGCTTCGAGGGCGCCACTGCGGTCTTGCCCGACGGCTCGGGCGTCTTCTCGAAATCACGCTTCTTTCGATAGGTGGAGAGTTTTTGCAGCACGACCGGTCCCGCTTCACTTTCGGCATTCAGCCTATCACGGCTAAAGTCCCGCCCGGAACCAAAACCCCGGAGGCCGGTTGGAGTTCCTGAAAGGCCTTGAAATCACTGGAGAATGGAATGGCTCCGCGCGCCTATTGGAAGGGAACGTTGAAGCTGTCGCTGGTCAGCTGCCCGGTCGTGCTTTATCCGGCCACGACGGCGGCCGAGAAGACGCGGTTTCACCTGATCAACCGCGAGACCGGCAACCGCCTCAAGCAGCAGATGGTGGATTCGGAAACAGGCGAAGTCGTCGAGAGCGACCAGAAGGGCCGCGGCTATGAGCTCTCCAAGGGCAAATATGTCGAGATCGAGCCGGAGGAGCTCGAGGCGGTGCAGATCGAGAGCAACCACACCATCGACATCGAGAGCTTCGTGCCGAGCGAGGAGATCGACCAGCGTTATCTCAATCACCCCTATTACATCGCGCCCGACGGCAAGGCCGCGATCGACGCCTTTGCCGTGATCCGCGACGCCATGAAGGACCAGGATCGCGTCGCGCTCGCCAAGATCGTGCTGACGAACCGCGAGCACATCATCGCGATCGAACCGCTCGGCAAGGGCCTGCTCGGCACCACACTGCGCTTCCCTTATGAGCTGCGCGACGAGCACGAATTTTTTGGCGACATCAAGAGCCCGAAGATCACCAAGGACATGGTCGAGCTCGCCGGCCACATCCTGCACACCAAGGCCGCGCATTTCGATCCGAGCGAGTTCAAGGACGAATACGAGACCGCCCTGAAGTCATTGGTGAAACGCAAGGCCAGCGGCAAGACGATCGAGCTGCCGGAGCCGGAGGAACGTCCCAGCAATGTCGTCAGCCTGATGGATGCGCTGAAGCAGAGCTTGAAGGGGCGGGCTGCGAAGAAGACGACGGCGAAGTCGCATCCGCGGCGTGCGACCGGGCGGCACCGCGCCGCGAAGAAGGCGCATCGTTCCACGGCGCGTCACAGGAAGGCTGGGTAGCTCCCCGTCATTGCGAGCGCAGCGGCGCAATCCAAAATCTTTCCGCGGAGGGACCCTGGATTGCGTCGCTGCGCTCGCAACGACGATGTGGATAGAGCATCGCCCCCAATAGGAACGTCAATCCCCCGCCTTCAGCCGGTACCCGATCCCGGTCTCGGTCAGCACGTATTGCGGCCGCTCCGGATCGGCCTCGATCTTCTGGCGGAGCTGGCGAACATAGACCCGCAGATATTGCGGATCGGTCAGTTCATCCCAGAGCTCCTTGAGCAGGAAGCGATGGGTCAGCACCTTGCCGGCGTGCTGCACCAGGACGCGCAGCAGGTCATATTCCTTCGGCGACAGTTTGACGTCGCGCTCGCCGAGCTTGACGATGCGACGAACGAGATCGACCGAGAGATCGCCGGTGCGAAACACCGGTCGCTCGCCCTGCACCTGAAGCTGGTGCCGGAGCGCGGCGCGCAGGCGCGCCAGAAGCTCGTCCATCCCGAACGGCTTGGTCAGATAATCATCGGCGCCAAGATCGAGCGCCTGCACCTTGCCGGCCTCATCGCCGCGGCTCGACAGCACCACGATCGGCACGTTGTCATTGCGGGCGCGGATGGTACGCAGCAGCTCGTGGCCTTGAATGTCGGGCAGGCCGAGATCGAGGATGATCAGTGCGGGCTCCTCAGCGAGCTTCTCCAGCGCGATCTTGCCGTTCGATGCCTCCAGGATCTCGTAGCCCTGCGTTGAAAGCCCCATCCGCAGCAATTTGCGGATCGGCGGCTCGTCGTCGATCACTAAAAGCTTGATCGGGGCAGCACTCATGCGGCGGTATCCAATGCTTGGGCCTGTGCTGGGACCGGCAGACGGATGGTGAGAACCGCACCGCTGCGGTCGCTGCGATTGGCGGCCGTGATCGTGCCGCGCATCGCCTCGACGAAGCCGCGGGAGATCGCAAGCCCAAGCCCGGTGCCGGGGCGAACATGGTCGCCCTTCTGCACGCGGTAGAACTTGTCGAACACGCTCTCGACCTCATGGGCCGGAATGCCGGCGCCCTCGTCGGCGATCTCCAGCACGACCTGGTCGTGCTCGCGCCGGCTCTTGATCGCGATCGTGGTTTCGGCCGGCGAATATTTTGCGGCATTGTCGAGCAGGTTGAACAGCACCTGCTCGAACAGCACGGCATCGAGCTCGAGCATAGGAAGATCAGCGGCGAGGACCAGCTCGACCTTGTGCGCGGCCAATATCTTGGACGCCCGCCGCAGCGCGCTGCCCACGATCTCGCCGAGATCGTGCAGCGCCGTGTTGGGCACGATGGCACCGGATTCGAGCTTGGTCATATCGAGCAGATTGGCGATAAAGCGGTTGAGGCGCTCGGACTCGTCGATCACGGTCGCGAGCAGATCGCGCTTCTCGGTCTCGGACAGTGCGCCGGCGAGATCGCGCATGGTCGAGGCCGCGCCCAGCACGGAAGCAAGTGGCGTCTTCAGATCGTGTGAGATCGAGGTCAGCAGCGCCGAGCGCAGGCGTTCGGATTCCACGGTGCGCTTGACGCGGTCCATGTCCTCGACCAGCAGCACGCGCTCGATCGCGAGAGCGCCTTGATCGACCAGCGCATCCAGCAGCCGGCGCTGGTCCGGCGTCAGCAAAGGGCCGGTACGGTCGTCGTCGATGCCGATGACGCCGATCGGGCCGCGCCCGGTGCGCATCGGCAGGAACAGGCGCTTGGCGCCCGGCAGCGTATCCGAACCGCGGCCGGCGGAGCGGTCATTGCCCCAGGCCCAGTTGGCAGCGGCGAGGTCGGCCTGGTCGAGCTGGTCCTCCGGCGGATAGCCTGACTTCACCGTCAAAAGCCCGTCCTCCGGCAGCAACAGGACGACGCGGACCTTCAGCATCAACGCGATCTGATAGGCCGAGGCCCACAGCACGTCGTCGAGCGTCGCGGTGCCGGCGAGCTTGCGGCTGAAGGCGTAGAGCTGCTCGGTGGTCCTGATGCGGCCGATCGCGGTGTCGGCCTGCGTGCGCACGCGTGCGGCGACATTCGACACCAGGATCGCGATCAGCATGAAGAAGAAGAACGCCGCGACGTTGGTGGGATCGGTGATGGTGAAGGTGTAGACCGGTGGCAAGAAGAAGAAATTATAGGCGAGCGAGGCCGCAAGGCTCGCGAGCAGCGACGGCCAAAGGCCGTAGCGCACCGCGACCGCGACCACGGCCGTGAGCAGCACGAGATCGACGTTCTCGATGCCGAAGCGCGGCTGGAGCAACTCCGCGGCGCCGAGGCCGACCAGCACGATGCCGAGCGATTTCAGATAGGGCAGCGGATTGAACGGCTCGGAGCGCGCGGCGGTCTGCACCGCCGTCTTGGGCGCCGCCTCGCCCGGCAGCTCGTCGCCGGGAATGACGTGGACGCTGATATTGCCGGCGCGGCCAACCAGATCATGCACCACGGAGCCGCGCGTCATCTCGAACCAACGCGAGCGGGTCGACTTGCCGATCACGATCTGGGTGACGTTGTTGCCTTGCGCGAAATTGATGACGTCGTCGGCGATGCGGCGTCCGACCGCGGGGATCGTCAGCGCCTCGCCGCCGAGCGATTCGGCGAGCCGCAGCGTGTCCGCGAGCCGGTCGCGCTCCTGGTCCGAGAGCTGAAGCGATCGCCGCGTCTCGATCGAGATCGCGGTGAAGGGCGCATGCAGCCGGTCGGCCAGCCGCTTGGTGTAGCGCACGAGCCCGGCCGCGCGCGGATCCTCGCTGACGCAGACCAGGATGCGCTCGCCCGCGGCCCAGGGACCGGCGATGGCGTTCGCCTGCATGTGAGTGAGCAGCTGCTCGTCGACCCGCTCGGCCGTGCGCCGCAGCGCGAGCTCGCGCAGCGCGGTCAGGTTGCCCGGTGAAAAGTAATGCTCGAGCGCCCGCTCGGCCTGCTTGGGGACATAGACCTTGCCCTCGCGCAGGCGCTGGATCAGGTCGTCCGGCGTGAGGTCGATCAGCTCGATCGCATCCGCTCGGTCGAAGATCGAATCCGGCACGGTCTCCCGGACCCGGACATGGGTGATCTGGGCGACGACGTCGTTCAGGCTCTCGATGTGCTGGATGTTGACGGCGGTGTAGACGTCGATGCCGTGGGAGAGCAGCTCCTCGACGTCGAGATAACGCTTGGGATGGCGGCTACCGGCGGCGTTGGTGTGGGCGAGCTCGTCGACCAATGCGATGTTCGGTCGCCGCGCGATCACGGCGTCGAGGTCCATCTCCTCGACGATCTGGCCGCGATAGTCCAGCCGCTTGCGCGGGACCACTTCCAGCCCGCGCACCAGCGCCTCGGTCTCGGCGCGGCCATGGGTCTCGACGAAGCCGACCACGACGTCGATGCCGGCCTTGCGCCTGGCATGCGCGCTTTGCAGCATCTCGTAGGTCTTGCCGACGCCGGGGGCGGCGCCGACGAAGATCTTCAGCTTGCCGCTCGCGCCATCCTCCCGGCGCGCGGCTTCCAGCAGCGCCTCCGGCGACGGACGTTGTTCGGAATCGCGGCGCTGTTGAACCATCAGTCCAATATAATCATCCTGAAATGCCGAGCCTAGAGCGCTACTTCGCGGATGCACGATCCAGCGCGAGATTCAGCGCCAGAACGTTAACCCTGGATTCGCCGAGCAGGCCGAGCCAACGGCCTTGGGTGCTGGAGGCGACGAGCTGCTTGAGCTGATCCTCCGGCATGTTGCGCGCCTTGGCCACGCGCGGTACCTGGAATTCAGCTGCTTCCGGAGAAATATCAGGGTCGAGCCCGCTGGCCGAGGTCGTGACCAGATCGGCCGGCACGGCGGCGTTAGGATTTTCCGCTTTCAGCCTGTCCACGTCCTCCTTCAGCCGGTCGGCCAGCGCCTTGCTGGTCGGGCCGAGATTGGAGCCGCCCGAATTGGCGGCGTTGTAGGGCGCGGACACCGTCTTGGTCGAATCATTGGGATCCGGCGCCAGCGTCGCCGACGGACGGCCGTGGAAATACTTGTCCTCCTTGAATTCCTGCCCGATCAGGACGGAGCCGAGCACCTTGCCGTCCTTCTCGATCAGGCTACCTTGCGCCTGGGCCGGAAAAACCGCTCCGGCAATGCCGGTCATGGCGAGCGGATAGGCCAGGCCCGTGATGGCGGTGAACACCAGCAGGAGGACGATGGCGGGGCGGATTTCTCTGAGCATGTTGGGTCTCCAGTTAACTCGTCATTGCGAGCGAAGCGAAGTGACTCAGCCGTCGTTCCGGGGCGATGCGAAGCATCGAACCCGGAACCTCGAGATTCCGGGTTCGCCTCTTCGAGGCGCCCCGGAATGACGGAAAGATTTGCTGCTCGCATGACAGGATCAGGCCAGGTGCAAGGCGACGACGACGAGATCGATTGCCTTGATTCCGGCGAAGGGAATGACGAAGCCTCCCAAGCCGTAGATCAGCAGGTTGCGCCGAAGCAGCGCGTCGGCACCGACCGCGCGATAGGGGACACCCTTCAGCGCCAGCGGAATCAAGCCGATGATGATGAGCGCATTGAAGATGATCGCCGAGAGGATGGCGCTCTGCGGGCTCGACAGGTTCATGACGTTCAGCACGTTGAGCTGCGGGTAGAATGCCAGGAACATCGCCGGGATGATCGCAAAATACTTCGCGACGTCGTTGGCGATCGAGAAGGTCGTCAGCGCCCCGCGTGTCATCAGGAGCTGCTTGCCGATCTCGACCACCTCGATCAGCTTGGTCGGGTTGGAATCGAGGTCGACCATGTTGCCGGCCTCGCGCGCGGCCTGCGTGCCGGTGTTCATGGCGACGCCGACGTCGGCCTGCGCCAGCGCCGGCGCGTCGTTGGTGCCGTCGCCGCACATCGCCACCAGCTTGCCTTTGGCCTGCTCGTCGCGGATCAGCTTGAGCTTGTCCTCGGGCGTTGCCTGCGCCAGGAAGTCGTCGACACCGGCTTCCGCGGCGATCGCCGCCGCCGTCATCGGATTGTCGCCGGTGATCATGACGGTGCGGATCCCCATGCGGCGCAGCTCGGCAAAGCGCTCGCGGATGCCGCCCTTGACGATGTCCTTGAGCTGGATGACGCCGAGCAGCTTTCCGTCCCTGGCGACGGCCAACGGCGTACCGCCGGATTTCGAGATGTCGTCTGCAATGGTCTGGACCTCGCGGCCGATCTCGGACAGCGCTGCAGGCTGGATGACGCGCGCCGTATTGCCCGACGCCACGGCCAGCGGCGCGCCCCCGCCGACATAGTTGAGCATGGCATCGACCGCGCCCTTGCGCACCGACGAGCCGCCGGCATCGACACCGCTCATGCGGGTCTGCGCCGTGAACGGAATGAAGGTCGCGCCCAGTTCGGCCATGTCGCGACCGCGGAGGCCATACTTCTCCTTCGCCAGCACCACGATGGAACGGCCCTCCGGGGTTTCGTCGGCGAGCGAGGCGAGCTGGGCGGCATCCGCCAGTTCCTGCTCGCTGATTCCACGCACGGGACGGAACGCGGTGGCTTGGCGGTTGCCGAGCGTGATGGTGCCGGTCTTGTCGAGCAGCAACGTGTCGACGTCGCCAGCGGCCTCGACCGCGCGACCAGACATCGCGAGCACGTTGAAGCGCACCAGGCGGTCCATGCCGGCAATGCCGATCGCCGACAGCAGCGCACCGATGGTGGTCGGAATCAGCGTCACGAACAGCGCGACCAGCACGACCACCGAGATCGAGCCGCCGGCATAGGCCGCATAGCTCGGGATGGTGACGGTCGCGAACACGAAGATGATGGTGAGGCCGGCGAGCAGGATGTTGAGCGCGATCTCGTTCGGCGTCTTCGCGCGCTCGGCACCCTCGACCAGCTTGATCATGCGATCGATGAAGGTCGAGCCTTGCGCCGCCGTGATGCGGACGCGGATCCAGTCGGACAGCACCTGCGTTCCGCCGGTCACCGCGGAGCGGTCGCCTCCGGACTCGCGGATCACGGGTGCGGATTCACCGGTGATGGCGGCCTCGTTGACGGACGCGACGCCTTCGATCACCTCGCCGTCGGAGGGAATGGTGTCGCCCGCTTCGACCAGCACGATGTCGCCGACCTTGAGGCTCGTGCCCGGCACGAGCTTGTAGTTCTGCCCGGCGCCGCTCAGCAGCTTGGCCTGGCTCTCGGTGCGGGTCTTGCGCAGCGAGTCAGCCTGCGCCTTGCCGCGGCCCTCGGCTACGGCTTCAGCAAAATTCGCGAACAGCACCGTGAACCAGAGCCAGAGGATGATCTGGAAGGTGAAACCGAGATTGGCGCCGCCGGTGGCGAGATCGCGCAGGAAGATCACGGTGGTGAGCGCAGCCACGATCTCGACCACGAACATCACGGGGTTCCTGATCATCAGCCGCGGATCGAGCTTGGCTACGGAAGCGCGGATCGCGGGCAGGACGATCTTGGGATCCAGCATCGCCGAGACGGATGCGCGCTTTTGCAGTTTCATGGTTTCCATGGAGGTCACTCCAGACAATCAGAAGACGTTGCCGGCGTTCATCGCGAGGTGCTCGACGATCGGGCCGAGCGCAAGCGCCGGGAAGAAGGTCAGGCCGCCCATGATCAGGATCACGCCGACGACGAGGCCGACGAACAGCCCGCCCGTGGTCGGGAACGTGCCCACCGACGGCGGGATGGATTTCTTGGCGGCGAGCGAGCCCGCGATCGCCATCGCCGGAACGATCATGAAGAAGCGGCCGACGAACATCGCGCTGGCGAGCGTGACGTTGTAGAACAGGGTGTTGCCGGTCAGGCCTGCAAAGGCCGAGCCGTTGTTGCCGGTCCCCGAGGTGTAGGCGTAGAGCACCTCGGTAAAACCGTGCGGGCCGGCATTCGCCATCGAGGCGACCGCCGCCGGATAGACCACGCCGACCGCGGTCCAGCCCAGGATCATCAGCGGCAGCACCAGGATGGCCAGCATCGCCATCTTGACCTCGCGCGCCTCGATCTTCTTGCCGACGTATTCGGGTGTGCGGCCGACCATCAGGCCGGCGACGAAGATCGCCAGAATGACGAAAAGCAGCATGCCGTACATGCCGGCGCCGACGCCGCCGACGATGATTTCGCCGAGCTCGATATTGATCAGCGGGATCATGCCGCCGAGCGCGGTGAAGCTGTCATGCATGGCGTTGACCGCGCCGCAGGAGGCCGCCGTGGTGATGACGGCGAACAGCGAGGAGGCAACGATGCCGAAGCGGACCTCTTTGCCTTCCATGTTGCCGCCGGTCAGACCCAGCGCCTGCAGCATCGAGGTGCCGCTGGCTTCAGCCCAGTAGGTCACGGCAACGCCGGCGATGAACAGCACGCCCATCACGGCGAGAATCGCCCAGCCCTGGCGCTGGTTGCCGACCATGCGGCCGAACACATTGGTCAGCGCGGCGCCCAGCACGAAGATCGACAGCATCTGCACGAAATTCGATAGCGCGGTCGGGTTCTCGAAGGGATGCGCGGCATTGGCATTGAAGAAGCCGCCACCATTCGTACCCAGCATCTTGATCGCGACTTGCGACGCCACCGGACCGACCGCAATGGTCTGCTTGGCGCCCTCGAGGGTGGTGGCCTCGACATAGTCGCCGAGCGTCTGCGGAATGCCCTGCCAGACCAGGAACAGCGTGTAGATCACGCAGATCGGCAGCAGCACGTAGAGCGTACAGCGGGTGACATCGACCCAGAAATTGCCGACGGTGCGCATCGAGGCACGCGAGAAGCCGCGGATCAGCGCCACGGCAAGCGCGATGCCAGTCGCGGCCGACAGGAAGTTCTGGTGCGTCAGGCCGACCATCTGCACGAAATACGAAATCGTGCTCTCGCCGCCGTAGTTCTGCCAATTGGTGTTCGTGATGAAGGAGATCGCGGTGTTGAAGGACAGATCCTCGGCAACCGCCGTCTGCCCGGCCGGATTGAAGGGCAGCACCGCCTGCAGGCGCATCACACCGTAAATGATCAGGAAGCCGCCGACATGGAACAGCAGCATGGCGACCGTGTAGGTCAGCCAATGCTGCTCGCGCCTCTCATCGACGCCTGATATCCAGTAGATGCCGGCCTCGATCGGACGCAGCACCGGCGAGAGAAACGTCTTCTCGCCATTGAACACGCGCGTCATGTACCAGCCGAGCGGTTTTGTCAGCCCGACGATGACGACGCAGAATAGAATGATCTGGAGCCAACCGATCACAGTCATGGAATCAACCCTTCGGGCTTGGTGTCCGGCGCAACAACGGCAGGGGCACCACTAGCGGGCTGCCGACGAGCGCGACGCGCGCCAGCAGCAATTCGACAAGCGGCAGCACGGCTCAGAACCGTTCCGGGCGCAGCAACGCATAGGTGAGGTAGATCAGGAGGCCGAACGAGACGGCGCCGGCGAGCGCATAATCGAAGATCATGATCCGCTCCGTCACAGCCGTTCGCAGGCGTAGGTGTAGCCGATCGCAAGGGCAAAGAAGCCGAAGCCCAGCGCCAGCATGAGAATGTCCGTCATGAGGATGCTCCTGGTTACGCCCGCTATCGGGAGCAACCGTTCTCGGGGTCCGGCAGAGCTCGTGGAAGCAAGCGCAACGCATTGCCTTGGGCCAGCCCGGACTTTTGACCGTGCTGAAGTGCCACCACGCACATAGGTTTTCGAGACGTGGGCTCCGGCGAAGTTATAGGAATCTCATAAAGGACGGGGCGCCGGCGACGCATTGCATCCCGCGCGGATGGGGCCGGTGCTTATGAGATTCCTATATCTCCCAACCCCTTCCCGTCTCGTTTTCCAATGCCCTTCCCGCCATCCTGAACAGGCCGGCCGACTGACCGACGCCCGCTCCAGGAGGTCTGATATGACCGTCGCTTTCCAACACTACGATCCACCGGCCCTCACCGACCGCCTGCACAACGCGCAAGGCATGACGCGGCCGTTGATGCTCGAGATCGTCGACAAGGCCTGCCGCCGCTTTCCTTCGCTCGGGCAGTCCGAGCGCACTGCGCGCGTGATGCGCCTGATCGACGCCGAGGCTTGGACCGATGCGGCCCTGGCGCTGATGGAGCTGGAGCTGCCGCTGTGGCGCGTCCGTCGCATCGCCTACGATGAGGGCGAATGGCACTGTGCACTGTCGCGCGAACGCGAACTGCCGGACTGGCTCGACGCGGCAATCGAGGGATGCCATGGCGACTTCGCGGTCGCGCTGATGTCGGCCTTCGTGGAGGTCCAGGAATTGGCCATGGAAGCTCCGCGTCCGAGCGTTCCCCAGATGCGCCCCGCGCCGCACCCGCTCTATGAGCCGGCGGCCTGCGAGAACTTCAGCTGATCGCACGCTGAGCCTTGGCGTGCAGCCCTTATGGCGCCCCTATATGACAGCAGCACCGCCCGTCTCGCATTCCGATGCCACGATGCTCAAGGAGCGCAAGCCACGGCTCATGCCCATCGCGCCGCGTGCACTTGCGGTGCTCTCGAGGGGCGGCGTGCTCACTGCGCTCATCGTACTCAAGACTGCAATCTTCGTCTCGCCGAGGATGCTCCTGGGTCTGCGCCTCTCATCTGCACCCACCTCGGACAGCTAGCATGCCGCTTCTCAAGGGACATCTCGAGCACGCGGTCACCATAACCATCCTGACCATGACGCTGAGCCTGATCTGGGGTGCGATCCTGAGCATCGTGATCACGCTCGCAGCGCGTGGGCTCGGGGTCTAGAGCCCTCGATCACTTTCGTGGCCGACCGCGAATTGACCATGGCTGCCTATCAGGCGAGCAACCCGGCAGGAACGGCGATCGCGGTGACGGGATAGGCCGTCCCGGCTCTTGCGGAAAACGCCCGGCCGATCTGGCGCAGTTTCACGGAACCGTGTTAGACCGGCTGCATGAGCACAAGCAGCGTCAACGTCGTCGCCCACCCCCTGGTTCAGCACAAGCTCTCCCTGATGCGGGAGAAGGACCGCTCGACGAAGAGCTTTCGCGAGATCCTGAACGAGATCGGGATGCTGCTCGGCTACGAGGTGACGCGCGACCTGCCGCTGGAGCTGGTCGAGATCGAGACGCCGATCTCGCCGATGCAGGCGCCGAAGATCGCCGGCAAGAAACTCACGCTAGCGCCGATCCTGCGCGCCGGCGTCGGCTTCCTCGACGGCATGCTGGCGCTGATGCCTTCGGCCCGCATCGCCCATATCGGGCTCTACCGCGACCCCGAGACGTTGCAGGCCGTGGAATATTATTTCAAGGCGCCGCAGGACCTGTCGGACCGCACCGTGATCCTGATGGACCCGATGCTTGCGACCGGCAATTCGGCCTCCGCCGGCGCCTCGCTGCTGAAAGACCGCGGCGCCCGCGACATCCGTTTCGTCTGCCTTCTGGCAGCGCCGGAGGGCGTTGCGAAGTTCCAGGACGAACATCCGGACGTGCCGGTCTGGACCGCCGCGATCGATGAGCGGCTCAACGACCACGGCTATATCGTGCCGGGCCTGGGCGATGCCGGCGACCGGATGTTCGGCACCAAGTAGACAGGTTTGCGCGATCGGGCTACTCCGGTGGCCATGCATGCCGACGATGTTTCGCTGCAATCGCTGATCGGATCGGAGACATCAGCCGCCTTCGTGTTCGACGGCACGCCCGTATCGCGTACGGAATTTTCGATGAAGGTCGAGCAGACCGCCGCCTGGCTTGCCGCGCAGGGCATCGACAAAGGCGACGTCGTCGCGGTCTGGCTGGTCAACCGGGTCGAATGGATCGCGCTGCTGTTCGCCGCCGCCAGGCTTGGTGCGATCGTCGCCGCCGTCAACACGCGATATCGCAGCGCTGAGGTGGCGCATCTTCTGAAATTGTCCGGCGCCAAGCTGCTGGTGGCCGAGGCCGCGTTTCGCTCGATCGATTTCGCGGCCATTCTCGCCGACATCGCCCGGGAAGAGGTGCCGGCCCTGCAGAAGGTCGCGACGATCGGCGCGGATGCGATCCCCACAAAATGGCCCTGCGTGCGCTTCGATGCGTTCGAGAAGCCTTATCCGCTGACTCCCGCCCAAGAAGACATCGACCTGCCCGTACTGCTCTACACCACATCGGGCACGACAAAAGGGCCGAAGCTGGTGGCGCATTCGCAGCGAACGCTCGCAAGCCACGCGAAAGCCGTTGCCAAGGCGCTCCAGCTCTCGCCGCAGCGTCACGCACTGCTGGCGATGCTGCCATTCTGCGGCACCTTCGGCATGACGAGCCTGCTGGGCTTCATCGCGGCCGGCGCGACCGTCCACGTGCTCGATGCTTTCGAGGCGGCGCCGGCTTTCAACATCCTCAGCGAGCAGCAGATCACACACGCGTTCGGCTCCGACGAGATGTTTCGCCGCATCCTCGGACTGACCCACGCGCCGCGACCGTTCCCGCATCTCGAAGTCTGCGGCTATGCCGCGTTCCAGCCCGGCTGGCGCGAGCTGGCTGCAGAGGCCGAGACGCGCGGCCTGCCGCTGTTCGGCCTCTACGGTTCGAGCGAGGTGCAGGCGTTGTTCTCGATCGGCCGTCTCAGCGACGCTTTCGCCGATCGCATCGAGGGCGGCGGCTGGCCGATGTCATCAGAGGCGAAGGTGCGCGTGCGCGATACCGAGACCGGCGAGCTCACCGCTCCCGGCGTCTCCGGCGAGATCGAGATCAGCGCGCCATCGCGCTTCCTCGGCTATTTCAACAACCCGGAAGCGACGCGCGAGGCCATCACCGCGGACGGCTTCTTCCGGACCGGCGATATCGGCCGTCTCCGCGGCAACGGCACCTTCGTCTATGAAACCCGCGCCGGCGACGCCATGCGCCTCGGCGGCTTTCTGGTCGCGCCCGGCGAGATCGAGGACGAGCTCAAGTCCTGTGCCGGTGTCGCCGACGCCCAGGCCGTCGCTGTCGATCTGAAAGGCCAGGCGCGCTGCGTCGCCTTCGTCATCCCGGCCGGTCGACCGCCGCAGCAGGAAACCCTGGTCGCGCGTCTGCGTGAGCGGCTCGCCGGCTACAAGGTGCCGGCACGGATCTATGTCGTGGATGCCTTCCCGGTCACCGACAGCGCCAATGGCGTCAAGATCCAGCGCGCAAAACTCCGCGCCATGGCGATGGAGCGGATCGCCGCCGAATAGAACCTTCAGAGCGACCTGCTCAGTACGATTTGGCGAGGCCCAGCACTTTCTCCGCAATGAAGCTGAGCGCGAGCTGCGGACTGACCGGCGCGATGCGCGGGATCAGCACCTCGCGCAAATAGCGCTCGACGTGAAATTCCTTGGCATAGCCGAAACCGCCATGGGTCATCACCGCCTGCTCGCACGCCGAGAAGCCGGCTTCGCCGGCGAGATATTTTGCAGCATTCGCCGCGGCGCCGCAGGGCATGCCCTCGTCGTATTGCCAGGCCGCGGACATCACCATCAGCCATGCCGCCTCGAGCTCGACCCAGTTCACCGCGAGCGGATGCTGGATGCCTTGATTTTTGCCGATCGGGCGATTGAACACGACGCGCGTCTTGGCGTATTCGGTCGCGCGCGACAGTGCGAGCTTGCCGAGGCCGACGGCCTCCGCCGCGATCAAGATACGCTCGGGATTCATGCCTTCGAGGATGTACTCGAAACCCTTGCCCTCTTCGCCGATGCGGTCCTCCATGGGAATTTCAAAGTCCTCGAAGAACAGCTCGTTGGAATCGACGATCTTGCGGCCCATCTTCTCGATCTCATGGACCTTGATCTTGTTGCGGTCGAAGTCCGTGTAGAACAGGCTGAGACCGTGGGTCGGCGAGCCCACGTCTTCGAGCGGCGTGGTCCGCGCCAGCAGCAGGATCTTGTGCGCGACCTGCGCGGTCGAGATCCATACCTTCTGGCCATTGACGATGTAGCGGTCGTTCTTGGCGACCGCGCGGGTCTTGAGCTGCGTGGTGTTAAGGCCGGTGTTGGGCTCCGTGACGGCAAAGCACGCCTTCTCGCGGCCCTCGACCATCGGTGGCAGCATGCGCTTGCGCTGCTCCTCGGTGCCGAACACGACGACAGGATTGAGGCCGAACACGTTGATGTGCACCGCAGAGGCGCCGGACATGCCGGCGCCCGACTCCGCGATGGTGCGCATCATGATCGCGGCTTCAGTGATCCCGAGCCCGGAGCCGCCATAGGCTTCCGGCACGCAGATGCCGAGCCAGCCCGCGTCAGCCAGCGCCTTGTGGAAGTCGTGCGGGAAGCCGCCGTCGTGGTCCTTCTTCAGCCAATAGGCATCGGGAAAGCCTTGGCAGATCTTTGCGATGGCGTCGCGAATGGCTTCCTGCTGATCAGTGAGCGCGAAATCCATTCCCTTGACCTCCTTTATTGGGAGCCGCGATGGCGCCATCTCCCGATCGCGTTCCCCGCGCAGGCCGTGGCCGCTTACCGCGCCCCGACATCCCTTCGCTTACGTTCTTTAGCTCGAAAGACCGCATACAGATACGTGAATTTGTCTATCAACCGTGTCTGACATGCATGGCGTCATGCCGAGCAAAGCTACGCTTGCTGTTATTTCGCAGGGAAGGAAACCTCGATGGCCGGACTGATCCGTTCGATGCTGTTCGTGCCGGGCGATTGCCCCGCGCAAATTCGCAACGGCCAGCGAAGGCAAGGCCGACGCGTTGATCATCGACCTCGAAGACTTCGTCGTCGCCTACAAGAAGCCGAAGGCGCGCGAATTGACGCTTGCGATGCTCCCCGGCCCGCATCAGCTCTACGTCCGTGTCACGGGCTCGACACCGGCATGACACTGACGGATCTCGCTGCGATGATGCCCGGTAATCCTGCGGACGATGGACAGGCTGCGGCCGAAGACCACCGCAGCCTAGGGTCCTTTCAGTCGAATCCCTGAACGGGTGGCGTCGTGGTGGCCGCTTGCGCCGCGGGCGCAACTTGCGCCGGCTGCACCACGGGAGCGGCTTGGACCGGCGGATTGCTGGCCGCTCTCATCTGAGCGTTGACTTCCATCGCCCCGCGCGTGCGTGGCGGGGCACTGGTGGCAGTAGCGCCGTACGCCTCACGACGCGGCGGCTGCCGGTGCCTTGCCGCGCGCGAGCCTCCCACGCCCCATGACCGGGCGATCGAAGGGCCGGCGGTATAGCCGATCACTGCGCCCGCAACGGCACCGACCGGCCCCAGCACGACCGCGCCGGACACGGCTCCGAGCGCCGCAGAGCCCGCGCGCTCCTGCGCGACGACGCTTGCAGGCACGCCAGCCAGCATCACAATGGCAGTGATCAGAACTTTCTTCATCAGAGCGCCTCCCTCACCGGAGATCACTCTGACTCAAATATGGCCGCTTCAGGTTTGTTCGTGGCCCAACAAAGGGCAGCGGCCGATGGAACTCTGGCAATTGAAAGGCTTTCGTCAAACGCTCGGCGGCGGCGATCGCGAGCAGATTCCGGCGCGTGGGTTTTGTGCTCGCTGGGCTTGGTGGGGCGGCGTTCATGCGCGCCGCTCCGGCTTATGTCGATATTCAGTATGCCAGCAACGCTGCGCGAACGGGGCGCCCCCCAGGTCGGTCCGCGCAGATGTGCTAGCATGGAACTTGCATAAATTCTGGGCGACATGGACGCCGCATGAACCTCATCAGTCTCGATATCCGCATGCTCCGGTCGCTGATCTCGGTGGTCGAGACCGG
>NZ_FOQM01000039.1 GCF_900113735.1 Bradyrhizobium sp. Gha
AATTACCGGCTCGGCGAGCAGCGCCTCACCACCGAACTCCGCGAAGGCGTCTCCAGCATCTTCCGCGAGGACGAGCTGATCCTGGAAGCGCAGCAGCGCGCCATGGACGAGAACCCGGACCGCATCTTTTACAATCTCAACATCGACGCCGGCGCGATGTGGATGCGCAAGCTGATCGACAAGATGGTGGCGAAGGAAAACGGGCCGCAGCATCTGCAGGCCGCGGAGTAGGGCATGGCCGAGGTCGACCGCTCCGTCTCGCAGACCGTGAAGGCGCAGCTCGCGCTGCGCGACCAGATATTGTCCGGATCGTTGCGGCCTGGCGAGCGCATCTCCGAGCTCCAGGCGGTGGAGACCACGGGCGCCTCGCGCACCCCTGTGCGCATGGCGTTGGTGCGGCTGGAGGAGGAGGGGCTGCTGGAGGCGATCCCCTCCGGCGGCTTCATGGTGAAGGCGTTCTCCGAACGCGACATCTCCGATTCCATCGAGCTCCGCGGCACCCTGGAGGGCCTTGCCGCACGCTTCGCCGCCGAGCGCGGCGTTTCCGCGCGCGAGCTGGAGCCGTTGAAAGAATGCCATCTCGCGATCGATGATCTCCTGCGTCAGGTCCCGATCTCGATCGAGGCCTTCTCGGCCTATGTCACGCTGAACGCGCGCTTCCACGCCCTGCTGACCGAGCTCTCGCGCAGCCCGCCGCTGATCCGGCAGATCGACCGCGCCTCCGCGCTGCCGTTTGCCTCGCCGAGCGGCTTCGTCATGGCCCAGTCGGCGCTGCCGGAGGCGCAGCAGATCCTGATCATCGGGCAGGAGCACCACCGCGTCGTGATCGACGCGATCGAGAACCGCGAGGGAGCGCGGGCCGAAGCGATCATGCGCGAGCACGCCCGGCTTGCCGTGCGCAATCTCCGCCTCGCACTGCGCAATCGCACCCATCTCGACCTCTTGCCGGCGCTCGCGCTGATCAAGACCACAACCGATTGAGGGCACCATGCGCTTCATCGAAACCTGGATTCCCGCAACGCTGGTCTCGACGCGCGATCTGCTGCCGCGCCGCGGCTCTGATGTCACGCTGCACTACGCCGTGCGCGGGCGTGCGGATGCCGCCTATCTCGATGACATCGCAGGCCTGCTGGGTGATCGGTTGGTCGTCCATGCCAGCGGCGAGGGCAAGCGGCTCGATCTCGACGCGCTGTTCGCTTCGCTGCCGAAGGGCACCCTCGCGCTGTTCTGCGGCCCGATGCGCATGCTCGATGCCGCCCGCCACGCCTGGATCGGCGCCGGCCATCCGCTGTCAGATCTGCGCTACGAGACCTTCGGCTCCAGCGGCACGCTGCCGACCGAAACCTTTCGCGTGCGCCTGAAGGACACCGATGTGGAGCTCGAGATTCCGCGCGAGCGTTCGATGCTCGACGTGCTCAACGCCAGCGGCTTCGAGGTGATATCCGACGGCAAGCGCGGCGAATGCGGCCTCTGCGCCATCGACGTCGTCGCCGTCGACGGCGAGAGCGACCATCGCGACGTCGTTTTCAGCGATTACCAGAAGCAAAGCAACACGAAGATCCGCACTTGCGTCTCACGGGCGCGGGGCACGATCACAGTGGATACGCTGCTGCGGGCCGATGCGAGGTGAGACGAGGTCTTTATCCGGGCTTGTTCCCGGCATCCAGCTTCTGCTGATCGTTTAACGAAGCGGTTACAGCATTAGGCATCCCACACCACGTTATTGCGTTAGCGCGGAGTGCTACCGTTGGGGGCGCGCGGTCCGGGCCAATGCCGCGTCTTATAAATGTCATCTTGCGTCGGCCAGTACCTGGCGCGGCGGCTCGATCAAGCTAGTGCTCGGCAATAGACAGCAACGGCTAGAGATGCGCGGGACAAAACACGAGGAGATCGATGAGAAAGCGTTTTCGTAATTTGGCAATATTGTCCGTACTCACCTCTTTGCTTGGCTTCCCACCAGCGAAAGCCCAAGACCGCCGGATTATCAGTGAACCTGTTGCACCTCAGACGGTGTGCGACCGCCCCGTGCCGTCTGGCAAGCAAGATACCACCATGTTGCAAGATGCTATCGATCAATGTCCTTCCGGAGCCGCCGTGTATTTAGGGCGTGGCGAATTCCGCTCGGGCCCACTCGAGATGAAATCGGGCGTGACGTTGTGGGTCGGACGTGGTGCCTCGCTGATTGCCATCCCCGAACCTGCTGCTTACGACAAGGGTCTCGGACAATGTGGGCGCATTGCGGACAAGGGCGATGGTTGCCGGCCATTCATCAGCTTTTCTAAGACGCGAGGCGGCGGCATCTACGGAGAAGGCATCATCGATGGTCAGGGCGGCGCATTGATTGCCGGCAGTGCGGAGACGTGGTGGCAGCTTGCCCGGCGCGCCCAAGCCGAAGGCGGCCACCAGAACGCCCCGCGCTTGATCCAGATCGATCAAGCGCAAAACATCACGTTCTCTGGTGTCACCTTGCGCAACGCTCCCAATTTTCATATCGCGATGAACCGGGGCGAAGGTGCCACATTTTGGGGCCTCTCGATCGATACGCCCGCGGATGCCCGCAACACTGACGGCATCGACGTTGGCGCGAGTCAGGATGTGACCATCACCCACAGCTTGATCCGCACGGGAGACGACAACGTCGCAATCAAGGCCGGCGACAATGGTTCAAGCAGCCATATCTCGATTATCGATAATTATTTCGGGTCGGGGCATGGCATGTCGATCGGCAGTGAGGTGAATTCCGGTGCCAGAGACATATTGGTGCGCAATCTGACATTGGACGGCACGACGTCGGGTCTGCGCATCAAGAGCGATGTTAGTCGAGGCGGTCTGGTCGAAGGTGTGACTTATGAGTACGTGTGCCTGCGGGGCAACCGGTGGCCGGTGTCTTTCGACGCAAAATATGATCCACGCGCTCAAGGCACTAAGATTCCGGTCTATCGGCAAATCGTTCTCCGTCACGTGCATGGTGACACCGGTCTGTTGCTGATGCGCGGCCTAGACGAGGGGCATGCACTTGACGTGACACTCGAAGATGTCCGATTTTCCAGGACCGCGACTTGGCAAGTTGAGCACGCGAAAGTCACCGCAGATCAGTCCGACGTATCGCCGCCGCTGCCGGGGCGAGCTGCAGGACCGCTGCTGCGCGGGTCCGAGGTTTGTTCCGGGGCATTCCGCGACGGCAAAGGGTAAGCACGGCATCCGCCGGCGAACTCGGGTGGTGAGTTACGCGTAGTCAAAACGACGGTGTTGACGAAGGTGAGCTTCTTGTCCTGCCTTCTGTTACGATTGTCCGACGGCTTGCCAAGCTCGGATGCGAACCTGACGTGGAGGTGCGGATTTCGCGCGAAAAATGTGTTGGCTGGGCGCGGCGGCTGTCCCGCTGAGACACGCTTACCAACTGCGCCCAAGGTGCCGCTGACTGAACGAAGTGTAAGATCACATGAGAATGTTCGTTCGCCGCGCTGTAGTTCTGGCGGGATGTTTCTGGATCCCGGCGGCTTACGCTCAGCCACTGTTGGTGTCGCATGCCGAAAATGCAGATTATCATTCCGTACAGCAAGCCATCGATGCTTTGCCGGCGGAAGGCGGGAATGTCCTGATCACGCCGGGCATCTATCGTGAGAAGGTCATAATCCCCAAATCCGGCGTTCATCTCTCAGGGACTGGTAGCAATCCGGAGGATACCGTCATTGTGTATGGCGACGGCGCTATCAATGTAGGAGGAACCGCCCGCTCGGCGACGTTGAGTGCCACTGGGGATGACTTCCGGCTCGACAATTTGTCGATCCAGAATGACTACGCCCTCAATCCGGCCAATCCACGCTCGCAAGCGGTTGCACTTTCCGTTACCGGAGACAAGGACGTCGTTACGCGCGTTCGCCTGCTCGGCGCCCAGGACACGCTTTTTGCCGGCAAGGGTCCAAACGGCAGAATGTCACGCCAATACTTCTCGAACTGCTACATCGAAGGGCATGTCGATTTCGTCTTTGGCAATGCCAAGGCCTGGTTCCGACAGTGTGAGTTGCACGGCATCGCCAATCAAGCGGTCGTCTTTACCGCCCAGAGTAAGGCAGCTCCGGATGAGGACAGCGGCTTTGTTTTTGATCATTGCCTCCTAAGTGCCGACGCTGCGGCGCGCGACATCGCGTTGGGCCGGCCCTGGCGGCCTTACGCCACAGTGATCTTTCTGTCGACAAAGATAGATGCGCGCGTCGTTGCGGAGGGCTGGCGAGAATGGGATCCGGGCAAAACCAGCTCCTTGAGCACGAGTTACTATGCCGAATATAGATCCGTCGGGGCAGGGGCTAACCCCTCAGGCCGCGAACCTCACTCCTATCAATTGACCGATAGCCAAGCCTCGAGATGGTCGCTGAAAGCTTTCTTTGGAGGTGCCACAGACTGGATAACAACTGACCGGCATCGAGAGAACACAAAGCAACAGTGACGGTGAGGAAACGGCAGTATTACTTCGGATAACGCGGAGATCAGATCGACGGCGGCGGTCCCTGTCAGGCCCCACCGACACTCCTGGCGAAGCTTCGAGATGGAACCGCCTGTGGTAGCGGCTCGACTGTCGGGACGGGACAGAACGTCTGGCATCTCACAAACTCGGCGCGCCGGGCCGATACAGTCGCACTTGCGCACGGTCTAGCCGTATCTTTTCCTTATTGCTGGCGCTGCGCGGAAAAAAACAAGCTGCTTATCATGCTTGGCCGAAGGGTAGGTCAGGAAAGTCAAACTGCAGAGCCCCGGCAAGACTAGAGCTCTCTGAAGCACCGCTGAGCGCCAATGAAATTGGGCTAGTTCTCGCGCACCACCGTCTTCAGGTACTTGTACGCCTTTATGATCTCGACTAGGCGGTCCTCGCCAGATCGGTCGCCGCTATTGGCATCAGGATGGTGCTGTTTAACGAGCGTCTTGTACTTCGCCTTGATGTCGCCGAGCGTCGCATTGGCATCGAGGCCCATCACCTGCAACGCTTTGCCTCGGGCATTGAAAATCTCGCGTGCCTCGGGCTTGGCCTTCGCGCGTGGGCGGGCACTGGCGCGTCCGTTCAGCTCGGCGAGCGTACAGAGGGTATGCCAGTCGTCCTCGAAATTGGCAGTGCTGCCGGTCCCTTTGCTAGCAGTGATGTTCTCGCCTATCTTCCAGGTCGGACGATGACCGGTCAGCGCATCCTTCTGGTAACGGGCGACCGCTTCCGCGTCCATCCCCGAGAAGAAATTATAGGACTGATTGTATTTGCGGACATGCCCGATGCAAAAGTGCCAGTAGCCACGCGCATTGCCGCGGCCCTTGGGCGCGGGATGCGCAGCCTTATTCTTGCAACCAGGCCATTCGCATAGCGCCGCGGTCGGGCGCTCCTGCGCTTCCTGTTTATTGATGCGAATGGAGGCGAGGATTTCGGATGTGTCAATCAGCATGACCTGGCTCCGTTGACGGAGCGGCAGTTAACAGCGCCGCTTCTATGTAGGAACTTGCTTCGGACGGCAAGTTGGGTCTGGCTCGACCTTTGGGATTCACTTGGTGCATGATGTAGCAGGCACCTCGTAGCAATCGACATGCCAGGATCCCGAGCTTGGCTCAGACCATCATCTTTTTGCGATCTCAGATCAGCTTGATCGCAATTTGCTGTCGGGTTCTGCACAGCACGTCTTGAACGGGACTGGGGGAATACTCACCAAAAAGCGATGCTCTGTAGTATCTGCGCAGAGCTCGGAAAGTCGTCCGTTTGCCTAGCGAAACAGATAGCGCACCGTCGCCAAGCAGGGCATTTGGATCTGCTCGTTCACGAAAAACGCACGGCGGCGGGCCGTGACGAAGCCCCTCTGTTCACCAGCCATTGCCTTGAACCGTTGGCTCTGCTGGAGCGGGTGCATCGGCTTCTCTACGGCTGCGGGATTGGATTGAGTGCCCGCGGCTTTTCAAGCAGGCGTTCTCCGAGAAGAACGACCGACGGTATAAAGTGCTTCCGATCGCTATGCCATGAAGTACGAGCGGATCATGAACCTCGTATCTTACCTGCTCGGGCACATGAAGAGCCTGGTCGGACGATAGAGTTCCGGAGTCAAAGAACTAACTGAGCCATGACGCACCGAGCTCGATAACGCCTGGCGATGCGGAGTGCGTCGACCGTTTTCGTTCCGTCAGCCATTTCCCAATGAGGGCCATGACATCGTCGATCGTCGCACCGATTCCGAGGTAGTCCTCGATCGAACGATTGATCCAATGCATGTTCTGTTTGACGATGAACTGATCAAGGGAACTCATCGCGCCGTTTCGTCAGTCTGAGGATGCTTGAGGTGGTCGGAGCCAGAAGAGGCCTCGTCACGCGGGCGACATCATCGCGGAACGGTGGGCGAGATGATCTCCGAATGCTGGCGACATTGAGCGGAATCCGCAGGCTGGCTCTGCCACCAGCGGGAACGGCAAGCCTACGGTACAGGCCACTTCACAATGTGAGGCCGTGCTCATTGAGCACTTTGTCTCTAAGAGCCCCCTTGATCTCACGGGCGATTTGTTTGCGAATTGCGGGGCCTAACGTCCGCTTGGCATCTTCGACCAGGTCAGCTTCGGCCCCGATCAAACCTTGATCGGCGAGTTGTTGCTGCAACCGGCTGTCGAACTCCGTCCCCATTGCAGCAATGAGCTGGTCCCTCGCCTCGGCGTGGTCTTCGGGGGCGATGCGTCGCACGACGTCGTCCCAAGGTCCCCAGTCTACCGACAAATAGTCGGCGAATTCCGCCACCTCTCGGTTCCGAACGGATGCCTCTGCGCTGTCAACGTCAGCGTCGGTCACACCGGAAGCCTCAAAGAAGCGCATGTTCGGGGCGACGTGTTGCAGTCCTAGCCGCTCGCGGAGCTTATTTTGATAAGCTAGAAAGACCTCAATCGCATCAATGTCTTCGACGTTGTTACCCGAGCGTAGCGAATGAACCTTCTCGTGCGCAATCACCTCCAGCGCGTCCAGGCGGAACATGACCCGGCCCAGTGCGACGAGATCGGGAAGCCGGGCCTTGTTGTTGTAGGCGCCGTTCTCGACGTCTGCGATGAGGCGTGCAGTCTGCATGCTGTTCCAGGTCAAAGTTCTGCGGTCCTCGCAGCTCTCGTTGGCGTCAAGGGCCAGTTGAAAGTAGCGCGTACGCAATTGCGGATCTTTCGCCACCTGCCGCAAGTCATTGGCTACCGAAAGGCGGAATTCTTCATTGTCAGAATTGACGGAGTCGAACAGTTCGCCAAGGAAAAGGCCGTATTCCTGTGCGCCCGGGTTTTCAGCAAAGCTCTGCCACGCCGCCAGCACCTCCTGATCGCCGTCCTGTGGATTTTCTCTGAGCCAGTCTGCGACCCTCTCGGCGAGCGCGTCGGCCTGTTCATCGTCTGTCTCGGACAGCACACCTTCCTCGTCGCGCGAAAAGTGGACGGTCGGACCAGCATAATCCTCCGCGTTTAGGGCTGCATCCAAGCTCGTCAGCACCTGCGCGGCTAGCGGATTGTCGGTCAAAACTATGGTGGTGCCAACGCCAAAGCGCGTCAGCAGGTCCTCTGGCAGACTCGTCAAATGGTTTTGGCTCACGTCGAGAAACTCGAGTGAAGCAGGCAGGGGCGCCGGCAGATGCATCACTTCATTTTGGCTTACGTCAAAAAACTCGAGCGAGCCAGGCAAAACCTGGGGCAGATTCGTCAGCTCATTGTGGCTGGCGTAGAGAAATCGGAGCGAAGAAGGGAGGTCTTCGGGCAGATTCGGCAAGCGATTGTAGTTAGCGGAGAGAAACTGAAGCTGCGAAGGCAGGACGGCAGGTAGGCTCTCTAGCCGATTGGAGTTCACGTCGAGACCTCTGAGCCCGCGCGGCAGCGCGGGCAGGCTGGTCAGCTGATTGCCACTCAAGTTAAGGCGTTGGAGCGAAGCTGGGAGTTCGTCGGGCAGATTGGTAAGCCGATTAAAGGGCACATCGAGCACGACGATTTCGTTTGGAAGTCTGGGAAGACTGGTAAGAGACAGCGACTGGAGACCCAGTATGGCGTCTTCAGTCCGCTCATTTATCCGCCTTGCGGCTTCTTCCCGGTCCTCAAGAGGACCGACGTGCTGTTCGGCAACCCAATTTTCTAGCTCATCTTCGTCTTCGGCCGCCCCACGCGCCAAATGTCCGGAGTTCGCTGCGAGATCTGCCGCGATCGTATCCCACTGTGCCATTCCGCCGCTCTCCGCCCCCTCTTGGCCGGACGACGCAGAAGGGATGCCAGCGCTGCGCCCAATCTGTTCTGCCTCAAAAGGATCCATTCCACTTTCCCATCACAGCGAGCCAACTCAGCTGGCGACGACACGCTCTAGGACCTACGACACTTATCTTTCGACAAGCTGACAGCCTATTGCAGCTAGCGGCGACGGCTCGGCATAAAGTTGGTACAGCTCATCGGACCAGTGAATCGGTCGCAATCGCGGGTCGTTATCCGCCCTCCCGTTTTCGCGCCAACCGACCGAGCGGCCTACAAATCGAGCCTTGACGCGGCAACGCTACGTTACCTCAAGGGCAAGGCAGGAAACCATTTCGGTCGAGTGCGCGAAATGAAGAGCACAGGCCTCGAGCGCTCAACTCCGCGGCGGTCCTTTCATGTGTCATGTGCCACTTCAGCCCATTCAAGGCTGGCCTTTGCTATGGGTGGCCCCGAGTGACTTTGCTGCTCCGCAGCGAAACTCGTCAGCTGATCGACAGGTGTCGTTGCTAGGGGCGGAATGCTTTCACGTTGGCGGTCTTACAGATCTGCCCACGTATGGCAGCAAACGATACAGTTGCGTCGATCTATTCGTCGCCTCGAGCTCGATTAAAGCTGTAGCCCTTCGACTGCATTGGGCCTCCAGTTGCGCATGTGCGCCTGCGTGAATGATTGTCGTGCTAGCTCGAGGCTCTCAGCCTGCAATGCAGCAGGCGCATTCCTTAAGTTTCTGATGACGGAGAAAAGTGATGGACACAGGACGGACACAAGGGAGCGCAGCTTCCGGCCCCGATACTTTTGATGAAGGAGAGCGGGAAAGCTACCTCGGCGTTTTCAACCGTGCCCTTGCCAATTTGGTCGAGGGCCTGACAGGGTATCGTACTCCGGCCTCCGAGCGCGCGCGAATCCTGGACGGCTGGGTTGCCGAAGAAGGACAGGGCGAAGCCGAGAACAGGCGACAAGGGCGCTCGCGAATCAGGGCTGCGGACGGCACCAGTTCGGACTCGGTCGATTTGTCCTCCCTCTCGCTAACTGTTTTGCCTGCCGCCTTCCCGCCGAGGCTGCGGGATCTTCGCGCCAGTCACAATGAGCTAAGCAGGCTCCCCGTTAGCCTGCCGCCGGGTCTGCGCGAGCTTCTTCTTAGCCACAATCAGCTGACAAGCTTGCCGGACGCTCTTCCGTCGAGCCTCTATCACCTCGACGTGAGCTATAACAGGTTGACCAGTCTCCCAGATAGCCTCCCAGCAGAGCTGGGAATTTTGGACGCAAGCAACAACCGACTGAGTAGGCTGCCCGACGCTCTCCCGAGCAACCTCACCACACTCACCCTTGGGGGCAATCAGCTGACTGAACTTCCCGAGTCGCTCCCACAGTGGCTCGTTGAACTCGACGTCAGCAACAATCAATTGGCCAACCTCCCCGAAGCCGTTCCAAGTTGGCTCCAGGCGATAATTCTCACCGGTAACCGACTGACCAGCCTGCCTGAAAATCTGCTACCAGGGAATTTTGATAATGCGCTGCAAAACGTAGAGTTCGGCGATAACCCATTCCCGGACGAAGTCCGCGCTCACATCGCAGCACCGCATCTTGAACAGGTGCCTCTGTACGAGGCTGCCGCGCGTTGGCTTGGAGATGATCCGGCAGCGCTGTCTGAATGGCAGCACTTTGCAGATGAACCGGGCGCGCAGGACTACGCCCGGTTCCTGGAAAGGCTGCGGGGGACTGTCAATTTTGGCCGTGACGAGTTTCGGCAAGCCGTGGCAGATGATCTGCGGCAGGCGGCGACCAATCCGAGATTGCGCGAACAGCTTTTCACGCACGCGTTAGAAGCCAACGCGAGTTGCGAGGACCGTATTACTCTGCACTGGAACGGGATGCGGGCCGCGCGTCTTAATGCTGATGTCGAGGAAGGGGTGTACGATAATAGGCTCGGCGAGCTTATCCAGCGCGGCCGCGTTGCGTTCCGGCTGGAGGTGTTGGACGGGATTGCGCGCGACAGGCTCAACTCGCTCTTCACCACGCACCCGGACGTCGACGACGTCGAAGTCTACTTAGCCTATCAACATCTTCTGCGCGAGCCGTTGGAGCTCATCCACGTCGCCCCTGACATGCGCTTTCTGACGGTTTCTCACGTAACATCCGAGGATGCAGCGCGCGCTTTGGACTTGGTCCGCGAGCAAGAAGCGAACCAGTTTACCGGCTACATGGCCACCCGCTGGCAACCGTGGGAGACGGTGCTGAGACGAATCGCTCCTGATGAATATGAAGCGATGCAAGAACGGCTCGTCGAAGCCATGGGCGAGGAGTTTCAAACCCGCTTGGATCAGCGACTGGCCGAGCACGGTATTTTAGGCGATTCGGATGCCGAGCGCGTGCTAGGAGCCCAGGTCCGAAACGAGCTCGCCAGCGAGATTAAAGGCGACGTCATGCACCGCGTGCTGGCAGCGCATGGCCTCGAAATATGAAGTCTCAACCGCCGCAGGGAAATCATCATTGCTCTGAGGCGGAAGCTAAAGATCGATGCAGAAGCCTCGCTAGTCGCTGGCTAGGTCCTTTCACGCTTCGAAGGCGCGCTGCGCCGATCTGCTCTTCTTGCGTCTTGCCGAGCTATGAAGGGTGGGACGCAAAGGCGAGCTGTACTCCGCTCGAAGGCCTCGTCGGGTGAGGGCGCTACCGCATCGGACCTACTCGCTTTGGTCGCTCAAGACAAAGGTCGATGGCCGGAAGCTATCGTGCCTGCGCGATAATCCTTGTCGCGGCTGACTGATCCCGCCTGTGATGTTTGAATTCCTCTCACGAGCGACAGGGCAATCCATTGATATCTCGTCGACTGGAAGAGGCCGGCCGAAGAGGTGCGAATAGCGGGAGCGCCCCCGTCCTGTCGCCAAGCGGGGAGCCGGGTAAAGAGGCCGTCAATCGCGCAGCAATGTCCTGATCTCGTCAGCTTTTCGAAAGGTTGCAGCTACAACAATCCAGAATTCGTGTCTTGCTAGGCGATCTGCTACCGCCCTACGGATTGCTGCATTGCCAATACAAACATCAGGAGAGCAGGATGGATCCGGTTGACCCATTCTTCAATTCAGGAGCCTGGCTGCGGGAGTACGCTGCCCTGCAGGGCCGAAGTGGGCAGCGAGAGGGTAGTCCCTCCGAAGTTGAATTTGAAAGCCGGCTTGAGGGCTTGAGCCTCGATCGTTCCGATGAAATCAAATCAACGTCGCCTGATCAGCCCCTTGCCCCACGCGCACGAGCAGTTCGGCGGGATGAGCTGGGTGGGTCCATGCGGATGCCGCCACACGCTGCGTTTAGGGAAAGTTCGATAGGCGGGATGCGCCGGAGCGTCGACATTCCCCGCTCTCAGCTTCCCGCTCCGGCGCAAGCGCCGCAGTCCAGTTTGCGCGATGACCTGTTCAGCAGCGCACGCTATAGCTTCTCGGACGCGGAGCCTGCCGCGGCGACCAAGAGCGGAAAAAGCCGAGGATTATGGTCACGCTTTAAGTCGGGAATCGGCAAGGCCCTCGGAGGGAGCGGCAGTGAAAAGTCTTCGCGCGAGGCGGGGCAATCTGAGCCCTTTTCGACGAATCTACGAATTGATTATGCAAGGCAACCGGGCCGGACGCGCGGGGTCGCTGCCGCCGACGAGGAGCTCATCGACGATTTCAGAAACAAGGCGACGGGTAACCTCAGCGACGGCACGATCAAGAATGCGGCGACCGATTTGCGCCATTTGAGCGCGCGCCTGAGCACGGCCGGCAGGCCCTCAATCGCCGATCGAATTCGCCGGGAATTGGAAAACGCGCAGCTGGAAAATCCCGACGTGGAAAATTACCAACTGGAGGCTGAGCTCGATCAGGACGTCGATACTTACGCAAATGACCGCGCCAGGCGCATCAAGGCGGCCTTGAAGAAGCTTCGTGAGGTGGGGGCCGGGAACAGCCTGGCGGCTGATGTCCGTCGACTGGCTCCTTATGATGCAGACGCAAGCCTCATCCGCAGGTGGGCGGCGGCGGAAAAGGCGACACCCAGGATCGACCCAGAGACGATCGACAGGCAAACTCGCCGCATGTTCAGGCTGAGTGACTGGCTGCGGACCCATGACAGACAGCCGATCGCCGGCCGACTGTCCCCCCCTGGCCTCGCCCAGGATGTGGAGCAGTACAAGCGCGAAACGGGGGACGGCAAGATCACCCCTGATCTGGTCAGGCTCGGCCGTTACCAGCAAGTCCTTCAGGCAAACAGCGCACTTGGATTGCCGCCTCCTCAGGACCCGGGTCAACCTTTTGCGGAAGTTGCTGGGCAGGCCGACTCGCCGCAGGAGCTTCCGGCAACGCCGGCCACGCCGAGCGTGGGAGCTTGGGAATGGCTCGGAGAGCAAATGCACGGAGCTGGCTCATCGATGCCGATGCCGGCACCGCAAATCGGATGGCAGCCCGGCTCGTCCCAGCAGCTTCCCGCAACGCCGGCGCATAGCGCGGGATCCTGGGATTGGCTTGGCGAGCAAATTCACGGTCCTGTGTCACCGGTCCCGGCGCCGCTCTGGGCGGCCCAGGCTGATCTGCCAGTCGAACTTCCTGCGACTCCAGCCACCCCAAGCGAGGGCGCATGGGCCTGGCTTGGGCAACAGATGCAAGAGCCCGCATCGACATCGTCAGTTCGACCCGAATCATCAAATATCTACGGCGGTCTCGGCTCCTTCGTTGAGCTGGATCCACCCACACCCCACGACTTGCGGGACGATGCGCGCTCCGCGCCAGCATCTGAATTCGCGGCCGCCTCGTCGTTCGCAGGACCTCCGGGAGCGGCCCCGGAGTTACGGGACATTGGAGCGATCGTTGGCGCCAACTGGCGCCACGGCAACTGGCGCCACGGCTCCCAGCCGGCTTCAGACGTGCTGGTCGATGTTTTGGGCAATATCAATCTGCTGCCAAATCAGTTCGGGCCAAGTCAGTTTGTGATCAATGGGGAGCGCTATTCGGCGACATTCGGACCAGGCGGTCGCAGGGATGTCCGCCTGATTCATCATCCGCGCGCCGGTGGGATGAACGAAGCCGGGCCATCCCGGCCGCTGCATCGCCCGCCACCAATCGTAAGCGCAAGGCAAACCGTGGAAGGTGCAGTCGATCTTGGCCATCTTATCCGGGGCGGCTGGGAGCATAGAGTGCGGTTCCTGCCGCCTTACCTCGTGCGCGTTTTGGAAGGCCAGCGCATCATGCCCCAGCCCGGACGGCCGACCTATTTCGAGATCCGTGGAGTGCCGTATAGGGGCGGGTTGGTGGAAAGCGAGGGACGCCAGCGCGTTCGCATCTATCCCGAAGGTGGCTGAAGAAACAAGGTTGGCTTCAATTGCAGCGGGCAACTCGAGCGAGCCATTTGATCACGCTGGCTTAAACGTGCTGGCCGAGTGCGAAATGACGGTGCTGCGGATCAACCGATTCTAAACAATCCGCCGGATCCTCACTGGAGACCTAACGATATCTTTTTTCATCATCTCTTTACAGCTAGCGCCCCTCAGATCGGACCCAACGGGCTCGCCCAGCGCAGATATGGCTGTCCATACGAGAGATCGTCAAGCTCGAGGTCCGGTACCTCGCGAGGCGCTGGGAGCAGAATGGCGATTGCGATGATCAGAAGAATATCAACGTTGATAGCAACAGATTGAGCGCGTGTTTGGTCTGGTGCGTGTGTGTGATGCTTGTCGGGTTATGGATGTATGACAGTCCCACGCCTGCATATATTCCCGGAGCAAGATGGGCGGTATATGTTCCGGCGATGGCCGTGGTATCGCTATGCGCAAGCTGGCCCTTCGCCAGGGCAGCATCCACCGCAAATTTGCTCCAGCTCGTGTTGCTGGCAACGAGTGCAATCAGATCGCTGGGCCGACTGTCAAATGCCCCCCTCGCGTAAAGACGAAGCTCATAATACCGGCTGATCCTGTTCAGCTCCGCCGGAGCTCCCATCATGGAGAAGCCGCCATAGATGCCCCGAGATGGCGTCCCACTCGCATCACTCTGCCAGAACTGCCTGTCCGCCGAGATGTAGTGAAAGTTATTCCCGTCTTCCCTCCGCCGCGAGGTATCCGTCAAACTCGCGTATCGGCTGCTATTGAAACCGACGCCCGCCCGCAGCCAGGTGTCGGGTACGCCTGGAGCTGCCTTGCTCTTGTAACCGGCTTCATCAACGAGAAGAATCCCTGCATGGGGCGTGCTCCAGTTCAAGCCCGTGGGATTTTCCGTTATCTGCACATAGGGACCATCTGGACTAATCGAGCGCTGGATGGAGACCTTGTTGTATAAGCGGGGATCAAAATTGTACTTTAGGTTGATCGCAGGCGTCGGTGCGGCATTGGTGCTCATGCCTGCCTGAAACAAGGCGGCCATGTTCGATCCTGTGATCCCTCCGAACAGTGTGCCGGTGAATTCATTTTGGTTTCTGAGGTAGCCAAGTTTCAGCTCTACGGTCCTGTCGAAGAAAGTCTGGTAGTAGGCGAGCGTGTTGAGACCCACTCGATCTGGACCCGGGCGATCCCACGTTGAGTATTGCTGCTCGACCCCTAGGACAATCTGTCCGTCGGAAATGCCAAATTGGCTGAGATCGTAAGTGACGATCATAAAGTTTGCAGATGCGAAGGTCGGATTCTGGCCCATGTAAAGCTGGTTCGCGATAGTGCTTCTGGCAGCATTCGGCAGCAGGTTGTTTGCAAAGCTGTTCTGTGTCCAGCCGATGTAGCCGATTCCGACACCTGCAAGCGCCGATCTTACGCCGCCCTTGTCTTGATCGATCGTGTCCGCAGGGCCAGGTACGTTGAACCACAATCCTTTTTCACGCAGATTATCGTACCTTGCGAAGTCGTCGGTCTTTTGCCTGCTTGTCTGAGCAGCCCTGTCCGCATGTGCGCGCTTTTCGAGGAGCGCACCGGGCCTTGGTGCTGGCCCCAGGGCAGGAGAGGTGATTGCCCGGTTGATCCGGAGCTTTTCAACGCGATCAGAAGCGTTTCGTCTTCTGCTGGCCTGATCCACAGGGTGGTTACTTGGATCAACCCCGCTCGCCGTTTGTGCCAGTACGGAATTGTCGAACAGATAAGCCGCTAGCGAAAAGGCGAAAACAAGCCAACATTGTTTTTGGCTTGGTTTTAAATTGAAAGAACGTGCGGCCGCCGCGGAGCATCTCCGCGGCAAAATCGTCCTAAGAAAACAGTCACGCACGGCGTACTTCGATTCCATCTCTGCCAGCCATGAATAGATCGCGGTGCGGCCTGTCTGGCCAAGAGTAACGCTCTGAGCGCTTTCGTGTCTAAGCGCTCGCGAGACGCGGTAGATCTCAATTTTTTCGATCAGAACCGCTCAGGCTTTGCAAAGCTGTGCTCGGGGGCATTGACCAGTATAGCAACCATGTTTATGGCGCCGGTGCGCCGAGAGCGCGCCGCGAGCGTCGGCTTGTCAATGCTAACGACGAGCGCGAAGCTGTCACGGGCACAAAACGGTTGCGAATGTCCATTTGCTCCCCCTTTCTCAGGCGAATCTGGCGGCTCGAATTTGCGCATCCGGCAATCCCAGCACAACGTCTGACCTGCCGGCCAGGAGGCCGGAGCGATAATCTGTGTTGCATCCGATTCCCCGACGTGCGCGCATTCGTTGGTCACGCTTGCCAGGTATTCGTCGCCTCGAACAACCCGCCGGAATTGGTAGTTGAACAGTAACATTGATAGCTGGTCCAATCTGACAGGGCGGCTCAGCCGCTCAGGCTATTTGGTGTCCCGGATGAAGTTGCTGATGTCTTCAAAGCGCAAGGCGAGGCTGCTCCAGCTAACACGCTGCCGGAATCCGCGTACGACTTGTATTCGTGCAAGGCTGAGAAAATCTGCAAGGTTCTTCGTCTGAATGATGAGAAAATGCCGCGCCATCACCAACGAAGATGACAACCATTGCTCGCTGCGAGACCCAATAATCGAGGATGAGCGCAAGCTGCGCCTAAGAGGTAAAAAGAAGCGGGAGCAGCCGGCCAGGAGGTCGCCAGGATTGCTTATTGCGGACGCTGCCAGCTCATAGAGCGCGTCTGCATCGCAGACCGTTGACCGACAAAGAAACCTGCTGGAATGGGATGTTGAGCGAGCACCAATGGAGTTGAGTGATCCAGCTGCCCCTTCAGACTTGCGGCCGCTCTTGCACAGTCCGTCAAGACGAAATCTCACAGTGTTTTTTGTGCTGCTGGTTCTCCTCGCCGGTTCGTGTGCTTCTGGCGGCGCCTGGCTCTGGGCCAACTTTGAACAGTTTGCCGAGACGCCGGAAGTCCAGGACGTCCCTGCAACGATGAGCTCGCCTGCAGGGGACAGGACTTTCCTGTCGGAGATGAGGTGGGCACAACAGAAAGCTGACGATGAGATCGTGGAACTCCACCGGCGGGTCGATGCCCTGCGTGAGGACCTGAAAGGGATTCTGGATCAGATCAGCGTGCTAGCGTCGCGAATAGATTCGCTGCAAAGTTCAACACTTCTGCCTCCTGCTGCTCCTGTGTCTTCTTTGCCGGCAGCCCGGGCTATTTCAAGCGGCGCCAGGAAAGGCTTCGGCCGGTCCAAACCAGAAGGGCCTGTTTCTGTCGGAGGAGCGCCAGTGGTCGCAGGACCGAAGAAAGGCGAGCCTTGAGGTCGAGACCGCTGCAGCAGTACCCGAGCTTGCAGCTGCCCCCGAGGAGGGCCATGCTTCGCAAAGCTGCTCCGGCCGCGAAATAGCCGAAGGCTAAGGTGGTGCCGGCGCATCGTGTCCGAGTTTGATTAGGCACTCACGATCGAGACCACTCTGCCACAGCGGGAGAGCCTTCCCGGTGATCGGGGTAGGCCGGAGCGACCCCCTGCGCTTCTCTTTCGCCCCTCTCATCAGCTCTCGCCAGTTCGAGGCCATAGCTGAAAGCCTTGTCATACCGGCGCATTCCCGAGATCGGACCTGTCTGCCCGGACGCGCTTCTTCGGATCTCTCCATCGCAACTAGCTTAGTGGCTGTAGTCTGCTCACATGCGTGGCTTACGTAATAGGAATATGATCGAGACAAGTGTCGAATGCGGCAGCAACTGCACGAATGACAAATCTGTGCTCCTGCTTGACCCGGACAAATCCCTCTTCAATGTCCACGATCCCATCATCGGCAAGCATTCCCAGGCGACCTGCGGAAGCGAGGAGAGGAGCCGGATCAAATCCGTGAGCAGCACAGATCGCTGGTATGTCGGCCTGCAAATCGCACATCAGACGCTCTATGATTGCGGCGCGGAGGCGATCTTCGGCGGACAGACAATAGCCTTTTGAGGTGGCCAGGCGGCCGGCCCGAATGTGTTCGTGATAGGAAGTGGTCGACATCTCGTTCTGAACGTAACCATCATGCAACCGGCCGATGGCGGACGGACCTAAGCCGATCACGGTCTTGCAGGTGTCAGCCGAATAACCGAGGGAGTTGCGGCGCAGTCGACCAGCTTTCTGCGCCAGCGCGAGCTCGTCGCCGGGCAGAGCGAAATGATCGAGCCCGATTTGGTGGTAGCCCGCCGAGACCAGCGTATCTGCAATAGCCACGGCCTGCTCAGCACGGGCAATATTATCCGGGAGCGCCGTCTCATCGATACGACGTTGACGTTTCATATAGGAGGGGACGTGAGCGTAGCCAAAGACGGCAAGCCGGTCTGGCCGCATTGCCAGTACTGTCCGCGCGGAGTCTACGCAGGACCGCACCGTCTGATGCGGTAGCCCAAAAAGAAGGTCGAAATTGATGCGTCTTATCCCATGCTGGCGTAGACTGTCGACGACGGAAGCCGTCAGCTCCTCGCTCTGGACGCGGTTGACCGACCTTTGAACCACCGGATCGAAGCTTTGCACGCCGATGCTCGCGCGGCTGACCCCGGCCGCTTGTAACGTTTCGACCATCTCGGCCGTGAGTCCACGCGGATCGATTTCTATGGCGATGGTAGCTGTTTTGCTGAACTGAAAGCGGTGGCGCAGGAGTTCCATCAGGGCAAGAAAATCGTAAGGTGAAATGGTGGTCGGCGTCCCACCGCCGAAATGCACATCGTTCACCGGCAGACCGTTCGGCACTTGCTCTGCGGCCAAGCCTATCTCATCCCGCACTGCTGCCAAATAGTTGCGAAGCGGTCGCTTGCTGCGAGCAAGGCTGGTAGGGAAGCCGCAATACCAACAGATAGAGCGACAGAACGGAACGTGGATGTAGAGTGACACAGGCTCGTCGGGCAGCAGCCGAGACAGCCATGTTGCACAAGTCTCGGGGCCAACCATCGCGGAAAAGTCCCGCGCGGCCGGGTAGATCGTGTACCAAGGCAGGCGAGCATCGCAATACTTCTTCAAAAGAGAGGTCTGCAAGTCCTAACGTTCCCATGCTCAGGCAGACATAAAGGTGACAGATCCCCTCTCCAATGTCTTTGCGTTATGTCAAACCAACGTAGTGGGCTTGAACCAGAACTTCGCAACGTTGCGATACCTGGCTGTCGGCAGAAGCGTTCGATGGACGTGAGGATGTCGTCTGGGGCTTGGTCCACTTGGATCGCAAGGGACCGGCATTGTGATGACTGATCAAGTCCAGAATGTCCGCGCGCACGGCCTGGACCCTGCGATAGACGCCCTGCCTGATCTTCTTGTCGGGTGATGAGCGCGAAGAAGCGCTCAACCTGAGTGAACCGCCGCCGCCGATGCGGGACCGCAGGAGGACGAGGAGAGCGTCGAGAACTAGCGGGGGCTCAAGCCTTCTTGCCACGGCGGAAATCGCGCCGGCGGCCTTTCGGCGCCGGCTTCGGCGCCAGTTCCGGCATCTCGGCCTGAACCTCGCGGTAGCGTGTCAACAGCCGCTCGAAGCTGGCGTTCAGCGTCGAGGCGATATCAGGGCGTCGCTCGAGGCCGGCCAGCAACGTCGCCGCCGCCTCGATGGTCGACAATCCGTCCTTGCGTGGCTCGCGACGCAGGCGACCGTAGCGCGACGGGTGCGCCGGATTGAAGATCACGCGCTGGCATTTCAGGGCGAACTGGTCGGTGTGGATAAATATGCGAACGCGGCCGTTTGGCGAGCCAGTTGCAGATCAGTGGGGGTTGCGTGGCCTTTGATTGCCGGCAGTCCCACACAATTATCGCTTGGACGGATGTGCTGGCGCACCAGTCGTTGAGCGTAGACTTGGATCGAAAATAGCGCGGCAACACGACCAACGCTCGCAGCGTTTTCGTGACATCGCCAGACGTCGTTCCCGGCTCCCGACCCGTCGAACGCGCGCCTCCTTTTGAGGCGGACGTGATATGGAAGATAATCTCCATGAGAGTGTGAGTAGCGTAATAGTACAACGTGACGCAACGTGCGATTCAAGTCCTTAGGCACAGCCCACGAAGATAAGCTTGATCCCGAGTATCGAACACATGAGCCTCAATTCCGCCACGCTAGTTGTTTCATTGCCGCAAGCATCATCACGGATGTACTGATGATGTTGGGGCGACCCCAGCGCACTTTCCGGCCATCGGCGAAGTGCGTCGGGGCGCCTTCATTCGCCGGCGGCGTCTCGTTCCTGCCCCGATGCGGTTCATAGATCCGGAATGACTGTGAACGTCTTGCTAAAGGCAAGAGCATGCTTCAAAGGGCAGACTATCTGCGATATTCAATTCTGCTTCACCAGCTGGGTTGTTTTCGTTCTGAAATTGCCTTTGTAGGTATCGCTCGTTGCCAAGTTACGTGGCTCAACAAAGCTCCATAATGTCGGATGCCTCTGGGTTAACGTCGGCGTCGCCTGAAAGACCAGCGAGTAGCAAATGACGCGCTATTCCGAGACGAAGCATCCATCGGCTCTGCGCACGGATAGCGAGCGCTCAATCCTCGAAAGCCTGCAGCCGAAATCGCTGTGGTGAAAGGCGCCCTCAAGTTATGACCTCTTTCCAAGGACAGAATGTCGTGATCGCGTGTGTCAGTTTTTGGAGTTAGGCAAGACACTCGGACCAGACCCCGCTGCGGCCTCCATCATGGTGCCTGCCGATCTGGCCGCGCAGGATCTGCTGGCAATCCTACTAAAGAGAGAGTTGAGACTTTCAAGCGAAAACCAACTGGACGCCGGCAATGAGCAGAACCGCCACGAGAATAAATCTGATTCCTGTGGCGTCCAGCCATTTCAGGCTGATTATCGTTCCAGCGACTGCCCCCGCCAGCGCTGAGATCGCGTAAAGGGCAAAATCCGGTGAGGGAAATTGCCCGTCGAAAAGAGCTCCGAGGAAACCGACTGTGGAATTGGCCAATATGAAAGGCGGTGATAGCGCCAGGGTCTGCTTCGGCGACGCCCAATTCAGTGCGATGAGCGCCGGGGCGAGGAACACTCCGCCCCCGACCCCAGTCAGCCTGGAAACGAGGCCTAAGACCGCGCCAATGCTCACGCTCGCCCGCAGCGGGGTTTCGCGAGCGCGACCGGCAGCTGGTCCCCGCTGCATGATCATCGCTGCGCTCGCCAGAAGAAGAACGAGCCCCGTCAGTGTCTTGTACATGTGCTCACCCAGCACAATTAAGCTACCGGCAAGGGACGCTGGCATTGACGAAAAGAGAAGCGGCCGCAGGATTGCCCACTCAACGACCTTGTTGCGGTTGAAGAGCCAAGTAGAATAGGTCGCGACAACAATGTTGAGACCAAGTGCCGTCGGGCGCATCTCTGTCGATGACATACCAAAAAATGCCATCACGGACAGGAACGCAGTGCCACCAGCCTGGCCAACGCTCGCATAGAGCAGTGAGATGATCGCGATGAACAGAGAAGCCATGCTTCACCGATCTTGGCGGCGATTTTCGTCTTTTTCCATCAAGCTCATCACGTTTCATCCATCAGGTGCGGCCTAGCTGTATTCCGCTCGACCGATCTAAGCGCTTCGCCGACACGCCCAGCCGGAAGTGCAGTTGGTTCAAGTTCCTCAACGACTGCCATGTGTGGATCGGCCCATCAATTGCCGACGTTGGTACTTGACCAGGTCGCAATGGGATTGCGCTCTAAAAAGGCGGGGCTTGAGGCGGCCGGCCACAGTGAGCTGCCGAGGTGAAGTGCACTTCTTCCTCTAGCTCGCTTCGCGGCTCACAATAGTGGTGTCGCTTTCCCTCGCAATGTCATGAATGCTTCGAGGTACCTACCTTGCAACGAGTCGTCCACGTTCGGAGCGAGTTCTGCGACGCCTGATTTTGGCAAAACCAATAGTTGGTATGGCATTTGCTGGTTCGCCTGGCCCGGGTCATCTCCCTGCTGGAGAAGCGCATGCACAGTGTCCTCCGCATCAAGCAGATCTCGCGAGTACGAGTAGGTCTCGTTGCGCCTATTGCATGGCCTGCTTCTGAGCGTTCGGTTCTTTCGCGCCTGTCACGCCGGGCGGACCCAATGAGACGCCGGACAATGATGCGAAAAATATGTCTTGTGCCTCGGGTGTTTCGTGTTGCTCATCGAGCGCGTTCGCGTCGCCGCCACAGGGCGGAGGATGAACGAACAGTTGGCCACGGTGATTCGCAATATTGGTAAAAAAGATGACGCTCGTGTTGTCTTCGGTTGGAAGCAAGGTCTTGATACCGACGAGGGGCTGGTCGAGTCCCGCACCGCCAGGCGCATGCTCTACCTTACCTATATCGCGCAATTTCGAGCACAGGATCGTCTCGTGCTCGGATTCGAGACTGCGAGAGGCCTCATCCGAGCACGACTGCATTTTATCGTCATGCGAGCTAAACAGGGCCTCGCATCTAGCCGTTAGTACTGCTTGGTCCTTGCCGCCAGGCGCAATCCGCGGCCTCCCACCTTCTGCCACTGCCGACATAAGTAAAATGGGTGCATCGTTTGGTCCTCATCGACGGCAAAGTTCGACAAAACGGGCGGCAGGCGATGATCTCCGATTTTTGTCTGTTCGCTATCGGCGACCTAGACCAATCACTTCGTCGCTCGTCTCGTAGCAGGGATGATGGCGATATCCCGGCTCCTTGACCATGCGATCAGGCAATCGCCGGCAGCAAAGCGCCGAGTGCGGCGAATGACGTCTGAATCTGGCGAGCGATCGCACTTAGCGAACACCCAATCGTAGAGTGTAGCTCATGGACTGGAATTTGGCTCCGCCTGAACAAAGCGCAATTGAGAACGCTGATCGGCCGTCGAAATGAAACGCCCGTTATGGACCTCTTCAGCTTCACCGAATGCGCGAACCAGACGCATTCCCCTCAGGGCGCTGTTCGAGTTAGTTGTGGGCTATGCCACCAAGGAAGGGTTCAGCGAAGTCGCCTACGGCGCTCTCAACTTCGTCTAGCCAATTCGGCTAGAGGACTATCCACCTCCGACTGTGGCTGTGAAGTGGCCGCCGGACTGGTGCGAGCGGTACTTTAAGCGCAAGTACCATACCATCGATCCAGTGGTCCGGCGGACGCCGATGCTTTCGCGACCGTTTTTGTGGGATCACCTCGCCGAACACTATCAACTTCAACCGGATGAAAGGCGCGTCCTGGAGGAAGCGAGAGAGGGGGCCTGAAGCATGGGATGAGCGTGCCGTTGTTTGGCCCGTTGGGTCGGATATCTGTGGGCCGTTTGCATCCGCCTTCGACGATGCTGATCCTCAGGAGCGCATCGGGCATCTGAACACGCTCGCCTGTCTGTTTGACGCCGCCTACAGCGACATCGCTCGTCCTGGCAGCACCGTTTGCGAGAAGAAAGCGATGCTATCGAAGCGGGAGCTCAGTTGTATGCGGTGGGTCGCTGAGGGAAAATCGTCATGGGAAATTGGGATGATCCTAGAAATCAGCAAAAATACAGTCAATTTTCATGTCAAGAACCCGATGCGCAAACTGGGTGCGAACAGCCGGATTCAAGCAGTCACTATGGCTATTCGCCTTGATGTTCTTTGAACTCGATTGAGCGACGACCGCTGACCGTCACATCTTTCCGGCGAGTTGAGCATGGTCACGAACTCGCAAACAAAGTGCTCCTGAACTAGTCGGCTACCATCGCGCTGATGGAGGTTCTTGGACTTTCGTAAAGCCGATGGGGTGTGGAACTGGGGGAGCTATTTGCCTCACGAGTTGGACGTGACGGCCTCACTCTATCTAGCGGGCGAGCCTTTGCTCAAACAAGCTCGCAGCTGTGGCCTTGGAGCTGGGCCGGAGAGGAGCACTTGAGGAAAGAACCCCGACCAAGGGTCGGGGTCCCGATTCATGCAAGTGCGTGGGGATCTTTATCTGGCAAACGGCGAGCCAAACGTGTAGTTAAGCCGAGCCGTGATGAGGTCGACGTCCTGATGCACGCGATCGGTGCCAAGTGTCGCTGGGAAGCTGATGTTGCTGCGCTGCATGAACAAGTGGTTATACTCGACGCCAGCTGACCAGTTCGGCGTGAGGCTGACTTCGGCGCCTGCGCCCAGCACGCCTCCCCAACGCACATCATCGTTTTTGCCACCCGCACCGGTTGCCGCCGAGTTGACGTGATAGGTGTTGCTGGTCACCGCAGCACCGCCCTTGCCGTACACTAGCACAGAGTTGAATGCGTATCCGATATGGCCGGTGAGTAGACCGAATGCATCTGTCGTGGTGCCAATGGTGTCTGCCGGGAAGGCGGTGCTAACGTTGGAACCTTTGAAGTCCGCCCAGTTGCCCTGACCTTCGAAGCCGTAGACCGTGTTGAAGATTTGCCAACGATAGCCGATCTGGCCACCAAAGGTGCCGCCAGCCGAATCATGACAGCCCTCGGAGGTGACGCCATTAAAGTCCCAGCAATTGCGGCTCGTTCCCCAGCCACCATTGACGCCGACATAGTAGCCGGACCAATCGATGATTGGGGCTGCGAGCGCCGGCGGTGCCGCCTTGACCTTGGCAGGCTGCTCGGCCAAGTCCGCGCCGAATGAGGGAGCGGCCGCACCAAGTGCGCCGATGCTGGCAGTCAGAACTAGAATCTTTTTCATTGCAGTGTCGTTTCCTTTCGGTGCCCCCGGGCGCTGTGCGTTTAACAACATGAACGCGAATTGCTGTAACTGCCGCACAACATGTCTTGGAAAGAAATGTGCGCAATCGCACGCCACGTCAGATTGCTCGCCGCGCAACTCGCAGCTGCTTCGCTCCTACCGACTGCTGTGGCTCGGCGGCGGTCGCCGCGCCGATCCTTCGTCGTAAACGATGGGTTCAAACGTCGTTCTCTAAACTGCTGATATCGTTCGAGTGGGTGCGCCGGGCGATGCGCCGTGTCAGTCCGTATCGCGAACACCGGTTCGCGGCTGCGATGCGCCGCTGAGCTTCGAGCTTGGCACGATCGTACGCCTTGCCCGTCGTCTCCGATCTGGCGCTATGGCCCATCAGCTTGGTTTCGAGTTCTCGCACCAAAAAGGCTTTATCGCAGGAGCAGGCCGGCCCGCGTGAGGTTAGAGCCCGGGCGACATGTGCCGGCGGCCCCTCAACTATCAGCTTATCAATTTGGGTGACGGTGTCGGATTGTGATCGCGCGGCCGGTGCGACGCTCTGCCCGCTCTTCGCGGACGCACCTCCCCGTTGCCGCGCGGTCGGTACCGCGTTGCGCATGTCGTTCTCTCAATGTCAGGAGGATGAAGGACTATCGCTTGCGGCCAAGCGGTATGGTTCCTCCCTCGCTCAGCCGATCGCGATGGAAGGCAGCTTAGGGTTGCTTCACCTACTTCCGAGCTTGCTAGCCGAACAGCTGGGGCCAGAGCGGATCGAAGTGGTCGCACAAATCCTGAAATGCGGACTGTGCGGCACTCGCGATCAGTTGGATATTCAGGCGCGGCCAGAACGGCTGTTGCCTGAACCTGATGCGTCCAATGGCTCGATGCGAAGCCGTTGCGGACGTCCTCAATGGTTTCGTGGAAATTCTCATTGCGCTGCCCGACTGTGCCGAAACGGGGCGCGAGCACGCCGATCGCGCGTTGCTGTTCTGGCGTGAGCCCGTCCCAAGCCTTGCCGGCGTCAAAGGTGGGAGTTCATGGAAGGTCGGTAGATGGTCGGAGAGTGGGATATCTGCGTCGTCAATTGGCGGCTACCGGCGAGCCACGTCGAACCACAATGATAGTGCTGGCGTTCCAGACCGCCTTGCGCTGGCGACCGGCGTTCTCAAGGAAGACTTCGACCTTGCGGCGTGGCATCGCAACGCCAGCGCTCACGCCAAGCACGGTTTCGTTTGAGCCGGTCACGTCGCCCGTGTGAAGCAGGCGGGCCGGAACGCGAATGCGGGTGGTGTTGACGGTGGGGAAAGCATGCCTGCTCCACTATGCCCGGCGCTGCGCAGGGAGTTCGAAAGCGGGGCCATGCCAGTGCGGGCCACGCGGGCCTGACCGAAGCTGCTGCGGATCTAGAGGCCGAGGTAATAGCTTTAGGGATGGTCGACGTGATGAGCGCGGCCACGGCAAGAGAGTGCGTCGGCGAAGTCCGCCTTCGTGCGGGCGTGGGCTTCAGCCAAGAGCTTCGCGCACAGGTCGTTGGCCGCCGAACGCGAAGCGACATCGACAGAAGCCTTCCGTCCCACCGAAAGGAAAGGAGCGGGGATAGCTCCGCCGTTCACCGGGAGGGTGCTGTTCGTCATTTCGCTTGCCTTGATTACCGCCGTTCGATAATTTTAATATCACAGGGGAGAAGGGTTTGTGTCAATATTAAAAATATCAATCCGACAAATTAAGGCTGCAAGATCCTTGCTTGGATGGTCCCAAGAGGACCTCGCAGTTCAGTCAGGGGTCTCGAAGCCGACAGTCGGACGCCTAGAGGCGATCGATAGCGACGAACCTATCGGCGGTCGCCCGGAAACAGGCGAAGCGCTTGTTGTGGCCCTTGAGAAGGCCGGCGTCGAGTTCATCCCGGAGAACGGAGGAGGAGCTGGTGTGAGGCTGGCGAAGCGCGGCAAGGGGAAGTAGCGCCTCAGCCGCGAGAGGGCGCAAATGGACGCTAAAATAGGCTGTTTTGCTGCATACCATGTTTCTCGCGTGTCACATTCCCGCGAAATTAAGTCTGTCAGGAACGATCGTGCAAAGGATGTGTTGACAGCGCGGTAACCTATAATATTTATACGTGCATGAATGAACCGGACGATAAGCCAAGGCGACCGAAAAAGATACAGGCTGCCGAAGCGCAACCGGTCCGTGCTTCGGCCAAAGTCGTTCAGATCGGCCGCGCGTTCCCGCCGGCCCAACAGCCAGATCGGCTCAACAGTGCGGACGCGCTCAAGCTCGTTCGCATGCTCGCTGCCGACAGTAACAACATCGTCGTCATCAAACACGCGCGTGCGCGCGGAAGACAGCGGAGTATCACGCGCCCTCAGATTGAGCGGTGCATTCAAATGGGGAGCATTACAGAAGGTCCGTTCATCAACTCGCATGGGAGCTGGCAAGTCAATCTCTCGCGCTTCACCGCTGGTGAGCAAATCACCTGCGTTGTCGCGATTGACTGGCCTTCGCGGTTGATCATCGTCACCACCTTCTGAGGAGGAGAAGGCCATGTCAAAGCGCCACCATTACACAGAAAGCGGCCTTGATAACATTTACCTGGTTGACGGCTTCACGATCCACAAAACGCCGTACGGCGAAGGCGTATCGATTCAAAACGCTGCCGCCTTGCACAAGGCAATCGGCAAACACCTCGTCGCGCGTCCTATTCCGCTCAATGGTGCAGAGGTCCGCTTCCTTCGCACTGAAATGGAGTTAACCCAGCGCGATCTCGCCGGCATCATCGGTGCGACCGAGCAAACCCTTAGGCTGTGGGAAAAGAACCGGGGCAAGTTCATCCCGGGCACTGCCGATCGGCTGCTCCGCGCCCTGTATTCGGAGTTCGTTGGAGGAGATGTCCACATTCGGCAAATGCTTGAGCGTCTTGCCGACCTCGACCGACTGGAAAACAGGCCTACCTGCTTTAAGAAAAACAATAGCAACTGGAAGCCGTTACACGTGCCGCAACTTGAGCAGATGCAGGCATAGGCCTCTGGATCACTGCTACGAATTTCGACAGTTTGAGCGTTTTAAGGGCCTGGAGACGGGCCCTTTTCGTCTAGGGATGCCATCGAGCGTTCTCCAAAATTTTCCTGTTTTTCCGCCTTGAAACCTTTATTCACCCATAATATTTATGGGTCGTTGGGGTGAGCATTCCAATGAAACGCGCGCCTGAACGACGAAGCAGCCAGGTGGTCAGACCTGACGGCTTCGAAAACCGCCCCATGTCGTTGAGAGCCGTCATGGGACAGGCCCCGGTAAGGCGACCTGATATTCGTCTGGTCGTTGCCTGCGGTCAATCCTGGCTCTTGCATTGGACGGGCGCATGCTAAAGACATTTAAGCCGGGTGAAGAAGCCCCACGATCAGGGAATTACCTGCAAGTCGGCCCCCGCGGCGGACGGACCGGAGAGGAGCGCATCGTTACCCGTGGCGAGCCACTTCCGTCGACGCCAGTTTCTGGTATGAGCTACATTCTCGTCGATGCCACCAAGCATCGTACAGGACGGTAGGTGCATCATGGGAAGATGCACAGCACCTTCAGAAGGCCATCGCTCAGCGAGCGCTGCAGCGAGATGCCCTGCATGCCGCGGACGCTGGGGCGGCCGCTATGGTGGCTACAGTAGCTACTCGGCGCCATCTTACTCGTCCGCATCGTATTCTCCGTCGGTCAGAAGTGGTGGTGGCGGAAGCGGCGGCGGCGGGTCCGATAGCAGCCCAAGACCGCGATGGTCGCGTGCCGGTTCATCCGTGGTGTACTCGCCCGCCGAGGTTCAGACGCTCACTCCCATCCGCGATACTGTTGAGAAGCGAGCGCCGCTACCCGACCTTCGAGACATTTTTCTCTGCCATGCGTGGGACGATCGCCAAGGCTCCGCCAAGCAGTTGCACGACCTGCTCGAGGCACAAGGTGTTAAGGTCTGGTTCAGCGAGAAAGATGTAGCACTCGGCACGTCACTGCTTCGCGAAATCGACAGGGGCCTAGCGAAGTCCCGAATCGGGATTGTGCTGGTGACACCTGCGTTGCTGAGCCGCCTCGATTCAGAGGGGGCCATCTCTGACAAAGAGCTATCGGTACTCCTATCGCGCGACCAACTTGTCCCCATTGCGTATGGCACGACGTTTGAAGCTCTCCGCAACGTTAGCCCGATGCTCGCCTCGCGAAGCGGTCTGACTATTACTGCGGAGAATACTATGGCGAAGGTGGCAGCGAAACTCGCCGAGGTGGTGACAGTGTTGGGCCCAATAGCGCGGACTGCTTAGCCAGAGAACCACACACAGGACGATATCGGGCTCCCCGAAACTATCCAAAAACGTCTTCTGCATCTCAACGAATTAAGATGCGATCAGACCGATGATTCGTGTGCCTGATGCCAGCGGGCTGGGGAAACTGCGGCCAACCAGGCAACGTAATCGCATCAACAGCCTAGGAGAAATCCGTCAATGGCAGGTGCTCTTAATACCGACCTAATCCGTAATACCGTTTTCCGCCTTACCGACCCGTATGATCAGCGAGATCTGATCAGTTACATTCCGGATGACGCAAAGCTGCTCGATATTCTGAACATTTACGAGTTTGCACGTTTCCCGATCGAAAAGGCATTTTGCGTTGTCTGTAAGGCTCACCGCCACAAAAGAGGATTCACTGCCGCGCTGACAACTGGCCAGCGCGTGCTGGTAGGAAGCGCATGCGGTCAAAAGAAATTCGGTGCGAGTTGGGAAGAGGCCGAGAAACGTCTGCAGTTCAGAAGCGATCATCAGTACGAATTGCTAATGTATGACCGTCTGACGATGATCCGAGACGCACTGGAGGCCAAACTGCCGCAGTGGCTTCGGGTCTTCGAGCATCTTGAGGGCCGAAGGGCGGCGTTCTGTCGGATTTTTGGAGAAGTCTCTTCCCGACTCAACGAAGTGGCAATTCGCGGTGACGGTAGACTGAGCATTCACCGGAAGGTTAGAGCTTCCGCATTTCAACAGGCTCTAACTCGGGGCGACGACGAATACAAGGGGCGATTTACCTACCAAGAGGTTACTGTTGGCACATTGCTCGGATCTGGCTTCTTCGATCCCATGAACACGCATCGAGAGGTAGCTCAGGCTATTCGGAGCATCAATGACCATTCGTTCGAGATGGCGTTGATGCTCGATATGAAGAAGCGCCGCAAGGCGGTCGAACGCTCATTCGAATGTCTGCAACGATGCGCGGAAATCTATAACGACGTGGCCTCTTTTCTATCGACCGAAAATTTCGGTCGTGTCGCGCGCTGGACAGATCGAAATGACGGAATAAGACGCAAACTGGTTGCGCGTTCAAACGGGTTGTTCTTTGCCGATGATCTAAATCAGGGAATGACTCTTCTACCATTGCCCGATCTTGATGAGACATTGCTCGATTGTATTTGGGAGTATCGTCGCGCGAGCTAGCTCGTGCTCATGGTGCTGGCAAGTTTCGTGGCAGATGGCGGGTAGGCCGCTCCCAAAGCGGCATCTATCTTTGACAACGTGGGCTATAGCTGATGGGCTTGGGCCGGCTCTAATTTAACGCTCTCGCACTCACCAGGTCTGCAAGCCGCGCGTGAAAACCAGCCGCCACATTGCTGGATGCAAGATTCTATCTGAGCGCGAGGCAAATTGCGGCCAGGACGATTGCGATGAAGCCAGGGCGACGCATATGCCTCGCTTATCGAATGGCGTCCTCGGCGTATCGACGCCAAGCTCTAAATCAGCGGACAGGTCGTCGCTATCTTCGACGCCGGCCAAGCGTTAATCCATTCCACAGCGGTTGGATCACCTGCTTTTAAGTGCACACGACAGAAGCTTGGGAGACCTCCAAACTGGACGGGCGGAAAGCAAACATCGTCGTCGCATTTGAAGGTCGAATAGAACTTGTAGAAGTCGGGGACGGAACTTCGGCTCGGCAACTAGGTGGGCCTTGCGCCGCCTGATTGAGCTGGAAGTCCAACCCGCGCTGCCAGCAGTTCCGCCTCCGCTGCCGTTAGCCATGTCGGAGGTATATATGCGCCTCGAGCGCGACAGAGACGCACCATATTGTGCATGTCTTTGAGGTACGCATCGAATCGTTCGAGACGCGGGTTCATCACCGTTTTCGAGCTCCAAAACTGGACTGACTTTAGGAGGTCGACGGGCTCCTCAGAGACATACCAGCGACTCGGATCATCGCCGAGCGCGGCAGCCGTTTCATTCAGTTCCCGGCCTTCTGCGGTTGAATACCCTGGATGATCTTGCCAACGACCGATTGTTGGATTCTCAGAAAGCCTGAACCCGATGGCGACCCGGTTCAACGCCAGAGCGTCCGATACGTCCTCTCCTGGGAAATCCTCGTGTTTGATGGAACCATTGGCGTCCACCAACCTGATTTGCGTGTCACGCAAGCAATTCGGGATCGTGATCTCGGAGGTGAACCAGGCCAGGGGAGGGAAATCTGTCATAGACCGACGAAGTTTAGCGTCCGTCGTGATTTGGCCGAGACGAGGATGGATTGGCGGAAGCCCCTTACCCTCGACTTCGATCACGCCTGACATCCAAAGCAAGTTGGTTCGAAGTGTGCTGGTGTGGTGATAGACGACGAGACCTCCTTGGACATCCATCAGCTTGCGGCGTTTTGCTTCGCCCATAATCTCCTCCATATCCAAAGGGGTACGATCCGCGATCGGCGAAAAAGGTCAAGTATGGTCGGTACCGCTTTTCCTTGTGAACATCTGCGAACAACCGACGCATTCTGCCCCCAACAGCGCATCCTACCTAACGATTTCAATGCTGTAGACTTAACGAGAGGTTAACGATGATCTGCGACGCAGAGCGGAGGTGTCTGGCTCCATCTGTCGCAAGGGACGCCAACAAGCCGCGCCTAAAATGCTGGCTCGATGGCGCGCCAACGTGGCTCGTCCGGCAACACTTGCACGATTGTGCCGAGCTCAGGGGCAGGAGAGAAAATGATGATCAGTGCCCTGACGTCAACGAATACCAGTGCTGCCGCGGCCTCTCATCGTCGACCCGGCCCGGTGTTCAGCTTACGGGCCTCGGGTCGGCAGATGAGGTGCAGAGGTAACAGCTTTCGGCAACGTTCTCATCAACGAAGATGCACAAGAGGAGAGTAAAGTCTGCTCGATCGCGCGCTAACCCGGTTGTTCTATCGTATTGCACCGCTGAATGCGATGAGACCAAACCCTCTCGACGGGAAAGGTGAAGCGCCTCACTTCCGACTCGACGGCGCCAATTCAGCCCGCAAGTTTCGTATCGCTTCGTTTGCCAGAGTTAGAGTATTCCGTTCGCCGTTTTTAACCGAACATTCGAGGTAAGTGCGCAACCGGCTATGAAGAACGGCCTTGAGATTATGTGCTAACAACGGATCCGTCTCGACAAAGCTCCATGCCTTGTCAAATGCGGCGCTCACGACGGCGTCTGGCACCTGCGCGTTCTGGGAAAAGATCTGATCCATCTCAAACATTCCTCGACATCCTGAAACAGAGCAAACCGAGATTATGCAGCGTGTGTCAGCAGGCAGGACATCAACCCAGCAGACTTTCTATCGGTCTGCTCTCGATGCTTTGTAGGGAGCATATACATGCTTGTTGAAATTCCGATGACCTAACGTCGCATTGCTTGGCCGCAATCGGAAGGATTCGGAAAAAGTTAGAATCGAAATCGAAATGCGGGTCCATCGTTCTTTGCTTGCCGGAGTGGTCCTGTTGGTCGGCATCGGTCAAAAATCGCTAGATGTGGCTGCGCTTCATGCTCGGAGCATCTGCACCAAACAGTAGCGACTCAAGCCGAGCGCTATGAAAATGACAGGCCTGATCATTTCTCGCTCTGCGGCCAAAAAGCGTTCAAACACAATGGCGCTGGTTATATTCGCTCCAGGATCACGTAGCGTGTTCCGGATGCGACGTGTCGGCTTTCTGACACATCCCGAATGACCCATCGACGTGTTACTCACCCAGCGTACGGCTTTCTGCTCTGTGTGTGGCGCTTGTTCCAGGTCAGTCGCCTACACGGGAGCGCGATGCAACGGCAATTGAGATGCTCGCGAGACGGGCTGTTTGTCACCTGGTAAAAGAAGCGGTGGCCGTTCGTTTCCGGGCTCAAAACAGAAGGAGCGGAGGGGAAGCCGGCACCGAGCATTCGTAATAAACCTCAGTCCACTGCTGCACGTGAAAAAATGAGCTTGGCGATCGTCATTCGATTGGCGGAGGTGCGTAGCGCTTCCGGTAACGACGCCACAGTTTGATCAAAAAGGCGTCCCAAAACCCGAAGATCCTCGGGGTAGTAGACGCCGCGGTCTTGCGACAGTCGCATTCGTCCGCCGCCGGTTCGGGCGTCGCCAAGCTGGACGAGCTCCAGCTCCGCCGCAATCATTTGACTTAAGAGCGCATTGAGCAGTCGGATCGCTTCGAGCTCGTTGCCTTCTTCGCGCATGAGTCCCGCCACGATGTCGAGTTGCAGATCGATGCGATCCTCGAGGTGTTGTATGCGTGAATTGGAAGGGTCAAGTTCCACGGTATTTCTCCAAAGTAGTGAATGCAACACAGGCTGACTAAAGGTATCGCTTTGCGTACGCCAAACGGCGGAAGCTTCGCTGGACAAATGAATGCTGCACGGGAGGTGCGCCGGTTTCCTAAAAGGGGCACATAGGTGCCGCGAAAGGTCTGCAAAGGCAGACTGACGGTCCAAAGGGAAAACGAAAACTGTTGATTGCCGGCGATTTGAACGGATTTGCGAGCCATCCTGCGCTCGGCAGCAGCAGTGACTCCGTTCGACGCCATGCAGCCGATTGTACCACTTTGGTCGGAGGCCGCGATGACAGTGTCGGACAGGTGACGCTACCGGCCTGGTCGGAGCGAAAAGTCCAACCCGCACCGGTGCAGAGGGCAGTTCAGCTGCCCAAGCTCTATGCTGCAGAGCATTTACCATTGCCGAACAGTTTGCGTGAGAGCTGACGTCTTGGCCTCATCAAGTATCATGCCAAAAGAGATGGCGACGATGTGAGAGATTGCGCGCCAGACTGAGATTTGACCTCGCACTGCATTCGCCCCCACATGTCTCGCTGCCAAGCAACGCTCGACGCAGCCACGACAGACGTGAGCTGGACTGCGACCAAGCTGAAAAGCATTTGATAACACGCGACATTCGTGAGCTGTGCTTTCCGTAAGCCGGCGGCCGACTTATGCGGTGTTAGGCTAGAATTAGTAAAATCGAAAGTGTTGATGGAATGCATCCAGTTCGTTGATAGGCAGCTATCTCACTGCCTTCATCGGAAACCCGTTGATTGGTGTTTCCGGCTGTCTAGTCTCGGCAAGCTTGAGGGATGTCGGCAGGTTGCTGATCCGCCGGCCGGCCATGATTGAGGGGGCACGAATAGTTTCGATGAATCCCGAACTCTGGGCGGTCTCCGAAGTGGGAGACGTGCGTCTTCTATCCGGCAGCTCGGCTGCCCCCACTACTCTGGTATAGCCTAGGTAGTGGGTCCGACTGCGTCATACCGTCCCTCTCTCATTCGTTCGTGGATCAGAGCTTGTGATCGAGACAAGAGAATACGTGGATGCTGGTCCAGCCGAATCTGACAGAAAGCGCGACGGCCTCTCAGCTACGCCGTGCTTGACCATAAGCATTGTTAGCTTCGCTTTGCCCTATCTTGAACCTGCAATCACTTGGCCGCAGAACGATCATGTCTTCAAACCCGGTAGAACTACATGGCCGGTTTCAGAGACCCTATGGCTGGGCGGATCAGGCAAAGGGGGCTGCTATTTGTCTATCATCGGACGTAGAACCTCTGTCTGGTCAGGGCTGGGTAGCTCTGCGAGCGCGGCAGCGAGCGCGAGAAATGCTCCAAGAGCGAGGAGTATAAAGCAGCCAGCTATTATCGCTGCGAAGACGTTCTGAGGACGTCTCATCATTCGCGATACGTTTCGTTCCGGGCGGCGGCGTTGCATGAGAATCAGTACTCCTTGACCCGTTCAGCATGGCCGTCGCGCCAGCGGTAAACCAAAAATCTAGAAGCCGTGTTGTCGCCCTTTTTATCGAACCGGACCTGCCCAATTACAGTATCGATCGGCCGTGAACGGAGCGCGCTGGCGACCCGGGCAGCATCGAAGGAGCCGCTCCGGTTCACCGCTTCTGCCCAGGCTTGCACGGCTGCATAAGCGTACAGCGTGTAGCCTTCAACGGACAGGCCGGAGGCTTTGAGGGTGGCGGCCACGCCGGCCGCGTTGGCATCTCCAGCGGGGTCAGCCATAAAGGTAAACAACGTGTCATTCCCAGCGCTGCCGGTGATGGCCCAGAATTCGGAGCTCATCAACGGATCGTTGGCCATGACTACGAAGTTTGCGTTTGCTTCTGACGCCTGGCGTACAAACAATCCAATTTCAGTGTGGTAGCCCCCGATATAGGCGACGCGCACCCGATCCTTCTTCATTCTTGAAACCAACGCTCTGAAGTCCTTTTCACCGGCGATATAGCTTTGCCGGCTGACCTCTCGCCCGAGCCGATGAAGCTGGGCTTCGACCACGTCGGCAATACCCTTGCCAGCAGTGCTCTTGTCATCGAGCACCGCGATGTTCTCGTTGGTGTGCTTCGCATGAATGTAGTCGGCGGCAACGATTCCCTGTTGGTCGTCGCGGCCGCAGATGCGAAAGATCGTTTCGAGCCCGCGCTCCGTCAGCCGAGAACTTGATGAGCCTGGTGATACCTGAACGATGCCTGCTTCGGCATAGACGTGAGAGGCCGGGATCGAAGAAGCGGAACAAAAATGGCCAACCACCAACAGAACCCGCTCTGTTGCGAGCTTATTCGCGACTGCGACAGCTTGTCTTGGGTCGCAGGCGTCGTCAACGACACTCAGTACGACCTTGGCATGGTCGGGAAGTAGGCCCGAAGCGTTTATGGCCTCGACTGCCGCAGCCGCACCATCGCGCATTTGCGCGCCGAACGTTGCGCTGCTTCCGGTCATTGGACCAGCTACCGCGATCTTTATTTCAGAGCCGCGCGCGAAGGGAGAGGCCAAAGCGCAGAAGAGAAGCGCTGCACGCGCAATAGAGGCAGGCCGCATATTTACCATTCCGATGGACATCTAAAGTAAAACCGCATGTAGTTGTGATCTGCCGCCGTTCGAGGTCGCTTGCCGAGGCAAACGCGCGTTGGTTCGACGGGCCCCATCGGCGAAGGTCTACAATCTGACGTTACGTCCGGATCAAGCCCCTTGGGACAAGCAGTAGATGCTCCGGGGACGCGGATCGTTGGGCAGAGTCCAATCTCTGCGATCCGCTAAACCTCATAGCCGCATCACAAAGAGGGCGGCCGTCAATCCCGCGCTTTCAGCCTACACTGGCTGAATGATGGAAACGTAAGCTACTGCCAATGGCCGTGAATGCATCAGTACGGCTATTCTTCCAACCCGCCAAGGGCGAGATCGAGATATTGCATTAAGCAGGGATCCCAGCCAGCCAGGCTGCGGGGGGCGCTTAATCGTGCGAGTACTTTCAGGATCATGGAAACGCGTGAATCGGCGCCCGCGATTTCGCTGATCAGCAAGCGCGCAGCACCCGCGACAGCCTTTGCGCGCTCGCCACAAGGATGTTCGCCTTCCTCCATGCACGCACGAAGGTCGTCACGGATTCGCCGCCAGCGGTCCTCGCGGTCCGCGGCAAGATTGCAGGCGCATGGCGGCGGATCACCACGCGTCTCCGCCCGCGACATCGCACTGAGGGTGGCAGGTAGCTCATCCATACTTACCTTCGCCTCGCCGTCGACGGTCATGTTACGCAATCTGTCGCGCAATAGAGTGGCTCGGGCAACTTGGAGCTCTATGCGCTCTAGATGCTTGCGCAGAAGGTCCGTGAGTGAGGTGGTGCCCTCCATAGCTTTACGGATCTCGACCAGCGAGAAACCAAGCTCACGCAGCGCACGAATTTGGTGAACCCGTTGCACGCTTTCTCGGTCATACATCCGGTGACCACCGTCGGTGCGCTCCGTGGCTGCCAAGAGGCCAGTGTGCTCATAGTGGTGCAACGTGCGTACCGTTACTCCGGTCGCATCTGCAAGTTCGCCAATGCGCCATCGACGCCGTCTTGGTGCAGGTCTGTTCATGTTGTTTCAATTTCAAAGCCTACAACCTGACGTCACGTATGATTCAAGCGGCTTTGTAAGCTCCAGCTAAATCGTCTTCCATTCCAGACCGCGTGTGGTGACTATCCTTAAGATGGCAGCTGATCAACCTCAGGGGAAAGGGTAATGAACAAGTTCATCAGGCGGACCAATCGAGTCTCGCCAGCGGCCGTACGCTCCAAGATGAGTTTGGCGATAGCTGTGCGATTGTCTTGACTCCGCATGGATGGGGGAAGCGCGTTGATTGCGTCGTCGTAAACTCGTCCGAGGGCCGAGAGCTCTTCCGGATCGAAGACCCCGCTGCAAAGGTTCAACGTCAAGCTCCTTATTTTGGTTTGCATCAAGCGCAGCGCACGTCGTCAAGACGTTTGGCTGCGGTAGGGCCAAAAGAAGACATAGGTGCGGCATTCAGCTGTGAGTGTCGCGATGCTCCGCTCGGTGATGCGACAGGGCCACACGCGTATGCGACACTTGCTTAGACAGCGCGGCGGCTCCTGGCCATGTGTAAGGTCGAGGGCCGCGGTGCTCACAACGCAATTTGGCAAGGCTCCGGAGAAGCTGATCGGATCGGTTCATCGGCAGCAATTGCTGACCTGGACAGTTGACGACGAGAGTCCGCGCATGTCCCGACCTCTTTTGGCAGGTGCGTCCCGCGGCCGGATGTGTAACGCTCAGCGTGGACTCATTGCTCCGCTGGCGTCTCTAATGCGGCTGACAGTGTGCAGCTTGGAGGAGCTAACGCGAACCTACGAAAGGCCGAAGAGCGCCTTAACGGAGTCCACCGCGAGGGTCTCTATTGTTGGGCAATGAGAGCAAACCATGCGAGGCGTCTGTGTGATCTGCGTCGGAATGAGAGGTTCGCGGCCGCGGAACGTCCTTACGACGATGACGAGACAGATCGTACGGAATCTCCCGCGGCGTGCGATTCTTGGGAAGTGCTAATAGGCGGCTCTTGTACTGTTGCCATGCGGGTGGCCTCCTGCAGGAAGATTTCCCTCAGCCACAGGCTTTCCGGGTCACTGTTGTGAAGCGCGGGCCATTGGACCGCCTCAGTGAAAGCGGGGGATTGATGCGGAAGCTCGACAATCTGAAGTGGCATCGTTCTTTGGAAATGCTTAGCTAGCCCTAGCGGCATCGTGCTGATGCGGTTCGTCCCAAGTAAGAGCGGCGGCACCATGCTGAAGCTCTGCACGAGAATGTCGATGCGCCGGGAGGGGCCGGGATCGATTAAGAATGGATGCTCAAATGACCCCGGGGGCACAGCTCCGTGCTTAACTGCAACGTGGCCCATCGACATATATCGATCGGATGTAAGCCGGTTTTGTAATTCCTTGTTCGTGCCGCAGCCTACGCAGACGAGTCTCTCATCGAATAGCGCCGCTCTGGGGTGCGCGCTCGACAACAAAAAGTCCGGCAGGATGACAAAATCGAGTTCGCCGCGGCGGAGAAGCTGCTCGTGCTGATCGGTCGGGGCGACCAGTGCGAAGCTGACGGTCGGGGCCTCTCGCGTGACGCGCTCCACGACGTTTCGGAAGAATACAATTGTTATAAAATCAGAAAGGGCAATCCTGAATCGGCGGCTCAGTCGAGCTGGGTCGAACGCGTCTCGCGCAATGATTGAGAGTTCAATGTGCCTTAGAGCCTCGCGCACGGGAGCCGCAAGGCCTTCCGCGCGGGACGTCAAGACGAGCTCGCGGCCCCTCATTCCAAACAAATCATCACCGAAGTACGAGCGCAGCCGCGCCACGGCTGCGCTCATGGCCGGCTGACTGAGATGGAGTTTTCGTGCCGCCGAGCTTAGGTTGCGCTCAGCTATCAGAGCATCGAGCGCGACGAGAAGATTAAGATCTAGACCTTTGAAACGCATCTCTTCCTATCTGGGACAAACGTCTTTGCGGCGCAAAAGCGTGGGCTCGCAGCTGCGTCTTGAGCAATCGTCTTGGCGCGCCCGAATGAACGTCGGCCAATCCCGGCATCGCGAAAAGAAGATCGCGAAGTGATCTCTAGAGTAGAGAGCAGCAGTAGGCCGGTCAGCAGCGGCAGGAGAGCGTCAGGAGCCTCTAAGCTGATTGGTCTGGCCGGCTCCGGTTGACCAGGCAGTGTAGATCGCTGACGCCAGGTCAACCCGGCCGCCGTGAGCGCGGTGAGTTCGCCAAAGCGCCCCGTCGAGAGCTGCGTCGTGCAGCGCCAGTCAGGATCGTGATCCTACAATCTGACGCAATGTCCGATTCAAGCTCTTTTATTCGCCAGGCAAAACATCTGTACTGGAGGCATGTTCTTCCGCGATAGCGCCGGATGGAGCTTGAATCCAGCGCAAGTGTATCAAACCACTCTTGTGAGTTTTATCGCCTTGCACCTGGGAACGCCTTCGCGACCATTCGCCGCATTCGTGCTTGGGTGTTCAGGGTGCGGCTGACGGTAAGCGCTAACAGCGCCTGCGATTTGGAGGCTTCTGCTCACCAGATGCCATGTTGGATGCCTCCTCGAGTACTATCCGTCGCATCCAGATGCTCGCGGGATCAGTATTGTGAAACGAGGGCCACTGCAGCGCCTCTGTGAATGTGGGTAGGGGGAGAGGCGGTTCGATGATCCGCAGTGGCATCCGCTTTTCGAAGTGTCTGGCCAGGCGTAAGGGCATCGTGCCGATACGGCTCGTGTCTAACAGTATAGGCGGAATCAGGCTAAAGCCCTGCACGACGACCTCTATTCGTCTTCTGACGCCGTGCTCAAGCAAAAACCATTCTTCGAGGTTTGGTCTCAGTGCCCGCCCGAACTTGGCAGTCACGTGTCCCATCGAGAGGTACTTCTCAAACGTAAGCTGCCGGGATAGTTGCGTGTTCGCACGGCATCCCACGCATACGAGCGTCTCGTCGAACAGCGTCGCCTTAGGATGCGCGCTCGACATGAACAGTTCCGGCAGAATGAGAAAGTCGACCTCCCCCCGCCGCAGCAGCTCATCCGGTTCATCGGAAAATGGCAGCAGTTCGAAGCGCACGGCGGGGGCTTCTTGTGCCATCCGGTCGATGATTCTGCGGAAAAACACGATTGTCATGAAATCCGAGAGAATGACCCTGAAGCGCCGAGTGGACTGAGCCGGGTCGAATGCCTCTCGTGATATGATCGAGAGTTGGATGTGCAGCAGAGCCTCGCGAACCGGGCCTGCAAGTGCCTCCGCAGCAGGGGTCGGGACGAGTTCTCGACCTTTCATAGTAAATAGCTCATCGCGGAAATAGGTGCGCAGCCGTGCGATAGCAGCGCTCATAGCGGGCTGGCTCAGGTTAATTTTGCGAGCCGCCGCTGTGAGATTGCGCTCCGTCATGACGGCGTCGAGCGCAACGAGAAGATTTAGATCGAGTCCCTTGAACCGCATGCCGTAAGTCTATCCATCGCGTGGATGCATTGCATCGAAACAATCGATTTTACCAAACTGCGGGAGATTGGATAGCAAACTGAAGTTTGAAAAAGTAATTAGGCCCACCGCGATGCCTCTTTGTCGTTCACGTGCGCTCGCCGAAAATCTTCCGCATGGGAGAGCGAATCGCGTCATCCGTTTTGAGGGTGCCTATAGGTGCGCGGTGTCGCTTCTTCTCGGTGCTAGGCCCGCTCGATCGAGCGCGAAGCAAGTCCCGATAAACCTTGGTATGCGGATTTCAACCGTTCCCATATTTGACGTTTACTCGCGTACAATTGAGAGCGCTTCAGCCTCATTATACTGTCGGGAAATAGCGGCAGACGCAGTTTGCGAATGCCAAGCTTTGCAGGCCCTCTTGAAGCGGCCTGCTTGTCCAGCGTGTTCGGGGCGTCGTGAAGATGTTTAAGGAGCAGTTTGATTCGGTGCCGCTCAGATGCGCCATCGATGAGGCCCCGCGCCTCAATAGCTTGTCGCAAGACGACAATATGCCGGATTGCGTCGCGACGGGAGCGGCAAGAGCTTCCTGGCGCAAACAGGATCTGCCTTGTCCAATCGCCTCTAAGGCATCTTCGGACATATCGCTCGCATGGCACATCTGCCGGATCAAATGTGCGGACCGAGCCATGGCTGCGCTGGGCGCAAGGCGAGGGGTGCGAAGGCAGAAGCGCGGTGCCGAACTCAGACACAGCATGGCGGCCATCGCGGTTCGGCGGGTAACGAGGTCTTGTGACCATCTCAACTGGTAAATCCACCGACGCAAGGAAGCTTGCCATGAACATTGCCGTATCTCCGACTGCGGAGGGTGCTCCTGCGCGCGCTCAGGTGCAGTGGAAGCGTCGTTGGGAAAGCGAACTGGGGTCTACCGAGCACGCCGACCTCGCTGAGTTCTTCCGCAAGAGTTACGGCCCGACAGGTGCGTTCAATGCGCAGCCGTTTCAGGGCAGCCGAAGTTGGGCCGGCGCAAGACCCGAGGTTCGTGTAGTTGGTTACGACGCGCGCGGAATAGCAGCACACCTCGGGCTACTACGACGCTTCATCAAAGTTGGCGGAGCCGATCTCCTTGTGGCCGAACTGGGATTGTATGCGGTGCGTCCGGACCTCGAGGGGCTCGGAATAAGCCATGCAATGCGCGTGATGTATCCAATACTGCACGAGCTGGGCGTTCCGTTTGGCTTTGGCACGGTTCGGTCGGCGCTCGAGAAACATATGACGCGACTGGTCCAAAGGCAGGGGCTCGCCACTCTTATGAATGGCATCCGCGTGCTCTCCACGCTGCCGGACGTCTATCCCAATTTGTCGCCGACCCGCATCGAAGACGTGATCGTGGTGGTGTTTCCAGTTGGTCGCTCGATCAGCGAATGGCCGGCCGGGACGGTGATTGATCGGAACGGGCCTGAGTTGTGACAAACCGGTCCTCCCTATCTGTTGTCCGCTGCGACTACGCTGACGTGAGCGGAAGTCCGGCCATCTACTTGACATTTGACGACGGGCCGAACCCATTTTGTACGCCTTCGGTGCTCGACGTGCTGGCGAAACATCGGGTCCCGGCGACCTTCTTCGTCATCGGCACGTATGCGATCGACCATCCTGAGCTCGTCCGACGAGTGGTTGCGGAAGGGCACGAGGTTGGAAACCATACGATGACGCATCCCGATCTATCCAGATGCGGCCCCGCGGAGCTTCACGATGAAGTGCTGACCGCGAGCGAGGCGATCCGTCTGGTGTGCCCGCACGCCTCGCCCCGGCTTATGCGAGCGCCTTACGGAATATGGACGCAGGAGGTGCTTGCCAAGACAGCAAGCACCGGCCTCACAGCTCTGCACTGGTCGGTCGACCCGAGAGATTGGTCCCGCCCTGGGGTCGAGACAATCGTGAATTCAGTCCTAGCGAACGTTCGCCCGGGTGCGGTTGTGCTCCTGCATGACGGATATCCTCCCATGGAGGGGAGTCTGGGCGCGGATACAACGCTGCGCGATCAGACCACGATGGCGCTGGCCTTTCTAATTCCGGCACTACAAGGGCGCGGGTTTGCAATCCGTCCACTCCCTCAACTCCACTGAAAAAACGACACCCCATGGACCTGCTTGCGACAACCAGTGCTGCCGCCGTTTCATCTTATGCGCTACTCTCGACTGTCTATAAGAGTCTGCAAGCGCTTTATGCCCAGCCGGCGATGAGCTCATCTCAACGGGACAACTTAACACAAGCCGAGGTGTTCCTTCCTACGGTTGACGTCATCGTGCCGTGCTTCAACGAGGATCCAAACACCCTCGCCGAATGTCTGGAGTCGATCGCCAGTCAAGACTACGCCGGAAAGATGCAGGTCTATGTGGTCGATGACGGGTCTGCAAACCGCGACGCTGTCGGGCCCGTGAACCAGATGTATGCCAACGATCCGAGATTCAGTATCATTTTTCTCGCAAGCAACGTAGGAAAGCGCAAGGCGCAGATCGCTGCAATACGTAGCTCATCCGGTGATCTGGTTCTCAACGTCGACTCCGATACGATACTTGCTGCTGACGTCATCACAAAGCTTGTCTTGAAGATGCATGACCCGGACATCGGTGCCGCCATGGGTCAGCTGATCGCAAGCAATCGCAACCAGACCTGGCTGACCAGGCTGATCGATATGGAATATTGGCTCGCGTGCAACGAAGAGCGTGCGGCGCAGGCGCGCTTCGGTGCCGTCATGTGCTGCTGCGGCCCATGCGCCATGTACCGGAGATCCGCACTCGACTTGCTACTTGATCAATACGAGGCGCAATTCTTTCGTGGGAAGCCGAGCGACTTCGGCGAGGACCGCCATCTAACGATACTCATGCTGAAGGCGGGGTTTCGCACCGAATACGTCCCGGACGCAGTGGCAGCTACGGTCGTCCCCCACAGTCTTGGGCCGTATCTACGACAGCAACTCCGCTGGGCGCGCAGTACCTTTCGGGACACGTTTCTTGCGTTGCGTCTGCTGCCAGAGCTCGATGGTTATTTGACACTAGACGTTGTCGGGCAAAATCTCGGCCCAATTCTTCTCGCCATTTCATCACTTGCGGCGCTCGCCCAGCTTCTGATCGACGGCTCTATACCCTGGTGGACGGGATTGACGATTGCAGCGATGACCATGGTCCGGTGCAGCGTGGCAGCGCTGCGTGCTCGCGAACTGAGGTTTATCGGATTCTCGCTTCACACACCGATCAACATCTTTCTCTTACTTCCCTTGAAGGCCTATGCGCTTTGTACATTGAGCAATAGCGATTGGCTATCGCGGAAAGTAGGTAATGTGCCGGTGGAAGACGAAGCGCAGCGTGTCCTTGCGCACCCGCACGTCGGACGGGGTGCGGCTAATGCGGGGGGGAGCCCTGCGCCCCTTCATAAAGCAAGTTTGCCCCATCGTACATCGAGCCTGGTCGCAACGGAAAGTATTTCCCGTCGCGATCATTCGACGGCCTTCAAATAGGTGGCCAGCTCATGACTCTGGATGCATACCATCAGTTGTTAGAGCGGGAGTTGGCCGCCGACGACCCATGGAGCCTCGACGGTAGTTCCTTCGAGCAAGCGCGATACGCAGAAATGCTCCGGATGTTGCGTTGCAATGGAGGAGGTGCTTTGTCTGCTCTCGAAGTAGGATGTGCGGCCGGCGCATTCACGGAGATGCTGGCGCCGTTATGCGTGCGGCTTACCGTGTTGGATGTCATGCCGCAGGCAATTGAGCGAGCGCGACTGCGGGCCACTAAGTGGTCACATATTACTTGGGTAACCTGCGGCATTCAGCGGTTCTCGACCGATGAGCAGTTTGATTTAATCGTAGTGGCCGAGGTGCTTTATTATCTCAAGGATGTGGCGGAGATGCAGGCGACTATTCGCAACATGGTGAGAATGCTTGCGCCAGGTGGCACTCTGATTTTCGGGTCTGCGCGTGATCAAATATGTCAACGTTGGGGACATGCTGCTGGTGCGGAAACAGTGATTGCTCTCTTCAACGAAAGCCTATCAGAGGTCGACCGTCTGAACTGCCATAGCGGGTCGGCCAACGAAGACTGCTTGATTGTCCGGTTTCGGAAGCCGGACGACTCGTCAGAACAATCAAACGTCGGTCATTAGGCCAGGAGAGCGTATGCGCATTTGCGGAATCAAGTTGACACATGACGGCGCAATTGCAGTCATCGAGGATGGTCGCCTTCTTTTCTGCATGGAGCAAGAGAAGCGCGGCAACAATCCACGGTATCAGTCCGTCGACAATCTCGATGCCGTACTGCTCGCTTTGGCGGAGCATGGCCTGGACCCGTCCGATATTGATCAGTTCGTCATTGACGGCTGGGACGGCGAGAACGAATCGCAGTTCCAGGTCCTAAGCGGAGCGGTGCCGGTCGCGCTGAAAGGGGCGCCATATGTCGAGCGTCATGCTGAGGGCCTTCTCGATTCTATCGACGGCTTTGGCCTCATGCTCGGAGGCAAGGAGTTTCCTTATAAAAGCTACCCGCATGTCACGGGCCATGTCGCGTCAGCATATAGCACGAGTCCCTTTGCAGTCGCGGGGAAGCCTGCGTTCTGCCTGGTTTGGGATGGCTGTATCTTTCCACGTCTTTACTATGTCGAACCTGGCGGGGCACGGCTCATCGCAGCGTTGTTTCCGGTGATTGGACACGCCTATGCTGCCGCGGGCCTTCACTTCGGGCCATACCGCCAGCCGAACCGTTCCAGTTGGGATCTGGGTATTGCCGGCAAGCTGATGGCCTACATCGCGCTTGGTACCGTCGACGAGAGCATCGTGGACGTGTTTGAGGAGCTCTATGCAACATGCTTGGCTGGCGACACGGAGCAGGCTCGCCGCTACCGTGAAGACATCAACAATGCGGAATCGTCTCTTGCGGCTATGCACGAGTTCTTCGAGGCATGCGCATTGCGCCTGACGGCTAAGCGAGCGGAGGATGTCCTTGCCTCATTCCACGTGTTTCTGGAGCGTCTTCTTATTAAGGAAATCTCGCTCCTTCTGCTGAGATATTCGTCGCTCCCAGGAGCGCGAAATCTATGTGTCGCCGGGGGGTGTGGTCTGAATATCAAATGGAACAGCGCGCTTCGCGCGACCGGATTGTTCGATGATGTCTGGGTGCCGCCATTTCCGAATGACAGCGGCTCGGCAATCGGCGCGGCTTGCGGCGCTATGGCAGCGCAAGATGGCTTCGGGCCATTGGAATGGTCTGTTTACAGTGGTCCGGCCCTGCGGGAGAGCGAGATTCCACCGGACTGGGAAGCGGCGCCCTGCAGCTTGCGTGAACTTGCGTTGATTCTTGCGGACAACAAGCCCGTCATCTTTCTTTCCGGGTGCGCCGAGCTTGGACCGCGGGCCTTGGGTGGCAGAAGCATTGTTGCAGCCCCCACGTGCCTCCAAATGAAGGATCATCTCAACGACATAAAACTTCGCGAGCACTTCCGACCGGTGGCGCCGATTTGTCTGGAAGATCGCGCGCCGGAGATCTTTAACCCGGGTACGTCAGATCCTTATATGCTGTTTGATCACCAGACCCGGGCGAATTGGCGCGACAAGATCCCCGCCGTGGTCCATCTTGACGGTTCGGCGCGGCTGCAGACGATCTCGCGCAACTCTCCTCACAAAATTGCCGCGCTTCTCGTGGAGTTTGAGCAGCTCACGGGCATTCCGCTGCTCTGCAACACGAGCGCCAACCTCCACGGACGGGGCTTCTTTCCGGACGCTGCGGCGGCGTGCAAGTGGGGGCGCGTCGAGCATGTTTGGTGCGAGGGCATGCTCTGGAGCAAAACGGTCGTCAAGAAGCCATCGTCCACGGAACTGCTACTGCCAGCCTAAGATGAACATGTCCACTGTGGCAATCGACCTTGCCGGCGTGAAAAAGTCATTTGGCGACAAGCTCATCGTCAATGACCTGTCGTTCTCGGTCGCGCGCGGAGAGTGCTTCGGACTGCTTGGGCCAAATGGAGCTGGCAAGAGTACGACCGTACGAATGCTCCTCGGCATGATTTCGCCCGACGCTGGCAGTATTACGATCCTAGACGAGCCTGTGCCTTCGCGCGCTCGTGCGGCGCGTGTGCGGGTCGGCGTAGTGCCGCAGTTCGATAACCTTGAACCGGAATTCACAGTCCGAGAGAATTTGCTGGTGTTTGGCCGCTACTTCGGCATGAGCACTCGCAAGATCGCCGCGGTTGTACCCTCTCTGCTCGAGTTTGCGCGGCTTGAAGTTAAAGCAGACGTGCGCGTCTCTGAGTTGTCTGGCGGCATGAAGCGGCGGCTGACGCTGGCGCGTGCTCTGATTAATGATCCGCATCTACTCGTGATGGACGAGCCGACGACCGGTCTGGACCCCCATGCGCGCCACCTGATCTGGGAGCGCCTACGTGTCCTGCTTGCGCGCGGCAAGACCATCCTGCTGACGACCCACTTCATGGAGGAAGCCGAACGGCTATGCGATCGCCTATGCGTGCTTGAGAGTGGCTGCAAGATAGCCGAAGGCAAACCAGACGCTTTGATCGACGAGCATATTGGCTGCAACGTGATCGAGATTTATGGCGGTGATGTACATCAACTTCGAGAGCTGATCAGACCTTATGCGAAGCACATCGAACTCAGCGGCGAAACGCTTTTTTGCTACGTGCCCTATCCGGAGCAAGTCCGTCCGCATCTGAGCGGGCGATCGGACCTTCGCGTTCTGCAGCGTCCCCCGAATCTGGAAGACGTGTTTCTGCGGTTGACCGGGCGCGAGATGGAGAAATAAGCAATGGATGGTGCTTATGCGTCGGTAATGCCGGCTAACGCGTACAACTGGATCGCGGTATGGCGTCGAAATTTTTTGGCATGGAGGAAAGTAGCGCTTGCATCGCTGCTCGGCAATCTCGCTGACCCCATAACCAATCTGCTTGGCCTCGGCTTTGGCCTCGGCCTCATCGTGGGCCGAGTTGAAGGGACTTCGTACATTGCATTTTTGGCGGCGGGTATGGTCGCAATCAGCGCGATGACATCCGCAACCTTTGAAACCCTATATGCGGCCTTTGCTCGAATGGATGCCAAGCGCACCTGGGAGGCAATCCTGTTCACGCAGCTCACGCTTGGCGATATCGTTCTAGGAGAGTTGGTGTGGGCGGCAAGTAAGTCCGTACTAGCGGGGACAGCAATCGGGATTGTCGCTGCCGCGCTTGGCTATGCATCCTGGTCGTCGATTCTCTTTGCGATACCAACAATTGCCCTTACGGGCCTTGTCTTCGGCAGCCTTGCAATGGTCGTCATATCTCTTTCCCCAACTTACGACTACTTCGTATTTTATCACTCGCTCCTCCTCACGCCCATGGTGTTTCTGTGTGGCGCGGTCTTTCCGACGAGCCAACTACCCGAATCATTTCGTAACTTCGCCGGCGTCTTGCCGCTCTCACATTCGGTCGACCTCATCCGCCCAATGATGCTGGAGCACAGCGTCGGCGACGTTCTGCTGCATGTCAGCGCGCTTTTCTTGTATGCGGTATTGCCCTTCTTCGTATCGACACTATTGTTTCGGCGGCGCCTGCTGCGATGATGTGAAAGCTCGTGCGAACACGATGCCGCCTCGCGGCGGGTTTTCCAACAACCCGCGAGACGATGAACGTGGCCATGCCTGTGCGTGCAGGCAGCTGCCAAAGCCATCGAATGCGCAGGTGAGCCAGAAATCCCGACCAAATGGCTGCCGGTGAAGAGAGCACGCAAACATTTAGAGTGCGCAGCACATCAGGGCCAGCGCTGCTATGAAGTTCTACCAACGCAGTTCGCCGGTACCGCGATCACAGGGGCTGACCTTGGAGAGAAGATGGCCGACATGTCTGTATCGAGATCTGTTGTCCAACCAGGAGCGCGGGAAAAGGCAATCCAGATGACTAGCGGTTCGATAAACGAACGGTTCGTAGTGTCCCGGCGACGCACTGGGCTCGGTGACTGTCTGTGGTCACTGGCGGCAGCCTGGCGGTTTGCAAAGCAGACAGGACGTACCCTGGTAATCGATTGGCGGGGGTCTTGTTATCTTGACGAACCATTCACCAATGCCTTTCCAGTCTTCTTCGAACCGGTTGAAGACATCGCCGGCGTGCGCGTCATTTGCGACGACGACCTCAATCGACGTTCGTTTCCGGGGCCGTTCTTTCCGGCATGGTGGAACAAGCCAGCTATTGATTGCGTCTATCGCCCGGACGAGCAGATATTTCGAGAGCGTGACGAACTCGATCAACTGTTCCGAAGCAAGAAAGATAGTGACGCTACCACGGTGGTGTGTGATGCCTGTCTCATGTGGCGTTGCGATCAGGAGGCGGAGCGAGAGATCTTTCGTAGCATCAAGCCGCGACCTGAAATCCGGGCTCGGATTGATGCTGTCTACCGCGAGCACTTCGAGCCGTACAGCGTAATCGGTATTCATGTCCGTCACGGCAATGGCGAGGATATTATGGGGCATGCGCCTTACTGGGCGGACACGGAGCGCGCGCTGCGGCAGGTCTGCATTGCCATCCATAACGCCAAGGCTTTACCGCACGCAAAGCCTGTGAGAGCATTCCTGTGCACCGACAGCGCGCTTGTCCTTGAGGAGATTTCAAAGAGATTTCCTGATGTTTTTGTGATCCCAAAACTGTTCCAGGCGCCCCAGGCCGGCCCGTTGCACAACGCAGCCCTCGGCGCCGAGGGCGGCTTTTCTGCCCTGACTGAGATGTATCTCCTCGCGCGCTGCGACACAGTGATCAGGTTCCCCCCAACGAGCGCTTTCACGCGCTATGCCCGTCTCTTTGCTCCGCGCGTTATAGAATTCGATTTGAACAATCCGAGCGAGTTGGTTCTGATTGAAGACAATTGGCAAGAGCTCGTGGCACCATGAAGGTCGTAACCCGCTTGATCGACCTGATCGCCGCTCTTTGCATCCAGGAGTACTGGCAGTTCTTGTCACGGCGACGTGGTCCTGCTGCCGCGAAAAGCCCGCAGAGCACACAATGGACAGACGGTCAGACGCCCGTCACTGAGACGCAACGTCGACAATAATGGCCTAGCTTGCTGCACAGGTAAAGTAGACGGAACAGTCCTCGTCGCTTCGAGCGGGCGACAAATCCATACTTTGCTCATGTGCGGATCAACATATTCGCACGCCAGTGCGGGGGCGAGCGCGCTTAGGATATCACAGTGCGCTCAGAGCTGGGCACGGCAAAGAAGAATCGATCGCCGCTGAATCTAACGTACGAACCTGGTGCGTCAGCTTTGGAGGCGCGCCGAAGAACCCTGGCCCGCTATCCGCGCGATGTTGATCAGAGGCGTCGGCCAGCCGCTACCTCATTCGATTGCGCGATCACGAAAGCGAATGCGTTTGCTGCCTTGTCATGAAACAGGCGAGTGGGCTCGCAAGCGTACGTTGCGGATTCGCCATCTCTGTCACAAAGCGTACCCACCGCTGTCCTGAATCCGCCAAGTATTCCACGCGCGCGACATTAGGACGCAAAAGCGGAGTGATTTACGTGCACCGCAGTGGCGCAAATCCTGCTACGCGTTCGCGGGCGTAACACTAGAGGGACCGGTTGTGAGTCTCGAGCTGCCAAATGAAAATCTGATCAGAGACCTGCCGCCTGGAACACATTTGGGTTGCTCCGTTCGGGCCGATAAAGCGCATGCTGATGGCAGACAACAGAAGACGATCTTGCTCACCGGGGCGTCGCGCGGAATTGGGCATGCCACCGCCAAGCTGTTCTCGGACGCGGGCTGGCGCATCATTTCTTGCGCGCGTCAACCTTTTGATGGTGAGCGATGCCCCTGGGAAGCGGGGCACGAGGATCATCTCCAGATGGACCTTAGCGATCATCGAATGCTGCCGCGCGCGATCGCCGAGATCAGGGAACGCTTGGCTGGTGCGCCTTTGCACGCGCTGGTGAATAACGCCGGTGTGTCGCCGAAAACGCCCACTGGCGATCGGATGACGTCGTTGACCACGTCAACCGAAACCTGGATGAGGGTGTTTCATCTCAATCTCGTGGCTCCGATCCTGCTGGCGCAGGGTTTATTTGACGAGCTAAGAGCCGCGTCGGGATCAATCGTGAATGTGACTTCAATCGCGGGCTCGAGAGTGCACCCGTTCGCCGGTAGCGCCTATGCGACGTCGAAAGCGGCGCTTGCGAGCCTCACGCGCGAGCTGGCTCATGATTACGCGCCGTACGGTATCCGCGTGAATGCGATCGCTCCCGGCGAAATTAAGACCGACATGCTGTCCCCAGACACGGAAGCTCGTCTCGTGCCAAGTATCCCGCTGCGCAGAGTGGGCACGCCCGATGAAGTTGCAAAGGTCATCTTCTTCCTGTGTTCGGATGCGGCGAGTTATGTCACAGGGGCCGAGGTGCCGATAAATGGCGGGCAGCACCTGTGAAGCGGCCAGCTTTGCGTTGCAGCTGAATTGAGCTGCGGCGCGCTTATGTTGCCCGCTGAAGACGCACACACAAATCCGCAAAAGTGAAAACGAAGGCACACCGCAAGTTTACCGTCGTGCGATGAAAAGATGTCACGGTTCTATGTCATCTCGTCAACACTTGGCGCTAGATCGAGAGTGACATGCAAAACTTAGCTCGCCAGTCCGAACATGGCTCCATGGAGGATAATCAAGACAACGGAGACCGGCTCATGCTGCATATCCCAGCTTCAACCGAAAGGTCCGCCTCGCAACCGGAGGCGGAGCAAAAGGCCTCAGGGGAGCTGTCGCACGAGAGCGCGTTGACCGGCCTCTTCGAAATATCCAAAATACTCAACGGTACCTGTCGGCTCGAAGTCACGCTGGCCAACGTCGTTAGCTTACTGCAATCGTTTGTGCAGATGCGGCACGGCATCATCTCGTTGTTTAGCGATGAAGGGCCGGAACTGCGAATTGGTACCGGTTGGAGCGAGGGCGACGAACGTTACCAGGTTTGCCTGCCGCGGAATGCCGTGGACCAGATCGTGGCGACAGGCAGGCCTCTCATCTTCGAGAACGTAGCCGCCGCGCCAGCCTTCAGCGCCGCCGACCGGGAGGTCCTCGGCGCCTCAGATAATATGCCCATCTCGTTCATCGGGGTTCCCATTCATATTGGTTCGAGAGTTGTTGGTACGCTGACGATAGATCGTGTCCAGAACGATGGCTCAAGGGGGCGGCTCGAGTACGATGCACGGCTGCTTGCTACGGTCGCCAACCTGGTGGGGCAAGCAGGGAAGTTCCATCGCTTCTTCGCCTGCGATCGCGAAGCGCCGTTAGTGGAGAAAAGCCAGGGAGAGAAGCAGAGAGTTGAGCTTGGGTTGCCCAGTCGAGAGCGCAAGAAGCTTGACGCTCACGGGATCATTGGCGACAGCACCGCGTTAAGCAGGCTGCTCGAGAAGATCGCGGTTGTCGCCAAATCGAACAGCACGGTTCTGCTACGTGGCGAATCCGGCACTGGCAAGGAGCTTGTTGCCAAGGCCATTCACGAGTCATCGTCTCGCGCTAAGCGGCCGTTCGTTAAACTGAATTGCGCGGCGCTTCCTGAAACGGTTCTGGAATCGGAATTGTTCGGCCATGAGAAAGGAGCCTTTACCGGTGCGATCAGTTCGCGCAAGGGGCGCTTCGAGCTGGCTGACAAAGGGACACTATTTCTTGACGAGATCGGCGAGATCTCGGCGCCGTTCCAGGCCAAGCTGCTGCGAGTTCTGCAAGAACAGGAGTTCGAGCGCGTCGGCAGCAATCATACGATTAAGGTCGACGTTCGAGTTATAGCTGCGACCAACAAGAACCTGGAAGAGGCCGTGGCAAGGAGCGAGTTCCGTGCTGACCTCTACTATCGCATCAGCGTGGTTCCCTTGTTGTTGCCGCCGCTGCGCGAAAGACGAACCGATATTCCGTTGCTCGCCAGAGAGTTCCTCAGAAAATTCAATAGCGAGAACGGCCGTACGCTAACGCTCGAGGCTGGGGCGATTGATGTACTGATGAACTGCGCCTTTCCAGGAAATGTCCGCGAGCTTGAGAACTGCATCGAGCGAACGGCGACACTGTGCGGCGGATCATCGATTGTGGGAAGTGACTTTGCATGCCGCCAAGGGGAGTGTCTTTCTACCATGCTCTGGAAAGGCACATCCAATGACAAGATAGGCCAACCGGCACCCATTCAACCGATGCCTGCCAAGTCGGTCATTCCGCTGGATCAAACGACCGTGGCGCCGCAATCGTTTAGCGAGCTGACCGTGCTCGCTCCAGCCGGCACCGCTCTCGTTGGTGGTGCGAGGATGGCTGATCGCGAGCGGGTCATTGCGGCGATGGAAAAATCGGGCTGGGTGCAGGCCAAGGCAGCGCGCCTACTCGGACTAACCCCGCGCCAAATCGGCTATGCGCTGAGGAAATACGGGATCGAGATAAAGCGGTTCTGACGACCACATCGGTTGAAACTGCCAGTACCAAAACAGATTGGTAAAGAAATCCACGGCTTGTGAAGAAAGCCGCCAGGCCCGAGAGAAGGCGTTGTCTGCGGAGCAAACCGGGGGGCCGTAGGTGATAGCGGCAGTCATCAGGCCGCCGGTCCCTTTTTCGCGTCGAGCGGCGCACCACCCGCCTTAAAGCTTTGGGACCGCGTGTCGATTCCAAAGAGGCGGCGATGGTACAACACTTGCTGATCTCCTCGCAGCTATCGCCACTTTGGGAGCAACACCGTGCACAATGTCGTCTGCATCAAACAGGTTCCGGACTCGGCGCAAATCCGTGTTCACCCGGTGACCAATACAATCATGCGTCAGGGAGTGCCGACCATCATCAATCCCTATGATCTCTTCGCGCTCGAGGCAGCGCTCGTGCTGCGCGACAGGTTCGGCGGCGAAATAACCGTGCTTACCATGGGACCACCATCGGCAGAAGAGTCCTTGCGAAAGGCGTTGACTTTCGGTGCCGATCGAGCCGTCCTACTCACCGATCGCTGGTTTGCCGGCTCCGACACGCTGGCCACAACGTATGCACTTGCAACCGCCATCCGGAAAATCGGCAAGGAATATGGCCCGACAAACCTGATCTTCACGGGAAAGCAAACCATCGACGGCGATACTGCTCAGGTTGGGCCGGGCATTGCAAAGCGACTGGGCGTAATGCAGCTGACGTACGTTGCCAAGATCAAATCGTTGGACCTGGCTGCTGGAACAATTGAAGCCGAGCGACGCGCCGAGGGCGGTGTTCAGATATTGCAGACAAAATTGCCCTGCCTCATCACCATGCTTGAGGCGACGAATCAGATTCGGCGCGGCGCGATGACGGATGCGCTGCGTGCCGCGCGTGCCCAAATCGTAAAATGGAGCGCGCAAGATGCCGGTATCGAAGACATCTCTAAATGCGGACTCAAGGGCTCGCCGACGGTCGTCAAGCGTGTGTTCGCCCCCTCCGCGCGGGCCGAGAGGGCGGCCCTGGTTGAGGCTGCCGAGCAACCGGCGCAGGCGTTGATAGAGGCAATTTTCACGCATCAACCGCAGCTCGAAACCGATCTGGCGACACTTGCTCGCAGCGCTCGATCTGGAGCGTCCATGTGACGGTAGCTAAGGACGATCCAGAGTGAAGGGGGCGTTGGCCGCGTTCGGTGTCGTGGAAGGCCATTGCTTGGCGCGGAATGGCCGCGAGCGAAGCAGAATACATCGGCGGATCCGATCACCCTGGTAGCACTGCCGTCTCCATGCCAAGCGCTGTCGCTGGCTCCGCGCGCCTGTGCGGCATTGCCGAAATTCCACAGCCCTGAACGAGTATGACTGCCCGCTCGCTCTCCGCTCTTGTTTCTGATGCCGGCATGCAGTCTGAGCGAAATCGAGACCTGGCACGATGATTGCTGCGAGTCCGTGAGGACTTTGAGGGGTGTCGTCGCGAGCGCGTAGAACGGGCGAGGGCTCCTTTGAGATGCTTCGTGCCGGCCGGAGCGGTGTGCGACCACGAAGCGAAGACCTTAAGAGCTCGTAATTACAATTGGAACTGACAATGCTGTACTACGCTGACAGCCAATCGGGAAAAAGGCGCCAGCAGCCGCCGCGAGGGCTTGAACCGTTCGCCCTAGATGGCGAAATTCGCACGCGCGTCCAGAGACCAGGCGTGGCATTCGCACACACGACATTAGCTGCAAGACGGAGCACGCAGTAAAGTGTCCCCATGAGAATCGGCGAGCGTTCGCGGCAATGGTCCGCAGGTGGGCCAGAACTCGCCAGGACTCCCACGGGTCCACTATTGACGACTTTTGCTTCGATGCGCATGAGCAGGGCTAATCATGCCAGATCTACCATCGCGAAGGTAATCACGAAGCGCTTGTCCTAAGGCAACGCATTGGCAGCCCCTAAACAGTCGGGCGGGACGAAGTTGCTTCGTCAGGGACCGTTCGCTTCTCATCCGCAGAGGTCAAATGACAACTCAAGCATCTCGATTTGTACCGGAGCAGCCTCCGAGGATATCCTGCGGGTATTTGACTGAGCGCGCGAAAGCCGTCTTCGGCCCACATCCATTCGCTGCGCAGATGTCGGAGGATCAGGTCGCCAGCCTGCTGCCTGAATACTTGGCGATGTCACAGGCGTTCCCGTACCTGCAGGCGGGGTCGCAAAGGGAGCTCATATTCGATGCAATGAATCACAACCGCGATATTGCAAGAGATATCGAACTGACCAGCGTGGTCGCGAATTTCATCTGTTGGGACGAGACCGGCGGCCATGGAAGAATTCTCCAGGGCGGCAAATCAGCGCTACCAGATATTCTGTTGACCGAAAGGTTTCACTCCAACGTCTTGAGAAAAGATGCCTCGCATCTACTCGGCAGAGCAATAGCGCCAAACTACAGTTTCAGGACGAGGAAGTACTTGCATTCTCTCTACGCCGGATTGTCCTCGAACGACTCCTTGGTTCGTTGCGCCTATATGGTCGCTTTTGAGCTCCATGCTGCGGACATGATCCAGTCGCTTTGGACCAGTCTGGCCAGCACCTTTAGAGTGCGGCCGGACGATCTGGAGTATTTTAGCGACCATGTCGGCGGAGAAGATCCCGCGGAGAAGTACCATGGAGAAATGACAGGCCGGCTGATTGGTGAACTCGTGCAGCCGAACCGGAGTGACCGCTTTTTGGATGAATTCGATCAAGCCTATCGCCTCAACGTCCAGTGGTGCTGCGATCTTCTGGGAATTGTCTCACGCGCGGAAGATGATCACTTGGAAATCCCCCATCATGGCGGGTGCCATTGCGGCTCTGTCAAGTTCCACGTAAGCGCGCCGCGCGAGCTCTCGGCAGTTCGATGCAACTGCTCAATTTGTCAGATGTCCGGATTTGTCCACTTGCTCGTAACTGGCGACAAGCTCCACATCGAGTGTGGTGAGGAATGCCTCACTACGTATCAGTTCAACAAGAACATTGCCCGTCACACGTTTTGCCGAGTTTGTGGCGTAAAGCCGTTCTATAGGCCGAGGTCGAACCCCTCGGGATTCAGCATAAATATCCGATGTTTGGATGGAAAGACGATCGAGCGCATCAGAATAACTGAGTTCGACGGCGAGCGTTGGGAGCGAGCATTCGCGTCAATGCACCAGGACCCGCAATCATGCGTCGAAGATTCAAAGGAGTGAGCTTGAATGGCACGCACGATGACTGATAAATCCCGTCTGCTTTCAGAAGAAGTACTGACAAAGTACCGCGTAGAGCTATTGGTAAAAGGGACGGTCGTAATCGCCCCGCAGATATTGTTCACCCAGGAGGACTTGATCAAGATCGATCAGCTTCAATCGGAGATTCCGGAAGAGGAAGTGCGGGAGGGAGATGCGGGCGACTTGCACAGCGTCTTCGTCAAGCGCGTTCGGGTAGACCCGCCCGGCCACGCGCCGATAAACGTGAGTGGTACAGCTTCAGCCCAGATCATGGAGCTAATTGAAAGTAGAGATCGCAGCTTCGCGCTAAGAAAGATCTTCGGATCATCCTCAGATTACGTGGTTCGCCGATGCCAAATCCATCGCCTGCCGCCAGGTTCATTCGTCGGTATCCATTTGGATGCGGAGAGTGATCCGGATTTCGAGTACGCGGTAATTGTGCAGCTAGCGAGAGACTTCGAAGGCGGTGAATTTGTGGTATATCCAACGGGGTACGAGCAGCACGTATTCCGCCCTCCATTTAGTTCCGTGATTGTCACGACATGTAGGGTCCGGCACGAGGTCAAGCCGGTCTCAAGCGGGGAACGTAGATCCCTCGTGTACTTCTGTTCAAAACGCGGTGGCGCGAACCGCCGGATCATCGAAAGCTCTACTGCGCGGGTATGAAGTGGCGCGCCTGATATGGTCCTTCTGAGAAGATGGCGAGCGAGCTCTCCGGGGAATTGATACCTTTCATCTCGTGGGCAGGCAGTACGCCGAACAGTCTAAGACACCTCTGGTCCGATGGCGTGGGTAGCAGTGATCTATAAACAGACCACCACGGTCATCTGAGCAACGCGAGCTCGGGTGATTGTAGCGATCTTTTTCGCTGTGTGAAACCAGGGGAGGCGTCGGGGCTGCGGGAGAACTATCCGGGCAGCGGGCGAAGAAATGAGCGGATCACGACTGATTTCTAAGACCCCAACAGTCGGTGCTGCTGATCGTGCGCGGCCGGCCTGTCAGGCGCAATCACGACGCACTCCACGGTGCCAGCCTCTTCATCGGCGGCAAGCGGGATCACGCCTTTCTTACGTGTGCGGTCGAATAGAAGTCCGTCTTTGATAAAACGAGCATGCGCCGCTTCGAAGGATGGTGATCGCACATTTCTTACGGACAAGATAACGTTGCGATGGGAATAGTCGAAGCCTAGCAGCCGGATCGCTATGTTGTGTAACACCGAACCGCCACCCCAGCGGCCATTAGCTTCATTGAACAGCAACCGGCCATCTTTTGCAAAAATCGCGTCGATGTTGATCATTCCGCGATATCCCAGGTCGCGCGCCAGTGCCACAAATCGGTAAGCATGCGCTTGGGCGGTCAACCATTGCTCGTTCTCCAAGTCGCTTGGAAGCTCAAGCCCTGTCCAAATCAAAGTTCTCTCGGAGCGATCTGTGCTTTTACGCAGACGGATGTTTCCACTGTTGACAAAGACGATTGATGAATCATCCTGGATTGCATACTCGAGATAGAATAAAGATCGAGCTAGGTGGTACGATTCCACGACCAGCGTCTTACACGATGCTGTTGTCATCTCGAACCAAAGTGCCTGGGGATCAAAAGATGGCCACGAAATCAACCGGGTATCTCTGGCTCCAGGTAAGGGATCGCTCTTATTGCTGGTCAAGATAACGTTTCCTACTCCACCAGCACCATTATCCAACTTTACGATGACCATGCCGGTCTCGGATCTGAGGTAGGTGACCGCGTCTAACAGTTCCTGTGGGTCTGTCGCGACTGATCCGTGAGGGAGCGGAAGTGCGACGCTTGTTGCCAACTGACGGAAGTGGCTCTTGCGATTCAACAGATCAGGCCCGCGCTGTAAAGCGAAGTCGTCGCCGGTGTTCGGTATGCCTAACCTGGCTGCCAGGCGCGCGACGCCTTCGGTAGAGTAGCAGGGACATAGTCGCCAGGCGGATTGCTGACGAACGTGTCTTCTAATTCGCTCGACAACAGCCCTGGACAGCAACGTACAATCATCGAGGATGGCCGGTTGGCGGCTCGCAGGTACAACCAGGCGAACACTCGATGCATCGAAATCGAGCGTCGCTCCGATGAAGGATAGTAGATTTGCCGGGATCTCTTTGGGTGAGACTATCAAGTCACCCTCCTGAGCAAACCACGCTGAACGGTACGCCGAGTTGGCGGCCAGCGAGAGTTGGGCTTTTGTTAGATGGCCGCCCGACATCTGAGGCGTACCGGCATTCATAATTAGGATCCGCGGCATTCGCGACCTCCGGGCATCTGGACGTGATCAGGATGGGATCGTCATGGCACCCACCATCCGCTGGCCGTGCTGTTGTGAGGCTCTGAGGCCAAGGTGTCCCCGCCGTCGCGCTGTCACCCTAATGAAGCGGCAGAGAACGGCCGGTCGGCGATCTGCCGATTGGCGTCCTGGCGGGTCGCTTCATCAAAAGCGCTGGCATTTGCATGGCGGGGGGTCGGGATCCTTCGTGCGAAATGATCCGGGGTTGACCAAACATATGCGATCAACGCGTCCGGCTCGATTCCTTCCTGCTGTGGCTCTGTCAAACAGGTGCTCGTGACGTCTTCCCAGCGCGCATTGGCTCGAAAGGCCTCTTTACATTCGGGCGTGCGGTAAGTGCTCGTTCTATTCTGGCTTGATAGATATTCTCGCCCGAAATAGTCGAGAGTTGGTCTGCCCTCGTGAAGCGTTGAAAAACCCATCGCGTGGCAGCGCCCGGTGTCCCCTGCACGGCTTTGTATCTCAATTTCGTCTCCTCGGGTTCCGAACTTGCTCTCGAAGTCGCGAGCGATCCGCTCGCACCTCGATTGTGGACGACATATCTGGGCGTCCTCCGTTCGAAGTGGATCGCAGTCTCGCTAAGAGGATACGAAGCGTTTCGCGCCAGCTCGCTATCCATGTATCAGGCCCGTACATCTGCGAGGCTCCTGGCATATGCTTCGGTTGGGCCGTCGTGGGGCCTATGATCATACGGCTGTGGCAGAACCTGCTTTTGATGGCTGTCATGGGGTGCCAACGACGGATATTGAAAGAGGGGAAGTTGCCGACCGATCGCCCACTTCGCTCTGCTCCGCGGCGGCGATTTGCGGTAGCGGGTTTGGTGAACTGATTTTGTGCGGTGCTGGGCGAGACGGGCGTGCTCAGCTTTAGAAATGCAGCGCCACATAGGCCCTTCGGATAGAGCTCTACGTTGATCAATTCTGCCTCGTCGGTCGTTTGGCGGAGTAGGCCATGACAGTGATATCGTCCGGATCCCCAATGTCCAACGTTCCAACGCGACATGCGGGCCCTAGCGACGCAATCGGAACTCCTTGTCTAGCGCTCCCGACCGCTGCGACATTGAGGCATCGGTCCGCGGATCTAACCAGCTGAGGCATTCGAAGTCCTTCACACCTCAGGCAGGTGCCACGCTCAACAGTCTACGAGCTAACGTTGCGTCAGATTCAAGCCCTTTTCCGTCAGCCTGTGAGAACGTGGAAGCTCATGCTGGCCCAAGAGGGTTACCAGGAGGTCTCGCAAATATTCAGCGCCGCCTCGAGGAAGTGCTGCGTATGCGGGCATGACTATCAACGTTCGGTCTGAGGGCAAGCGGCGCGGAACGATCGCCGTCGGCGGCGCCGCTGAACGAAGGAGCAGCTCTAAACCCACGCGGCAAGTGTTTTTGGGTGTGCGTAAAGCGCGACGCCGCCTGCCAGAGTCTCTCTGCGTGTATAGAAGGCATGCCGGATCTAATCGGCTCTCAGGAAGACACGCCGTTTTGCTTCCAGGAGATGCTCATCCAGCGTCTCGTGCAGCGTACGCCGCAGCTCTGGCGCGATCGAATTGTCTGTGTCGATCAATTGCCGAAACTTTCGAATGATGTGTTCTATCGTTGCAATAGTTCCGAGTGCTTCCATCCTCTGCCAGCGCATCCTCAGTTGATCTCCTTTGGCGCGTTGCGCGCTTCGTCGCAGGACCGCACCTCGGCAACTGGGGCTCCAACAGCCTCCAGTCGACCAAGGCTTGGTTATTGGGCTGCGCCCCGCAGTGGGAATTGTTTTGGCTAGTACTTGCCACGACGATGCTCCCTCGAAGTACGGCACAAGGGACACGCAGTCGCCGGCCGCGCTATCCTATCCTTGAGTAAGCGGTACTGTTGATCGCAATGATGTAGCATCACCAGCTCAGTTGTCAGGCGTTTGAAACCGCGATCAAGCGATTGAGACGAGCGGCTGCAGCGCCGCGATCAAGCGATTCTTGTCCAAGCGCCACGCCCTCCCGCAGGCTCGAGGCTCGCCCGGCCACCACCAGTGCCGCCGCCGCGTTCAAAAGTGCAGCATCACGAAAACGACCAGGCATGCCATCAAGCACGTTTTGTAGCCCAACGGCGTGAGCCTCGGAACCACGGCTCTCCAGCGCATCGGCGCGGTAGCGGGGGAGCCCGGCGTCTTCGGGCGTCACGTCGAACGTGCGGACCGTACCCGCCTCAAGCGCCGCAACAAAGCTTGTGCCGGTGAGGGAGATTTCATCGAGCCCATCCGAGCCGTGTACAACCCATACCGAATCAGCACCAAGGTTCTTCAGGACGTACGCCAGAGGCTGCACCCATTCCGGAGTGAACACTCCAAGGATCTGCCGCTTGACCCCGGCCGGGTTGGACAGGGCCTCAATCAGATTGAACATCGTGTGGGTTCCAAGAACGCCGCGGATCTGGCTGATGCGCTGCATCGCCGGATAGTCGGCTGACGCAAACATAAAGCCAATGTCGGCCTCGCGCACGCAGCGTGCAATTGCGTCGGGCCCAAGATCGACCTTTACTCCGAGGTGTGCCAACACGTCGGCGGTGCTTGATCGCAAAGATGTTGTGCGGTTGACATTCTTCGCAACGGGAACGCCGAGTCCGGCGATGATGAAGGAAGCGCACGTCGATGCGTTGAGCGAATACTTATCGGTATCGCTCGTGCCACCGATATCGATAGCGTCGCACCGGGTTTCCAACTTTGGCATTAGATTTCGCATCGCGGATACGGCGCCGGTGACTTCTTCGACTGTCTCGCCGCGGACCCTCATCCCAACCAACAAGCCACCGATTTGGGAGGGAGTCGCGTCACCGGCCATCATGCTGTCGAACGCTGAGGCAGCCTCCTCACGCGTCAGAGTAGCGCCGGTGACGACTTTGGCGATGATTGACTTGAGCGGTTCCATCAAACTTTATACGTTCCTTTGTCCAATCTGGACCCCAGCCAAGCCTCTCTGCAAGCCGAGTGCCTGGATTCAGCGGCCGGTCTGTCCGCACTCGCTATGCCACACTGTCCTTAAGGCGGCCGTCAGAAGGACGTGGGCATCGATGGGACGCTACAACCTGACGCTACGTAAGGGTCAAGTTCTCTCCATCCGATAGCGCATCGATAGGACATCGCAGCGAGCCAGAGCACTGCAGAACAACAGCGTTGTCTCGCCCGCTTCCCGGAGACGTTTGAACCGCATCACATGGCGTCTGGCTTTCGGGTGCCGTGGCGGCACCGCTGAGTGGCTTATGACGCACTATTCCGATGCTGAGTAGAGTTGAGGCCGAGGTCAGTTGCTCTGCGAAATCAAGGGACCAACTGTAAATCAACCTACGCCGAGCGGCCCTGCCGGAGCGCTAGACGCCTGCCTTTGCGGGCGATGCGTAAATGGTTACCTCTGCGCGAAGCAGCACGACCTTTGGGCGCGAGTCGGAGGGCTGTTAGCATTTTCACTTTGACCCGCTGCTTTTCTCGCTGCTATCCCGCCTGGAGATTACGTAGCGACATTTCCGACTGAGGCTGTCTTGCTTGGATCTCAGGCAGGCAGTGATAGCGGTGCGATTTGGTATGAGACTACTACAAAGGCGGAACACGTCCTCCATGCAAGCGTCTTTCTCCTCTGAGGTCGGCGGCCGATCATACGCGTTGACCGGGGCAAGCATTGCAGCTGTCATTGCGATGCCAGCAGCGATCGCGCGATAGTAAAGGCTGAGGCGCGAAGCCAAGTAAGTTCGTCGTATCTGAATCATGACGTCCTCTAGGGTAGGTTGCTCTTCTTGTTCTTGCTGTGTGCCATCACCCGCAAACCAGGAAGGCGGATCTGGGTAGCTATGTGGTGGCGGTCAGCCTCGTTGCTCTAGTCTTGCGATTCTCACTGCGTGGAGCTTGACGGCTGACCGGTACGGCAGAGGCGACACCTTCGGTATTGACAGAGGCCAAGGAAGGACCAGGCGGGTCCCGCTGGAGCGGATGATGATTTCGAAGCTGCTGCGGATTGGGCGGGCGGTGCATGCAACGGTTAGCAAGACGCATCGCTTCGGTCTGCCTGACATCATCTGAGCTACTATGGGTTAGTCTAATCGCCAGCCGACTAGCCACGGCGGACTCGCCGCCAAGCGACAGGAGCAGCAACAGCCTTGGGTATACTTCGTAGGACGATGTTGCGCGCTCTATTATGTGGTCCCAGGCGAGTGTAGGTGTTTGAGACGTTCGCTCTCCTGGCATGTCAGCAATCTTCCCGATTGTTAGAGATGGTCCCCACCTGTGCAGGACCGTACAATCTGACGCCACGTGCGATTCAAGTCTCTTTATCTGTGGGTGGTCTGAAGCTCTCGGTGCATGTGCATGACAGGCTTCGTCTCTGATACGCACTCAGCGGCTTCTGAATCATAGTTGTGGAATAGCACTGGCTGCGCTTCGGTAGCCAGGCACACGCGCGTCGCCGCTACGTGATGATACGGAGCATCGGTGTCGCAATTCTTTGATCTAAGCATTGCATGCTCTGCGCATGAATCCCAAGAGTAAACTCTACCAACCCGATCATTGGCGAGGCCGCGCGGAAGCAACGCGAAAGAAAGCGGCAGCCCTCGCCGACGGAAAGGCCAAGGATCGGCTGCTCAAGATTGCCTTGGAATACGACAAGTTGGCGCGGCGGGCTCAGGTGTGGCTGACGCGTAAGAATGAGGACGATACGTGGCCTGAGCAAGAGCTGTAGAGCGTTGCTGCGGTGAGAAGGCCCCAGCCTGCTGGCGTATCCAGATCCTACTGCTGGGCACATGTCGCTCGGCAAGCAAGTCAATGCCACCTGCACGAGGCGTTACGGAGCCATGAGGCGAGGGGGCCTGATCATCGCATGCCACGCTCCCGTGAGAGCAAAGCCAGACGCTTGCCCAATTGTTGGTGTCTTTCAGGTCACCTTCGTTCGTCTGCTTCCAGAAAGCGACCTTTCGAATTGAGGAGGTATGTGCCGACATCTCGTTTGCGGCCGCTGGAGCGCAATCACAGTAGCAGTCGCGCGGCCCTGGCATGCTGTTTGTAGCCGCTCGCTGCAATGCGCGGGATTATGTCAGAACAACGCGGCGATGACCCAGTAGATACCGGCCCAGAGCAGCGCATTTATGAACAACGCCGCCAAAAACCACCAATTCCACCCCCTCCGCACTTGCCGGGAGCGACGATCGGCGCCCAAATGCTTGATCGTTGGGAGTTTTGTTGCGCGCCAATGTGGCATTTCATCTCGCTGACCGCTGTTCAACCCATAGATGCCAAGCTTTGCATGCCCCCTGTCATCCATAAGTTTGCAGTCCTCTTTCATAGGGAAGTATCAGAACCAGTGTTCGTTGCCGACCACCATTCGGCCGATCGATTGCCCGGACATTTTCGTACAGGTCGCGTCTGTGAGCACAGCAAGTGACATGCCACGAGCCAGAACTGTCGTCAGCGCTTTTGGTGAGGTGGTTTGGTCACATGGAGCCGCTGTGCAATGTCGGACTCGCGACACTCCTGTCGGGGACAGCACCCGCGTTAGCAGCAAACGCTGAGCGTTTCGCGAGCGACATACCATGGCAACGCGTTAGGACCTGCATTTTGGCCGCGTAAAATAGGTTGATATCCAGTTGCGATCGATGAGATCGACTAAACATTATTCCTGACGGCTAGCTTACGAGCGAGATAGCAGCCGAACACCGGTTGGGAGAAGGGAGATGCAGACGTCTGCGGTTATGTTGCGTGCCAATTTGGTTGCCATAAAGGAGAATCATTTTCACATTCGGGCTGTTCAGCCTTGGTGAGGAGGCTGCGGATCATCAAGTACCTTCTCGACAAGCAGCAATGTCGCGCCGAGCGATCTGCTGAGACTACTGGTGTTGCGAGCATCATGCGATCTGGAGGTCGCTGGCCACAGTAGGGGCATTGCCATGATGAAGTCTAATTCACTGAAGACGAGGTGAGGCCAAGAGTCGCTGATTTCGTGTGGGCAAGCGGGGTGCTCGGTGAGCAGTCAACGATCCAATGCTCGCATCGGATGGGCCAGTGGCGGATTAGATAAGAGCGGGAAATGCAATCGGCCGTTCGACTCGCCGAACGTGCAGATCGTGGGCCGCCAATCCGCAGGCAACCAGTGGCTCCGACCGCGCGTTTCGAGCGTTAGAGCAATAGTAGGAGGAGAATGAGTGATGATAGACATCTACGGTTTTTGGGGCTGGTATCCTATGGAGTGGTATTGGAACGCTGGGCCGATCATCGAGCAGCTTGACATATTGCGAGACAACGTCATCTACGTTGACTTCAGGGCTATACGAGAGGCAAAGGAGCAGGCGTGCGAGCGCAGATGATAGACAAGCTGGAGGCGGGGCGGGTGAGACACGGCCCCTTGGCTACTGCTCCAGGATCAGGCCCTGGCGGTCTTTTCTTCGTGCAGGGACCGTGCGGGTGTGAACTCAAGATAAGTGCATTTGTCCGTCCCGGCTGGGAGCATGTTGCTGTTTCAACCCCGCGGCGTTGTCCGAACTGGGACGAGATGTGCTTTGTTAAAGACCTGTTTTGGGATGAAGAAGAATGCGTTATGCAACTGCATCCTCCACATTCGCAGTATGTGAATAACAGCCGATATTGCCTTCACTTGTGGAGACCCATCTATCGAGACATTCCGATGCCGTCCCCGAGCTATGTAGGCGTCGTTGGACTAAGTCCTGGGGACGCGGCATCGTTATTCGCGCGGATGAGCGCGACAGCATGATGGGAGCGCAAGGAGAGGCCGGGCTGATGCGGAAGAACCCCTATTCAAAAAAGTGTTGCGACAACGGTGATCGACTTCGCCAGAGCAACGCCAAGTCCGGAAGACCAGCGGACAACTGGCCGTCCGGCAAGATTGTGGCTGCGCACCATAACGCGATGTGGTGAGATCTTCGGTAATGACGGGCGTCATTTGGCCAAGGCCGGGTGTCCAGGTTGCCATCACCTAAGTGCACCCGCAATTCCAGAAGTGGGGCGTGTCGTAGCTGTGTAACACTTGTTAACTCGTCGGTCGCACGCCTGCGGCTGCATCGGAGCTCATCTCAGAGGTGTTGAATCAAGGACTTCCCTGTTGGAGCGGCCAGCTTCTCTGGTGGTCAGCTCGCCGTCAGCTTGCAGCAATATCATTTGTAGGTGGAGTGCAAGCAACGCGTGCTCTCTCTCTCTCTCTCTCTCTCTCTCTCTCTCTCTCTCTCTCTCTCTCTCTCTCTCTCTGAGAAGACGTGCGCTGAAGGAGCAGGCAAACCGGCATGTACAATCGAGTGGGTGGCCAATATACGCAGCTCAATCAAGCTGAGGAACCGAGTAGGTCCGCCAACGGTAGTGAATTCGCGCAAACGCTCACCGATTTGGCTCGTCAGGAGAGTCTGTCATCTGGGGAATTGGCTGACAGAATGGGAGTCTGCTGCAGCAAGTCACAAAGCGTGGATGCAAGCACTTATAGTCCGGGCACTTCGCCCCCTAGCCCATTCTCTCTGTCCTCCAGTTCCAATTCATCCGCTGCAACGAGCCCTGTTCGTCCTCTGTTCCAATATAGGACTGCTGAATTGCCCGGTGCCAATGTCAGCGGAATTTGCGTTGGGTTGGCGGCGGAATGGCTCCTAAGTCTCCCAAGCAGTCCATCATCCCGCATGAGGGCTCTGCGTCCGGGTGCTGAAAATCATCGGTCAGCGGCGATGCGACAGCAGCGGTATGAAGAGCTCAAGACACTCTTGCAAAGCGAGAATGCCGGAAGGTCCAATAACTTCCAGGCGAAGAGTTCGATGTTGCGCGAGGCAGGTCTAGAACCTTCCACCGCAGAGACGCGATATGGGTTTGGAACATCCTCGCGCATTGCTCCGATGGTCAACGAGCTCACCAACGAAGCATCAGTGTATTTGGTGAGCTTGCGTTTCGCCACAGGTGGCGCACACACAATTGCGACCTCGACGTCGAATGGAATGACGACGCTCTTTGATCCTAACTATGGGGAATTTGCCGTTCGGTCAGAGCAGATGGGTGCGTTGTTTAAAAGCTTGGCCGATCGTTACAGCAGCCTAAACGGACGTGACATAGCCACCGTGGTCACACAGAGAATGACGTGAGCGGGTGCAGGTTGCAACGGAGCTTGCCGGATGTCCGGGCGCGGAGCCTCGTCGGTCATTGCGAGACACATCGCCTACTAGGTGCACTCGCCACGGTTCTTGGGATGCTCGATGGTGCTCTCGACTGAAGCTCTCAAGTGCACAGAACGGTGAATGTTCAGCGATATAGGTTGGCCGATCAGTCAGATTCGCGAGCCCGGGCCTTTCGCGTCAAAAAAGCCTGGACCGCATGCGCTTGCACTCAGGCAGGATATTCCTGGCAGGATTACCGATGCCCTGCGCTCACTCGCACTCCAGGATTCGGTCGGCGACCAAGCATCCTCAGGGCCGCAGAAGCTGTAGTTCGTGCGGTGTGGAGTCATTGCCGGCCGTTGCTATGCTGATTTCCCAACCAAATAGCTGCTGCTAGTGGCGTTCGCATGCCGTCGGACAAAACTCAGTCCTCGATCGCTGAGCGTTTTAGAAATTAATCGCCGAATAATGCGACGAGATATCCTGAGTTCAGGAGCCGGAGTTCTCTTCGCGGGATCGAGCGTAAGCGGGTTATTAAGCTGATCTGGAAGACCGTCGCCCAGCTGGCTGTATTTGGTCCTGGTCTCACGCCGGAAGCAGCGCGGGCGCCACCCGGCTCTGGTCGGGCTGGATGGATTAGTCGCGGTCTTTGCCACGCCCGCACTACTGGTGAAGTTAGCAGAAACGTGACTCGGCGCCGAAATCCCCACGCATACTCGGGGCTAGCGCTGTCCCTACCACGCGCCGCTAACTTCAACATCGATTTACACCGATTAGCTTTCGGAAAGCTGACGAACTGACGCAGTGCATCAAGCCAAGGGCGGCCAGTGGAGGTCCGTGCCCACCCGTGAACCCAGCCATGTGCCTAACGGACGACTGACGCGATGGTATTGTTGAGCACAGACACCAGTCCATCCTTTATGCGCTCGTAGACACGCATGTGCCATGTGCCAGCGAGAAGGGGCAGCAGGATGCAAACATACCCGGCCCATCGATCATGTGAGCGCGCGGTTAAGCCGTTTGCGAAGTGTCGCCTTGCCTGCGGGACCACCACATGAAAGGACGTCCGGCACGCGCTAGAGGTCAGACATACTGCACCAACTTGAGGTAATCGTCTGTGAGTACGGGTGAGCGAATAGAGCAAGCCGCTTCGTCAAGAAAAGCGGCCAGCCTCCGATTGGCCCGACTGCAGGCTTCGACAGCTTGTCCTGCCGGCGCGCGAGTGCGGAGAGATGCCAGCTCAGAACCGACCAGATCGGCTGCAGCCCCGACACAATCTGAGGCTGAGAAGCAACCAGCGGACACGACAGCTTTTGCCAGTCCCAATGTGGTGAGCCAACCTGCATAAACCAGCACGGCACCGTCAGCCTCATTGAGCGAAGAGAGCTCGTCGATCGCAGCAGCATGGATTGATGCCGCCCCAACCGACCGAAACAGATCCGCTATTTCGTGGCGCGTGGCCTTAGAGAGCAGGCAGCGGCCGAGATGTGATAGGAGCGCCTCAGTCGGACCTTCGAAGATGCGGAGGATGCGAGCGTCTCGGTAGATTTTAGCCAAAGGCGTTCCCTCATCGTAACCGCGGCCGCCGAGCAGCTGGACGCATTGATCGGCGACAAGGCCGCACCACTCTGAGGACAAAACCTTCGTCGCCGACGCAAGGTGGACGTTCAGCGCGCCCTGCACTGAAACAAGCTGGCAGGATGCTGCCAGCATCGCCTTCACCACTTCCCGCCGCAGCACCATCTGTCCAAATAGCTGCTCGATGTAACTGTTCTCGATCATGCGCGCTTTACCAAGCCGGCGATGGTTTGCATAAGAGGCGGCAACCTGGATGGCACGTTCGAGTGCGCCAAGACCCATAGCGGCTACACCGATACGGCCGCGGTTCATGCTCGATGTCGCCGCACCCCAGCCGTCTTGATCGCCGGAAAGCACGTAGGAGCGCGGCAGTTCGACATCCTGGAACTCCAGTGTATTCTGAATGATGCCACGTAGACCGAGCGTTCGATGCTCGTGAGTCACCTTGAGGCCTGGAGCCTGCCGGTCAACGAGTACACCAACCAACCGACCTTTCGCATCGTTGGGTCCTGACGCGCGCGCAAAGCAAACGATCCAGCGAGCCCAGTCAGCGAGGCCGATCCAGATTTTGCGGCCAGAGATACGAACTGTATCTTCCTGGATGAAAGCCGAAGCCTTAATATGTCTCGGTGCAGAGCCAGCCCCAGGTTCCGTCAAAGCGAAAGCGCAAAGGTCGCCACGCGTTGCCCCCCGAATGATAGCGCCTTGTTCGGGGATGTGCGGAGCCGCTTCGATGCAGGGCAAGGCTAGAAAATTATGGATAACGAGGGTGGATGCAGCGGAGACATCGAACGATGCCGTCGCGGAGATGAGGTCGATGGCCTCGCGCAAAGGGAGAGCTAATCCACCGAGCTCTTTTGGTGCGGTCAGCCCGAACAGTCCATGCCTTGCCAAAATGCTGTGTAGGGTCGGAGGGAATGCTCGGCGGTCATCCGCGTCTGCGAAATTCAACTGACTGAGGTCAGCAGTCAAACTGGAGTATAGTGCGGTTGCACGACCCTCAGCTGAGCGTTCCTGCTTCTCCTCGAATTGAGCGTAAACTTGGTTGTACATGGGCATAAAGCCACAATGATCCCGAACACGTTTCGTGCCAATTCATCCCAGAGGCTAGCTCGGCTACACAATGGTATAGTGTGGATGCAAGCAGGTTTAGGCCCGTTGCCCGAGGCCGCAATTTCCTGGTTGCCGTCGTCGCCGGCGAGCTCCTAAGCGGAGCACCAAGCCGTCCCCATCATCGACATGGAAACCCAAAACATTGAAAGCGAAGCAAGCAGCACAAAGCTTAGTGGTCGTTTATGTCTAAGCACGTCCTAACCCGACCTTCGCAGCACGGAAGCTGAGAGAAGCCTGTCTGACTACACGAGGAGCGTCAATCATCACTCCTCCGCGATACCTTGGTGACTATGAGAACGAGCTTGTCAGGGTTCAGACACACCCCGTTGGTCACAAGATTTAGGTGCGAAACGTGACGACGGATTTTCATCGGTTCCGGCTACGCGAAGGTCGGTAAGTCGGTCGAAATCTGACGGGCCGAGCCGGGTCCTGCCGCCGCGCACCTGGAAGTCCCGCCGATTGGCCGCGGATGGCAAGGGCCTAAGGCTAATCCACGCAAAAACCCTGGCATTTGCCAGGGTTTCACAAGTCATGGAGAATGTGAGAACGTGGATCAAAAATCCATGCCGCCCATGCCGGGGCCAGCCGGAATTGCTGGACCGGGCGTAGCCCTCTTCGGCAGCTCGGCAACCATCGCTTCCGTCGTGATCAGCAGCCCCGCCACGGACGCGGCGTTCTGGACGGCGATGCGCACGACCTTGGCGGGGTCAATGATACCTTTGGAGAGGAGATTGCTGTACTCTCCCGTCTGCGCATCGAAGCCGAAAGAGTACTGCTCGTTATCGAGCACCTTGCCGACCACGATCGATCCATCTTCACCGGCGTTGATCGCGATCTGGCGTGCCGGCCAGGACAGTGCTTTGCGTACGATCTCGACGCCGGTCTTCTGGTCGTCGTTCTGGGTGCGTAGACCCTTGAGCTGCTCGGCGGCACGGAGCAGGGCGACGCCGCCGCCCGGGACGATACCTTCCTCGACAGCCGCACGGGTCGCATGCATCGCGTCATCAACGCGATCCTTGCGCTCCTTCACCTCGACCTCGGTCGCGCCGCCGACGCGGATCACCGCGACCCCGCCAGCGAGCTTGGCGAGACGCTCTTGGAGCTTCTCACGGTCGTAGTCCGAGGTGGTTTCCTCGATCTGCGCCTTGATTTGGGCCACGCGCGCCTCGATGTCGGCCTTCTTGCCGGCGCCGTTGACGATCGTGGTGTTCTCCTTGTCGATCATCACCTTCTTGGCGCGACCGAGCATGTTGAGCGTGACGTTCTCGAGCTTGATGCCGAGATCTTCCGAGATCGCCTGGCCGCCGGTCAGGATCGCGATGTCCTGCAGCATGGCCTTGCGGCGATCGCCGAAGCCCGGAGCCTTCACGGCCGCGACCTTGAGGCCGCCGCGCAGGCGGTTCACGACCAGGGTCGCGAGAGCCTCGCCTTCGACGTCCTCGGCGACGATGACCAGCGGCTTG
>NZ_FOQM01000021.1:0-140064 GCF_900113735.1 Bradyrhizobium sp. Gha
TGTACTCGTCCGAATATGACCGACGCTGCCGTTTCGCCATCCGACACCTCTCTCTGCCTAAGCTATAGGTGTCCACCAATTTAGGGGAGGCCCAGCCGGAACTCGCTAAACGCCGCATTCTCACGCCGGCCGATCTCGGCTGCCTGGAAAGCTACTGCATCGCGATCGGCCGCATCCGTGAGCTTGAGCTGCTGCTACGCGTCGGCATGGATCCCAAGCTCTGCCGGATGCAGGACAAGGCGATGGGGACCGCGCGCCAGCTCGCCGCCGAACTCGGCTTGACCCCGGTCTCGCGCTCGCGGCCGGCCGTGCGCGACAATGACGACCAGGACGACGATGAAAACCCATTCAACATCGTCTGACACCTATCCGCACTGGATTTACGACAACTCGCCGATCCCTGATCCATTCGGTCACGGGGAGCGCGCTGTGCGTTGGCTTAGGTCCCTAAAGCACCCAAAATCGACGCTGCCCAAGCGACGATTCCAGCTCGACCCGTGGCAGGAACGGATTGTGCGCGCGATCTATGCGCCGCACGACGACCACGGCAACCGCATTGTTTCTGTCGTCGTGATCCTGGTCCCGCGCGGCAACCGTAAGACCAGCCTGTCCGCCGCCCTGGCTCTGCTGCACACCATCGGGCCTGAGCGCGTGCCCGGCGGCGAAGTGATCTTTGCGGCCAGCGACCGCAGCCAAGCCGGCATCGCCTTCAAGGAAGCGCGCGGCATCGTCCAGGCGGACGCCAAGCATCTGGTCCCGGTGACCAAGGTCTACGACGCCTTCAACAGCGCCAAGAAGATCGCCTATCCCCGCGAGGGTGTAGAATTGGAGGTCATCTCGGCTGATGCACCGTCCAAGGAAGGCCGCACCCCAGCATTCGTCCTGGCGGATGAACTCCACATCTGGCGTGGGGCTGACCTCTGGAAGGTTTTAACCAACGGCCTGGACAAGATCGACAACAGCCTGCTCGTCGTTGCGACGACCGCCGGCCGTGGACAGGACAACATCGCTCATGAGGTAATCGAGCGCGCCCGCAAGATAGCGCGCGGCGAGATCACCGACCCAACTTGGCTCCCGGTTCTTTTTGAGTCGCCCGCCGACGTCGACTATTCGAGCGAGGATGCATGGCGCCGAGCGAACCCCGGCAGCGCGCATGGCTATCCATCCCTTAAGGGTTTCCAGCGCCACATCGCGCGGGCCAAAGACAGCCCAACCGAGCGCGACAGTCTGTTGCAATACAAGCTCAACGTCTGGCTCGACCACTCGACCAGCCCATTTGTGGACATGGCGACCTATGACAAGGGGGCCACGCCGATCGATTACGAGGCGTTGCGCGGTGCGCCAGCGTGGATTGGCGTCGATATGTCCAAGACCACCGACCTTTCGGCCGTGGTCGCGTGCTTTCGGGATGGCGACACCTATACCGTGTTGCCGCACTTCTTTTGCCCAGATTCCGATATCCGTAAGCGCGGCGACCTGGATGGCGTGAACTATGCCTCCTGGGCCAAAGCGGGTTTCATCACCGCCACACCCGGCAACGTCATCGATAACGCCGCCGTCGCGGACTACATCCGGTCACTAGCGGAGCGCTTCCAGGTCCAAGAGATCGGATTTGACGTGGCGTTCGCCCAGGGCGTGATGGCGCCTCTGGTCAATGAGGGCTACCCGATCGTGACCATTCGGCAAGGCTGGGTGACGCAATCGCCTGCACTCAATGTCCTGGAGCGAGCGATCATCAGCGGCAACTTCCGACATGGCGGACATCCCGTGTTGCGCTGGAACTTCGCCAACGTGGCCATCCACAAGGACGCGAACGACAATCGCATCATCCACAAGAGCAAGTCGACTGATCGCATTGATGGTGTGGCCGCAACCTGGATGGCTGTATCGCGCGCTGCGGCCGGTGAAAGCACTCGCTCGCTCTACGATCTCCCCAACGCTGTTGAACTTCTTTCGTGGTGACTCATGGTCGACGATCTTGAATCATACCTTTTATCTCTACCGGACAAGCTGAGAGAGCCCATATCGGACGCTCTGCGAGAACAGGCATTCCGCCTTTCCGACGCTCAGCGAGCCGCGTTGCAGACCCTTGAGCAGTCGCCAGAGACCGGCGCGATGGAAGCATCCTGCACCGTGGCTCCCGGCGCCAATGATCTCGAATACATCGTGCAGGCTGGCGGCGACATGACGACCAAGGAAGTCCGCGACGGTAGCGGACAGCCCTATGATTACGCTGAGGCGTTTGAATTTGGGACCAGCCATCAGCCCGCGCGGCCCTTTTTCTGGCCGACCTACCAAGCGAACAAAGACGAAATCCACCAAGCAATTGAAGACGCGATTGGAGAAGTATTGAAGTGAGTGAAGCAGATCCCTGCGCCCGAACGATCACGTGGGGCGATCAGACCTATGACGTAAACCTCAATCATCCCTGGGTTCGCCGCGTGCTGAGTTATCGCGGCATCAACGGAAGGCCTCCAAGCGCGGTCCTACTTGGATTTGAAACAGGGGCCTACACCCTCGACGATGTTGAGCGCGTCCTGGAGCTTGGCTTGGTCGGCGCCGGCCAAGACGAACGAGAGGCCGACAAGCTTCTCGACCTGCACGTCCGCGCCAAGCCAGTCGCCGAGAATGCCGGTGCTGCCGCCGCGCTCCTAGCCGCCCTCTACGTTGGAAAGCCCAATGACCACGCCAGCGCTTAACATTCCCATCAAGGTCGTCGGCCTCGACACCTTCAAGCAGAACATGACCGAGATGAACGTGACCGCAGCGAATGCGGCGCGCGCGGTCACCGCGACGACCATCAAAATGAGCGCGGGATTCCTCGCTTCTCAGGGCGCGGCCGGCGCTGCAACGCTCGCCTTTGGTCGGATGCTCACTGTGCTGCGACCGATCGCGCTGGGCGTTACTGCCGTCGTCGATACGTTCGAATTCCTGAAAAAGAGCGTAGAGCTCGCCAGCCAGCAGATCGAAGCCTTTAACGCGATCGCCGATAAGGCGAACGGCGCGGGGGTCTCGACCGACTTCTGGCAGCGCTTCACCAAGAGCGCACCCAACGCCGTGCTTTCGATCGACCAGATCACCGAGGCATTGCAGCGCTTCAATCAGGTCTCAACCGACAAGCTTGGTGGTTCCGACCTTCAACAGCGGATCAACGAACTCGTTAAGGCAGGCAACTTTAGCGGTGACGCGGGAGTTGGCGCCTTCGCCGGCGCCTCCACGACCGAACAGAAGCTCCGCGCGATCGTTAACCTGATCGACCAAGCCATGGCGAAGGGCCAGCGTCTCGCCGCGCTCGATATCGCCGGCAAGGCCTTCGGCGAGCCTGTTGCGGCCGCGCTGCGGGCCAATAACGGCTACCTGGACCAGATGCTCCAGAAGGCCGACGCAATGTCCAAGACCGACATTGTGTCCCAGGAGGACATCGGCCGGGCAATCCAGCTTCGCGACCGTATGGATGAAGCTCAGAAGATCCTCGCGGAAAAATGGGTCCCCATCCAAAAGGACATGGCCCAGCTCGGTATCAACTTCAAAGACAACTGGGTGTCCGTGGTCGAGACCTTTGCTGAGCTGGTCGGCCTCGCTGACAAGCTCTATGGCTTGCTGAAACAGATCCCCGATGCGTTTGCGGCCATGGGAAGCTCGCCTTTCTGGACCCGCTTCACCGAGATGACCGGCAAGCTGGGGCTAAATTCGGACCCTGCTTCGCTGGGTATCGAGACAGGGGTCGATGCGATGCGCCTGGACGCCACCAACAGGCTGCGGGCGGGAATGATGAACCCGGCGAACAGCCAGCGCGCGATGCAAGAGGCGACCAGCGTCCAGTCAGCGGTGCGCGGTGATACCTCCAAGGCGCCCGGTATCCAGAAGGAACAGCAGGACGACAAGGTCGATACCGCGATCAACGCGCTGCGGCGTCATACGCAACAGGTTGAAGCCGACACCAAGGCGGTTGGCCTGGGTGACGTGGCCCTTGCTCGCTTCCGAGCGCAGGCAGCCGAAACCGCAGCGGTGCAGGCCAACGGCGGGAAGGAAACGGCCGACCAAGCGGCGCAGTTTAAGAAGCTCCAGGAACAGGCCGGCGCGGCCGCTGATGCGCTGGCGCGGGCCAAGGTTCAGTCTCAGATCGATTTCAACCGGCAGACTGCGCTCCTGCCGCCGGAGGACGTGCAGATCGCGAATGAGCTGAAGTCGGTCTATGGAAACGACGTTCCGGCCGCGCTTGCCTCAACCGAGGCGGCGGCAATTCGAGTCAACAATGCTCTAAAGGGTCTCGGTGACTCATTCTCTAGCAGCTTGAACGGTCCGCTCACCGATTTCGAGATGGGCACCAAGACCGCGACCCAATCGCTGCAATCGTTCGCCACGAGCTTCGCGCGGTCGCTGCTCACGATGGCGAACCAGGCCTTGATCATCAAGCCGCTGCTCAGCGGTATCGGCGGAGTGTTTGGGCTGGGCTCCGGCTCTGCACCCGTCATGTCGTCCGGCCTTGGCGCCGGCACGGGTGGCTTGTCGTTCCCGATGTTCGCCAAGGGCACCGACAGCGCTCCCGGTGGCTTGGCATGGGTAGGCGAGGAAGGCCCCGAGTTGACCTACCTGCCCAAGGGCACGCAAGTGATTCCGCACAACGCGTCCATGCAGATGGCAAGGGATATCCCGCGCTTCGCAAACGGCGGCGTGATGGGCGGCGGACCAGCTGCGCCCCTGATCGGGCATTCGACCACGATCGCACCGTCTATCAACGTCTCGGTCCAAGGCTCACCCGGATCCTCGCCGGCTGACCACCAGCGCATGGGCGAGACGATCGCCCAGACGGCACAGCACCACATCAAGACCATGATTGCTGCGGAACTCCGGACAGCGATGAGGCCGGGAGGCGTCCTCCGCCGATAGAAACACGACGCACGCCAACGCTTGAGCGCTATATCTGAAGCTGAACCCCATTCAAATGCGAAAGCCACCGTCGGCGGGACAGTGGCTTTCTGGAGGACCCGAACGTGCCGTTGCTTAAGAGAACGTCCGAGCAAGATAGATATAGCGCGACCAGCCCGACCGTGCAGGATAACTGCGTCCAAAAGCGGTCGAAAAAAGTCCCCCAGAGGGTTCGGCAATCGGCCCTCAAAGACAAGCAAATCGTCGGGAAAATGCGGTCTTTTCGCGTTCCGGCTCACATGCTGGACGAAGAGACTTCAGTTGCACACCCCACGCCCTCTATTCCTCTCTCTGCAGCTACCCCTCTAACAGTCCCTACAGTCACACCCAAAGCCTCCAATGACAATATACCCGTCTGGGCTCTTACCGGTGACGTGGTCAAAGCCGTGGCCGCGACAGCGGCCCTCCAGATCGCAGAGAAGCCCGCCTATCCGTTCGTCTTCAATTTGACTCATGAAGCCGAGGCGAGGGCCCTGACTCATCCCAGGGGCTTCCTGGAGTCACTGAAGCGGTCATTCGACAGGCAGCTCGCCCGGGCCGATGTTCGACTGGCTTACTGGTTTGCCATCGACATCACCCGAGAGGGGCGGCTGCATATCCAAGGCGCTTATGGCGCGGTCATCGAAGCTGATGCCCTCAAAGAGATCATGTGGGCAGCGTGGGGCAAATGGAAGGTGAATCCGCAGTTTCAAGTCAAGCTGGCTTGGCGGTGCTGCGACGACGGCTGGGCCACCTACAGTTTGCGCGAGCACCGGAGGGTGTCCAAACGGATCGGACAGACCTTCACCCTCACCCGGCCGTTGCAACGGGACGCACAATGGACCTACAGCGAGGTCAGGGAGATCATGTCTTCCTCGTCCAAGGCTTCCATGCAGCGCCATCCGGTTCATCCCAGATGACTTGAGCGACGCCAATGGGGATACCGACAGGCTGACTAACTGATCGAGCTGCTATCGCGGCTTCGGCCGAAGGATGAACTATGCCGCTGAGGTATCGTCGGCCATCTTTGTCGGCAAAGACGTTGGTGTAGCCGTTGAACGTGGTGAATTTCGGCAAATGCCTTCTCTCCTCTGACGGGCCTATGCACTGGCAGTGACCGCTGTCTCCGGCAGGTCCGGCGCTTTCGTGTTACTACCTCCCTCGAGTTGGAGGGGTTGCTGAACACCTTTTGCCGCTTCAGCGATCTCTTGGGCCATCGCGATTATCAAACTCTCCCCATTGGCAAAGAGCATCCTAGCGTCGCTTTCAGTCAAGACGACCCGGGGATGAACAATAGGATTTCGGTAGTCCTCCCGCATCTGGTCCAACTCGGCTAGCGTCTTCTTAGACGGGCAGGGGGTTGGTTTCTTTGCCGCAAGCTTCTCCAGCGCGATGATGTAGTCCTTCCAGCCGTTTAGAGTTTCGCCCGGCTTTCCGCTGAACAACTGATAGTAGACCTCCAAGCAGGCCTCGACGGCGCGAGCGACATGAAAACCGGAAGCGGAAAGAAGATTGAAAGCCAAGCACCTGCCGGCAGCCCTCCAGTCATCCTTTGCCTTTTCCGGGATGTGCATCTGCAGGTTCGCCGGAAACGTTTGGTCAGCAGCATCTACGAGTGCGGGCGTGTGATATATTCCGCGCCTAGGCACAAAATATGTGGCGGTTTCTCTCATTTCTTCGGCAAAGACGGTTTCGAACTCGCCTACCGCGGAACGTATCCAATTCAGCTCCCAGCCGTTAATCGGCGCGTCCTTTTCATCCGGAAATCGCAGCGTCGATTTCCCCTCGGCGTCCTTAGTCTGGAATCGATCATTCCAGAGCGAATTCATGCGCAGGACCGCTTCTCTTGCTTTGCCATCGGTTATGCCGATCGGAATCGGTTGGCCGCCAAGCAGGCTGTCCATTTTCGCCTTGGCTTGCCACAAGGGCCAAAATACCCTCGTTGTTGGAAGATCGCCCGATAGCTCGATCAGTGTCTGTATGGTTTTTCCAAAATCATAAAACGAAAAAGGATTGATTCTTTCCAACTTTCCCTCCCTCACGTCGGCAGTCCATCCATCGTGTAAGCAATCACTGATCGAAAATAATCTTTCGGTCAACTAAAGCATTTGCTTCCTGCTGCGTTGCGATCAGTAACAGCTTATTTGTTCGGTATTACCAAATTTGGTTGACTTGCCATGGACTCACAAATCGCGCATCTCGATTCCCGTGCATCACCCATTCCGGGTCATGATTGTTCTACGGGGCTATTGATGACGACCAAGTTCTCTTCCGAGGCGACCTTCCATTTGAAACGCCAGCTCCTCGTAAGCCGCCTGCTTTCGACCGTGCGCGAGTTTTCCGGCGACCACGGCCTTCAGGATCTCGACGAGGCCGCGCTGCGCCAGATGGCCGTCAAGCTCGACGATGTTGCCGGCGAGCTGTTGATGTTCGGGTGCGACCATTGGCCGGAGTCGGCTCGCGGCGAGGACAAAGCGGCTGCCTAAAATTTGAGCGGCATCGCGAAGGTTCGATCGCTATAGCTTCATTGAACAGCCGCACAGCCGGGGCCGTTCACTCCTCCATGTCGTTTCCAGCTCGGTGCACCACACCGGGCTGGTTTCGTCTGGGGATCATGCCGGCTGATGACAGGAGAAGTGAATGAACACCCGCGAATACGCAGAAGCAGACGAAGCCGCCGACCAGCGGGCACGCAACAGGAAGCGAGCATGGATCGCGGCCAAATCCAGCGTCGCCAAGATCATCAAGGAAGCGCTTGCGGTCGCCGCGCAAGAGAAGGAGACGCGGCATGGGTAACGCTGTTTCTTTCACCTATGATGACGACCGCCGCACCGGGAGTTACGAAGTCCGCTCCGGCATGGTGCACGTCACCACTGAGTTCGGAACCAGGGCAACACAAGTTGGCGGATCACCTCCGCTCGTTATTGCCCGGCTGATTGCTGGCGAGTTGATGCGCGAGGCCAAGATCAAGTGAATCAGAAAGGGCGCGGATCACACCGCGCCCTTTCTGATCTTATTCCTTTACCCGCGCCACGATCTTTACCAAATCGGCAGTTGGGAGAACCACAACTCGATTGTCCGCATAGAATGCAACGTGATGCGATAGCAACATGACTATCTTTGCGCTCTGGAATGTCTCGTTCTTTGTCGTGATTTCACTAGCATCCTTGCTTACATCCTTGACAAAATAACCAAGCGTTGCGCCAAAGTCCCGAGCGCAAGGACGAGAAGTGATAGATCATTGACAATAGCGAGCCACCTAAGCTGCTTCCACTTCTCGAACTCGGTAAGAAGAATGTAAATTAGGAAGATGCCCATCAGCGTGGACATCAGCCGAAAGACATCGTAGGCGGTCCGACTGCTGCCGGTCTTTACGTCATTGAAAATTGAGTAGGAGCTAAGCAGAACCGTTATCACAACGCCGAAGATCAATATCCACTTGTAGTTCTTCATCTGGTGCCGCAGCCATGCAAGTAGGTCGTAAAGATAATTTAGCGCGGTAGTGATCACCGAAGCCAGCAACGCCGTTCCGATCAGGAAAAGCTTCGCGAGATCGGCATACTCGATCAACCAGATCAAATTCCAATCGAACACCGCAAGGTATGCGGCAAGAAATAGCATGCAAATCGCAGATGCGACTCCAATCGTTAGAGTTGAGAGCACCAGGAAATGCTTGGTCAGAAAATCGAGCATGGAAAACCGTATCGACTGCGGATCGAGGACGTTAGAAGCCTTCGAATCAATGCAAAGGCGAAGCTTGCGGCTCCGTCTTGTAGAGTCAAGTGACGGCTGGGTAAAACTCAGAAGCTATACTTGATCGCCTCGATCATCGTCACGCGATCGCGCAGCGGCCCCTCGGACATCACCCCGTAACGACCAGTCGTGCTGGTCTTCGTATGACCGAGTAGCGGCCCGAACTGTTCGTCCAGATAGCCAGCCGCCCGGAAGGCGTCGGCGATACCGTGCCGGAAGCTGTGGAAGTTGTGGCGCTTGTCGGTCTTGACGCCAATCCGCTTGAAGTAGCCCGCGAAGAAGCGGGAGGGTGTGCGCGAGAAAAATCCCCGCGTGTCGGGCTTCAGGTCGGGGAATAGCTGTTCCTCGCCGCGAGCGACCATCGCGCCGTGATAGTCGAGGAATCCAAGCCTGATAAGCTCGCTATGAATCGGGACCACGCGCATTGATCCGCCGGTCTTGACGGATTTGAGCCGCGAACCTTCGCGCGTGATGTGAAAAATCCAGGTGCCATGCAACTGCCGGACGTCCGCTGTCATCAGCTGTGCGAGCTCGCCCAGCCGCGCACCGGTATAGATCGCAATTAGAGGAAGCCAGTATCGCCAATTCCTGATCTCCGCGTCACCCGCCTTGTGCTCCTGGTCGTCGCCAGCGCAGCGCGTGAGCAGCGGCGAGGTGAAGATCGTCCGCAACTGATCGTCTGAATATGGAAAGACCTTCTGCTTCTTTTTGTCGATCGACAGGAACATGCCGCGGATCACGTCCTGGTCGATGAACTCATTGTTCAGCAGCCATTCGCAGAAACCCGCGATGGCGGACAGGTAGCGGTTCGTTGTGTTCTCACTGATCGTCGGCTTGCCCACTGTCTTGTTTGCATCAATGATCTTGCGGAAGGTCATGCCCTCGAATTCTTTGATCTTGAGGGCCTTCACCGGCCAAGAGGAGAGGGCGTGTTTCCAGTCGCGAACGGCCTTCCGTGTGATCGCTGACACGTGCGAAGTCTCGCCGATGAATTCGAAGAACAGGCCGACGATGACCCGGTTCTGTGTCCAGGTGTCGAGTGACACCGAGGCCTTTTTCTCGCGCTCAAACCGGTCGTAAAGCTCCCACAAACCCTCGCCGGGTGCCGCCTTCTTTCGGCCAGCCGTCGGGTCCGCCGGCGCAACAACCGGATCAGTCGGCACCCCGGACCAGTTGCCCTGGTCACGTTCTGCAGCGCGCTCCAGCATCTGGATTTCAGCGCGTTGGAGCCGCTGGCACAGGTCACGATAGGCGGGGGAGCCCTTTTCGATCAGCAGCCGGTCGCGCTCGATCACGTCATCCGCGGCCCATTCGATCAGCGCGGTCTCACCAATGGCGAGGTGCTTCCGTAGCTGCTCCAGCTTTATGGCGCGGCGACTGCGAGCGAAGTCGGGCCCGTGCTTCATCGCCAAAATGTCCAGCGCGGAATTCAGCTGCACAAGCGGGTCATCCGACCACTCGACGGCGCCGGCCTCGATGTCGCGCGCCAGCTGGCTCCCGGCGCGCTCAACCATGCCCGCTGTGGGGAGTGCCGCGCGCTCGCGCTGGTCCTGGTTCAGCAGGGTCTCATAGTGCCGCCAGACGGCCGCCTGAAGGTCCCCTGGGGTCGGTTCCTGGCGCTGGGATAGCTCCTCAAACTGCGCTCGATACTTCGCCAAGATGGGGAGGGCGGCGACGCGCGCGGCCTTCGGATCGCGGACCCCGGTGGACTTCCAAATCTCCTTTTTGCCGACGATTGACTGGAGCTTTTTCGGGACCGCGAGGCGCACGTAATAGACGGCAGAACCACCCCGCCGTTGGATATTTGAAGCCAGCGCCATCGCACCCTCGCAACACGGAGTCGTAACAGTTGATGGGGGCATCGATAGCTAGTAAGCCTCTGTGATTCAAGCTATTATTGAATTTGTTGAGTTTTCCGTCGGGGCAGAACCAATCCAGCTGCCCCGACCACTTCGACCGTTGAATCTCCTGAGCTTTTTCTCTGCGTTTCTGACGTGATTCTGACGGGCGGTTCTGACGTCGTTCCGCCCTCACCATCGGCCGCGCGCGACTGCTTGCGCGCCTCGGCGATGGCGACAATCTTCTTCGAGCGACGCCGGAGATAGCGCCCTGTAGCGGGCGATCTTGCGGAACGCCTTCGCATAGGTGCGGTACCGAATCGACAGTCCGTGCTCGCCCTTAATGATCGGGCCGGCGCGCTCCTCCTGCGGCACCTGCTCGAGCAGCGGGGAAGAGCATGTCGTAGACCGACAGGTCGAACTCGACCGCCGCGCGCGATGCGTTCGGGCCCGATCCAGCGCTCGGCGTAGTTCTCGTCAATGTACTCGATCTCTTTGCGCAACCGAGCTAGCCGCGTCGAGCAATTGAGGCGCGATACTTGACCTGCATGCAACTAAAGGCTTAATCCCGTTCCGGTTGCATGTACGGACTTGGGAACGTGTTTTCACTTTCGCGGCGGACGGCAGCGCCGTTGTTTCTGCTGGTGGTTCTTGCCTTGATCGCGCTGGCCTGGTTCCAGCATCGCGTGGGGCGCTACCCCTATTACGCTTTCGACGACATGGACCAGATCACGGCGCTCGACGTGCTGCTGATCGAGGGCGGCCGGCTGCCCGACCAGATCTCGCACCCCACGGCCGGCATGTATCTGCTCGTCTCCTGGACGCAGCGACTGGCCTATCTCGCGGGGTGGCTGCACCTGCGCGACTTCGCGGCGCTGCCGGCCTGGACGAATCCTCTGCTCGGCATCGCCGAGCTGATCGAATTCCTGCGTGGTCACCTTCCGTACGTGGCCGTCGGCGCCGCACTGGCGATCGCCGGCGCCGTGATGCTCGCGGTCGGTGAGGGTGCCTGGATGCTGGTTACGGTGTTTGCCTGCATCCTGACGTCGCGGACGCTGGCGCTCCACACGCTCATCTTCCGCACCGACCTGTTCGCACTGTTCTATGCCGCGCTAGCGCTGCTGCTGGGGACGCTGGCGCTGCGCACGGAGCGCAGGACGGCGCTCGCCTTCGCCGTGCTTTCCGGGCTCGCCTGCGGCCTCGCGGTGACCTCCAAGGTGCAGATCCTGCCGACGGCAGCGGCGGCGCCGCTGCTGGCGCTGCTCATGATGGTGAAGCAGGAGCGGGGGGCCGCGTTCGGCCGCATCGACGTGCGGCACAACATGATCATCATGGCCGCCGCGCTCGCAGCGCTCGGCGCGCTGGTGCTGCTGGCGCTCGCGCCTCTGCCGGAGCATTTCTATCACTACCGCAGTTCGTTCTCGAACATCTGGCTTTGCGGCGCAGCTCTCGCTGCGGTCGCGACGCCCGGGCTTGCGACGCGATACCTGCCGCGAGACGGCGTGCCCTACCGCTTTTTCTCGTTCGCGAACCTGATGGCGCTCGGCTTCGTCGCGGCGTTTCCGGTGCTCGGCATGGTGGCGACGAACCCCCTCAATGCGGTGCGTTTCGTGGCGGCGATCGCGAAGGTCTCGTTGCTCGGTACGATCGATTCCGCGCTGAACCCGAATCCGCCGCGCCTGCTCGACCAGTTTGCTGCCGCACCGCTGCTGTTCATCCTGCCCCTGGTGGCGGTGGCGCTGCTCGCGTTCGGCGATCGCAAGCCGACGCGCGGCGCGGCGATCGGGGTGCTGGCCGCGATCGGCGTGCTGGCGCTGGCGTCAGCGGCGTGCTTCAGCCGGGGCATGGTGGGGACCGATGTCATCTTCACTGAGCCGCTGATCCTGCTGCTCAGCTGCGTGGCGCTCGGGATGGTCTGGCGGCAGCGTTCCGCCTGGCTGCATGCGGCGGCGGCCGGATGCGCGGCCGTGCTGGCCCTGCACGCCATCGCCCAGGGCGAGATCACAGCGTTGGCGGATGCCACGGGTCCGCGCTACTTCCGGGAATCACGCCAACTCGTGACTTGCTGCGGCAGGGGCAACCAGAGCGCGATCGAGGCCGTTCTGCAGCGGCGACTCGGCGATGTGCCGGAGCTGTCCCGGGACGCCGCATTCCGCCAGGCGGCCAACTACGGCGCGGTGAGCCTTCGAGCTGCGACCATCCTGCCCAACCGCGGAACAATCGACTGGCGCCGGATCGGCGTGCTCGGCGAAGGGCTGGCCTTGTCAGGCGCCGGCGAGAGGATCACGCGCGTGCCGGAGACGCTGCACGGCGCCGCGGTCTATGTGCCGCCCCCGACCGTCCCGTGCCGGGCCGCCTGGCTCGACCGCCCCCTGGCCTTCTTCGGGTTGTTCAGCTTCGAGGCTGAGGCCTGGCGGGGCTGTCACCCGGAGACCATCCGGCCGCGATCGGACATTGCCGTGCTGGTGTTCATTCCGGCAGCCCGGCGCGCCGAGTTCGGCCTCGCGGAAGATGCGCCGGTCGTCGGCATCGGCACGCGGGACTATGTGGGTGTGACGGTGCCGGCGGATGTCGGCAACGATCTGCTGTTGCGGCTCGATGCGATTGCCGACCGCTTCATCGTGATCCGGCGGGCCTATGGCTAGCGCAGGTCATCCGATTTCCGACGCAAAATGCGGTACTTTTTCGCCGCGCCACGGCCCGGCTCGGGCTGCGGGTACAGAAGCGACGCCTCTCGCCCGTTCCGGGAACAGGAGTAATCGACGATTTGACTTCCGCCCTCGGCGCGCTTGGATGGCGACGTGACGCGCCAACCTCGACGCAAGGACTGCACCGAACTTGATGGCCGCCCGCTCAAGATTGCGCCGGGCGCCCCCGGTCAACGGGCGTGCGTGATCCGATCATGTTCTGCCCGGACTATCGCAGCAACGGCACCGAGAAGGCGATCACCACCGAAGACGCGCCCGCCACGGTGACCGCACCCGGCTGCAGGCTGGCTCATCAAGCATCGGATGAAGGATTGCCTGCTCCCTCAAACCGCCAATAAGTCACCGAGTTGACCGAGCCACACTCACTACAGCGGAGGCTCTGCTCACCGAGCATGTATCGTCCTTGACGAAACTGGGCAGCGCCAGCCCTCGTTCTGCAGGAGGGACAAACCAATAGACATTTTCGCGTCCGCCAGCACAGAACAAGCTTCCTCAACATTGCCCCAAACCATCCAACCAAATATCAACGATTATTGACCCAGCGCTAGTTGAGTAAAGCTAGTCTTTAGGTCAATCGTACCCGGTCAGCGCACGTCTAGACGCAGCTTCACGGACATTCCCGCCGGGAAAGCGGCAGATCCCACCCGTAAATTTCTCAATGATCAAATACTTTGTGCCGGTGCTCGGCTTGCTCTTGTCGGCGTGTTCAAGCCTTGGTCTTTGGCCGGACACATCCGCGACACCGCCCATCGCTGCGGCGGTGACCGGACCACCGAGCGAAGATGACGTCCAAAAGGGCGTTGAGAAGCTTGCGGTTGAGGCCAAACTCGTGAGGCCTGTGGAGATGTCGGCGCTTCGGAAGGCGGAGCACGGTCCCGGCGATTATTTTGTGTGCCTGAGAGAAGTTAATCCGCCTCCGGATCAGTCACGACGGACATATTCAGTGTTCTTCAATTCCGTCTATGTGGGCTCCCGCCTATCCGTCATCCTCGAAGCATGCGAGCAGCAGCAGTACACCTTGATGAACTGAGACCAAATCGGCCGCAGGAGTTGCCCTGAACAACTCTTGCGGTCCGGCCCAGCGACGTTCCGCACGATCGGCGCGGCATTGCGGTACGGCTTACAGCGGTACGCTTACATAAGGGTACGCCGGCGTGAACCGGGGAGGTCGCTATTGCGCAGGCTGGCCGCCACGCTCGTAGGGCGTGCGCGATTTGCTACGACGGCCGCGCTCAACTCGAACTTCGGCGGGCCGGAGGTTCTCGATCAGCACTTGCGCTGGTCGGTACTGATGTAAGGATTGCTCAGCAGCGCGGGATTGCGCCGGGAAAAGGCTGATGACGTTGCACCTCCTGGGAGTTAGGGCTTTCTTCAGGCCAGCAGCGGGAGGGCCACTGCAGTCGGGAGTAGGAAACCTGCCGGAGCGACACCCCAAGTGCTTTCAAGGGGCTTTGGCAGCTTCCCCTCTGGACGGCGCGCTCGACCCCGGCCATAAGCTTCTCCGCACGGAGAAATTGTGGTCGGTTGCATTTGATGACTATTGCCTGTGCCAGCGAGACCAACGGTAGAAAATGCGGAAGTTCAGTCTCGATCGCGGCAGTACGGACACATCTGTTGCCCTCGATGCCCTGAGGGCAATCGCGGCTCAAATGGTGTGTGTGGGGCACGGTCTCGTTTTCTTCAGCGTTGGCAACTGGCTCAAGCCACCGGCGTCTCCCTATATCCAAAACGTCGGCGTCCTGTTGTTTTTTGTCATGTCCGGTTTTTGGATAACCGCGACGCTGATCACCAACGCGGCTCGCCCGGAATACAGTTTCTTTGACTACTTCATCGATCGTTTCGCGCGCATCTATTCCGCGCTCATCCCCGCTCTTGTTCTCATCATCGTGGTGGACGCGGTCACGATCTGGCTCACCGGCGAGATCACCATAGAACGCAACTACAATCTGAAAACATTTGTCGCAAATCTCGCGATGCTCGAAGGTTATCGCGGCATTTATGGACCGTCTCATTTGCAATGGGCAACGTTCGGATCAGCAGCCCCGTTTTGGACGCTCGCGATCGAGTGGCACATTTACATGCTGGTGGGCGCCGTATTTTTTCTGCTCAAAGGGCGTGGACCCTGGCTCCTTCTGATTCCCGTGGCGCTCTTTTTTGGCCAAACGCCTTTTCACCTTCTTTTCGGTGCGTTTCAGGAGGACGGTGGCGGAACTGGGTTGTTCGCGCTCTGGCTCGGTGGCGCTGCTCTCTATTTGTTTTTTCGCTGCTATGTGCCGCCGGCCTTTTTATCGGTGCTGGCGCTGTTCGCCGCCGGCGCCGCTTACTTCTGGATGGTCACACCGGGTCGCGAGTACAACATGGCGACCTACTTCGCTCTGGTCGCAGTCATAGGATCCATCATCGCCATCACGCAGTGGACGAACGAGGCCGGATCAGTGCGTGTGGTCAGGATCGCAGCAGATTATTCGTTCACCCTTTATCTGATACATCACACAATCATGGCCGCGATCATGACGACGATGCCAAGTGCGCGTGGTCCGGCTTGGTTTTGGACTGCCGTAGTATCATCGAACATCGTGGCGTACCTTCTCGCCCGACCGTTCGAAATGCGGCACAAGGAATTGGCTCGCTGGCTGCGCTCCTTTGGCAGGACAACGACGAGAACAAACAAAAAATGGACGGCTTCGAACAGCTCGGCTCCTAACCACGACACGCTGTAGCTCGTCTCATTCCGCACCGCGAAGCCAGCTGGATTGCAAGTCGCCGGTCACGTCGACGGCTTCAACATAGCGACCGTCATCGGTTGAAGCTGACCCAGCCAGTGGACGGCCGGGCGTCGGTGGAGCTGTTTGAGCCGGCCGATACCCCGGCGCTGCTGGAGATGAATAGCCGGTGAACACACCTGTCCTGCGCCAAAATCGAGTGCCTTCCGAGGAAACCGACAGGAGCTTTACAGCGTTGGTTCCTGCAAGCCATGGGAGACGTGAACATGCCACTGACCAGCGCCGCAGCCGCGGCAATCCTTGCCCTCCAGCTCGGGACGCCCGCAGCGATCCAGAGCGAATCATCCGCCATCCAAAGCGACACCCCGATCGTGCAGGTTGGGTACTGCGGAAACGGCTATGACATCGACATCTACGGCCACTGTTACCCGAACGGGGTGATACCTCCGCAATATCAGGCCGCGCGACGATACGGTCGACATGGACGGTACGGCGCTTATGCCGGTCCCGTTCCTTGCGGCAATGGCGCCGATATCGATAGCCGAGACGGCCAATGCTACCCGACAGGCACGGTGCCGCCCCAGTTTCAGCAAGGACGGCAGGGCTACTATTATGGCCGTCCACGCCGCGGTTACTACGACGAAGATTGACCTCGCCCCGCGTCACCGTTGCCCGGCACAATGCCTAAACGGACGTTTGCCAGGCGATGATATTCCGCTTGCGCGGCGTTGCGCTGTTTCCGGCGGCGAATCAATTCGATGCGTACCAGCCGCGTGGAAACGGTAGAAACGGCCACGCCAACCGATTGTCGTTCGCGGCTCTGGCCGGCCCCTGAACGGACGTCGTGACGACCGGAACAGGCGGCGTTGAGCGCACCGCCAAGCGCAGATATGCGCACTGCAAATTCATTGTGGTTGCCCCGGCCAGCAAGTCTTTTCAAAATGCAATTTCGATCGAAATTGCCCGCATCCCAAGACGGCACGCTCATACTCAATTCACGCGTGCATCCTAGAAAGGTCGGCGCTGCCTTTCAAGCGGCCTCACGGCTTACCCACCAGGGGTAAGGTTGATTGGTTAGGTTAAAGCCGATCGGTTATTGCAGCGACCCCAGCAGCTGTGATCAAAACTCGCTTCCGGCTCGCGACGGGCTGCTGCAAATCATGCTCACAGAAGGTCACAGTCGTCGCGGCGATCGTATTTGTGAGTTCTGCGTCATGTCCTTCGATGGCGACGTCCGCACCGACAATCCACAGTCGAACTGGGCCGAGATCTGGCACCTCTGGACCGTGATCGTGCCGCGCCGCTCGATCAACGGGCAGCTCGTCTATGGCAAGGTCTGGCGCCGTCACGACGGGCGCGACTGGATCTACAAGAAATTCACCGAATATGACGGCGAGGCTGCGGCCTGAGCCGCCAACATGGCTCAGGCGGCCTTTGCAGGCGGAGCGGCCACTGGCTTTGCCGGCGGTGGCTTCAGCGGCTTGTCCTGCCGCTTCGACCAGGAGATGTAATAGGCGACCGTCGTCATGATCGCGATGCCGGCGATGGACACGAAGAGCTGCGCGAACAGCGAGCCCGAGCTCATCGACAGCTCGAAATGGCCGACGAAGGACAGGAATACGCCGACGCAGAACACCGCGAGCGATTGCTGGCCGCACACGATCACCGGATCGAAGATCTTCCACTCCAGCCCCGGCCAGTCCTTCGGCAGGAAACGGATCACCAGGATCACGATGACCACGAAGTGGATGAAGCGGTAGGGCGCGAGGTTGGTCTTATCGTTGGGGTTGAAGGCCGAGAACAGCCATTCCGGCATCATGCCGCCAAGGGCCGGGAAGCGACCCGCCATGGTCATGACCAGTGCGAACGCCAGATAGCCGAAGCAAAGCCATATGGTGATCGGTGAATTGATCAGCCGGCCGGAGCGGCGCGCGCCGCCCATCGCACACCAGGCGCCGAACACGAACAGCACCTGCCAGCAATAGGGGTTGAAGTACCACTGGCCGGCCGGATAGGCGTTCAGGTTCAGGCCGAAGTGACGCGCGGTCAGCCACAGGACGATGGACAGCACCATCGTCAGGTCGGGCTTGCGCAGCATGAACCACAGCACCGGCGGAAACAGTCCCATCAGCACGATGTAGAGCGGCAGCACGTCGAGATTGAGCGGCTTGAAGCGCAGGAACAGGCCCTGGCGCAGCGTCTCGGTGGCATTGTCGACGAGACCGGCGACGTTGAACTCGTTGATCATCTCGGAATCGCCGAAGCGCAGCGCCAGATAGCTGATCGAGGCGATGTAGATGACAAACAGGATGATGTGGGCGACGTAGAGCTGCCAGACCCGCTTGGTCAGGCGCGTCGCCCCGACGATGAAGCCGCGCTCCAGCATCATTCGCGCATAGACGAACGACGCCGTGTAGCCGGAGATGAAGACGAACAGGTCAGCCGCGTCGGAAAAGCCGTAATTGCGTGTCGTGATCCAGTTCACGACATTGTCAGGGATGTGGTCGAGGAAGATCGCCCAGTTGGCGATGCCGCGAAACAGGTCGAGCCTGAGGTCACGGCCCTTCTCGGGGAGCGTGGCGTTGATGTTCAGGAAGGCCATGCGACGGGAGCTTTCGAAGGAGGCGGGTACACTGAGATCGGCGAAGCTGGGCCGCCTGGCGGGATCCCCGGGCGGAGGGCGGGTACGCAATTGTCACAGTGCAGCATAATGACTATACCCGAGGGTGCGAAAGCCGGGGCCCCGGAATCACCGATCAGTTCCCGAAAGGTGTCTCTATACTATGCCCGCGCTTTCCACCAATCGCTACCGTGACGCATTGAAATCGAACGAAAAGACGAAGAGGCCGGACCGCCAATGACCGCACGCATTTTCAAGCCCGCCAAGAACGCGATGCAATCCGGCCGGTCCAAGACCAAGGAATGGCAGCTCGACTACGAGCCGGAGCAGCCGCGCGCGGTCGAGCCGCTGATGGGCTGGACCTCGTCCGGCGACATGAAGCAGCAGATCACGCTGCGCTTCCACACCAAGGACGAGGCGGTTGCCTATTGCGAGCGCAAGGGGATTGCCTACCAGGTGATCGAGCCCAAGGAATCCCTGCACCGCCAGGTCGCGTATGCGGACAATTTCTCGTTCCGGCGCGGCGAGCCCTGGACACACTGAGAGGCTTTCCTTTCGGTCGCCTCGCGGGAGAGCACTTGGCACCCCTTCCGCCGCGTGCTTCGCTGGTCCGCATGACACGACCATGACGAGGTGGGGGATGGCCGCGCGACACCAGCTCGACGGCGTCGATCTGAAGATCTTATCCGAACTCCAGCAGGACGGGCGCGTCCGCAACAACGAGCTGGCGCTGCGCGTCGGCGTGTCCGCGCCGAACTGCCTGCGGCGGTTGAAGTCGCTGTTCAGCCGCGGCGTGATCCGTGCGGTGCGGGCCGTGATCGACGAGCGGCTGCTCGGCTACGAGGTGGTGTCGTTCGTCTCGATCCAGCTCGGCAGCCAGGCCCAGCCGGTGCTCGAGGCATTCGAGGGTTCGATCGCGGCGATCCCGCGCATCCAGCAGTGCTGGCGCATTTCGGGCGACACCGACTATCTGCTCAGATGCGTGGCGCCCAGCGTCGAGAGCATGCGGCAGCAGCTGTTGCATTTCGCCGCCATGCCCAACGTGAAGAACGTCCGCAGCTTTCCCGTGCTGGGGGTCGCCAAGGACGTGCCGCTGCCGGTGCAGGAGATCGCTGCGGCGGCGCCGGCAGGATGAGGGTGTTCGCGTCGAAGTTCGGCTGCCAGCGGGCCTCTAGCGGTACCGGCCGCGAAACTCGCGCGGGCTGGCGCCGGTCCAGGTCCGGAAGGCCCGCGAGAAGCTTTTTTCGTTGCGGAAGCCGGCGATCTCCGCGATCCGCTTGATCGGGGTGCGACCGCGCATCAGCTCCTGCTTGGCGAGCTCGAGCTTGGCTTCCTCCTTCAGATCGCGCAGCGAGGTTGCCTCCTCGCGCAGACGGCGGTGCATGGTGCGGGTGGAAAGGGCGAGCTCGCTGGCGACGTCGTCTGCGCCCAAAATGCGTCCGCGCGCCTCGCGCAGCACGCGCCTGACGCGCTCGACCAGCAATCGATCGCGCCGATAGGGCAGCACGGTCAGGCGCAGCGCGCCCTTGAGCATGTTGTCGAGATCGGCGGCACTGCGGGCCAGCGGCAGCGAGAGATAATGCTTGTCGAACACGATGCGGGCCGCCTCCGCATCGAAGCGGACATGCTTGCAGAAGATGGTCGGGTAGACCGAGACATGGACCGGCTCGGAATAGGGAAATTCCGCCGCGCGCAGTGCGATCGCGGAATCCACGGCCCAGCAGGAGAAGCCGAGCACGTAGCGGAGCTGGGTGACGAGACAGAATTCGCGCAAAGCTCCGAGATCGCGCTGCTCGTGAAGGGAGATGGTCGCCGTCTCGCCGCTGACCCCAAGCTCGAACAGCACGTCTTCCGTCAGCAGGCGGTGATGCCGGCACCAGCGCTTCAGCGCGACCTCGAGCGTGGGCGCGGTGATGGAGGCGCGGCACAGCATGCCGTAGGTGCCCCACGGCAGCCTGCGCGAGAACCAGCCGAGCGCCTCGTCATCGAGCTCGCGCATGGCGTGGCCGGCGAGCGCCTCGAACTGTGCCGCCGTGACCCGTCCGTCGGGCGATCCGACGAGGTCGGGCAGGACCTGGCCTTTGCTCAGCGCCTCGGCCGGGTCCCGCCCGTAGCGGACATAGGCCGCGACCACACCCCGCACAAAGGCTGCGGGCGTCATGGCACGGCGGGGCGTGGCGGTCGCGGCTTGGAAAGGCATCGCAAATCCTTTGGAAAATCCTCGCCAAAGTTGGCGGAAAATGCAACCTTTTCGACCGCCAGAACGCCCCGGCGGGGGTAGGTTCGAGCCCGACAAGATCTAGGAGGAATCGCCTTGAACATCCCGAGCATCGATTTCGATCTGGGCGAAGACATCAGCATGCTGCGCGACACGTTGCGCGCCTTCGTGGAGGCCGAGATCGCCCCGCGCGCCGCGGACATCGAGAAGGCCAATCTGTTCCCGGCCGATCTCTGGAAGCGGTTCGGCGAGCTTGGTCTGCTCGGCATGACCGCGCCGGAGCAATATGGCGGCTCCAACATGGGCTATCTCGCCCATATCGTCGCCATGGAGGAGATTTCGCGCGGATCGGCCGCGGTCGGGCTGTCCTACGGCGCGCATTCCAACCTCTGCGTCAACCAGATCCGCCGCAACGGCAGTGACGCGCAGCGCCAGCGCTATCTGCCGAAGCTGATCTCCGGCGAGCACGTCGGGGCGCTTGCGATGTCCGAGCCCGGCGCCGGCTCCGACGTCGTCTCGATGAAGCTGCGCGCCGACAAGCGCGGCGACCGCTATGTGCTGAACGGCTCGAAGATGTGGATCACCAATGGCGGCGACGCCGACGTGCTGGTGGTCTACGCCAAGACCGATCCCGAGGCGGGCCCGCGCGGCATGACGGCGTTCCTGATCGAGAAGGGCTTCAAGGGCTTCACCCACGGCCAGCATCTCGACAAGCTCGGCATGCGCGGCTCCAACACCTATCCGCTGTTCTTCGACGACTGCGAGGTGCCGGCGGAGAACGTGCTGGGCAAGGTGGGCGAGGGCGTCAAGGTGCTGATGTCCGGCCTCGACTATGAGCGCGCGGTGCTCTCGGGCGGCCCGCTCGGCATCATGGCGGCGTGCATGGATGCGGTGGTGCCCTACTTGCACGAGCGCAAACAGTTCGGCCAGCCGATCGGCGACTTCCAGCTGATGCAGGGCAAGCTCGCCGACATGTATGCGACCTGGCAGGCCACGCGCGCCTATGTCTATGCGGTGGGCCGCGCCTGTGACCGTGCCGATCATGCACGCACGCTGCGCAAGGATTCCGCCGCCGCAATCCTCTATTCCGCGGAGAAGGCGACGTGGATGGCGGGCGAAGCGATCCAGGCGCTGGGCGGCGTCGGCTATACGTCCGAATTTCCGGTCGGCCGTCTCTGGCGCGACGCCAAGCTCTACGAGATCGGGGCGGGCACGTCCGAGGTGCGCCGCATGCTGATCGGCCGCGAGCTGATGTCGGAAACCGCTTAGATCCTCAACGCCAACCAATTCACAGCCAAACGCGGGACCCCATGCCGCTGCATTCCAGCATCGATCCATCGTCATCCGATTTCGCGCGCAACGCCGATGCCATGCGCGCACTCGTCGCGGACTTGCGCGAAAAACTCGGCCAGGTTGCCGGTGGCGGCGGCGAGGCCTCGCGCAACCGCCATACCGCCCGCGGCAAGATGCTGGCGCGCGAGCGCGTCGACCTGCTGGTTGATCCCGGGACCTCGTTCCTGGAGCTGTCGCCGCTGGCGGCCCACGGCCTGTATGGCGGCGACGTGCATTCGGCGAGCATCGTCACCGGGGTGGGGCGCATCTCGGGCCGCGAATGCGTCATCGTCGCCAACGACGCCACCATCAAGGGCGGCACCTATTACCCCATGACCGTGAAGAAGCATCTGCGCGCCCAGGACATTGCGCGGCAGAACAATCTGCCCTGCGTCTACATGGTCGATTCCGGCGGTGCTTTCCTGCCCCTGCAGGACGAGATCTTTCCGGACGAGCGGCATTTCGGCCGCATCTTCTACAACCAGGCGCAGATGTCGTCGCTAGGAATCCCGCAGATCGCCATCGTGATGGGCTCCTGCACCGCCGGCGGCGCCTATGTGCCTGCGATGTCGGACGAAAGCATCATCGTGCGCAATCAGGGCACCATCTTCCTCGGCGGCCCGCCACTGGTGAAGGCCGCGACCGGCGAGGTCGTCAGCGCGGAAGAGCTCGGCGGCGCCGACGTGCACTCGCGGCAATCCGGCGTGACCGATCACTACGCCCAGAACGACGCGCACGCGATCGGGATCGCCCGTCGCATCGTCGGGACATTGAAGCCGCAGGCCAGGCCGAACCTCAACATGCACAAGCCGCGCGATCCGCTGTTCGCGGCCGAGGAGATTTACGGCGTGGTGCCCGTCGACGGCCGCAAGCCGTTCGACGTGCGCGACATCATCGCCCGCGTCGTCGACGGTTCCGAGTTCGACGAGTTCAAGAAGCTGTACGGCACGACGCTGGTCTGCGGCTTCGCCCATGTGTGGGGCTATCCGGTGGGCATCATCGCCAACAACGGCATTCTCTTCAGTGAGAGCTCGCTGAAGGGCGCGCATTTCATCGAGCTGTGCTGCCAACGCGGCATTCCGCTGGTGTTTCTACAGAACATCACCGGTTTCATGGTCGGCAAGAAATACGAGGCCGGGGGCATCGCGCGCGACGGCGCCAAGCTGGTGACGGCGGTCGCAACCGCCTCGGTGCCGAAGTTCACCGTGGTGATCGGTGGCTCCTACGGCGCCGGCAATTACGGCATGTGCGGCCGTGCCTACTCGCCGCGCTTCCTCTGGATGTGGCCGAACGCGCGCATCTCGGTGATGGGCGGCGAGCAGGCATCCATGGTGCTGAGCCAGGTCCGCCGCGACAACATCGAGGCCAATGGCGACAGCTGGTCGAAGGAAGCGGAGGAAAAATTTCGCGAGCCCATTCGCGCGCAATACGAGAGCCAGGGGCATCCGTACTACGCGACCGCGCGCCTTTGGGACGACGGCGTGATCGACCCGGCCGACACGCGCCTCGTGCTCGGCCTCGGCCTTTCGGCGGCTTCGAATGCGCCGATCGAGCCGACCAAGTTCGGCCTATTCAGGATGTGATGCGATGGACCGTTCAAAGCTCTACCGCCGTTTCCGCACGCTCCTGATCGCCAACCGCGGCGAGATCGCCTGCCGTGTCATCCGCACCGCCCGGGCGATGGGCCTGCGCACAGTCGCCGTCTATTCCGAGGCCGACCGCGACGCTCTCCATGTCGAGATGGCCGACGAAGCCGTCCTGATCGGCCCGCCCGCCGCGGCCGAGAGCTATCTGGTGATCGAGAAGATCGTCGAGGCATGTAGGAAGACCGGCGCCGAGGCCGTGCATCCCGGCTACGGCTTCCTGTCGGAGAATGCCGAATTCGCGCAGGCCTGCTTTGATGCGGGCCTGGTCTTCGTCGGCCCGACCGCCGAGATGATGACTGCGATGGGGTCGAAGTCGGGCTCGAAAGCGCTGATGGAGAAGGCCGGCGTGCCGCTGGTGCCGGGCTATCACGGCGAGGCCCAGGACGATGCGACCTTGTCGAAGGCCGCCGACAAGATCGGGTTTCCCATTCTGGTGAAGGCATCCGCCGGTGGCGGCGGCCGCGGCATGCGCATCGTGCGCTCGGCGGCTGAGCTTGCGCCTGCGATCGTCAGTGCCAAGCGCGAGGCCAAGGCTGCGTTCGGCGACGACCGCATGCTGATCGAGAAATATGTCGACAATCCCCGGCATATCGAGGTGCAGATCATCGGCGACAGCCACGGCAATCTCCTGTCGTTGTTCGAGCGCGAATGCACCTTGCAGCGGCGGCACCAGAAGGTGATCGAGGAGGCGCCGTCGCCGACGCTCAATGCCGCGCAGCGCGAGACGGTCTGCGCCGCTGCGCGAAAGGCGGCGGGCGCGGTCAACTATGTCGGTGCTGGCACCATCGAATTCGTCTCCGACGGCAAGGACGTGTTCTTCATCGAAATGAACACACGTCTCCAGGTCGAGCACCCCGTGACCGAGTTGATCACGGGCATCGACCTCGTCGAGTGGCAGCTGCGCGTCGCCTTCGGCGAGGCGCTGCCGCTGAAGCAGGACGAGATCAGGCTCAACGGCCACGCCGTCGAGGCGCGCGTCTACGCCGAGAGCCCGACCAAGAACTTCATGCCGTCGGTCGGCAAGATATCGACATGGCGGCTACCGGCGGAGACCGGCGGCTTGCGCATCGACGCCGGCTATCGCGAAGGCGATACGGTCTCGCCGTATTACGACGCCATGCTGGCCAAGATGATCGCGTGGGCGCCGACGCGCGATGTCGCGATCGACCGGCTCAACCGCGGGCTGGAGGACTCCGATGTCCGCGGCATCGTCACCAACATCCCGTTCCTGTCGGCACTGATCACGCATCCGAAGGTGCGAGCCAATGCGATCGACACGGGCTTCATCGAGCGCGAGCTGACGGGCTTGACACAGGCCTCGCCGGCGCCCGGTGAGCTCGAGCTTTGCGCGGCAGTGGCTGCGATCGTCAATGAAGAACGGCAGGTTGCGCAAAGCGAGCCAAGCTCGCCCTGGCAGACCTTTGGCTGGCAGCCGGTCGGCCGCCGCCAGCGCAGCTTTGCCTTCCGCGTCGGGCACGGGCCCGAGCAGAAGATCGCGCTGAACTACGGCCATGGGTTGTCGACGCTGGTCATCGGCGATCGCGAGCTGGCGTTCACCGTTGCGCCAAAGCACGGCGGCTTTGATCTGACGCTGGATGGCGTCAAAACCTCGGTCGCGGCGGTGATCTGCGGGCACGAGCTATATCTGCGCACGCGCAATGGCCGTTTCGATCTGCACTGGGTCGATCCGTTCGGCGGCGAGACCGAGGAGCAGACCGGCGCGGACAAGATCGCAGCTCCACTGCCGGGCACCGTCGTCGCCGTGCTGGCCGAGGAGGGCGCAAAGCTCGACAAGGGCGCGCCGATCCTCACCCTGGAAGTGATGAAGATGGAGCAGACGCTGCGCGCGCCTTATGCGGGCGTGCTGACGTCCATCAAATGCAAGGTCGGTGACATCGTCCAGGAAGGTGTCGAGCTCGCCGTGGTCGAGCCGTCGGGGGGAGTGACATGAGCGATCCCGTCCGCATCATCGAGATGGGGCCCCGCGATGGCCTCCAGAACGAAAAGACATCGGTCAGCGTCGCGGCCCGCATCGCCTTCATCGAGGCGCTGGTCGCAGCCGGGCTCGATACCGTCGAGGTCGGCGCCTTCGTCTCGCCCAAGGCGATCCCGCAGATGGCAAGTTCGGATGCCGTGCTGCGCGGCGTTGCCCACGTGAGCGGCGCCGAATTCCATGTGCTGGTGCCGAACGAGAAGGGTTACGACGCGGCGCGAGCCGCCGGCGCCAAGGTGGTTTCGGTGTTCGCGGCGGCCTCCGAGGGCTTCTCGCGAGCCAACATCAACTGCACAGTCGCGGAGTCCATCGAGCGGTTCAAGCCGGTGCTGGCGCGCGCCAAGACTGACGGGGTGAAGGTGCGCGGCTATATCTCCTGCGTGCTCGGCTGTCCGTTCGACGGCGAGATCAGACCGAAGGCGGTCGCCGACCTTGCTGTTACGCTGTGGGATCTTGGCTGCTACGAAATTTCACTCGGCGACACCATCGGCGTCGGCACACCTGACAAGGCCAAGGAGATGCTGCGCGCGGTTGCCGCCAACATTCCTGCGGCGAAGCTTGCGATGCATTTCCACGACACCTACGGCCAGGCGCTCGCCAATCTCTACGCCGGGCTGGAGGAGGGGGTCCGGGTCATCGATGCCGCCGCGGGCGGGCTCGGCGGCTGTCCCTATGCACCGGGGGCGACGGGGAATGTTGCGACCGAGGATGTCGTTTATATGCTCGAGGGCATGGGGGTGAAGACTGGCATCGACATGGAGAAGCTGCTGGCCGCGACCAATGCGATGGCCAGCGTGCTTGGCAAATCGCCTGTGAGCCGGGTGGCGACGGCACTGAACGCGAAGAAGAAGCGGGCTGCGTCCTAGTCCTCCGTCATTGCGAGCCAACGGGTCCGCGCGAAGCGCGGCCCGATGACAGGCTCCGCGAAGCAATCCAGAGTCTTTCCGCGGCGGGATTGTGGATTTGCTTCGTCGCAAGAGCTCCTCGCAATGACGGTGTTTGTGGCTCTACCGGCTCCCGTCCGGCCCCATCACCAGGTCCGGCAGCCAGGTCGAGATCTCCGGCACCAGGCACAGCAGCAACACCGCGCCCATCATCAAGAGCACGAACGGCAGCGTGCCCCAGATCACCTCGCTCAGCGAAATATCAGGCGCGACGTTGCGGATGACGAAGATGTTGAGGCCGACGGGGGGATGGATCAGGCCCATCTCCATGACGATGGTCATGACCACGCCGAACCAGATGATGTCGAAATTGGCGGCGCGTAACGGCGGCAGGATGATCGGCGCGGTCATGAGAATGATCGAGACCGGCGGCAGGAAGAAGCCGAGCACGACCACCATGACGAGGATCGCGAACAGCAGCCCCCAGCGCGGCAGGTGCATCGCGACGACGGATTCGGCTGCCGATTGCGAGATGTGCAGATAGCTCATCACGTAGGAATAGAGCAGCGACATGCCGATGATCATCATCAGCATGGTCGATTCCCGGATCGTCGATTTCATGATGGGCGCAAGGTCGCTTGGTCGCCATACGCCGTAGATCGCCGCGATCAGGCCCAAGGCGAGAAGCCCGCCGAGGCCGGCCGTCTCCGACGGTGTGGCGTAACCGCCGTAGAGTGCAGCCATGACGCCGGTGAGCAGCAGCACGAACGGCATCACGCGCGGCAGCACGTTGAAGCGTTCGGCGAGCGTGTACTCGTCACGGGTGAGGATGGCCGCTTCCGGCCCCCCTTTTTTGTAAGCGGCTTCGGCTGCGGCATATTCCTGCCGGAAGCGGAGCACGGCGTAGCCGCCGAACAGCGAGACCAGCAACAGGCCGGGGCCGATGCCGGCCAGGAACAACCGTCCCAGCGACTTTTCAGCAGCGACCGCAAACAGGATCATGGTGATCGACGGCGGCAGCAGGATGCCGAGCGTGCCGCCGGCGGCAATGATGCCGGCGGCAAAGCCGCCGGAATAGCCGCGCTTGCGCATCTCGGGGATGCCGGCCGAGCCGATCGCCGAGCAGGTCGCTGGGCTCGAGCCCGCCATGGCCGCAAACAGCGCACAGGCGAACACGTTGGCGACGCCCAGGCCTCCGGGCACGCGATGCAGCCAGGCGTGCAGGGCAGAATAGAGGTCCTGGCCGGCGCGCGATTTGCCGATCGCAGCGCCCTTCAGGATGAAGAGCGGAATCGACAGCAATGTGATCGAGGCCATTTCCTCGTAGACATTCTGCGTCACCGTGTCGAGCGAGGCCGAGGGCATGTAGATGCCCATGAACACGACCGCGACCGCGCCGAGCGCGAACGCGATGGGCATGCCCGAGAACATCACGACCAGTGTCGCGATGCCGTAGGCGATACCGATGCCGAAAACGCTCATGGACGCCTGGCTCCCGCGAAAGGCAGCGCCAGCTGCACGAGGATCTGGATGCAAAGGAGGCTCATGCCGAGCGCCATCAGGGAATAGGGAATGGCGAGCGGCGGCGACCACATCGAGTTGGAGACCTGGCCGTCGACGTAAGCTTCATGCGTCAGCGTCCAGGATTTCCAGGTGAAGAACGCGCAGAACAGGAACGTCACGGCATCGACCAACCAGAGCCTGATCCTGTTCGCCTGCGGTGACAGCAGGCCGACAAAGGCCTCGATGCCGATATGGCCGCGGTTCTGCTGCACGTACGCCGCCGTCATGAAGGTGGCGCCGACCAGCAGGAACACGGCGGCCTCGTCCTGCCAGTAATTGGCGGCCTTGAACAGCGCGCGGCTGAGCACGCTGTAGCTCAGGATGGCGCAGGCCGCGACCAGCGCAAGCGCTGCAAACACGAGGATGATGCGGTTGAGGGCGGCGAGGCCGCGATCAAGCGCTGCCGCAAGGTCGGTCCGTGCGGCAGCATTGGCCCGATCGTCACGATCCGGGAGAGGGCCGTGGCTCATGCAGCGACGTCGGAGGCGAGCTTGAGCAATTTCGCAGCGGTCGCAGTCTTGGCGCCGTAATCCTTCCATGCGGTGTCGCGGGCGATGTCGCGCCATTTGCCGACGGTGGCGGCATCGAGCGCGCTCACCTTGGCGCCGGCCTTCTCATAGACCTTGGCGACCTCGACGTCGTCATCCTGCGCGCCCTTGCGGCCGAACGCTTCGAGCTCTTCACCGACGGCGACGAGGATGTCCTGCTGGTTCTTCGGCAGCTTGTCGAAGATCGCCTTCGACATCATCAACGGTTCGAGCATGAACCAGTAGGAGGCGCCGGCGCCCGAGGTAAGGGACTTCGCCACCTCTTCGAGGCGGAACGAGATCAGGCTGGTGGAGGAGGTGATGCCGGCGTCGCACGCGCCGGTCTGCATCGCCGCATAGATTTCATTGGAGGGCACCGACAGCACCGAGGCGCCGGCGGTCTGCAGCACCATGTCCATCTCGCGCGAGCCGCCGCGCACCTTCATGCCCTTGGCGTCTTCCGGCGCCACGATCGGCTTGGAGCGGCTGGCGACGCCGCCGGCCTGCCAGACCCAGCTCAGGAGGATGATGCCCTTGTCGGCAAGGAAGTCCGCCAGCGCCTTGCCGACCGGCTCCTTCTTCCAGCGCATGCCCTGGTCGTAGGTGGTGACGAGGCCCGGCATCAGGCCGATATTGGTCTCCGGCAATTCGCCGCCGGCATAGGGCATCGGATACAGCGAGATGTCGAGCGCGCCCTTGCGCATCGCGGAGAACTGCGCGTTGGTCTTGATCAGCGAGGAGTTCGGATAGATCTCGGCTGCGATGTCGCCATTGCTGCGCTTGCCGACTTCGGCGGCGAACATGCGGCAGAGCCGATCGCGGAAATCGCCCTTGTCGATGGTGCCGCCCGGGAATTGGTGCGAGATTTTCAGCGTGGTAGCGGCGCGCGCCGTACCGATGCCGAAACGGAGAATGGCGGGTGCAGCGACGGCGGTCGCGATCAAATGGCGGCGCGTGAACATGGATGATCCCCTTGAGCGGTTCTTCGAGCGGTTCTTGTTTGACGTGATCTGGGCGGGTCATGAGACCGGCGTGAGGGCCCATCCTAGCCGGTCTTCGACGTCGAGTTCTCTCAATCTGATAGTTCGAGACCGAATGCCGCGGCAAGGGCTGGACTTGCTGCGTTGCACACGCTGAGCCTCGCTGTTTCAATCGTCGACCTACGTCTTGGGCGAGGATCGCGCGAGACGCGCCCCACGACATCCGAAAAAATTGACAGCCTCGCGTAACAAGTACGCGCGTCGATCCGTCGAGATTGTGTAGCGGCACACGTCGCTGACAAACACCATCTCGAAGGGATTATTTCGCATGACCATTCGCACCCGCATCGTGCTCGGCGTTTCGGCCGCCGCTCTCTCGCTCGGCCTCGCGCTGTCGCCGGCCGCCTTCGCTCAGGACAAGATGGGCAAGGACGACGGCATGATGAAGAAGGATACGATGTCCAAGGACGGAATGAAGAAAGACACCATGTCCAAGGGCGACGGCATGAAGAAGGACACGATGTCGAAAGACGGGATGAAAAAAGACGACGGGATGATGAAGAAGAACTGATCTTCCACCGGCGTCGTCGCGTTTGCCGAAGGCAGGCGCTTACGAACGTTCCGGGGCGGTCATGTCGGCCGCCCCGAACGTGACGTCTCGGTTCAAATTCAATTGAACGTGACGCGTTACTTCCGCTTGGCCTTGCGCGCGGCGTAGCGGGCGTCGCGTTTGGCCTTCTGCTCGGCTTCCAGCTCAGCCTGCCTGGCGATTGCTTCTTCCGCCTCCCGGGCGATCCGCGCCGCCTCCGCGGCAGCAGCTTCTTCCGCGATGCGCTTCTGCTCGGCCTTTTCAGCCTCGCGCGCAGCCTTTACCTCGGCGCGCTTGGCCGCAAGCGCCTCGCGCTCGGCACGACGTGCCGCGACCGCTGGATCGTCGTGCCCCGGCTGCGACTTGAATTTGTTCAAAAGATTTTTGCGTGCTTCCTGAGCGGCCTTTTGCCGGTCGGAGAATCCTGGTTCCCTGAAACTCATCTAACGAACCTTGTCATCCTCGCTTTCGATCCTACATCACTGCTGTTGGTACGTCGGCTGGGCACAAGCAGGCGCCACGCGACGCAGAAGCGTGTACATCGCCGCGCGCCGCGAAGCCACCCATAATCGCAGCCGATCAGGTCAACGAAATCGCTTATCCCAGCCGATCCTTCGTAGCCCGGAAAAACTGCCGAATTGTGATGCCCCTCATAGGGGCAGCCAGCGGCGGCGCCTAGCGTCCGCCCCAATACGAGACGGAGCACGGGTATGACTTTTTTCCGGCTGAGCCTGAAGGCCCTTGCAATCATGGCTGCGGCAGCGGTTCTCACCGGTGCGGTGCTGTTGGCCGCCCGCCCACAACCGATCGACAGCACGGTTCTCGGGGCTGCATGGGAGTGCACCCAGACGGCCTTCATCCTGACGAGCTGCGCGCCGCGCACTCAGCACGCCGCCCCGGCGGTCGAGACCCTGCGCAAGGAAGCGCTGAGGCGTCCGGCCAGCGGGTGAGCGGCGAGGGATCGCGCGGGATGTGACGCGTGGCCGCAGAGCTGGTAAACCGCCTCACCAAGCGATAGCGTCACCATGTCCGAGCCCGAATCCAAGCCTTCTAAGCATTCCAAGTCCAATCCTTCGCCAAGGCCGCAGTCCGGCGACAGCCGTCGTGGCGCGATCGCGGGCCTGATCATCGCTGCGGTCATTCTTGCCGTCGGCTTGTGGCTCGCCCGGGACCTCACTGCCGCCAGCAAGATGCAGGATTGCCTGATGTCGGGGCGCAGCAATTGCAATGTGATCGAGCCGGCACGCTAGACCTGCCTCGGTTCGCAGGGCCAAAAAATTGCCGCGATCTCAAACGCCTGCTGCGGGACCTAGCCGACTTCGGCAGGTCAGTTATGTCAGCCGGCACCGGCCGGGCGCGATCCGAATCGTCTATGCGCGCTCGGGCCACGGCGATTTGCGAAAGTTGAGGGGGTAGGCACCAATGAGTGCGTCCAGCCGCATGAAGATCATTATTCCCATGGTTTCGGCCACATCGTTGCTGGCGTTGTCCGCGCAAGCGCAGGAGGCAGCGCCGCCGAAGGGAGCTGGCCAGCCGGCAGGGCAGGATGCCGGTGCGCCGGCTCCGGCCATGCGCAAAGGCCCTCCGCCGCAGGCAGGGCGGACCGGGCCTCAGTCCGGCGGGCAGGCCCATGTGGCTCCTGCACCCGGAGCAGCTCCCGGCCCGCACGGCCCCGGCCCGCGCACAACTGGTGGCCCAGCCCCGGGACCACACCGCTCCATGGCTCGCGGTCCGGCCCCCATGCACGATTGGGGCGGTCACTCTTATCGCGGCAATCTGGCCTGGAACGGCGGACGCTGGCGCCACGAGGTCCACAACGGCCGCGCCGGCTGGTGGTGGGACGTCGGCGGCGTCTGGTACTATTATCCGCAGCGGATGGAGGGCCCGCCTGCCTACATCTCCGAAGACTATATCGATGACGTGCCGGTAGCCTATGCGCCGCCGGGACCGCCGGTCGCCTACGAACCTCCGCCGCCTCCACCGCCGCCGGCGGATCCGGGCGCCAGTGCGCTGGGCGGAGCCATCGTCGGCGGTCTGCTTGGTGGCCTGATTTCCGGCAACGCCTCGGGCGCGGCCGCAGGCGCCGTGATCGGCGGTGCGACCGGCGCAATCGCCGGCGCCACGGCCGCGTCGCGCCCCGGCTACTATCTGGCCCAGGGCAATTGCTATTACCGCTATCCGAGCGGCCAGTATGTGCAGACCGATCCGCGCGCCTGCTACTGAACCTCTCTCGAGCAAGAGCCGATATGAACGATGAATGGGGCGGGCCCGGTGCCCGCCTCGTTGCGTTGGGCGCGGTTCAGCGAACGAACCCGAACCCGGTTGTGATGCATTTCACGGCAACGAACCCTGGTCTCACTGCTTTGTGCGCGCGGCGTTTAGAACGATCGCGCGGCGGCGCGTTTAGCCCCTCTACGAGCAACGATCAGAGGACTATTTCATGAAACTCGCAGCGATCACCCTGGGGCTTGCGTTGGCCGTTTCGTCGACGGCTGCTTTCGCACAGAGTGCCGGCGGCTCTGCTGGCGGCGGTGCTTCGGCAGGCGCGTCCCCGGGCGGTGTCGGGACGTCCGGCGGCGTGTCATCAGGCGCCGGCGGAACGACGACCGGGACAGGGACGGGCGGCGCAACCGGCGCCACAGGCGGGATGAACACGACGATCAACCCGTCCGGCAATACCTTGTTGCCAAGCGGACAAAATCCGTCACAACCGGCGACGGGGCCGAACAACTCGACGGGTCGCTAAGGCTCGCCGGACCGAGTACGCAAAATACGAAGACCGGCCCGATCGATTCCGTCGCGGCCGGTCTTCGCGTATCGGCCAACCTGATCGAAGGGGAGCTCACACAGCTCTCTTTCCGCGCAATTCCATTCCGGTAACATCGTGTTGGGTTGCGGGCAGGCCCGACTTTCGTCCTCCGCAATCATACGGACGAAATTGCCACGCACTTGTCCTTATCGGCCGGCTAAAATTGGCCGCATGTGTACGACCTACGACCCAGAGCACGAGGCGGAGGCTGCGATGAAGCGCGCCGCAGCATCCGAAGGTCCCGACCGGCAGCGGCTGATCGAGTTGGCGTTGGCTTGGCATCAACTCGCGCGCGATCGTCGCGAAACGAGCGGACGCGCTGATGTTCGCCTGACAGAAAACACCGCGCGGTTCGGGCCTGGTCGCCGGCCATGAGAAAGCCCCGCGCTCGCTGGACGAGCACGGGGCCTTCAAAGCCGACCGGGGGCTGGCGGGTCGGCACCACTCTATTTCGTCGCAGACAACATCGCGGCCGTGATCTTGTTCCGCGCGGCCGTCGCATTTCGTGCGCGCCGGATCAGGCCCAGGCTCATATTGTGGAATGCATGAACAATCCACGCGCGCGCAACGCGGCGTTAAGATTTGCGCGGTGCTGCCTTGTGCGGCTGCGATTCGTGCTTTGGGAACGGAGCGGAGTCGGACCGTGAACAAACGAATCGTCGCCCGTTCAAGGTCAGCTCTCGAGCATTATTCTATCGCAGAGGGCGATCGCTTCTGATGGCCTCGATGGGCCCACGCATGAACTGCCGAGGCGAGTTGGCGCTGGCTCATGGCGACCTCCGCAATCGAGGCCTCCGCCACCTCGATCCGCTTTGCGATCACGCCTGAGTTGACGTCCACGAACGCGTCGAGTGCCACAAACAACGTCGCGACGATCGCGATCGCACAGGCGATTCCCATTTTCGCTAGCTCGGCTCGCGGCATCGGTTGTCCGTCATCCTGGGCGCAATTCGCCCGCCGCCGATAGATAGGGCGAATCTGTCTGCTTCAAAGCCGACGCCGAGGGTTACCCACGCGTTCGTGAGAGATTACAGATTCATGATGAACGCCGGCGCATGGCCACTACCGTTACTCTGACGGCGTTGTTGTGGTGGTATTTCCAAAAGTAAGGCCGCCTCAGTTGGCGGCCTGTGCCTTCGGTGGCGATCGCCGGTTATTGCAAGCCGCGCGTCGCCCCGCTCAAAGTCAGCTCGCTTGCGTTAGCCAGGCGGAAGGTAACCGCCCTTCGGCAGCTGCTTCACCGTTTCAAGATTCTTATCGATCGCCGCAAACAGCTTGTCGAACGTACCCGCTGGAACAGTGAGGGTCGGAGAACCTCCCGAAACTGCTTCCAGCTCGGCGGCTGACAGTTCATGAGCGCTCAGCGTCTTCATCTGCGTTCTTCCTGTTCTGTGTATGGCTTGATTGCCATCGGATGCAGGATGTACGCGCTCCCAGCGATGGCCGCTGTGACGCGCGTCACGTTGCCACCGTGTTCCGATATCCCATCGCAGGAACGACAGCACCGCGGCTTCGGCGGTCGCTGGAAGGTGAACCAGGGCTGACGCTCAAATCTCGACGCTGGATATCCTTGTCAGTACCAGTCGCGGTTGTTTTGGAAGCATGCCTGCTTGCCCCGGTCCCAGATAAAGTCTCGGCCGCCGCAGGGTGGACGGGGACGAGAGGTCGCTGGGCATTCGTTCCGAACCTTGGCTCCCGTGCCCCAGCCGTCGACGACACATGCTCCACCGCTCGTCCTGTAACAGCCCTCGCCACAACCACCCGCCGCATGTGCTTCGCCAGCAAAGACAGTAAGGGCCGTCACAAGCATCGCCAACTGAATACTCTTCATTGCTGTGCTCCGTCGGAAGACGACGTCCAGAATGCACCATTATTGAGACGTTCGAAAGCGGGCACTTTCGAGCCAGGTTGGTTACGGGTTACGGCTCTCTAAAGAGAGCCGAACCGTAACGTAACTCCGTAACCCGCCTGAACCCGTAACCGTAACGTAACCCGAACCGTACCCCGTAAGTGAGGGAGGCTTCTCGCCGCTTGCACCGGTGGCTGGCGCGCGCCTTGATCTGATAAAGGAGCGTCTGGATGCGCCTCCGTCCGGCTCTTAGTCCTGCGAGCGCGCGTCAGGCTCGCCTGTTGGGCGATCAAGGGAAGCCTCTGGCTCGCGAAGCTCTACAGCGTCTTGATGCCGGAGGAGCATCGTTGAAAGCAGGGGCGCTGCCGGGCTCGAAATCCCTGTCCCCCCGGCAGCGTCCTGGTTTTCAAGACTGGGCACTGAAATCCCAGTCCCTTTCGAATATGCAATGGTCATGCCACAGGTTTGTGACATGCTGCCGTGCCTCTAAGGAGGTACCTCTTCCTCGTTCATGGTGACCAGGATACGTTGGCCATCGGCGGTGTTGTTCGTACTGATGCTTCGGCCCTGTCCGACACACCATGACCGAAGCCGGTTGAACTATTGACGGCCCCAGTTCGCCTTCTGACTGGGGCCTTCTTTTTCGTCCCTCGCACGCCGCGACATTGGCCCAGAGATATTCAAAGTCAGTTTACTCCGCGTTGCGTGACCGAAAAGTTGACAACTAGGAAGGTCTGCCCGCCTATTCCAGGGCTGTCGGTCACCTCAACCCGCCAGTTAAGGTCGTGCCACAATGGTCCCTCTGGTCCATCGTTGAGAATTTGACTGCTCAATTCGATCGCTGCTGCTTGTGCAGCGGCGATGTCCGGGAGTTCCAGCCCTACATCATCGAAGACCGATATGCCGTCGTGAACGTGGAAGAAGAAACGGGTCATCCGCACGCCCCTCCCCAAGAGACGCCAGCGAGAGCGCGCACGATCTGCACGCCAATGTGCGCGTCGGTAAAATAGACCGCGGGAGGAAGGCGGAGAACGCTCTTTCGAGGAAGATGGAATGGCTCTTTGGAGGTACGTTTCTGGTGAGAGCCCGGGACGGCGGAATTTCATCTTGTCGAGCGCATCTGATTTCACGCGCATGCGATACGGCCGTTCTCGTCTCAAAATCGGGTGCCGCTGCTGTCCGCCTCTTGCACCAACTTAATCCATTGGCGACGACCGCCGCGGCTCGCGGGGTTTACTCGGGCGAGCCTTTTGATTGCCTCCCTCGAAGTCGGGCCGGACATCGGCACCGCGGCTACCACAGCCCTGGCAGACGAACCGCGGCTCGAGGTCTGACAGCCGCATGTCGTCGAACCAGGGATCAGCGTCTAGAACAACATGATGGCTGCAGTGGCAATAGACCAGGATGCCGCGCAGCCCCATCTCACGCATTCGCCGAAGGTGATCTTCAGTGGGCGGCCGTCAGCGTGCGGGCTGAATGGTGCGTTTGGCGAGGCATGCCGCGATCAAAGCGGCATTGTAAGTAGCTCGCAAATTATCGATTCCTAGCGGCTCAGAACGGTTATGACGGTCATCGAACAGTTGTTCGGGAATAAGTAGAGTTTCGTCAAGCACTGCTGTTGCGGACTCAGGCAAGCCCGTCGGAGGTGAAAACGTGAGTGGCGATCCCGGCAGAAAGGCCAGAGGCATTATTCGCCAATGACTTAGGGCGACTAACAGCACTTCAAGCGCTTCGCGCCGTTCAAGGACTTCTCGCGCGAGTGACTAACGCGCTTCAGGCCTCCACGCCGACACCCGCCAATGACACTCCAGCCCGCAGAGAGCCTCGCAGGCAAGCCCGTTCCCCCCCCGGCATGCCCGTAGCCCCCTATCCCGAAAAACTCACCGGCAGGCCGCGTAGCGCCCCCGCGCGCGCCCCCGCACCTATATTCATGGGGACGAAAGGGCACAACCATGGCTAAGCGCAAACCCAAACCCATCCGCAAGACCGCCGATGGTCGGCCGATTCATTCTGGCAAAAAATACCTGTTGCCCGATCGTCGATATCGTATCGACTGCCGCTCTACTGGCGGGGGCCGAGTAATATTCGAGACCGAGGCGGAGGCAGACGCCGCGCTAGAGGAAAACGCTGCGAAGAAATCCAAGGGTGAGTTTCGCGCTAGCAAGCGTTCGCCGACCTTCGGCGACGCCCTCGATCTGATGGATGCGCGCAACAAACGGGAAGGTCTGTTAGAGGCTTCGAAACGTGGCGTCGAGAGCACCGTGCGTATGCTTCGCAAGCGGTTTGGCAAATTGACGTTCGCGGAGCTAATGGCGACTCGCCTGAAGCCGATGAAGGACTGGCTTCTTGAGGAGCGCAGCGAACGTGACGCCGCCCAGGGGACGCTTTCTGGCTACAAGAGCGTTATCAGTTTGGCGTGCGATGAGGCACTCGACGCTGGGTTAATTGAGCTTAATCCGGTCAAGGCGTTCGGGCTGAAGGTGCCGCAGAAGCGCAAAAAAGAGCGCCCGCTGCTCACATTGGAAGAGATTTCAGCCTTGGTCCGCGCCGTGTTGACGCGCGATGCGAGGGACCGGGTTGACATTACCTTTTCCTCCCGTGCGGTCATGGTCTTTCTCGCGTTGTTCACTCCGTGGCGTGATGAAGAGATTTGCGGATTGTGCTGGGATCAGGTCGAACTGCCCGCCCGCAGGCTTCGTATTTCCCGTGTCGTGCGCCGCCACGAGGGGCTGGTTGACGATACCAAAACCGGCCCAAGCGGTAAGCGTTGGATGCCGCTATCGCCGATCACGGTCGAAGTGATCGAAGTGCACAAGGAGCGGCTGAAGTCGCGAGGGTATCCGGTCGAGGGCCACAATCCAGTGCTGGTCCCGGGGCGCTTGTCGTTGTCGAAGGGAGGGACTTTCACCACGAACGCGATTGTCCAAACCCATTGGCCTGCGATTTGCGATAAAGCTGGCTTCACCATGCCTGATGGCAGCCGCAAGCATAGCTTTTACGTCCTCCGCCACGTGGCGGCCAACATGCTGGAAACTCTGGGGATGCGCCAAGGTGATCTGAAGCGTCTTGGCGGCTGGGCGACCTACAAAACGTTCCAAGAGAACTACGAGCACGACGCGCAATTCTATGACGTTTTGCGCCGCGAGGTCGAAGCGCTAGCGCGCCGCGAGCCGAGGCTCAACCTCGACCTGCGTACGCCAGAAGGCATGATTGATGGGCTTGGCTACGTGTTCGGCATACGCTGGCAAAAAGAAGGTATCAACGTGAAATGGGCACCGCCGCGACCGAAAGCCGCGTCACCGCTCGAAGCTGCCCTGATCGGCGAAGACGGCGCTGACCCGGTACCGTTGTTGATCTCAGGGCCGACTATCGAGCTGGCACCGAACCGCGATACCGCTGTGCTCGCGGTCGGCAATGGCAAGTCGGTGGTCGAGCAAGCTCGGTTGTGGCAGATCGAGCGTGCAAAGGAGATGTTCGCGCAGGGTCGCCCCAAATCCGTCATTGCCGCTAAACTGGGTGTCGATCATAACACCGTCGGGATGTGGATGCGGGAGGCTGAGATCACGCACAAGCGCGGGAGGCAAGGGACCACCGTGTTGGAGGTCCAGAAGCGAGAACTCTTGGAGCTACACGTCAATCATCCGGAGTTGGGAGTCACCGAACTCGCAAAAGCGACCGGGATGCGGCCCGGTCGGGTGACACACTGGCTGCGCAAGAGCGGCGCGTCGCCAGCACTACGGAAGATGCCAGACTACAAGCTTGGTAAGGATGAAGCCCGCATCCTCGCGATGGTCGAGCAGGGGAAAACCCTCAGGCAGATGGCGAAGGTATTGGGCGTTTCGTTCAGCGCCATTGCGTTATTTCTGAAGAAGCGGGGCCTGAAGACCAAAAACCGCAGCCACGGCCAGTTCGTCGATCAATACGATGCTGACATCCAGCGTCTGGTCGCGGGGGGTAAAAAGGGCGGCCGGGAAATTACCAAAGAGCTACCGGCTGTCTCTGCCAGCGGAATCAACAGACGGATTAAGAAGCTCGGGCTGAAGACCGAACTCAACGGCCACAGGGGTGGCTACAGGGGCAGGGGCGAGCGTATCGATCAGTACGACGCGGACATCCGCCGCATGCTCGCACAGGGCAAAGACGCCGCCCAAATCGCGCGGGAACTGCACACCGTCTCTCACGGCGGAGTTTTCAAGTATATCAAGCGATTAGGCCTAAACACCTCTGCCGATCGGCGCGCAAATTCCGCTTGCGCCAGAGGGAAAAAACTAGCGGAAGCGCAGAGACTTAAGAACGGTTCTGGCACGGATATTGGCACACATAGAGAACTGAACGGCAAAAAACCCAGTAAAATCAGTGGCGAGACGCCTCTAACCCCGTAAGTTGGGCGTGGTTCCACGGTTTGCGAAAACCCCTATTTTTATAGGGGTTTTGACGTTTTGCCAGTGCGCAAAATTGACCTGTTATCGGGCTCGTTTTGGCACGGATTTGGCACGAACTGTACAAGCGCGTTCAGCCGAATTTTCAAGCGCTTAGGGCGTGGTTTGGCACGTCGATGGCACAGGTTTTGGCACGGTTTTTCGGCAGGGAATTGGCACGACGGCCAGTTTTGTACAGTTCTCAGTTTCTTCTCAGCTCGGTCCCGGCCGCCGGTCGCGCCGGGCTTTTTTTTGGAGGCCGTCTCGCGGCGGCTCGCCGATTGGATGGAAGGGGAATTCCAAGAATGACCACCACCAGTCAGATCATCAAGGTCTACCGTGGCGACACCGCCGCCGTTTCGGTTTCCATCACCAGAGCGGACGGAACGCCTTTCGAGCCTAGCCTCGATGCCGCCATCAAGTGGCGGATGGCGCGGACGTCCTTTTCGCCCGAGGAGGAGGTGCTGGTGCGCAAGGAGCTGGGGCAGGGCATGGAGCTGCAATCCTATGGCGTCGAGTTCGTGCTGGATGCCACCGACACCGACTTTCCCCCGGGGGTCTACTACCACGAGATGAAAGTGCTGGACGCGACCGACGTCGCCACCGTGATGACCGGCAGTGTTGTGATCAAGCCTGCGATGCGGATGGTGACAGATTATTCGCCTCTCGCCCCTAATTCTCCCCAAACCAAGATCGCGTTGACCGCGAGCGTGCGGAGGGTCGCAGCATCATGAGGGATGATTTAATCTCGGTGTGCGATCTCCGCGACGCCAAAACCTATCTGACGAAAACCGACCATTACATTTTGTTGCGCGTCCGTACTTGGAATGACGCACTTCCAGAGGTGTGGTTGCGCCTCGAACGCAGCGACTTCATCGGTCTGGCTGCCCATCTCACCAGCGACGCCGAGCAACTGAGCATCCTGCAGTGAGCGGGTTCTATTCGTCTGGGAACTGGCTGCAGATTCGCAAGCGCCAACTCGCTCGGCAGCCACTATGCGAGAGCTGTTCAGACATTGAGCCTGCGACCGAGGTTGACCATATCGTGCCAATCACTCAAGGCGGCGCAAAGCGCGATCCTGCTAACTTGCAGAGTCTGTGCCGGTCTTGCCACTCAGAGAAGACCAATGCTGAGCGCGCTGGCCGAACATGGATACCGCGCAAGCATCAGGGCTGCGACATTGATGGTGCGCCACGCCAGCCTTGGACAACGAGGGGAGTGGGGGTTCAGGAGCTACGGTCAAGATCGAACGGAGCGGCCCCGGAGCCCAAACCTGAATTAATTTTTCCGAAGTTGTTGGACTGAGCTGTGGGCCTCAGAGGTGCAGGGGCCAGAAAACGAAGCACCGTCAAAGCAACGAAAAAGGGCGTTCATGCCAGTTGGAAACGCAAGCGAACGCCGGTCGCTCGGGTCATCGCGTTTCTCGAAAGCCTGCCGATCACCAAGGGAATCCGCGCGGGCAAGAAAATGCGGCTGTTGCCGGGCCAGCGCAAATTCGTGGAGGACGTTTATGGCCGCGTGTCCAAGGACGGTCGGCGCAAGATCAGGATAGCGATCAAGAGGGAGCCGCGTGGCAACGGCAAAACCGGACTGCTCGCAGGCCTAGCCTTGTGTCACTTGCTCGGCCCTGAGTGCGAGCCGCGCGGCGAAATCTATTCTGCGGCTTATAACAAGCTGCAAGCCGCGCTGATCTTCGCGGAGATGAAGGCGATCATCGAGGCTGTGCCGGACTTCGAGCACCGTTGTAATCTGCAGCGCTATGGCAAGGTCATCGAGGTGCTGTCCGGCGACGGCGCCGGAAGCGTTTATGAATCGCTGTCCGCCGACGACAAGCGGGCCCATGGTCTCGCGCCGTCGTTCTGGGTGTTCGACGAATTCGCGCAAGCGCCGAACGCGGATTTGCTCGACAACCTGCGCACCGCCATGGGCAAGAGGTCGCAGGCGCTCGGCGTCATCATCTCGACTCAAGCCGCGAACGATCAGCACCCGCTCAGCCAGATGATCGACGATGCCAAACTCGGCGTCGATCCCTCCGTCTATCTGCAGTTGGCCGTCGCGCCGGACGATGCCGATATCTTTGACGAAGAAACATGGTTCGCGTGTAACGAGGCACTCGGCAAATTCCTCGACCTGAATGAATTCCGCTCGCAAGCCGCACAGGCCAAGCGGCTGCCGAGCTTCCGCGCGAAGTTCGAGAATCTGCGGCTGAATAAGCGCATCGATGCCAACGTACAGTTTATCTCTGACGCCGATTGGATGGCGTGTGCTGCTCCCCTCGACATGGCGGAGCTGGTCGGCAGGCCCTGCCATGCGGGTCTCGACCTCTCGCAGACAACGGACATGAGCGCGCTGGTTCTCTACTGGCCGCACAACGGCGCTGTGTTGCCGTTCTTTTGGTTGCCGGACGAAGGGTTGCTAGATCGAGATCGCAAGGAAGGCGGCCACTATCGCCGCTGGCGCGATGCCGGACTGCTGGAAACGACGCCCGGCAAAGCGATCAACTTCAAGGCCATCATTCGGCGGCTCGCCGAGATTAACGCCGAGTACCAGCTTGTTGCCGTCGCCTATGACCGGGCCTTCATCAAGACTTTCAACGCCCAGTGCGCCGAGGAAGGCATCGAGCTGCCGATGGAGGAATTCGGTCAAGGGTTCGTCTCCATGGCTCAGCCCGTGCAGCTGCTGGAGGCGGCCGTCCTCGACAGGCGAATCCACCACGGCGGCCATCCGATCCTGCGTTGGCAGATTTCGAACATCGCAATCGAGATGGACCCGGCAGGCAACCGCAAGCCCAGCAAACGAAGAGCTGTTGGACATATCGACGGCGCTGTCAGCCTCCTGATGGCGATGGGAAGTGCCAGCCGGACCCCACCCAAGCGCCGGTCGGTCTATGAGGAGCGCGGTATCCTGACGATTGAATAGCGCCTTCCGTGGACGTGGCTTTAGTATTCTCAGCGGGAATACTAAAGCAACGGTCGAAGAAGCCTCGTCGCCGAGTTTTGTTTCCTCAGTTAGCCCAATGGGTTAGTATGTCCATAGGCCCGTCGTGATGACGGCCCTTAGCCCAGTGCCGGGGACGCCCGGACAGATGGAGGCCAGAATGGCCAAGCTCCATGAGCTGCAGGAGAGGCGTGCTCACGCCGTCTCCGAAATGCAATCGATCAATGACAAGGTCGAAACTGAGACGCGGGATTATTCCGACGCCGAGGACAAGCGCCACAAAGAGCTGAAGAGCGAGATTGCGGGCCTCGATAGGCAGATCGCCCGCGCCGTCGATCTTCAGGAAGCCACGCGCGCGGCACCAGCGATCCTGCATCATGGTCGGGGTGATGGCAGCTTCGAGGAGCGGGCTCGCGAATATTCGCTGATCCGCGCGATTGCCCATCAGTCCGGCATGGCTGTCGATGCTGGTCGAGAAATCGAGATCAGCCAAGAGCTACAGCGTCGGTTCGGCATGACGCCAGAAGGGATGCTGGCGCCGACGCAAATCTTCGAACGGCGCGTTGTCACCACTGCGGCGCCTGCTGCCGGTCCCGGCTCCAACATTATCGCCACCGATCTGCTCGCCGGACAATTTATCGACATTTTGCGCGATGCTCTGGCGACAGCGCGGCTCGGCGCACGCGTGCTCTCGAATCTCGTCGGCAACGTTTCGATTCCACGGCTGAAGGCATCGGCGACGGGTGAATGGGTCGCTGAAAACTCGGGCCTCACCGCATCTGATGTTCAACTCGATCAGGTGTCATTGAGTCCAAAGCACGTCGGCGCGCTCGTCGAAGTCAGCCGCAACATGCTGCAGCAATCAACTCCCGATGTCGAAACCATCATCCGTGATGATTTCGCTGCGCTGCTCGCGAGGGCGATCGACAAGGGCGCGCTAATCGGCGGCGGCTCGAATGAACCGGTCGGTGTTCTCTCGACAAGTGGCATTGGTGACGTGCCGGGCGGCGCTGCTGGCCTTGCGCCAACATGGGCGAACATCTGCGCGCTCGTGTCGGCTGTTGCTGGCGCGAATGCTTTGACCGGCAGTCTTGGATTTGTGACGAACACGAAGGTCGTCGGCAAGTGCACCAGTGTCCTGAAATCCACCGCCGACACATCATCGAATTTTATCCTCGAAAATCCCGGTGCCGTTCAACTCGCCGGTTTTCCGTTGGTGCAGACAAACCTCATTCCATCAAATCTGGTGAAGGGCGGTAGCGGTACGGTTTGCAGCGCGCTGGTCTTTGGAAATTGGCGCGACCTGCTGATTGGCTACTGGAGCGCATTTGACGTGCTCGTCAACCCTTACGAGAGCACCGCTTACACCAAGGGCAACGTGCAAGTTCGCGCGATGGCGACATGCGATGTCGCCGTTCGTCAGGTGAAAAGTTTCGCAGCGACCAAAGACGTCTTAACGACATGACCATCGAACGCCGCGCCGCATCCCTCGAACTGCGCGCCAACGGTCGGCGGCTATCAGGCTATGCAGCGACGTTCGGCACGGAGGCGCGCATCAACGATTTCACTGAGACGATATCGCCCGGCGCCTTCCGGAAGACGCTCGCCTCTGGTGCCGATGTGCTGGCGCTGGTCGATCATGATGCCGGTCGCGTGCTGGCGCGAACCAAATCCTCCACGCTGCGTCTCAGTGAAGATAACCGTGGGCTGGCGTTTGATCTCGACGTGCCCGACACGACTTATGGCCGGGACATTCTCGAACTGGTTCAGCGCAATGATGCGGGCGGCATGTCGTTCGGATTCATCGCCAGCGATGAACGCTGGGATGGCGATCATCGCATTCTCAACAGTGTCGATCTGCGCGAGATCAGCGTCGTTTCCGCACATCCCGCCTACAGCCAAACCGTCGTGCAGGCCCGGGCACGTCCACGCTCGTTTCCGCTTGTGGCGGCTCGCCGACGTTTCTTGGACATCGTCCGATGAACCTGCTGACGCGCATTTTTGGATCGAGAACGGAACGGCGCAACGCGGTGCCAACGTCATGGGATTTGATGCGCGGGCTGACTGAGACGCAGTCGAGGGCCATTGTCAGTCCCTACTATGCCGAGAATCTGTCTGCCGTCTATGCCTGCATCCAATGTATTTCGGAAACGGTCGCGTGCTTGCCCTTGCACGTGTACCGGCGTGCTGGTGACGGGGTGAAGCTTGCAGACAACCAACACCCCGTCGCCAGACTGTTTCAGCAACCCAACACCATCCAGACCGCATCGGAATTTTTCGAGATGCTGCTCGGCCATTGCTTGCTGCGCGGCAATGCGTATGCCGAGATCGAGCGCGACCGTCGTGGCGCGCCGATTGGGTTGATTCCGTACCATCCTGATCAGGTCAGCGTGTGGCGAATCCCGAAAACGCGCCAAGTCGTCTATGACATTTCCGATCTCGACGGTCGTCGTCGGCGGTTATTGTCCGAGGAGGTGCTGCATCTGCGCGACCGGTCCGATGACGGGATTATCGGCAAGAGTCGCTTGCAGCGGACCCGCGAGGCCCTTGGCACGACGATAGCGACCGAGTGGCATGCCGCCAGCACGTTCAAAAATGGCGTGCGCCTGTCCGGCGTGCTCTCTCATCCAGATCGAATCAGCACAGGCGCTCACAATCACATCCGGGATTCATTCACCGACGAGTATGCCGGTCCCGGCAAGGCTGGCAAAGTGGCGGTTCTCGAAGAGGGCCTGAAATGGCAGTCGATCAGCGTCAGTCCCGAGGATGCCGAACTGTTGGCGTCGCGGCGTTTCGGCACCGAGACCATTGCGCGAATCTATCGCGTGCCGCTGCCGTTGCTGGCTGACATCTCGAACGGAAGCTACGCGAACGTTGTCGAGTTGAATCGCATGTTTGCCACGCATTGCCTGACGCCGTGGATCGTGCGACTCGAACAGGTCATCATGCGCGATCTGTTGTCGGAAGAGGGCCAACGCACCCATCTGGTCGAGATCGATCAGGATGATCTATTGCGCGGCGACATGCTGACGCGCTGGCAGTCTTATCGAATCATGCGCGAGATCGGCGGCGCATCGGCCAACGAAATCCGCGCGTGGGAAAAGATCAACCGGCGCAGCGATCCAGCTGGCGACGAGTTCTTGTCTCCGATGAACATGCAGTCCGAACAGTCCGGTGCACCAAAACAAGCCGCCGAGTGACGGAGGCTCGCCGTGTTAATGCGATCACGTTGGCCGCACCCAGCGGCAAGGCGAACGCAGTGGGGTTATCGAGAACCCCGGCACGTCGCAAAGCAAAAGTCGCGTGTCGTTTGGAGAATGGGCGAGCGTCAATTCCTAGAGATGGTCGCAACGCTGGCGCCGTTCATGCGCGAAGCCCAACCAACGCCGTTCGCCGAGGAGGCGCCCCGGCGATATAAGCTGCGGTCGAAGCTGTGTTTGCAGGGTTGGCCTTGGACCCACGCCGACCAGCAAGCCGCCGCTGTGATTCATGCCGCTCTGCATCGGATAGGCGCGCGCCGTCCAATGTGGATTGAGGGACAGCAGGAATATTGTCAGGGTGGATTTTTGCGTGACGACTATTGCTGGATGTGCGGTTCGCCGCTGCCATCGAGGCGCAAGAAATACTGCAGCGATCGTTGTGGAAGAATAGCTGCGCGGCTGCGGCCCCGCTCGATGTGGGACCTCATTGACCAGTTGTGATCTGCGCGACCGCTGCCCGCATTGTGGGCGGGCTCTGCCGCTCGATCATGATGTGCGGCAAGTCTTTTGTAGTCACGCCTGCTGTCTGGCCGCCTACTGGAAGCTGATATCGGAACAGAGACGGCAGGCGCGCGCTGGTAAAATGTGCCGCCATTGCGGTGTGGCGTTCGACGCTCAAAATATTTCTCGGCAGGTATTTTGTTGCCGCAAGTGCGCGCAGCACCATCATAACGGTTTGATTTCGCAGCGCACCGCAGCTCTGCGGGCAAAAAAAATTTGCCTAGTTTGCGGGGACGTGTTCGATGCAGTGCGGACCGATCAGGTCTATTGCAGGCGTTGCCGGAATCGTAGGCCTCGCTCTGGTGGATCGAAAAAGCCATCGCTAAATAGGCCCCGAGAGAGATGGGCAAAATGAACGATCAGTACGTAGATCAATGGTCGATACCTCCGTTGGCGCATGTTGATAGGTATTGGTCGGCGCTTGATTTCATCGGGTTGGAGCAGCCCAAGCGCAAGACTGCATCGCGGGCCTCCGCAAGGAAGCCGCCTCGGCTCAATTCCACCCCCGCCATCCTCAAGCATGCGGCGAAGCTCGGCTTGGGTGTCCGTATCATTGCCAAACTGGATGGCTCGATTGAATACGATATTCGGAATGGCGGCTCGAAAGGCGGTCCTGATGAGGACGCTGCGGACGCCAAGGAATGGGACTAGGGGCAAATGGCTGAGATCAAGCTGGACTTCGTCAATAGCTTCTACGATTCGCGTGGCAAACTGCGTCACCAGTTTCGCCGTAAGGGTCATAAGAAAAAGACGATCAAGGGCCGTCCCGGATCGCCCGAATTCATGGACCATTATCACGCGCTGCTCGATCAAACTGGCGGGCCGATGCCGGTTGCCGAGATCGGCGCGTCGCGGGCCAACGCTGGCACCATCGATGCAATTGTTGCGAAGTACCTGAAGAACGATGTGTTCACGAAAGGTTTGGCAAAGGCCTCGCAGAATTTCCGCAGGCCAATCCTCGATCATTTCCGCGAGCACCGGACGCCTAGCGGTCGGCGTTATGGCGACAATCGACTGGCGACGATCCAGCGCAAGAACATCAACGACTTTCTAGAAGGCAAGACGCCGAACGCTCAGAAGAACGCGATCAAGACTTTGCGCCATTTTATCGTGTTCGCCATCGGGGAGGGTGCGTGCTCGGTTGATCCGACTGTAGGCATCAGGCCATTGCGCGGCATCAAGAGCAGCGGTCATATGACGTGGAAGCCGCCGCAGATCGAGCAGTATCGCGAGCGGCACGCGCTCGGCACCACGGCGCGATTGGCGCTTGAACTGATGTTAAACATCGCCGCGCGCCGCGAAGATGCGCACAAGATCGGTCGGCAGCACTCTTCGTATGATCCCGACCGTCAACTTACGATGCTAACATGGCGGCCTTCCAAAACCCTTCGCTCCACCGGCAAGACATTGACGATCCCGATCCTGCCGAGCCTGCAAGAAGCACTGGACGCAATGCCCGAGCGCCTAAAGGGTGACGATAAGAGCGATGCGCTGGCCTTCCTGACAAACGACTATGGCAGGCCCTTCGCATCGGCCGCTGCGTTCGGCAACAAATTCGCAGACTGGTGCAACGCTGCAGGCCTGAAGCCTGTCTTGTGCGACGATCAACGGGTTCGCAACTTCAGGGCTCACGGCTTGCGCAAAGCCGCGCTGTACACGCTTTACAAGTCCGGTGGCACTGTCGCTGAACTGCAGGCGCTCGGTGGGCACGGCAGCATCGCGGAGTTGCAGAAGTACATTCAGGAGATCGAACAGGACGAACAGGCGGTATCGGCAATGGCAAAGGTCGCGGCCATTCAGGCCAAAGCACGAACAGGCAGTGACTAACCGTTTTGAAAACGGTGACTAACGGGAAGCCAAGGCATTGAAAAGGAAAAAGAAAATTTTGATGGTGGCGATCCCGGCAGGAATCGAACCTGCAACCCTCAGAGTAGAAATCTGATGCTCTATCCAGTTGAGCTACGGGACCGTCCTGCGCCACCCCCGTTTGGGAGGCTGATCGTTCATACCACATGCCAATAAGAAAAATCTGGCCGTTCGCCAAGTCTGAAGCGAACCGTTTTCCTCCGAGCCGCGACAAACCGGAACGGTGGAGTGTCAGGGTGCCGGGTTGAGCGGCAGCGGACCGGACGATGGATCACGTCGCCGGCAACGCTGAGGAGCTTCCGGGACACGGCCGCCGGTCGACCGGTCCGATATTGCTGCGCCCCAGGACGGCGTGCGCGGCGATAGCGCGATTGGTCTCCTCTGGGCGTGGCTTGCCATGACGAATGCGACGTTTTGCACCTTGTGGTTCCATCGCCACGAGTCCGTCACCTTTCCGCACACATTATCGCCGCCGCGGCGCTCGTCCGCGATTTCCGGGAGTCCATTCATGATTGGTCTGGTTCGCGCCGTTGCTCTCTGCGCCACGCTGGCGTTTGGCCTGAGCGCAGCACAAGCCGCAGACAAGGCGTTCAAGCGCGATGATCTCGCCGATTCCGCGGTCAAGTTGGAGGCGCAGATCAAGAGCGAGGCCGGACCGGTCGCCAAGTCCGGAACGAGCCTGCGCACCGACGCGGATTCTGCCTTCAGGCGCAATGACTTCCGCACCGGGCTGGCCGTCCTCGGCCAGATCGCCGCCACGACGCCTGATGATGCGGGCAACTGGCTGCGGCTCGCAAAGGCCATCTTCCAGATCACGCCGAAGAGCTCGAGCGAGCAGACCTTCCTGCTCGAACGCGCCTCGACCGCCGCCTACATCGCCTACCAGCGCGCCGGCAATCCCGGCGAGGAGGCGGACGCACTCGCCGTACTCGGCAAGTCGCTCTCGGAGCGCAAGCTCTGGCGCCCGGCGCTGGACGCGCTGCGGCTGTCGCTCGACATGCGCGAGGTCGCCGACGTCCGCGGCCAATACGAGAAGATGCGCGACGAGCACGGTTTCCGGCTGCTCGACTACACCGTGGATTCAGATTCGGCGAGCCCGCGCGCCTGCTTCCAATTCTCGGAGGAGCTCGCCAAGCGCACCGACTTCGCGCCATTTCTCGCGCTTGCAGGCCAGGACAAGCCGGCGCTCTCGGCCGAGGGCAAGCAGCTCTGCGTCGACGGGCTGAAGCACGGCGAGCGCTACAACATCAATCTGCGCGCCGGGTTGCCGTCGACCGTAAAGGAAGGCCTGCCGAAATCGGCCGAGTTCAACATCTATGTGCGCGACCGCAAGCCGTTCGTGCGTTTCACCAGCCGGGCCTATGTGCTGCCGCGGACCGGCCAGCGCGGCATTCCCGTGGTCAGCGTGAATACGCCCGCTGTGAACATCAGTGTGTTCCGGATTGGCGATCGCAATCTCATCAACAACGTGGTCGACAGCGACTTCCAGAAGACGCTGTCGAAGTATCAGCTCTCGGACCTCGGCGACGAGCGCGGCGTGAAAGTGTGGTCCGGCGAGCTCGCGACCGCGATGAACCTGAACCAGGACGTCATCACTGCATTTCCCGTCGACGAGGCGCTCGGTGAGCTTCAGCCCGGCGTTTACGTGATGACGGCAGCGGCCAAGGGGCCGGGCTCGGACGATGACTACCAGCTCGCCACCCAATGGTTCATCGTCTCCGATCTCGGCGTATCGGCTTATTCCGGCAATGACGGCATCCATGTCTTCGTCAATTCGCTGGCCTCGACCGAGCCGGTCGGCAAAGCCGAGGTCCGGCTCGTCGCCCGCAACAACGAGATCCTGGCGACCCGCAAGACCGACGACGCTGGCCATGTGCTGTTCGAGGCGGGCCTGGCGCGCGGTGAGGGCGGTCTATCGCCGGCGATGCTGACGGTGACCGGCGAGAAAGCCGATTACGCCTTTCTCAGCCTCAAGACCTCGGCCTTCGATCTGTCCGACCGCGGCGTTGCCGGGCGCGCGGTGCCTGCGCGCGCAGACGCCTTCGTCTACGCCGAGCGCGGCGTGTATCGCTCCAACGAGACGGTCTATCTCACGGCACTCCTGCGTGACGGACAGGGCAACGCCGTCAATGGCGGGCCGCTGACCCTCGTGATCGAGCGTCCTGACGGCGTCGAATTCCGCCGTGCAATGCTGGCTGACCAGGGCGCCGGCGGCCGTACGCTTGCGGTGCCGCTCAACTCGGCTGTTCCGACCGGAACATGGCGGGTGCGCGCCTTCACCGATCCCAGGGGCTCTTCGGTCGGCGAGACCACGTTCATGGTCGAAGACTATGTCCCCGACAGAATCGAATTCGACTTGTCGGCCAAGGACAAGCTGATCAAAGCCAACGCGCCTGTGGAGCTGAAGGCGGATGGCCATTTCCTCTATGGCGCGCCTGCATCCGGCCTCAGCCTCGAAGGCGACATGCTGATTGCTCCGGCCGCCGAGCGGCCGGGCTTTGCCGGCTACCAGTTCGGCGTCGATGACGAGCAGACCACCTCGAACGAGCGCACGCCGCTGGAGAACCTTCCCGGAGCCGACGCCAATGGCGTTGCGACCTTCCCGGTGACGCTGGAGAAGCAGCCGGCCTCGACCCGTCCCCAGGAGGCGCAGATCTTCATCCGCATGGTCGAAACCGGCGGCCGCGCCGTCGAGCGCAAGCTGGTGCTGCCGGTCGCGCCCGCGACCGCGCTGATCGGCGTCAAGCCGCTCTTCGGCGACAAGAACGTCGCGGAAGGCGACAAGGCCGAGTTCGACGTCGTGTTCGTCTCGCCCGAGGGCAAGACGATTGCCCGCGACGGTCTGCGCTACGAACTCCTGAAGATGGAGTCGCGCTATCAGTGGTATCGCCAGAACAATTACTGGGAGTACGAGCCGGTCAAGTCGACCTCGCGCGTCGCCGACGGTGATGTCACCATCGCTGCGGACAAGCCGTCCCGCATCTCGCTGGCGCCGCGCCCCGGCCGCTACCGGCTCGATGTGAAGTCGAACGATGCCGACGGCCCGGTGACCTCGGTGCAGTTCGACGTCGGCTGGTATTCCGACGGCAGCGCCGACACGCCGGACCTGCTGGAAACCTCGATCGACAAGCCGCAATATTCCTCAGGCGACACCATGACGGTGTCGGTCAATGTCCGCGCCGCCGGCAAGCTCACCGTCAACGTGGTCGGCGACCGGCTGCTGACGACGCAGACGATCGACGTCAAGGAAGGCACGGCGCAGGTGAGACTGCCGGTCGGCAGGGACTGGGGCACTGGCGCCTATGTGGTGGCGACGCTGCGCCGTCCGCTCGATGCGGCCGCGCAGCGGATGCCGGGCCGTGCGATCGGGTTGAAGTGGTTCGGAATCGACAAGCAGGCCCGCACGCTTCAGGTCAAGCTGACGCCGCCCGATCTGATCCGGCCGAATTCCACGTTGAAGATCCCGGTCAAGCTCGACGGGCTCAATCCGGGCGAGGACGCCAAGATCGTCGTCGCCGCGGTCGATGTGGGCATCCTCAACCTCACCAATTACAAGCCGCCGGCGCCGGATGATTATTATCTCGGCCAGCGTCAGCTCAGCGCGGAGATCCGCGATCTCTATGGGCAGCTGATCGACGGCATGTCCGGTACGCGCGGCCAGATCAAATCCGGCGGCGACGCCGGCGCGGCCGAGCTTCAAGGCTCGCCGCCCGCGCAGAAGCCGCTCGCGCTCTATTCCGGCATCGTCACGGTGGGGGCTGACGGCACTGCGGAAGTCAGCTTCGACATTCCGGAGTTCGCCGGCACCGCGCGCGTCATGGCGGTGGCATGGACCGCCACGAAGCTCGGCCGCGCCAACACCGACGTCGTGATCCGCGACCCCGTCGTGCTGACCACCACGCTGCCGCGCTTCCTGCTCAATGGCGACCACGGCACGGTCAATCTCGAGATCGACAATGTCGAGGGGCAAGCCGGCGACTACGTCATCAACGTCAAGACCGGCGGCCCGGTGAAGATGTCGGGCAATCCCGCCACCACGGTCAAGCTCGCCGCCAAGCAGCGCAACGCGTTCTCGCTGGCGCTCGATGCGACCGCGGCGGGGCAGGCGACGCTCGACGTCGACATCAAGGGACCGAACGGACTTGCGCTCGCAAGGCACTATGCCTTCGACGTCAAGGCGGCGACGCAGGTGTTGGCGCGGCGCTCGATCCGCACGTTGGCGAAGGGCGAGAGCCTGACGCTGACATCGGACATGTTCTCCGACCTCGTGCCGGGCACCGGCAGCGTCTCGGTCTCCGCCAGCCTGTCCACCGCGCTCGATGCGGCGACGATCCTGAAGGCGCTCGATCGTTATCCCTATGGCTGCTCGGAACAGATCACGAGCCGCGCCATGCCGCTGCTCTATGTCAACGACCTCGCGGCCGGGGCGCATCTTGCGATGGACACCGAGGTCGATCAGCGCATCCGCGATGCCATCGAACGGCTTTTGGCCCGTCAGGGCTCCAATGGCTCGTTCGGCCTGTGGTCGGCGGGCGGTGACGATGCCTGGCTCGATGCCTACGTGACTGACTTCCTCTCCCGCGCCCGCGAAAAGGGCTTTGTGGTGCCCGATGTCCTGTTCAAGAACGCGCTGGATCGTATCCGCAATTCCGTCGTCAACGGCAATGAGCCAGAGAAGGACGGCGGGCGCGATCTCGCTTATGGCCTCTACGTGCTGGCGCGCAACGGCGCGGCACCGATCGGCGATCTCCGCTATCTCGCGGATACCAAGCTGAACAACCTGGCGACGCCGATCGCCAAGTCTCAGCTTGCAGCGGCGCTCGCTCTGGTCGGCGACCGCAACCGCGCTGAGCGGGTCTATGGCGCGGCACTGGACTCGCTTGCGCCCAAGCCGGTGCTGGAGTTCGGCCGCAGCGACTACGGCTCGCAGCTCCGCGACGCCGCTGCTCTGGTCTCGCTCGCGAGCGAAGGCAACGCACCGAAGGCGACGCTGACGCAGGCCGTCGCACGGGTCGAGACCGCGCGCGGGCTGACGCCCTACACCTCCACGCAGGAGAATGCGTGGCTGGTGCTCGCGGCCCGGGCGCTGGCCAAGGAGAACCTCTCGATCGAGGTCGATGGCCAGCCGATCAAGACCGCGCTCTATCGCAGTTACAAGGCGGACACCCTGAACGGCAAGCCGCTCAAGATCACCAACACCGGCGATGCGCCTGTTCAGGCGGTGGTCTCGGTGTCGGGCTCGCCGGTGACGCCGGAGCCGGCCGCGTCCAACGGCTTCAAGATCGAGCGGAACTACTTCACGCTCGACGGCAAGCCCGCCGATATCAGCAAGGTCAAGCAGAACGATCGCTTTGCCGTGGTGTTGAAGATTACGGAGGCGAAGCCCGAGTACGGCCACATCATGGTGTCCGATTATCTGCCGGCGGGTCTGGAGATCGACAACCCCAAACTGGTCTCGTCGGGCGACAGCGGCACGCTGGACTGGATAGAGGACGGCGCGGAGCCCGAGGATACCGAGTTCCGTGACGACCGCTTCACGGCGGCCGTGGATCGCGCCTCGGATTCAAAGGCGGTGTTCACCGTCGCCTATGTCGTGCGCGTGGTTTCACCCGGCAAATACGTGTTGCCGCAGGCCTATGTCGAGGACATGTACAACCCCTCGCGCTATGGTCGCACCGGTACAGGCATTGTCGAGGTGCGGGCGGCGAAGTGAGCGGTGAGATGAACGACGGCGATAATAGCTCTCGTCATTCCGGGGCGGCTCGCAGAGCCGAACCCGGAATCTCGAGGTTCCGGGTGTGGTCCTTCGGACCATCCCGGAACGACGGCAGCGGAGGAGGGGGCGCGAGCATGCGTCTCCTCTCCGCCCTCGCGTTCACCTTCATCCTCGCCATCATCGGTTTCGTCGGCTGGGTCTATTCACTCGGCCCATTGCCACTCGACGAGGCGCGCCGCGTCTCGACCACAATCGTCGACCGCAACGGCAAGCTGCTGCGCGCCTATGCGATGGCCGACGGGCGCTGGCGGTTGCCGGTCGACGCCGAAGCCAACGTCGATCCGACCTATCTCAAGCTGCTGTTCGCCTATGAGGACCAGCGCTTCTACGCCCATGACGGCATCGATCCGATGGCGCTGGGGCGCGCCGCGTTGCAGCTCGGAACGCGTGGGCACATCGTGTCCGGCGGCTCGACCATCTCGATGCAACTCGCCCGGCTGATGGAGCCGCGGCGGCAGCGTTCGCTCTACGCAAAACTGCACCAGATCGTGCGCGCGATCGAGCTGGAGCGGACGCTCGACAAGCACGAGATCCTCAACCTCTACCTGGCGCTTGCGCCCTATGGCGGCAATCTCGAAGGCATCCGCGCCGCCTCGATCGCCTATCTCGGCAAGGAGCCGAAGCGGCTGTCGCTGGCGGAGGCAGCGCTTTTGGTCGCGCTGCCGCAATCGCCGGAAACGCGCAGGCTCGACCGCTATCCCGAAGCCGCGCGCCTCGCGCGCGATCGCGTGCTCGATCGCATGGTCGAGGAGCATGTGGTCAGCATCGACGATGCGAAGCAGGCCAAGGCCGTGCCCGTGCCGAAGCTGCGCAAGCCGATGCCGATCCTGGCACCGCATGCCTCCGACAACGCGCTGGCAACGGTCAAGGATGTCCCTGTTATCAAGCTGACGCTGGATTCCAATCTGCAGAAGGTGCTGGAGCCGCTGGCGCGCGACCGCGCAGTTGCACTGGGGCCGAACATCTCGGTCGGCATCATCGTCATCGACAATGACAGCGGCGACGTGCTCGCCCGCGTCGGCTCGGCCGACTATTTCGACGACATCAGGGCAGGACAGGTCGACATGACCCGCGCCATCCGCTCGCCTGGCTCGACGCTCAAGCCGTTCATCTATGGACTCGCGTTCGAGGACGGTTTTGTTCACCCCGACAGTCTGATCGACGATCGCCCGGTGCGCTTCGGCTCCTACGCGCCGGAGAATTTCGACCTGACGTTTCAGGGTACGGTGCCCGTGAGGAAGGCACTGCAGCTGTCGCTGAACGTGCCGGCGATCGTGCTGCTCGATCGTGTCGGCTCGAGCCGGCTGGCCTCGCGGCTACGGCAAGCCGGCGGCAATCTGGTTTTGCCCAAGGATGAGGCACCGGGGCTGGCGATGGGTCTCGGCGGCGTCGGCGTGACGCTTCAGGACCTCGCCCAGCTCTATGCGGGTTTCGCCCGGCTCGGCACCACCAAGCCGCTGCGTGAGATCATCGCAGCCAAGGACGATCGCGAGCCGCTGCGGCTGCTGGATCAGGTGGCGGCCTGGCAGGTCGGCAACGTGCTGCTGGGAACCCCGCCGCCGGAGAATGCCGCCCATAACAGGATCGCCTTCAAGACTGGCACCTCCTACGGCTATCGCGACGCCTGGTCGGTCGGATTCGACGGCCGCATGACCATTGGCGTCTGGGTCGGCCGGCCCGATGGCGCGCCGGTTCCCGGCCTGATCGGCCGCGTCGCCGCTGCGCCCATCCTGTTCGATGCCTTCGCGCGGACCGGCAAGACGTTGGTTCCGCTGCCGAAGCCGCCCAAGGGAACCCTGGTGGCCAACAACGCGAAGTTGCCGTTGCCCCTCAAGCGGTTCCGGCCCGTCGGAGAGCTGGTGCGGACCGGCGGCGAGCAGGCGCTCCACATCCAGTTCCCGCTCAACGGCTCCCGGATCGACGTGGACCGTTCAGGTGGAGCGGAAGCGGCCGCGATGCCGGTCAAGGTCGCGGGCGGGGTGCTGCCGATGACGGTCATGCTCAACGGAACGGCTCTCGGCGAGATCGACGGGCGGCGCCAGCGGCTGATCGATCCGCCCGGCCCAGGCTTTGCACGACTCACGGTGATCGACGCCGTTGGCGCAGCAGACACAGTCGTCATTCGAATTCAATGAGAGCGGCTTAAGCGGTTGTGGCGATGGCGGTTTCAGCGTAAGCGGAACCAATGGCCGAGACCTATCCAACGCCCCGTTTTGGAGCACCCCGAGAGCCGAAAACGCCCGTGAATCCGGGCAGCCGGCTCGTGCTGATGCTCGACTTTGTCACCACCAGCCACGCCCGCGCTGTGGGCTTCCTGGTGCTGTGCGCACTGCTGCTGTTCCTGCCGGGCTTCTTTACCATCCCACCGGTCGATCGCGACGAGGCGCGCTTCGCGCAGGCGACCAAGCAGATGGTCGAGAGCGGCGATTATGTCGACATCCGCTTCCAGGAGGACGTCCGCTACAAGAAGCCGGTCGGCATCTACTGGTTGCAATCCGCGGCCGTCGAGGTCGCGACGGCGCTGAAGCTGCCCAAGGCCGAGCTGCGGATCTGGGTCTACCGGCTGCCCTCGCTGATCGGGGCGATCGGCGCGGTGCTGATGACCTATTGGACGGCGCTCGGCTTCCTGACGCGGCGCGCGGCGGTGCTCGCTGCGCTGCTCATGTCCGCCTCCGTGCTGCTCGGCGTTGAAGCGCGGCTCGCCAAGACCGACGCCATGCTGCTGTTCTGCGTGACCGCAGCCATGGGCGCCATGGCGCGGGCCTATCTGTCCTGGCAGCGCGCCGAGGACGAGACGCATCCGCCCTGGAGCTGGCCCGCGATCTTCTGGACCGCGCTCGCTGCCGGCATCCTGATCAAGGGCCCGCTGATCCTGATGTTCGCAGGTCTGACCATCATCGCGCTCGCGATCCAGGACCGCGATTCCTCCTGGCTGTGGCGCTTGCGCCCCGTCTGGGGCTTGATGTGGATGCTGGTGCTGGTGCTGCCCTGGTTCATCGCGATCTTCTGGCGCGCCGGCGATGCCTTCTTCGCTGATTCCGTCGGCGGCGACATGCTGAGCAAGCTCAGTGCGCAGGAATCCCATGGCGCGCCGCCCGGGCTTTATCTGGCGCTGTTCTGGATCACCTTCTGGCCGGGTGCGCCGCTCGCGGCGATGGCGGCGCCTGCGGTGTGGCGGGCGCGACGCGAGCCCGGCGCGCAATTTCTGTTGGCCTGGCTGATCCCGTCCTGGATCGTGTTCGAAGCGGTTCTGACCAAGCTGCCGCATTACGTTCTGCCGCTCTATCCCGCGATTGCGATCCTCACGGCCGGCGCGCTGGAGCGGAACGTGCTGTCGCGCTCGTGGCTCGCGCGCGGCTCGGCCTGGTGGTTCGTGATTCCGGCAGGCGGCTCGATCATTGCGGTGGTCGGCGCGGTGATGCTGACGCGGCAGCCGGCGTTCGTCGCCTGGCCGTTCATCGCGGCTTCGCTGATCTTCGGCCTGTTCGCCTGGTGGCTGTTCGACACCAACCGCGCCGAGCGTTCGCTGCTCAACGCGCTGGTCGCGGCGCTGATGCTCGCCGTCGCGGTCTACGGCATCGTGCTGCCATCGCTGACGCCGCTGTTTCCGAGCATCGAGATCGCACGCGCGCTGCGCAACGTCACCTGCGTGGGGCCAAGGGCGGCCTCCGCCGGCTACGCCGAACCGAGCCTCGTGTTCCTGACCGGCACCCAGACGCTGTTGACGGACGGGTCGGGCGCTGCCGATTTCCTCAGACAGGGAAGCTGTCGCTTCGCGCTGATCGAGCAGCGCTCGGAGCGCAGCTTCGTGCAGCGCGCCGAGGCGATCGGGCTGCGTTACAAGGTCGGGGCGCGCATCGAAGGCTACAATTTCTCGCAGGGACGCGCGATCTCGATCGCGATTTTCCGCTCCGAAGGCACCGAATAGGATGGCCGGCTCGACCACCCTCGCGCCGCGCGCGAGCTATCCCGCGCAGCTGGTTGCGGTCGCGGGGCACGCGCTGGCGCAGCTTGCGCGCTCACCCTCGCATTCGCGCCGCGCTGCGGCTGCGCGAACTCTGGCGCGGCATTCGCTGTGGCTCGGCGCAGCGGGCGCAACGCTCGTCATCGTGCTGATGCTCGCTTTCGACCGGACCGAAATCCAGCTGATGCCGGCGCGTGGCACGCCGGCGCTCTGGCCGATCCGGATCCTCACCGATTTCGGCAAGGATGTGAATGTGCTCACGGCGCTGGGCGTCGCACTGGTGATCGTCGCGCTTGTCGCTGCCGGAACGCACGGCACGCGCCGCGCGCTCCTGCTCGGCTTCGGCACCCGGCTGCAATATCTGTTTCTGTCTGTAGCCCTGTCGGTGTTCGTGGCCGAAATCCTGAAATATCTCATCGGCCGCGGACGTCCGTTCGTCGGCGGCAAGGCCGATCCCTTCAACTTCATGCCGCTTGATGGCTCGGGGGCTTATTCCAGCCTGCCGTCGGGACATGCGGTGACCGCGTTTGCGCTGGCATTTGCCGTCGCGGCGCTCTGGCCGCGCCTGCGCGTGGTGATGTTCACTTACGCGATCGTGATCGTGCTGACCCGCCTGGTGCTGCTGGCGCATCACCCGAGCGACGTCACGGCCGGTGCTCTGGTCGGCATGGTCGGCGCCATGGCGGTCCGTTACTGGTTTGCGGCGCGCCGGCTGGCCTTTGCCATCCGCGCCGACGGCACCATCGTGCCGCTTCCGGGACCGCTTCCCGGTCGGCTCAAAAGGGTTGCCCGCGGGGCATCTGCCCCATAAAAGCGGCTGCTTCCCGGGAAGCGGGTTCCCAGGACGCCGGCCAATTCCAACCACGAGCTTTCGATTTGTCGTCCCAGCCCTCGGTTTCCATCGTCGTCCCGGTGCGCAATGAAGCCGACAACATTGTGCCCCTGATCGAGGAGATCACGGCTGTGCTCGATGGCCGCTGGGCCTATGAAATCATCTATGTCAACGACGGCTCAACCGATGCGACCGGCGAGCGGCTCGCAGCGATGATGGCGCAGCGGGACAATCTGCGGCAGTTGCGTCATGCCAGATCGGCCGGCCAATCGGCGGCGGTTCGCAGCGGCGTGCGGGCGGCGCGGGGCGCGATCGTGGCGACGCTCGATGGCGACGGCCAGAACAATCCCGTCTTCCTGCCGGACCTGATCGCGGCCGTCGAGAAGGGGGCCAATATCGGCCTCGCCGCGGGACAACGCGTCGGGCGCAAGGACACCGGCTTCAAGAAACTCCAGTCGCGGGTGGCCAACAAGGTCCGCAACGCGATCCTGCAGGACGGCACGCGCGACACCGGCTGCGGACTGAAGGCGTTCCGGCGCGAGGTCTTCCTGTCGATGCCCTATTTCGACGGGCTGCATCGTTTCCTGCCGGCGCTGGTCCGCCGCGAAGGCTTTGACATTGCCTATGTCGACGTGATCGACCGGCCACGCCATTCCGGCGTGTCCAATTACGGCTTCTTCGACCGGCTGTGGATCGGGATCATGGATCTCGCCGGCGTGTGGTGGCTGATCCGCCGCAAGAAGCCCACTCCAGACGTGACTGAGGTGAAGGCATGATCATTCAATTCGGTCAGGCATTGCACAATTATTTCTACGAGGTCTTCGTCGCCAAGTTCGATTTCTGGCTCGCCTTCGGGCTGGTCGCGCAATTGTTCTTCACCGCGCGTTTCCTGGTGCAGTGGATCGCGAGCGAGCGCGCCGGCAACAGCGTGGTGCCGATGGCGTTCTGGTTCTGCTCGATGGGCGGCGGCCTGATGACACTGGTTTACGGCGTCGTGAAGCGCGAGCCCATCATCATCCTCGGACAGGCGCTCGCGACGATCATCTATGTCCGAAACATCATGCTGATCGTCAAGAACCGCGGCCGGACGTCGAAGACCCTGGATCGCTGAGTCGGAGATCGCACGGACATGCAAATCTCCGGATCGACATGCGCAAGCTTCCGATAGTTCTGTTCTTCTCGCTTTTTTTGGCCGGCCTGACCTTGCTCGGGCTCGGCGTTCTCGATCTGGGCCGCACGATCGCATTTCTCGCCGGAGCCGAGCAGACCGAGGCGCGCTTTGCCGGCGCGATCGCACGAGGTGGTGGAAATCACGGCGGGACGTTTTTCTACCCGACCTTTCAGTTCGCAACACGCGACGGCCGCGCGATGACGTTCACGTCTCCTTCGGGGTCGACCGCGCAGCCTTATGTCGATGGTGAGCGAATCAGGATCGCCTACGATCCGCAGCGCCCCGAAGATGCGCGCCTGTTGTCGTTCCTGACACTGTGGATCGCTCCGACGCTGCTTTGCGCAGCGGGGCTGCTGCTGTCGGGAGGGGCGGTTCTGGTTCGCGCCGCGCTAACGCGGCAGCGCCGTCGCGCCTGAGGCGGGCAGGGCGGCCGTCTCGGCCTCGGTCCGGCGATAGGGCTCGCCTGCCGCATCCAGCACGGGATAGGCGACCGAGCAGATATGCGAGTGGATACGCCTGAGATCGCGCAGCACGTCCAGATGCAGCGAGGTGGTCTCGATCGTCTCCGGGCGGCCTTCGCGCAGGCGGTCGAGATGACGTTCGACGGCAGCGAGCTCGGTGTTCTTCAGCGCGGTCTTTTCCACCAGCAGCTTGCGGGCCTCGTTGGCATCGCCGGACATGAACACGCCGAAGGCGATCCGCAACGAGTCCATCGTGCGCTTGTGGAAAGCGGCCAGTTCCTCGGCGCCCTCGGCCGAGAACTGGAAGCGCCGCTTGATCTTCTTGGTGGCGAGCTCGCTCAAATTCTTGTCGACGATGTCGCCGATATGCTCGAGATTGATGGCGAAGGAGATGATCTCCATCGCACGCCGGCCCTCGCTCTCGTCGAGACTGCCGCGGGTCAGCTTGGTGAGATAGAGCTTGATGGCCTCGTCGAGGCTGTCGACGATGTTGTCGGTCTTCGAGACCTGGTCGACCAGGGAGCGATCGCCGGTCATCATCGCGGCCATCACCTTGCGCAGCATGGTCTCCACGAGGTCACCCATGCGCAGCGTCTCGCGTGCGGCATCGGCCAGCGCGAGCGACGGGGTCTCCAGCGCGCCGTCATCGAGGTAGCGCGGCCGGGCCGGGTCGGTTTCCTCCACGCGATCGGGCAAGAGCCGGGTCAGCAGGCGCGACATGACGTCGAGCAGCCCGACGAAGAGGATGGCGGTGCCGACGTTGAAGGCGACGTGGAAGGCGGCCGTCATCCGGGCGAGATCCGGCTGCCAGGCATGCATGAGCTGCGCGATCGTGCCCAGGAACGGCAAGACCAGCGCAATGCCGACCACGCGGTTGACGAGATTGCCGATCGGCAGGCGATAGCTCGCGGGATCGTCGCGCCTTGCGCCTTCGAATACCGGGTTGATGGCGCTGCCGAGATTGGCCCCGAGCACCAGAGCGAGCGCCGCGGATGGCGTGATGAACTGCGAATAGGCCAGCGACATGATCAGCAGCACGCTGGCGACGCTCGAATGCACCGCCCAGGTCAGGAGTGCGGCGACGAGGATGCACAGAATGGGGTCGCCGGTCATGGCCGACATCACGACGCGTACGCCGGGCGCGTTCTCCGCCGGCGCCAGCGTGTCGAGCAGGATGTGCAGCGACAGCAGCATCAGGCCGAGACCGATGCAGACGCGGCCGATATCCTTGATGCGCGAGCGAGGGCCGGCGCGGAAGGCGACGAGGCCGAGCACGAACAGCACGGGCGCAACGGCTGCGATGTTGAACGACAGCGCCTGCACGATCAGCGTCGTGCCGACATTGGCGCCCAGCATGATGGCGAGCGCAGCGACGAGGCTGAGCAGGCCCTCGGCGGCAAAGGAGGTGGTGAGCAGCGCGGTCGCCGTGCTGCTCTGGAGCAGCGCGGTGAGACCGAGGCCCGCGGCAAACGCGCTGAAGCGGTTGCCGAGTGCTTTGCCAAGCACGCGTCGCAAGTCGGGACCAAAGGCGCGCAGGATGCCGCTTTGGACCATATGCAGGCCCCACAGCAGCAGCGCTACGCCGCCCATCAGATCGAGCAGAACCAACGTTCCCATGCTCCGTGTCCGGACGAGAGTCGATTGGTGAGGCTAACGCCAAATGATCGGGGATCAAACCCTTTGTTGGCACGTCGGCGTTAACGTCTCCGCGGAGTGCTCTTTCCCGCCGCGGCGCGGCTTGGCGCGTCCGCAGGCGCATTGCCTCGTAGCAGGCTCACATTGCCGCTTTGAGGGCAGCAAAGCCGCGATCGAGATCGGCCTTGAGATCGTCGACGCTCTCGAGTCCGATGTGAAGTCGCAGCGTCGGGCCGCCCGGCGCCCACTTGGTCGCGGTGCGATAGGTATCGCAATCGAAGGGAATCGCCAGGCTCTCGAACCCGCCCCATGAGAAGCCCATGCCGAACAGCTTGAGCGTGTTGAGCATTGTGTCGACGGCGCTCTGCGGCGACGGCTTCAGCACGATGCTGAACAGGCCGGAGGCGCCGGTGAAATCGCGCTTCCAGATCGCGTGGCCCGGATCGGTCTCGAGCCCCGGATGCAGGACGCGCGCGACTTCGGGACGCGCCGCAAGCCAGCGCGCCATGTCGAGGCCGGAGCGATGGTGCTGCGCGAGCCGCACCGACAGCGTGCGGAGGCCGCGGAGCGCCAGGAAGACGTCATCGGGGCCGGCGCAGACGCCGAGCAGGCGGATGCCTTCGGCAATTTGCGGCCAGGTCTTGGCGTTGGCCGAGATGGTGCCGAACATGATGTCGGAATGGCCGCCGATATATTTCGTGGCGGCCTGCATGCTGATGTCGACACCCTGCTCGAGCGAGCGGTGATACAGCGGCGTCGCCCAGGTGTTGTCGTCGATGACGAGCGCGTCACGCGCATGCGCCACTTCGGCGATGGCGCGGATATCAGGCATCTCGAACGATTGCGAGCCCGGCGCCTCGACCAGCACGGCACGGGTGTTGGGCTTGAACAATTTTTCGATGCCGGCGCCGATCAGCGGATCAAAGTAAGTGGTCTCGACCCCGTAGCGGGCGAGCATGCCGTTGCAGAAATTGCGCGAGGGCCGATAGATGTTGTCAACGACCAGCAGATGGTCGCCGGCCTTCAGCACCGAGAGCAGAGTGGTGGAGATCGCCGACAGGCCCGACGGTACGATGCCGACGCCGGCGCATTGCGGTCCCTCCAGTGCCATCAGCGTGTCCTGGAACGCACGCGTGGTCGGGGTGCCGTGGCGGCCATAGGTGAACTCGCCCCGATGGGCGTGCAGGTCCTCGGCGGTCGGGTAGAGCACGGTGGAGCCGTGGAACACCGGCGGATTGACGAACCCCTTCTGCGCCTTGGTGTCGCGGCCGGAGGTGACCAGCCGGGTATCGGCATGCTGCTGTGCGGGGTGCGAGGAATCCATGCGTCTGCTTTCAAAACGGCGTTTCCGCCGGGCGCGGATCGCACGGCCGGGGGCGGCTTGGAGGCCGCGGGCGTTAATAACAGAACACAGAAGAGTCCCGTCAACCCCTTGACCCGGCTCGCCAGTCGTTCTGTGATGCGCAGGTGCTATTCAGTCGCCGCATGTTGAGGGGCCTGCCGCGACCTTCGATCCATCGTTTGACCGAACCTTGCGTCACAGCCACAACGGCGGGCGCCTTCGGCGGGGATTAAGGTATGGCCTCCCAGGATCGGCGAGTGTTCGGCAAGGTTTTCCAGCATGACTCTTGCAAGGCAGATCCTAAGCAGGATTGCCCTGGCGGAGACGATCCTGAGACAACGTTCCTGACCTTGAGACGACCTTGAAAGGCCTGAAACCATGAAACGCGTCACCCTGGCTCTCTCTCTTGCTCTCGCCGCCGGCCTCTCTGGCCAGGCCGCCAACGCGCAAACGCTCAAGACCGTCAAGGATCGGGGCATGCTGTCCTGCGGCGTCAGCCAGGGCTTGCCGGGCTTCTCGTCGCCTGATGACAAGGGCAACTGGACCGGGCTCGACGTCGACGTCTGCCGCGCCGTGGCCGCCGCGATCTTCAACGACCCGACGAAAGTGAAGTTCGTGCCGACCTCGGCCAAGGACCGCTTCACCGCACTGCAATCCGGCGAGATCGACCTGCTCTCGCGCAACACCACTTGGACCCTCTCGCGCGACACCTCGCTCGGCGCGAATTTCACCGGGGTGACCTATTATGACGGGCAGGGCTTCATGGTGAAGAAGTCGCTCAAGGTGAATTCCGCGCTGGAGCTCAACAGCGCATCCGTTTGCGTGCAAACCGGCACCACCACCGAGCAGAACCTGGCCGACTACTTCAAGGCCAACAACATGAAGTACGAGGTGATCGCGTTCGGCACCAACGACGAAACCGTCAAGGCCTATGAAGCCGGTCGCTGCGACGTCTTCACCACCGACCAGTCCGGCCTCTACGCCAACCGTCTGAAGCTCGCCAATCCCAACGATCATATGGTTCTCCCGGAAATCATCTCGAAGGAGCCGCTCGGACCGATGGTGCGCCACGGCGACGACCAGTGGTTCGATCTCGTGAAATGGACGCTATTCGCCATGGTGACCGCCGAGGAACTTGGCATCACCTCGAAGAATGTCGACGAGAAAGCCAAGATGGAGAATCCGGAGCTGAAACGTGTCCTCGGCACCGACGGCAATTTCGGCGAGCAGCTCGGCGTGACCAATGATTGGGTGATCCGTATCGTGAAGGCCGTCGGCAATTACGGCGAGATGTTCGATCGCAATGTCGGCTCCGGTTCGCCCCTCGCCATCAACCGGGGTCTGAACAATCTCTGGAACAAGGGTGGTCTTCAGTACGCGCCCCCGATCCGCTGATCCCGCTCGATCAGCCGGCAAACGGCAATGAGCACCGAGGCTCGTAAACCGCCGCTCCAGATCGCCCTGAAGATCAGGCGCCTTCTGGGTGGCAAGGCAGGCTGGAACGGCGTTGCCGTCCAGTTCGCCTTTGCGGCGGTGTTGGGTTGGGTCGCCTACGAGATCATCTCGAATGCGCGAGCCAACCTCGAAAAACAGCACATTGCAGCCGGCTTCGGCTTCCTTGCCAACAATGCCGGTTTCGACGTCAACCAGACCCTGATTTCCTACACCGGCTCCGACACGTTCCTGCGCGTGTTCGTGGTCGGGCTTCTGAATACGCTCGTGGTCTCGGTGGTGGGCATCGTGTTCTCCACCTTGATCGGCTTCGTCGTCGCGCTGTGCCGGCTGTCGCCGAACTGGCTGGTGTCGCGCGTCGGCGAGATCTACGTCGAGATCATCCGCAATTTGCCGCTGCTGTTCCAGATCCTGTTCTGGTACCTGGCGGTGCTCGCGGCGCTGCCCAATCCCAGGCAGAGCATTTCGTTGCTGGGCATCGCCTTCATCAGCAATCGTGGCCTCGTCATTCCTCAGCCGATTGGCCAGGCCGGGCTGGAGCCGTTCGTGGCGGCCCTGGTGTTCGGCATCGTCGCGGCGCTGAGCTTGCGCATCTACGCGCGGCGGGCGCTGTTCCTGCGCGGGCAGTTGATCCGCATCTGGCCTTACGTGCTGGGCCTGTTGATCGGCTTGCCGCTCGTCACGATGGCGGTGTTCGGTCTGCCCTTCACGGTCGAGCTGCCGCAGCTCAAGGGTTTTAATTTCGCCGGCGGCGCGCGCATCATTCCGGAATTCGTCGCGCTGACGCTGGCGCTGTCGACCTACACGGCTGCCTTCGTCGCGGAGATCGTGCGCGCCGGTATCCTGTCCGTCCACACTGGGCAAATGGAGGCGGGAGCCTCGCTCGGCCTTTCCCGCGGCAACACGCTGCGGCTGATCGTGGTGCCGCAGGCCATGCGCGTGATCGTGCCGCCGTTGACCAATCAGTACCTCAATCTGACCAAGAATTCCTCACTCGCGGTCGCGATCGGCTATCCCGACCTGGTATCGGTATGGGCGGGCACGTCACTGAGCCAGACCGGGCAGGCGATCGAGATCATCGCCATGACAATGGGTGTCTATCTCCTGATTTCCCTCTTCACCAGCGCCCTGATGAGCATCTATGGCTGGCGACTTAGCCGGAGTCTCGGCGCATGAGCGACATCACCGCCTCGTCCTTCGTCCGTCAGGACCTGGTCAGCGAGCGCCCCGCGCCGATCAAGACATCAGGGCTTGTCGGCCTGCTGCGCACCCGCCTGTTGAACTCGCCGACCAATATTCTGCTCACCATCGTCGGCCTCCTGCTGCTCTGGTTCACGATCATTCCGTCCGTCAGATTCCTTGTCGTCGATGCGGTCTGGACCGGCAGCGACCGCGGCGCCTGCCTGACCGAGAACGCCGGTTTCGCGGTCGGCGCCTGCTGGCCCTACATCCAGGCCAAGCTGCCGCAGTTGATCTACGGCTTCTATCCCGAGGCCGAGCGCTGGCGGGTCGATCTTGCGCTGATCCTGGCGGCAGCCCTGCTGCTGCCGCTGCTGATTCCGCGGCTGCCGGCCAAAGGCCTCAACGCCGGCCTGTTCTTCCTGGCGTTTCCTGCCGTGGCGTTCTTCCTGCTCCATGGCGGCGGCATCACCGGCTTCGGCCTGAGCTGGACGGCCGGCCTGCTTGAATTGTTCGACGACAGCATCGTCAGCGCCGGGCAGGTCGTGCTCGGCCTGAGTGGGACATCGGCCATCGCGCCGCTCTTGTGGCTCATTGGTCATCTCATCACGCTGCTCGGCGTCGCGATTCATTGGCTGATCTTCCCGCTGACCTGGCTGCGCGACCAGATCCAGCAAACAGGCCAGCCGGTCTGGGTCGACCTCGTCCTCACGGCCGCGTTCGTCTCGCTGACCGGCTTTGTCCTCGGTGGCGGCATGCGCGGCGGCGGGCGCGCGCTCGGGTCCAGCATCGCCACCTTTGTCGCCGTCGCGATCATCATCAAGCTGATGGGCCTCGACCACGGCGGGCTGCCGATCGTCGCCACCAATCTCTGGGGCGGCCTGCTGGTGACGCTGGTGGTCTCGGTCACCGGCATCGTCACCTCGCTGCCGATCGGCATCGCGCTGGCGCTCGGCCGGCGCGCTTCCATCCCCCTGATCCGGATCTTCTCGATTGCCTTCATCGAGTTCTGGCGCGGCGTGCCGCTGATCACCGTGCTGTTCTTCGCGACCTACATGCTGCCGCTATTCCTGCCGGGCAATTTCTCCGTCGACGGTCTGGTGCGCGCGCTGATCGGCATCGCATTGTTCACCGGCGCCTACCAGGCCGAGAACGTTCGCGGCGGGCTCGCCGCGATCCCGCGCGGGCAGAGCGAGGCGGCGGCGGCGCTCGGGCTGTCGTGGTGGAAGACGACCGCGCTGATCGTGCTGCCGCAGGCCCTGCGTCACGTCATTCCGAACCTCGTCAACAGCTTCATCTCGCTGTTCAAGGACACCTCGCTGGTCTCGATCGTGGCGCTGTTTGACCTGTTGGGCTCGCTCCGGGCCTCGTTCTCGGATCCGAAATGGGCGACGCCGTCGACGGCGTTCACCGGCTTTGCCTTCGCCGGCATCATCTATTTCCTGTTCTGCTTCGGAATGTCGCGCTATTCACTTTTCGTCGAGCGCCGTCTCAACGCCCACCGCCGCAACTGATCGAGGCCGTCATGCCTGCTGACCCCATCGTCAACATTTCCGGTCTCAACAAGTGGTACGGCGAATTTCACGTGCTGCGTGACATCGACCTCGAGGTCGTCAAGGGTGAGCGCATCGTGATCTGCGGCCCGTCAGGCTCGGGCAAGTCGACCCTGATCCGCTGCATCAACGCGCTGGAGGAATTTCAGGAGGGCCAGATCGTCGTTGACGGCATCGAGCTCGGCCCGAACTTGAAGCATGTCGATGCCGTGCGGCGCGAGGTCGGCATGGTGTTCCAGAGCTTCAATCTGTTCCCGCACCTGACCGTGCTGGACAATTGCACGCTGGCGCCGATCTGGGTGCGCAACATCCCCAAGAAGGACGCCGAGGAAACCGCGATGAAATTCCTGGAGCGGGTGAAGATCCCGCACCAGGCCAACAAGTTTCCCGGCCAGATGTCCGGGGGCCAACAGCAACGCGTCGCCATCGCGCGCGCCCTGACCATGAATCCGAAGGTGATGCTGTTCGACGAGCCGACCTCGGCGCTCGATCCTGAAATGGTCAAGGAGGTCCTCGACACCATGGTCGATCTTGCCGGGGAGGGCATGACCATGCTGGTCGTCACCCACGAGATGGGCTTTGCCAAGGAAGTCGCCAACCGCGTCGTGTTCATGGACGCCGGCCAGATCATCGAGGCCAACACGCCGAACGAATTCTTCGCCACCCCGCAGCACGCCCGCACGAAGCTGTTCTTGAGCCAGATCCTGCGCTGATCTCGCTGACTAGACGAACGGCAATTTGATGTTGCTGCGCTTCTCCAGCCATTCCGGCACGGGAAGGTTCTTGGCGCGCATGAAATCGGCGTTGAACAGTTTTGACTGATAGCGGCTGCCGGAATCGCAGAGAATGGTGACGATGGTCTTGCCCGGCCCGAGCTGCTTGGCGAGGCGCATCGCGCCCACAATGTTGATGCCAGTCGATCCGCCGAGGCACAGGCCTTCGTGCTGGAGCAGCTCGTAGATCACCGTAACAGCTTCGGCATCGGGAATGAGGAAGGCATCATCGACCTTCGCACTCTCGACGATTGCGGTCGCGCGACCGAGGCCAATGCCTTCCGTGATGGAGTCGCCGGGGCTCGCCTTGGCGGTGCCGGTCCTGAAATATTCGAACATGCCGGCGCCGTGCGGATCGGCGCAGGCAATCCGGACGTCCCTGTTCTTCTCTTTCAGATAGCGGCTGGTGCCGGCGAGCGTGCCGCCGCTGCCGACCGAGCAGACGAAGCCGTCGACCTTGCCGCCGGTCTGTTGCCAGATTTCGGGACCGGTCGACTCATAATGAGCCTTGGCGTTGTCGAGGTTGTTCCACTGGTCGGCGAACAGGACGCCGTTCGGCTCGGTCTTGCGCAGCTCGTCGGCAAGACGGCGGCCGACATGCTGGTAATTGTTCGGGTTGGAGTAGGGCAGCGCTGGCGATTCCAGCAGCTGGGCGCCGCACAGCTTCAGAAAATCCTTCTTCTCCTGGCTCTGCGTCTCCGGGATCACGATCAGCGTGCGATAGCCGCGCGCGCTCGCCACCACCGCAAGGCCGATGCCGGTGTTGCCGGCGGTCGCTTCCACCACCAGGCCGCCCGGCTTCAGCTCGCCGCGCTTCTCGGCTTCCTGAATCATCCATTTGCCGGCGCGATCCTTGACCGATTGGCCGGGATTCATGAACTCGGCCTTGCCGAGGATCGTGCAGCCGGTCAATTCGGAGGCGCGCTTGAGCTTGATGAGCGGAGTGTTGCCGATGGCGTCGACAACGTCGTTTTTGATGGTCATGTCAGGCAACACCGGCTGGTTTCGCGATTGGACGCGACCCTAAAGTAGGGTCGCAGGACACACAAGGCGAGGGCGCACACTCTCATTGCTGAATTGCGAAGGTGGCCTGCCCACGGATCGGCTTTGCCCCGACGGATCGAAGGCGACGATCGAAAGCCAACAATCGCAGGATAGCGAAGCTGGCGCGAACGATGTGGCTGCAATACCACATGAAATCTTCGTAAGCTTGATTGTGTTTCTGAAGTCTGTTGGAAGCTGAAAAAAGACTGCAAGACAGGCACTTCTTACATTTCGAGAGCCCCTGCGCCGGCGCGTTCGGTTGTGCGTTTCGCAGGTGCGGGACTGTCCCGCGGTTCCGCGCCCGGCTAGTATTGCTTCCAGGTCTGCAGAAAGCATCACGCCGTGAACGAGTTGGATCAACGCCTCCCGCCGTCTGCCCGCGAATCGGCCAATCCGGCCGCGCGGGGGCGGCATGATCTGTCCGGCGGGGGGTGGATGTGACACAGCGGGTTCCGGCCGTTGCCACCAGGCGCTTCCTCGATCCTGCGCTCCGCACGCTGCGAGCGGTCGCAGTCGTGTGCCTGGCGTCGAGTTCGGGCGCCTGCGTGCTGACCCAGGACCTTCCCGATCCCGCGCTCGATGTGCCCGCGCAATACAAATATGCCGGCAAGACGGATGCGCCGCCGACTCTGGATTGGTGGCGCGGCTTCCGCTCGGCGGAGCTGACACAGCTGATGGAGGAGGCGCAGACCGTCAACCTCGATATCGCAGCCGCGGTCTCGCGCATCGTCGAGGCCGACGCCCAGGCGCGGCAGGCCGGCGCGGCGCTGCTGCCGAGTTTGTCAGGGAGCGGGCAGGAAACCTATTCGCGCACCTCGGGCTCGAGCTCGTCGGGCCTGACCAACGGCGGCCGCGAGGTCGTCAATTACTCCGCGTCGCTCAGCGCCAGCTACCAGCTCGATTTCTGGGGCCAGAACCGCGACGCGCTCCAAACGGCGGAGGAGACCGCCAAGGCCAACCGCTTCGACCGCGACACCGTCGCGCTGACGACGCTCGCAGCGGTCGCCAATGCCTATTTCCAGGTGCTGTCGTCGCAGGACCGCCTGCGCACCGCCCAGCGCAACATCGCCAGCGCCCAGCGTATCCTCGATGCCATCCGCGAGCGCCGCAAGGCCGGCACGGGTACCGACCTCGACGTCGCCCAGCAGGAGAGCGTGCTGGCCAATCAGAAGGCGCTGGTGCCGCCGCTGCGCCAGACCCTCGACCAGAACACCAATGCACTCGCCGTGCTGGTGTCGCGTCCGCCCGAGAGCGTGCGCCTTGCGGGTGGCTCGCTGGACAGGATCGCCATCCCGCGCGTGACGCCCGGCCTGCCGTCGGAGCTCCTCACGCAGCGGCCGGACATCCGTCGGCAGGAGGCGCAGCTGGCCTCCGCCACCGCCAATATCGGCAACGCGCGCGCGCAGTTCTTCCCGACCATCCAACTCACCGGGAATGGCGGCTACCAGAGCTCGGCACTGGTCTCACTGTTCCAGCCGCACGCAGCGTTCTTCCAGCTTGTCGGCAGCGCGACACAGCCGATCTTCGACGGCGGCAAGATCCTCGGCAATTTCGAATATGCCAAGGCGCGGCAGGAGGAATTGCTGCAAACCTACCGCAAGACCATCGTCCAGGCCTTCACCGACGTCGACAACGCACTATTTTCAATAAGGCAGACCACGATCAAGCTGCAATTGCAGCGCGATGTCGTCAACGCTTCGCGGCGCGCCTTCGATCTTGCCGAGCAACAGCTGCGCGCCGGCACGGCCGACATCGTGACCGTGCTCAACACCCAGCTGACGCTGTTCCAGGCCGAAGACACGCTGTCGCAAGCGCAGCTCGCACGCCTTCTCGCCATCGTCAGCCTGTATCAGGCGCTCGGCGGCGGCTGGGAGCCGCGAATGGAGAAACCGGTCAATGCTCTTTAAGCCGGACATGAAGGACAACGTGAAAGACGGGACGGCGAAGAAGTCGCGCGGCCGCGGCTTCGTCATGACGCTGATCACGCTCGCGATCCTCGGCGGGCTCGGTTATCTCGGCTGGTCCGTGATGCATCAGCAGCCGCAGCAGCAGGCGAACGGACGCGGCCAGCAGCGCCCCGATCTGCCGGTGCCGGTGCTGGCGGCGACGCCCAAGGTCCAGGACGTGCCCGTCTATCTCGACGGCGTCGGCGCGATCCGCGCGCTCAACACCGTCACCGTGCGCTCGCAGGTCGACGGCAAGCTGATCGTGGTGAATTTCACCGAAGGCCAGGACGTCAAGAAGGGCGACGTGCTGGCTGAGATCGACCCCGCGCTCTACCAGGCGACCTACGACCAGGCGGTCGCCAAGAAGGCCCAGGACCAGGCCCAGCTCGCCAACCAGCGCATCGACCTCACGCGCTACGAGCAGCTCGCGGCGTCCAATGCCGGCTCGAAGCAGCAGGCCGATACCCAGCGCGCGGCGGTCGCGCAGACCGAGGCGCTGGTCAAGGCCGATCAGGCCGCGATCGACAATGCGGCCGCGACGCTGAGCTATACCAAGATCGTGGCGCCGCTGTCGGGCCGCGTCGGCCTTCGTCAGGTCGATCAGGGCAACATCATCCACGCTTCCGACACCATCGGCCTCGTCGTCATCACGCAATTGCAGCCGATCGCGGTGTGGTTCAGCCTGCCGCAGCAACAGATCATGCGGGTCAATGCCGCCGCCGCGAAGGGCGCGCTGTCGGTCGACGTGTTCGGCAATGACGGCGTCACCGTGATCGACACCGGCAAGCTCACCGGCATCGACAACCAGGTCGACCAGACCACCGGCACGCTCAAGCTCAAGGCGGAATTCCCCAACGCCAACTACCAACTCTGGCCCGGCCAGTTCGTCAATGTCCGCCTCAAAGTCGAAACGCTGAACCAGGCGCTGGTGGTGCCGACGTCTGCCGTGCAGCGCGGACCGATCGGCACGTTCAGCTATGTCATCGGCGAGGACAACGTGGTGACGGCCAAGCCCGTGACGGTGACGCAGCAGAACGAGCATGATGCGGTCATTGCGAGCGGCCTGACGGCGAACGACAAGGTGGTCACCACGGGCTTTGCCAATCTATCCGATGGCTCCAAGGTCATCATCGGCCGCGACGAGCAGACGCCGTCGGCCGACCTCGCCCCGCGCAAGCGCACGCGCGCTCCGCAAGCCGACGGGAAGGGCGGTCAGGCCAAAGATGGCCAGAAGGACGGACAAGGCAGGGACGGTGAATTCCGCGCCAAGCGGAAGAGCAGCGAGGGCGATCAGAAGGGCCAGACCGGGCCTGCGCCGGGGCCGGGGGCTCAACCATCGGGGGCTCAACCATCCGGATCTGGAGCCAAGCAGCCATGATCCCGGCAACAGCCGCCTGAGCGGCAGGCGCATCACATGGGTGTCTCCGAACCCTTCATCCGCCGTCCGATCGCGACCTCGCTGCTTGGCATTGCGCTGCTGATTGGCGGGCTGCTGGGTTATTTCGCGCTGCCGGTCTCGGCGCTGCCGCAGGTCGACTTTCCGACCGTGCAGGTGTCGACGCAGCTGCCCGGCGCGAGCCCCGACGTGATCGCCTCGCTGATCACGGCGCCGCTGGAGCGGCAGCTCGGCCAGATCCCGTCGCTGACGGCGATGAACTCGACGAGCTCGTTCGGCGTCAGCCAGATCTCGCTCCAGTTCGATCTCAACCGCGACATCGACGGCGCCACCCAGGACGTGCAGGCCGCGATCAACGCCGCAGCCGGCGTCTTGCCCAAGACGCTGCCCTATCCGCCGACTTACGCCAAGGTGAATCCGGCGGATGCGCCGGTCATGACGCTGGCTCTGCGCTCGGACACGATCTCGCTGCGGGCGATGAGCGACATCGCCGACACGCTGCTGGCGCAACGGCTCAGCCAGATCTCCGGGGTGGGGCGCGTCTCGGTGCTTGGCGGGCTGAAGCCGGCCGTGCGCATCCAGGCCGATCTGGCGCGCCTTGCCGCCTACGGCATCGCGATGGAGGACTTACGCGCCGCGATCGCCAACGCCAACGTCTCGGGGCCAAAAGGCTCGCTCGACGGCGCCCAGCAATCCTACATCATCGCGGCCAACGACCAGATCGCCGCCGCCGATGCTTACAGGCCGATCATCATCGCCTACCGCAACGGCTCGCCTGTGACGATCGGCGACGTCGCGCAGATCGTCGACGGGCTCGAGAACGATCGCACCGGCGGCTGGTACCAGGGCACGCCGGCCGTCATCATCGACATCCAGCGCCAGCCCGGCGCCAACGTCATCGACGTCGTCAAACAGATCCGTGCCGAGATCCCGAAGATGCAACGGGCGATTCCGGCCGGCGTGAAGCTCACCATCGTCTCCGATCGCACCGTCACCATCCGTGCCTCCGTCCACGACGTGCAGTTCACGCTGATCCTCAGCGTGGTGTTGGTGACGCTGGTAGTGCTGCTGTTCCTGCGCTCGCTGCGGGCCACGCTGATCGCGGGCGTAGCGCTGCCGCTGTCGCTGATCACGAGCTTCGGGATCATGTATTTTGCCGGCTTCAGCCTCGACAATCTGTCGCTGATGGCGCTGACGATCGGCACCGGTTTCGTCGTCGACGACGCCATCGTGATGATCGAGAACATCGTGCGTCACATGGAGGACGGCGACAATGCGATGACGGCCTCGCTCAAGGGCGCCAGCGAAATCGGCTTCACCGTGATCTCGCTGACGGTGTCGCTGATCGCGGTGTTCATCCCGCTTTTGTTCATGTCGGGCCTGGTCGGCCGCATGTTCCGCGAATTCGCGCTGACGCTGACCATCGCGGTCGTGACCTCGGCGGTGGTGTCGCTGACGCTGACGCCGATGATGTGCTCGCGGCTGCTCAAGCACGCCCATGAGGAACTGGCGGTGCCGGGCCTTGCCGCCATCAGCCGCTTCATCGACCGCACCGTCGAATTCTATCACCGCACGCTGCTCGTGGTGTTGCGGCACCAGCGAACCACGCTGGTCGTGACCTTTGCGACCTTAGCCGCAACCCTCGTCCTCTATGTCGTCGCGCCCAAAGGTTTCCTGCCGCTGCAAGACACGGCCTCGATCACGGCGGTGACGGAGGCGGGGCCCGATGTCTCCTTTGCCGAGATGCAGAAGCGGCAGGCCGATGCCGCCGACGCGATCAAGGCTGATCCCGACGTGACGGGTGTGGTCTCCGTGATCGGCGCGGGGTCGGTCAACCCGACGACCAATGTCGGCCGCCTCGTCATGACTTTGAAGCCGCGCGGCGAGCGCCGCGACGATGTCGGCATTGTCATTGCGAGGTTGAAGGACAAGGTCTCCGGCATTCCCGGCATGACGGTTTATTTCCAGCCGGTGCAGGACGTGCAGATTTCGACCCAGTCGAGCCGCTCGCAGTACCAGTATACGCTGACAGGTACCGACGCGACGCTGGTGTCGGAATGGGCCCGCAAGCTCGTCGGCGAGATGCGGCGCGATCCCCTGTTCCGCGACGTCTCCTCGGAAGCCCAGGAAGGCGGCCTGCGCGCGCAGCTGGAGGTCGACCGCACCCGCGCCGGCCAGCTCGGCGTCAGCCTGCAAGCCATCACCGACACGCTCAATGATGCCTTCGCGCAGCGCCAGATCTCCACGATCTATGGTCAGGCCAACCAGTATCGCGTGGTGCTGGAGGCGTTGCCGATGTACCAGCGCGATCCCTCGATTCTGTCGAAACTGTACTTGCCGGGCGGCGCCAGCTCCGCGGTGGCCGGTGCGCCCAATGCCCAGGTGCCGCTCGACGCGGTGGCGACGTTGAAGCGCACCACGGCGCCGCTGGCGATCTCGCACCAGGCCCAGTTCCCGGCGATCTCGCTCAGCTTCAACCTCGCCCCGGGTGCGGCGCTCGGCGACGCGGTCGATGAGGTGAAGTCGATCGAAACCCGCATCGGCATGCCCAACAGCATCGTCGGCGTCTATGCGGGCGATGCCGCCGAGTTCGCCAAGGCGCTGGCCGGCCAACCCTGGCTGCTGCTCGCCGCCGTGATCACGATCTACATCGTGCTGGGCGTGCTCTATGAGAGTTACATCCACCCGATCACGATCCTCTCGACGCTGCCGTCGGCCGGCGTCGGCGCCATCCTGGCGCTGATCCTGTGCGGGCAGGATCTCTCGGTGATCGGCCTGATCGGCATCATTCTCTTGATGGGCATCGTCAAGAAGAACGCGATCATGATGATCGACTTCGCACTGGAAGCCGAGCGCGGTCAGGGCATGCCGGCCCACGAAGCCATCGTGCAGGCCTGCCTGTTGCGCTTCCGCCCGATCATGATGACGACGCTGGCCGCGCTGTTCGGCGCGCTGCCGCTCGCGATCGAGAGCGGCACGGGCGCCGAGCTGCGATTCCCGCTCGGCATCTCCATCATCGGCGGCCTGCTCCTGAGCCAGCTCCTGACGCTCTACACCACGCCCGTGATCTATCTCGCGCTCGACCGCATCAACCGCCGCCTCGAGCAGGCGCTGCCGCCGCCCGAGCCCGAGGCGCCGACGGCCGGCGCGACTGAGGGGATGCAGTGATGGCATCGATCTCGGAGCCCTTCATCCGCCGCCCCGTTGCGACCACTCTGCTGTCGATCGGACTGTTTCTGCTGGGGGGCGTCGCCTACGAGTTCCTCCCCGTCGCCTCGGTCCCGAATGTCGATTTCCCCGCCATCTTCGTCTCGGCCAGCCGGCCCGGCGCCGACCCGTCTGTGATGGCCGCGACCGTCGCGGCGCCGCTGGAACGGCGGCTCGGCGAAATCGCAGGGATCAACCAGATCACGTCGACGAGTTCGCTCGGCACCGCGAACATCCAGCTCCAGTTCGACATCGGCCGCAACATCGACAAGGCGGCGCGTGACGTGCAGGCCGCCATCAACGCCGCGCTGGTCGATCTCCCCAGCGATCTTCCGACGCTGCCTAAATTCCGGAAAGCGAACACGGCCGGCGCGCCCGTCTTCGTGCTGGCGCTGACCTCCAAGACACTGTCCGCCAGCGCCATCTACGACGTCGCCGACACCGTGCTGGCGCAGCGTATCTCGCAGGTACCTGGTGTTGGCGACGTGACGGTGTCGGGCGCCGACCAGCCGGCCGTGCGGATCCAGCTCAACCCGGTGGCGCTGTCGAATGCGGGAATCGCCACCGACGACGTACGGACCGCGATCATCAACGCCAACCCGCTTGGTCCGGTCGGCATCTTCAACGGCGAGCGCCAGAGCGAGACGCTGTCGCTGAACAGGCAGATGCGCACGGCGCAGGAATTCCGCGACATCGTCATCAAGAGCTCGGGCGGCAATTTCGTCAAGCTCTCCGACGTCGCCGAGATCGAGGACAGCGTGCGCAACGCGCGCTCGATCGCCTGGTTCAACAAGCAGCCGGCGGTGCTGATCCAGATCACCAAGCAGGGCGACGCCAACGTCATCGATACCGTGGACAGGGTCAAAGCGCTGATCCCCGAGCTGAAGCAGTGGATTCCGGCCGGCGTCGACGTTTCCACGCTGGTCGACCGCACCTCGACGATCCGCGCCAGCGTCATGGACATGCAGTGGACGCTGCTGGCGACCGCAGTTCTCGTCATGGTCGTGGTGTTCGTGTTCCTGCGTCGCGTGACGCCGACCATCGCCGCCGGCATTTCGGTGCCGCTGGCGCTGGCCGGAACCTGCGCGGGGATGTGGGTCGCCGGCTTCTCGATCGACAATCTGTCGCTGATGGCGCTGGCGATCTCGGTCGGATTCGTGGTCGACGACGCCATCGTCATGATCGAGAACATGTTCCGCAATCTCGAGCACGGCATGCGGCCGATGCAGGCCGCGCTGGAGGGCGCCAGGCAGATCGGCTTCACGGTGGTCTCGATCAGCCTGTCGCTGATCGCGGCCTTCACGCCGCTGATCTTCATGGACGGCATCGTGGGCCGCCTGTTGCGCGAATTCTCGCTGACGCTGACCTTCGCGATTCTGGTCTCGACCCTGGTGTCGCTGACGGTCACGCCGATGATCTGCGCCCATTATATCAGGCAGACCACGTCGGGCTCCGCCACACTGTTCGACCGCCTGATCGAAGGCTCGCTGTCGCGTGTCGTCGCGTTCTACACCCGGACCTTGCGCGCCGTGCTCGAGTTTCCGCTGCTGACGCTGCTGGTGTTCTTCGCCACCATCGCCCTGACGGTGGTGCTCTACATCAAGGTGCCCAAGGGCTATTTCCCGACGGATGATTCCGGCTTCGTGATCGGCGCGACGCGGGCCTCGGCCGACATCTCGTTCCAGTCGATGCTGACGCTGCAGCAGCGCCTCGCCGACATCGTGATGCAGGATCCGGCCGTGGCCAGTATTGGCTCGAGTGTCGGCAGCGGCGGTGGGCCGGGCGGCGCGACCTCGAACCGCGGCATCATGTACATCACTCTGAAGCCGCCGGAGGAGCGCGATCACATCTCGACGCAGGTCGTGATCGATCGGCTGCGGAAGGCACTGTTTCCCGTGCCCGGCATTCGTCTCTTCATGTTCGCCGCCCAGGACGTGCGCGCCGGCGGCCGGCAGAGCGATTCCAACTATCAATACACGCTCTCGAGCACCGACCTCGACCTGCTGCAGAAATGGGCGCCGATCGTGGCCAAGCGCATGGAGACGGTCGAGGGCATCACCGATATTTCCAGCGACCGCGATCCCGGCGGACTTCAGCTGACATTGAACATCGATCGCCAGAAGGCCGCAGCCCTCGGCGTCAAGGTCCAGGACATCGACAATGCCCTGAACAACGCCTTTTCGCAGCGGCAGATCTCGATCATCTACACCCAACGCAACCAGTACATGACCGTGCTGGAGATCGACCCGAAATTCCAGGTCGATCCCTCCAACCTGGAACGCATTTACGTCGCCGGCGCGGGTGACGTGCAGGTGCCGCTGTCCGCCGTGGTACATGCGAGCCGCGGGCTCGCTGCGCTCGCGGTCTATCATTCGCAGTCGGTGCCCTCGACCACGGTGTCGTTCAACACCTTGCCTGACGTGGAGCTTCAGGCGGCGACCCAGAACATCCAGCGTGCTGTCGACGAATTGCACATGCCCGAAGGCATCCGCGGCAGCTTCGACGGCAATGCCGGCGATTTCGCCAAGACCAGCGGCCGGCAGCCGCTGCTCATCCTCGGCGCGCTGGTGGCGATGTATATCGTGCTCGGGGTGCTCTATGAGAGTCTCGCTCATCCGCTCACGATCATCTCGACGCTGCCCTCGGCCGGTTTGGGGGCGTTGCTCGCGCTGCAGATCACCAATACGCCGCTGACGGTGATCGCGTTCGTCGGCATCATCCTCTTGATCGGCATCGTCAAGAAGAACGGCATCATGATGGTCGACTTCGCGCTCGATGCCGAGCGCCAGCGCGGCCTGTCCTCGGCGGAAGCCATCTTCGAGGCCTGCCAGGCGCGCTTCCGCCCGATCCTGATGACGACCATGGCGGCACTGTTCGCCGGCATTCCGCTCGTGGTGGCGACAGGGCCAGGCACCGAGCTGCGGCGTCCACTGGGCATCACCATCATCGGCGGCCTGTTCGTCTCGCAGGTCCTGACGCTCTACACCACGCCCGTGATCTACCTTCTGATTGACCGCCTACGTCTGCTGATCGACCGCCTGCGCGGACGGTCTGAACCGCGAGGACGGGCGGCACCGGCGGAATAGGCGGGTTGTTGAACCGGCGCACGAAGCGTATAGCGGCGACGATGTCGAACCCAGCTGAAACTGCGGCCATAGTGGCCGAGCCTGTCCCCGAGTGCCCGCACTGCCAGAAGCCGATGCCGCTCTGCATCTGCGACAGTGTCACGCCGATCGAAAGCAAGCTCTCGCTCCTGATCCTGCAGCATCCGCAGGAGCAGGACAGGGCGCTCGGCACCGCGCGGCTGCTGGCGAAGCATTTTGAGGACGCCACCGTGCGGGTCGGCCTGTCCTGGCCGAGCCTGTCCAAGGCGCTCGGGCATCCGATCGAGAACGCCTCGCACTGGGCCGTGCTCTATCTCGGCTCGGCCCGCGCGGCCGACCTTGATGTCGATGGCGAGATCATCGCGCTCAACCGCAAGGGCGAGGTCGCGGACAACCAGCGCGCCATCCTGGGAAAGCTCGAAGGCGTGGTGCTGCTCGACGGCACCTGGAGCCAGGCCAAGGCGCTGTGGTGGCGCAATCCATGGATGCTGAAATGCCAGCGCGTGATCCTCAATCCGGCGCACCCGTCGCGCTACGGTCGCCTGCGTCGCGAGCCACGCAAGGACGGATTGTCGACCATCGAGGCGGCGGCGACGTTGCTGGCCGGGCTCGAGCGACGCCCCGATATCGCCGCGACGCTGAACGCGAGCTTCGAGCGGCTGTTGACACGCTACCGCGAGGTTCAGGCCGAGATGCCGGAACTGGCGCCGAAGCCCGCGCCGAAAGGCCGTCGGCGCGATTTCCGCCGCAGCAAGAAGGCTTGAGCCCCCGCCGGCGCGGGGTAAACCCGGTGGCAGGACCCGCGCGGCAGAGTTCCGCCGGCGCCGCAACGGTTGACTTTATGACGGGATATCAGGGAGTTGTGATGGAGGCCACGACCAGAATTGAACTGGTGTACACGGTTTTGCAGACCGTTGCGTAACCACTCCGCCACGTGGCCTCAACGAGGGCGGAGCAATATAGGGGATCAGCGGTTTAGGCAACCCCGCGGGCCGTCGCGCTTGACGGTAGGCCTCAGCGGGCGGCGTACCAGCCTTCCGGAAAGGGCAGCAAAGGCCAGGCGCCCTCATTGTCGTTCGCGGCTTTGAGAGTTTTCTTGAGCATCGCGTCGAAGCTCCACGAACGGGGCACCAAGTCCTCCTCCGGCGCGGGCGCAAAATCTTCATGAATCATGGCGTCGCGCACTGCATCCAGCATCAAGTTGAATTCGGCTTCGCTCATCACACCCTCCGGAACGCGGATGGCGCACTGTCGCAAAGCCGGCTTGTGTCCCGATTGAGCCGATCGTTCGCATTTTAACGAACAGACCATCAGGCCCGTTTTGGTTAGCGATTTCTGAAAGATCCCCAAGAAACGCGCGAGTCCCACGGGAACTCTAGGGGCCTCCAGGTAGCGGCGAGTGTGAAAGAGATCACATCGCCCGCAATTTGTTCCTACTACCTCTGCCATACCGGCCAACGCGGGCCCGGCGGTCAGGACACACGGGAGACTGGTCATGAAGGCGAGGTTTTTGCGGTCTGCAGGTGTGAGAAGCCGGGCGCGTCGTGCCTCGACCGTTGGGCTGTTCCTGACACTGTTTGCCAGCACCGCCCAGGCACAGCAGGGCACGCCGGAGCAGCGGCGGGCTTGCACCCCCGACGTCTACCGGCTCTGCGCCGGCGAAATCCCGAACGTGCGTGCCATCACGGCCTGTCTGCGGCGCAACCGCTCGAGCTTAAGCGAAGCTTGCCGCGCCGTGTTCGACCAGGCCGGCGGTTGAGCAGTCCCTGTGGATTTGTGCGCAGCAAGTGCTTTGCATCGTCAGCGCAAATTCATCCGAACGCGGCTGTGGATATGCTGCGGACAAGCTGTTGAGCGGCGGGTACCGGGCGCAGATCGGACAAATCAGCTGATCATATCTGCCGGATTCACGGCGTGCATCGTCTTGCGGCGAAACCAGCTTTGTTCGGCAGAGCTGCGGCGTCGTGGTTTCGGCCGACCGTCTAGCGCTTGCCGAACCACTCCTCGTAGATCCGCTGGTAGATGTCGCGCTCGCGCAGCCCCAGAAGTGCTTCGTTGACCTGCTTGCGCAACGGACTGCCGGTCGGAAAGACGATGCCGTAATCTTCCCTGTGAAACACCTCGCCTACGATCCGTGCCGAACTCTGGCCGTCGTGGGTCGTGTAGTAGAGCAGGGCGGGTGCATCGAACACGACCGCGTCGACCTGTTGCTTCAACAGGGCATTATAGAGGTCGTCGACTTTCTCGAACTCGACCATGTGAGCACTGACCTCGTTCAGATAGGCTGTCGCCGTGCTTCCTCGGGTCGTGCCGACGGTCTTGCCGACGAGATCCTGCGGACCGTTGATCGGGCCCCTGATCTGCTGGACCGTGAGTGAAGCGGTCAGCTGCGCCGTATAGAAGGCGACGAAGACCACGCCGGTGAACATCCACAGCACGGCGACTATCCGCGCCATCCAGTGCCGGGGCATCTGGTCGGCCTGAGTGGCCAACGTGCCCGCAGCCCAAAACATCGCATGGAAGATTCCCGGGAAATATTTCCGGGTTGGAATGATTCCGCTGTGATGCGTTCGCTCGACCAGGAACATCAGATGAGCCGGCACGAGGATCAGCAGAAGCGCAATGCCGAGCCACACCAGCAGGGTCCGTGAGACGAACAGTTGCATCAACTCGCGCAACGGATTGGCTTCGACATTGACGGCCGTGCCACGCACCAGAATTTGCAAACCCGAGTTCATGATCGGCAGAGAGAAGTCGAATTTGTCCTCCCGCTCCGACGTGATCGAGATGGCCGCGATGGCGAGATCGGCCCGTCCACTTCCCACGGCGTCAAGCAATTCGCTCACATCGGGCAACACGAGGTATTCGGTCTCGCGGTTCAGTCGTTGGCCGATGCTGTTCCAGAGCTCGATACTGAAGCCGCTCAGCGTGCCGTTCTTCTCGACGACCATGGGCGGCACTATTCGGGTCGCCACCCGGAGCTTGGCAGTCTCGGCTTGAGCCGCGGACCAGGTCAGGCAGAACAGCAGTGCCAACGCCAGCCCTCGGGCGGCCTCGGCCGCGATCGCCCAAGGCGGTCGAGCGGCTCGAGCGCGAGAGCTGGTCGCCGGTTGCGGACGAGTCATCGATGGTTTCCGGTCTCGGACCACCCCGTCGGGGACAGTCCCGTCAGGATTGATGGCCCAGTCCAATATAAAACACCATCCCTTGCGCTGCCTGACGCACGAAACACCCAATCCGCGGATCAATCGTAGCGCGAAAATATACCGATTTACCGAATTTGCGATTTATAGCAGGAGAACTCCCCACCTCGTCCTGAATCTGGAACATTCGCGCCGAGTAGCCCGCCCCCGACGTAGGCCCGAGGAGGGCCCGGTAGGTCCTTCCTCGATGCTTTGCGAGTGATCACGAATTCGTCCTTTGCAAGCGCAACCGGCTTTGTTATACGCAGCCGCGCGCGAACGAACGGTTCGCCTTTTCCTCGGTAGCTCAGCGGTAGAGCATCCGACTGTTAATCGGATGGTCGCTGGTTCGAATCCAGCCCGGGGAGCCAAATTCCGCTTCATATTCAAGAGGTTGCGATCGCCGCTGGTGCTGCGCGGAATGTTGCTCGATCGTTCTCTCAACGTTCTCGCGCGGGAAGCCAGCACAGAATCGTCGAGCGGATGTGTGCGGCGGCAGCACGATCGCCGCGTGGGCAGCACCAAATCGACTTAATTCAAATCAAGCTTGGCATGGCCGGCCTCTTATGGAGCTGATTCCCATGCCCGACATCGAGATCGACCGCGCCCATCAGGCCCCCTCGATTCGACCGGCCGATATCCCCGAGTTGAGCGACGACGAATGCCTGGCGTGTCTCGCCCGGGCGGTCGAGACGCCCGATTCGGCACGGCTGGGCGAAGTGGCGGCCCTGATCGGGCGGCTTGCCGTCGCGATCGAATAGCCTAATCATCTCCGATGAGTGCGTTGCCTGGCCGTTGGCTGGCGGGCCAACGGACGTGTTGCGTTTTCGCGGTGCCTGTTCCAAAGATGCCGCCAATTCATTCCCGCGGCATCGTCCGCCATGCAGGGTTCCGCAAATGTCCGGTTTTTCGACCGCGCGCCAAAAAATGGTCGATGGCCAGGTGCGCACCAATGATGTCACCGATCGCCGCATTCTCGATGCCATGCTCACGGTTCCCCGCGAGGCGTTTGTGCCGGCGAGCCGCCAGGCCCTGGCCTATCTCGACCTCGATCTCGACGTCGGCGAGGGCGCTTCCAAGCGCTATCTGCTCAAGCCGCAGCTGATCGGCAAGTTGCTCCAGGCCGCCGAGATCGGCGAGGGCGACAACGTGCTGGTCGTCGGTTGTGCCACCGGCTACCTCGCCGCGCTGACCGCCAAGCTTGCGCGCCACGTCACTGCAACGGAATGCGATTCGGCGCTGGTGGCAAAAGCCACGGATGCGCTTGCCGCGAGCGGCCTCACCAACGTGACTTGCAAGGCCGCGCCATGCGCCGAGGGCGACCCATCTGCCGCGCCCTATGACGTGATCGTCCTCAACGGCGCCACCGAGGTGACGCCGGATGGGCTGTTCGGCCAGCTCAAGGAGGGGGGACGCCTGGTGGGTGTCTCGGCCGAATCCCGGCCGTCGCGCGCCATGATTGTGACGCGCTCCCACGGCGAATTCGGCTACCGGCCCCTGTTCGACGCCGCAGCCCCGGTGCTTCCCGGGCTGGAACGGGCTGCCGCGTTCGTCTTCTGACGGCCGAAACCCCGTTAAAATCCCGTTCCGAATCAGAAGTGTGGCCGGGATGCTGCACGTGAAGAGTTTCCGCTGAGAACTACCCTGAGGTAGTTCCGTCGCGCTTGACCCCGTCCTATGTTGCGACGGGGGCCACGAGTCCACTCGATACGGTAACCAGGTTCGCGGGCACGGGCCTGGCGTGAGAATGAACGGATTTCAGGGATGCATGGGGTGAAGCTTTTCACCGGAGCAGCGGTTTCGGTCCTCCTGACGGCGTTAGCCGGACCGGTGCCTGCGTTGGCGGATACGATCGAGGCAGCTCTGGTGCGCGCCTATCAGAACAATCCGCAGCTCAACGCGCAGCGCGCGCAGGTGCGATCGACCGACGAGAACGTGCCGCAGGCGCTTTCCGGCTATCGCCCCAAGGTCGCTGTCACGGCGAGCGCTGGCTATCAATACACGGATACGAACACCACGGCCGGTGGATCGCCGACTGCGATCGTGCGGACCGAAATCCACGGCGCCAACGCGCCGCGCAGCGTCGGTGTGACGGCGACGCAGAACCTGTACAACGGCAATCAGACTGCCAACCGGACCCGTGCCGCCGAGAGCCAGGTCTCCGGTGCGCGTGAAGCGTTGCGCGTGCTGGAGCAGACCGTTCTGCTGCAGGCCGCCACGGTCTACATGGACTATCTGCGCGATTCCGCGACCTTGGAAGTCCAGCGCAGCAACGTGCGCGTGCTCGAGCAGACGCTGAAGCAGACGCGCGACCGCTTCAACGTGGGTGAGGTGACCCGTACCGACGTCGCGCAATCCGAGGCGCAGTTGGCAGCCGGCAATACCCAGGCGTTGACCGCCGAATCGAACCTGACCACGACCCGCTCCAACTTCCGGCGCATCATCGGCAACGAGCCGAGCAACCTCGCGCCGGGCGCGCCTGTCGACCGTTATCTGCCGGGCACGCTCGCGTCCGCGGTCAGCCTGAGCCTGGTCGAGAATCCGAACGTCACCGCCGGAATGTACGGCATCGACGTCAACTACCTTCAGGTGAAGATCAACGAGGGTGCGCTGCTGCCGACGATCAACTTCCAGGTCGCGGCGACCCAGTCCTACGAGCAGACCATGACGATCTTCCGCTCGTTCGGCGCCTCGGCGGTCGCCTCGATCAATGCGCCGATCTATCAGGGCGGTGCGGAATATTCGTTGATCCGCCAGTCCAAGGAAAATCTGGCGCAGCAGCGTCTCAACCTCGAAACCACCCGCGACCAGACCCGCGCCAACGTGGTGACGGCGTGGGGTCAGCTGCAGGCGGGCAAGGCGCAGGTGCAGTCGGCGCAGGCCCAGGTCACCGCGTCCGAGATCGCGCTGAACGGCGTGCGCGAAGAAGCAAAGGCCGGTCAGCGCACGACGCTCGACGTGCTCAATGCGCAGCAGGCGCTGGTCAACGCGCGCGTCGCGCTGGTTACTGCACAGCACGACCGGGTCGTTGCATCCTACAACGTGCTTGCCGCCGTCGGCCGCCTTGCACCGCAGGTGCTCGGTCTCAACACCACGGTCTACGACCCGAGCGTGCACTACCAGCAGGTCCGCGACAGCTGGGCCGGCGTGCGCACGCCTGACGGACGCTGATTGCCGAGTTCTCCGGTCGGCCTCGCAAACAGACGAGGCTGACCGGCGCTTTGCTTGCAATCATCAAAATCCCTGACATAGCCTTGCTTTGAAGCTGCGGGTCGATTCGCCTGCATTCGGTGTTGCGTGAGTGATGCTTAAGTGGCGGGGCAGGGGCGCACCGCCTCACGTTGAGCCGTGATCTGGGGACAAGTCTGGCTGTCGCGACGAAAATGTCGTGGCACACGTCCGGAACAGGCCAATCCTGTCGTGCTTGGTGTTAAACAACGCATGCGAAGGCGTTGATGATGTGGAGTCGGAGATGACGCAGCCTGCAAAGGTCACAGAACCCTCCATGGAGGAGATTCTGGCCTCGATCCGGCGCATCATTGCCGATGATGAGGCCAAGCCGCCGCCAGCAGAGGCAGCAAAGCCTTCGGCGGCTGCGCCCGCAGCAAAGCCGCAGGCGATGGCTGACGTTCCACCATCCAAGATCGCACCCGCAAAACCTGCCGCTGAAAAGCCCGCGCCACCGCCGGCCGCAAAACCTGCGCCGGCACCACCACCTCCACCCGCAGCGGAGTCCGGCGCCAACAGCCAGGACGATATCGACGCGCTGCTGGCCGGGCTCGATACGGCCACCGCGGCGCCCGAGATCCGCGCGCCGGAACCCGAGCCCGAACCTGAACCCGACGTGCTCGAATTGACCGACGATATGGCGATGGACCCGGAGCCGACACCAGCGCCGCCGCCGCCGAGCTTCCACAAGGTCGAGCCGCGCGATGATCTCGAATTCGCGGAGGCGCCGCCGCCGCGTCCGACACCTGCGCCATCCTATGCGCCGGTGGATTTCAACCCGCCGCCGCTGCCGCCGCAGCAGCCGATTCTGGCTCAGTCGACTGTCTCGGCCGTCGAATCCGCCTTCAACTCGTTGGCCCACACCGTGCTCAGCAGCAATGCGCGGACGCTGGAGGATCTGGTCAAGGAGATGCTGCGTCCGATGCTGAAATCCTGGCTCGACGACAATCTGCCGGGCCTGGTCGAACGCATCGTGAAGGCCGAAATCGAGCGCGTCTCGCGCGGGGGGCGCTGAGGCAAGCCGCACGGCCCCGATAAAGCCCTGCTCCTGTATCATATTTGACCTGCCGGTCGGGCCGGAAAGCCCTTTTGCCGCTGAGCTTTCCGTTGACTTGAACCCCGCGCGCGGCTTTCTAGCAGCCCCATGATCGAGAAAAACTACCAGCCCGCCGATATCGAAGCCCGCATGTCCGTGGTGTGGGAGGACAGCCTTGCCTTCAAGGCCGGCCGTCCCGACCGCCGCGACGCAGTGCCCTTCACCATCGTGATCCCGCCGCCGAACGTGACGGGCTCGCTGCATATGGGTCACGCCCTCAACAACACGCTCCAGGACATCCTGTGCCGTTTCGAGCGGATGCGGGGCCGCGACGTGCTGTGGCAGCCCGGTACCGACCATGCCGGCATCGCCACCCAGATGGTGGTCGAGCGCCAGCTGATGGAGCGCCAGCAGCCTGGCCGCCGCGAGATGGGCCGCGAGAAGTTTCTGGAGCGAGTCTGGGAGTGGAAGGCCGAGAGCGGCGACACCATCATCAACCAGCTCAAGCGCCTCGGCGCCTCCTGCGACTGGTCCCGTGAGCGCTTCACCATGGACGAGGGCCTGTCGAAGGCCGTGGTCAAGGTGTTCGTCGAGCTGCATCGCGATGGCTTGATCTACAAGGACAAGCGCCTGGTGAACTGGGACACCAAGCTCTTGACCGCGATCTCCGATCTCGAAGTGCAGCAGACCGAGGTGAAGGGTCACCTCTGGTATCTGCGCTATCCGATCGAAGGCAAGACCTTCAACCCCGAGGATCCCACGACCTTTATCGTGGTTGCGACGACGCGTCCCGAGACCATGCTCGGCGATACCGGCGTCGCCGTGCATCCCGAGGACGAACGCTATCGGAAGCTGGTCGGCAAGAACGTTGTGCTGCCGCTGGTCGGCCGCAAGATCAAGATCGTCGCGGACGAATATTCCGATCCCGAGAAGGGCTCGGGCGCAGTGAAGGTGACGCCGGCGCACGACTTCAACGATTTCGAGGTCGGCAATCGCCACGGCCTGCGCCGCATCAGCGTGCTCGACAAGGAAGGTTGCCTCGATCTCCTCGACAACGAGGAGTACCTGCGCGGCCTGCCGGAAGGCGCATTGCAATTCGCCGAGGAGTTCAACAAGGTCGACCGCTTCGTGGCGCGCAAGCGCATCGTCGAGCGGCTGGAATCGTTCGGCTTCGTCGAGCGAATCGAGCCGCACACCCACATGGTGCCGCATGGCGACCGCTCCAACAGCGTGATCGAGCCGTATCTGACCGACCAGTGGTACGTCGACGCCAAGACCCTGGCAAAACCGGCGATCGCGGCGGTACGTTCGGGCGAGACGTCGTTCGTCCCGAAGAACTGGGAAAAGACCTATTTCGAGTGGATGGAGAACATCCAGCCCTGGTGCATCTCGCGCCAGCTGTGGTGGGGGCACCAGATCCCGGCGTGGTACGGTCCTGACGGCAAGGTGTTCGTCGCGGAGACCGAGGAAGAGGCCGTCAGCCACGCGCTCGGCTATTACGTCGAGCAGGACGTCATCACGGTCGAGCAGGGCCGCGAGATGGCGCTCGATCGCAACAAGCGCGAGGGCTTCATCACGCGCGACGAGGACGTGCTCGACACCTGGTTCTCCTCGGCGCTGTGGCCGTTCTCGACCCTCGGCTGGCCCGAAGACGCGCCCGAAGTGCAGCGCTACTACCCGACCAACGCGCTGGTGACCGGCTTCGACATCATCTTCTTCTGGGTCGCCCGGATGATGATGATGGGCCTGCACTTCATGAAGGAGGTGCCGTTCTCGACGATCTACATCCACGCCCTCGTCCGCGACGAGAAGGGCGCCAAGATGTCGAAGTCGAAGGGCAATGTCATCGATCCGCTCCACCTGATCGACGAATATGGCGCGGACGCGCTGCGCTTTACGCTGGCCGCAATGGCGGCGCAGGGACGCGACATCAAGCTCGCCACCAGCCGCGTCGAGGGCTACCGCAATTTCGCGACCAAGCTGTGGAACGCCTCGCGCTTCGCGGAGATGAACCACTGCGCGGTGCCCGAGGGGTTCGAGCCGGCCAAGGCGAAGGAAACGCTGAATCGCTGGATCGCTCATGAGAGCGCCCACACCACGCGCGAGGTGACCGAGGCCATCGAGGCCTATCGCTTCAACGATGCCGCGGGCAGCATCTACCGCTTCGTCTGGAACGTCTATTGCGACTGGTATGTCGAGCTCGCCAAGCCCGTGCTGCTCGGCCCCGACAGTCCGGCCAAGGATGAGACCCGCGCCATGGTCGCCTGGGCACGGGACGAGATTTTGAAGCTGTTGCATCCCTTCATGCCCTTCATCACGGAAGAGCTGTGGGAGGTCACGGCCAAGCGCGACGGCCTGCTCGCACTGGCGCCCTGGCCGCTGAAGCCATCCGGGCCGACGCCGGAGCAGCTCGCGATGCTCGCGGCTGCGGCCGGACCGACTGATCCGTTGATCACGCCTGCGTTCGTGATGCCGATCTTCGATCATGCCGACTTCACCGATCCCAAGGCGGAAGCCGAGATCGGCTGGGTCATCGACCTCGTCACGCAGATCCGCTCGGTGCGCGCGGAGATGAACATTGCGCCGGCGACGCTGACTGCACTGGTGCTCGCGGGGGCCTCGGCCGAGACCAGGGAACGTGCGCCGCGCTGGACCGACGTCATCAAGCGCATGGCGCGGCTGTCGGATATCTCCTTCGCGGATCGTGCGCCTGACGGAGCCGTTCAGTTGCTCGTCCGCGGCGAGGTGGCGGCGCTGCCGCTCAAGGGCGTCATCGACATTGCCGCCGAGCGTACGCGGCTCGACAAGGAAATCGGCAAGGCCGAGGCCGACATCAAGCGTGCCGAATCGAAGCTCGCGAACGAAAAGTTCGTCGCGAACGCGGCCGAGGAGGTCGTCGAGGAGGAGCGCGAAAAGCGCGAGGCGGCGCTGGCCCGCAAGGCCAAGCTGCTCGAAGCGCTGGAGCGGCTGAAGCAGGCGTCGTGATGTCGCGCCATTCCGAGCGGCTCGAAGAGCCGAAACCCGGAAGCTCGAGGTTCCGGGTTCGCTGCTACGAATCGCCCCGGAACGACAACTACTTCGGAAACGGCTTGCTCAAGAATTTCGACCCCCTGACGCCATAGCGCCAGGGCAGCTCGACAGCCTTGGTGATGCCGATGCGGATGCCGGTCGCGACCTCGACGTGCTCGGTTCGTGCATGCAGTGCGATCGGTGGGCGGTCCAGGGGCAGGGTGTTGTGCGCAATCGTGATGCCGAGCGCCTCTGTCAGCTTGCCTGGGCCCGAGCACAATGCGTGCACGTCCTGGAGATGGCGACGGCGGCGCATCGCCGTGATCCCATGCGTCGGCTCCAGCGCGCGGATCAAGACGGCGGCGGCCGACCCGGCCCGCTCGCAGACGAAGTTCACGCACCAGTGGATGCCGTAGGAACGGTAGACATAGGCAAAGCCGGGTGGACCGAACATGATCTGGTTCCGCGGCGTCGGGCCGTTGTAGGAGTGCGCAGCCGGCTCGGTATGATGATAGGCCTCCACCTCCACGATGATGCCGCCGACACCGTCGACCAGCATGGTCGCGCCGATCAGATCGGGCGCGACCTCGCGGACATCGCGGTCGAAAAAGGACCGCTTCAGGAGCTTGCCCAGCCGTGGTGTGGAAGTGTTCGAGACTGGAGCCATTCGAGGTGAGAATCGCCTGAGAACAGAGCAGGATATTGCCCATATCTGCCATGTTCCCTGAAGCGGCGCGAGCCGGGTTGCGGCAGGCAGCCAGACCGACTAGGTAGGACCTGAACAGACCGGACGGATCATGGTCGTTATTGTCGATACCATCACGAACCCGCTGCGCCCGCGACACCCCGAAAAGGTGAATCGACCTGATTCCGCTTCGCCGCCGAAGCCGGACTGGATTCGCGTGCGCGCGCCCAACACCCGCGGCTATGCCGACACTCGCAACATCGTGCGCGCCAACGGCCTGCACACGGTGTGCGAGGAGGCGGGCTGTCCGAACATCGGCGAGTGCTGGGACAAGAAGCACGCGACCTTCATGATCATGGGTGACACCTGCACCCGTGCCTGCGCCTTCTGCAACGTCAAGACCGGACTACCCAATGCGCTGGATGCGGCCGAGCCGCAGAATGTCGCTGAGGCCGTGGCCAAGCTCGGCCTCGCGCACGTCGTCATCACCTCCGTTGATCGCGACGATCTCGCCGATGGCGGCGCCGGGCACTTTGCCCAGACCATCCGCGCGATTCGGGCCGCGTGCCCCTCGACCACGATCGAGATCCTGACGCCGGACTTTTTGCGCAAGGAGGGCGCGCTCGAAATCGTCGTCGCGGCGCGGCCCGACGTCTTCAACCACAATCTCGAGACGGTGCCGTCGCGTTACCTGACGGTGCGGCCGGGCGCGCGCTACTTCCACTCGATCCGGCTGCTGCAGCGGGTCAAGGAGCTCGATCCCGGCATCTTCACCAAGTCAGGCATCATGGTCGGCCTCGGCGAGGAGCGCCACGAGGTGCAGCAGGTGATGGACGATCTGCGCTCGGCCGACGTCGATTTCCTGACCATCGGGCAATATCTCCAGCCGACCCGCAAGCATCACGCCGTGATGCGCTACGTGCCGCCGGACGAGTTCAGCTCTTACGAAAAGGTCGCCTACACCAAGGGCTTCCTGATGGTGTCGGCGAGCCCGCTGACCCGTTCGTCGCACCACGCCGGCGAGGACTTTGCGAGACTGAAGGCTGCGCGGGCAGCTAACGCCCGCTGAACTGCGATGCCAAAATTTTCGAGCAAGCGCCGTGTCAATCACAGCGCATCCAAGATGTTCGATCTGGTCGCCGACGTCGAGCGCTACCCGGAATTCGTACCGCTGTGCAGCGCGCTGAAGATACGCCAGCGCGTGGCCAAGCCTGATGGTTCCGAGGTGCTGGTTGCCGACATGACGGTGTCGTTCAAGCTGGTCAAGGAATCGTTCACCAGCCGCGTGACGCTCGACCGCGCGAATTTGAAAATCCAGGTCGAATATCTCCAGGGTCCGTTCAGCAAGCTCGAAAACCGCTGGACGTTCGAGCCCAGGGGGGACGACGTCTGCGACGTCGGTTTCTTCCTTGCCTACGAATTCAAGAGCCGCATGCTGGCGATGCTCATGGGCTCGATGTTCGACGCAGCCTTCGCGCGGTTTTCCACGGCGTTCGAAAAACGCGCCGACGCGATCTACGGCCGGCCGAAGCTGGCGTCGTCCTAGGGTCCGCGTTGGGCGCGAGCGCAGTACTCACTCGCTTGCGAAGCTTGGAGAGCGCTCACCCCCGCGGCGAGCGCGGCGGTCTGCGCGTCACGGCATGTCGTCGCGGTGAGCGCGTCGCGCGAGGACGCAGCCTCGTCGCTGCAGCGGCGCGGCGCGGCTTGGCCGCGGCTTGCGGGCCTCGGGCAAGCTCCATCAGCATGCGCAGCGCTTCGACCACCGAGCGTTGGCGCACGGCGGTGCGGCCGATCGCGCCAAAACGCTGCTCGCGATGGATGATGCGGCCGTCGCGCGCGGCGGCGGCGAAATGGACGAGGCCGACCGGCTTGCCGGGGGTAGCACCGCCGGGGCCGGCAATGCCGGTGATGGCAACCGCGAGATCGACATCGGCCCGCTCGAGCGCGCCGACTGCCATCGCGGTTGCGGTTTCCTTGCTGACGGCGCCGAAATTGGTGAGCGTTGAGGCCTCGACCCCGAGCATCGCGCGCTTGGCGTCGTTGGAATAAGTGACGAAGCCGCGATCGATCACGTCAGACGAACCGGGGATGTCGGTCAGCGCGCCGGCGACGAGGCCGCCGGTGCAGGACTCGGCGGTCGCGATCGTCAGCTTGCGCATCCGGCACAGATCGAGCAGCGAGCGGGAGAGGGCGCGTGCGTCGCTGCCGCCCATGACCTCACGCGCTCCAAGTCTTGTCGTTAAATGGAAGGCGGATCGTGGCGCTCGCGGTGGCCGCGATGCCTTCCTCGCGACCGGTGAAGCCGAGCCGCTCGCTGGTCGTCGCCTTCACAGCCACGCGGGAGATGTCGACGCCTGATATCTCGGCGATGCGCGCGCGCATGACGTCGCGCAACGGGCCGATCTTCGGCCGCTCGCAGATCATCGTGACTTCGAGATTGGCGATGCGGCCGCCGCGCGCCGTCACGCGCTCGATGGCGTATTTCAGGAACTGGTCGGAGGAGGCGCCCTTCCACTTCGCATCGCTCGGCGGGAAGTGCGAGCCGATGTCGCCGTCGGCAAGCGCGCCCAGGATGGCATCGACCAGCGCATGCAGGCCGACATCGCCGTCGGAATGGGCAAGAAAACCCTTGGTATGCGGCACGCGCACGCCGCAGAGCATGAGGTGGTCGCCTTCGCCGAAGGCGTGCACGTCATAGCCGGTGCCGGTCCTGATATCGCCGAGGAGGGTGGCCAGGCGCGCTTCCTCGCGCACGAAATCTTCGGGAGTGGTGAGCTTCATGTTGGCAACATCGCCTTCAAAGGTCGCAACCGTCAATCCCGCCCATTCGGCGATCGCGGCGTCGTCGGTGAAATCTGAGCGCCCGTCCTTGGCCGCGCGACGATGCGCTTCGAGGATGACATCGAAACGAAAGGATTGCGGCGTCTGCGCGATTCGCAAGCGTGCCCTATCAGGCGTGTCCTCGACATCGCCGTTCGCACTCGTGACTTTGATGGTATCGGTGACGGGGACAACCGGAATGGCAGCGCCGGTGCGGCTTGCCGCCTCGATCGCGCGCGAGATCACGCCAGAAGAGACGAAGGGACGCGCGGCGTCGTGGATCAGGACGATGTCGGGCTCGTGTTTTGCGAGAGCTTCGAGGCCTGACAGCACCGAAGCCTGGCGTGTCGCGCCGCCACTGGCCGGCGCCTCGTGCTTGAGGCCTGCGACCGCCGCCGTGAACATGGCGCTGTCGTCGGGGTTCACCACCGGCTGCACGGCGAAGACGTCAGGGTGGGTGCTGAAGGCTTCCATGGCGCGGTAGATGACGGGCACGCCGCCGATTTCGCGATATTGCTTGGGGCCACCGGCGCCTGCGCGCAGACCACGTCCGGCCGCGACAAGAACGACTGCAGTGCGCTGTGATTTCGCCATGGGACTCGAATATTCGACTGTTGTCGTGCCTGGGGTGATTGAGGCATGCCTCTAGCACGGCAGGCCCGCAAAAAAAGGGGTTTCCCTGGATTGTGGGAAACCGCATTGCTGCACTGCACTTGAAAGATCTAGAGAACTGTCTAAACTGTAGGCATGATGCTTGACTGCACAAGAATTGTGCGCAAGATAAGCCATGGCAGCGCGATGAGGCCCTGCCTACGTAACGGGACCACTGTGACCGGCTCGGCAGGATCAGGCTCTAAGCCGTTGAAAATAGGCGACATCGATGTCGCAACCCCGGTTTTCCTGGCACCGATGTCGGGCGTAACCGATTCACCCGTTCGCAAGCTCGCCGCCGAGCTGGGAGCGGGTCTCGTCGTCTCTGAAATGACTGCCAGCGATGAATTGGCCAAAGGCCACCGCATGTCGCGGTTGCGCTGCGAAGCGACCGGCGTTGGGCCGCATGTGGTCCAGCTCGCTGGCTGCGAGGCGCGTTGGATGGCGGAGGGGGCCCGGATCGCCGAGGCCGAGGGCGCCGACATTATCGACATCAACATGGGCTGTCCCGCCCGCCACGTCACCGGCGGTCAGTCGGGCTCGGCCCTGATGCGCGATCTCGATCATGCCGTGACCTTGATCGAGGCGACGATATCAGCCGTGAAGGTGCCGGTGACGCTGAAGATGCGGCTCGGCTGGGACGACCGCACCCGCAACGCGCCAGAGCTAGCGCGGCGCGCCGAGGCTGCCGGCATCAAGCTCGTCACCGTCCATGGCCGCACCCGCTGCCAGTTCTACAAGGGCGAGGCCGATTGGGAGGCGATCCGCGCGGTGCGCGAGGCGATCTCCATTCCGCTCGTCGTCAACGGCGACATCACCACTTACGAGAAGGCGCGCGCGGCGCTCCAGGCCTCCGGCGCCGACGCCGTGATGATCGGCCGCGGCGCGCAGGGCCAACCGTGGTTGCCCGGCGAGATCGGCCGACGCCTGAACGGCGGGGCCGTTGAGGCCACGCCGTCGCTCGCGACGCAGCTGCATTACGTCCGCACGCTCTATGAGGGCATCTGTGCACTCTACGGCCTGCGCGTCGGCCTGAAGCATGCGCGAAAGCATCTCGGCTGGGCGCTCGATGTCGCGGCGCAAGCGAGCGGCGCCCCGATCGAGACGTTGAAAGGCTGGCGTCAGAAGATCCTGACCTCGGAGGATGCTGGCCTCATCCACCGGTCGCTGCAGGATGCGTTCGACGACTTCGCATGGAGCGCTGCTGCATGACCTCAGCCGCCGACCATCGCCAGCCAGCCGACAGTGACGCAATCCTCGATGCCTTGCCCAATCCCGTTCTGATGATCGGGCCGGACGGCAAGATCGTTGCCGCCAATATCGCGACCGAAGCCTTCTTCGAGATCTCGACGCAGTTCCTGAAGCGGCAGTCGCTCAAAGAGCTGGTGCCGTTCGGCAGTCCGCTGCTGGCGCTGATCGACCAGGTGCGCTCGTCGAACGTGCCGGTCAACGAATACAAGGTCGATTTGGGCACGCCGCGCATGGGCGGCGACCGCCAGGTCGATCTCCATGTGGCTCCGCTCACCGAGCGGCCCGGCCATATCGTGGTGATGCTGCAGGAGCGCTCCATCGCCGACAAGATGGACCGCCAGCTCACCCATCGCAGCGCCGCGCGCTCGGTGATCGCGCTCGCCGCGATGCTCGCGCACGAGATCAAGAACCCGCTTTCGGGCATCCGCGGCGCAGCGCAGCTGCTGGAGCAGCAGGCCTCGACCGAGGACCGCATGCTGACCCGGCTGATCTGCGACGAGGCCGACCGCATCGTGACGCTGGTCGACCGCATGGAGGTGTTCGGCGACGAACGGCCCGTGGTACGCGGCGCCGTCAACATCCATTCCGTGCTCGATCACGTGAAGCGGCTGGCGCAGTCGGGCTTTGCCCGCAACATCCGCTTCATCGAGGATTACGATCCGTCGCTGCCGCCGGTGCTGGCGAACCAGGACCAACTGATCCAGGTGTTCCTCAATCTGGTGAAGAATGCCGCCGAAGCGCTGATCGACGTGCCCGATGCCGAGATCCAGCTCACCACCGCGTTCCGCCCCGGCGTGCGCCTGTCAGTCCCCGGTCAAAAAACCCGGGTATCCCTGCCGCTGGAATTCTGCGTGAGGGACAACGGACCAGGCGTGCCGGACGATCTTCTGCCCAATCTGTTCGACCCCTTCGTGACCACCAAGCAGACCGGCTCCGGCCTCGGTCTTGCGCTGGTCGCCAAGATCGTCGGCGATCACGGGGGCATCATCGAATGCGAGTCTCAGCCGCGCAAGACCACCTTTCGCGTGCTGATGCCGATGTATTCCACATCGGTCAAACACGCTGATCACAGCAGTCGCGACGGCTCTGCCGGGAAGTCGTCGTCTGCATCACAGGGCGCAAGATGAGGATTAACGATGCCCGTAGGTAGCATTCTCGTAGCTGATGACGACACCGCCATCCGCACGGTTCTCAACCAGGCACTTTCCCGGGCCGGGTACGAAGTCAGGCTGACCGGCAACGCCGCGACGCTGTGGCGCTGGGTCAGCCAGGGGGAGGGCGATCTCGTCATCACCGACGTGGTGATGCCGGATGAAAACGCCTTCGACCTGTTGCCGCGGATCAAGAAGATGCGGCCCAATTTGCCCGTCATCGTCATGAGCGCGCAAAACACCTTCATGACGGCGATCCGCGCCTCCGAGCGCGGCGCCTATGAATATCTGCCCAAGCCCTTCGACCTGAAGGAGCTGATCGCGATCGTCGGCCGCGCGCTGGCGGAGCCGAAGGAGCGGGTCGCAACGGCCGACGAGGACGGCGAGATGGAGGCGATCCCGCTGGTCGGCCGCTCGCCCGCGATGCAGGAAATCTACCGCGTGCTCGCACGCCTGATGCAGACCGACCTCACCGTGATGATCACGGGCGAGTCCGGTACCGGCAAGGAACTGGTGGCGCGCGCGCTGCATGATTACGGCAAGCGCCGCAACGGGCCGTTCGTGGCGGTCAACATGGCGGCGATCCCGCGCGATCTGATCGAGTCCGAATTGTTCGGCCATGAGCGCGGCGCCTTCACCGGCGCCAACACGCGCGCGTCCGGCCGGTTCGAGCAGGCCGAGGGCGGCACGCTGTTCCTCGACGAAATCGGCGACATGCCGATGGAGGCGCAGACCCGCCTGCTGCGCGTGCTGCAGCAGGGCGAATACACCACGGTCGGCGGCCGCACCCCGATCAAGACCGACGTGCGCATCGTCGCAGCCTCCAACAAGGACCTGCGCGTTCTGATCCAGCAGGGGCTGTTCCGGGAAGACCTGTTCTTCCGCCTCAACGTCGTGCCGCTGCGACTGCCTCCCTTGCGCGAGCGCATCGAGGACTTGCCGGATCTCGTGCGGCACTTCTTCGCGCTCGCGGAGAAGGACGGCCTGCCGCCGAAGAAGCTCGACGCGCTGGCGCTCGAGCGGATGAAGCAGCACCGCTGGCCCGGCAACGTGCGCGAGCTGGAAAATCTCGCCCGTCGTCTCGCGGCCCTCTATCCGCAGGACGTGATCACCGGCTCAGTCATCGACGGCGAACTGGCGCCGCCCACGGTCAGCCCCGGGGCTGCGGTCCAGCAGGGCGTCGACAATCTCGGCGGCGCGGTGGAAGCCTATCTCTCGTCGCACTTCCAGGGCTTCCCGAACGGCGTGCCGCCGCCGGGCCTCTATCACCGCATCCTCAAGGAGATCGAGGTGCCGCTGCTGACGGCCGCGCTGGCCGCCACCCGCGGCAACCAGATCCGCGCAGCCGACCTGCTCGGCCTCAACCGCAATACGCTGCGAAAGAAGATCCGCGATCTCGATATCCAGGTGTACAGGAGCGGGGGCTAAGGCTCTCGGAACGCACGAATGGCTCAGCTCCCCCTACCAAAGCGGAGCTGAGCCTGTCCGGATCGCGCTGGCCCTTGTGGCTGACGCGGTGGGCAGAAGTCCTGACAGCGCTGAAATGTTCCGCGGGAATATCGAAATTTTGCCGTGGGCCGCCGGGCCTGGCGTCGCACCTACCTGATCGTGCGGGCCATGACCGGCTGAATGTTGGCGAACTCCGCCGTCTGCTCCTGCCTGCTGGGGCCGTTGACCAAGAGGTCAGAGGCCACAATCAGCAGCAGCACGGCCGATGCCATGATGCCCAAAAATATTCGATCCATGCCGGGTCAAGCCCGAGCGGGCCGATTCCGTTCCGGGTGAACTCGCAAGAATGCCATCCTGTGGATGCGCCCGTCCATGGCGGGAAACACGCCGCGGAATTGTCGCAATTCGGCAACAATGTGGTAGGAATACATCAGTATCCGCCACGCGGACCCCGTTTTCAGCACCCATTGCCGGAATGACCAGCGCAGATACCTCAGCCGCATCCTTTGACACGGCCCCAGCGGAAGAGCCCCGGCGCTGGTCGGTGCGGCGCTGGCTGGCGCCGTTTGCGGTCGCGCTCGCGCTGTTGTCGGCGTTCCTGACGTTCATGGTCCTGACCGGCCTGACGAGCATCGAGCCGACGCCGGAAGTGGTGCGCTCATTCTATCTCATCAATGCCGGCACGATCCTGCTGCTGGTCGGGATCATCGTCCGCGAGCTCTGGCAGCTGATCCTGGCCCGGCGGCGGGGACGAGCGGCGGCACGCCTCCATGTCCAGATCGTCAGCCTGTTCTCGATCGTCGCCGTGCTGCCCGCGGTGCTGGTCGCCGTCGTGGCCAACGTCACGATCGAGCGCGGCCTCGACCGGCTGTTCTCGGGTCCCACCAAGGAAGTCATCCAGAACTCGCTGACGATCGCGCGGGCCTACATGCAGGACCACGCCCAGTTGATCCGCGGCGACATTATCGGCATGGCCAACGATATCGCCCATGCCAGGCCCCTCTACGACCAGGATCGCCGCTCGTTCCGTGAATTGCTGACGTCGAGCGCCGCTTCGCGCAATTTGCCGGGCGCGATGATCATCGACAAGGACACCAACATCCTCGAATCCGCCGACACCGGCATGCGGCTGGCCTATTCGCCGCCGGCGCCTGATTTCCTCAGTAACGTCAACGAGAATGAGCCGGAGATCGCGGTCCTCCCGGATGCGAGTTACGTCGCCGCGGTGATCCGCCTGCGCGCTTTCAGCGACACCTTCCTCTACGTCGCGCGTCCGCTCGATCCGAACGTCGTCGCCCAGCTGAAGCAGACCGAGCTCAGCGTCGCCGAATACGCCCAGATCGAATCGCGCCGGCTCGGCATCCAGGTCGCATTCGCGCTGATGTTCGCGGTGATCGCGCTGACCATCCTGATGGCCTCCGTGTTGATCGGCCTGAACTTCGCCAACTCCCTGGTGTCGCCGATCCGGCGGTTGATGAACGCGGCCCACACCGTCTCGACCGGCGATCTCCATGTGAAGGTGCCGGTGCATCAGTCGGAGGGCGATCTCGCCCAACTCGGCGAGACCTTCAACAAGATGACGCAGGAATTGCGCAGCCAGCGCGACGAGCTCGTCAACGCCAGCGATCTCATCGACAGCCGCCGCCGCTTCATCGAGGCCGTGCTGTCCTCAGCAAGCGCCGGCATCATCGGCGTCGACACCTCGGGCAGCGTGGGCATTCTCAACCGCTCCGCCGAGAAGCTGATCGGGGACTCCGAGGCGGAGACACTCGGCCATCCGCTCTCCGACGTGCTGCCCGAGCTCGAGGAGATGATGCAGACGGCGCGGGAAGGGACCCAGCGCCTGGTCCAGGGCCAGATCACGATCACGCGCGACGGACAGGAACGTAATCTGTCGGTTCGTGTCAGCGCCGAGAAGAACCAGCCGCACGACAGCTACATCATCACGCTCGACGACATCACCGAGCTGGTTTCGGCGCAGCGTACCTCGGCCTGGGGCGACGTCGCGCGCCGCATCGCCCACGAGATCAAGAACCCGCTGACGCCGATCCAGCTCTCGGCCGAACGCATCCGCCGCAAGTTCGGCAAGGACATCACCGAAGCGAAGGACAAGCAGATCTTCGATCAGTGCACCGACACCATCGTGCGCCAGGTCGACGACATCAGGCGCATGGTCGACGAGTTCTCGCGCTTTGCGCGGATGCCGAAGCCCGTGATGGAAGGCGAGGACGTCGCCGATACCGTGCGGCAGGCCGTGTTCCTGATGAAGGTCGCCCATCCCGAGCTCGATATCGAGGCCGAGTTCAAAGAAGATCCGCTGCGCGCCCAGTTCGACCGCCGCCTGATCTCGCAGGCGGTCACCAACATCGTCAAGAACGCCACCGAGGCCATCGAGCAGGTCCCGCCGGAGGAGCTCGGCAAAAACGGCGGAAAGGGCCGCATCGACGTCGTGGTGTCGCGCGAAGGCGAGGACGTGCTGATCGACGTCGTCGACAACGGCATCGGCCTGCCCAAGGTCGCGCGCTCGCGGCTGCTGGAGCCGTATGTGACGACGCGCGCCAAGGGCACCGGCCTTGGCCTGGCGATCGTCGGTCGCGTGCTGGAAGACCATGGCGGCCGCATCGAGCTGAAGGATGCCTCCGACTTTCGCGAGGGCCAGCGTGGCGCGTGGATGCGGATGCGCTTTGCGATCTCCGGCGAGGCCAGGAAGGCCCAGGGCGCGGCCGAGCATGCGCCGGCAGCCAAGGATGCGGCCGCGGCGCGTACCCGGCGAGCCGCTGCGGATCCCGTCGCGACGCAGGAAACAAAAGTGCCGGCGGCTGAAACCAAAGAACCGGCTGAAAAGACCAATGATGATTCAACGAAAATCGAAGCCTCGACAGGCAGCTGAAAAGGCAGGCGCGACCCATGGCAAGTGAAATTCTGATTGTCGATGATGAGGCCGATATTCGGGATCTCGTCGCGGGCATTCTCGAAGACGAGGGTTTCGTCACAAGGACCGCGCGCGACAGCGACTCGGCACTCGCCGAGATCGCCAACCGCCGGCCGCACCTGGTGTTCCTCGACATCTGGCTGCAGGGCTCCAAGCTCGACGGCTTGCAGCTGCTGGAGCAGGTCAAGAAGGACAATGCCGACCTTCCGGTCGTCATGATCTCCGGCCACGGCAACATCGAAACCGCGGTCGCCGCGATCAAGCGCGGGGCCTATGATTTCATCGAGAAGCCGTTCAAGGCCGACCGCCTGATCCTGGTCGCCAACCGCGCGCTGGAGAACTCCCGGCTCAAGCGCGAGGTCAAGGAGCTGAAGCAGCTCGCGCCCAGCGCCAGCTCGCTCGTCGGCCGCTCGCCGAGCATGAACCAGCTGCGCCAGACCATCGAGCGCGCGGCGAAGGCCAACAGCCGCATCCTGATCGTCGGCCCCGCCGGCGCCGGCAAGGAATTGACCGCACGCACGCTGCATATGGCTTCGGGCCGCGCCGACGGTCCCTTCGTCGTCATCAACGCAGCGGCGATCACGCCGGAGCGGATGGAGCATGAACTGTTCGGCGTCGAGCAGTCCAACGGCGAACATCCGCGCAAGCCCGGCGCGCTCGAAGAGGCCCATGGCGGCACGCTGTTCATCGACGAGATCGCGGACATGCCGCGCGAGACCCAGAACAAGATTCTGCGCGTGCTGGTCGAGCAGTCCTTCCAGCGCGTCGGCGGCACCGCCAAGGTGCAGGTCGACGTGCGCATCATCTCGTCCACCGCGCGCAATCTCGAAGAGGAGATCGCGGCCGGTCATTTCCGCGAGGACCTCTATCACCGGCTCTCGGTGGTGCCGATTCGCGTGCCTGCACTCTCGGAGCGGCGCGAGGATATCCCCGAACTGATCGACTACTTCATGGAGCAGATCTCGGCCGGCAGCGGTTTGCCCCGGCGGCAGATCGGGCAGGACGCGATGGCGGTGCTGCAATCGCACGTCTGGCCCGGCAATGTGCGTCAGCTCCGCAACAACGTTGAGAGAGTCATGATTCTAGCCGCCGGCGGTCCGGAGGTGATCATCACCGCCGACATGCTGCCGCAGGATGTCGGCTCGATGGTGCCGGCAATGCCGACCAGCAACAATGGCGAGCACATCATGGGCCTGCCGCTGCGCGAGGCGCGCGAAGTCTTCGAGCGCGACTATTTGATTGCACAGATCAGCCGTTTCTCAGGAAATATTTCTCGTACGGCCGAGTTTGTTGGCATGGAACGTTCGGCGCTGCACCGAAAATTGAAGGCACTCGGCGTCGGCTAATGCCCGACGTCGCGCCAGGACCTTAGGGATACCAGAGGAAAAACAACTATTTCCGTAGTTTTTCGGAGAAGACGGACGTCGCCTGCCGCGTGAAGCGGCTTGCCTAATAAGCCGTCCTGTCCTCTAATCAATCGGCTGTTCCTCCGAGGGGGATCTCATGAGGAACGGCAACCGGAAGAAGGCCTAATTTTGAAAACAGGGGCCGCGACCGGCGCAATAAAAAGAAACTCAAAGCGAGAAAAAAACAATGGCGGCAGACCGCGCACAAAACCTTCAGGACACCTTCCTTAATCACGTTCGCAAAACCAAGACGCCACTGACGATCTTCCTGGTCAACGGAGTGAAGCTCCAGGGCATCGTGACCTGGTTCGACAATTTCTGTTTGCTGCTTCGGCGCGACGGTCATTCGCAGCTCGTCTACAAGCACGCGATCTCGACCATCATGCCGGGCGCTCCGATCCAGCTGTTCGAAGGCGGCGAGGACCAGCCGGCTTGAGAGTGATCTAATTGGACCCCCGGAGTTTCGACGGGGATGCCGACCGTTCGCGGCCGGCAGGGGCTAAGCAGACGGGGCGGGTGCTTGTCATCGGCCCCTATTTGCGCGCGCGCGCGGGAAGTGCCGACGCGCAATCGGAAAGTCATGTCCAACGTGACGCCGAGGCGCGGCTCGACGAAGCCGCCGGCCTCGCGCGTGCGATCGACCTCGTCATCGCCGATGCCATCATCGCGCCGATCAGCCAGATCCGGCCCGCGACCTATATCGGCAAGGGTAAGGTCGAGGAGATCGCCGCGCTCGCCAAGAGTCTCGACGTCGAGCTCGTGGTGATGGATTGCGCGCTTGCGCCGATCCAGCAACGCAATCTCGAGAAGGAATTGCATGCCAAGGTGCTCGACCGCACCGGGCTCATCCTGGAAATCTTCGGCCGCCGCGCCAAGACCAAGGAAGGCTCGCTCCAGGTCGAGCTCGCGCATCTGAATTACCAGCGCTCGCGCCTGGTGCGATCATGGACCCATCTGGAACGCCAGCGCGGCGGTTTCGGTTTCATGGGCGGTCCCGGCGAGACGCAGATCGAAGCCGACCGCCGCCTGATCCAGGAGCGCATCACCAAGCTCGAGGGCGAGCTGAAGAAGGTGCAGGCGACGCGCCGTCTGCATCGCGCCGGCCGCCAGCGCGTGCCGTATCGCGTCGTCGCGCTGGTCGGCTACACCAATGCCGGCAAGTCGACGCTGTTCAACCGCCTGACCCGCGCCGACGTGCAGGCCGCCGACATGTTGTTCGCCACGCTCGATCCGACGCTGCGCGCGCTGACACTGCCGCATGGCGGCAAGGCGATGCTGTCTGATACCGTCGGCTTCATCTCCAATTTGCCGACGCAGCTCGTCGCCGCCTTCCGCGCCACGCTGGAGGAGGTGCTGGAAGCCGATGTCATCCTGCATGTCCGCGACATCTCGCACGAGGACGCCGAGGCCCAGCAGGGCGACGTCGACGCCGTGCTGCGCCAGCTCGGCATCAACCCTGACGACTCCGGCCGCATCATCGAGGTCTGGAACAAGATCGACCGCTACGAGCCTGACAAGCGCGAGGAACTTCTGAACATCGCGGCACGCCGGCCCGAGGATCATCCGGCCATGCTGGTCTCTGCCGTGTCAGGCGAGGGGATCGATGCGCTGCTCGCCGCGATCGAGGAACGCCTCGCCGCCAAACGCACCACGCTCGATCTCTCGATCGATGCCGCCGACGGCGCCGGCATCTCCTGGCTGCACCGCAATTCCGAGGTGCTGGTGAAGGAGCTGCACGACGGCCGCTTCGACATGACCGTGCGCGTGGACGAGACCAAACGGGATATCGTGGTGAACAGGTTCGACGCGGTGCCACGCGTGGCTTGATCTATCAGTTTGGTCGTCCCGGCGAAGGCCGGGACCCATAACCTCAAAGCGTAGTTTGGCGAAGACTTGGAGTTATGTGTCGGCCGGTACGAAGAGGACGACCTCTGGACGACAGCTGAGTTTAGACCCGGTCAGCCTCGCGTCCCTCTGACGCCGGCTTCGTCTCGCCCTTCGCCGCATTCCAGAGCGCATCCATCTCCGCCAGCGAGGCCTGCTCGAGCGTGCGCCCCTGCGCTTCCAGCGCCCGCTCGATATAGGCAAAGCGCCGTTCGAATTTCGCATTCGTCGCGCGCAGCGCCGCTTCCGGATCGGCATCGACGTGGCGGGCGAGGTTGACCAGCGCGAACATCAGGTCGCCGGTCTCTTCCGCGATCTCCTGCTTGTCGTTGCGGTCGAGGGCGGCCTCGATCTCGTCGGCTTCCTCGCGGATCTTTTGCAGCACCGCGCGCGGATCGTTCCAGTCGAAGCCGACGGTGGAGGCCTTGCGCTGCAGCTCCATGGCGCGGGTCAGCGCGGGCTGACCGGCTTTCACGCCCGAGAGTAGCGATTTGTGCGGTGGCGTTGACTCCGGCGGCCGGCGTGCGGCGCGCTCGGCCTTCTCTTCGGCCTTGATGCGATCCCAGACTTCCTTGACGTGGGAGGAGGCGAGATTGCCGTCCTTGTCAGCGAAGACGTGCGGATGGCGCCGGATCATTTTTCGGGTGATGGCCTCGACGACGTCGCCGAACGCGAAAGCGTTCTGCTCGGAGGCCATCTGGGCGTGGAACACGACCTGCAAGAGGAGATCGCCGAGCTCCTCGCGGAGATCGTCGAGATCGCCGCGGTCGATGGCATCGACCACCTCATAGGCCTCCTCGATCGTATAGGGCGCGATCGTCGCAAAATCCTGCTCGAGATCCCAGGGGCAGCCGGTCACCGGCGTACGCAGTGCCGCCATGATCTCGATCAGGCGGGAAATGTCGCGGGAAGGGGTCATTGCAGGGCAGTCTCCTGGATCCAAAGCCTTATGCCAAAAGCGGGCCTCCGTTCCCAGCGGGACGGGCGGGAACGGGCCGATTTCCACCGATTGGCTGATATCTTCCGCAGTGCTAAAGCGCGGGCCATGAGCGACGCATTTGCTTCACAAACCGCACTGGTGCTGTTCTCCGGCGGCCAGGATTCCACCACCTGCCTCGCCTGGGCGCTCAGCCGCTTCGCGCGGGTGGAGACGCTGGGGTTCGAGTACGGGCAACGCCACGCGGTCGAGCTCGACTGCCGTGACCGGCTGTTCGAGGGCATCAAGGGTCTCCGCGCCGATTGGGCGGCCAAGCTCGGCGAGAGCCATACGCTGTCGATCCCGACGCTGGCGGCCGTCTCGGAGACGGCGCTGACGCGTGACGTCGCGATCGCGATGGGCGCCGACGGTCTGCCCAACACCTTTGTGCCTGGCCGCAACCTGGTGTTCCTGACCTTCGCCGCGGCACTGGCGTATCGACGCGGCATCACCCACATTGTCGGCGGCATGTGCGAGACCGACTATTCCGGCTATCCCGATTGCCGCGACGACACCATCCGCGCGATGCAATCAGCGCTCTCGCTCGGGATGGCGAGGTCCTTCGAGCTGCATACGCCACTGATGTGGATCGACAAGGCGGCGACGTGGAAGCTCGCGCACGATCTCGGCGGCGAGGGGCTGGTCGATCTGATCCGCGAGCAGTCGCACACCTGCTATCTCGGTGAACGCGGCGCGCAGCATGATTGGGGCTACGGGTGCGGCGAATGCCCGGCCTGCAGCCTGCGGGCGAAGGGCTGGCGGGAGTTTGTCGCGGGGCGGTGAGGCAAACTCCGTGTCGTCACCCGCGAAAGCGGGTGATCCAGTATTCCAGAGGCCGTCCTTGAGCCGAAAGGCCACGGCGTACTGAGTCGCCCGGTCAAGCCGGGCGACGACAGAGGAAAAAATCCGGCCTCTCTCCGCCGTCGTTGCGAGCGAAGCGAAGCGTCGCGAGCCAATGCAGATAATAGGTTTCGCCCGTATCGGGATCGCCGGGCGGCTGGCGGGAGTTTGTCGCGGGGCGGTGAGGCAAACTCAGTGTCGTCACCCGCGAAAGCGGGTGATCCAGTATTCCAGAGGCCGTCCTTGAGCCGAAAGGCCGCGGCGTACTGGGTCGCCCGGTCAAGCCGGGCGACGACAGCGGAAAAATCCGGCCTCTCTCCGCCGTCGTTGCGAGCGAAGCGAAGCGTCGCGAGCCAATGCAGATAATAGGTTTCGCCCGGATCGGGATCGCCGGCGGCTGGCGGGAGTTTGTCGGGGGGCGGTGAGGCAAACTCAGTGTCGTCACCCGCGAAAGCGGGTGATCCAGCATTCCAGAGGCCGTCCTTGAGCCGAAAGGCCGCGGCGTACTGGGTCGCCCGGTCAAGCCGGGCGACGACAGAGGAAAAAATCCGGCCTCTCTCCGCCGTCGTTGCGAGCGAAGCGACGCAATCCAGCGTCCTTCCGCAAGCGCAGTCTGGATTTGCTTCGTCGCAAGAGCTCCTCGCAATGACGGAGGAAACAGCACGCGCTACCCGAAATCCTCCGGCATAAGCTCAATCGGCTTGCCATGCGGGGTGCGATCGGCGGCGTGGTCCCAAGCATTGCGATAGCGATGCAGGGTGTCCATCGACGCGACGCCTTTGCGTGCCACGAGGCCTTCCAGCGTGGCAAGCCAGTGCAGATAGTAGGTCTCACCCGTATCAGGGTCACCGGCGGCTTGCGCGCGCTTGATCTCGTCGGCCAGCGCCGCGGCCCATTCCGGCCAGGTGAAGACGCCGCGGTCGTGCAGGCTCAAGGCCATTGCGAAGGCCTGCGCTTCCCATGGCGCGCGGAACACGGGGCCGTCGTCGTCACGCGGGATGCTCGGGATGGCCGCCGTTGCAGCAGCCGCAGCAATGCTGCGCGTCATACCGGGTCCAGATAGGGCTCGAACGCGTCGACCGAGACCTTCAGGGTCGGATCAGCGCCGGCACCCCAGAGATCGCGGCCCTCGAATACGACCGTGTAGAGCCATTGCGGATTCTCGCCGCGCTCCATCGCGGCCGTATCGGGAAATACATGGCAGCCATGGTTCAGCTCGACCACGCCGACATGCCCGCGCACATAGCGCGGCAGCCGCGTATGCGTGGTCGGATGAATGTTTTTCGCGCGGACACGGTCGCCGATGTCGAACTTGGCGGGGGCAGGGGCAGGGCGGGCGAACTTGCCGCGCACCATGACGCGCTCGACATTGGCGAGATCGAACTTGCCGTGCTTGAGCGCTTTGCCGGGCTGCATCGCACGGCCGGCGGCGACCTCCTCGCGGGTGAGGTAGCCCTTCTCGATCAGCATCTCTTCGAGGCCGAGGAACCACTTCTTGTAGTAGGAGCTCGAGAGATAGACATGCGGCGGCAGCGTCTCGCGATAGAAACGCGAGGTGTCGATGTTGAACGCGCCGGCTGCGCCCATCGCGCGCACCATCGCGAGCACGCGGGACTCCCACGCTTCATGAAACATCGGCTCGTTCGGCTCGGGCTCGACCTTGCCGAACCCGTCCATGCCGCCCATGTCGTGCACGCCGTTCACGATGGCGCTCCGGGCGTCCTGGGAAAGCCGGTCCCGATCATTGAATCGCGGGTGACGAGTTCGGCAAGCTGCTCCTCGCTCCAGCCTTCGGTGCCCGCGGGCCGCATCGGCAGCACCAGGAAGCGCGTCTCCGCGGTAGAATCCCACACCCGGATTTCCGTGTCCTTCGGCAGCGTGACGTCGAATTCGGCGAGCACGCCGCGTGGATCCTTCACCGCGCGCGAACGATAGGGTGACGCCTTGTACCAGACCGGCGGCAGACCCAGCATTTCCCAGGGGTAGCAGGAGCACAGCGTGCACACGACCATGTTGTGACGCTGCGGTGTGTTCTCGACCACGACGAGATGGTCGCCGACGCGGCTGACATGGCCGAGCGTGCCGATCGCCTTGCTGCCGTCCTCCAGCAGGGCCTTCTTGAAATCAGCATCCGTCCAGGCTTTTGCGACGACGCGGGCGCCGTTATGCGGACCGATCTTGGTTTCATAGGCCTGGATGATGGCGTCGAGCGCGGCTGGCTCGACATAGCCTTTTTCGGTCAAGATCGTTTCGAGCGCGCGCACGCGCAGCTCGGTTTCCGACAGTTCCGAATGATCGTGGTCGTGGTGATGATGGTCGTGATCGTGGCTCATGGCGAAAGATTAAGCGCATGGTCCTGTCCTGTCGAGCATTCGTTGCGGCGCGCAACTGGTCCCATGTTCCTGACGCCTGATGTGCGCTACGATGGAGCAAAAATCGGCTTCGGAGGCGCCCGTGAAAGAGTTCGTCAAGATCGAGAAAGGCCTCGGTCCCGAGGGGCGGATTGCCGTGGTGCGGTTCGATCGTCACGACGGCATCAACGCATTGTCGCCGGAGGCGCTGCGCCAGCTCACCGCGGCGGCACGCAGCTTCGAGGATGATGCGGCGACCTCCGTCGTGGTGCTGACCGGAAATTCGGGCGCGTTCAGCGCAGGCTTCGATTTGAAGGACCCCGAAGGGCGCTCACGCAAGGAGATGGATATCGGCACGCTGAGGCGGCATCTCCGGCTGGGCCCGCGCCTGACACACGCCTGGCACGAGATGGAGCAGATCACCATCGCGGCGATCGAAGGCTTTTGCATCGGCGGCGGCGTGGCGTTGGCGGTCGCGCTCGACTTCCGCGTCATGGGCCGCGATGCGCATCTGCGCGTGCCCGAGATCGGGCTCGGCATGAACATGAGCTGGCAGAGCATCCCGCGCATGCTGCATCTGATCGGACCGGCCCGCACCAAGCAGGCCGTGATCCTGGCCGATCAGCGCATCTCCGCCGACGAGGCCTATGAATGGGGCCTGGTCGAGCAGGTGGTCGATCCCGGTCATGCCTTCGATGCCGCCATGGAATTGGCCCGCAAGGTCGCCGCCCAGCCGCCGCTCTCGGTCGCCATGACCAAGCTGACGGTCAACCGGCTCGCGCATGCGCTGGACGATCTCGCCAGCCACATGGATGTCGATCAGTTCGCGCTGGCGAGCCTCAGCGAAGACCACAGAGAGGGCGTCGAAGCGTTCCTGACTCGGCGCAAAGCAAAGTTTAGAGGAAGGTAGCCAACGCATTCTCTGCCGCCTTCGCGCAGGAGAGGCGCTGTCTTCGTCCGGCCATTGGACCGCCAGCGGGCGGCAACGGCCCGAAGACTGCCCGTGGCAGAGGAATTTTCTTCCCAGGAGGCGGATTGGGAAAACTTCGCCCAGCTCCTCGCAAATATCCGAAATTGCAGAGACGGCCGGAAAGAGCGATATGTTGCAATGCAGCGTCGCAGGCGCCTGCCATTATTCCATCCTCTGTCGTTTGGAACGACCTTGACCTCGTGCGCCTGTCGGGCGGGCGAGCTAGATCTAGATATCGTGCATGAAAGCCGCTTCCATGAATGCGCAGCCATCGCTGGTGGTCGGAGACCCGATCGAAATCCTGGACGCCGCGGCTGAGCCGGCTGCGATGGTCCGTTTCGAGAACATTTCAAAAACCTATCCGGCCCACCGCGGCAAGCCCGGTGTCGTCGCGCTGCGAGGCATCGATTTGGCCATCGCGCGAGGCTCCATCACCGGCGTGATCGGCCGCTCCGGTGCCGGCAAGTCGAGCCTGGTCCGTCTCATCAACGGGCTTGAGAAGCCCACCGCCGGCCGCGTCGTCGTCGACGCCAGAGACATCTCCGCGCTCACGGGCCGCGACTTGCGGCTGGCGCAACGCTCGATCGGGATGATCTTCCAGCATTTCAACCTGCTGTCGTCGCGCACTGCCGCCGACAACATCGCGCTGCCGCTGGAGATCGCCGGCTGGTCCAAGGCCGACATCCGCGCCCGCGTGAGCGAGCTGCTTGCGCTGGTCGGCATCGCCGACAAGCACGATCGGTACCCCTCAGAACTCTCCGGCGGCCAGAAGCAGCGCGTCGGCATCGCCCGCGCGCTGGCGACGCGGCCGGATGTGCTGCTCTCGGACGAGGCGACCTCCGCGCTCGATCCGCAGACCACGCGTGCAATCCTTGACCTGCTTGCGAATATCAACCGCGAGCTCGGCGTGACCATCGTGCTGATCACCCACGAAATGTCCGTGGTGCGTCAGCTCGCCAAGGAAGTCGTCGTGCTCGATGCCGGTCACGTCGTCGAGCGCGGCCACGTCGCGGACATCTTCACCCATCCCAAGCATCCGATCACGCAGTCCTTCCTGGCCGAGGTCACGGGTGACAGCCTGCCGGTCTCGCTGGCCGGCCGGATCGTGCAGGAGCCTGGCGGGCAGGCCGTAATCCGCGTCCAGGTGCGCGGAGCAGGGGCCGGCGACACGCTGATCGCGCGGCTTGCCCGCGAACTCGGCCTCGACGTCTCGCTGCTGTCGGCCCGCATCGACGAGATCGGCGGCCGGCATGTCGGCGCGCTGGTGCTCGGCATTCCCGGGGGCGAGGGCGCCGCGGCGCGCACGCTGGCATGGCTCTCTCAATTTCAGATCTCGGCGGAGCGTCTCGGCTATGTCGCCTGAACTCATCAATCTGATCATCCAGGCCACCTTCGAAACCCTGTACATGGTCGGCATCGCGGCGCTGATCGGCACCGCGTTCGGCCTGCCGCTCGGCGTGTTCCTCGCCACCAGCCGGAAGGGCGAGCTGTTCGCGGCGCCCACCGTCAATCGCGTGCTGGGCATCGTCGTCAATGCGACGCGTTCGACGCCCTTCATCATCCTGGTCGTCGCCATCATTCCGTTCACCCGGATGGTCGCCGGCACGTCGATCGGATCGACGGCCGCCATCGTGCCATTGACCATCGCCTCCGCACCTTTCATCGCCCGTCTCGTCGAAGGTGCAATCCGCGAGGTCGACGGCGGCCTGATCGAGACCGCGTCCTCGTTTGGGGCCTCGCCGGTCCAGATCGTGCTCAAGGTGCTGATTCCCGAGGCGCTGCCCGGCCTGCTGCTGGCGCTGACGCTCGCGGTCGTCAGCCTGCTCGGCTATTCCGCCATGGTCGGCGCCGTTGGAGGCGGGGGCTTAGGCGATCTCGGCATCCGTTACGGCTATCAGCGCTTCATGCCTGAGATGATGCTGGCGGTGGTCGTCGTGCTGATCGCACTGGTGCAACTCGTGCAGAGTGCCGGCGATTATCTGGCGCGCCGGGTCAACCGCCGGCTACGTCACCGCTGATCCACCTGAGGCCGCCAGCCAGGCGCGCCGCAGCGTCTCCTGGGGCAGCACGCCCGGAGGGAGACCGATGCGGCGTTCCGGTCGGACCGCTTCTCCTAAATGGCCGATCCAGAAACTCGGCCTTCGCCACATCACCAACATGCATCGACGCGAACGCCGATGAGACCCGCGGAGCGGGGCATTGGGGAGCCACGGATCCCGTGGCTTCAAATCCAAATGGTCACATGCACAATTCGCATAAGGTATATTATGGAATATATTTATATCCAATTCGATCAATCATTTAGCTGGAATTGCTGCCACGGCGCTTTCGCTCAGGCGCGATATCCCGCTCCGGGCTCGCCGAACGCCTCGGCACTTGACGGCTACTGTGCATGGGGTTGTTTTTCAGATTTGGATCGGATCGACGCCTCCGAAAGCCGATATTGCCGCGACCTTGTCCGGCTGCAATAAGCGAGCTTCGCGAGATCGCAGATGACCTTCGAGCCTTCGGTCCGTATAGGTTTGCATCTCACAACAAGAACAAAATTTTTGAGGAAGCAGACCCATGAGTTTCTCCCGCCGCACGCTTCTGAAGGCCTCCGCCGCGACCGCCGTCTTTGGCGGCTTCAGCGCGCCCCATGTGGCCCGTGCCCAGGCTGCCGAGTTCTCGTACAAATACGCCAACAACCTGCCGGACAGCCATCCGCTCAACGTGCGCGCCAAGGAGATGGCCGCAGCCATCAAGAGCGAGACCAACGGCAAGTTCGACCTGCAGATCTTCCCGAACAACCAGCTTGGGTCCGACACCGACATGCTGAGCCAGATCCGCTCCGGCGGCGTCGAGTTCTTCACGCTGTCGGGCCTGATCCTGTCGACCCTGGTGCCGGCGGCCTCCATCAACGGCATCGGCTTCGCGTTTCCGGACTACGACACCGTTTGGAAGGCCATGGACGGCGATCTCGGCGGCCATGTCCGTGGCGAGATCAAGAAGGCTGGCCTCGAGGTGATGGACAGGATCTGGGACAACGGATTCCGGCAAACCACGTCGTCGACCAAGCCGATCACCGGTCCGGACGATTTCAAGGGCTTCAAGATCCGCGTGCCGGTGTCGCCGCTGTGGACCTCGATGTTCAAGGCGTTCGACGCCGCGCCCGCCTCGATCAATTTCGCCGAAGTCTATTCCGCCCTGCAGACCAAGATCGTCGAGGGCCAGGAAAACCCGCTGGCCATCATCTCGACCGCGAAGCTCTACGAGGTCCAGAAGTTCTGCTCACTGACCAATCACATGTGGGACGGCTTCTGGTTCCTGGCCAACCGCCGCGCCTGGGAAAAGCTGCCGGAGGACGTGCGCGCGGTCGTCGCCAAGAACATCAATGCCGCCGCGGTCAAGGAGCGCGAGGATACCGCCAAGCTGAACGCCGGTCTCCAGCAGGAGCTCGCAACCAAGGGCCTGACGTTCAACCAGCCCAGCATCGCGCCGTTCCGCGACAAGCTGCGGGCTGCAGGCTTCTATGCGGAGTGGAAGGGCAAATACGGCGAGCAGGCCTGGGACCTGCTGGAAAAGGCCGTCGGCAAGCTGTCGTAACGCATTGGGGCCGTCATGGCTCATATCGAAGTCGAGGCGAACGGAGTGGCGGGCGAGGCGACTGTTCAGTCCCCTCGCCGACCTTCGCTGCTGGCGTCGCTCGAACGCGTCCTCGGCCTTGCCGTTGAAATCCCCGCGGCGATCCTGGTGGTCGCCGAAATCGGGATCCTGTTTGCGGGCGTGGTCGCGCGTTACGGCTTGCACCGGCCGCTGATCTGGTCGGACGAGCTCGCCTCGATCCTGTTCCTGTGGCTCGCCATGCTGGGCGCAGCGGTGGCGTTCCGCCGTTCCGAGCACATGCGCATGACCGCGCTCGTCGGAAGCGCTGGCCCGGCCATGCGCGCTTATCTCGATCTGTTCGCGATCTGCGCGGCGCTGGCGTTCCTCGCGCTGATCGTGTGGCCGTCCTGGGACTATGCCTACGAGGAAAGCTACATCACCACGCCGGCACTTCAGATCTCGAACATCTGGCGCGCCGCCGCGCTGCCGGCCGGCATCTGCCTGATGGCGGTGTTCGCCTTGCTGCGGCTGCTGCGCGCGGCGGACTACCGGATGGTCGCGGCCGCCACGCTGTCCGTTGCCGTCGTGATCGGCCTGTTCTGGTTGGCGGAGCCGTCGTTGCGGCCCCTGGGCAATCTCAATCTCGTCATCTTCTTCGTCGGCGTTGCCGGCTTCTGCGTCTTTGCCGGCGTTCCCATTGCATTCGGCTTTGGCCTCGCAATCTTCGGCTATCTGGCGCTGACCACCCGCACGCCGGTCATGGTGCTGGTCGGACGGATGGACGAGGGCATGAGCCATCTCATCCTGCTGTCGGTGCCGCTCTTCGTGTTCCTGGGATTGCTGATCGAGATGACCGGCATGGCGCGGGCCATGGTGTCGTTCCTGGCGAGCCTGCTTGGCCATGTCCGTGGCGGCTTGCATTACGTGCTGGTCGGCGCGATGTATCTGGTCTCCGGCATATCAGGCGCCAAGGCTGCCGACATGGCCGCGGTCGCGCCCGTGCTGTTCCCCGAGATGAAGCAGCGCGGCGCCCGGCCCGGAGATCTCGTCGCGCTGCTTGCGGCCACGGGTGCCCAGACCGAGACCATTCCGCCGAGCCTCGTGCTGATCACGATCGGATCGGTCACCGGCGTCTCGATCGCGGCACTTTTCACTGGCGGACTCCTGCCCGGCGTCGTGCTCGCGATCACCCTCTGCACGCTGGTGTGGTGGCGCTATCGCGGCGAGGACATGAGCCACGTCCGACGCGCGACCGCGGCCGAGATCGGCAAGACCTTCGTCATCGCCCTGCCCGCGCTCGCGCTGCCGTTCGTGATCCGCTACGCCGTGGTCGAGGGCATCGCGACCGCTACCGAAGTCTCGACCATCGGCATCGTCTATGGCGCGCTGGTCGGTCTTCTCGTCTACCGCCGCTTCGACTGGCGGCGGCTGTTTCCAATGCTGGTCGAGACCGCGGCGCTGTCGGGTGCGATCCTGCTGATCATCGGCACCGCCACCGGCATGGCCTGGGGCCTGACGCAGTCGGGCTTCTCGCGCTCGCTGGCATCCGCCATGACCGGATTGCCGGGCGGAGCTGCGACCTTCATCGCCGTGTCCATCCTGGCTTTCACTGTGCTCGGCAGTGTGCTGGAAGGCATCCCCGCGATCGTGCTGTTCGGGCCACTGCTGTTTCCGATCGCACGCCTCGTCGGCGTGCACGAGGTGCACTACGCCATGATCATCATTCTGGCGATGGGTATCGGCCTATTCGCCCCGCCATTCGGCGTCGGCTATTATGCCGCCTGCGCCATCGGAAGGGTCGATCCAGCCGAGGGCATCAGACCGATCTGGGGTTATCTGCTGGCGCTGCTGGTGGGATTGATCATCGTCGCGGTCTTCCCCTGGATCTCGATCGGATTCCTGTAACCCGCGCGACGTGAAGGAGGGGTCGATGAGCGACCGGCACAACCAGTACAATATCGGCCTCGACAAAACCCCCGCCAATTACGTGCCGCTGTCGCCGCTCAGCTTCCTCGCGCGCAGTGCTGCCGTCTATCCCGATCACATCAGCACGGTCTATGAGGCGCGCTGCTTCACCTGGGCCCAGACGCATGAGCGCTGCAAGCGCTTTGCCTCCTGGCTCGCCGGCAAAGGCGTCGGCGTCGGCGATACTGTTGCTGTGATGCTGCCGAACATCCCCGCGATGAACGAGGTGCACTTTGCCGTTCCGATGACGGGCGCCGTGCTCAACGCGCTCAATATCCGCCTCGATGCGCCCTCGATCGCATTTCAGCTCGATCATGGCGGCGCAAAAATCATTCTGGTCGATCCGGAATTCTCGGGCGTGATCACCGATGCGCTCGCGCAAATGAGCGGGCCGAAGCCATTCGTGATCGACGTCGACGATGCCGCCTTCACGGGCGGCAAGCGCATCGGCGAGATCGAATACGAAGCCGCCGTCGCGCAAGGCAATCCCAACTTCACGGCGATCCCGCCGCAAGACGAATGGGATGCCATCGCACTGAGCTACACTTCCGGCACAACAGGCAATCCCAAGGGCGTCGTCACCCATCATCGCGGCGCCTACCTCAACGCCATCAGCAACATCCTCGCCGGCAATCTCGGCCAGCATCCGGTCTATCTCTGGACGCTGCCGATGTTCCATTGCAACGGCTGGTGCTTTCCCTGGACCCTCGCGGCCGCCGCGGGCATCAATGTCTGCCTGCGCAAGGTCGAACCGACCAAAATCTTCGAGCTGATCAGGCAGCACGGCGTCACCCACATGTGCGGCGCGCCGATCGTCTACAACACGCTGATCAATGCACCCGACGCGCCCAGGGGTGAGGCTGCACGCCGCGTCGTCGGCCTCATCGCCGGCGCCGCACCGCCGGTCGCGGTGCTGGAAGGCGCGGAGAGCATCGGCATCAAGCTGACCCATGTTTACGGCCTGACCGAGGTCTACGGCCCCGCCTCTGTCTGCGCCGAGCAGCCCGGCTGGGACGATCTCCCCGCCGCGGAGCGCGCGCGCATGAAGCGGCGGCAGGGCGTGCCTTACCCGCTCGAGGAAGCTGTCACCGTCATCAATCCGCAAACCATGCACGAAGTGCCGCGCGACGGCGAAACCATCGGCGAGGTGATGTTCCGCGGGAACATCGTGATGAAGGGGTATCTGAAGAACGAGAAGGCCACGAAGGAAGCGTTCGAGGGCGGCTGGTTTCACACCGGCGACCTCGGCGTGCTTGACGAGCACGGCTACGTCACCATCAAGGATCGCTCCAAGGACATCATCATCTCCGGCGGCGAGAACATTTCCTCCGTCGAGGTCGAGGACATTCTCTACAAGCACCCGGCCGTGCTGTTCGCGGCCGTCGTCGCCAAGCCCGATCCGAAATGGGGCGAAGTGCCCTGCGCTTTCGTCGAGCTCAAGGACGGCGCCAGCGCAACCGAGGCCGACGTCATCGCGTTCTGCCGCGCGCACATGAGCGGCTTCAAGACGCCGAAAGCAGTCGTGTTCGGACCGATCCCGAAGACGTCGACGGGAAAGATCCAGAAATTCCTGCTGCGCAATGAGGTCGGTTCGACCAAGGCGATTACGGCCTAAGTTGAACGCGCGCCTAGTGCGTCTCCAGCCGCATCCCGTCGTAAGCCGGCACCACGCCCGCGGGCAGCGTCTGCCGGATCACCTCGTAGTCGACATCGGCCGTCATGTTGGTGATGACGGCGCGCTTCGGCTTGAAGCGTTCGATCCAGGACAGCGCGTCGTTGATGCTGAAATGGCTGACATGCTGGGTGTAGCGCAGACCGTCGACGATCCAGAGATCGAGGTTTTCCAGGGCACCCCAGCTCTCGCGTGGGATGTCGTTGAGGTCGGGCGTGTAGGCGGCATTGCCGATGCGATAGCCGAGCGCGGGGATCTGGCCGTGCTGGACCAGGAAGGCGGTCATGGTCACGTCCCCGCCCTTGCCGATGACGATTTGGCTCCCGCCCGCCTCGATCGAATGCCGCGTCAGGATCGGCGGATAGTCGCTGCCCTCCGGCGAGATGAAGCAATAGGAGAACCGCGCCATGATGTCCTTCGCGGTTGACTGATTGAAATAGGTCGGAATGCGCTTGCGCATGTGGAGAACGACGGAGCGCAGATCGTCCATGCCATGGGTCTGGTCCGCATGCTCATGGGTCAGGAACACCGCGTCGATGTGGTCGACATTGGTATCGATGAGCTGCTCGCGCAGATCCGGCGAGGTATCGATCACGATGCGCGTGGTGCCGTGGCTAGACGTTTTCTCGACCAGCAACGAGCAGCGGCGGCGGCGGTTCTTGGGATTGTTGGGATCGCAGGCGCCCCAGCCGAGCGCCGGGCGCGGCACGCCGGCGGAGGAGCCGCAGCCCAGGATCGTCAGCGTCAGCGTCATGCGGCTCCCAATCTCAAGCTTTCACCTTGGAGAACAGGCGGAAGAAGTTTTCGGTGGTCTGGCGCGCGATCTCATCAAACGACACACCGCGGGTCTCAGCCAGCACCTTGGCGACCTCGACCACATAGGCCGGCTCATTGCGCTTGCCCCGGAATTTGCCCGGCGCAAGATAGGGCGAGTCGGTTTCAACCAGAATACGGTCGGACGGCAGCTCGGCCGCGAGGGCACGCAAGGTGTCCGACTTCTTGAAGGTCAGGATGCCCGTGAAGCCGATGTAGAGCCCGAGCGACACCGCCTTCAGCGCCAGCTCGCGCCCGCCCGTGTAACAATGCAGCACGGCGCGAAACGATCCCTTGGCGGCCTCCTCTTCGAGGATGCGGGCGCAGTCCTCATCCGCTTCGCGGGTGTGGATCACCAGCGGCAGGCCCGTGGCGCGTGCGGCGGCGATGTGAGCACGAAAGCCCCTCGCCTGCGCTTCCGGCGAGCCGTCGTCGTAGAAATAGTCGAGCCCGGCCTCGCCGAGCGCGACGACCTTGGGATGCTGCGTCAGGGCGATCAGTTCGTCCGCCGAGACGCCGTCTTCCTCATCCGCGTTGTGCGGATGGGTGCCGACCGAGCAATAGACGTCGTCATAACGCCCGGCGATGGCGAGAAGCTGATCGAGCTTTCGCACCCGCGTCGAGATCGTGACCATGCGGCCGATCCCGGCCGCGCGGGCACGCAATACGATCCCGTCGAGATCTTCCGCAAAGTCCGGAAAATCCAGATGACAGTGACTGTCGACCAGCATCGTTGTGTCCGCCTCAGGCCGCGGGCTCGATGTAGCGCGGGAACGCCGGCGTCGGCGCCGGCAACGTCGAGCCGGGCGCGATCCGCTTGTCCCCGCCGAGCATGGCGAAGTTGCGCTCCCCTTCGGGGATGGCGAGGCTGTCGAGCAGGAGGCTGGAAGCACCCGGCATTGCCGGCTGAGCCAGGATCGCGACCTGGCGCACGACTTCGGCGGTGACGTAGAGCACCGTCTTCTGCCTGACAGGATCGGTCTTGGCGAGCGCCCATGGCGCCTCGCCCGCGAAATAGCGGTTCGCTTCCGCAACAACGGCCCATACGGCATTGAGCCATTGATGGATCTGCTGCGTGGCCATCGCCTCGCGCGACGCTCCGACCATTCCGTCGGCCATCGCCAAAATCGCCTTGTCGCCGTCGCTGAACGCCCCCGGCTCGGGCAGCACGCCGCCGAGCTGCTTCGCAATCATCGACAGCGAGCGCTGAGCGAGGTTGCCGAGATCGTTGGCGAGATCGGCGTTGATGCGCGCCACGATGGCTTCGTGGTTGTAGTTGCCGTCCTGGCCGAACGGCACCTCGCGCAGGAAGAAATAGCGCATCTGGTCGACGCCATACTGGTCGGCGAGATTGAAGGGATCGACGACGTTGCCGACCGATTTCGACATCTTCTCGCCCCTGTTGAACAGGAAGCCATGGGCATAGACCCGCTTCGGCAGCGGGAGCCCGGCCGATAGCAAGAAGGCTGGCCAGTACACCGCGTGGAAGCGGATGATGTCCTTGCCGATGATGTGCACATCCGCGGGCCAGTAGCGCCAGTTCCCGTCGGTCTCGTCGGGAAAGCCGACGCCGGTGAGATAGTTGGTCAGCGCGTCGACCCAGACATACATTACGTGATCTTCGTCGCCGGGCACTTTGACGCCCCAGTCGAACGTCGTGCGCGAGATCGAGAGATCGCGCAGGCCACCCTTGACGAAGCTCATCACCTCGTTCTTGCGGGAGTCCGGCCCGACGAAATCGGGCTGATCCGAATAGAGCTTGAGCAGCTTGTCCTGGTAGGCCGAGAGGCGGAAGAAATAGCTCTTCTCCTCGACCCATTCGACCGGCGTGCCCTGCGGCCCGAGCCGCACGCCCTCGTCGTTCAGACGCGTCTCATCCTCGGCGTAATAGGCCTCATCTCGCACCGAGTACCAGCCGGAATAGGTGTCGGCATAGATGTCGCCGTTCGCTTCCATGCGACGCCAGATCTCCTGGCTGGAGCGATGGTGTTGCTCCTCGGTCGTGCGGATGAAGCGGTCGAACGACACGTTCAGCCGCTCGTCCATCTCCTTGAAGCGTCCGGCGTTGCGGGTCGCAAGCGCGGATGGAGTCAGGCCCTCGTTCTGCGCGGTCTGGACCATCTTCAGACCGTGCTCGTCGGTGCCGGTCAGGAAGAACACGTCCTTGCCGTCGAGCCGCGCAAAGCGCGCCAGCACGTCGGCGGAGATTGCCTCATAGGCGTGGCCGATATGCGGGACACCGTTGGGATAGGCGATCGCGGTGGAGATGTAGAAGACGTTGTCGCGCGCGGGAGCGGCAACGGGCTTCGGCGCAGGCGGCGCTTCGGGTTTTGATGCCTTGGTCTTCGAGACTATGGGCTTCGACACCTCGGGCTTCGAGGCAACGGGGGGCACGGCCTTCAACGTCTTGGCAACAGCAGCTGGCGCGGCGATTACGGCAGATGCCGTCACCCTCGCCTTCTTGGCTGCCTTCTTCGATGGAGCTTTGGCCGACGCTTTCGCGACCTTCGTCGTCGCGGCCTTCTTGCCCGCCTTCTTTGCGCTCTTCGCGGCGCTCTTCTTCACGCCTTTCTTGGCAGCCTTGCGCCCGAGTGCCTTTGTCGACTTTTTCGCGGCGTTGTTCGCAGCCTTCTTGCTACCCTGGGCCTTGGCCGTTTTCTTAGCTCGTGCTGCCACGACGAATTCCTCTACCGGATTCTCGAAATTTGGAAACGAAATCGCGTTGTTTTGCGCATGGTCTTTTCGGAAAACCGCTCCGCACTTTCCGGATCATGCTCTAGCGCGTTGCGTCCGACAGCCAACCGAACACCGAAAAAACCAAGGGCTTTCGCTCCAGATTGTAGGTTTCAGTGTCGCGCGCGGCGCGGACGATCTTTTCCCATACCTCGGCTAGGCGCGCAAGGCGCGGCAGGTTCTGGTTGGCATTGGCTTCGTCCGCATGCAGGCTTTGCGCGATCCAGCGATCGATGCCATGGATGAACGCCGCAAGCGCGACCCGGTCGTTGGTGGGAAGCGAATCGCCAAGCGTATGCAGCTCCCGCGGATCGACCTGCGGCAGGCGCGCCAGCAGCGCCGCCGTGCGCTGCTGGAGCTTGAGCGCGTCGCCGCCGAGCAGCGTCAGCGCGCGCGCGACGCTACCTTCGGAGGCCTCGGCGGCCTCGCGTAGCGCAAGATCGGTCGGCGCAAGATCGGCGGCCGCAGCCGCGGCGCCGATCACCTCGTCGGTTGTGAGCGAACGCAGCCGCAGCTTGCGACAGCGCGACTGGATCGTGGCGAGCACACGTGCCGGTGCGTGGCTCACCAGGAGGAACAGCGATTGCTGCGGCGGCTCCTCCAGGATCTTCAGCAACGCGTTCGCCGCATTAGCATTGAGCTCGTCGACGGTGTCGACGATGCAGACGCGCCAGCCTTCAGCCGCCGCCGTCGAGCCGAAGAACGAAATGGTTTCGCGCGTCTCGTCGACGGTGATGACGGTACGCATCACACCGCGGTCATTCGCGGTACGCTCCAATGTCAGCAACCCGCCATGTGAGCTCGCTGCAACCTGCCGTGCCACAGCATCATCAGGATCGATCGCGAGGTCTTCGGCGCCCTGCACGGCGGGAGACTGCGGCTCTCCGTGGGCGAGCACGAAGCGCGCCATCCGGTAGGCCAGCGTCGCCTTGCCGATTCCTTGCGGTCCGCCAATCAGCCAGGCATGCGGAATGCGTCCGCTGCGATAAGCCGTCAGCAGCGCGGTCTCGGCCTCGCGGTGGCCAAACAGCAAACTGGTCTCGCGCGGATGTGGAATCGCGCTCTCGCGCTCGACCTGACGCGGGCTCATGCCGAGATCACCGATGCCGAGGTCGCCAGGAGACGGTCGCGCAGCGCGGTCCAGACCCGCCCTGCAATCGTGTCTGGGTCGGAATTGGCGTCGATCAGCACGCAACGTGAAGGATCGTCCGCGGCGATCTTGCGATAGGCCTCGCGCAGGCCCTGATGGAAGGCCAGCTGCTCGCCCTCAAATCTGTCAGGCGTGCCACTGCCCCGCCGCGCCGCCGCGCGTGCCAGGCCGATTTCGACGGGCAAATCGAGGATGATGGTGAGATCAGGCTTGAGATCACCGATCGTGACCCGCTGCATCGCATTGATCAGCGCGGTGGGCACGCTGCCGAGGCTGCCCTGATAGGCCCGGGTCGAGTCGGCGAAGCGGTCGCACAGGACCCAGATGCCCCGGCTGAGCGCAGGCTGGATCACGGTGCGGACATGGTCGTCGCGCGCGGCCGCAAACAGCAGCGTCTCGGCTTCGGGCCCGAGCAGCTTGCCCATGCCCGACAGCACCAGATGCCGCATGACCTCTGCGCCCGGCGAGCCGCCCGGCTCGCGCGTGACGAGGATGCGCATCCTTGCCGCCTTGAGACGATCGGCGAGCTTCTTGATCTGGGTCGACTTGCCCGTCCCCTCGCCGCCTTCAAAGGTGACGAAGCGCCCGCGTCCAGACGGCCATGTTACCGCGCTTTCGGTCATGATCAGAGCTTCTCGGCGCCTGCGCGGAACATGCCGATGACGAGCTCGCTGGCGCCATCGATCGCGCGCCGCATGGTCGAGCCGGTGCCAACAGCCTCGGCCGCGTAGACCGGCGTCTCGACGGCGATATTGCCGCTGCGCCAGACCCTGGCCACGCCGACCTGCTGGCCCGCCTGGACCGGCGCGCGCACCGGACCGTTATAGACCACGCGCGCGATCAGCTTGTCGCCGCCGCTCTTGTGCACCATCACCTTCACCGGCTCTTTCGCAATCAGCTTCACCGAGCGGCTGTCGCCGCCAAAGACCTTGGCGTAACCGAGGGGCTGGTCAGCTGCGATCAGCGTGCGGGTCTCGAAATTGCGAAAGCCCCATTCCAGCATCTTCTTGGCTTCGGTGGCGCGGTCTTCGGAATCTTCCAGGCCGTTGACGACGACGATCAATCGGGTGCCGTTCTGCACGGCCGAGCCGACCATGCCGTAGCCGCCCTCCTTGGTGTAGCCGGTCTTCAGCCCGTCTGCTCCTTCCATCGCATTGAGCAGCGGATTGCGGTTGGGCTGGCGGATCTTGTTCCAGGTGAACTCCTTTTCGCCGAACAGTTTATAGAATTCGGGAAAGTCCAGGATGATGTGCCGGGCGAGCATGCCGAGCTCTCGCACCGTCATCTTGTTGCCGGGGTCGGGCAAGCCGTTGGAATTGGCGAAGGTCGATTTGGTCAGGCCGAGTTCGCGGGCGCGCTTGGTCATGAAGTCGGCGGCAAAAATCTTCTCGCTGCCGGCAATGCCTTCTGCGAGCGCGATGCAGGCGTCATTGCCGCTCTGGATGATCGCACCGTGCAGGAGGTCATCGACCGAGACCTTGCTGTTGATGGCAGCGAACATGGTCGAGGTGCCGGAAGGGGCACCACCCTTGCGCCAGGCATTCTCGCTGATCCGGTATTCGTCGGTCAGCTTGACGTCGCCCTTCTTGATCGCGTTGAACACGACCTCGGCGGTCATGAGCTTCATCATGCTGGAAGGCGCGCGCAACTCGTCGGGGTTCTTCTCGAACAGAACGCTGCCGCTGGAAGCCTCGATCAGGATCGCGGTGGGGGCATCGCCGTCGAAGCCGGTATCCTCGGTCTTCTTGGCGCCCTGGACGCTCTGGTTCGCGGCATAGAGCACCCCGCCCCAGCTGAGGCTCACCGCAAGCGCCCCCGCAACCAGCCCGCGCGCCAGTGCTCCGGCTGTGAAGCCGGTATGACGAAGCGAGATGAGATGAAATACCATGGCGAAGCCCTGAGAGCGCCGTTCTAACAAATGGAACAGGTGCGAACAACACGAGGGTCGTTGCTTGCCCCCGAGATTGCACGATTCTCATCGCGCCCCTATCGTGTCACCTGATGTTTTTCAACCAAACCCCTGAAACAAGGCGGAAAAGCGATGTCCATTACCCGAGCGATCAAGGCCAACGGGATCGACCTCTTCATCCGCGAGGCCGGTCAGGGACCACTGGTGGTGCTGTGCCATGGCTGGCCGGAACTGTCCTACTCGTGGCGACACCAGATCCCTGCCTTAGCAGCGGCCGGGTTTCATGTCGTAGCCCCGGACATGCGGGGCTACGGCCAGAGCGCGGCGCCGCCGGAGGTGGCAGCCTATTCGATCTTCGATCTGGTCGGCGACGTCGTCGGCCTGGTCCGGGCGCTCGGCGAGACCAAAGCCATCGTGGTCGGCCATGACTGGGGCGCGCCGGTGGCCTGGCACGCGGCACTGTTCCGCCCGGATATCTTCACGGCCGTCGCAGGCCTGAGCGTGCCCCCGCCGTTCCGCGGACGCGGCAAGCCGCTCGAGCTGCTGCGCCAGGGCGGCATCACCAATTTCTACTGGCAGTATTTCCAGACGCCCGGTGTCGCCGAGGCCGAGTTCGAGCGTGACGTCGCTCGCACCATGCGCATTGTGCTCGGCGGCCGCGGACTTGCCGATCCGAACGCCGCGATGTTCGTCCAGGAGGGCAAGGGCTTTCTCGGCCATGCCACAGGCGACGAGCCGCTGCCGGCGTGGCTGAGCGAGGCCGATCTTGCTCATTTCACCGAAAGCTTCCGCTCTTCCGGGTTTCGTGGCGGGCTGAATTGGTATCGCAACCTCGACCGCAATTGGGAGCTGACCGCGCCCTGGCAGGACGCGCAAATCCACCAGCCCTCCCTGTTCATCGCCGGCGCGCAGGACGCCGTCATCACCGGCCTGATCGGCGCCAAGCGGGTCAACGAGCTGGAGCGCGTGCTGCCCAATCTCACGCGAAAGCTGATCATCGACGGTGCCGGTCACTGGGTGCAGCAGGAACGGCCCGACGAGGTCAATGCCGCGCTTTTGCGGTTCTTGCGCGAAGCGGCATCAGGCTAGCCAGACGCGTCCTTCCTCAGTGCCATGTGGGGCGGCGCCCACAGACCTGGTCTCGGCAAAGCTGTTGCGGCTTGCCTAGTACAGGCCGCGGCCGGTCAGGATGCTGCGTGCCTCGGCTGCGCCGTCATCGGAGGTCGCCGGACCGCTATCTCCCGCGTAGCGGCCGCTCTCGTCATAAGACACTTGCCGGGCGTTCTGGAGCATCCGCCCCCGGCTGCGGCTCGAGGCCGACATCTCGGAGGTCGCCTCGATCGAGGCGAGGTCGGCCGACGTGTTGCCAAGGCTGTAGGGCCGCCCTTCCGGCATCGGGACTTCGCCCCTGAAGGCGCCGCGGCTTGATGTCACCTCCGGCACGAACGGCCTGGCCGAAGCGACCCGGACCATCGAGGGTGACGGCGCCGGAACGCCGGTGCGCAAGGTCGCCATCAGCTGGCGGTCGTCGGAACCCTCCAACGGCGCCCGGCCGACATATTCGACGCGCACTCTGGCGACACCATTGCCTTTGAATTCAAGCAGTTCGGCGGCTTTGTTCGAGACGTCGATGAGGCGATTGCCGTGATAGGGCCCGCGGTCGTTGACGCGGACGATCAGCGACTTGCCATTGGAGAGATTGGTCACCCGCGCATAGGACGGCATCGGCAGGGTGGGATGCGCCGCCGTCAGCGAGGCCATGTCGAATACTTCGCCGTTGGCGGTCAGGCGACCATGAAAGTCGTCGCCGTACCAGGAGGCCGTGCCCTCGGCGCGGTAATTGACGTCCTCCTCCGGTACGTAGGTCCGCCCTGCAACGACATAAGGCTTTCCGACGCGATAGGTGCCGCCGCCCTTGGGGACGGGTTCGCCGAAGCCAACGACCCGTGGGCTCGACGACACGCCGTATTTGGGGTCCACCCGGCTGGCGAACTTGTTGGACGAGGCGCAATTGGCAAGCGCAAGGCAACCGGCCACCACCGCAACGCACCGCGCGGCCCGCACCACCGAATCTGACCGTCGGATCCCCATTCGCCCCAAATACCATTTCCCCGGAGACGGACCCACCCCGCTTGCACACGGGAATCGCCTTCCGGTCCTTTAAGCCCGAGGCGGCCCACCACCGTCTCAGAGACGGTAACGATAACGCAACCCGAACACGGCGGAAATGGGGAGCCCACAACGTTCGCGTCGGCATGGTAAACAGGACGTTCGGCATTCTCGTTGATCTACGGAACGAGGGCTTCGCAGCCGCTCTGATGTGCCAGTCCCGCACAAGCTGTTGCGCCAAAACCTCACTCCACCCCCGATATCGTCGGCTTCACTGGAATTCTTTTGACTGTGCAAGGCCGCGCGCGTTTTCTCGCGTGCAGGGGCGGGATTGGAATTTAACGATGATCGAGACGGTTTCGGCACTGATGGGTCTCTTAAGCGCGGGAATCTTCCTGGCCCATGCGTTTGAAGGCTACCGCACGAGGGCCTGACGGCACTCGCGCGGTCGACATTGCATCACCTCTTCTAGGCGGCACGTTCGGACAATTTTAATCAATCCGATCGAGCATCGAAGGCGAGAGCAGCAGGTGTCCCATGCGCAAACATGACTTCGTATCCGACGGCTTTCTGGCACTGACAGCAGGCGGCCTGGTGCTGCTCTGCTCGAGCCTCGTCGCCCTGGCCTTCGGCTAACCCTCGCGCCACCCGTTTCGAATTTTCAGAGCGCCGCGCGTCTGCGGCGCAGCACGCGGAATCACCCCCGCTCCCGTTTAGTTGATTGAATTTCCGCGTTCGGCACCTCGACTAATTTCAAGAGGCCACGCCAACGCAGGTGACGCACATGCTCGCCGAGAAATTTTTCCTGGTCCTGGAGTCGCTGATTCGAAGCGGCCGGACCTACCCCGACGGAAGCCCCCGGTTGGTCAGCAGCTCCCCCCACATTCCCGTGACGCTGCCGAACCCAAAATAGCGGCGCTGGACCACGGGGGCTCAGCGCAAGCCGAACGGCGAACTCCGGTAGAGGCTGTCGCGCGCTTCGGACAGGCAGACGAAGCTGCCATCGAATCCCCGGCCGTAGAGTTTCTGCCCTTTGCGGTAATAGACGCTCTTCCTGAAATCCAGCCACACCACCTTGTCGCCTGGGCAATGGCGCTGCGCTTGCGCCTCATTGCGGAAGGGCGTCAGCGGGGTCGCCAATACCACAGTGGCGCCGCCAGCGCCGACGACCATCGCACTTGCAAGTACGCTATGTCCGAGCCATCGGCCAAAGCCACTGCGCATAACTATCGGCCTCCCGATCTCCGCCCCCCGGGCGGCCGTCCGGCACGTTAGCATGGGACGGCGCGATCCACACCCGATGAACCGGGCGGCGTGTCTTCCACCGGCCAGCTTGGCGCGGTACATGATGCCGAGACGATCTCAACCCGTGGATGCAATCTGAATGTCGGCAGAGCTTGAACCCACCGGACCCCGCCCGCGGCTCGGGCTGTTGCCGATGATCATCTTCGGTTCGCGCTGGCTGCAGCTGCCGCTCTATCTCGGGCTGATCGTGGCGCAATGCGTCTACATCGCGCTGTTCCTGAAGGAGCTCTGGCACCTCTCCTCGCACGCGCTCGATCTCACCGAGCAGGAGATCATGATGAGCGTGCTGGCGCTGATCGACGTCGTGATGATCTCAAATCTCCTGGTGATGGTGATCGTCGGCGGCTACGAGACCTTCGTGTCCCGGCTCGATCTCCAGGGCCACCCCGACGAGCCCGAATGGCTCGGCCACGTCAATGCCAGCGTGCTCAAGATCAAGCTTGCGATGGCCATCATCGGCATCTCCTCGATCGCGCTGCTGCGCACCTTCATCGAGGCCGGCAATCTCGGCTCGAGCCGTGCCAGCTTCACCGAGAGCGGCGTGATGTGGCAGGTGCTGATCCACATCACCTTTATCGTCTCGGCGATCGGAATCGCCCTTGTCGACAGATTCAGCGACATGACCACGCGCAAGCAGACAGAGTGATCAACCGCTCGCTTTGCGCCTCGTCGCGCGCAGGGGCGCTGATGCGCGGGCGTCCACCCGGCCGGCACTGAAGCGGCACGTATTGAGAAGTCAGTCTTTGGCTGCGGCCGCCTCACGGGCCAGCCGCTCTGCCTTGAGCCGTTCGCGATTGGCGTAAAACGCCTTCTGCGCCTCCTCATGGTCGCGCATGGCCTTTTCGGCCTCGACGCGGCGCGCCGCATCGCGCGCCTGGCGCTGTTCGGGGGTCAGGGGTTTGCGTCGGAAGGAAAGGTCTTCAGTCATGCCAGGGTAATGCGGCGGTGAGGAAAAGGTTCCGCCCGGTGGTCCACATGGGAGGACCGGCCAACACAAATGCAGGACCGTTCGGGCTCCTGGGCGCTGGGCCCGATGCCCTCGCCGCCACGCGCCAAATAGCGAAAACAACCCCATGCACAGTAGGCCACGTCGGATGGAGCACGAACCGGCTTGCCCCGCAAAGACCAGTTGACGCGTCGGGCAAAACAAGCGCACAATACGATTATTCCGAAATCAATCATCATCGCCTCAGCGGACGCGGCGCCGCCCCGACCGGCGAGACCGGATCTTGCCAGCGATGCCCACCTCGTAGTGCAGTCGTGACAATGCACTGAATTGGTCACATCGGTCCGGCCCGGAAGACGTCCGGGGCAGTTCGGTAATTCAGAACCTTGAGAACTAAAATCCTTGATTCACATTTGTTGTGGCGGGAACCGAGATCACCGGGAAGATTCGGCATACCGGGGCTGGCTCCATACTTCACTAGCTCCTTTCACCCGGTCGATTTGCAAGTGGCGCGGGCCGCAGCGGCTGAGTTCGCTGCGGCCTTCGTCGTTTCTCAATCCCCTGGCCAAGCCGACCCGGAACAAAGAAAGCTGCTGAAACACTGGCAGCCCCTTACACTCGGGCCATTCACCGATGATCAAGGATTCTTCTCTACGTAGAACGGCTGCTCGGTGGCCAAGGTGGGACGGTCGATGAGTGAGGGAGAACAACCAAAGGACAAGCGCGTCGCGTTCGAACGACCGGTCGAAGCGCGCTTGATGGCGATCGACGGTACCTGGCAGCGCGGCTGCAAGATCCACGACGTCTCTGAAACGGGCGCAAAGCTGGTGATCGATGGTGCGGTGACGGATATCGGCCAGAAGGAATTTTTCCTTGTGTTGTCCCCCATGGGTCTGGCGTACCGACACTGCGAACTCGCCTGGGTCAATGGTGAGTTCGTCGGCGTCCAGTTCATCAACCGGGGCCGCGCTTCGAAGAGAGCGCGACGCGGCGAAACGCTGGTGAGTTGAAGAGCCGGGTTCCTTCGGCTTGCGGGTTTTTCCAAGGTAGATAGCGCAATCAAACTATGCGAAGGCCCCTCCGGTGACGTGTGGTTATCGCCACCAACCTGTCACCGGCCGGCGATCCGGGCGGGACACGGATCGACGGGCGGAAGGGGGTATTCGCCTTATATCATTGATATAATTAGATTTTTTAGTTGCTTCTCAACTTCTCCACGATCTACTCCACGTCAACGCTGGAACGTGTCGGTTTGTAGCTGTCGACCCGTCGAAACTCCCGCTCCGCGCTTAGCCAGAAATCCAGGTCCCTGCCCTCCGGCCGTCCTGCGGTCTGCCACAAATCGTAGGCCCGTCTTCTTATCTCTTCTTCGCGGGCTGCCGCTTGCAGCCTGCGCAACCTATCGCCGATCTCATGCGCGAACGCCTGAAGGCGCTGCACGGTCTCTCTATCGGTAATGCGCTGCATAGCCCGATGTGCCAGGTCGAGCTGATGCTCAAGGCGATGGAGTTCGGGCAGATAATCCATGGCGCTACTGTGCATAGTCTCGCGAGCCGGGTGGCCGTCGCGGAGCAAACATAAGCGCCAGGGAGACGTTCCCCGGTTCCCAAAGAACTACCGCCGTCCCCGGGACAAGCACGCCGCGAGCCTTCGGTGTCGTTAACCTTGGAAGGCTCGTTGATCACATGACCATTTGACCGCCCGCCCTCGCCGCTGGCACATTGCGCCGGGGAGCCAAGCCAATGGACTGGAAAAAAGAACTGGACGCGCTAGCTCGCGAGACTGCGGAGCTTGTCGCGCGCACAGCCTCGGTCAGCGTTCAACCGCAGCCCATCGTTCCGACGCCGGCCGCGTTGACGACACCCGCAGCTGCGACGAACGCCGTACCCGTAAAGCCCACTCCGCCTGCAGTGGATCGAACCACTTCCGAGCGCGAAAGCATTATGGCACGCGTGCAAGGTTTCCGAGCGCACCAAGAGCGCATGCGGCGGGAGCGTGAGGAGTTTTATTCCCGCACGATGCAGCGTGCTCGCAATCTTGCTGAGGGACGCTCGGACTCGCGATCCAGATGAAATGGAAAAGCGTACACTTGAAGACCTCGCCAGCATGATTTGCGGAGGCCCTGGTCATCGCCTGAATGCGAGCCGCACTTCCCGTATCGCAGCAGCAGCCAACTGACTCGATTCTTTGAGGACGCCGAGACCGCGGTTGCTCACCGTGGCGAGAGCCGCGTTTGGTGGGTGTGGAGGTTGTTGAACATGCTGGCCGAACCACACACAGACCTGCAACGCCTCCACTTGCGTTTTGCCGGGTCATCCAGACCCTGATGGATAAATCCGACGCGCTTCGACGGACCCGCAACGGGCTGGGGGTTGGAACGCCTTAGCAGTGCGCTGGGTCGGGAAGGCTTTGAAGGGTTCTATGCGCAGTGAAGGGGCTGACAAACCGACGCCCGTTCACGCTGGCGGGCCTTTTTCCGGGTGGGGACACAAAAGCTATTGTATGGTGTCGGGAAAACTCGGCAATTCCTCAACGCACGTGCTACCATGCAACCTATTTTAGAGATTCGTATTAGGAGCTACCATTGCCAGCAAGTATTGGATCGATTGTTTCTGCCTATGTGCGATTGAAGAACCGGCAAGCTCTGGAAGATATGCGAGAGCTTCGGCGCCAGTTGCTTGAGGGGCTACAGTCCACATCTGGCATCGACGCGTCTCAGTCGCGAGAGTCTATACTCGAGGATCTCCGAGTGATCGAGGAAGGGCTAGAACAGCTCCAGACGCGCTAGCGGCTTCTCGATTGCACTGACTACAGTTGGGAAAAACATGGCACTGGCACGAACTGCACATGCTTCGGGTCTTAACCTGGATTAGATTTCGAAAATGCGCAAAGAGCTGGCTGCTTGGGCATTCGCGATCGGGGCTGGTGTCTTCACCGTGGCCGCCGCCGCGATACTCATCTTCGGGGCTTGATCTACCTCAAATCGCTTGATCCCGCATGGATGCCCTTCTGCCTAAGGCAGGACACCGAGCGGATGCAGCAATGCAGCGTTGGATATTGCACGCATTGGCATGGGGGCTGACCGCGATCGCCCTCGCAACCATCCTGTCGATGGCGCTTGCTGCTTAGCCCGACGGCCATCGTTGGATGATGCCCCGCATGATCCGAGCGAACATTCTCGCCAAGCCGAGCGCTTGGCTGCGAAGCATCTGCTCCGGCCGCAGCCGACGCGATGGAAGATCATCAAAGTAGAAGTAGACGCTCCGGCGCCCGTCAGTGAAGCGTATTTCGAAGCTTCCAGTACCGGGCACGGCTTCGTGCTTGATGAGGCGGACGGTCATGCCGGCATCGAGACGCGATGCGGGCGGGAGTCAAATTATCGATTCCTAGTGGCTCGGAACGCCGTCGATCCACCGCTAATCGATGGTTCCGGAGTCGCCGAAACTGTTGACCTTCGCGACCAGCGCGATCAAGCCGAGGAAAGCGAGCAAACAACCGGCACCGCGATCCAGAGACAAGCATTTGCGGCCTCAAACCGTTGTACGTTGGTTTGTGCGCCCCAGCTTTGCCTTAGTTAAGTACTTGAATCTACTTATGTTTTTCTGAATTACGTCTCGTCGAGATCGTTGATTCGACTGGACTTTTCTCGGGGCCTCGGAACAATAACTATATGGTGCTTGCAACAGTCTTCCCCGGCAATATCCGCCGCGGGCCGTCAACCACTCAGAGGCCGGCTGGAACGGCGAGACTTCGCACGTGCAGCATTGAATATGTTTGAGCTGACCGAATTAGGCGAATATCTTCGCCGTCCCTTGAGTAATGAGTGGGGCGAGCAATGAGTGGTTTCCAAGCCAAGTTGGAGCGTTTTGAAAACCTCGCTGCGGAGTGCGAGCTGATCGCCAGTCGATCGGAAGGAAGCAATCGCGAGCTGTACCAACGAGCAGGTCAACACTATCGCGAGCTCGCCGATGACGTGCGCGCCCTCATCGCATCGTTCGATCTTGCCGCCTAGCCTTTCTGCAACGCCGTTGACCAAGCTAGGGCGCCTGGAGCGTCAAGCCGACTTCCTTGCGACGTTGCCGCTGGCTGCTTCGCACCGCTCTGGCTGGCCTCCTTCCCGGCATCGGCATCAGCATTTCCTTCTGGCCGGCGGGTGACACCAGCTTGGAATTCTACGCTGCAGAGAGAGGGCTAAAGTTTCTTTGGGAACGATTCAATTGCCATGGCGATTACGCTTGCATGCCGCAGTATCGTTTCGATTTGATTGGTGAGCTTGCAGCGCGTGACATCACAGGCCACGAGTGCATGAACGACACGGAAGCCCGGCGTGACGGCGATCTATTGGCGCACAGGCTCGTATCGGAGAAACCGAGCCTGCTCAGCGACCGGAACTTCATTATCGTACGGAATGACAAGGGCGACGAGATCTATCGCGCACCTCTGGCGCTGCATTAGCTTCGGCGATCACAGATCAAACGTCGCATGATGCACCTGCTCGCCAGCCTTACCTCCAGCACCATGTGTCCCGGCGCTCCAGCTTCCTATTCTGCTTCGTAACTTACCCGATGGCAGCGATCCGAGACCGCAAGCTCACTAGCGGCCGTCCTGCCACCGTGCGGAATCGCGTGCACTTTTTTACGCCGTAGAGGCCATAAAAACGCCGCCCGCTTAAATGTTTGCGCGGACGGCGGCTTTCCAGCCCCGGGTGGGAATGGGCAATTCCCCGGTGCCCGTTACTAAGCACAATCCATGCCAAGGTTTTGTGACACGTAGCGGGACACCTTGCGAGGCAAAAAACGACAACCAGAACAAATGAGGAACAAAAACTCGAATGTGTGGTTGGTCGGAAAAGGAGATCAGCATGGCCGACAACACCCAAAAGGACCCTAAGGACTGGGTTTCCGGTGATGACCCAATGACCGGCGCGCAGCAATCTTATCTGAAAACTCTCGCCGAGCAGGCCCACAAACCTCTTCCTAAGGAGGATCTGACGAAGGCGGAGGCCTCTGAGATCATCGACCAGCTTCGGCAAGAAGCCGGTCTGGAGTGATACCGGTCGTGTGCATTCAAACGAGATTAGGAATCACCCAAGTAGCCCAGCGGGCTCCGACCTAAAGGGAATCGATAATTTGACTCGGCGCGAGGCCGGTCATTCTTGGTCGCCCTGCCAGACACATCATACTCCGATGGCCGCCTTGGTCGTGGTCTTTTTGAGCACCGCAACCGTTGCGTGGCTCTATTGGTCTCTTCCGGCCCTCAAGCAGTCTCCTTCCATGCGCATGTCGAAGTAGCGCCAACTCACTTGGGGGCTTCGGTCGTTTTGAATGTCACCTTCTACTCCTTCCTGACCTTCGGCAGGGCAGCGCCTCGGCGATCGTTTCTAACTGCGCCTTCTCGTCAAGCTGGGTCAGCACGAGCGTGTTGCGGCACACCGCCATCTCCCGCAGTAGCAACCAATTCTAATCTCACTTGTTGTCGCCCGCACATCAATGCAGGAGACAAATATGTCACGTCTAACTTTCCTGGCGGCAACCTTGTTGCTGCTCGCGTCTGCGCCCGCGGGCGCTCAGTCACAGCCCGCGCAAAGCGGGCCGGGCAACAACGCGGTCAACAGCTCCGATAAGAACAATTCAAACGCGCCGGTCTCGGGCCGTAACAGCTTCACCGAAGGTCAGGCGAAATCGCGGATCGAGGGCGCGGGATATTCCAACGTGTCCGGGCTGCAGAAGGACAACGAAGGCGTCTGGCGCGGCAAGGCCGACAAAGCAGGCACCAAGACCGACGTAAGCGTCGACTTCCAGGGCAACGTCAATCCCACAAAATAAGGAGCAGGTAACATGACGACCACCATCTCTCGCCTCTACGACAATTATTCCGACGCCGAGCAGGCTGTCACTCGGCTCGAGAGCGCCGGCGTGCCGCACTCCGACATCAGCATCGTCGCCAATAATTCCGACAATTGGTACGGCTCACAGCGCGGCAAAGTCGATCGTGACCGCGACGGCGTCGACGATCGCGCGGAAGGGGCCGGTGCAGGTGCTGGCATCGGCGCCGGCCTCGGCGGTGCGGCAGGCCTTTTGGCCGGCCTCGGCCTATTGGCCATTCCCGGTCTGGGGCCGGTCGTGGCAGCGGGATGGCTCGCCTCCACGGCCGCTGGGGCGGCCGCGGGCGCTGCCACAGGCGGCATCGTCGGCGCACTCACTCAGGCCGGCGTGTCCAGGCAAGATGCATCGCGCTATGCGGAAGGCGTTCGCCGCGGCGGTACACTGGTCTCTGCGAAAGTCCCCGATAACGATCGCGCCCGCCTCGATGCACTTCTTGATGAGAGGTCCGTCAACCTTCAGGAGCGCAGTTCTGCTTGGCAGAGGTCCGGCTGGAGCGACTTCGATGCCGCAAGCCCACCATTGTCTCCGGAGGACATCGGCCGCGAGCGCGAGTTGTACGGCGCGGGTACGCGGCGATAAGCCTCGTCGGAACCGACAAGACAAAAGCTCCGCACTGCGGGGCTTTTTTTCCGCGAACCCATGGACCCGCTCATCGCCCATTAGACGATTGAGCTTGGGCTATGAAGCATCTCGACGACAACGGCGTCAGAGGAACGGGCCTGAGTTGGAGACAAGCAGGTGAGCCGAGTGGAAAATGCACGAGTTTTGGTGCGAAGCCGAGGGCAACTCGAGCAGGAACGATTCAACGAGCTGTGTGCCCCGGTGGCGCGACTGACCCTCGAAAGTAGGATCGGCATAGCGTTGGATGAATTGCCCCCTCAACCGGTAAGGTTCGCAACATCAGATTCCGGCAAGCCCATCTTCCGCGCGACAGCCTGTAGTGCGGCGGCATACTGCGGATTGCCGCTCGTCCGGTTGGGCGGCATCGGCAGATTGAAACATAGAGCGGGCTCGACGCTGCCGTCGCCCAGTTCTACGAGAACTGGCTCGGGCCGATACTCAAGCACGCTCGGCTCGGAATATAGTCGGTCGATTTCAGAGTGGGTGAGACGCATGACCATCCCGTAAACCCTGCCCTCTTTGACCGGGACGAGGCTGGCTCGCTCACCGAGTCTCAGTTCGAAACGCTCGACGTGAGCCTGCCTAACTTGCGATGGACGCAGCCCTTTGGCTTCGAGAGCTTCCGGGTCCATAAAAAGACCATAGAAGAAAACCGTCACTTGCTCTGCCATGTCGGCACCTGATTGCCCTCAGCCAGGTCAAGCACTTTACCTGGTTCGTCGTCGCCCCTGTCCGATAATGAGCCCTCACTTGCCGCCAAGGCCATCGCCTGCCGCGCTCCGAACCTCCCTGCCCTCGATCTCTTCCGGGACTTGCATCCAATGCAGTGCCAGGTCGGGGTCTTGGCAGTGGACGAAATCGAAGCCCGATAAATCCCGCTCCGGCAGCCTCTCATCTCTGCCGGAACGACTGGTTGAATGACATCACCAGCGGCCCGACGAGGTATTCAAACGCAGTGCGTTGCGCGGTCGGAATCATGACCGTTGCGGGCATGCCGGGATAGAGCCGGATCTTGGGCATGGCCGCCAGCTCGTCCTGATCGATGCGGACGAAGGCCGTGTAGTAGGGGCTGTTGGTTTTGGGATCGGTCAGACGATCCGCCGAGACCTGAATGACATCGCCATGAATGATCGGCACGATACGCTGCTTGTAGGCCGTGAGATGGACCTCGGCGCGCGTGCGCGGATGCACGTCGCTGATGTCGTCCACGGCGACCTGGGCCTCGATGGTGAGTGAATCCTCGTCGGGCACGATGTCCAGAATCTTGTCGCCGCGCTGGATCACGCCGCCCACCGAGAACACGTTCAGTCCCACGACCCGTCCGGTATAGGGCGCTCGGATCTCCATGCGGCCCAACACTGCCTTGGCGCTCAACGCCTTCGGAATCACCTCCAGCAGTCTGGCCTGGGTATCACGCAGATCCTTGGTAACTTCAGTCATGCGATCGTTGTCGAGCTGGGCGGTCTGTTGCTCCTGCTCGGCAATCGCCTGGCGAGCCTTGGCGATATTGGCGTCGGTATCAGCGATCTGGCCCTCCAGACCGTAGGCCGTGCGCTCCAGTTGCAGAATTCGCGGTCGCGCGATCAGGCCGCGCTCGACGAGTGGCGCAATGTCCTTGGCCTCACTGCGGACCGAGTTGATCTGATCCGTAAATGATTTGACCTGTGCCTTCGCGCCAATGATTTGCGAGCCGAGCTGATTGATCTTTTCCCGGATCACGCTGCGCTGGCCCTCGAGCGCCGCGCGGCGGCTTTCGAACTGGCTGACCTGGCCATTCCAGACGCTCTTCAGGTACGGATCGTCGGACCGTGCCTTGAGATCGTTCGGCATGACGAGCTGGGACCCGTGATCGAGCTCGGTCAATAGCCGCACCTCGGTTGCGCGAAGCACGGCATATTGCTGGGTCAGCACATCATACTCGGCCCGCGCCTGGGTCTCGTCCAGCACGATCAAGAGATCACCTGCGAGCACCCGCTCGCCCTCCCTGACGTGCAGTTCCTTGATGATGCCGCCGTCCAGGTGCTGGACGCTCTTGCGGTTGCCATCGACCTTGACGACCGCGTTGGCGACGACCGCGCCATTGAGCGGTGCGGTCACCGCCCAGGCGCCGATGCCGCCGAAAAAGATCGCGATGATCAGCCACCCGGCGGCGGCAACATGGCGGATGGAATCGTTCGGCATGCCGTCCCGCCCCGATCGATTTGCGTTGTCGCGCACCGTCATTTGAGGTTTCCTAGCTGGCCGCTCCCTGGACGGCATGAACCGGAACGGGGCGTGTCAGACGAGCGAGGATCTCGCTCCGCGGTCCGAACATTTCGACGGCGCCTTCGCGCATGAGCAATATCTTGTCGACCACACTGATGGTGACGGGCCGATGGGAAATGATGACCACCGTCGTTCCACGCTTTTTCAGTTGCATGATGCAGTCGGCAAGCGCAGCATCGCCGTCCGCATCGAGATTGGAACTGGGCTCATCGAGCACGACCAGGCTCGGATTGCCGTAGACCGCGCGTGCGAGGCCAATGCGCTGGCGATAGCCGCCGGACAGGATCGCGCCACCTTCACCGACCTGGGTGTCGTAACCGTCGGGAAGCCGCAAAATCATCTCGTGCACGCCGGACATGCGCGCCGCCGCAATGATGTCCTGGTCCTGGCCGAGATTGAACCTGCAGATATTGGCCGCAACACTATCGGCAAACAACTCGATGTCCTGGGGCAGATAGCCCAGATGCCGGCCAAGTGACGACCTGATCCAGCTCGACACATCGGATCCGTCGAGACGTACGGTGCCGGCAGCTGGTTCCTGCACGCCCACGATGTGACGGGCCAGCGTGGATTTGCCTGCGCCGGAGGGACCGATGATCCCCAGCACCTCACCCGGTTCGATCTGAAACGTGACGCCGCGCAAGACCGGCCTTGAGATGCCGGGAACGGTAAACGACAGTGCTTCGACTGAAACCCGGCCTGCCGGCCGGGGCAGCGTCAACGCGGCTTCATGCGGCGGATGGGCCGACAGCAGCTCGCGCAAGCGCAGGAATGCGCCACGCGCTGCGACCAGGCCGCGCCAGGATCCAACGACCTGCTCGACCGGCTGCAAGGCGCGACCGAGAAGAATGCTGGCGGCAAACATCGCACCTGCCGTCGTCAACCGCTCGATCACGAGATAAGCGCCAAGTCCGAGGATCAAGGATTGCATGGACAGCCGCAGAAATCGAATCAGGCTCTGGATTGTCGCAGCGCGGTCGCTCGCAGTGACCTGGCGCTCGAGCATGCGATCGCGATCTCCACTCCAGCGCTGCAGCAGGCCAGCGGTCATCCCCATCGCGCGCACCACTTCGGTGTTGCGCAGGCTCATCTCGGTGAAACCGTAACTTCGGCTGGCCGCTTCGCTGGATTCCGCGAGCGGTGGCTTGACAATCCATTCGTTGAGCAAGGCCATCATGATCAGGATGATCGAACACGCCAACGCAAATGCGCCCAGGAGTGGATGCAGCCCGAAGATCACGGCGAGATAGATCGGCACCCACGGCAGATCAAAGACCGCATGAATGCCGGCCCCGGTGACGAACTGGCGGAATGTATCGAAGTCACGCAACAGCCGGCTACGCGCCCCACCGATTTTGGCCGAGCGATCGATGATGGCGGTCATGACCCGCGGAGCGATGTCTTGATCGAGCCGGATGCTGGTGCGCGTCAGCACGCGCGCGCGCACCGCGTCGAGACCTGCGAGCGCCGCGAATGCCGTGAGCAGCGCAATCGTCAGCATCAGTAGCGTGATCTCGCTGGAGCTCGAGATGACGCGGTCATAGACCTGCAGCATGTAAAGCGGGCCGGCCAGATAAAGCAGGTTGATGGCCAAGCTAAAGATGGCGGCAGTGACGAAGTAGCCTCCCGACCGCTTCAGCAACCGGCGGAGTTCATCGGATCTGGTCGACGGACTATTCATACAACGCTCGGCGGCAACCGCCTCCCAACAGTGATCAGTCGTAACCTTTCTTCAGCAGCAGAACCGGACGCACTGCCCGCGCGCTGCAGCTCATGCGATCGAACTCGGATCATGGGACTTGATCAGAGTACCCCCGGACCCGTCAGCCGCAATTTCGAAATCATCCGCTGTGTACTGGCCCAGGATGGCGACATTGGCGGTGTGCACGCCGTCGCTCACGCTGAGCGTTCCACCTGTGCCGGTCTCGTTGGCCGTATAGGTCGCCGTTGTCGCGGATCCCTGAACGATGTCACGCAGATCAAGCTGATCGGTCGTCGAAAGACCTGAAACCGATCCGGTGAACGCCACCGAATGATCCAGCTGCAGGGTGCCGGCCGCGCCAAAGTCGAACTTGACCTCTGACGATGCGGCGTCAGCGAATTCCAGCTTGGCCGAACCTGAGATCAGCGCGCTCCCTCCGCTCACGTCGCCATTGGCAACGACATTTGCTCCATTCGCCCAGATCAGGCCCGAGTTGGTCACGCCACTGTCGATCGTCAGGCCGCCGGTTCCGGTCGCTTCCAAGGTTCCGGAGTTGGTGATCGCATTGGCTCCGGTATCGAGCTGCAGCGATTTCGTGCCGGTTGCGATGATCAGACCTTCATTGACCAGGATCATCGATCCCGCGCCGAGATGGCCGGCGCCGGAAATGGTGTTGTCGACATTCGTGAGCGTGACGTCGGATGCCGCCCCCGTGACGAAATTCTCGTCACTGTCCGACAGGACCACCTGCCCGCCGCCATCGAGCGTGATGCCATGCTCGATCAATTGCAGGTCGGTCTGATCGCCGGTCGAGGCCAGCGAGATCGAGCCGGTATTGTGGATGACGCCGCTGAGCGGCAGCATGGCTCCGTCACCGATGGTCATACTGTCGCTGTTTTCGGTGGTGGGCGTTTGATCGAACACGAAATCGTTCGACGTGAGCGAAGTCGCATCAATTGCGTTCAGGGTGATCGATTGACCGTCGCCCAACGTCATCACCGCATTGCCGGCGCCGTCACCGGCGGTATGAGCCTGAACATCGGCGAAGGACGTGAACCCGTCGTAGCCGATCAGGTCGATCGTGTCGTGCGCCACGTCGAAGCCGTTGACGGTGTCGTGGCCGATCGGCTGCGAGAACACGAGCAGGTCGTTGCCCCTCGAGGCGGTCAGGTTATCGTCGCCCGATATCGCGAAGATCGGCGAATTCGGCGCATAGGCCTCGACGTTGTCCATCAAGACCCTGCCGGCAACAATTCCGTCGGCACTGGTCCAGGTTTCGGCAACGTCAAGCACCAGAGCGCCGCCAAAGTGTGCGCCCGTCGTGACTGTCAGCGCAGAGACATCGTTCGTCGTCACCGTCCAGGAGCCGTCCAAATTATGCGTCCCGCCGCTCAAGGTCCAATCCGATGGGGCGCCGGTGACCGTTAAGGTCACTGGCGTGTCGTTTCCGGTCGGGCTGGTCAGGGCGAGATTGATCGGCTCTCCGGCAACGCCGGCCGGTGCAGTCCCGCCGGTCGTGATGTCAGTCTTGGCGAACGTTGTCGTTCCCGTGAGATGTATCTCGATAAGACCTGGGTTGCCGCCACTCAGCGCGCTGGCTGTGGGGTTGGCGTAGACAATCACCTGATTGTTGGCAGTATCGACAAACCAGGCAGCCGTATTCGCTGCCACAGAACCGTTCGCGGTGGTCAAGGCAGTGTTGGCGACCGAATTGACACCGTCACCTAAGTTAAACTGAACTTTGTCGCTACCCGACGTGAAATCGGTAACTCTGTCGAAAGCGGAATGACTGGAGTCGGTCACCCCGTTGTATTTGAACGTGTCGTTACCTGCACCACCCGTCAGTGTGTCGCCGCCACCGTTTCCCGTGATCGCATCGCTTCCGTTGCCGCCATTGATGGTGTCGGCTCCAGAACCACCCTTGAGCGTATCGTTGTCGTTTCCGCCGATGACAACGAATGCTCCCGTCGTAACGGCGCTTGCATCCATGCTGAGCTTGCCATTGCCTCCGATTCCGGAGCCGTCGACGGTGAGCGTTCCATTGTTCTGGAACGTCGACGTGAAGGTGATGCTGTCGGTGTGATTTCCGTTGTTGGTGTCGGTCAGTACGATCTTTTCAAAATTTGTGAGAAGTGTATTTCCCGAGCCGTTCCCGAAGGTGAACGGCCCCAGGCCGCCGTCGGTGACGTTCAGCGTGTCCGTGCCCGACCCTCCGGTCAGCTTGTCCGTGGAGTTCAGGGTCGCAGTCGTTCCATTCACGGTATTTGTGCCAGACGCAAAGACGACAGTGTCCGTGCCGGTCGTAAGCGTGAACGGGCTCGGACTGGCAACAGAAATTGTCACTGTGTCGATGTCGGTCAGCGCCCCACCCGTTCCGGTGTGACCGTTGTCGTTCGTCGTCATCGTCAGGGTGCTGGTCCCGGAAAAATTCGTCGTCGGAACGTAGTTCACCGTCGCGGCCAGGGTGGAATTGATGGCGCTCACCGTTCCGGTCAGCGTCACAGTCGACGTTCCGCTGCCGCTGATTCCTGCAGTCCCTCCCGAGACGGTCAGGTTGCCGTTGGTGACCGACAAGGTGACGGTCTCGCTGCCGCCTCCTGCATCGACGTCGGAAATGCTGAGTCCTGTGATCGCCTTGGTCGTGTTGACGTTCGTCGTTTGTGCCCCAGGCACCGTGTTGACAGGCGCATCATTGACCGCAGTGATGTCGATGGTCGAGGAGGCGCTCGCCGTCTTGGCGCCGCCGCTGCCGGTGTTGCCGTTGTCGTTGATCGACAGCGTCAGCGTGGTCGAGGCGCTCGGCGTGTCGGTGTTGTCGCTGTAGCT
>NZ_FOQM01000021.1:140534-142354 GCF_900113735.1 Bradyrhizobium sp. Gha
CCGTCGACGTCGCTGACCGACAGGCCGGTGTTCTTCAAGGTCAGGCTGGTCTGCTCCGTCGCCGCATAATGCGTCGAGGGCGCCGCCGCCACCGGCGCATCGTTGACCGGCGTCACCGTGACCGTCGAGGTCACGATGTTGCTGGCGTGGTTTGCCGCCTGGCCGTCATCAACCTGATAGCTGATCGTACGGGTCGCGCCTGACGGATTATCGCTCGCGTTGAAGTACGTCACCGCCTCCAACGCCGCCTGGTACTGGGCCGCAGTCGCAGATCCCGTCAGCGTCAACACACCGGTCGCCGCGTTGTAGGTCCCCGTGATACCGTTCTGGTTCGTGAAGGCGAGAACATCCTCGCCGGAAACGAAGCCGGCTGCAATGCTCACAGTCGCGCCGGTCAGATTGGGACTGTCAACATCCGAGGCCGTCACCGCACTGTCGATCGCCGTCGCGGACTGATTCTCGGTGTAGGAGAGCGATCCCCCATTGGCGTTCAGGACCGGCGCATCATTTGTGCCGGTGATTGTGACAACCACGTTCTGGCCGACGGTGCCGCCATGGCCGTCCTTGACTGAAACGAGGTAGGTCACTGCCAGAGTCTGGCCGGCAGCGAGGAAGTCGAAGGTCTTGTCCTGGGCACTGTAGCTCCAGGCGACGGCGCCCGCCCCCGTGCTTGTGCTGTCGCTCGTGTTGAGGCTGAGCGTGCTGGCCGCCGTCAGCACGCTGATCTGCTGCGAGGTCAGGCTACCGCCCGACAAGACGAAGGTCGGCGCGTCCTGGCTGATCGTGTGCGTATCCAAGAGGTCGACGTCGCCAAATGCGATCGAGCCAGATGCACTGTCCGCGCTCGTCGATCCGGTCGTTCCTGCGACCTCGGTGATGGCGCCGGTCGCCGTGGTGGCCCCGGCGACGATGGTCGGGGCCTCGTTGGTGCCGGTGACCGTCACCGTCACGATCTGGTCGACGGTGCCGCCATGGCCGTCGGCGATGCTGACGGTGAAGCTCTCGGTCGCGGTCTGGCCGGCGGCGAGATCATCGGTGGCGTTGTCCGCGACGGTGTAGGTCCAGCCCACCGTGCCGCCCGACGTCGTTGCGCTCTCGCTCACCGCGCCCAGGGTCAGCGTGCCGCCCAGCGTGTTGCCGGAATCCGGGGTGACGCTTGCGGTATGGGTGTCGATCAGGTCGACGTCATTGAACGCGATGGTGCCGGTGGTCGAGAGGTCGGGCGTGGTTGCGTCTTCCGTCACCGCCCCGGTCGCCGTGGTGGCCGCCGCGACGATGGTCGGCGCCTCGTTGGTGCCGGTGACCGTCACCGTCACGATCTGGTCGACGGTGCCGCCATGGCCGTCGGCGATCGTCACCGTAAAGCTCTCGGTCGCGGTCTGGCCGGCGGCGAGATCATCGGTGGCGTTGTCCGCCACGGTGTAGGTCCAGCCGACGGTGCCGCCCGAGGTCGTCGCGCTCTCGCTCACCGCGCCCAGGGTCAGCGTGCCGCCCAGCGTGTTGCCGGAAGCCGCGGTGACGCTTGCGGTATGGGTGTCGATCAGGTCGACATCGTTGAAGGCGATGGTGCCGGTGGTCGAGAGGTCGGGCGTGGTCGCGTCTTCCGTCACCGCGCCGGTCGCCGTGGTCGACCCGGCGACGATGGTCGGCGCCTCGTTGGTGCCGGTGACCGTCACCGTCACGATCTGGTCGACGGTGCCGCCGTGGCCGTCGGCGATGCTGACGGTGAAGCTCTCGGTCGCGGTCTGGCCGGCGGCGAGATCATCGGTGGCGTTGTCAGCCACGCTGTAGGTCCAGCCGACCGTGCCGCCCGACGTGGT
>NZ_FOQM01000004.1 GCF_900113735.1 Bradyrhizobium sp. Gha
ACGGCACCAGGCGGTGCCAGCAGGCATCCTCCAGCGCAGTCACCGAGCCATCGGCCTTCCGATACATCACGACATGCTTGCCGCAGATCGTCCGCGGCAACAGCGCCGGCTTCACCTCGGCGTCCCACGCGGCGGCGTACCAGGCATTCATCGGGAAGGGTTTTGTCATGGGCGTCTCCCAAAGCTGCTGTATGCGTTATGTATACAATAGCGAAGGAGGAAAATCGTTCAAGCCCTTATTTGCTTACTACAGTACCTATTATGGAGACAATGTATACAACCACGAGATCACTGTCATTCCCCGCGAAAGCGGGGAATCCAGTACGCCGCGGCCGACATTGCGTTCACATAATCGCGGCCGCGGCGTACTGGATCACCCGCTTTCGCGGGTGATGACAGCGGAGAATGCGGCAACCGCTCTCTCGAAGGGGCATCTGGGGCCCCGCCCGGCAGCTACGCCGCGAACACCTTCGCGAGCCCGGCCTGGGCTTCTTCCTGAATCCGCTTCAGGTGCTCGGTGCTGCGGAAACTCTCGGCGTAGATCTTGTACACATCCTCCGTGCCCGACGGCCGCGCCGCGAACCAGCCGAAATCGGTCTCGACCTTGATGCCGCCGAACGGCTGGCCGTTGCCGGGCGCCTTGCTCAGCGTTGCGCGAACGGGATCGCCGGCGAGATCCTTCAGGCCGAGTTGCTCGGGCGTGACGGATTTCAGGATATTCTTCTGCGGGCCGGTCGCGGCAACATCGATGCGCGCGTAATGCGGCACGCCGAACTCGGCGGTGAGATCATGAAACAGCTGGCTCGGATCGCGGCCGGTCTTCGCCATGATCTCGGCGGCCAGCAGGCCGAGGATGATGCCATCCTTGTCGGTGGTCCACACCGTGCCGTCGCGGCGCAGGAACGAGGCCCCTGCACTCTCCTCGCCGCCGAAGCCGAAGCTCCCGGTGACGAGGCCGTCGACGAACCACTTGAAGCCGACCGGCGTCTCGACCAGCTTGCGGCCGAGCTTCTTGGCGACGCGGTCGATGATCGAGCTCGATACGACGGTCTTGCCGATTGCCGCGCCCTTGCTCCAGTTCGGCCGGTGCGCGAACAGATAGGAGATCGCGGTCGCCAGATAATGGTTCGGGTTCATCAACCCGCCGGTGCGGGTGACGATGCCGTGACGGTCGGCGTCGGTATCGTTGGCGAAGGCGACGTCGAAACGGTCGCGCATCGCGATCAGGCTCGCCATCGCGTAAGGCGAGGAGCAGTCCATGCGGATCTTGCCGTCCCAGTCGACCGTCATGAAGCGGAAGGTCGCATCGATCGCCTCGTTGACCACGGTGGCCTTGAGGCCGTAGCGCTCGATGATCGGATGCCAGTAATGCACGGCCGCGCCGCCGAGCGGATCGATGCCGATCGTGATGCCGGCGGATTTGACGAGCTCGAGATCGACGACATTGCCGAGATCGGCGACGTAGGGGGTCATGTAGTCGTAGGCATGGACGGTCGAGGATTTCAGGGCCTTGGCATAGTCCATGCGCTTCACGCCCTTCAACCCATCGGCGAGATAGGCGTTGGCGCGCTTCTCGACGACCCCTGTGACATCGGTGTCGGCCGGACCGCCATGCGGTGGGTTGTATTTGTAGCCGCCATCCTCAGGCGGATTGTGCGAGGGCGTGACGACGACGCCATCGGCGAGGCCGCCGGCGCGACCCTTGTTGTAGGTCAGGATCGCGTGCGAGATGACAGGCGTCGGCGTGTAGCCGTGATCCTTGTCGATCATCAGCTCGACGCCGTTCGCCGCGAACACCTCCACGGCACTCACGAGCGCCGGTTCGGCCAGCGCATGGGTGTCGATGCCGATGAAGAGTGGACCGGTCAGCCCCTTTTCCTGCCGGTAGTCGCAGATCGCCTGCGTCGTCGCGAGGATGTGCCCCTCGTTGAAACTGTTCTTGAGCGAGGTGCCGCGATGGCCCGAAGTGCCGAACGCCACCCGCTGGGCCGGGTCTGCCGTGTCCGGAATGCCAGCGAAATAGGCCGTCACGAGCCGCGGAATGTTGGCGAGCGCGTTCGGCGAAGCCAGCTTGCCCGCCGCGGGATGAACATCAGCCACTGAAATATCCTCGTCCTGTCATGAAGAGATTGCGGGCCACCATAGCATCGGGCGGGCTGGCGCCAAACCACAACACGTATGACGGGTGGCCGTTCCCGAGATCGTGCCATGGCCGGGTGCACCGGACAGCCTTCCGACCGGCGGCAGCCCCGGCGGCACATCGGATGTTAACGCCAATGACGTAGGACGGGCTCGATGCGGCGGGATCCGAAACAAGCAAGTCTCGACGCGACGTGGAAGCACGTCGTGATGGCGGTGCTGTTGTCGGCATCAACCTGTGCCCAGGCCGGGAATGCCGAGCTGGGCGCGGCCGAAACAACGACATCCAGAATCGAGATCCGGAAGCGCGGGCGGCCGTTGACTGCTGGTTAACGCAAGAAGAGGCTTCCGCTTCGGTTCGGCTGGCGCGGCCTCTATGCTTTCACTTCGCAAGCGCGGCAGATGCGCAAGACCACGGAGCAAGCGTGATGCAGGGGCAGGCCTGGTTGGCCGGTCGAACCGATACAGGCGCGGCGCCGTTCGGCCGTTCGCACACGCTCGACGTCCTGCGCGGCATCGCCATCGCGGCCGTGATCGCGATCCACGTTTCGCAATCCTTTCCGTCACACATTCACGCGCTCGACGACGCCCTCCTGTACGGTTGGACCGGCGTCGACATATTCTACTTCGTCAGCGCCATCACGATGTGCCTGATGTGGACACGACGCGACGAGGCGGATGCGACGCGCAAATTCTATATCCGCCGCTTCCTGCGCATCGCGCCGCTGTTCTGGCTCGCGATCCCGGTCTATCTTTTCATCAACGGCACCGGACCGAGCTACAACGCGCCTGATGGCATCGGAGCGCTTCAGGTGATCCTGACGGCGACATTCCTGCACGGCTTCTGGCCGGACAGCGTCAACAGCGTCGTGCCGGGCGACTGGTCGATTGCCGCCGAAATGACGTTCTATCTCGTCTTCCCGCTCGTGATCACGGCATTCGGATCGCGTCGCAATCTCTATCTGCTGCTCGCGATCGTGCTGCACCTGGTCAATGTCGGTCTGTTCAAGACATGGGCGTTCGAGCAGTTCCTGGCCTATTACGGGCCGGATCAGGAATCCTTCGTCTGGACCGCGCTGCACATCAGCTTCCTGAACCAGCTGCCGATCTTCCTGGTCGGCTGTGCGCTGTTCTTCGCGCTGCGCGATGGTTTCACCAAGTCGGACGCCGCGACCCTCGCCGGCTTCATCGCACTTTCCTTCGTCGCCAACCGCGCAACCGGGGCGCACGAGTTCAACTATCTCCTGATCAACCTCGCGCTCGGCGCGCTCGTGTTCTGGTGCATTCGTCTTGCACTCCGTTTCGCGCCGATCGAGGCGCTCGGCCGCAACTCCTATTCGATGTACCTGTCGCATTTCGCGGTGATCTACGGCCTGCACCGGCTCTGGCCGTTCGCCGATGGATTGGCATCGCTGCTGCTCGTCTATGTCATCACCACCGCTTCGAGCTATCTCGTCGCGCGCGCCACCTGGTACCTGATCGAACGGCGCGCGCAGGATCTTGCGCGCCGCCTGACGTCCGTCGGATCGAGCCGCTCCACGCTCCAACCGATCATCGCAGCTCCCGCGGCAGGCATGCGCTGAGCGCCTGAGAGCCGGTGCGGCTTGCCTCGCGGTCGACACCGGCCGCTGGAAAATCACGGCCGACCTGGTCTCGCATGGCGACGGCCTCGACATGTCGCCGGCGTTTCTTGCGCGCTGGGTGTGCCTTGGCTGCCGGTTGATGACCCGGCGAGGCCGTCCGGCTCAGGACGCTCCGGCCTCGATTCGGAACAACAACTGCTCCTCCGCGCCTGGTGCGATGTGCATCAGGCCGGGCTTGTCGACGAATTCGCCCTCGAAGCCCATGGGGCTCGCATAACCGCGCCAGGGCTCGATGCAGAGGAACGGCGCGCCTGATGTTTTCGACCAAACGCCGAGCTCACGAAAGCCGCGCCAGGACATTGCGAGCCAGGGCCCGCCGCCATCCCGGGAAGCGTAGCGGACCGCAGTGCTGTTGATCTGATCGAAGATCACGGCGTCATCGACGAACAGAGATTCGGACAAGGGCAACACCGCGCCTTGGACAGGGCTCGGCTCTGCGGCTACCCGCATCAACCCACCCTCGACACGACGGATAGGCGACGGCTCCGCCTGAGCGAAGGTGAGCGCATAACTCTCCTTCGTCACGCCTGCCTGCAGCGGCCAGTTGAAGGCGGGATGACCACCGAGCGATGCCGGCAATGTCTCCTTGCCTGTATTGGTGACCGTGAGCGTGAGATCGAGACCTCTGTCGTCGAGCGCATAGGTTGCCGTCAAGCGGAATGCGAACGGATAGAGCGCGCGCGTCGCCTCGCTGTCCTCGAGCACCAGCACGCAGCGGCTGTCGCCGCGCTCCGCCCAGACGAAACGGTTGTCGCGCGCAAAACCGTGCTGGGTGAGCCGGTACGTCTTGCCCCGGTGCCGCAATTCGTCATTGGCGAGACGCCCGACGATCGGAAACAGCAGGGGCGCGTGACGCGGCCAGGCCGGACCTGCCTGCCAGACGAATTCAGTGCCGTCCTCGTGCCTCAGCGAGCACATCTCGGCGCCTTGCGCCTTGACGGTGGCGCCGAGGCGGCCACTGCGGATCGTGTGCGTATCATCGGTCATGACAACTCCAGGGCAGCGCGGCTGATGTGCGCGACACAACCACATTGTTCGGGCGAACCATAGCGCATTGGAATCGCCTTTGCGCGCCCATATTGGCGCGGCAAAGGATCGGGCCCTGCAAGATGAGTCAGCCCTGCGGCGAGCACCCCTCGTAAATGAAGCCCGCACCGGTGTGCAGGAACCTGGTGCCAGCATCCATGGCGCATTTTTGCCTGGTCATATTTCCGTGCCGAACCCCTGCTTTGTACGGGTCATCGGCTGGCCGCTCCATGTAACGCCCGAGCATCATGACCACACAGAACTCCAAAAGCTCTTACGCAAATTGCAAGAACCAGACCTTCTTCATCAATGGCCGATTCCTGTCTCAGGCGCTGACCGGCGTTCAACGCTATGCCCTCGAAATCGTGAAAGCCTTGGACCTCGCGCTGACCTCGGGTCGGTTCCCGGTGAGACTACAACATGCACAATGGCGATTGATGATTCCTCCCGATGCGCACAACCTGCCCGCGCTCGAAAAGATCGCGATTGAAAAGGTTGGGCGCCTGAGCGGACATGCCTGGGACCAGATTGATCTGGCACGCGCGACCAAGAGCGGGTGCCTGATCAGCCTGGCAAATTCGGGCCCCGTGCTGCATCGTGACCAAATCGTGGTCATTCACGATGCCCAGATATTCCGCCGTCCTGATTTCTTCGGCTGGCGCTATCGTACGGTGCATCGGACGATCGATCGGCTGCTTGCGCGGTGTGCAACCATCGCGACGGTCTCAAATTTTTCGCGTGAGGAGCTCGCCGCAACTCTGAATCTGAGCGCTTCGACGATTCCGGTGTTTCCCAACAGCGCAGAGCACTTCGCCTCGACCGAGCCGGATTACACCATTCTCGACCGGTTGGGCCTCGACCCCAACAGCTATTTTCTCTTCATCGGCTCGCGAACAAAGAACAAAAATCTCTCGGTTGCGGTTCGAGCCGTGCATCTGTTGGACCGGCCCGACGTTCCACTCGTCATCGTCGGCAGCCACAACAACAGCGTCTTCCAGGACAATCTGGGCGAGGCGGACTCAAACGTGATCCTGGCAGGTCGCCTGACCGACAGTGAGATCGCCGCACTCTATGCGCGCGCTTCAGCATTCGTTTTTCCATCCCTCTATGAAGGATTTGGCGTGCCGCCGCTCGAAGCCATGTTGTTCGGATGTCCTGTGATCGCATCGACCGCCGACGCAGTCAGGGAGACTTGCGGCGATGCGGCTGCCTATTTCGACGCCACAAATGCGACTGCATTGCGCCGGTGCATGCAGGAACGATTGAAAGGAGGCAGCATCACGGAGGACGAGCGTATGAAGCAGCAGAAGCGCGTTGCGATGTATTCATGGCAACGCTCTGCAGATTCATTGCTCCAATTCCTGTCGGACCGACAGGTCAACTGACACGCGCAACCCCATGAAATGCTCGCCGCCATTTTTCGTTCCAATCAAATTCACTTTTTCCGCGGCGAGTGGCGAACGAAAAATTCTCGGCGCAACAACACCACATCGCCGTCAAAATATTGCTCCGTATTGGGAGGAACGTTAACGGGATTCTGCTGACGACAACGAAGGGACTTCGCGATGTCAGGCTCGCTCCAACGGCCGCTCAAGGTGCTGCACGTCGCTGAGACGATCCGGGGCGGAATTGCGAGCTATCTGAACGAGCTGCATCCACAACAAGAAGCAAGCTTCGGCGTCGGCAACGTCCACTACGTCGTACCGTCCGATCATCGCGGTGACCTTGCCATCGATGACGACCGTATAACGACATTCGAGCGACCCGGCCGCAGCGTCGCGGGTCTCTTCCAGATGCTGCGGGCGAGCCTGCAGGCGATCGACGCATTGAAACCCGATGTCGTCCACCTACACTCCTCGTTTGCTGGCCTCGTTCTTCGCCCCGCGCTCGCAGCAAGGCCCCAAGCACCGGGCGTCATCTATTGTCCACATGGCTGGGCATTCTCGCGCGAGACGGGCCGCCTGAGTCACCAGGTTGCGAAAGCTGCCGAGAATGTTCTGGCGCGAACGACCGACCGGATCATCTGCATCTCAGCCGATGAGTTCAACGAAGCCATTCGCGCGGGGATCTCAGTTGATCGCCTCACGCTCGTACATAATGGCATCTCGAGAACACGCCCGGACCCCAAAGCAGTGGCAGCGACTTGGCCATCGGCCTGGCCATCCAAGAAGACCAAGGTGCTCTTCATCGGGCGTCTGGATCGGCAGAAGGGCTATGATTTGTTGATCGAAGCGGCAACAAGGCTCCAAGACGTGCTGGATGTGCGCATTGTCGGCGCCTCGGTCGTCGGCAAGTTCGATGGACCCGCCGTTCCTCCAAACGTCACACTGCTCGGCTGGCTCGATCGCCGCGAGATCGAGGGTCATCTGGAGGCAGCAGATCTGGTTGTGATCCCCTCGCGTTGGGAGGCTTTCGGTCTGGTCGCGCTGGAAGCCATGCGTGCCGCCAAGCCAATCCTCGCGTTTCGCATCGGCGCACTTCCGGAAATCGTGGTTGACGGCGTGACGGGTACGCTCTGCGAGCCGGTCTCCGCCACCCAGCTCGTCCAGGGCTTCCAGCGCATGCTAGATCTCGACCTGAAGGTGTTGGGGCATCGCGGCTACGATCGCTTCAGGCAGTTCTACGACGTGCAGAAGACGCATCGTCAGCTTCAGCAAGTCTATATGGACGTGCTGCAGAGCCACGAGCTTCGTTCCGAAAAGCAGACCCGGGCTGCAGTCGGACCTGCCGAGCAAAATTTGAAGTGAATGGACGCAATCCCAGGCACGGCGAAGCCACCAGAAAAGGACCGGCGTCAGGAAATCCCCTGACCTCACGAGCGAGGACCGCGGTGGGCGCGATCTAGATGATGCACAGCACCTTGAGCAGCAGCGCCGCTCGACAGACCGTCGTGTGGCTCCTTACAATCGGCTTGTCGATCTCTTGCGCGTTCGCTCAAGCTTCTCAGCCGCTGGACCGCCGGTTGCTGCTTGGTGTCGGTACTCATCAGGGACTCGGCGGTCCCGTCAGCCCGCGCGGCTACGTGCCGGCGACCAATATCGGCCAGATCAAGGAACTGGGCCTGAACGCCTTTCGCGACGATTTTCCCTGGTCCGATTTCGAGCACGACGGCGGTCGGATGGGCTTTCCCCCGCAGCTCGGCCGTCTGGATGCCCAGATCCGATCCGGCGTCGCGCGGCCCTTCCTTATTCTTGCATTCGGGCATCATCTCGTCCCGAATTCGATGCCACCCACCACGGACGAAGCGCGCGGGCGGTTTGCCGCCTATGCGTCGGCCGCGGCGCGCTCGGTCGCCCCGGAGCGTCCGATCTTCGAGCTCTGGAATGAATGGAATCTGGCGGCCAAGAAGGATCTTGCGTTCTCGGTCGACAACTATCTTGCCTTGGCAAAGGCGGTTCGGCCCAGCGTAAAGCAGGCCGCGCCTGACGCTCCCTTCGTTGTGGGTGCAATTGGCGACGACCCTGGCTGGACGTGGACCGAGCGGATGCTGCGATCGGGCATTCTTCAATATGCTGATGGCGCCTCGATCCACCTCTACAATTTCTGTATGGGTCCGGCCAAGCGCACCTCAGCGGAAGTCATCGATCGCTTGAACGCATTTCACCGCCTCGTCAGCGACGCCAGCGGCAACCCGACCTTTCCGATCTATTTGACCGAGGCCGGCTGGCCCACGGCAGCCAACAAATGCGGCGTCAATGAGCAGGCCGAAGCAGACAACATGGCCCAGCTTGTCCTTTGGGCCTCGACCGCATCGCGCTGGTTAAAGGGCATATGGCTCTACGAGCTCAAGGACAGCGGCACGGATGCCTCCGACCTCGAGCACAATTTCGGGCTCTATCGGTTTGACAATTCGCCAAAGCCCGCAGCCTGCGCGGTCCGCGACGCCTGGGCGTTTGTCCGATCGAGCACCGATGCGCAAGAAAGGAAATTAGCAGACGGAGTTGTTTCGATCGTCGCATCAACGCCAGCTGGCCAGCGGATTGCGCTCTGGTCCAGCGATCCGAACCAGCGTCACGTGGTTCGGCTACGATCCGACGCGCCCAATGCAACCTACGGCGCCCCTTGCGACGCTTCGACCAGGCCCGCGTCCGGAGTTTGGATGCCGATCTCGAGCACACCGCTCCTGATCCGAGCGAATTCGCCTGCCGCGCTCGACTTCGAAGTCCGGGCCGAGAGATGAGCGATATCGGGAGAGCATGCGGCCCCAAGCAGAATGATCCTGACGACTTCCCTTTGCTTTCAACAATGAGATTGGCACAATGAAGGTTCTTCTGACATCCTCACTCTATCCCACGCCCCAGACACCGATGGTCGTTGGAGGAGCAGAAATATTCGCGCGCCGTTTCGCAGAAGGCCTCGCGGAGAGCGGCGACCAAGTGGAAGTTGTCCGCACCGCCACTTCAGACGATCGACGCCCGGAAGCACATAACGGCATCGATATCTACACCGCCCCCGTGCAGAACGTCTACTTGCCTTTCAACGAGCCGAAGAACGTTGCGCTGCGCAGCATATGGCATGCGATCGAGGACTGGCAGATCCAGGCGCCGATGATCGAGGAGCGAATCCACGCGTTCAAACCGGACATCATCCACTCCAATAATTTGTCCGGATTGACCACTGCGATCTGGCGAGCCGGGGCGCAACTCGGCGTTCCCGTCCTTCACACGATCCACGATTATTATTTGACCTGCCCGCGCTGCTCCCGGTTTGCCAAAGGCAAATCCTGCGAGCACACCTGCACCAGCTGCGCATTGCTGACCTATCATCGCAAACGCGCGACACATTGGCTAAGTGCAGTGGTCGGGGTCAGCGCACGCGTGCTGTCGATCCACACGGATCTTGGCTTGTTTGCCGATACGCCGATCCGTACTGTCATCCATAACGCCTCGACGGCGCCGCCAAGCGCTCCCCATCTTCGACCGCTCTGCACCGGAGAGGTGACATTCGGATTCATCGGGCGCATCACCGAGGAAAAGGGCATCGAAAACCTGATGCGCGCGCTGGCCACGCTGCCGCGCGAACGCTTCAAGACGTTGATCGCCGGCCGGGTCAGTGACAACGAGCAGCAGCGGCTTCGGGCGATCGCCCCGAACGCGCGCGTCGAATTTCTGGGATTTGTCTCGCCCGATGACTTCTATCGGGCGATCGACGTCGTGATCGCACCATCGATTTGGCATGACCCCGGTCCGCTCGTCGTCGCCGACGCCAAGGCGGCTGGCCGACCGTTGCTCGGAACGCGATTTGGCGGAATGCCTGAGGCAATCGTGGACGGCGTAACGGGATGGCTCACCGATGCCGACCCGGCGTCGCTCGCCCGCAGCATGCTATCCATCGCAGCCGACCCGCACAAAATCGTCGAGATCAGCGAGCGCCTGGCGAGCGACAACAACCGATGGATGTTCCCCGACGTCGTTGCCGCCTACCGGAAACTTTACGAGCAATTGCGCGAAACCCAGCCGCGGCGGGATTATGCGCGGCGAGTCACGCACTGACATGCCGAGGCGGTTCCGCGTGCTTTTCTGTGCATCACTTGGCCACGACACCTCGACACCAAGATGATTCGACTCTTCGCCGTTGCCGGTTACGTCTATCAGAGCGCAACCGCAATTCTTCTGATCTTTGCGATCAATCATCTGCTCACGGCGGTCGACTACACTCATTTTTCGCTGGCACTCGCCTCGAGCCAGCTCCTCTGTGTGCTCATGTTCGAGTGGCTGCAGCTTGCCGGCCTTCGCTTCCTCGCGGCCGCCGGCGACCGCGACGCTGCGCGGCTCAGATGGTCGCTGTTCGCGGCTGGCCTCCTGAGCGCGGGGGCTTTGATCGTGGTCGGCGGCTGTGCCTCCCTGATGAGCCCATTGACGCCCGAAGTGATCGTCCTCGGCTTGAGCGTCGCCGTGCTTCAGGGGCTGACCGACCTGTATTTCCTGACGATTCGCCTGTCGAACCGGCTCGGCCTTTCGTCCTGTCTCCTTGCCTTGCGCGCGACCGCTCTTCTTTTCGGCGCCGTCACAGGTGCGGCGCTCTCCGGAACCGCGGAGGCGGCGCTGTTCGGCACCGCATCCGGCCATGTCGTCGGCCTCGTCGCGGGCCTGATCACAGGTCGGGCCAAGCTCGAGCGGGCGCCGACTTCAGCCATGCTGAGCGATTGGTCCGCGTTTCGCCGCTACGGCATGGTGGCGGCTGGAGCATCTGTCATACACATGTCCGTTCCCGTGCTTTTGCGCTTCATCATCATCGGCCGGCTGGGAGCCACCGGAGCCGGTGCCGGCTTCTCGGTCGCTCTCGACCTGCTGCAGCGCCCTTTTGGAGTCCTCAACGCGGCGATCCACACGATCAGCTATCCGGAAGTCGTTCAGGACTTTGAACGCGGGGGAACCGCCCGCTCAGTCGACTCGGCGCGGCGAATGTTCGAATTCATGATCTGCACGACGATCGTGCTGCTGGGCGGACTGATCGGCTTCATTCCGGATGCCGCTCACATCCTTCTGCCGGAAGAGAGCCTTGACGGCTTTCTCGCCACCGCTCCCGCAGTGGCCCTGTTCTATTTCCTGCACATGCATCTCCAAGGCACGGCCGCCATCGTCCCCCATCTGGAGAAGCTCGCAACTCGCCTCGTCATTGTGGCATCCGGCCAATTGGTGCTTGTCGCGCTTTCGTCCGCGCTTGCGGTGGCAGCCGGCCTGTCGTCGCGCGGTGCCGTCGCCTGCGCATCGGTCGCAACCGGACTCGTGATCTTGTTGGCACTCGGCCCGACAGTCCGATACCGCGCCGTGCCCCACGCGATCCTCATCATTCAGGCCCTGGCCGCAGCGTTCCTCATCGGATCGCTGGCATCCGTGCCGCTGCAACCGCTATGGCTCGCGGGGAAGGTGTTGATCGCAGCTCTCGCCACTGCCGCCGTAGCCTGGCGCGGAGATTTCCTCATGCTGGCGCGCCGCGGCTGACCGCGAAGTTCCAAGTCAGGAACCGCCGGCTTTCGACCAAAAGCGGCATCAACCCGAAAAGCAACGCGCTTCGCCACTCAACCATTGCGGTTGTCCGCCCATTATGCTCGCCATTGAAAATGGCGCTACGCAACGCGACCTCGTGACGAATCCCGCACGGGCATGCGCACATATTCAGCAGCGCGAACTGCAAAATTCTTGAAAGCGCCGTCGTCGTGCCATCGTAGATTGACAACGCTTCGATATCACGCCTGTCGGCACGACATCTGTTCCTGCACAAGGAACTCGGGTTGGGCACTTTTGCACGTCGATCTTTATTTGAAATTCACATTCGAAATCGAGAGTCGCGTTCAATCCCGCGGGCAATTCCGTTCGCTCTCTACAACTCGAGTGTGCAATGTCGTCAGATCAAACCATCCTCTCCGCCAGCGGCTTCATCAATTCCATCGGCGTCAACACGCATGCCGGTTTCGGATGGACCGACTACAACAATCTCGCAATGATGGACGACGACCTGAAGTACCTTGGTGTCACCCATCTACGCGACGCGATGGCGACCAATCCGGCCGCACAACCGGTCGTCGCTGGTCTGGCGGCTGCGGGCTACAAATTCGACTTCCTCGTGTCATCAGCCTTGCCCCAGCTGGGCTCGGCCGGTGTTCAGGATTATGTAGCCGCACTCGATAAGTTTTTGGCAAGCCATCCGGGCAGCATCAGCGCCATCGAGGGGCTCAACGAGGCGAACAACCAGCCCTTCAGCTACAACGGTAGCTCCAGCCTTGGTGCTGCGGCTCAATTTCAGAGCCTGCTCTACCAGGCGGTGAAGGCCGACGGCACTCTCTCGAACATTCCGGTCTACAATCTATCGCTCGCTTACAACGATCCGCAAGGATACGACCAGCTCGGCAACATGTCCGGCTCGGTCGACTATGCCAACGCCCACGCCTATGTCAGCACGGGTTCGACGACTGCGAGCTCAATCGCGGCTACGCTGAGCGCTGTCGAGGCAGCGGCCCCCGGCAAGCCGGTGGTCATCTCCGAGACCGGCTACACCACGCAGGCCGACACCCAATATCTCGGTGTCGACGAGACGGTGCAGGCGAAATCGATTCTGAACACGCTCGTCGACGCCTACAAGGCCGGCGTGAGCTCGACTTATCTCTACGAGCTGTTCGATCGGAATTCGTCCACGAACGACACCAACCCGGAGGACAAATACGGTCTGTTCCATTCGGATGGCACCCCGAAGCTCGCGGCGACGGCGATCCACAATTTGACGACCATTCTGGCGGACGATGGCACGGGCGGCCATCAGCCGACTGATCCATTGAACTACACGTTGAGCAACATGCCGGACTCCGGCAACAGCATGGTGCTCGGCAAGAGCAACGGCGCCTATGAGCTCGTCGTCTGGGCAGAGCCCTCGCTCTGGAACGACACCACCGATACGGAAACATCCAACCCGACGCAGACCGTCACCGTGAATCTCGGCGGCGTGCATCATTCCGTCAAGGTATACGACACGATGACGGGGACGACGGCAATCGCCAGTTATGCCGACGTGTCATCGATCACGCTTCCGCTCAGCGATCACCCCCTCATCGTTGAAATCGATGCACCTGCGAGCTCGACTGTTCCCGCGAGCGAACCGCCGACCGTCAGCGGCACGGCGGCCGAGATCGTACCGCAGCTTTCGGCTCTGAACGACTCAGATACCCTGCAGTCGATCGCGCTAACCGACACTCACGTGCTGCCGGTCGCCTCACAGGCGACGATGAACTACATCATCTCGCACGACACGAACGCCCTGGCGAAGATCCAGGGCGGCTATTCATTCTCCGTCACCAACTCCGCGGCGACATGGAGCAACACACTCACCTACGATTCGACGGGAACTCTTACGTCCGACTCCAATACCGGCCTGGACGCCAATGGCCTCCCCTTCACGACGACAGTCACCCACTCTGACGGTTCGCAGGACGCAATCGGCTATGCCAACGGCATCGAGACGACCCTCGTCCACGTGACGGCCGACGGCACGCGAACCACCGACAGCTATACGAGCGCCGGCGTCGTGGTCAGCGAGGTCGTCCAGAGGACGGACGGTTATTATTCCACAACTCTCTACTCCAATGCCGAGAAGACGGCGGCCTATGTCAAGAACGCCGACGGCACTCAGGACAATTACGCCTACAACATCTCCGGCCAGAGCTATACGACCGAGCAGCAGCATCTCGACACAACGGGACGGGTCGCCAGCGTGATCCGAACCCATGCGGACGGGACCCTCGATTCGACGCAGGTGTTCAACAGCGATGGCAGCAGTGCGATCACGATTTACGACGCCGGCGGAGTCAAACAGGTCGAGACCGACTACCACGCCGACCACAGCATGGACGTCTGGACCTCCAATATCATCGGGCAGAACTATGCGTCCGAGCACGATGTCTACGACAGCAACGGCTTTCTCACATCGTTGCAACGAACCCACACCGACGGCAGCCGCGCCTTTGGTCTGGCCCAGAGCACCGACGGAACCAAGACGAGCGATTGGTACGACGACAGCGGACATCTGACGACCGAGGTCGTTCAGATGGCCGACGGTTATTATTCCACCACACTCTACAGCAATGGCGTCGAAACCGCGGCCTATGTCCGCAATCCCGACGGCAGCCAGGACAACTATAGCTACGGCGTAACCGGCCAGACCTACAGCACCCTGATCCAGCACGTCGACCCCACCGGCCATGTGACGGCCGTCACCCGCGAGCATGCCGACGGGACGCTTGATTACACGCAGGTCATCAACAATGACGGTAGCAGCGTCGTCGCCACCTACGACAGCACGGGCACGAAAAGCAGCGAGACCGATTTCCATGCCGATGGCGGCAGGGATCTGTGGCTCTTCAACATCAGCGGGCAGAGCTACACGACCGAGCACGACGCCTACGATACCACGGGCTTCCTGACATCCCTCGTGCGCAGCCATGCCGACGGCAGCCTGGCGTTCACGCTGTCGCAAACCAACAACGGCGCCTACACGTCCGACTGGTACGACTCCACCGGCACCCTGACGAGCGAGGTCGCGCAGAATGCCGACGGCTCCCATTCAACGACGGTATACACGAACGGCGTGAAGACCGGCGCTTACGTTACCAACGCCGATCAGAGCCAGGACAACTACAGCTACAACATCACGGGCCAGAGCTACACGACTGAGCACCAGCACCTGAATGCGTCAGGCACCCTCGCTGAGCTCACGCGAACCCATGCCGACGGCACGCTCGACTATGACCAGATCAACAATGCCGACGGCAGCAGCGTAGTCAGCAATTACGATGCAACAGGCGCGAAGATCAACGAGACCGACTATCACGCCGGCGGCTCAAAAGACGTGTTCCTCTACAATGTCGCCGGTCAAACCTATGCGAACGAACACGACACTTATGACTCCACCGGCTTTCTTACCGATATCGTGCGCACCCACGCGGACAATAGCCTCGCATTCACGCTCGCGCAGACCGCCGATGGTACGAAGACGACGGATTGGTATGATGCAACTGGAACGCTAGCGACTGAAGTCACCACCCAGACCAACGGCTATAGCTCCACCACCGACTACACCGGCGGCGTGAAGACCGCCGCATACATCACCAACCCCGACGGCAGCTCCGACAATTGGAGCTATAACGTCACGGGCCAGACATACACCACCCAGCACCAGCACCTGGATTCCGCTGGAAACGTCATCGCGGTCACACGGACCCATGCCGACGGCACCCTGGACTACACGCAGGTCGTCAACAAGGACGGCAGCACGCTGACTGACCTTTACGACGGCACTGGCACCAAGACGCAGGAGATTGCCAACAATGCCGACGGCACCAAAGATGTGCTGCTGTTCAACTTCAACGGACAGACCGGCACGACGCAGCACGAAAACTATAGCCCGGCCGGCGCGCTGCAGTTCTTCGATGACGAGAAGCCCGACGGCACGCACAACGTGACGGCGGTCGCCGCCGGAATTGGCATTCAAGGCGGAAATGCTGACGATCTGTTCTCGACCGCGCCCGATTCAACCACTGTGCTCTACGAGCACGGCCATGATCAGATCCTGAACTTCAAGGCGGGCGATGCAGCCACTCACGATGTGATCGAACTTTCGAAGCTGCTGGCCCCCGACTACAGCCATCTTCAAATGTCGCAATGGGGAACCGACGTGGCCATCCAATTCTCCACCAACGACTCGATCCTGATCAAGAATCAATACGTCGCCAACCTGACCAGTCACGACTTTGCCTTTGTTTGATCGAGGCAACGCGGCAGGCGTGAGCTTCTCGGCTTCTCCGTGACATCGGAGGATCGGATCGGTCCCACGAACCGATCCTCCGATCATCATTCAAGCGCCTGCTCTTTCCTTGAGCAGTTCACGCGCACTTCGGAGCAGGTCTGCCGCATCATCGACGCAATGCACCGTTGCGCCGCGCCGCACCATTGTGCGAACTTGCGTCACAATTCCCTTCTAGGATCGCCGGCGGTCTTCATCAACGCGATGCATCGGTATGGATGGCAACGAACCACGACGCTTTGTCGTCCTCGATTTCTACAGGTTCGTTGCCGCTCTTGGGGTCTTCGTCTTTCACCTGAAGACTATCGACGGAAACATTTCTCCGGCATGGAACGGGTCGTTCGGACTTTTCGTCGATATGTTTTTCATCCTTTCCGGGTTCGTCATCTCGTACTCCTATCCGGCGCGGTCGGCTGAAGGTCACTCCTACCGCCGTTTCATGCAGCGCCGGATCGCGCGGATCTATCCGCTGCATCTGCTGACCCTGCTGGCGTTCGTCGGACTCGCTCTTGCCAGAATTCAAGGCTCGACGTCGGGCGCCAGCGCATCGGACTTCATTTTCAACCTGTTCCTGGTCCAGGCCTGGGGCGTCACCGATCATCTGAGCTTCAACACGCCAGCCTGGTCGATCAGCGCGGAGCTGTTTTGCTATCTCTTGTTCCCGCTCCTGATGTATCTCGCGCGACGCGTATCGCCGCTGATCTTGGCGCTGGTCGTCGCCGCCTCCTACGGCATTCTGGCCCATGGCCATCTTCCCATCTGGCAAGAACGGTCCCAGATGTATGGTGCAAACTTCGACTATGGAATGCTGAGGGCCTTGCCGAGCTTCCTGAACGGCATTCTCTTGGCAATTTTGTTTCGACTATCGGGCAACTACCGCAAAAGGATCGTGATCTTCGCCGGTGTCTCGGTCTTCGCTCTGGCGGTCCTGATCCTCAACATATTCGCCAAGCCGGATCTCGCGATCATTCTGTTCTCGCTGGCGATCCTTCTGACCGCGATCGGAGAGAGTGCGTTCGATCGGGTTCCCGGCGCTACGTGGTTAGCCCGTCTCGGCAACACGTCCTATGCAGTTTACCTGCTCCATGAAGTCCTGATCATCCTGGTTTTCGCACCCCTGTGGAAGCATTTCTCGCTGAGCGCCAGCGAGTTTCCGCTCTTCGTGCTCGCGTGCTGCATTCTTCTCACGATCGCCGCTGACGTAACCTACGCTTATGCGGAACGTCCAGCACGCGACTGGATCAACCGGCTCGGCTCTGCAGCCCCTCGGCCGGTCACGCCGACAGCGTCAGCAAAGCCCGATGTTCTCGAGGTCGAGGCTCCGCAGACGGCCGGCGTGCGCTAGCGGCATTCACACCAGCTTCGGACCGGCGACGGCGAGCCATCCATAGGATACGGAAGTGACAGATCTCAATCCGCGGTACTCCGAAGAAATCCACGCGCGAAGGGTTCGCGCTGGAGCATTCGCCGCCATCGTCACCCAGATAGTACGCGTTGGTACACAGGCCGGATCCGTGATCATCCTCTCCCGGCTGCTCACACCGGTCGATTTTGGCATCTTTGCGATGGCCTCGCCGGTGCTTGCGTTTGCGATCCTGTTTCAGGATCTCGGACTTGGACACGCAACCGTGCAGAAGGAGTCGCTCAGCCAACGCGACCTCAGTTCGCTGTTTTGGGTCAACCTTTCGGTCGGCGCCGCGCTTGCGCTAACCCTCATCGCGCTCTCGCCCCTCGTCGGGGCGTTCTATGGCGAGCCCAAGCTGGCGGCACTGACCGCAGGCATGAGCTTGACTCTCCTGCTGAGCGGCGCTGACGTTCAACATCTATCGCTCCTGACCAGGCAGATGCGTTTCTGGACGCTAGCCGTGCTCGAATCGCTGGCAGCACTGTCGGGGCTCGGGGCTTCTATCTTGATGGCACTGCTGTACCATAGTTACTGGGCTATTCTCGCGGGCAGCCTGACGTCAGGTGTTGTTCTGGCTGGTGGGGCATGGTTGAGTTCGGGATGGTTGCCGTCGCGTCCCTCATCCATCCGGCACTCGCGCGGGATGCTGACATTTGGTCTGGGTGTCACCGGCTACAATCTGGCTGAGTTCGTCTCCCGCAATATCGACAGCGTTCTGATCGGGCAGGTGTGGGGCGCCGCATCCCTCGGTGTCTATAATCGCGCCTATCGGCTGCTGCTCTTTCCGCTTCAGCAAATCACCAATCCGATGATCCGGATCATGCTTCCGACGCTCTCGGGCCTTCTGAAGGAAGCCGACCGCTACCGCCAATCGTACCGTCGCGCCGTATTTCCCGCCTATATCGTCGTGTTGCCGGGCGTCGCTTTCATGATCTCGACCGCCGGTCTTCTGGTCGAAACGCTGCTTGGCGATCGGTGGCGCGACGTGACACCGATCTTTATCGGTTTGAGCGTCGCGGCACTCCTGCAAACCATGAATGGCCCCGCGAACTGGCTTTTTCTCAGCCAAGGGCGCTCTCAAGAATATATGAAATGGGGACTGTTCGTCGCATCCACATCCGTCATCGCATTTCTCTGCGGCCTGCCCTACGGACCCGTGGGTGTGGCTGCGGCATATTCGATCAGCGAATGCCTGCGGACGCCGGTTCTGTGGTGGTTGGCCGGACGCAAGGGTCCGATCGCTCATCGCGACGCCATTCAATCGATAGTGCCGCACTTCGTTGGCGCCATGGTATCAATAGCAGGCGCTCACCTGCTGCGCGAATTCATGATGGCGCGGTTCGCCGGTGACTTGCCAACACTCGTGGCGTGCTTCGGCCTGTCTTACGCATTGTCTCTGCTCGTCATCGCAGCGTTCCCTTCCGGGCGCCGCGAGATGAGCCGCTACGCCGCATACGGACTTGTCAAATCAGGCGTGAACGCGCGTTTTGCCAATAATTGAGCTCTCGAGGCTGTCCGATCTTGGCGGACCGCCATCATCAGGCCTCGAGAATTGTCTGATCTAGGTACGCTGCCAAACTGGAGATCGTCGTGCACGGCAAGGCCAAGAAGTCCCGACGCTTGCGTGTGGCAATCTACGCGCCGCATTTCGCAGAGTATTCGTACCGGTTGGCGGCGGGCCTTGCGCGACATTGCGACGTTCGCCTCGTGCTCAATCGCAAGGATGCCAATCAGCAATGGAACCTCGACTGGATTGCGTCGTCGGCGCCGTTCGACGCGAGAGTGCGCGACCTCAGCCTGCGGCGGTACGGAGCGATCGGGCTTCCGACCTCCTTCCTCGACGTCCTCGCCTTTCGTCCGGACGTTGTTCATTGCCACGAGTGCCCGGAATACTTTACCGCCGGTCTGATGGAGCTGCTTCGGCTCACCAATCTGCCGCGCGTCCTGACAGTCCATGACGCAATTCCCCATTCGGAGGGCGGTTCGGGGACGAACTCAACAGAGGAATCCTTGCGAGGACGAATGAGGGCGGCCGCGACGCACATTACGGTACACGGTGAGAGTTGCATCGCAGATTTCAGGCGCGCTTCGCCCGACTACAAAGGCGGGATAACTTCATCCATACACGGCGTGCTGATGGTTCCGCCTGCTGATGTAGCGCCGGTCCAGGCCACCAAAGGACGAATTCTCTTCTTCGGGCGGATGTGGGCCTACAAGGGCCTCGACGTCTTCCTCGATGCGATCGCCATCCTTGCCGCGCGCGGCGTCGACCACCACGCGATCGTGGCAGGTCGCGGGCCGGAAATGACACGCCTTGCGGCGCGCATGAGCATGATGCCAACCGTCGAAACGATCGACCGCTACATTTCGCCCGAAGATACGAGCATTCTCTTCCAATCTGCGGAAATCATTGCGTTACCTTACAAGGATGCAACGCAGAGCGGCGTGCTCGCATCGGCCTTCGGCAACCATCGTCCCGTCGTTGCGAGCGCGACCGGAGGCATTCCGGACGTCGTGACCGACGGGGTAAATGGCCTTCTCGTCCCGCCGGGCGATGCGACGGCATTGGCGGACGCGCTCGAGCGCGTCCTGACATCGACATCGCTGTCGGCGCAACTCACCGACGGCGCCAGAGAGACGGCGGCCAATCAGCTGAATTGGGACCACATCGCCGACGATCTGGCTGCCTGCTATCGCCGTATCGCGTGAGTCCCCGCGGAGACGGAGTGCTGCATATCCGGCGAAGGACGGATGAACAGACCGCGCAAGTATCTGTCCAGCACCCGACGTAACCTGACCTCGATCAGTTCATAGCTTATGGCGCTCGCGATCAGCGACATGACCGCCCCCAGACCAATGAACGCCGCCCAGAGCAACCAACGGTCTACGCCGAGCGCGACAAGCTTCAGCCCAACGACCTGCAACGGGAATAGTACAAAGGGATGCACCAGATAAAGGCTGTAGCTGACCTTACCCACGTATTGCAGCGGTGCCGTGCTTAGCGCGCGGCTGACGCCCGACTCCGGCGCAAGCACCATCGCAAACAGCAGAAAGCCCGGCAGAAGGCTCGCGAAAGGATGGGACAGCGTGAGACCCGCATACATTGCGACGGCACAGGCCAAGCCAGCGATCAGGCCGAGCGCCCCAGGCGCATTGATGCGAAACTTTACCGCGCTGAGAAGCATGCCGATGCAGAAGAACGCCGTAATCGGCCAGTGAAACGCGCAAGCCGCTCCGATCAGAACCAGAGGACCCGCGACTGTTCGACCACCAAACTTAAGTGCGGTGAAGCTTGCCGCGAACCAGATGTAGAACGCCCACTCATAGGTTAGCGTCCAGGCGTTCTGTTGTGCGATCGGCAGCCCGAGCAAATCCTGCAGAAAGAGCAGATTGGACGCGAAGACCGCGACATAGCTTCCAGCGTCGATTCCCCGGAAGAATTTGTAACCGACAACAGGCCCAACTACGAACAGTGCGATATGCAGGACGAGGAAGACCGGCATGATCCGCAAGATCCGATCAAAGAAGAATTGCGACAATGAACCGTGCCGTATCAGGCTTGCCGGGATCAGAAAGCCACTGATCATAAAGAACAGCTCGACCCCATGCCCGCCGACGTTGATGACAGACTGCAACCAGGGCCAAAGCGGCGGCAAAAAGCCGGGATCGGGGACGTCATACACGCCCCCTTTTGGCATATCATAGAAGTGATCCATCAAGACGCTCAGCGCAGCGACGCCGCGAAGCCCTTGGACGGATGGAACAAAACATCCGTCCTGCGCAATACTCCGCTTCTGCGTTTGTTTGATCACTCCGCGGCACCCTGCGTACCGTACGACGGTTCAAGAGGTACTAACCTCCGGCGCACCGAGCGGAATCGGTGCCCAAACGAAATGCTGGGCTTTTCGACGAATGTGTATGTCGCCCAGCTGACGAGGAGCGAGAGCGCGAGGATCACGGCGGCAAATGCCGCCCACCCCGCTGGTCCATCGCCGACCCAAAAGAGTCGATTGATGAGCACGATCACGAACGGTGACATGAGATAGACCGAGTAGCTGATCACCCCGACGAATGCCATCGGGCGCCAGGACATCCTCTCACCAAACGCGGCGAAGACAATGAAAACGAGCGCGGCAAAGACATAGGCCGATCCAATGGAATAGCTGTAGAAGAAATTCTCCTGATAGACGCCGCCGAACCGCCTATCGGCCAGAACGATGGCGAAGACGGCGTAAAGCAGCGTACAGCCGACGACATGGGGCCACCTCAACTTCCCGCCGACGACCGCGTCACGCACGATCTTGCCAAGGAACATCGCGGAAAGGTTCAGCCCGACCTCCATCAGCGACGATACTGTTCTGCTCTCGATAAAGACCGCTGCAATTGTCCCGATCACCGCCGCGGCCACGACGATGACGACAGCACTCATCGGCCGGTTCAACACGCCCATCGCGAATAGGATCGTGCATCCGACGTAGAACAGAAGCTCGATGGCCAACGTCCAGTAAAAGACCCAGAGATTGGGAACATTCACGAAGGTCTGCAACATAGTCACGTTGGCGGTGATCTGCGACATCGAATAGGTTTGGGATTCCAGCGCCGCCATTGCGACGAGCCCGACTACGATCGAGGTCCAGTAGGCCGGATAGAGCCTGAAGAAGCGGCTTATAACAAAGTCCTTTGCGGGGGTCGCACTGTCAGGAAAGCTGAATGGAATGACAAAGCCACTGACGAAGAAGAACAGCACGACGCCGAACCGACCGAAGTTCATGTAGTAACCGATGACGTCGTGGAAGCTCCAATAATATGCTCCGGTGGGGTGCTTCTGCACGATCACCTCGAGCACATGCTGGAACAGCACCGACAACACGGCAATGCCCCTAAGGGTGTCGATGAACGCTAGCCGTTTATGCATCTTCGTACTCACCTGCTCCCGCCCAACGCCGCTTTCGTCGTCCCTGCACTGAAGCCGTCCGCAGGATGAACTGGCAGCGGCACTCCCGTTCCAATACCGAGGGCGGCCCTCGCAGGCATGGACCGTCGAGCGAGCACGTCGCTGAAGCTCAACGCAATGATCAACAGGCCGGATGCAGGTCCATAGTTCAAAACCGTGATCGTGAACATGTTCACGACAAACAGCAGCGTGAGCTTGTAGACATCGGTTGTCGTAAAGGTCGCACGAAATACCAGCACCATGAACGCGACGAACGGAAACCCGAACATCAGGTAGGTGCCGATGTAGAAGTTGTCGACAGGCACCCAATATGCGGCAAGAGGCGAGAACAACTGCTGCGGATAGTTGAAGCAACCCGCGCCGCAGCCCGTAATGACACCGATTGGCATGAGTTGCATCAGATACACAAACGGCAACTGCCAACTGTTGTTGATCCGATCCAAGATACTATAGAGCGTCGAATGCGGAACCGCGGGGGTACCCGATACGAGCACGATCAGGAATATCGGAACGAGGATAGCAACGAACGACCACAAAGCTATGTTGCGAATGGCCCGAAGGCGCGCCTCCTGCGGCAACATCCGCACCAACACCAGCAGCACCAGGTATAGCGACAGAACGATGAAAGTCGTTTTGCTCGTGGTAATCCAAACCGCATACTCGGCAGCAGCCCCGAACAGGAGGCACCAGCCGGTCGATTTGCGGATCGACGTAATTGTGAACGAGATCAGGATAAAGAACGCGGCCATGGTATTGTCCGCCGCAAAACCCATCAAGCGTTGGTCGTCACCGCCATAGGACCACCATAGCCGGCCGGCCTCCCGGACGGCGCCGAACGATTCGTACTTAAATCCAACCCATGGCATGACGTAGAATTTCGTCAACAACACGCCTATCACGGACAGATAGAAGGTCGCCGCAACGACCAATAGCAGCCTGCGGTAGGAGCCGAGGCTGGAATCGCAGAAACAGAATCCGACGAAAACCGGCAACATCATCTTGAACGACGACATCGCCGCATTGGCGGTGCCAAGCATGAAATATCCGAGCACCAGCGACAGCAGGATCTGTGCGAAAACGAGAAAGGCCAGCGTGCTGCGATTGCGCAGAATACAGTGGGCGACGAATTGGACCAGGCAGATCAGCGCAATCCCGTCTGGCAGGTACCAAAGTGCATCAAGGTGGAGGATGCTGGTGTAATAGCGCATCACGCCGCCGAAGGCGTCACGGACCAGATAGGAGCCGAGCGCGATCGCCTCGATATTGAGACTGATCACTGTCATCCGTGGACGATGAAGCGCGATTGCAGTCATGCCAGCGCTCAGTTTATCGGTCGCGCCGACGGCGCGTGCGCCGACGAGAAGCCGGCCTGCCTTCCGAGACGATTTCGAAGCCATTTGCCACCGGGAACTTCGACGTATCGGTAAGTGTAGTGGGACACAGCGAACACGGCGGCGAGCGACACGACGAGATTGAGCGTCGCTGGCAGCCCAGGCCGGATCGAATCGAGAGCCGCAATCCGCTGTGCGCCGAGCGCCCGCACGAAATATTCCGCAAACAGCACGACCAGCGCATGCACCATGTAAATTGAGTAGGATCGCTCTCCGAGCCAGACCAATGGTCTTGTCGTCAGCATTCGCGGCACCAGGAGCGCATCGGGAAACGCGAGCAGGCTGCCGAGAAAGACCGAAAATGTCAGCGGCGCAAGGAAACTGGCTGCCGGATACGCCTCCACCATGCTGACCAGCACGACACTGGCCGTCATCGCAACCAGCTGCACCGCGCCCTGCACGGCCGGGCTCGGCCTGGCCGTCAGGCTGCGGACCGCCCTCACCGTGAGCACGCCCAGAAAAAAGCTCACGAAGCAACGCAGGATGCCGAAATCGGTCTGCAATCCGAGACTGTCCTTATTCAGAACGAACACGATGATGGCGAGACTCCCGGCCGCAATGACGCCCGAGAGCACATAGAACAACGACAGGGAACGCATGCGCTGGGCCAGCAGAACGACCGCGCCAAAGGCCAGGTACGTGTAGAATTCGACACTGATGCTCCAGCTCGGCGCATTCCAGCTGAGATAGTCGATGAACCCCATCGAGTGCAGAAGAAAGACGTTGAGCAGGAAGGAATAGGAATTGTTCACCTCGAACGCCGCCGGCGCCGCAACGACGACCCCAACCATGACCAGGCTGATGCGCAAGAGACGAAACAGCAGATTCGCGGCCAGCATCACGACGTGCAGCGGATAGACCCGCGCCAGGCGCCGCACCATGAAGTCGCGCAACGAAAAGCGGCCGAACTCACCCTCGACGGAGCTGATCGACATTACCATGCCGCTGAGAACGAAGAACAAGTCGACCAGCAGCCATGAGCTCCTGAAGAACGCGCAGTCAATCCAGGCATTGTGCGGGAATGCCGCAAGGAATGTCGGCATCAGCAAGAGATGATGAATCACCACCGAAATCGCTGCGATACCTCGAATGCTGTCCAGCGGCAGGACATGCGCCTTCTCACGATGAATCGACTCCGTCACATCGACATTCCGTAGCTATTTCGCCGCCGCAGGGTGGTGTATCGGCTCGCCCGCGCCTTCAATCATCGCAATGAGCGACTTGCATTCTTCGCATGGTGCACGACGACATCTTCATCACTATGCCCCATTCCGACAGATGCGCGCCAAGGTCGCGCCACTTTTCCAAATTGCGAGATGATCGCGACGCGATTGCGATGCTTGCGAATCTTTACGTGTAAAATGTGCACGAAATCCGGCGTTGTTGCGATCACTGGCGTCATACGAAACCGCGAGCACAATCATCTCATCGATGGAACAAATTCGTACGTCGTGACTTGGGCCATGTTTGCGAGAACGCATTTGCCCTACGAATTCTCAACTGCAACAACCGGAGGCGGACGATTGCCGTTCTCTCAGGCACCGCGACTCTTCCTCGTACAACTGCCGGCAAATCAAGCGTGCGCGCACAACCGATGCGACTGATCGAACCAGCTTTTGCGCCGCACAACATTTGACACAGTTGCATGTCAAGTTTCACGGGCTTTCATTTGCCGCAACGTTGAAGGGAGTCGGATGGGCCGCGGATCAACACGTCATCGCTTGACACAGCGATGGCTGCAAATCGTGTCGATGGGATCAGTCCTGATTGCGTTGAGTCTCAGTCCCTGTCGGGCTCAGTGTGTCGAGTTCTCGGACCGCGCTTCGCAGGTCGATCTCGACGCCTTCGTGAAATCACCGTCCTCGCTCCTCGAGCGGCTGCGCAATGACAAGGAGAAGTTGAAGTATCGCCTCTCCTCTTATATCGCCACCGATCCTTCTACGCTGCCCTCGGTCCAGATCCTCATCTCGGAGTCGCCTTCCAATGACCGTTCGGCCATCGGCTCGGCCCTACGGCTCGCAGAAGCACTGTGTATCGCGACGAAGCCCGATGTTGCGCGCAAGATAAAGGATTTCACCAAGCGGATCGGTGATTTGTCTGTGCAGGCGGGCTATTCCGCGGCGGGCGAGGTTGGCTCAAACGCCCTGCCGCCACGGCGTGACAAGGATTCAAAAAGAATTCTGGGTAGCGGAGCGCTTCTCGAAGGCGAATGGAACACTGAACTGGCGGACCCGTTCAAGCCCGTTGCCATTCCTCATTGATCGTTCAAGGCAGTTGTTGACAGATGTATCAGCCCAGAGAGCAATTCCGGTCAGGACACAAATTCGGCGTCGAATTCGGCGGGGCGGTGCTGAGCTTCGAGCGGGTCACCGACGTTCTTCGTCGTCAGTGGCCGATCATCGTTGTTTCGGTCGGAGCTTCGCTAGCCCTGGTGCTCGCCTACCTGGCTACGACGCATCCCATGTACACGGCCAACGCCCGCATCATGATGGATACCCGCCAGACCCAGGTTCTGGACAAGGACAATGGGACCAACAGCAACCTCATCGACACCGGCTTCGTCGATAGCCAGGTCGAGGTCATCAATTCGGATGATCTCATTCGATCGGTCGTTCGCCGGCTGCATCTGACGGAAGATCCCGAATTCAGCGGCTCCAATCCGGGCCCCCTCGGCAAACTCCTCGGCCACGTCATGTCGCTATTCGGTTCCGGCGAGCCACCGTCACCGGAACGCGTCGAGCAGGCCACGGTCGAGCACATTCAGGCGAACCTCCGGGTTGAGCGCGTTCTGACGACTTATGTTCTTTCGCTCAGTTACAGGGCGCTCACGCCGGATGCGGCCGTCAAGATCGCCAATGCGATCGCCGATGCTTACATCGTCGGCGCGCTCGAAGCCAAATATCAGTCGACCAAGCGCGCGACCGAATGGCTTCAGCAGCGCAGCGCCGAACTGAGTCAGCAAGCAACGGCGAGCGACCGGGCGGTGCAAACGTTCAAAGCGGAGCACAACATCGTAGGAACCAGTCGCGGCTTGATGTCCGAGCAGCAACTGTCGGATCTCAACACGCAACTCGTCCAGGCTCGGGCGGCGACCGCCGAGGCGAAAGCGCGTCTTGACCGCATCAATGCGATCTCTGACAAGGACGTCACCCAGACCACGGTGACGGACGCGCTCAACAACCCTGTTATCACACGGCTCAGGGCCCAATACCTCGATCTCGCCGCCCAATATTCCGATTGGTCGCGACGCTATGGCGCAATGCACCTTGCGACGGTCAATCTGGCCAGCAAAATGGATGAGTTGCGCAAGAACATCGCCGACGAGGTTCACCGCATCGCGGACGCTTATCGTAGCGATTATGAAATCGCAAAAAGCCGCGAGGCATCTCTCGAAAAAAACGTGAACGATCTCGTCGCCCAGGCTGGTCACACCGGTCAGGCAGAAGTCAAGCTGCGGGACCTCGAGAGCGCTGCCGACACCTATCGTAGTCTCTACAACAATTTCCTTGAAAAGCTGCAGAATGCAACGCAAAATCAAAGCTTTCCGATCAGCGAAGCACGCCTGATCAGCACCGCGACCAAGCCCGACCGCAAGAGTTCGCCGCGCACAATGCTGGCGTTGGTGGGAGGCCTGGTCAGCGGCCTTTGTCTCGGCTTTGGACTGGCATTTGGGCGCGAGTTCTTGAGTGACGTATTGCGGACCCCGGGCGAGGTCGAGGACGAACTCGGCGTGAAATGCCTCGGCGTGCTTCCCGATATACGTCCCCCGACACCGGCAGGGGCACTGCTCTCGACATCGGGCAAAAGCACCGCCCCCGATTTATCTCGCTACGTCGTCGATCATCCATTCTCGCGTTTTGCGGAAACTTTGCGCAACATCAAGGTATCGATCGACGTCGCGCGTCTCAGCCGGGAAATCAAGGTTATCGGCATCGTGTCCTCACTGCCGAAAGAGGGAAAAACCACGGTCGCCGCCAACTTCGCCCAATTGGTTGCTCTCACCGGTCACCCAACACTCCTGATCGACGGTGATCTGCACACGCGCTCATTGACCCGCGAACTCTCACCCAATGCCAAATCAGGGCTGGTCGAGACACTGAACGATCCCGCCAGCCTCGCCTACCACGTGCAGCGAAGCAAGGAGACGGGCCTCGATTTCCTGCCGTCGGTGGTCGCCTCTCGTATGCTCAATTCGGCCGACGTCATCGGATCGAGGGCCATGGCCGAGCTCCTCAAAACGCTGAGGGATCGTTACGAATACATCGTGATCGATCTGGCCCCTGTGATGCCGGTGGCCGATTCCAAGGCTGTCAGCTTCCTCATCGATGCCATGGTCTACGTGATCGAATGGGGGCAGACCACGCGGTCCGCGCTGCAGGAATCCATCTCGGGATCAGAAGTCCTGCAAAAGAAGCTGTTGGGCGCCGTCCTCAATCGCGCCAACCCGAAGATGCTCAAGCGCATCGAGGCGTACAAGGGCAAGCACCATAACAGCTATTACGTGGAGCACGTCTGAGCGTCTTAAGCGCGTACGCGCCAGCGCTGTAGCGAGATCGGCACCTCGGCTGGCGCCCTCCCCTCCGGCGCCTGAAAACGATTTGCCGATCGGCTCGATCAGCAGGACCGACGGCTACGGCCGCCGGCCGGCCTGTTGGCCAGGGCGGCCGCCGGCCCGATTGATTTCAGTAATCATCCGGAATCCACAATTTCTTCTCAATGCCTTAGGCCAAAGCGGGGCTTGACGCATGGACGGCGATTGCGAGATCGTTGCTCATCGGCAGGGGCGCTTATCGGATCCTTTGAGTCTTGACCGTCTTTTCTTTCGAGTTCCCCGAGGCTAAGTTGAGTGCATTCTCATTGCCCGTATTTGGTGCGTTCGGATGCTGATCGTCCTCACGATTTTGTCGATTTGGGTGCTGCTCAACATCCTGTTCGTGCTGATCGTGGTTCCACCACGCCAGCCGCGACGGCTGCCACGGCCCGCCGCCCCCGCCCTGTCGCGGGCTCCAATTGACCCCGACAAGCAAGACCTCGAGCAGGGCGAGCCGTTTTCCCTGCGCCATGTCGTGGCATCCGTCGCGATGGGTGCGTTTTTTGTGCTCGTCCCCCCGCTGCTCGCACTGCGCAATGCGGTCATGCAGCTCTTCAGGAAGTCGTCTCAAGACGGCCGATAGCGAGCACAGGATCCGCCCAGTCCTCGGCTTGGCCTCTCAGTAAGCTTCCTGGAACATTACGGCTGACGCGGTTCGCACCATGATCTTCAGGTCGAGCCAGATGCTCCAGTTGCTGACGTACCAAACGTCGTATTCCACGCGTTTTTCCATCAGGTCGATCGTGGGCGTCTCTCCGCGAAGACCATTCACCTGAGCCCAGCCGGTCAAGCCCGGTTTCATGTGGTGGCGGTAGACATATTTGCTGATGAGCTCATCATAGTAGTTGTCATGCGCCAGCGCGTGCGGCCGCGGTCCGACCAGGGACATGTCCCCCCGCAACACGTTCCAGAGCTGTGGAAGCTCGTCGATGCTCGTCATGCGAAGGAAGCGTCCGACCTTGGTCACCCTCGCATCCTTCTTGGTCGCCTGGGCGATGGTCTGACCATTCTCGGAAACTGACATCGTCCGGAACTTCCAGATATCAAACGGCTTTCCGTTGAATCCGCGGCGCGACTGCCGGAAGATGACGGTTCCCGGCGAGTCCAGCTTGATCAGCATGGCCACCGTCAATAGCAGCGGCATCAGCACGACCAGCGCAAACATCGCTACGCCGACGTCGAGGCAACGCTTCTGCAAACGCTCGAAGATGCTCAGCGGCGGCCGTTGCATCTCCACGGCCACGGTCCCACTGGCCAGCAGAAATGGGCGCGAGACGATGTCTGAAATGGAATCGTCCGGCAGGAGGCGCACTGGCTGCGGCACGGCACGCAGACAATGGCCGAGCTTTCGCAGCATCGGCAGTTCGTTCCAGTCGATCGCAAGCAAATATTCGTCAACATCCGTCAGGCGCGACTGACGGATGACGTCTCGCACCTCTCGCTCCAGATGGCTTCCGTCGCCACCATCAATTCGCAGCACGAAGTGGCGCACCACGTCGAAGCCGTTTCTGCGCAGATCCTTGAATCGGCCCGAGGTGAAATCGAGCGGCTTGAGACTCAAAAGCACCACCTTGCGATCGACGAGACGACTTCTCGCGAAATTCGTGCCGAGCACGATCTGCCAGGTGAAGCGGAGGCTGATCAAACCCAGACCGCCTATCGCAGCGAACACAATCACGGTGCCACGGGACAGATTGTCCGTTGACTTCAACAGGAACGCTGCGAGGGCGAGCACCGTCAACGCAACAAACCAGATGAAAGCGGCCTTCCGCAGCTGCCAAACAAGACTCAGCAGGCGGTGCGTGGCGTAGACATCCTGTAGATACGCAAGCGCGATAAACACAAGACCGACGATCAATCCAGCACCGACCGACGTGGCATCGGCCGTGGACGTGGTCGCGAAGCCGTAAAGCGCGGAACTGGCGACATAGCTCAACAAGATCGCCAGAAAGTCGGCGCCAATCACGAAGACCTGAAATGGCCGCTGAAGGGCAGTGCCGCGCGACAACGGCGAGTAAGCCTTCTCAGAACCATACGTTGCAACAGCCATTCGAACCTCTAGTGTATCGATGATGCCCGACGCTCTTCGTGATGCTGAAAAATCGTCACTTGCTTTATTGAAACTGTAAACTGATCGCAGCGACATTATGGCGCCGCACGCAAAACTTTTGCGACGCGAAGAACGTGGAAGATCAGTGAAAAAAATACGACTGCGTCAAGTCGCGTTGGAACGAAAACGTCGTGCGCCGACGCGACGATGAATGGCTGACCGACCGCGAAGCAAGTTCCGCAGCGACAGAACTCATGCGAGAGTCATTCAGATATCGCAACCCACGGCAGTCCTAATCGCATCGTGGTTGAGACTGGCTCCGACGCCTATTCGCTAGGCAGAACGTGGCGCCCTGCTTTCGGCACGATCGCGCCTGAGAAAGAATGACATCTCCAACCAAAACAACCGTTCTTGCCTCAGATGAGGTTATCCGATGTCTATCGCGTGCAACGTCTTCTCGATCATCAAAGACCCAAGATAATGTTATCGCGTTCTCGATCACGACCGCAAATTCCCAAACCGCAGCTTCCGGAAGGCGTTCGCATCTACGCGATCTCGGACATTCACGGCTGCGCGCACCTGCTTAAACCCATGTTACAGGTGATCGATGCTGACCTCGCTTGTAGTCGACCGCACTACGCGATTGAGATCTTCATGGGTGATTACATCGATCGTGGCCCCGATACGCGTGCGACCCTTGACATCCTGATCGAACGGAGCCGGAGGAGAAACACTGTTTTCCTGAAGGGCAACCATGAGGCATTTCTGGTGAACGTCTTTGAAGACCCTTCGCTGTTTGGGGAATGGCTCAAGGTCGGCGGCGCCCAGACGTTGACGTCCTATGGGCTTGCGCCCGATCTGAGCAATGTCGACCCGGCAAGCGTCATGCAGGACCTCATTCGCGCGATGCCACCACAACATCTGGAGTTTCTGGACAATTTGCGATCAAGCTTTACTTGCGGAGATTTCTTCTTCGTACACGCCGGCGTACGCCCTGGCGTTCCGCTGAATGATCAAGCCGAACAGGACTTGCTGTGGATTCGCGAGGATTTCCTGCGCAGCAACAAGCCGTTCGGGAAGTATGTCGTCCATGGACACACACCGGTCCGGCAGCCTGAACTTCTGCCAAATCGCGCCAATATCGACACTGGCGCTTACGCAACCGGCAACCTCACATTGATGAGCATTCAGGGCAGCCGAATGCTCGCAGTGTAGTTGCGCGCAAAGCATTGAGCGGGTGAATCGCGCTGCAATTGCCCCCCATGGAAAACCCATTCAAAGGACTCGATCCGGCAATCGATCACAAACGTCGACAAATGGCCTGAGTGGGTTAAGTCCTCCTTAGGTGACCGCGATTAAGCTCAGGGCTTTGGAATGGAGCAGTCCGGTGACCTTGCTGGCTTTGGGAGGAATGCTGACCGGGATGGTTCTCGGCATCCGATTCAGGGTTTACATCCTCATACCCTTCCTTTTTGTCGGATCCGTCGTCGGGATAGTGTTGGGGTTGGCGAGAGCCAACGATCTCATCCAAACCATCCTTTGGATTCTCGCGGGCCTCGTGCCGCTTCAGCTCGGATATCTGTGCTCCTCTCTGGTCGCTTCCAACATCTCCGATGGTCTCGAAGAGAGGTCGGAGGGCCCAACCCCCGGTTACACCGCGCAGAGGCGGCTTCCAGGTCTCGCGGAGTGATGGCCATCGCGGTGCGACGCCTGCGACGCCCTCAGCGGCTCCGTTCTGGAAACAATCAAGGATTCGGACACTCCGAGTAGAAGATGCCGTTCGCGGCCGAAATACGCTCTAAACATTGCCTCTTGTCGGTGATTTTCCCCTCTACGGTGAAATCGAAGCCTGATCCGTTCAGCGCCAGCACGTAGCGTCCGGGCGGTAACGAGAGGTCCGGATCACGCGGCAGGATCTGATACATCCCGGGCTGATCCTTGAACGGAGCGGCTCGATACGGGAGCGATATGTTTCGAATGACCCAGCTGCGCTCGCTCGAAACGACCGGCTTTCCAGACGCATCGAAGTCCGTTGCCTGCTTGACCTGCGCCACCACGCGCAACTCGATTGGGTCCGAGGCATCGCTCGTCGGCGTCTCCCGACGAAACACAACAAAGCGAATCCTCCCGTCAGGCAGCGCGGTTTCGCTCGATTTTGTGATCGCCGCGGAGATCGCGACGCGCGGATCAGGAACCCTCCCTTGAAGGGCCTGCAGCTCGTAGAGACGGTTTCCGCTAATGGCATAGACCCCATAGGCCGTGGGCACCAATGGATCGACTTTCGGCTCCGGCGCCTTCGTCGGCACGGCGGCGGCAGACGTTGGACTCGCCTCGGGTGTAGGCCGTGTCGCCGATGCTTCCGACCGCCAGATTTTCGCGACGAGCCTGTCGGCCGAAGGCGGAGACCAGCCTCGACGCTGCAGCACGATCAAACCCGCAATGCCGGCGAAAAAGATCAGCATTGCGAGATAACGCAGTGGCACCCCGGACGACCATCGCGAGCGCCGGCGCTGAGACGCTGACTTCGGATCGTTGCTGTCGTCAGGTCGCACCGGCTCTACCGGGATCGCATCGAGATCGACGGGGCCGAGCAGAGCTTCGTTGCGTAGCGGTCCGATCGGACGCTCCGGCTGCGGCAACCCGCTCGCTCTCATCGGATTGTTCCTGGTGTGCTCCTCCACCCCCGCAATAGCGACCTCGAGAGCCTGCATCAGCCGCTGCTTTTCGGACGGATCGTCGTGCGCGAGCTGCTCGAGCTTATGGCGCGCAAGGTCATAGACTGCGCTTCGGAGTTGTTCCGGATCTGACTGCAGCGCGTCGATCGTTCGCGCCAACACCAGTGCGAAATCGACTTCCGGATGGGCGGAAGCAACCTCTTTCGCAGATCTCTGAAGTGAACCTGACGTCATCCAGACAGCAACTCTTTCGAACCCTGTTCGCGACCCGCACGACGCACCTCTGAGAGGCACAGGCCAACAAGGCTGCATCCCCGATGCCCCGCATCATAAGTGATCCGCGAGCAAATCGAAGCAAATTAGTACCCGCAACAACCGGAAAGCCTCTTTGCCGCCTCTCTCGTTGGTCATCCGCCGGCGTACCCGCTGCTATGAGGCTGGCACGGATCACGACCGCAAGCGTGGGTGCCAGCGATCAGGACAAAGATCAAGGCCGGAGCCGCGTGGAGTATCGCGGGGTGGCTACCTCACCCGGCCTCGTTCCCTGCTGTGCTATTTACGGAGGCGGTAGATCACCTCAGGTCCGCTCGAACCAGCCGCCTGCTCGACTTCGCTGACGACCTCCGGGTGCTTTTCATTCCAGTAGATATGCGTCGCGCCGTGCGCACGAGCGTACTCGAGTTCCGACTTCGCGTCAGGCCCCCGGATCAGAAGCGGCCAGATGTCCGGATTGATCAATCCTCCGAGGTCAATAATGTAGCAATGCGTGAAATAGGCGGAGATCCCGAGCGGCTCAGCCGCGAGGCGGCAATTTCCGTTCGTCTGTTCGTCGAGCGCCCGGAACAGCCCGACGACCCTCTCGTCCCGCGTGGTGGGGACATCAAAATATCTCACTCCGGCGAGGTGCGTCACCACCAATACGAACAGCGACACTCCCACGCCAAGGATCGGCCAAGCCCGCTCGTTCGAATGGGGCATTCGTTCAGAAAGCACTACGGTCGCGGCCACGATAAACGACGGCAGCGCGACGATCAGGTAGCGCTGGAAGATAAGCGGCTGAAACAGGACATAGATTGCCAGATTCAATGAACAGAAGGTGACAAGAAACGACACCAGCGACATCGTACTGGCGCTGATGCGCGACCTCAGAGCCGCGAAATAGACGCCGATTAGAGCAACAAGAGGGAGCAGGCAGGAAGCAAGCACCACGGGGTGCTCAACAAAATTGCCGTAGATGATTTTCGGAATATAGCCGAGACGCGCCGGATAAGGCGTGGCAAGATACTCTGCTACGCTGGTGCCGATGACCGTAGGCAGATAAAGATAGAGCCGCCCCGCACCACTGGTTGGCAATGCTCCTCCGGTCTTCACAAACAGAAACACCTGCCACGGCGCGATGACCACCGCAAAAATAGCGCCGATAACCACAAGTTCGCCGACCAATTGGCGCAGAGAGATGCGCAACGTCAGGCGAGCCACGCAATAAGCCGGCAACACCAATACGCCTTCGACACGTGTCAGGAAGAGCAACCCGGCAACGACACCGACCGCAATGAGGCTCACCGAACGCTCGCTGATCACGAGACAGAAGATGATGAACAGCAGCATGAAGAGCGGCGTCTCCATGGCCGAGATCGCGTAATAGAATCCGTTGAAGGCAATGCCGGCGAAAATCCCGATCGCGAGCACGCTCCGGCCAGCCGGAACCGCGAAGCGCCGAAATAAACTGTCGAGCGCCATCATCACGCCGGCAAAGAGGGCCATTCCCAGCCCCTGAACAGCGAGCGGGAGATAGCTTTTCGGTATCAGCGCCGCGCAGATCGCGCACAGCACCGTCCACAGCGGGCTGGACGTCGCAAACGTGAGCTCTGGCGGATTGATCGCCCACGAAAAATGGTCAGCGATATTGCGTGCATAGGCCAGGAAGATATATCCATCTGCCAGGAAGAATACGCGAGAGCGCGCGAGATAAAGCGCGCCCAGCACAATGACGATTGCCGCACCGAAGAATCCGGCGCGGCGCCGATCGAATACGCCCCCCGCCCCTACCGTGCGGACGGTTGTTGAATGCATGATCGTCATACCCTTCCAGATGCTCTGTATTGCATGTCTATGCCCCACCCACATGCAGAACGGCGATCGCGAATGTAATCGCCATCAATCCGGCAAGCGCCAGGCTTGGCTTGTCCTTCAACGCGAAGGCCACCGGGTCGTCCCGCAGTTGGCCGCGCTGGCACAAGAGCCAGACGCGGCCAAGAAAGAGAAAGAGAATCGCGGGCACTGCCCATAGCGCGGCCGGATTGCCATAGAACCCGCGAGGAAACGCGTCTTCGATGAGATACAGAATCAGAATGAGGACCGCGCCGAGCATGGCCGCAACACCGATCGCGAGCATCAGAGGTGCATCCTGAGCGACATAGCCGCGCCCGTGCATGGACGTCAGCCCGTTCGCGCCCATGCGCAGCACCTCGGTATGCCTCTTGGCCATCGACAGCGACATGAACACGAACATCGAGAACACGAGCAACCAAGGGGAAAGCCTGACCTGGGTCAGCACGATGCCGAAGCCCAGACGGAAGGTGAACAGCGCGGCAAGGACCAGCACGTCGAGCACGGGAATGCGCTTCAGCAGGAACGAGTAGGCCGTCGTCATCGCGACATAAAGCCCGAGCAGGGCAAGGACCAGCGTTCCTGCGGAGATCGCGATGGCTGTGGCGGCGACAAGTCCCACGATCGCCAACAGCGTACCCTGGGCAATGGAAAGCTCTCCGCTTGCGAGCGGACGCGACTTCTTCGACCAGTGACGCCGATCGCTCGGAAGATCGAGAAGATCGTTGAGGATATATGTCGCGGATGCCGCCAATCCGAGCGCCAGGAAACCGAGCAGAGCGGCAATCCAGGCATTGATATCGCTCCCCCTGCCGCCCAGCACCAGAGGAATGAAGATCAACAGATTCTTGGCCCATTGATGAAGCCGCAATGTCCGCCGCACCGTGTCGAGGCCGATCCGTTGCCGCGGAAACTCGGCAAGGGGGGTACCAAGGCGTCGAACTCGTTGCGCCAGTCCTTCCGGGACGCTCACCAGAATGCTGTGCCTGCTTGTTTCCCAAACCTGATAGTCGGGTTCGGAGTTGCCGGCATAGATGAAACCTTCCGGAAAGGCCTGGCGCAACCGGTCGGCCTTCGCACGTCCTTTCAGATTGCTGGAGCCATCAGATGCGATCACTTCCGTAATAAATGGAAAGCGGCGCGCGATTGCGTCGGCCACAGCGCGATCCGCCGCTGTCGCAAGCACGATCCGGCGTCCGACCGCAGCTTGCTTCTCGAGGTAGGATAGGAAGTCCTCATGTACCGGCCACGCGTCCGCATCGATCACCTGTCCGCGGGCAAGGAAGTCCTTGACCGCAGCCCGTCCGATGGCAAGCCTGTAAGGAAGCTCCCACAGCGCAAGCGGATTCGACCTCAGCAAATCAAGAAGGGTCTCGTGCAGAGAATCCGTCCTAAGAAGCGTCCCGTCGAGGTCGATCACCAGAGGGAGGTCGCCATGGTCATCTCGCATGCATCACCCGAGGCGCGGCGCGACTAGAGAAGTACGCATTGATTTCTGGTTAACCTTCAGTTTTGCCCTATCGAGACGATCCCAAAATGGGCAAAAGGCGTTGCCCAAGCGGCTAGGTCCGTAGTCTATCAAATCCGGACTTAGGATTTCTGAACTTTGGGACGTTAGGATTAAGTTCGTAGGAACTCTGAGCCCACGCGATGACGACCGCCACTCTCAACTTTCTCGCCGTCAGGCGCCGGATCCGCAGCGCTTTTGCGGCTTTTCTGTTTGCCCGGGTGGTCAGGGTCGCAGAGCAACTCGTTCTCGTTCCTCTTTTTCTGGCGAGCTGGGGCGCGCGGTCTTACGGCGAATGGCTTGCGCTGGCAGCGTTGGCCGGCTTTGCAGCCCTTGCCAATCTCGGCGTCGGACAGGCGGCGGCGTCGGAAGCGATCCTGCAGGCGGCCCAAGGGGACTCCGAAAGGGCCTCCCGCACCATCGTCACGGCCCTCGTAACCCTCACAGGCAGCGTCATGATCGGCATCGCCGTTCTGGCCCTGGTGCTGATGGTTGTCGATTTGCGGAGCCTCGCCGGTCTCGCACTGGACGACATGCCCGCCCCGAAATTGCTCGTTCTCATGCTCGGAGGCGCTACGCTCATCACGTTCCTGAGCGAGCCGCTAGCCGGCGCCCTCTCGGCGGCGCAAGGAGCCGCCCTCCCCAATACCCTGACCGCGCTCTCCAAGACCCTCGAGCTGGTCGGTATCGGTGTCGCTCTCGCGGCCGGCGCAGGCCCAATGAGCATTGCCGCAATCATCCTTGGCGGAGCCGTGTTGAACATGATTCTATATCTGATCGTCACCGATCAGAATGCGGCCTGGCTAACGCTGTCGCCTGCAAACTTCGATTTTTTCATTCTCAGGCGGATATGCAGGCCCGCCGCGGGCTTTTTCGTGATCTTCGTCTGCATCAACATCATCGGCGTATACCTGCCGCGCCTCCTGATCTCCCACAGCCTCGGGCCGATCGCACTCGCGACCTTCGGCGTGCTGGCAACCTATGCGAAGACCGCGCGCAACCTCGCCACCATGACCTCGCAGGCGACCCAGGTCGAGATCGGGCGCTTGTGGGCAGGCGGCGACGTCGGGAGCGCCCGGCAGCTCATTCACCGGATGCTGCGGAATGCCCTTTTGATCGCGACGGCCCTCCTGGTGGCGGAGCTGTTGCTTGCACCGATCGTCATTCCGCGCTGGACGAGCGGCCACATTGCGATTGATTGGGAGCTTATGTTCGCGCTCGCATCCGTGGCTCTGGTCGGATGTTACTTCGACGGGACGCTGCTTGCAGCCAGCGCGCTCAACCGGGTCGAGCTCATCTCGTTTGGTTACGCCACGGGATTAGCGCTCGGCATGATCGCCGCAATCCAGCTCCTGCCGCTGACAGGGAGCCTGGTCGTGATCGGGATCTGTCTGCTGCTTCCGGAGATCGGCGGTGCGATCGCCGGGCACAGCACATTGGCGAGACTGACCTCTCGGACGACGTCCGGATAAGGCCGCTTCCTGGCAGCGCAGCGCACTACTCCTCACTTGCCGGCCCACGTGAGCCGATCACGGACGCGGGATGACCGCCGACGATCGTCAGCGGCGCGACGTCTCTCATCACTACGGCGCGCGCCTGTACGACGGCACCACGACCAATCCTGACTCCGGGTGCTAAGAAACACTCGGCGGCAATCCAGGCCTCGGGCTCGATGACGATCGGGCGTGCAAAGATATCGAAATTCGCTTTGTTGTGGTCATGAGACCCCGTGCAGACGTAGGTTCCTTGCGATACGACCACATCGTGGCCGATCTCGATCTCGCCCAGGCTGTAGAGATTTACGTCGTCTCCGATCCACGAATTTGCGCCGATCGAAACTTTCCAGGGGTAGACAATCCGCACGGAAGGCCGGATCAACACGCCTGGTCCCACCTTGGCTCCGAACAGCCGCAGGATAAAGCGACGCCACGCAAAGAAAATCTGCGGCGTGGGCCGAACAAGGAGAGCCTCGGCTATCCACCACAACTGCACAAAAAACGCCGATCGGCCGCGAAAGCCCGGAGGATTGGTAAAACTGGACAGATCCTGCACCCGGGCTTTATCGGGCATCTTCAAAACGCTCTGGCTGGCACCGCTGGCACCCTTAAATACCGTTCATGATGTTCTGAAACGATTGTTTCGTTAATACAACCCGATGTCTAAAGATGCGATTTATGCCAGCCGCTTAGCCAGCGGTCGGGGGATGACGCCAAGTTGAGCAACCCTGGCCCGGCCGCACGGTCGGGCGCAAACGGTTTTTCAGCGGATTTCGATCCGGGGACTCGTTCTTTTCATGAAAATTCTGGCTTATGGCCTCAACTACGCTCCCGAGCTGACCGGAATCGGAAAATACTCCAGCGAATTGTGCGAGTGGCTGGCCGGGCGCGGTCATACTATCGAAGTCGTGACCGCCCATCCCTATTATCCTACCTGGAAGCTCGCCAAAGGTTACGATAACCGCTCCTATCAGCATGAGGTTCGGAACCGAGTTAACGTCCATCACTGCCCTATTCACCTGCCCCGTAGCCTGCCAACAGGCAAGAGCGGCAGAATTCTGAGCCATGCATCCTTTGCAGCCTCAAGCATTCCCAAGTTGTTGAGCTCCGCTCACCGGCTGAAACCCGACATCCTGTTTGCTGTCACCCCATCGTTCCTGATTGCTCCCGCCGCGCTTGCGGTCGCACGCATCGCCGGCACCGCGAGCTGGCTGCATGTCCAGGACTTCGAGCTGGATGCGGCCTTCGAGCTTGGCATGCTGGAGGGCAACGCGCTTCGGCGGACCGCGATGTCCATGGAGTCCATGATCCTTCGCCGCTTCGACCGCGTCTCCACTATTTCGCCACGCATGATGGACCGGCTGCGGGACAAAGGCGTAACGCCGCAAAAGAGTGTCGAATTTCGCAATTGGGTCGACACGGACTTCATCAAACCCGCTGATCGGATGACAGATCTCCGCGCACAACTCGGTCTAACCGATCGGCACGTCATCGCCCTCTATTCGGGCAGCATCGCAGCAAAGCAAGGCATCGAGAGCCTTGCGGAAGCCGCCGTCGAGCTGAAGGACAGAGCTCCAGACATCGTATTCGTGTTCTGCGGCGGCGGCGCGCTGCTCAATCATCTCGTCGAGCTAGCCTCCGCTCTTCCCAATGTCCGGTTTCTCGACCTCCAACCCAACGAGCGAATGCCCGAGCTTCTCGCGACGGCTGACATTCACCTGATTCCACAACGTGCTCAGGTCGCGGACCTGATGTTGCCATCGAAGCTCGCACCGATTCTTGCCTCTGGCCGGCCGGCCGTCGCCATGGCGGAGGCCGGCACGCAGCTTGCCAGCGAGATCGAGGGCGCGGGTATTGCCGTCTCGCCATCCAATCCGCAATCCTTGTCTAACGCGATCCTGCGCCTCGCGGGAGACGACCAGATGCGTACGCAGATGGGTAAACAAGGCCGCGTCTTCGCGAGCGAACGGTGGCGCAAGGAATCCATCCTCAGTTCGCTGGAGACGCGGTTCGACGAATTGATCAGCTCGAGGCACTGTCATGACTGATGCCGCCGATCCAACGGTGAATATCGCCGTCTGCGGAGACTTCAAGCAACTTCAGCTCGTTCCAGAGCTAAACAAAGTGGCGCATCTGCAGCGCGTCTATTATGCATCCCGGCTCTCGAACGACGCCACCAAATTGCAGATCAGGCCGTCTCAGGCGCGGAATCTATTTCTGAAGGAATATCTGCTCCAGTTTCACGCGCGTTATCTCAATCATGCCTTTGCCGACACGATCTACCCGCTCTATGACAGGCTGTGGCGCGCCTCAGCACATCTCGCATGGCAACCCTGCGGCGTGCTGCACGTCGTCACCCAGGGCAAAGCGCTAGGCCTAGTGCAACGCGCAAAGTCTGAGGGCTCGGCAATCCTCGGCCACCCAATTGTCTGTCATCCTGATTTCTTCGAGCGAGAAATGCGTCTCGAGCTCGACCGACTGTCACTTTCGCCAGCCTCCTTCCTCGCCGACATCGCTGAAACGCGTGCTGAAATTGGTCTTTGCGATCGCATCTACTGCCTATCGGGGCTCGTCCGCGACAGTTTCGTGGCCGCCGGATTTCCCGGCGAATCCATCGACATCATCCAGCTCCCGACGGACCTCGAAACATTTGCTCCCGCATCGGAAAGAAACGAGGACGGGCCTTTCCGCGTTCTCTGCGTTGCAGAACTCAATCCGATCAAGGGACACGTCTACCTTCTCGAGGCTTGGAAGGCGCTAAGGCTGCAGAACGCCGAACTGGTCTTCGCTGGTACGATCAGGCAGGAGATGAGAGCAGTTCTGAAACCTTACGAGGGGCTTTTCAGATATCTCGGCCCTCTTGCCCGCCGCGAGCTCGTCCGCCTGTACCAGGACAGTTCTCTGCTGGTGCTACCATCAGTTCAAGACGGGTTCGGATTTGTGGTCACCGAGGCAATCGCCTGCGGTTTGCCGGCCATCGTCACAGATCATGTCGGCGCACGTGACGTGATAGAACCTGGCACGAACGGTTACGTCGTACCGGTTCGGTCCGCCGAGGCGATCGCAGAGACGATCCGGAAGGTCTATGCTTCGCGTGAGCTCCAACGAAGCTTGCGACGAGGCGCCATCGCGAGCCGCGCGCAGGTTCCGAACATTGCAAGTACTGCCCGGCAGATCGCCGCAGCTTATCGCCGAACTTATGACGGCCGGCGACTTGAGCAGGCCAAACAACCGTAGACGTCCTAGGGAGCGACACCGCCGCTTATGGCATCAAGCAGCGCTTGATAGCCTATTTCGGCGCGCTGTCGGCATTCAGCGAACCTACGGCGCGAGGCAGATTTCGCGGCATTGAGTGTGGCCCGATCTTCGCTCCACGACGCGATCTGAGCGCAAGCCGCCGGGATGAAATCGATCGAGGGATCTATGAGGACGCCGCAATCGGGAGTCACATCTTCGCTGAGACAACCGCGCGCGAACACCACAACCGCAACCCCCGCCGACATGGCTTCGAAGATCGCGTTCGGCTGCGCTTCGTTGCGATAACTCGTTGGAAAGACAAAGACGTCAAGCCCGGATAAAAAGCGATCCTTATCAGCTCCGTAGAGCGGGCCGAGATAGTTGAGCCGCTCCCCGAGTTCAGCCCGCGCAGCTTCGATGGCAACAGCATCCTCCGGATGTTCGGCCGGACCAGCAAGGATACCTTGGACCGACACTCCTCGAGCAGCACAAGCTCGCAAGAGATCCAGAAATACATGGAGCCCCTTGTCGCGCGTCAAATTGCCAAGCAAGCCGAGCCGCAAGACATCCCGAGCTTCGGCCGGCGTATCAACGATAGCTGACAGGTGAACAGCATTGGACGAGATGAGCCCTTTCCAGGAGCCGGCATAATTCTGTCGAAAGCGTCGCTCCATGACCTCGCACAGAAAGATGTGGGTGGCCTCCGATCCAGCGATTCGGACCATCGCCGTCATCAAGACTTGCCGACGGTCGACGGCGGAAAAACTGTGGTGATGGACGAAAATGGCTTGGCTTGAAATTCTCGCAAGAGAGGCGAGTAAAAGCGTATAGACCAATCCCAACCCGCCATCCGCGGGAAGGTAAACGCAAGGATGGAGGCGCCGAGCGTTGCGCATGATCCCAAACGCGGCCATGATGGCGGACAGAAACCGACGCCAATGATAGCTTGGAGACCGGGTCAGGGAACGCGACGATAAGTCGTAGCAGCGAACGTTGGCCAGCCCAGCGAGGTCGGAGGCAATCGACGCCGAAATCTTCGACAGCCCGTGGAGCGGCGGCGGAAACGCAGCAGCGACGACCACGTTGCGTTTTCCAAGGTTCACGTCCCGCTCGCCGCTGTGGCGCTCCTGTTTCTCGACATTTAGAGGATTCGTGCCAGGCACTCAAATCACCGACCTCGCCAGAATGGCAAACCGCGCTCTGCTGGGCTTGCTGGGCCGCCACATGGTTTCAACGCTTTTCGCGCTCGCGACGCTCGTAGGGACCCTTCAGGCGCATGAGCCGCCCTCCGTTCCCAGGATGGTGTTCGCCCACTACATGGTCTGCTGCCCTGTTCACGGACTTGCGGCGACGATCGAGGATTTCGCGCAGGAGATCGCTATCGCGCGGAGCTACGGCATCGATGGGTTTGCCTTGAACGTACCAGGCTGGAAGCAAGAGCCTCACTATCTCGAGATCAGCCGGCGAATATTCAGGGCTGCGGAGCGGAGTGGCTCGTCATTCAAATTGTTCATGTCCTTCGATGGGGCTCCTGTCGAAGACAGTGCAACGATGCTTGCCGAACTCTCTCAAAGCCCAGCCTATCTCCGCATTGACGATCGCCCGGTCGTCAGCACCTATTCGGGCTCGCCGGAATGGGGAGAGCGCCTGGTCCGGCGCCTTGCGGCGATGGGGCTGAAGCCCTTTCTCGTACCGAACTATCAGTACCCCTCTGAGCACTTCTGGGTGCACAATCATGGCCACCCAACGGCGGAATTCCTCGACGCCATGTATCGGGACCACCCCGAAGTCGATGGCTACTTCGTGTTCGGCCCCGACCTAGGCTATCCCAAACCGCCAGCAGACGGCGCGCTTGTTGCCAATCGCAGCAAGATTGCCGGCAAGATCTCGATGATCGGAATCATGCCCTATTATCGTGGCCTTCGCGGCAACTTTCGTGTGTTCGAAAGTGGAGGCTTGCAAGGCATGGCCGCACAGTGGGCTTCCGCGATCGAGGCCGGGGCCGACTGGATCGAAATTGTCACCTGGAACGATTGGGGAGAAGCCACCTATGTGGCCCCCTATGGAGGCAGCCGGCAACAGGACCTTTGGAACTATGGCTGGGGCCCTCTGCTCAGTCACGAGATGTTTTTGAAGGCTAGCCGCTACTACATCGATTGGTTCAAGTCCTCGCGGCCACCCGCGATCGAGCATCCGTCGATCTATTATTTTTACCGGCCACATTCGAAATCGGCGTACGGTATCGCATCTCCCGACACCGGTGAGCAGGGCCGGCCGAAGGGCTCCGAGGATCTGGTCGATGGAATCTACCTATCCGCCTTCTTGCCGCGCCCTCTCACCGTCGATCTCATAGGAGGAGAGCGCCACCAGTCGGTTTCACTTCCGGCTGGAGTTTGCCACCACCGCTTTGACTTGATGGAAGGAGCGCTCACGATCAAAGTCAGCGACCAGGGGCGGCAGATTGCTGAAAAGCAGCTCGAATTTCCGGTTACGAAGCTGGGGCAGATAGGAAACTTTAACTATTTCGCAGGCGAGGTTCCTCTACCATGACGGCAAACGAAGTATCGGAAAATGGGCGGCCGAGCCGTCTGTAATACTCACTATGATTGAAATTGCCCTCGCAATCCATATTGCCTTCTTCGTCGGCCTTGTCGTCAGCCTGAATGCGCGTGGCTATCTCAATATCTATTCCGGGCTTTTCCTATATCTGGCTTTTCACTTCATCGTCTTTGTGCAACGGCCTTTGATCGTCCACGTGTTCGATCTGCGATCAGAGTTCGAATTCATGAACTTCATGCCGACGGACGACATTTTTCTGAAGACCCTCTTTGTCTCGGACGTCGGCTTGCTGAGCTTCATTGGGGCCTATCTCATGGCACTGGGCTCAAAGCCGATACAGCCGACGTTCCAATACATCAGCCCGACGCAATCGGAATTGCGCGCTTTCCTGATTGCATTTCTTCTCTTGTCGCCACTCATTCTCTACTCGCTCTTTCTCGCCCTGACCATGCGCCAGACCTACGGCGTCACCGTGTTTCAGGAGTTGGGCGAGATCAACATGACGATAGATCCGGCAACGGGACAGAAGCTCTTCGCCGATACGACCGCGTATGTGGTAAACGCGCGCAATTTCGCGTTCCCGTTCGCAGGACTGTTGATTCAAATGACGCGGGGGCGCTGGTGGTCGTACGCCGCGATATTTCTCTGCGCACTTGTCGCGCTACAGCTCGGCGAACGATGGGAGATCGTCATTTCGACGCTGGTTGCCAGCATGATGACGCTTTACATTCATAGACGCCGCACATTCACTTCGGTCCACTATGCGGGCATGGTGATCGTGCTGGCCCTGTTCGTCATGATCGGCCAGAATCGCGACAGCTTGATCAAATTTCTGACGACGGGCGAGATCGAATTCAGCTTCGACATCGCGAAATCGTCGTTCGGGTCACACCCCGATTTTGCGAATTTCGACTTCCTCACGTTCATCCTCGCCAAGGTACCTTCCGTCAGCGGGACTTACTCCTATTTCACGCAATATCTCGGCATCTTCACCCAACCCATCCCGAGAATGATCTGGCCCGATAAGCCGGTGGGTTCGCCGGTTCAATGGGTCAACCTGGCCGCGTACGGAAATTTCGTCTCCCGCACCGCGTCGCTTGTCGGTGACGGCTGGATCAGCCTCGGCTATGCAGGTGTCGTCACCACACTCGGCCTGTGCGGCTGGTTCTTCGGCACAATCTTCCGCAAATTTTGCCAACCGGGAATCTCGATCTATTTCTATCTCGCTTATTTCTGGATGGTAGGGCTTCTGCTGCAATGGGCCCGCGACGGCGGTTACAAAATCCTCGATTTCTTCCTGTTCTGCATAGGCCCGCTCATGCTTGCCTACTTTATCGAGCGGATGTTCTGGGGACGGCCCGCGACGCTCTCTGACAAAGCTCAGCCCAGCGGCTAGACCAGCCGCAAGCATCGAAGCTCAGTAGAAGCGCTTCTCGGCCGGTTTGACGCCGGGGACAACGACATCGATTGTAGTGGCATCGGTCAGATAGCGCGCAAGTCGCTCGCGCTCTGCAATCGGCACTCGGCCGAGCCCAGCGAGCAGCTTCTCCCGCACGGGGGCACTCGCGCTCACCAGGCTGGCGGCTGCATCGACAATCAGTCCAGCGGCAACCATTCCGGCGAACTCTTCGACAACCCGTTCCCGCATACCGGCAGGCAATTCCGACATCACCGGGAGAGCAAGACGATTGCGCTTGATCGCCACCCAGCCCTCATTTGGACCCAGGTCGTAGGAAAGTTCGAGAAGCTTGAGCTGACTGGGAGAGAAACCTTCTGTCGTGAGCTGGCACCAGTAATAGATCAGCCAGAAGAAGGAATCGGCCGGATCGACCTCGAAAAGAGCCACGGCAGCAGATTTCAACGCGGCGAAGCGCTTGTCCAGCGACAGACGATCACCTTGCTCCAGCGCATCTTCGACAAGTCTCAACTCGAGTGTGGTGAGGCTACGCCGCACGGACGCCTTGGCAACGAATCCATCCGCCTCCGTCCTGGCGACTTCCGCCGCAATGTCTGCAGTTTGGAAACGCTGCCCCTGAAGGATCAGATCCGCCGTTGCCTCAATAGCACGGCCGCGCCAAACGACCGGGAACACCGCCACTCCCCAGCACACAGAGGCGAGCGCGAGGACAAGTGCAAGCGCTCTGACCAACCACGCCGGCACGGCTAACGCTCGTCACGGTAACGCGAATAGTACTTGTTGTGGTAGTAGCTGCCCTTGTAGGACTCATAGCGGCTCAACGTCGCGATGTTGGCCTTGTTGAGGATGACGCCGACCAGCTTTTCATGAACGTTTTTGGCGTCGGTCAACGCATGCGCAACGGCATCGACACGGGTGCGACCCCACTCCACGACGTAGAGATAGGAATCGATCAACCCAGCCGTCGTGCGCACGTCGACGACCGGCGCAATGGGCGACAGGTCGACGATAATGTAGTCGTACACAGACTTTAGTCGCTCGAACAGCATACCCATGGACGGCGACGACAGGATCTCGTTGGTGTGCGCGACCTTGCTATCGACCACCGACGGCAGGAAATCGAGCTTCGTGACGGGCTCCGTCCACACCACGTCGGACAATGTGTTGCTGCCTCGTGCGAGCTCAAGAAGGCCAATCGTTGCATGCGGAGCAAGCCGGCGCGTCAGCGACGGGTTGCGCAGATCAGCATCGATCAGAACTACGCGCGCTCCGCTCTGGGAAATCAATTCAGCGAGGGAGGCTGCGATCGTCGACTTTCCCTCATTGGGAAGCGTCGAGGTCACAGCCACCACTTTCTTCGGGCGATCGATGTTTGCAAGGTCCGAAGCAACCTTGATCGCACGGACCCCTTCGGTAAAGCGGGAGAAGGGCCCGTTGACAACTTCGGAGAACACCTCGGCATTGTGGTTGAGCACTCGCGAGGCGCCCGCGCCGCTTGGAACCGGAACCGAGGTGTCGGGGACCGCAGCCGGCTTCAGCAATGGCAGGATTCCAATGCAGTTTACGCCGAGCACAGACTCAACCTGATCGGTGGTGCGGAAAGAGCGGTCCGACAGATCGCGCAAACGTCCGACGAGGAAGCCGAGGCCGAGACCGAGGAAGCTTGCGACCAGCAGGGTCAATGTCCCTTTCGGCTTGCTCTTCGTCAGCGGCGGTGAAGCCGCGGTGATCACGCGAGCTTCGGTGATCGGGAACGATTGCTGCTGAACCGATTCCGTATAGCGCTGCAGAAAGTTGTTGTAGAGCGTCCGGTAGGTCTGCGCCGAACTCTCCAGATCTCGCAACGATACCTGCGCCTGGTCCGTCACCTGGCTATCGGACACAGCCTCGTTCAGACCGCGCTCCAGCGCCTGCTCGCGCTGCTTTGCGATCTCGTAGTCACTCTTGTAAGTCTGGGCGATGCGCTGCAATTCGTCACCGATAGAACGGCGCAGCTCCTGCATCTGGCTTCGCAACTGGATGGTCGCCTGATGTTGCGCACCATAACGCTCCGACCATTCGGCTTCTCGCGCCTTGAGCTCCAGATATTGCTGCCGAAGCTTGGTGATCACCTCGTTCTTCAACGTATCGGTGACGGTCGCATCCGGTTCGGCCTTGACGATGTCGTTGATGCGGTCAAGTCGTGCCTTGGCCTCCGCCGTCAATCCGCGGGACAGAATGAGCTGCGTATTGAGTTCACTCAATTGCTGCTCGTTCATCAGGCGGCCGCCGGTATTGACGAGGTTGTTCTTGGTGCGGAAGTCGACGACGGCCCGCTCAGCGGTCGAAGACTGCTTGCGAAGTTCGCCGATGCGGTCCTGAAGCCAGATACTGGCTCGCTGTGTCGCCTGGTACTTGGCGTTCAGCTGGTCGTTGATGTAGGCATCAGCCACGGCATTGGCGATCTGCGCCGCCTTGGCGGGATTATTCGAGGTAAAGGCAATCTCGATGATGTAAGTCAGCCCGACGCGCTTGACGCTCAGCCGATTGGCGAAGGCCTCCACTGCACGACGGTTCAGCCCGGTTTGCGATTGCGGCGCGTCCGACTCCAGCAGCCCCGAAACGGTGCTGACAAGGCCACCCAAAAGGCCACCGCCAGGTCCCACGAACTCGGGGTCGTCGGTCAGCCGCAATTGCTTGATGACAGCCGAGGCGATGTTCTCCGAGCGCAACACCTCAACCTGACTCTCGACCATGGACGAATCCACGGGACTGTCGCCGATCAGTTGTTGCTGAAATACGTTGTTCTTGCGTGTGTCGATGATCATCGTCGCCTGGGCCGTGAAGCTCGGCGGCGTGTTGATCAGATAAAGAACTCCACCGGCGAGGCACGCGAGCATCACCCCGAGGATGATCGTCGACTGCCGTCGGGCGAACGAAATCAGGTCAGCAACGCCATTGCTGCTCTGGCGCTGATGAAGCGTTTCGGGCTGAGTCAATTTAGATGCAGGATTGACATAGAGCATGAACTACCTGGCAAAAAGCCGAACCGCCTCGCGTCCGGTCTGGGGACAACGAGGCGACGATCCAATCTGTCTCAATCCGCGTGCACCTCGCCGCCGGAAACGGCAAGACGATATCTTCCCAATCCTACTTCTTCGATAACCGTCTACGGGCTAACCGACGTGTTCGGGTTGCTCGCACTTGCGACAGAAGCGCTGTAGGTAAAGTTTCCGGTATTCACGCCATTGCCGTTGATGCCCTCGACGGTGCCGCCGCCGCCGGCCGGGCCGCCTGCCGTCGTGGTCGCACCGCCAACACCGCCCGGTGAGGCACCCGCACCAGAGCCACCAGCGCCGATGCCGCTCGGGTCGTTTCCTGCGGATGTGGCATAGGCCAGCACAAGGACAGGGTCTTTGGTGTCGGCAATCGCCTGCTGAATATTGTTGGCGTAAGCTTGGTCCTTCGGCACGCATACACGCGCCGCCTGGGCCAAGCCCGAGCCGATCGCCTTCTTCTGATCATCGTTGGCGCCGTTCAGGAGGCCGAGGATCAAGGGCAAGGTCGCCGAATCGGTCGCCGCCAGATCGCGGACTTGAGAAATCAGCGCACCACCGCCATTCGGCGCGCCGCTGAGCAGCGAAGCGGGGTTACCAGTAAAGTTGGACACCTGGCTCGCGGGAAGCTGCTGATTGGCATCGTAGCAGGTCGCTGCAAAAGCAGTGGCATTCAGGCCGCTCATAGCGACGAGCACGGCTGCACCAACCGAAAGGCGCCGGCGGATCAACGACATGGCAACTCTCCAACCATTCCTGCACTGCAACTTAGCATGTTGGACGAACGGCCACCAAGGAATTATCGGCAGAAACGCCCTTGAGGGTTAATTAACCAATCGCCGCGTCCGGTCCAAGATTTCGCCCAATTCCCCGCTCATCGAGGTTGCGCGTGGCGAACGATTGGGCGGCACCGACGCCGATCAGCGCCATGGCGGGAAGGGCAAATCCCGGGATTTGAAGCGAAAAATCGATCATTGCATGGACCAGCGCCATAGCCGCTACGGTTAGCCCCGCCACCGGAAAAAGGGTATCGCGACGCCGCTGACGGATCCCACATGCTAGCAAAACAAGGACGGCGGACCACGCCGCTACGACAACAATGGCCAAAGGCAGACCGCCTTCGGCGGCAATCTCCAATATGACGTTGTGTGCACGGTCCCAGACCCCCCAGACACTCCCCGTCCGGTAAGCTGGGAACGCAAAGGGAAAGCCGCCGAGGCCGACCCCCAGCCAGGGGAAATCTGAAATCATCCGTAGGGTCGCGCGGTAGGTGTCCATACGGCCCTCGTCGACCAGCCCGTGCTCATTGAAGCGGCTCCCCGTGCTTCCCCCCAAGGTCTGGAGCACGATCAGCGCGATGAGCCCGCCCAAGACCAAAGCTGCAGCAGGACCGACCTTTCGGGGCAAGTCGCGCCAGAAATACAGCGTGAAGGCCAAGACCTGCCCCGCGAGGGCCAAAACCGTACCGGCTCGGGACGCCGTGAGCAAAGCCGCGATCAGGCAGAGAATTGGAGGCGCGCTCCGAACCAAGCCCCGAAAATGGAGAATTCCAGCGCCGGCCCGGAGCAGTGCAGAGGGAGTCACGCCCCCATGCGGAAGGCGCGGGCGCAACATCTGCCAAAACAACAATGCGCCGACGACACTGCACGTGCCGTAGTAGAGCGCAGCCGCGTTACGATTGACAAAGGGGGTCGTCAGCACGCCGCCATAGGCGAACTTGTCCCACCAAAACAACTTCGCAGGATTGATCAGGAATGACACGATCGCGAACAAGGCAAGGCCTGCACCAGACCAGGCGATGACCTCCAGGACCTGTTTCGCCCGGACACGATCCACGCCGACCAGGTAGCCCAACAGACCGGCTAAGAGGCCTGCGAGCGGCGCGCCGACAGCGAAGAACGGCTGCTCTCGAACGATTGAGACCGAGGGCGACAACGGCCGTGCGAGTAGGGCCGATGCCCTCGCCCAGAGCGGATGAGGTGGCAATCCGGTTAGGGCTGGTGGCAGAAGCTGTGCCAGCAGAACAGCCCCGTAGGCCGTCACCACGACGACCACCAGCCAGAAGCACGCTCGCTGACCCTGGCGAAGCGATGAGACCTCGCAGCAGGCAAGCCCTACCGCCAAGGTGATGCACCACAGCGCGATGGCGGAAGGAGTGGTTGACCCAACAAGGAGCGGTGCTCCGACGATCACAACAGACAGGATCACGGAGGATAACGATGAAGAGCCCGTCCGCATCGCCAAGGAACCCGCAAAAAGCGGTCGGAACTGTAAGCGCCGACCGCCGTCCGATACCACCGTGCTCAGATCAAGGTGTCGTCGCCGTAGCCGTCGTGGTGGATGAACCGCGGATCGCCCCCCTAAGCGTATAGGCGTTCGTTGCCGTCACGATCGGATCGTTCACGGTCGCGTTGACCAGGCGGATGAACTGCAGGATCTTCGCGGTCTCGACGGCAGTCGCGTTCGACGCATACAGGACGTCCTTGTTCCGGATCTGCATCTTGGTCGCCAGGAAGTATGTCGCGGGATCGCGCAGATTGACGACATACACGACCGGAATCAGCGGCGTTTCGAACTTGGTCACATCGACGCCGAGTTTCTCGGCCACGTCGCGGCTTTCGCCCCGGTAAACGAAGACCGATGCGGGATCGGCAAACGAATCGTTAAGGCCGCCGGCTTTGGCCAAGGCTTCAGCCAGCGAAATGCGCCAAGCCTCGAAGTTGAACTGCCCTTGCTGACCGGAAGCGCCGAAGGCCACGAAGGTCTGCGGCTCGCGATAGACGTAAATGGTGTCGTTGGCGTCGACATAACCGTTGTTGTTGGGCTCATAGACCAGAGCGCCAAACGGCACGGTCGTCCGCTGCCCGCCGCGCTCGAGCATGACCCACGTGTCGAAACCCTGCCCCTTCGGGCCGCCGGCGCGGGTAATGGCATCGAGGATCCGATCGCCAGCGGCGTTGAGTGGGAAGCGACTCGGATTGTTGACCTCGCCCAGAACGCTCACCAGCGAGGTCCTCTGATCGACCAGAGCAACGACGGCCTGGGGCTCGATCGCACGATTCTTCAAGCGGTCGACGATCGTCTGCTGGACCTCGCCTGGGGTCCGGCCCTTCGCCAGAACGGCGCCGGCAAACGGCACAGTGATATTTCCGGCAGTATCGACCGACTGGTTCGGCAAGGTAATGAAATTGCCAGGCCGGACACCCGCCTCTCGCGGAATGAACAAGCCGCCGGCGGCAGCTTCGAAAATGGTGACACTGACGACATCGCCGATGCCGAACTTGATCTCCCGTGGGGCGTGACGGCCAGTATTGCCGAACATCAGTCGAGGGGTTGCCTGCGACAACACGCCGATCGCCTCAGGCGTCAGCTTCACCAAGGCGTAAGGCAGGCTGTCAGCATCCTTCGGATTGCCGGATTTGATGTCACGGCTCGACGGACCACTGACGGGCATCTCGGAGCAGCCTGCAATAGCCAGCCCCATCAACGCCAATATCAACCAATTTCTACCACGGGCTCGTAGCATTGAGTCCCTTAACCCCTACTTTTGCGATTTTGTGCTTATCACGGATTATCCGGTTGGAAATATGAAACGGTCCTTCCGCACCCGAACCCACTGACGGATGTGGTATTTTCGCCACGCCGGAACCTCAAGCACGCCCGATTCAAAGCCAATACGGCTAAAGGAAATGCAGGCTCTGGCGCGGCTACAGTCAGAGCTAGACGAGGCGCAGCGTGTCCCCCTCAATGCGCAGGCACGTCAACATCCCCGTTGCATAGGCCCCCGTATCGATATTGATGCGGTTCTCCCGAAAATCGGGTTCGCGAACCGGTGTGTGGCCGTGGACGATCATCTTCTCGAACGGCGCGTCCCAGTCCAGAAACTCCTGCCGTATCCAGAGCAAATCTGTCTCGCGCTGGCGCTCGAGCGGTACCCCGGGCTTGACGCCCGCGTGGACGAAGAAAAAGTCGCCACAAGAGTAGAACGTCGGCAAGCCAACCAGAAAGTTCCGGTGTGCCGGCGGCAGGGCGGCTCCAAACGCGTTGGCTAGCGCCACCATTTCGTCGGGCTGTCGCGCCACCGGCACGAGACCGTAGGATATCAGCGTCTCCCGCCCCCCCAGACCCGACCACTCGCTAAAGCACCTGGGCGACCCGAGGAACCGGATGGCAAGCTCCTCGTGATTGCCCTTGAGGCAGACGATCTTCCGCCGGCCAGCCCGCTCGATCAGCATGTCGATCACTCGGCGCGTTGCCGGACCACGGTCGATCAGGTCTCCGAGATAGACTTCAACGGCCTGGACCGCCGCAGACCGGGCGCGATCAGCGTCAATCCGCGCGAACGTATCTTCCAGGAGGTCTGCGCAGCCATGGATATCGCCGATCGCATAGACGCGTGCGCCCTCTGGAAGACGCGGCCGCACAACATTCGTCATTGAGATCAGCCTTTTCAACTGCCCAGGCGCGCATCGCCCAAGGATCGCGGGTGCATCCGTTCGTGCCCGACGTCAGCTACGTCACGAATTCCGAGAATAGTCCTCAAAACATAATCATTCGGAAAGCATAATACGAGGTCGCTGCCGAGGCTCCAAACTCTTGGATCGTACCAAGCCACGACAAACGATCGACGGCTGATCCGTCGATCGCGGCTGGATGCTCAACCGAAGTCAGAATTGGCTCGATTGCCGCGCCCCCCGGCCTGCGATGGAGACGATGGTTATCGCCTCGTCAATCGCGCATCGCGCATTCAATTCAATTTGCCGCGCCAAGCTCAGCCTGACCGAAAATCTTTCCGGGTAGTGATCGATGCAACGAGGGACACTACAGGGGGTCAGTTCCATGCGTCGGATCATCAAGGCGGCTACCGCCATTGCAATGCTTGCGGGAAGCATGCTTGCACCGCAGGCGCACGCCGCGTTTGTCGGCTTGCCTGGCATGTTGCGAGGCCATTTGCAGAAGATCGCCCTGGGCGGTCCAACGCTCGCGCCATTCGGTCATACGCTCTTCTGCATGCAATATCCCGGCGATTGCACGGCGTCCCATAATCATTTTCGGCCGGGCCCGATCGCACTGGACGATTCACGCTGGAACGAATTGCGTGACATCAATCGCGAGGTCAATGGCGCCATTCGCTATGAGCACAATTACGAAGGCATCGTCGGCGAACGGTGGCTGATCGCGCCGAAGACCGGCGACTGCAACGATTACGCGGTGACCAAAAGACATGAGCTGATCGCGCGTGGGTGGCCGGCCCATGCCCTGCTGCTTGCAGAAGTCGTCACAACCTGGGGTGAGCACCACCTGGTTCTGGTGGTCCGCACGAAGAAGGGCGACCTCGTGGCGGACAGCATCGAACAGGATATCAGGCCCTGGACAAAGTCGCCTTATCAATGGGTCCGGATTCAGTCACCAAAGACGCCCACTTTCTGGGCCATGATTGGCAAGACGCAGGCTTAACCGAACAGCTCAAGTCTCCGGCCCTCGTGCGGCCCGCCTGGCAACCTGCCCTCCAAGTCGCATGTCGTTGCCTCGTCCCCGCTCCAATGGGAACTCATCGACACCGAGTGCTTGCCCGGGACGCGCGCTCGGTTGCTTGGGGAGCGAAAGAGTTACAGTTGCGCGCGGCGATGGGCCTTGTGCGATATAGCTCGTCACCTGTTTGGTGTCCTGGCACGTACAGCAAACGGCCGTGCTGCGACGAAATCCGGAGGTGACGCCGAGCGTTGCTGTGACGAGCTGAACTTGCTGACGCCAGCGGAGCCCAAGCCGCTCCTGGATGCAATGATCGCAGTAAGCGCGCCCGGCGCAGCGAACGAGGAACTCATTGATCCGTTCCGGAACAGTTCTGTCACTCATCGGGACGCCCCCTGATCGAATCCAAACCAGCGCAGTCGACTCAGCAAAGCTCGCGCCAATTCGCTTCATAACCTGATCGCAGCGACATGGTCGTGACACGCACCAAAGACCCGCGCCGCCAATACAACTAAAGATCGAGCCTCCGTTCTCGTCGGGCGCTCGCTTGAAATGCTTTCCGCACTCGAGAAATGACCAGCCACCAGATACTGGTTGCGTTTGCAGTCGACCTCGCAATCCACCGACACCCAAATGCGTCGTGATAATCCCCTTGTCAGCCAAATCTGTCTGTACGACTTTTCGTGAAGTTCAGCACATTAACTTCACGAGTGCGTCACCGCGCGGCGCATAGCACGACGAACCGCCGCATCAGGAGTGAACGGGTGTAAATATTGAATGTTGGAACTCAAGGTTGAGCTGAACGACGCCCTCCCGGGCGTGCCGTAGGTGCTCTGAAGCTGCTTCAAAATGTGCTCTGATTCCTTCTGCGGGCCACGCACTCATTACAACGCCCGCGCGCATCCCGCCGCGGGCGTCTTCAGGTACAACCTCTAAGTTTGGCTGTGAGGCTTAACGATATTCCGGCGGCACATATGCGGAATATGCATCCCAATACGCGTGCCCGCCGTAAGGGCCGTAGGCTCCGTATAGCGGATAACATGAATAAGCGTCCGGGCAGCGAAGAAAGCGGCGGGCGTGGCGCATCTTGATGTAGGTGCCATCACGGGGACGGAGCTCGACCGCCTTGTCGGCAGCGGATGCGGAGGGGATGGCCGCGCCCCAGACCAGGCCCGTCACGACCAGAGAAACGGCAACGAGCAATCGACGCATCCAAATCCCCATAGAACCTCATCCTCACAACAAGAGGATTGAATGATTAACGGGACTACGCGTCTCTGTATAGCTGGCCGCTGAGGTCGAGCCTTGAATTCACCTGCATTGTTGCCGCACTGCCGCAGCCAAAAGCGACGTGACCGCGACCGCCTTCAGGTAGCCAGGCGGATCAACTTTCGAATGCAGAACTCTACCACAAATTCAACGACTTAACTGAAGAACCGGCATTCTCTCACGTTCCGTCGCAGCGAGGATTTGCCCTCCTCTGCCTTCCTCCAGTTCTCAGGTCGAATAGACCTCGTCCGTAAAATAGAGGTGCTGGACCCCGGTCAAGGTGAGTACCTGACCGGTGTCGCCGAAGGTGATCGTGGTGGTCGATCCCGCAGCCACGATAGTCCCATCGGTCGATGCTCGCCCGTCGATAAAGGCCACGTTGCCGGCACCACTTCCGATCACCGTATCGTTGCCAGTGTGAAATGCGATCTCGCATGTCGTGTTGCCGTTGCTGCCGCCATGCCGGTGACGCGTGTGCCCCCAATCTCGGACTGCGGATCGAAAATCTGCACAGTCGCTTGCCCCGGCGTCACCAGGGAGGCGACGTTGAGCGAGTTGTAGAGAACATCCCCGTTTTCGATCACCTGTCCGGCGTTGTCGATCCCGGCCGGATAGGTGTCGATGTAAGTCTGGACTGACGACACGGTGCCGTCCGCACTGACGACAAAGGCGTGTGGAAGCGCAGCGACGACCGCAACGCCGGTAACATCGCCTGCATCGTTGATGCCGGTTAGGCTGTTTGCGTAGTTGCAATCCCATCGACGGTTGTGAGGATGCCGTTCTTCCAGATGAAGCCGTGAACGACCCCGCCTGAGTCCGTATAAGTGCCGACGAGTTGGCCCGAGTTGTTGAGCCTATTGACGCTGCTGTAGGGGGGCAGCAGTGGATCGAACGATACAAACGAATATCCCGAGTCGGGATCGAACGCCTTCACCTTCGCGCCCATGAAATCATTGAAAGGCGTCCAACTCAGACTGAAGTGCCTGCTCCCAGGGCTTGGGCACGATGCCATAGGCATCCTTGAGCCGCGTTAGATCCAATCGCGAGTTTGAAGGGCGCGTAGCCTTGGTCGGATAATCTGCGGTCGCAATCGGGGTCACGACTGCCGTCTTGAGAGCGACGCCGCGGGCGTGAAGCGAGTTGATGATCTCCGATGCGAAGCCGTGCCAGCTCGTCGATCCGGAATTGGTAAGATGCAGAAGCCCGCCTGCACGCGCAAAATGCCGCGGCAAATCTTCCGCGGGCTGCTGCTCCAGAATCTGCACCAGCGTAGTTGCGATGGTGGAGGCGGAAGTTGGGGTCCCGAACTGGTCGGCGACGACGCGCAGGGTGTCGCGCTCCTTTGCCAGCCTGATCATGGTGCGCATGAAGTTTGCGCCTTGCGCGGCGTATACCCATGCCGTGCGTATCACGAGATGTGAACCGCCGGCATTACGGACTTCGCGTTCACCCGCAAGCTTCGTTCGCCCGTATACCGACAAGGGGCCGGTTGGATCGTCCTCGCGCCAGGCATTGTTGCCGCCACCGGCAAATACATAGTCCGTCGAGAAATGGACGATCGGAACCCTATTTGAAGCGGCCCAACGCGCCATCGCCGCCGGCGCTTTTGCATTCACGAGAAGGGCGAGGGCCTCCTCGTCTTCAGCGCGATCGACAGCCGTGTAAGCCGCGGGATTGATGACGAGATCAGGCCTTACCTCATCGAGCTGAGCCTCGATCGAGTCCGGCTTGGACAGATCGAGATCCGCCCGTGTCGGCGCAATGACCGTGTGCTTGCGCTCCAAGAGCGGCAACAGCGCACCGCCGACCTGACCTCGCGTTCCCGTCAACAGGATGCGCATCAGATCTGTCCATAGATCGGAAGGTTTTTGACTTGCGACAGCAAGGGCGCCTCGGCGTCCTTTGCCGACAGCAAGGGATTGTCGACGCCCCAGGCGATACCGATGGAGGGGTCGTTCCAGCGGATCGAAACCTCGTCTTTCGGGCTGTAAACATCATCGCACTTGTAGAAGAAATCTGCCGTCTCCGAGAGGACCGCAAAGCCATGGGCAAAGCCGCGGGGGACCCACAATTGACGCCGGTTTTCCTCGCTCAATTCGACGGCAACGTGCCGCCCAAAATTGGGGCTGCCGACGCGGACGTCGACAGCAACGTCGAGCACGCGTCCGCGCATCGCGCTGACCAGCTTGCCCTGCGTGTTGGGATTTTGCAGATGAAGACCGCGAAGGACGCCTTGAGCGGAGCGGGACATGTTGTCCTGAATGAAAGGACGATGAATGCCCGCGTCCCGATAACGTTGAAACTGATAGGTTTCGAGGAAGAAACCGCGTTGATCGCCAAAAAGCTTCGGTTCGATAATCAGGACTTCCGGAAGATCAGTCGCAATAACATTCATTTTCAGCGCCTACACCCTTGGCGTCGTCGATTTACTCTACCTCTATAACAAACTTGTGCAGCGCACGCTATCTGCTAACTTTCGAAAGGTTAAATTGAGAGGGGCTATGAAGGGGATCATTCTCGCCGGCGGCACGGGCTCGCGCCTCTATCCGGTCACGACCGTCGTATCCAAGCAATTGCTGCCCGTCTTCGACAAGCCGATGATCTACTACCCGCTGTCGACGCTGATGCTGGCGGGCATCCGCGACATTCTCGTCATCTCCACGCCGCAGGACAAACCCCTGTTTCAACGGCTGCTCGGCAATGGCTCCGAGATCGGGCTCCGCTTCGAATACGCGACGCAGGAGACCCCGCGCGGCCTCGCCGATGCTTTCATCGTCGGTCGCGACTTCGTCGGCTCGGATTCGGTGGCGCTGATCCTCGGCGACAACATCTTTTACGGCCACGGACTGCCGAGCCTGCTGTCCAGCGCGTCTGTGCGCAAGACAGGCGCCACCGTCTTCGGCTATGTCGTCAATGAGCCGCAAGCCTATGGCGTCGTCGAGCTCGACGGCACCGGCCGCGCCCTGTCGATCGAGGAGAAGCCCAAACAGCCGAAATCCAACGTCGCGGTGACCGGCCTGTATTTTTACGACAATGACGTGCTCGACATCGCAGCCAACGTCAAACCCTCGGCGCGCGGCGAGATCGAGATCACCGACGTCAACAGGGCCTACATGGAGCGCGGCGACCTGTTCGTCGAGGTGCTCGGCCGCGGCTTCGCCTGGCTCGACACCGGCACGCATGCCTCGCTGGTCGAGGCCAGTCATTTCGTGCAGATCCTGGAGCAGCGCCAGGGCCTGCGCATCGCCTGCCCCGAGGAGATCGCGCTCAGGCAGGGCTACATTTCGTTGCGGCAATTCGAAAACGTTGCCGAGAAGTCCGCCAAGAGCAGCTACGGCGAATATTTGAAATCGGTGGCGCGCAGCTATGCGCGCTGAACGAGCGGCAGGAGAAGCTTGATGCGCTTCAAGGGTTCCACGATCTTCGTCACCGGCGGCGCCGGCTTCATCGGGTCTGCCGTGATACGCCACCTCCTGCGCGACACGCATGCGCGAGTCGTCAACGTCGACAAGCTGACCTACGCGGCCAATCTGGAGTCGCTGCCGGGCGCAACGGGCAATCCGCATTACGCCTTCGAGCAGCAGTGCATCTGCGATGGCGCGGGCCTGAGGAAGCTGTTCGAGAAGTACCAGCCCGACGCGGTGATGAACCTCGCCGCCGAAAGCCATGTCGACCGCTCGATCGACGGGCCCGGCGAGTTCATCCAGACCAACATCGTCGGCACCTTCACGATCCTGCAGGAGGCGCTGCGCCACTGGCGCTCGCTCGCCGGCGAGAAGCGCGACAATTTCCGCTTCCTTCACATCTCGACCGACGAGGTGTTCGGATCGCTCGGCGCGGATGGCCTGTTCACGGAGAGCAGTCCTTACGCACCCAACTCGCCCTACTCGGCCAGCAAAGCCGCCTCCGACCATCTGGTGCGCGCCTGGCGGGAGACCTACGAGCTGCCGACGCTGCTGACCAACTGTTCCAACAATTACGGGCCCTATCACTTCCCGGAGAAGCTGATCCCGCACATGATCATCAAGGGCCTCGCGGGCGAGAAGCTGCCGGTCTACGGCGACGGCCAGAACATCCGCGACTGGCTCTATGTCGAGGACCACGCGCGTGCGCTCAGCCTGGTGCTGGAGCGCGGCGAAATCGGCGAGACCTACAATGTCGGCGGCCGCAACGAGCGCACCAACCTGCACGTCGTGGAGACGATCTGCGACCTGCTCGACCAATTCGCCTCCCGGCCCGAAGGCCGGCGCCGCGACCTGATCTCCTTCGTCACCGACCGCCCCGGCCACGACCGCCGCTACGCCATCGACGCCAGCAAGCTCGAGCGCGAGCTCGGCTGGCGCGCCGAAGAGACCTTCGAAAGCGGCATCGAAAAGACGGTGCGCTGGTACATCGACCAGCAGCCCTGGTGGCAGGCGATCCTGGAGCGGGGGTATCAGGCGAAGCGAGTGGGGTTGAGCAAGTAGGGGACTAGGCAGTTTGGTACTCAGCAAAAATGGAAAAACAACCCCATGCACAGTAGCCGTCAAGGCTGAATGCTGAATTTTGATATTCCGAAATATTATTGACCCGACGGGCAAAACAGGGATAAAGTTAGATCGTTGCGGATCCGTGACGGGCTCACGTCGCAACCATGTGTTGGCATACGATGCGGGCAACGACCGTTGGCGACACAACTATTCGGCCCAGAGAGGGATTTCGATGTCAGGTGCTCAACCGGGAGAGACTCAGTGCTTCGCAGGCTACTGCCCCGTCTGCGAGAAACAGACCACCTTCGTTCTTAGAAATCCCAACATCTACCGATCGACGCAGTGCCAAAATTGTCAATGTGGACCCCGGCAGCGCGCTTTATTTTGCACGTTGAACCGTTTCTTTCCGACATGGCGAACGATGGCAGTGCACGAGAGTTCTCCAGGCTGGGACAAAGTGAGTCAGCGGCTCGTCGCCGAGTGCAACAACTACACAGCGTCTCAGTGGGAGCCTGGGGTGCCTGGTGGGACCCTCGTCACAAATACGAAACTGCCTTGCAAGAAGTATTATGTTCAGAATCTCGAGGCGCAGACCTTTGACGACAATATTTTCGATCTGGTTATCACACAGGATGTGTTTGAGCACGTATTTAGCCCCGATAGAGCCATAGCGGAAATCGCGCGGACATTGAAGCCAGGCGGCGGGTACATCATGAGCGTACCTGTGGTGCGCCGAGCCCAGTCATCGCGTAGGCGCGCTCGGCTAACGAAAGAGGGATCAATAGAAAACATTCTTCCGCCGGAGTTTCATGGCAATCCTGTTAATGGTGAAGGCGCGATCGTAACGATCGACTGGGGCTTCGATATCGGCGCGTATTTAGCCGCCGCATCTGGAATGCACTTTCTTATGCTTGAGATCGACGATCTCGCGAGAGGCATCCGGGACGAATGTAATCTTACGCTAGTTGGGTTCAAGCGCCCGCTGCCCGATTTAAGTTGACGCGCCGGGAGTCGACGAGACCTTTACAGTTCAATAACAGATGCTCTCATCATCCTTTTATGACAAAGTGTCGCCTGGAGCATTTATCGTCCTCAATGACTATGGACCAGTTGTCGATGCTCGGCGCCCCGTCGATATTTTCAAGCCGAGCGCGGAATATGGAGCAGATGTACGTCGCGATGCCGACGGGGTATTCTGGAATACGCGATAGCAGTTCGCTCGTGGCCGCGATACTCTTAGAGGCGGATTGCTCTTGTTCCGCTCGAGAAATTCCCGATGACCTTAAATCCCAAAGAACTATGTCGCCGATCGGTATTGGCTGTGCTGGCCGCGCATGTCGCGCTGCCAAGAGCAGCTCGATCCGAACAGGTCGACTCACAGCGGCCTCTCGTAGGCGCGCTCCGATGGGACGCCTGGTACGCTCCCGGATCAACAACGACTGACGCTCTCCAAGAATCCTTGGCGCCAGAAAAGTACCGATGGCGCGTTCCCTTTTTTGCTGAAGTTCAGCCGGGGAAGATGCCCAAGTTTCCACCGATCTCACAAGCTGAGATGGATCTTGAGATCAGGCAGGCAAGCTTTGCCGGCCTCGATTACTGGGCATTCGTTGCGTACGGCAACGATGATTCAATGTCACTGGCGCTTTCGAAATACCTAACGAGTCGCAATCGAGACTTGGTTAAGTTCTGCCTGTTCACGGAGCTCAGCCATTGGGGAACTGTTAGTCATCCGGCCAAGTTGATTTCCGAGCACATCGCACTAATGGGCCGCAAAGAATACGTTAGGGTACAAGATGCGCGACCGCTTTATTTTCTTGGCTTTATTGACAAGAAATCTGTGACCGAGCGATGGGGCAGCAACGACGGCTTGCGAAACGAGATTCAAGATTTTCGAAGTCGCTGTGTGGCCTCAGGGGCCGGAAATCCATTCATAGTACTCGCGGGTACAGCTTCAGAGATCGAAGATTGGTCGTCTTTGCCAGGTGATGCGATTGGAGCTTACGTCGTCAGTGATCCGCGAGGAAGTGGCAGCTATGCCTCACTGACACAGTTGGTTGAGCGACGATGGCAATCGATGGCCCGCCACGGCCTTCCCGTCGTCCCCACAGTCGTTACAGGCTGGGATCGCAGACCAAGAGTTGAGCATCCGGTACCTTGGGAACACAACCAAAAGCCAGGCGAAGGCTCAGAATTTTATTTTGATGCACCAACAGCGGACCAAATAGCTGCGCACCTTCGAAAAGCAATTCAATTCGCGTCGGCGCGGACCGACGGCAAAAAGGCTCCAGCGATCCTAGTTTATGCTTGGAACGAAAATGACGAAGGCGGCTGGCTGGTGCCAACCAGCCCGTGCGATACTCAACGACTTGAAGCCTTCCATAGCGTCCTATCTACGGAGCCACTGAGTCACAATCCGAAATGTAAGATTATCGAATAGATTACTAAGGCCGGTATCTGTGGCCTGGCTAGGAGTACGCCAGAACGCAAAATACAGACTTTAGAAAATTCCCTCGAACTCCCGAGGAATGCGCCACAGCGCGTCGCTTCGAATATCAGCACCCACGCTCGCGTTGGACATTTGCTCCAATAGGGGCCTGATCGGCATGTCACCTATAGAGAACCGCTCAGGGATCAACTTCGGCATCTCCGACGCGGCCCTCATCAAGTTTGTAAAATCGGAGTCTGCGATACGCTGGTGAGCGGCAGCGCTCTCATCCCGTGATGTTGCCCTCGCCAACTCCCGCGTTTGGTTCAAGCGGCGCAAGCCGATAGCCAAATCAAAATAGCGGAGATGAAACAAATATACATCGGCGAAATTCGTAGGCTGATCGCAAGTATGAAATCCCCTCCCCCACTTGATGGGTGTACTCGTGATAAGGGGCTTACACATTGGCGAAACAAAGCGCACCCAATGCCGTTGTTGGGTTACAGGCCTTGCCAAATCGAGCATATCTTCGTCGCCGAGTACCTGATGCACGTTCAGTCCCACGGCCGTAACGGTTTTCACCTCAGTCTTCGAACAGAAGTCAAGTAATCCAGCATATTTGGTCGGACTTGGAACAACTATCTCATCAACATCTGTGTAAATGACAACATCGTAGTAATTCAGCAGCAATCCGGCGAGCCTCGACATGCTATCGACGCGCTTGATTTCGTCTTGAGGAGTACGGGGCAAATAGAACGTACTTGGATGAGAGAGGAGCCGAACTGATTGATCATCGGATCCGTGATCGACGACGAAACAGTTGTCCGCACCAATTTGAGACGAGTAGTATTTGAACCAGATGGGGAGATATTCTGGCTCGTTGTAAACCATAGTAACTGCAGCAATTTTCATCTGTACACGACCTGGGACTGATGGACGCATTGATCACGAGGATGTGGCCCCCCGCATAATCTTTAGAAGCGCAAATCCGAGAGGACCTTATTCGCCCGTCAAATTTCCGCGTCCTTGATTCGGAGTCCATTGCTCCCAAGGAACTCGACGTAAGAGGGCCACAGTTCGCCATAGCGGTCTAGGATGGCAACCGGATCAATCTTTGAATAGAGAGTAGCCACATCGATTTGTTCGACATTCAATATAGAAACCCAAGGGACTCCAAGAAATCGGCACATGTCCTCTGTCCTCGTATCATGACAGACAACCAGCGCAGGTACACCGCGCTGCAGAGCGATCATGCAACCGTGGAACCGAGTACCGAAAACGAAATCGAAGGCTTCAATCTCCTTGAGCCATTCGTCGACATCGAAAAACACTCGCATATGGGCCTTCGCCCAATCACACGCCTCATCATCAGGAACAACGTCGCGCATAAATCCGACGATCGTATTCAGTGATTCGCCGATGCCGATACCTGCACGATCCTCTGCAACTCTAATCTCCGCTAGCTCGCTTTGCGCAATGAAGTCAGCCTTCCAAGTCGCGCCTAGCTTGTAGATATCCAATACAACACGCCGCATTGTTTCTTTGTCGAAGGCATGACCAATGACGTCGCGCGACGCATTTACTGATATGCGCCTCAACTCTTCGAAGGGCCGCCTGACGATCTGAGGGCCTCTTGGCCCGCTCATGTAGTAGGATGGACAGCCGGTCACAGTCACATTGTGAACACCGCGATGGGCCAGGACATCCTTGGTGTATGGTCCCCGCACTCCGATGCTGACTGCACGCTCGGCAATCACTTTCACGAACCTTTCGGTCCCTGGCATTAGCTCGATATTGGGGTCGTAATTGTTCGATTGCGCACCAAGACCAACGATGGCCACGGGCAAATCGGCACGCTCGATGTAGTCAGCCATCCCGCCAAAGTCGAACTTCGGAAACAGGAAATTGGCGGCGGCAATGACGATCATGTCATAGCGCTCGTGCACCTCCTTCGGGTCGACACGATAGTCCCACGAGATATCGTTATATGCGATCTGACTCAGCAGCCCGTGCGCTATCAGCTGGTTTCCCGTATTGCCGCCCGTTTTCGCGAGCTTGGAGATCGGGTCCTCTCCAGGCTCCGCGGAAATGCTGGGCGTCGCTCCGAGCAGGAAAATATTCACAGGTCTCCTCCGGCCACCTTCAATCTAAAACCGGATCTTACCAGCTTTATTCCCACCGCGGCCCGGTGATCATCATCAGAAAGCATCGTTCTCAGCAAACGTCCCACAGCTAAGTCCCTTTAATGGCCGACTTCCACTGCGCGGCGTCGCCTTCATACTCCGGAGCCGGGCACCGGCCTTCTCCGCCGCCAATTGCATGGAAATGGGTCTCGGCAGACTTGATCTTGCCCTCACGTACCGCAGCAGCAACATCGGGGTACTGGCTGAGATACCAATCGTTATCGACAGAAGGACCGCCTCCACGCCGCCCCTCAAAGTACCCGAAACCGATATAGTGGAGGCGCGCACTCTCGACTTCTCCGCGAGCGATGGCTTTGGCGACGTCCGCATTTTCGCGTAGATAGGAATCTTCGTCGAACTCGGCAGCCGACAGCGCAATCTGCAGCAGCATCTTCAGGAGCCTGGCAGGTATTTTAACCTGACCATTTCCGTCAAGCACCGACTTGTTGCTGTTCAGCGCGCTCATCAAAGATTCAGCGGAAGGTACGAACATATTGCCCCCGAAATGCGTTATGTTTTTGACTGAGAGGTACGATCTTAACTGGCGCGTGCGCCCGCTTTGCTCGGCTTCTTTGGTGGCTCTGCGTCTGCTGGCGGTCCGAGGAGTTGCGCCGACACCTCCTCGAGATAAGTGGCCTGAGACTTTATCTCCGGACCTGAAAATTCAAACCGCTCCCGCGCGACGCGGTGCATGCTCTCGATTTCCTCGACGTGCTTCTGCGCCTTCAGCGAGTGCGTGACGCTGGCGGCATGGCGACGATGGACGTTGAGGGGGTCGGCGACATAGGCGATCCTGGCGCCGGGCACGGCCAGGCATTCCAGATAGATGCGCCAATCGCCGGCCATCCGCAAGTCCTTCAGATCCTTCCGGCAGGCAGCCAGCGCATGTAGCAGCGCCTCACGGCGCCACAGCACGGACGAGACGTTGAGGATGGTGTTCTTCACGCCGAGGAAACGGGCGACGAACTCGCGGCCCGCAAACACCTCGGTCTTCGACAGCGCGCCGGGCTCGATGCTGGCGTAATAGGGCTTGTAGCTCTCATAGACGTGCTGGCCCTCGGCGTCGATCGACTTGGAATCGGTAAAGCCGAAGGCGATGTTCGGGTCGGTCTTCATCTGCGCCAGGAGGCTCGACAGGAAGGTCGGCTCGGAGAGATCGTCGGCTTCGGCGATCCACAGGAATTCGCCCCTGGCCATCTCGGCCGCCTTGGTCCATTGCGCGAACACCGAGCCGGAATTCTCCTCGTTGACGACAAGCGTGAGATCACGCTGGCGCTCCTCCGCCACCTTCATGATGACGGAGATGCTGTCGTCCTTGGAACAGTCGTCGAGCACGATGACTTCCTCGACCGGATGGTTCTGGTCGAAGATGGTGTAGAGCCGCTCGGGCAGGCAGTGCGCGTAATTGTAGTTCGGGACAGCGACCGAAATGGACGGCAACGCCGGCACGGCAACGCGCAGGAGGTCGCGCACGTAGTCCGGGAAGTTGAAATTGTCCTCGATGATGGCCAACATCCGGCGCCGCTCGGCCTCCGACGGCGGCCACTGCAGGAACTCGACGATGGCGTCCGCCATCGCCGGCACGTCGCAATATGGCACGACCCGCCCCACCTTCTCCTTCAGCAGAAAGCCCGGAATGCCGCCGGAGTCGGCGAAGGCGACCACGGGCACCCCGACGCTCAGGGCTTCCAGCGCCACGGTCGGGAACGGATCCTCGCGGGACGTCAGCGCGTAGACGTCGGAGGCCGAGTAAAGCCCCTGCATGTCCGAACGATAGCCGGCGAAATGAAAACGTCCCGTCGCCTTGGCGCGTTCCAGCTCCGGCCCCAACCATTCCCGGAGTGCGGGATCGATGCCGCCCGCCCAACAGAAATGGACGTGCGGATGATCCTGCCGGATCGCGCTCCAGGCCTGGAGGAAGAGATCAATACCCTTGCGCAGATCGGCATAGCCGACGCCGAGCACCATCTTGTCACCGGGAACGAGGCCGAACTCCTTGCGGATCGCAGCCGCCTCTTCAGGCGCCGGCGCAATCTGCTTGTAGCTGCCCTGCGGCCGGATCAGGAAACGCTCGTCGGCCGGATCCAGCTCGAGCATTTCGACGAGCTTGTCGCGAACGAAATCGGAGGCGAACACGACGTGCTTCGCCTCGCTGACCGCCATGCGCGCGTCGTCCTCGAGGTTCTTTTCGCGGAGGATCCGAGGCAGCTCGTGCACCAGCGAAATGGCGCGGAACCCCATCTGGGTTGCCAGCTTCACGGCGCGGCCGCTCGCCGTCGTGTTGACGATCGCCGCAGTAAAGCCCTTGTCCTTGAAGTGCTGGAGGGCGGAAGGAAGATCGGACAGCTTGCCGAGCACGGTCAGCGGTCCGGAGGCGCGATAGTCGGGCTCCATCACACCTCCGGAGAGGAGGAGGTATTCGGTCTCGATGTTGAAGGCGCTGCGCAGGGTCTTGCCGATGTTGAGCAGCAGATGCTGCGCGCCGCTCGGGAACGCGTCGTGCCCGATCAGCAGAACCTTGGGTGACGACAGATCGCGGGTCAGGCCCGTCGCGGCCCGCGCCGTCGCATTCAGATAGGCCGAGCCGAAATGCAGATCGGGCTCGAGATACGCACCCTCGCACCATTCGTTCCACGCATTGACGCAGACGAACGATTCGCCGAAGAACGTGTGACGCTGCGCGCCCTCGACCAGGGCCGACAACCACGCTTCGTACTTCTGCGGCGTCGATCCCTGGATGACGAGGCCGGTGCCTTGCCGGCGCGCGTCGTTGTCCCAGCTCGGAACGGCGGTCTTGATCAATGGAAAATTCGGCCTGCTCTCGTCGAGCGAATATTTCACGACGTGGTCATAGCTGTAGATCTGTCCCGAAAACGTATCGTCCAGGATCTTCGCTTCGGACGTCACCAGCGGCGTGTATTTGGTGATCTTGTGCGGCGGAAACTCGATCGCGCCGTCGAGACCCATCACGGTCGGATCGAAATCATCGAAGCTCTGGCTCATGATGATGATGGGATCTTCGCGAAACTTCTTCGCGAAGATGGCGCGCCATCGCGCGATCACTTTCGCCGTGTCCGGGATGAGACGCGGGCGGTAGATCATCAGGAGCGGACGGCCCTGCACGCGAATATAGCGCGGATCCTTGAAGTGACGGCAGAAATCGGCAAGCAGACGCTCGTCGTCCTCACCGAGATAATCCTGCGAGATCAGGACTTCGCTCTCCATGCCGTCCCAGCGCCGGGTCCAATTCTCGTTGGCCCACATCAGGCAGAACGGCATCTTGATGTCGCGCGCCTTCAGGAACTGCTCCAACGGGCGCTCCATCAGGCGCTTTCCGTTGAACCAGTAGTAGTAATAGACGAAGCCGTGAATACCGGCCGCCAGCGCGAGCTTCACCTGCTGTCGCATCACCTCGATATCGAGCAATGAATAGAAACCGAGGTCCCGCGGCACGCGCGGCTGGTAGTGATCCTTGAAGCGCGGCACACCTCGCGTAATGTTCGTCCATTCCGTGAAGCCCGTGCCCCACCATTTGTCGTTCTCGGGGAAGGCATGGAATTGGGTGAGGTAATAGGCCAGCACTTTGGCGCGCGGCTTCGTGCCGGCAGGCAGCGGGCGCAACTCCTCGAACAGCGGACTCGGCTTGGTGAAGCGCTTGATCTCGGCCGGAATCGTCGCCTCGTTTTCCGGCGGCGAGGGATAAATACCTTCCTCATGCCGGTGCTCGAGATAATGCAGCAGCGGATTCTGGTCGGTTTTTCCCTTGAAATAGCGCTGGATGTAGAACTTCGTGTCGAACTCGGCGGAGGGATTACGTCCCTCCTTGTAGCCGTGGAAGATGAAGTGCTCGAACGGATCAACCCCGGCCGCCGCGACATCCTTGTAGGTGTCGAGATAATAAGCCGCATCGAATTCCGGAATGGGACCGAAGGGACCGAGCCGGTTCTTGAGATAATGAGCAAGCGGGCTCTCGTCCGCGGGAATGGCATACTTCTCGCGATACCAGGCCGGCTGGAAGTACGCGCTGGGCCTGCGACCCTCGGGTTCGCCATGCCGCGCATAATGCAACAGGGGCTGAACGTCGCCGTCCTGAACATCAGGATAGGTCGCAACGTACCACATGGGATCGAAGATCGGATTGGGCTTGCGACCTTCCTTGTAGCCGTAGAGGAAGAAGTGTTCGAACGGTTGCGCGCCGCCCGCGATGACGTCGGGATAAGTCTGTCCGTAGAACACCTCGTCGAACAAGCCGAGGCCTTCGAGATAGCGCCTGATGGCGGAAAGATCTTCCGCCGGTTTCGGAGCGGGAGCTTCCACGACGGCGGAGGACTCCTTCACGCCGTCGTCGTGCTTCTCCGTCTTCACGGCGATCTTCGCCTGTGAACGGCCATTCGCTGCGGCTGTCTTTCTGGGCTCTTTTTGTCCAGCGTCCCGAGCAAGTTTTGACAGGAAGTCAGCCATTTTCACACAATCACAGGTCGTTTATGGGTTTATTCCGCGAAGCCCACCGTAATGCAAGGTTGCTGTCACGGATATGAAAGGGAGCGTTAATCCTGCTCACAAAGCGGCTTTGAGTTGCCCGAACTCGCGTCGGTGAGCTCATAATTCGGGCCACGGCTTCGCAAAGGAAGCGGCACGCCGAAACTAGACTTTCGCATGAGCGGCTTCGCCGCCTGCCTGCGCCAGTGTCGACAATCTCTGTTTCGCAATTTCATTCCCCTGCTCCGCAGCCCTGCGATACCAGCCTTCCGCCGCGGCGGCATCGCGCGCCGTTCCCGCCGCCGTCATCAACGCATCACCCACCGAGACCTGCGCCGCTGCAAGCCCCTGCTCCGCGGCCTGCAAAAACCACTCGAACGCCTTTTGCGGATCGGCATCAACGCCCTGCCCCTTGGCGAGCATCACGGCGAGATTGTACTGGCCGATGGCGTGGCCCTGTCGCGCGGCGGCCTCGTACCAGGCAACCCCGCGGGCGAGGTCCTGCTCCACGCCGTTGCCGGTGCAATACATCACGCCGAGCTGGAATTGGGCGAGCGGCTGACCGGCCTGGGCCGCCTTCTCGAACCAGAACGCGGCGCGCCCGGGGTCGGCAAGGCCCGTCGATGCATCGAGATGGGCGCCGCCGAGCGCCAGCATGGCGTCGACGAGGCCCGCCTCGGCCGCACGCGCGTAGAGCCGCGCCGCCTCCGGCCAGTCGGCCGCGCCGCCGAAGCGGCCGGCGCGCAGCTGCGCGAGCTGGAGGGTCGCGCCGGCATGGCCACTGGCGGAGGCACGCTCCAGCAGCTCGGCGGCGCGCCCGCGCGCGGACTCATCCTGGCCCGATTGCAGCATGAACATCGCATAGGCAAGGCTCGCCTCGGCATCGCCGCCGGCTGCGGCCTTCTTGAGCCATTCCTCGGCACGGGCATGGTCGCGATCGACGCCGGTGCCGGCGGAATAGAGATGGCCAAGCTGGACCTGCGCGGCGGGAACGCCGGCATTGGCCGCGAACTCGAACCATTTCAGCGCGGCGGCGATGTCCTGCTTCAGGCCGGTGCCCTTGAGATGGAATACGGCAGCGTTGTAGGCGGCGGCGGCGTGACCGTTCTCGGCCGCCTTCAGGAACCATTTGCCGGCCTCGCGCAGGCTCGGCGCATGGCCCTGGCCGGTGGCATAGAAACGGCCGGTGAAGAACTGCGCCTGCACGTCGGCACGCTCGGCGGCCTGGAGATACCAATAGGCGGCCTCGCGCAGGTCGGGCTCGGTGCCGACGCCCTTGGAATAGAACTCGCCGAGCGCCTGGATCGCAGGCAGATGACCACGACGCGCAGCCTTGCGCAGCGCCGTCTCGGCCTTGTCCACCGAGCGCGGCACGCCCTCGCCGCGCAGATAGAGCTGGCCGATGTTGAAATGCGCCGTGACGTCGTCGTGACGGGCGGCATCCGCGAACAGGCGCGCGGCCTCGGTCACGTCCTTGGCAACGCCGTCACCGTTCAGATGCAGGTAGGCCAGCGCCACCTTGGCGCGGACATGGTCCTTTGCAACCGCCTTGCGATACCAGGCCGCGGCGGTCTCGGCGTCCTTGGGCACGCCGAGGCCCTGAAAATGGATGTCGCCGAGGCCGAACTCACCAGCGGCCGAGCCCTGCGCGGCCGCCTTCTCGTACCATTCGCGCGCCGCGCCATGATCCTGCGTACAGCCGCGCCCATGGCGTAGAAGCTCGCCGAGCAGCGCCTGCGCCTCGGCATCGCCGGATTGCGCGGCACGCTCGAGATAGGCGAAGGCGCGCTCCGGCTGCCTCTCCACCGCGAGGCCGCGCGGGAAGATGACGCGGGCGGTGGAGGATTCACCGACCTCCGCACTCCGAGCCTTGGCTTTTTCCTGGGCCGCCCGCCGCCAGACCTCGGGCGCATCCGGCCCGATCGGTGCCGCGATGCCTTCAAGCAGGAGACGCCCCAAAATGATCTGGGCCGCGGTGTGGCCGGCCTCCGCCGCCTGCTCATACCAAGCCACCGCCTCGGGGAAGACGCGGGAAACGCCCTGCCCGTTTCGGTACAACTCCCCAATACGGAAAGCCGCATCCGCCGAACCGCGCTCGGCGGCGTAGTGCCAGTGCTCGAACGCTTCCATGAACGCGCCGCGAGCATGCGCGGCTGCGCCGCGTTGAACCAGCGCCGCGGGGCCGAGCACGGCACGCGGGCGCAGGCGACGCAGCAACGTCGGCATACGCAGGTGAGCGGCCATGGTCACTGCGCCTCGCGCATGGCCTGGCCGAGCCCTCTCAGCATGTCGCCGATCACATACATCGCTACCGAACGTGTGCCGACATGGACATCGCCGGTGAGCGTCATGCCCGGGATCAGGCGGAAGCCCGCCGGCACATCGCGGAATTCGGTGCGGTCGACCGAGCAGCGCGCCTTGTAATAGGAGTCAGCCGGCTGGCCATTGTCGTCCACCGTGAAGGCGCCCTCGCTGATCCAGCGGATCTTGCCCTCGGCGGTGCCGTGTTCTGCGAAGTTGAAGGCGTCGATCTTCAGCGTGCAGCGATCGCCCGGCCGCACGAAACCAACGTCGCGCGAGGCGATCTTGATCTCGGCATCGAGCCGGGTCCTCAGCGGCATCAGGGTGATGAAGGGATCGCCCTGCTTCAGCACCGAGCCGACCGAGAGCTTGGCAAGCGTCAACACCACCGACGGCTCATCCGCGGTCAACCGCACCAGATCCTGATGCTTGACCGCCTTCTCGTAGGATGCGTTCGCTGCGTCCAGCGTGTTCTGCGTGGTGACGAGGTCCTGGCTGAGCTGGGCGTTCCACTGCTCGATGAACGCCTTCCGGTCGGCTTTGAGTGAATCGAGCTGATGTTGCGCCTCGAGCAGGCTGTTGTGGGTGTTGTCCATCGTGCGCAAGAGTTCGAGCCGGGCGTCCTGCGAGATGTACAGGTTGAGCTTCGAGCCGCTCCCGCTGTCCGCCAGCGTCGACCGCATGGACTCGATCTTCTGAAGGACATCGTCGCGCTGGGCATAGCGCTCGTCGTCCTTCTGCAGCTTTTGAATGGTCGCCTCGGTCTGGCTGATCTTGGAATCAAAGCTGGTGACCTGGGCGGCATATTGGGCCTTGCGCTGGCCGTACAGCGCCGTTTGAAGCGCCGCGTAGTTCTTGAATTCCTTGTCGCCGCGATCGGGGAACGACAGAGGCGTGCCGTCGAGTTCGGCCTTGTCACGCAACACCTGCGCCTCCAGGCTCGCGACCTGCTGCTTGTACTGCGTCACATCGGCAGACGCGAAGGTGGAGTCCAGCGTCGCGAGCAATTGTCCCGCCCGCACCTGCTCGCCCTCGCGGACATCGATGGTCTTGATGATGGAGGGATCAAGCGCCTGCAGCACGTTGATGGAATCCAGCGGCACGATCTTGCCGCCGACGCTGGAGACGACGCGGTCGAGCCGGGTCAGGAACATGATCGCGATCAGCGAAACCAGGAAGGCGACCAGCACCCAGAGCGTGATGCGCACCAGGATCGGCTCCGGCGCCTCGCGTATGGCGTCGGTCTCGGACTGGAACTGGCGGACGGTGGAGAGCGCCTGGGCGTTACGAGACAAGGGTCGGCCCTCCCGAAGCGGCGCGCGGACGGCGCGCCTGCATGGCGTGGTTGTTCTGCTGGTGCCAGAGGCTGGAATAGATGTCGTTGCGGGCGAGCAGCTCCTCGTGGCGGCCGATGTCGTCCACCGTGCCGCGGTTCAGCACCAGGATGGCATCGCAATCGACCAGCGAGGACAGCCGGTGCGAGATCACGATCATGGTGCGTCCATGGGCAATCCGCGAGATGTTGGCATTCACGATCGCCTCGCTCTCGGCGTCGAGCGCGCTGGTCGCCTCGTCCAGGATCAGGATCGGCGGATCGACGATCAGTGCGCGCGCGATCGCGAGGCGCTGCCGCTGACCGCCCGAGAGGTTCGGCGAACCTTCGTAGATGTAAGTCTCGTAACCGCGTGGCAGCTTGTCGATGAACTCCTCGGCGCCGGCGAGACGCGCCGCGCGCACCACCTCGTCGAAGGTCGCATCGGGCTTGGCCGCCGCAATGTTCTCGCGGATCGTGCCGGTGAACAGGAAGTTCTCCTGCAGCACGACGCCGATGCTGCGCCGCAGATGGTCAACGTCGTATTCGCGCACGTCGATTCCGTCGATCTTGATCAGCCCGCCGTAATCGGAGTGCAGCCGCTGCAGCAGCCGCGTGATCGTGGTCTTTCCCGAGCCGCTCTTGCCCATCACGCCGAGCGTCGTCCCTTGCGGGATCTCGAACGAGATGTTGTTCAGCGCCGGCGACACCGCGCCCTTGTACTTGAAGGTGACGCCCGAGAACTCGACATGCCCCTTCAACGGAAGCTGCACGCCGTGTCCGGTGCGACCTTCCTCTGGAGCCTGGTTGACCAGATTGCCCACCAGATTCACCGCCGTCCGCGCCTCGTCGAGCTGATTGACCAGTTGTGCCATCTGCATCAAGGGGGCGGCGACCCGCTGTGACAGCATCAGGAACGCGAACAAGGCGCCGATATAGACCGGATCGTTGGTCGTGATGGCAAGGTAGACTCCGACGGCATAGGGTCCGCTCACCGCCAGCCGCTCCAGGGGCTTGACGACAGCCTGGATCGTCACGCCGGCCAGACCTTCTGCAAGCCGCGCCTTGGCGACGCGCGCGACGTGGACGTCCCACATGTGCTTCTGCCGGGCATCCAGCGCAAGCGACTTCACCGTGCGGATACCGCTGAGATTCTGCACCATGAATGCGCCCTGAGCGCCTTCCGCAGCCATCACCGCACCGGATTTCTTGCGGTAGTTCGGCAGCATGAGCAACAACCACGCCAGGATCAGGCCAGCGACCCCGAGCACCATGAAGGTCAACAGCGGGCTGAAGAAAAACATCACCGGCAGGAAGAAGATCAGCGTCGCCGAATCCAGGATGGTACCGAACAACTGGCCAACCAAAAAGGTCCGCACCCGGAAGATCTCGCGCATGTCGCGCGCGATCAGGCCGATCTGGTTGCGCTCGAAATAGTCGATCGGCAGGCTCAGCACCTTGTCGAAGACATAGGTCGAGAGCTTGACGTCGAGCCGGGTGGTCAGCGTGTGCACCAGATATTGGCGCAGGAAGAAGAACATCGTCTCGAACGCGATGATCACCACCATGGCCAGACACAGCACGTAGAACGTGTTGAACGCCTTGTAGTAGATGACCTTGTCCGACAGGAGCCGCCAGAACATGATCGGCGCCAGCGCGAGCAGGCCAAGCACCAGCGCCGCCACCGCGACGTCGCGGACCATGCGCCTTTCGCGGAAGATCAGCGCCGTGATAAATCCGAAGCTGAAGGGCTGGGTCTCGTCCGATATGTCGTAGTCCCGCTTGGCAAGAATGACCTCACCGGTCCAGACATCCTGGAAGCGGACGCGGTCAATCACCAGAAGGGCGTCTTCGTCGACACTGGGATCGCGTAGCACGACGCGCGGATTGTTCACGTCGCCCTCGAGGCGCAGCAGCACCATCCTCGCACCGTCTTTGAGGCTGACGATGGCGGGCAGCGCCTTCTTCAAATGACCGAGCCCCTCCCAGTCGAGTTGCACGACCTTCGCCCGCATCCCGGAATTGTTGGCGCATTTGACGATCTCGGCGGTCGTGACCTCGCTGCCGCCAAGCACGTTGTCATGGATGAGTTGGGACGCGGTCAGGTGGAGCCCGTGCTGCCGCGCAACGATAACCAAGCATTCGAGACCGGTTGCAACCGCTGACTCGCGTACGTCATCGTTGTAAACCGATAGTTCAACGCTCATATCCGCCTCAAAGGTATTTTCTTGACATTCCGCCGCAGGCGGACTCCTAGGAGAGCATTATACCACTCAAATTTCGCAACCGCAGCAAATTTGACAACACGCTGAAATCTAAGGGTATTTGGTAAAGAAGGCCGCGCGAAGGGTGTGAGGCACCACAACCTTAGATGCAGAATCCAGCTGGCACCGCGCTTAATCCCCTGGCGGCTGCAAGGCGCTGGAGGCCGCACAGCCTCGGCGGTTCGAGGACCACTTTATAAACCGTTGGGTGCGCTTTGCAAAAACACCGACGAGAAAGAGACGGGATGTTCCTGGCTGCCTCCGAGGCAGATATCAAACCGGCCATGAACCCATGCCTATCGCCGAATGCAGCCGCAAAAATTGTCCTACCCCTTCGCTGCCGCACGGCTCCGAAAGACGCGAACCCGGCCGCTTCCGCTTCGGATCGGCTCCTTCGCCGGCGGCTCGGCCGCGCCAGGGCCTGAAGCAGCCTTTGCTGCCGAGCTGCGGGATTTGCCAGAAGCCGTCCGCGGCAATGCGGGTTGTGACAACGAAGGCGCCTTTGTCGATACAATCTGCAAGCGCAGCCCTACCAGGGGTTCGCGGCCAGTCGGGCCGGATACCACGACACGCTGACCGGTGACTTTCATTTGGGGGGAACCAAGAAAGATCGCGTCGGCCGTGATCTCATAGTGCTGAGCGGCGGCCCCGAAGACCTCAAAGGTAGCCGCGGTGAGCGGCAGCGCTCGTCCCCGGCTTCCCGAATACCCGCCAGCCTCTACAAACTCGGTAGCCCTGGGTTCCCCAGGGCCACCCAAACGAACTGCGTGCCGCAGGCCAAAGTTGTGTGGCCGCCCAGCCCAATCGATCCCAACCCCCTCGATCCGGGTTGGCGCCATGGGTCCGCCCAGCCACTCGCCGAGGCCGACAAGCGTATCACCTCGACCGGCCAAATGACCGAGCAGCCGAAGGCCGGAAAAATCGACCGGCGGCTCGTCCAAAGCGGCAAGGCCAAGCGGGTCGGTCGAAAGGGCGGCTGATTGGATACGGGCGCCGAGCGAACCTCCAGCCGACCGCGCACTGAGTTCAAGATGAAGGCGCGCTGGCGCGGTCACGCGAACGACGACATTGGCGCCCGGCGACCACAGCACCGGCTCCTCAACCTCGGGTGGAAGAAGGAATTCGACGTTTCGAGCGCTCTGGGGATCGAGCGAGAGGGTGACCTTGGGCGGTTGTGCTGTATCTTCGGCCGAGTCGTACCGAATGAGGAACAGCCCCTTCTGCAGATCGAGCGATTTCTGCAGCGATGTCGATGTCATGGAAGCCCCCTGGGAAAATATACCGCATCATAACCAAGGCGAGGTGGGCTAAGCAACATGCAGACCAGGCGTTGGCAAACGGACCGATTTTAGCGTTAAATTGTGTTGGCTCTGCAGGGCTCGATTTGCGGTGCTAAGACGGGTTGTCATATGCCGCCGCGAAGGACCTATGCAGAAGATTCTGTTTGTTCATAATAACTTTCCCGCCCAGTTTTTCCCGTTATGCAACGCGCTTTCGGGTCGGGACGACATTCAAATGGCATCGATCGGTTCGCCGACGGCGCGGGCCGTGCCGGGCGTCTCCTTGAAGAAGTACATGATCCCCGATGGCGAGCTGGCAGCCGCCCACCCCTTTGCGCGACGCTTTGAAGCGGAGTGCCGCCGGGCCGAACAGGTGCTCTATTCCGCCTCCAATCTGAAACAGCAGGGCTTCGATCCGGACCTCGTCGTCGCCCACCCCGGCTGGGGCGAAATGCTCCCGCTCCGCCCGCTCTTCCCCAAGTCTCGCATCGTCGCCTATTGCGAATTCTATTACCGCTCAGAGGGTCAGGACGTCGGCTTCGACTCCGAGTTCCCCGACATGGGCGTCGACGGCCATGTCCGGATTCACCTGAAGAACGCTGCGACACTTCTTGCCCTCGACGACGCCAATGCCGGTCTGTCTCCGACGCTATGGCAACGCGCCACTTATCCAGACGTCTTCCAGAGCCGAATCGAGGTCATCCATGACGGGATCGATACCGAGGCAATCCGCCCACGCGACGACGCAGCGTTAACACTGCGCTCGGGCAAGGTCCTGACCAAGGCAGACGAAGTCGTCACTTTCGCAACCCGAAGCCATGAGCCGCTCCGCGGCTTCCATTGCTTCCTGAGATCCTTGCCGGCCATCATGGCGGCCCGGCCCAAGGCTCAGATCCTGATCGTCGGCGGTTCCGGCACGGCTTACGGCTTTTCGCCGCCGGAGGGACAGACCTGGCGCTCCTACTTCTTCCGCGAGATCGAAGGCAAAGTCGACGCCAGCCGCATTCATTTCGCAGAGGACCTCAACCGCGAGGACTTCCTCAAGGCTTTCCAGATCTCGAGTGCTCATGTTTATTTTACCTATCCCTTCGTCCTATCGTGGTCACTTCTGGAAGCCATGAGCGCGGGATGCCTGGTGATCGGTTCGGACACCGCGCCGCTCCGTGAGGTCATCGATGGCAGCAACGGCATCCTAGTGCCGTTCTTCGATATTGCGCAGCTCTCCGAGAGGGTCATCGAGGCGCTTGCCAACCCCAAGCGCTTTGCCGGCATGCGTCGCGCGGCCCGCGAAACCATCGTAAGCCGATACGATCTCGAGACGGTCTGCCTGCCGCGCCTGATGGACTTCTACGGGATTGCAACTCAAGCCCGCGTCGCACGGCCCAGGCGGGCTGCGACCGCGCGCAAGCGCTAGCGCCGATGGGCGTTTTGCCCGAAAGAATTGCTGCACTCTTCGATCCGGAGCAACACGCGGCTGCGCTGGAGAAATCAGCCGTCGCAAGCCTTGCCCGCGGCGAGTTGAAGGACGCGTTTCGGCTCGCCGACCGGCGGTGCCGGACTCTCCCGGTTGCGCAGGCTCGTCACTATACGTTGCGCGCCGAGATCGCATACCGGCTCGACTTTGAGGCCGCGGCGCTCAGGGACATCATCAAAGCGCTGGAACTTGCGCCAGACGACCTCGCCGCGAACCGGCGCCTGTTGCAGTGGGGTACTCAAGAGCAACGTGCCGGCGCAGCACGTCGCCTGATCAGGCGCGATCGCGACATGAACGTGTTGGCAGAAGCGCTCACGATATTGAAGACTGCCGGCGAGACCACTCTCGGTGCGCTCCACCAGGTCGGCGAGGTCATGACCGGCTGGGCTGTCTGGCGAGGTCGCGGCAAGCTGATCCTGCGGATCGAAGACGGGGCCGACGTTTTTCATCATTCAGTTGAAAGCGATCCCCAGCATCTGCTAGCAGGCCGCGCAGAGCATGCAGCAAGCTTCGCTTTAGAGTTCCCGCCGTCAGCTGTGCGTCGCGTGGCGCGCCTGATGATTGGCAACCACACCATCACTGAAAGCACCTATCCTCCCCCGCTCGGGGGCCGTCTCCGAACCAAGGCGCCGGCCACGAGCAAGCTCGTGCGAGGACCAAAGAAGCGAGCTGCAGCGATCACGATCATCGTGCCGGTCTACGATGATTTCGAAGCGACTCGTCGATGCCTCAATAGCCTCAAGAGAGCGCTGCCCGCGGATGACACCATCGACGTGATCCTGGTCGACGACGCCACGCCCGACAAGCGCATCGCCTCGTTGCTCGATACTTTCGTGGCGCCGCCAGGATCTCAGTTTCGACTGCTGCGCAACATGCATAATCTGGGCTTCATTGGCGCCGTCAACCGCGCGCTCGAGGAGACTCCGTCCGGCGATGTAATCCTCCTCAACTCAGATACTGTCGTGCCGAAGGGCTTCGCAAGACGGCTCAGCGAAGCAGCCTGGGCCGCCCCGGACATCGGCACGGTGACACCGTTCTCCAACAACGGTGAAGCCACGAGCCTGCCGCAGCCCTTTACGGCCAATCCGTTGCCGTCGATCAAGGAGATCGAGCAGCTCGATGCGATCGCCGCGCGCGTCAATGCAGGTCGCGTGGTCGACATGCCTGATGGCATCGGCTTTTGCCTCTACATCACCCGTGCGTGTCTTGACGCTGTCGGAGGCCTGTCTGACCATTATCATCGCGGTTATTTGGAAGACGTGGATCTTTGCCTGCGCGCTCGGCAGCACGGCTTTCGCAATGTCTGCGCGACGTCTGTGTTTGTCGGACATGCGGGCTCGGCGTCGTTCAAGGGCGAAAAGCGCGCGCTGGTCGTTCTCAATCTTGAACGGCTCCGCCTTCGCTTTCCCAATTATCGCGTCGAAAGTGCAACGTTCAAAGCTCAGGATCCTCTGAGGCCAAGCCGCGGCGCTATCGAGCGGGAACTGATCTCCCGGAGGAAGGGGGCGGAGGTCATCCTCTCGAGCTCAGGCACGACGCTGGAAGTCGCAAGGCAGTTTGCTCTCGGAAGAGACGAGCCAGTCCTTCACGCAACGCTCGATCGGAGTGGCACCCGCTTGTGTCTGCGTGATTCCGAAGGCAGTTTTCCGCAATCGATCGAATTTTCGCTTTCTCCCTCTCAACGTGCTCTTGAAGATACACTTGCTGTCGTAGCCCCTTCACGCATCCTGCTTGCGGATCCCGGCGGCTGGCTTCGGAATCCCGCCGGTGCTCCAATGGCGATGTTGCGCGATCTGCTCGATAGGCCCGTTGTGCTCGATCTTCTTGTTGCGGATGCAAGTTTCTGGTGCCCGCGCGGCAGCATTGACGAGAAGGGGGATATTTGCCGCGCGATTTTGCTGAGCAAGGATTGCGCATGTGGGGGCGAGATCGGCAATGGGCTCGATCTTTTGAGCCGTGATAGCCTCATCTTCGCGCCCGACACATTCGCCAAAGCCTTCGTCAAACGTCTGCTGCCCCCAAACCGCGCCAAACAGATCCGGCTGGTCCATGATGCTCGCAGGCCGCATTCTTTGGCGAGCAGAGGCGCGGCGCTTGGCTTGCTTCCCGCAGGCCACGGCGCGTCCGAGTTTGCCTTCATGTGTGAGACCGTCAGGCAGTTACGCCGGCACCGTACGGACCTGGAGGTCGTGATCTTCGGCGAGACGCTCGACGATCTTGCGCTGATGGCGCTCGGCAATGTGACCGTTACGGGAGCCATTTCTTCAGACGAAGTGGACGACATTGCAACCTTGCACGGCATCGGTGGAATCCTGGCGGGGCGGCGTACCCCGTTGTTTGGCCATCCGCTCATGTTGTCGGCCTATGATCTCGATCTGCCGCTTGCGTTCTTCGACTGGTCGTCAGGCGAGGTGGATGCGCATCGATCGGACCTCGCTCTTGATCCAGCGCTGTCCGCCGCGGGTTTGGCGGAGGCAGTCCTCAAGTGGAGCAACGATCGATGGTAAAGCTCCGCCGACCGCCTCTCGCCACGGCTCCCGATGCGACCGCAGTGCCAGCTGCCCGTGAAGGACAACTGTGCCTGGCATTTGAGCGCACCGATGAGGCCGGTTTTTCGGGCTTCATCTACGATCCGAACGATCTGAGCCGGCGATTTGTCGTTGAGCTCCTGCTTGACGGCATTGCCCTTCGATTGGCCCGTGCTGAGGCCTACGTTCCCGAGCTTGCTTCCGAACTGATCGGTGATGGTTGCTACGGCTTCTCCTTTGTTTTGCCGCCTGACCAGGTCGGCGAAAACCAGATCGCCGAGGTTCGGCTCGCCAACATGCCGGGAACGCTGGGAACCTCGCTTCATCTTGGCAGCGGCTCCAAAGGATCCGTCGATAGCCGGGGTCCGGGGGCGGTCGAATGGTTGGGCGGCTTGCGCTTTCGGGGCTGGGTCCGCTGTCCGCCGGCCGAATCGCCGGTGGTCCGGGCCGTCGTCGATGGCGAGACCATTGCGGAGGGGCGCGCGAGTGGTTTCAGCCATGTCGGCGGCATCGAGAATGCCAACTTGGTCAAAGCATTCGATCTCCATTTGCCCTCCGATTGCGCCGATGGCCGGGTGCGGCGGGTCCACTTCATCACCGAGGACGAGGTGCAGTTGACGGCTGCGCCACTGACATTCGTCGCATTTCCGGACGCGGTAGAGCAATTTTTCGCCGACTTCAGTGAAGTCGAATCCGAGCGGCTGCGCGGTCGAATGCTCGATCGTCTGCTTCCGGCATCGGCACCCTTCACGGCGTACGAGGACTGGAGTTTGCGCTGGCCGTTCACCGGCTTCGGCGAACGAAACGATGGCAGGGTTGTCCGCGCCGCAGCGGTCGTGTTGATCGCCGGAGGCAACGAAGACGTCTCGCTCAGCAGTCTGGAACATCAGCAGCACGACAACTGGGTCGCAGCCGCTCTTCCTCCGCTCGATGGAAGCGGAACCTTTGACCCCGACGAGTTGCGCGATTTTCTGCTCAAGGACGGAAGTGCAGCCGAGATTGTCGTCTTCGCGTTAGCCGGCACGTTGTTCAAGGAGCACGCGCTGGCTGACTTGGCGGCGGCATTTGCTTCGCAGCCCGACGCCCACACCGCCTATTGCGACCTGGAGGTTGGAGGTGAAGACGGCCGTCCCTGGCCGCTGGCCCTTCCCGGCTTCGACTACGAGCGGATGTTGGAGCAAGGCTACTGCGCGCAGTTTTTTGCCATGGACCGCAGCACCGTCCTGGCCGCGCTCCGGACCCGGCCGACGAGCCTTTATCGCCTGTTCAATTGTCAGTTCGACCAGCAAGATCCCTCGCGAAAGCTGCAGGTTCTGCACCTACCCTCCCCGCTCGGGCGCTTGCCAAATCTCGACACTGTTGCGCATAGCCGTCTCCTGGCCAAAGCGAGCCTCGCTCACCTGTCGGCACGCGGCATGCGAGCAGACGTTCAGGCCCAGCGCGGAGCATTGTTGCCCGCGGCCCGCATCACGAGAGTGTCGACGTTGCGCACCCTCACCGTGATAATCCCGGTGCGCAACCGGAAGGACCTCCTGCAAGCGTGCCTTTCGAGCATCGCTCCGGCCCTGGCGGACACTCGGGCGAAGGTGCTGGTGGCCGACAACGATAGCAGCGATCCAGACATGCTCGAGTATCTGGAGACCATTCAACGCAGCGGCACAGGGGTGCTCGCCGTTCCCGGCCCTTTCAACTTTGCGCGCATCAACAATCTCGCCGTGGAGGCTTGCGGCAGCGACGACATTCTTTTGCTCAACAATGACGTCCGGGCAATGGAGGCGACCTGGCTCAGTGAGATGAGGAGCAGGCTCGCAGACGCTGATGTCGGCGCCGTCGGCGCCATGCTGCTGTGGCCGAGCAGCATGATTCAGCACGCAGGCGTTGCCTTAGGCCCGAGCTTCGCGGCCCAACACATCGGCAATGACAGGCTCGTCAGCGATCCCGGATATGGCGACATGCTGAAGGTGGCCCGAGAGTGCGGCTCCGTCACAGCTGCCTGCCTGTTGACCCGTCGCAGCGATTATTTAGCCGCCGGCGGCCTCGACGAATTGCTTTTTCCGGTCAATTTCAACGATGTCGATTACTGCCTGAAGCTGCGCGCTCAAGGAAAGCGCATCGTCTGGACGCCGTTTGCACGGCTTTATCATGATGAATCCGCAAGCCGCGGAAAGGATCAGCGTGACGATAAGGCGTCGCGCTTTGAGCGCGAACTGCGAAACCTGCGTAACAAGTGGGGCGAGCATTTGCTGGAGGACCCCTACTACAATCCGAATCTGTCGCTCGACGCCGTTCCGTATTCCGCGCTCAGCTGGCCTCCTCGCACAAGGACGCCTCGTCTCAATCATCCTCCCACACCTGTCGTTCTTCCGCCCGGATTTTGACCCAGAGCATTGAATCCACGATAAAATTCGACTACTCAGCTCTGCCCACGGGGTCGGCGAGAGCAACGTGTTAACTCCCGGGAATAGGGACCATGTGCATATTGTTCTTGGATTGATTGCAGAGATGGTTGGTTTTGTAGGTTCGGCGCTATGAAAAAGAAGGTACTCAACGCTGGAAGCGGGCCGGTGAACCCCGAGCGATTGCAGCGCAGCTTCCGCAGCGAAAACTGGCAGGAAGTCCGCATGGACGTCGACTCTCGCGTGTCGCCAGACATCGTTGGCTCGCTCGAGGACCTCAGCCCCGTAGCAGACAAGAGCTTTGACGCGGTCTATTGCTCGCACAGCCTCGAGCATCTTCATCCACATGACGTCCGCTCAGCGCTGCGGGGGATCTTCCGGGTGTTGAAGCAGGACGGGTTTGCGTTGATTACATCGCCGGATCTGGAGCCCGTGGCAGCTCTCGTCGCGCAGGGCCGCGGAGATGAGGTCGCCTACCAATCCCCACTCGGTCCGATCACTGCGCTCGACATGATCTACGGACACGCTGCCTCGATCGAGCGAGGCAACTTCTATATGGCGCATAATAGCGGCTTCACCGAAGAGCGTATCGCTCGCCTGCTCCTCGAGGCGCGCTTCGAGGAAGTGCTCGTCATCAAGGGAAATTGCTACGACTTCTATGCTCTGGCCCTGATGCCACAGGCCAATAGAGCTGAGATCCTGAGCGAATTGCTCAGAGGCGGCCTCAACTTCATGGAGTAATGACACTCAAGCAATTGACGTAGCCGCTGATGGAACAGCGGGCAAATTGACGTCTTCCCAATTCGATCGGCATCACATGAGTCCGATCCCATAGAACCCCGCCAAAACATACTTGTCGCCGTAAGGCTCTCGTCAGTCTGTCGCCCTAGTTTCCTCGAAGACGGGGGATCAACGTTGTATCGCGCCACGAGACGGCATGGCTGATTGTGCTCGGGCTGCTTGCGCTCGGCTTTGCCGTGGACTCGCCGTGCACCACGATCAATCGCTGAGGCGGCGACGCGTCGCGACAGTCTTTTCGACGCTCCTCGTGGAGTGGACAAGGCCCCTGGCTCAGGACAAACTTCCACCGACACAGACGGGAGATGAATGATGCCCGATGCACCAGGGTCAATCCGGGTCCTTTCGACGCGCGCCCCCATCGCGGACGAGGATGGCAAGGACATTACCATTCCACTTCAAACCGATCAGAACGGGATCATCGAGGCAGTCTTTTCCCGCGAAGCTTTGACGGAAGTTGCCTTCCAATTGGGTCAGGCCGCGCGGCAGCACGGCAGCCCGGCACGACTGTCGATGATTCCGCGTCGGATCAGTGTCATCAAGGATCACCGTTCCCCTGATACCTTTCTTCACATGGAAATCGACGACAGCACCACGTACATCGTGCCGGTCGGCCCACGGCTGCTCTCGACTTTAATCGATGGCTTGGACCGCGCACGACGGGTGACGCCACCTGTTTCGACGCGCCAATAGGCCGGCCTCTCTCAACATGGGGGCGCACGAGCCAAGGCGGCACTCCACGAAGGCCCGAACGAAAAAAAACGCCCCCTGAAGAGGGGGCGTTTTCGATCGACGGATAGTTAGGGTCAGGAAGGCTTGTAGTCGGTGTTGCCGAAAATAATATCCTGCACGTTCGTGAACGTCAGCGTGTGGCTGCCGTCCGTGACGGTGGTAACGCCAGCAGTCGTGTTGATCGTGACATCGGTCGTGTTGAGGCCGTCCATGTAGGCGACGTTGCTGCCCGCGCCGCCGTCGATCGTGCTGTTCGTAAGCGAGGTGACCTCGAATTGATCGTTGCCCGAACCGCCCGTGATCGACGCGCTGCCCGAACCGGTGATGAACAGGTTGTTGCCCGAGGACGTGCTGGCATTGATCGTGTCGCTGCCCGAACCGGCCCAGACCGTGTTGGCGCCGCTGCCGGTGATGGTCGCGCTCGCAACCGACGCACCGTCCAGATGAGCCTGGTTGCCCGAACCCGAGATGTTGATGACGTCGATGCCCGAACCACCGAACAGCGTGTCGTTGCCATTGAGCGTGAACGAGTCGGTACCGGAGCTGGCACCCGCATACATCAATGTTGCACCGGACCCCGCCACGAGAGTGTCGTTGCCGCTGCCGTTGGCGTACATCGTGTCGTTGCCGCTGCCACCGGTCATCGAAACGTTGCCTGAGCCGGATGCATAGAACGTGTCGTTGCCGCCACCACCGTTCATCGTGGTGTTGCCACCAGCACTGGAGATCAGCGACTCATTGCCGGTGCCGCCGGTGATCGTATCGTTACCGGAGCCGGCAATCAGCGTGCTGTTGCCGGAACCACCGACGATCGAATCGTTACCGCTGCTCGATGACTGGATACGGTCGTTACCACCGCCCGAAATCAGCGTGTTGTTGCCAGAACCAACCGACGTGATCACATCGTTGCCGGTGCCGCCTACCAGCGAGTCGTTGCCGGCACCACCGAACAGCGTATCGCCACCATTTCCAGCAATCAGGGTCTGGCTGCCGCTACCCGCATAAAGCTGGTTGTGGCCCGTGCCGCTCGCTTCAAGCGTATCGGCACCCGAACCGCCGTACATCGTATCGTTGCCGCCGCCACCGAAGAAATGATTGGCACCGCCATGCGTATCGACGAAGAGGTCGTTGCCCGTTCCACCATAGATCGAGCTGTTGCCCGTGCCTGCGATCAGGACGTTGTTGCCACCGGCGCCGTAGATGGTGTCGTTGCCACCGCCTGCGGTGATCGTGTCGTTACCTGACGATCCCCACACGATGTCATTACCGGTGTCGAGCAGCGTAATTTTGGCCGGCCCGCCATCCTCGATGACAATGCCGACGCTCTGGGAACCGTATACCGCGAGGTTTCCACCGGGCTCGACGCCGATCAGTGCGTCGTTGGCGTCAGTCGTGATGGCTGCGGGCGAGTCGCCATCGAAAATGACGTTCGCACTGGGATCAACCGGCTGATAGCCATTTACCCCTTGCACCGCGATCGTGCTGGTGGGGGTCCCGAAAAACCCTTTCGAAATCAGATAATTATCGATTTCCGTCAGGGTCTGTGAATCGACGTGAGCTCCAAGCAACGCGTTAAATTGAGCTTCGGTATAATCGTAGGTAGCCATAATCACTGCCCCATTCCAGCTCGAAGGCGAAACATGCCTATCGGCTCATTTCCAACGTCGGTCACCCAACGTCACTTAGCTCGTAGGCTGCACCTTCCGCCCGAAGAACGGGCGGATTACGAGCTATGCTTCATTTCCGACGTCGGTCACCCAACGCCACCTAACTCGTCAGCTGCACCTGTCCGCCCGAAGAACGGACGGATTACGAGTTATGCTTCATTTCCGACGTCGGTCGCCCAACGTCGCCCAACTCGTAAGCTGCACCTTCCGCCCGAAGAATGGACGGATTACGAGTTATGCTTAACTTGCCGTTACCTGGTCGCATAAATGCCGTATAGTTTCCAAGGAGTCAATGCTCGCGATTGTGCAGCGCGATCAAAAAAATTTCTATTTGATTTCAACCCGTTAGCTTCCGCCGCGCGTCGTCAATGCCTCAATCCCGCGCGCATCTGCCCAAGGGTGGAGCAGCGAATCTACGGATATGACAAATCCGTTCATTTACGGAAGTTTTACTTTTTGCTATGCGGCGGCTGCAAGGCAACGGGTTAACTAACCGGCAGGCACGATCCTCAGCTCACCTAATAGGCAGACGCCTTGAGTGCCACGACCGAGGTCTTGATCAAGATTTTGATGTCGAGCCAAGGGCTCCAATTGTCGATATACCAAAGATCGTGATCGACCCGTGCCTTCATCTGAGCGAGCGTCGTTTCCCCGCGAAAACCATTGACCTGGGCCCACCCTGTCAATCCGGGTTTGACATGATGGCGATGTGCATAATTGGCGATCAGCTGGCCGTAATGGTCGGTATGGGCCGCAGCATGCGGGCGCGGCCCGACAAGCGACATCTCACCTCGAAGAATGTTGATCAGTTGCGGCAATTCATCGAGACTGCTTCGACGCAGAAAGCGACCGACGCGGGTCACTCGGTCATCGTAGCGCGACACCTGACGCACGACCGGCCCGTCATCCATCGTCGTCAGCGTTCGAAATTTGAAAATCCGAAATGATGTCCCATTGAATCCGGTGCGCGTCTGCGTGAAAAAAACGGGCCCGCGCGAAGTCATTTTGACCAAGATCGCCGAGATCAACATCAAAGGCAGCGTCGCCATGAGCAAGGCGCTCGCCACCACAACGTCAAGAGCGCGCTTTGCAAGACGCTCCCAAAGGCTCAGCGGTGCACGCTGAATTTCCGCCGCCCACACACCACCAACCGCCCCATCTTGCTGCCCGAGGAAGCGCGCAAATTTGGGATCGGGAAAGAGTCGTATCGGCAGGGGTACCGCGCGAAGCAGCTCCGCCAGCTCGGCGATGCGATCGGGCCTTCCCCAGTCCATCAGGAGAAAATAGCTGTCGACACGATGGTGGGGCCGCGCAGCCTCGATCAGTTCATCACCCACCTCCGCGATCTTGGTCGATGGCGAAAGCACGAAGAAGCGCGCCACATCATACCCGTTGAGTGCAAGGTCCTCCAAATGAGGTCGCCCCTCCTCAATGCGCTGATCGCTGATGACAACCACCTGTCGGGGCGCAATGATTTGCCGGGCGCGGCGGCCGAGTTGTGCGCTAAGCAACCCGCGCGACGCCGCGATGGCACTCCACCCCGTGACGAAGAACGTGATTGTCGCCCCACGGGACACGTTGGGACCAACCTTGAGCAGGAACGCCAGCGTCACCAACATCAGAAACACGGCGACCCAGGCGATGCTGACCTCACGGCACTGCACGAGTGGCTGCATCAAGCGCCGAACCGAGTATCCGCCGCGATACGCGAGGAACGCCCCGACATAGAAAGCGACCGCGCAGGCAAGGCCGACGAAGGTCGAGAGGTCCCCAACTTCCTGCAGCATTACGCCGTGATAGCCAACAGCCGACGCGACGCTGGCCAGAACCAGCACGCAAAGGTCAGTGAAGAACACCGCCGGCCCAACCAGGTAGCCAGGAATTCCGAATCCTCGCCCCGCTCCTGTCTCGAGGCGGCCGGCCTCTCCCGAGACCCGATAGTCGGTAATATCAGCCACGACGAACAACCTGGTCCGGATGAAACCGAATTAAGGAATAATTAACCAGGCCTTATAGGACCAATTTTCATCCGTGGCGAGTCAAATGCCGCCGGCCGACAGTTCGTCTGCGCCTGCCGGCCGGTCACAAGATTGCAACACTCCGTTCTCAACGAGAAAGGCGCAATCAGCGGGACTTGAATATGAATATCATTCGTAAGATTGATGGAGACGGTCGGCGAAACCAGCGCGGCTCCAGGCAAGAGAATTAAGCAAATGCGCTCGGTGATATCAGTTGTCCAGCGGAAGGGCGGCGCAGGCAAGACGACGATCGCGATCAGCCTTGCCGGAGATCTTTACCGACGCGGCATGTTGGTAGACGTCATCGATGCCGATCCGCAACGGTCCGCCGCCGAATGGGCCGCACCAGGCCGGCTTCCGTTTCGTGTTTCGGAGGTCCCGTTGCAATACGGCCAAGCTGGTAACTGGGCAAACCTCATCCGCTCGGCGCCGGGATCGATCACGATCATCGATACTCCGCCTCATGAATATGCGGTCGGCGCGGCCGTCGCAGTCGCCGACGTGGTCGTCTTGCCGTGCACGCCGTCGGGTCTCGACCTGAGCGCGACGGAAGAAACCATCTCGGCTATCGCGTTCGCGCGCAGCAAGCGCGACGCAGACGTTCCAACCTTCCTGGTCCCCAATCGGGTCGATCCGCGCACCTTGGAGGGCCAGCAAATCGTTGACGCACTTAGCGATCTGGGCGAAATCGTCTGCAATCCCATTGCATCTCGGCTGGCCTACGTCAGAGCCTTCTCAGCCGGCATACTTCCCAAAGGTCAAGCCATATCGATTGAGCTCGCTGGACTGAGTGAGCCCGTGCTTGAAGTCATAGCGAGCTGAGGGGCCGTCAGCGGGTACGGTCTCGACTGCGGCGCGTTCGCTCGAGCGTCTCTGATGAAATCAACGTTCGGAGCGGTGAAGCCCCTGCCCTAGCTGCTGAGCCGTGGCTTGAAATCGGGAAAGCGGGAGAGCAGAGCTGCTTTGATGAACTTCAAATGTGACACCGTGGCCCCAAGCTCCTTGAGACGGCGCTGGCCGTTGGAAATGTCGGCTGCGAAGAGATCCTGATGGTGATTGTCGAGCGGCTCACGCTCCAGGTACTCATCCGAACCGTTGCCGAAAGTCACCGCAGCGCGCGCCAACGCATCATCGACCCGCCTGTTCAGGCCGGCTTGCTCGCGCTCTGCAGCGCCCAGCGCACCGTCAACGGCCGCAAATATGGACGCAATGCGCGCGTGATCGGTTTCAGCATCGCGTTCGGCCGATCGCGCCTTGAAGTGCTTCTCTCCAGCGCGATAGTTCAGAAGATTATGCGCGCGAGCTCTGAGAAAAAGCTGGAACATCTAGCAATTTCCGGTTCCGATGCCGTGGGCCAGGAGCATCAATCGGTTATGGTTAAGAATCCTTGAAGCTTTCTGCAGATCCAGCCCGGCTTTGTGCGATCCAGAGCCGCCAAGCTGCATCATGTTTGATGTAGAGCTCTGACCAGCGCATCTCGAGCATCTCCCGGGAACGGCCGTCGCGTTCTCCGCTCCGATCGTCCGCGGCTGAAACGTGCAAGCCATCCAAAGCCTCGAACTCGGTCGTCTCTTCGAGCGAAAGACCTATCATGACGCGTTGACCGAGACCGTCGACAAAATAGCGACGGGGCGCGTTAATCCTATAGTCAAGCATATTATAGCCTACATAAAAATTACGCCAGCTGTAGAGAAGGCCTCATCAAGGGGACCCTCACAAAACGTATGCCGTCAAGAGCTCGACGCCAAGACACGGGCGCATCTAAAATAGCCGGTGCTAAAAGCTCGAGTTGCAAAAACGTGCACACCCTAGAAGACCGGCGTCTTCCGGACAATCGGACTTTCGCGTTAGTGTAACTTCGCCGGGCAGTCCTATGGACGTTCAGGATGCGCTCGTGACGAGCGCATTGTCGAACGCGTGAACCGTTGTCTGCTGGGACGTGAACCATCATTCGCAGCCCACATTGGAGCGGCGTCTTCGAGCCAAGATGGTTACCTCACTCAACGCTCCTGCGGAGAATACTCGTACTTTTCCGGCCTTCCACGCCTGTTTTCAGTGCCGGTAAGGTTGAGCGGTTAGCTTAATCCGCGCTCTTTGTTGCGCGTTTTATCAGATCACTTATCCCTGTGCGCACCGGGCTTCCCCAAGGCTCGGCCCACCCGTCGAGCGAACATGGGTCTTGCTGGACGGCTTTGTACTTTGTGTCGCGAGAGAGGATTTCCAGCGTTATGGCGCGCAAGCCCTGGTCGTTCAAGGAAGACCGTCGATTGATTGAGCTGGCAAAGGGTTCGATCACATTGGAAGAGGCGGCCAAGCAACTCGGTCGATCGCCCGATGCCATCAAGAGGATGGCAATGCGCCTTGGCCTCTCCCTCAAATCCAAACTCGGCACGAAATAGACGTTCCCGGGCCTCGATCCGGATAGGTCCGAGCGGTCTAAACCTAATCTTAGCGCCTGGCGAGCTAAGGCTTGGGTCAACGGATTTAACCTCTCGGGCCGGATGACACTACGGCGGCCAAACCTCGTGCTGGCGGCGCTCGTCCTTGCGAGCACGGCTGCGTTTGGCTTGGCAGGTAACTTCGCCACGACCGGTTTCATCCATCATCAGCAGGCTCGCCAGCTCAACGAGCTGAGCGAGGTCGTGCTCCGCCGATCCGAGGTCGCGGTCGATCTGGCAGCGGCAAGTCTCGACGAACTGGCCGGGCGCGGTTTTGCGAATTGCGATCCGACCGCGTTGCAGGCGGTCCGCCTCCATATCTATCAGCGCTCCGCCATCAAGGACGTCCGGCTCGCCAATCCAGACGGTTCGGTGATCTGCTCGGCGTATTCCGAAACGCTCGAATTCGACAAGGGTTGGGTCGATCGCGCGGACATGCTGAGCTCAGACGACAAGAAGTTGTTGTTGTTCCGGGTCGAGCAATTCGGGGGCGATGCACTCGGCATATTGAGAGACATCGACGCGAAGAAGGCGTTGGTGGCCATTGTCCGCATCAATGCAACCCTGTTCGACATCATGCCGGCCGATTTACGGGACCATAGTGAAGTGTTGCTTGCCTTGAACAGCGGCGAGACCCTCGGCGAATTCGCTTTGGGTACGGACAAAGCACTTCCATCGCCGATCGAATTTCAGAAAACCTCCACGCGCTTTCCCCTTCGAACGACAATCCGCGTCGACCGTGCGGTGCTGTCGCATTGGAACGCCGAAGTCTATTGGCCTGCGATGGCAATCGTCCTGGTCCTGGGCGCGCTTTTCGGCCTGTTGCTCGCGCGGAGCCGGCGGACGGAAGGGCCAATCGCCGACCTCGACCGCGCAATTGCGCGCAGCGAGTTCAAGCCCTACTTCCAGCCGATCTTCGATCTAAGGACGGGCGCAATCAAAGGATGCGAAATCCTGGCACGTTGGCAGCGGGAGGATGGATCCGTGGTTCCTCCCATGAATTTCATTCCGCTCGCGGAGTCCAGCGGGCGCATCCAAGTCATGACGTGGCACCTCCTGCAGCGCGCTCTGTCCGATCTTCGACCACATCTGCGTGCCCACAAGGACTTCAAGCTGTCCCTCAATGTCGTTCCAAAGCATCTGCTGAGTGCCGGGTTCGTCGAAACGCTCCGCCGCACCGTTCTCTCAGCAAGGGTCTCGGCACGCCAGATCATGATCGAGGTCACCGAGCGCGACGAGCTCGACGATCTCGCCCGCGCAGCAGCTCTGGTCGCTCAGCTTCGCAGTTACGGGTTCCGCGTTGCCATAGACGACGTTGGCGTCGGTCACAGTGGCCTGTCGCGACTCAAGGGCTTGGGCGCGAACACAATCAAGATCGACAAATATTTCGTCGATACGATTGCGATCGACGCCTCGACCACCACGATTGTAGAAATGTTGGTCGTTCTGGCGAAGGACCTCGAGATGACGGTGGTTGCTGAAGGAATCGAGACCGAGGACCAGCGCCACGCGCTCATGGCTTGCGGCGTCGAGCAAGGCCAAGGTTATCTGGTCGCAGCACCCCTGCCGTATGCAAGATTCATGGAGCTTCTGGAAGAGCATGCCTCTCGGCGTCGATCGGAGACATCTCACTCAAGCAATGCCATGGTGGCCTAGGCAAGGCCCGAGCTCGCTCATCGGCGGAAAGGTCAAGCTATTTCCGCTTTCGCATCAACCTTGCAGTTCGCTCCGTGGTCCTCGCTGGGCCCGACTCGAGCGCCTCCAATATTCCGACGAGAAATTCCTGGAGCTTTTGATCGGAGCCGTGCCCCTTCTCGGTCGTTGCGCTCCGAGGGCGCGCGGCCTTCAATCGACCCGTCTGGTGCGCCTTTCGTCTCATTTTAAGTTGCTCAACATCGGTTGCGCCTCTCGCAGAGCGATCTGATGACAACGGCCTTGGCAGCACAAGTGCACATTCAGGAAATGATTAAACGGAACCCGGAATCAACAACACAGCGCTCTTGGCGAAGGCTTGCAGCTTGTTAATTCGCATTCGACATCAGCATCGCGGACAAGCTTGCCGCGAAGGCGGCGTCCCGCAGCTTTCTTAACCACGATACGTTCACCCCGCGCAGGTGCAGTTTCTAAATCTGCAGCGGTCGATGCCATTTAGCCGGCCCCTTCCAACGAACCGTCTCCATGGAGAAAAAATAAAGATCTCCTGCCGCTCGTGCTTTCGATCGACTCAAATCGTTCCGTCAAAGCTACAACGCACGGCCTCTGACGTCACGAGAAGACCGGACCGGGACTGCTTGTGGGCCTTTTGCCGGCTCTTGGCCATCTCTCCCTTAACTTTCTTGCGAAGTGAGTTGCTAGTCAAGATTGTCTGGCGCCCAGAGGAGTGGGAGATATATCCTGGATCAAGCCACCTTGCCGTTGAGCACCTTTGCCATGACAGACGCCCCGCCCAAACCTACTCGGCCACCCGTAAGGCTCGTATTGGTTCCGCGTCGCGTTGACGTGGTCAAAGATGGGAAGACCACCGACACCATTTTGCGCATGGAGGTGGACAACGATTTGGTGCTGGTCCCAATCGGCCCGAAACTCACGGCAACCCTCATCGAGGGATTGCAACGCGCACAGCAGATTGCAACAGAGCCTTCCTCCCAACCGCCAACCGACGAGTAGCGCTGGAACCTCAGCCCTTCATTTGGGTTGATGCAAAATGAGCCTGCGACCGTTGTTCCTGGTACTGGCGATGATGGCGATGATGATCGCGCCGTCCGGCGCAGCAGAGCAGATCGGCAGATCGGGGCAGCCGGTTCCGACCCAGCAGAACCGGATCTTCTCGAACCCTCTGGCCAACGTGGCCCCTCCCTGACGCCCTATTGTTCGGCCGCAAGGGGTTGCAGCTACAACCATCCCATGCCTGCACGGCGAAATAGGCCTGGATAGCCGAAGCCCGAGCTTTAACGATGTTCTCGCCTTTCAAAGCCAGACGTCGTCAAAGTGGCTACATTGGGCGATGCGCCGAAATCATCTCATCGCAGCAGCGGGCGTGTGCCTTGCACTCATCGTTTATGCGACGCTGGCAACGCTCTCAGGCAGGCCGGTGCTGATAGGCCATGCTGAGGCCTATTGGGTCGTCGTGATCGAGCGGTTCAGCGCCTATTGCCTGTTGGGCTTCCTTCTATCCTTCCTGCTGCCGGGACGCCTCAGGCTGGCTTGCGCTTTTGTGATCGCAGTCGCCATCGGACTCGAGGTCCTGCAGATGCTGGTGCCCGACCGCGATCCGCGATTCATCGACGTGATGCAAAAGTCAGCAGGCGGAATCGTCGGGGTCTTCCTCGCCCAGACCATTCTCACGTTTCTGCCCAGGCCGCCATCTTGACGGATAGCGGCGTCCATTCACACCGCAGGTGCGAGCGCCATTTCGTTCGACAGATTATTTTGCCATCTGTCCGCGCAGCTCACCGCCCGGATTAGCTGCGGTATGGATGTTCGCATACCATTTGCCAGCGAGCAGGTCCGCAGCCTGCGTCTCCGTGAGAGTTGCCGTGCCATGGATCGGGGTTTGTGCAGACTTGAACGGCAACACGATGCCGGCGTTCTTGCCCGGTTCACTTGGTCCGTGGAAATGCGCGCCCAGCGCGGGACCTGTCAGATCTGAATAGGTCACCGTATAGGTCAGAACCTTGGTGTCGGTGTCGAAAGAAGCCTCGGCCTTCCCAGAACCCTTGCTCGCATTTGGAGGCACCTCGTTGGCGCCCCTGAGATCGGCGTGCAATTTGACCACTTCGGCGCGGGCCGGCGCCGCAGGACAAAGCGGGAATGCAACGACCAACGCGCCCGCCAGGCATACGGCTCTATTCATGGCAACCTCCCAGGTCGGATTGCGTTGGCCTCGATCTGCTCCGGTGTGAAACACCACAGGTCGCCCCAAATTCCGGGCGAGCAATTATGCCTGATTCGAGCCAAAACACGGCGACGCGAAGGCGAGGCTGACGCAGGTGTTTCCATCTCGGCTCTCGCGATCCCCACAACCTTTTGGCTGCAATCGCCAATCAACCCGCTTGCGTGGGGAGCCGATCACTCTATGCTTCGGTGTGTGCTTGCCGGGGGCGCGCCCAGATTTCTTGATATCGAAGGGGATTCGGTTGAGGCTGCGCGAGCTTCGATCTGTTGGTGTTGCAGCGGCAGCCTCTTATCCAGGCCATATTCCCGTTGGAATAGCTCTCGCACGCGGCCGCTCAGCGCCCTTGCGCCGCAAGGAACCAGAGTGGCTCTCGATAGCGCTGCTCGTGTTTTGCGGCGGTCTGCTCGTGGCAAGGCTGGCCTGGATGATCGCTGCTTTTGCGTTGGGGTGAGGGAATATGACAGACCGACCGACTATCCTCGTCACGGGAGGCGCCGGCTATATTGGCTCGCACGCCTGCCGCGCGCTTGCCGCTGCCGGCTATCGGCCCGTCGTTTATGACAATCTGACAACAGGGCATCGCAGCTTCGTCGCCGGAGAGCTGGTGACGGGCGATCTGCTCGATGGCGCGACGCTGGCGCGCACCTTCGCCGACCACACGGTCACGGCGGTGATGCACTTCGCGGCGGCGAGTCTCGTCGGCGAGTCCATGATCGATCCGCAGAAATACTACGTCAACAACGTCCAGGGCACGCTGTCGCTGCTCGGGGCGATGCGCAACGCGGGCTGCCATCGCATCGTCTTCTCTTCGACCGGCGCCGTTTATGGCAATGCCGATTCCAAGGCGCTGTCCGAAGATTTTCCCTGTGCACCGATCAACCCCTACGGCGCTTCGAAATGGATGATCGAGCGCATGCTCGCCGATTATCGCGCCGCTTACGGCTTCGGTGCGTTCTGCCTGCGCTATTTCAATGCCAGCGGCGCCGATCCGGCCGGCGGCATCGGCGAATTGCGTGACAACGAGACGCACCTCATTCCGCGCGCCATGATGGCGTTGCAGGGCCACGCCGAGTTCGCGGTGTTCGGCGACGACTACGACACGCCCGACGGCACCGCGATCCGGGACTATATCCACGTCACCGACCTCGCCGCGGCTCATGTCGCTGCATTGAAACTGCTGGAATCGGGACATGTCGGCGGCAGCTTCAACCTGGGCACGGGCTCGGGCTTTTCGGTGCGCGAAATCCTCACCGCGATCAAGCAGGAGACCGGGCGCGAGGTGCCGCACACCGTGAAGCCGCGCCGCGCCGGCGATCCGACCTATCTGGTCGCCGACCCCACGGCTGCGCGAAAGGTGCTGGACTTCGTGCCGCGCCATTCCGACCTGCCGAGCGTGATCCGCACCGCCTGGGCCTGGCATCAGAAAGCGCATCCGCTGAAATAAGCCAGCCTGGCTTGTACACCGGTGGTGAGCGCCGCGCTTCTCGCGGCTTCAACGCGGTCAAGTTGCGCGCCACGGTATGCAGCCAATCTGGCTGTTGATCATACCGATCCGAGTGGCCCGGACGAGAAGGGCGACCGGAGCCGCGACCGGCCATCGAGCCCCTTCGGCAATTTGTCGGCGTTGAGCTTCACGGCCGCGCATTTGGCGTCAGCGGCCACGGAATCATCCTGGCTGTAGATCAGCGTACACTCGAACCTGACGTCAGGTGCCTCCCTTGCCGTCCCCCAGCACGTCGCCACTGCGCCGTTGCATTGGCCGGAAAGACGGGCCTCGACTTCATCAGGACCAAACACGCTCGTATTACCTTCTGCGTGCCGTTTCACCGTCAGCACGGCCGTGAAGCGCTGCTGATCGACCTGATAGGAGCCGCCATAGGTGAAGAAGCCATCGCGCCCCGAGATCCGCCCGTCTAGCAATTCGACAAGGCCTGTGCCTTGGCCACGCTGGGTCCTGAACCAGGCAGCGTATTTGCCGTCTCTGAGCATGAACAACATCCGTCGCAAAATTCAAACGTATTTGCGACCAACTCAGGGGCGCGACAATGACTGATATGACGCGTATTCCGCCAAGGTTAACGCCCGGCAAAACCATTTCGTCAAATTACCGGCGCGGCATGGCGGCAGTTCGACCCGGCCCGCGTCGAGGCTTTTCTCTCGCGCTGGGACGAGGTGGTGGCGATCCCCGCGCACACTGCGGCGTCATTGCAGAAATCCCAGGCCGGCTCGATACCCTTTGCATCGGACGTGATGGGGAGCGGTCCGAAGCTGGATCGCGCCCCCGAATCCGCTGCGGCGCATTGACATGCTTAGAGAGTAACCCTTTGCCACGGCGCTATTTTCTGCCATCACGGATTTGAACCTGTTCGTGCCAGTGGTGCACCAAGACCAAGAGTGATTTTCATCACTTGTCTGGGCCGTCTCCTGCTAGGCTCGCGCGACGTGGATTAGCGGGATCTGAATCAGTGGACTATCGTTCGAACTGGAAGAGAGAGACATGAGAAGCCTGATCGGCGCCGTGGTCGGCGTGTTTTGCCTCACGGCCCCCGCCATCGCGGAGAGCCCGGCCGCCATCGTCGAGGATGTGCAGGGCAAGGTCGACGGCGTCGAATTCATGGACTATGTGGCGCCCGGCAAGATCATCAAGCTCGGCCCAAAGGCGGGCATCACGCTCAGCTACCTGAAATCCTGTCTGCGCGAGACCATCAGCGAAGGCGTCGTCCTGGTCGGCACTGAGCAGAGCACCGTGCAACTCGGCAAGGTCGAGCGCATCAAGGTGCCGTGCGACACCAACGCCGCGCAGCTCTCCGAGCGCGAGGCGAACCAGAGCGCAGCGACCACGTTCCGCGGCTTGCGAGCCGAAGCCAACAGCCCGCCGGCAAAGTTGCCGACGATCTACGGTGTCGCGCCGCTGATTCAGGCCAAGGCTGGCAGCACCTTGGTGATCGAACGTACCGATGGCAAGGAGCCGATGATCACGCTGCCGCTCAAGAGCGACATCTTGGTCGCCAGAAAATTCTACGACCTTTCGAAAGCCGGCAAGTCGCTGACCGCTGGCGGCAGCTATCTCGCGAAGCTCGGCGCCAAACGCTACACGTTCCAGGTCGACGCCGGCGCCACCGCATCGCCGACGCCGATCGTCGGACGTCTGCTGCGGCTCGAATAGACGGCCCGCGACAGCAACGATGCGGCGGATCGGCAGGCGGGACATCGTTGCGGCGATCCTGATCGCGCTCGTCACGGGCGCGGCTTTTGCGTCCCCCCCGTTTCAGAGACTGCAAGGACTTTCGCTCGACATCCTCACGGCCTTGCGCTGGACCCTGATCGGCGATCACCGTGATCCCGCGACATCGCCGGTCGTCGTCGTCGCCATTGACGGGGAGACCTACGAGACGCCGCCTTTCAAGGGATCACCGACCCAGACCTGGACCCGTGAGATCGCCCGGGTGCTCAACAGCATCACCGAGGGTGGCGCCAAGGTCATCGGGTTCGACGTGATCTTTCCAAGCTCGATCGAGCAATCAGAGATTCCCTTTGGCGATGCATCGTTCGGCAGCCGGGTGAAGGGATTTGACCGCGACTATCTGATCGCGCTCAGGCGGCTCTCCGACGGCGGCAAACTCGTGCTCGGCGAGATTCTCAGCAATGATCATCCGGACAGGCCCGATCACGCGCAGCAACTGGCCGTGAACGGCAACATCCGCGCTCTCAACGTCGATACCGACCCCGACCACGTGATCCGGCGGATGCCCCTGAGCTTTTCCATCGAGGGTCAGCCGGTGCCCGCAATGGCCGTCGAACTTGCCGCAAAGTCGCTCGGCGCCAGGCCTGAGACCGGACCGACCGGCGTAACGGAACTGTCCGGCTACGCGATTCCAGGCACGGTGCCCAACACGCTCTCGCCCAACTTCCGCGGCATGGGCCGCGACATCCCCGCTTATTCCTTCGCCGATCTGCACGCCTGCGTCGAAAAGAGAGACACCGACTTCTTCCGCCGCGCCTTCGACGGCAAGATCGTGCTGCTCGGCAGCATCCTCAATTTCGAGGACCGTAAGCTGACCTCGATGCGCCTGGCCGGTGGATATGACGGGGGCCCGGCGGCGCGATGCGCGCTGCGCGCGCCGGCGAGCTCCGCGCAGCAAGCCCACGGTGCGGTTGCCGGCGTGTTCGTCCACGCCACGGTCGTGCGAAATCTGCTCGAGCATGATGCCGTTACGGAGTTAGGCTTCCCATCGCGGACCATGCTGACGATCACGTTCGCGGCAATCATTGCCTGCGCGGCCTGCATGCTGGCGCCGAGCGGCGCCCTGATGAGCTGGTTCGTGCTCTCCGTCGTCTATGCCGCCGTCGCCGTCGGCACGTTCGTCCATGCGCTTGCACTGCCCCTGACGGAACCCGTTCTGGCGAGTCTCGCAGCGCTCGCCATGATGATCGGCTACCGCTTCATGATCGCCGACCGCGAAGAGCGTTTCCTGCGCAAGAGCTTTGCGTTCTACCTCGCACCGGAGGTGATCGACGGCATGGTCGCCTCCGGCAAGATGCCGGTGCTCGGCGGAGAGACGCGTGACATCACCATGTTCTTCTCCGACCTCAGCGGCTTCTCCTCCGTTGCCGAGAAGATGACGCCGGGCGAGCTGGTCGCACTGATGAACGATTATCTGTCGGCAATGACCGATATCATCGAAAGCCATGGCGGCTATGTCGACAAATATATCGGCGATTCCGTCGTCGCCATGTTCGGCGCGCCCGCTGACGATCCCGATCATGCACGGAACGCGGTCGCGGCCGCGCTTGGATGCCGCGATCGGCTGGTCGAGCTCAACGAAAGCCATCCCGCGTTCCGGGGCCGCGGCCTCGCCCACCGCATCGGGCTGAACAGCGGCGAAGCCGTGGTCGGCAATATCGGCTCGCGCCGGCGCTTCAACTACACCGTCATGAGCGACACCGTAAACCTCGCCTCGCGGCTCGAAGGCGCCAACAAATATTTTGGCACCGTGATCATGGCGTCGGAGATGACCGTGAACCAGAGCCGCAGCGCCTATACCTGGCGCGAGCTCGACATGGTCAGGGTGCAGGGGCGCGACGAACCGATCAGGGTGTACGAGCCGCTAGCAGAGAAGAACCGGGAAACACCGAACCAAGGCATCCGCGCCGCGACTTACGCCCGAGCACTGGAATGCTGGCGCGCGCGCGACTTTGCCAAAGCGGCCGAACTGTTCGAAAGCGTCGCCGGCGACGATCCGCCGAGCCGATACTTCGCCAGGCGTGCCCGGCTATTGACTGAGAATCCACCGCCGGCGGACTGGACGCCGGTGAATGCCCTGGAAGGCAAGTAGGCGCCTCCTAGAACGGCAGTCCCACATAATTCTCCGCAAGCAACCGCTGCGCCGTGTCTGACGACAACAGGTATTCCAGCTCGGTCTGCTGGAGCCGATCTTCGTATTCGGAACGATCGGGAAAACGGTGCAACATCATCGTCATCCACCACGAGAATCGCTGCGCCTTCCAGATCCGCGCCAGCGCCTTGGCGGAATAGCCCTTCAGCCCGGAATCGTCGCCATCCTGATAGTGCGCGAGCATGGCGTGGTAGAGATAATAGATGTCGGAGCCTGCGCTGTTCAATCCGCGTGCGCCGGTCGGCGGCACGATGTGGGCGGCATCGCCGGCGAGGAACAGACGGCCATAGCTCATCGGCTCGGCGACGAAGCTGCGCAGGGGCGCGATGCTCTTCTCGATCGACGGGCCGGTGAGCAGCCGCGCCGCGACCTCATCAGGCAGACGGCGCTTCAGCTCGGCCCAGAACGCATCGTCCGACCAGCCCTCGACGTTGTCGGTCAGCGGCACCTGGACGTAATACCGGCTCAGCACCTGCGAGCGCAGCGAGCACAGCGCAAAGCCGCGTTCGTGCTTCACATAGATCAGCTCCGGCGACACCGGCTTGGTACGCGACAGCACTCCCAACCAGCCGAACGGGTAGACCTTCTCGTATTCGCGCAGCACATCCTTCGGGATCGATTTGCGGCTGACACCGTGAAAGCCGTCGGCGCCGACGATGTAGTCGCAATCGATGCGGATCGTCTGGCTGTTCGACCGGTACGTCACGTACGGCCGGTCCGACGTCAGTTCATGCGGTGTCACGTCCTCGGCATCGTGCACGACTTTGCCGCCGAGGCGATCCCGCGCCTCGTAGAGGTCACGCGTCAGCTCGGTCTGGCCGTAGACCAGCACCGAATTGCCGCCGGAATGCTTGTGCAGATCGATATGGGAGAGGACCCCGTCATGAGCGATCGCGAATCCATTATGGATCTCACCCTCGCGGTCCATCCGCTCGCCGCATTGCGCCTCGCGCATCAATCTGGCAAAACCGTGCTCGAGCACGCCGGCGCGGATGCGGGCCAGGACGTGGTCGCGGCTGTATTTCTCCAGCACGACGGTTTCGATGCCCTTGAGGTGCAGGAGCTGGGACAGCAGCAGCCCGGACGGCCCACCGCCGATGATGCAGACCTGAACTTTCATTTTTCCGTCCTCCATCCGGTATTTTTTGCAGATCACCAGGCCCGGACCGATGGAGGGATCGGCCTTTGTCTTGTACTATTCGAACATGAGAACCGCCGTCCCCGCCCCGGCCATCCGGGTCTATAATCTGTTCGGCGAAGCCGGCGACCTGCCTGACGTCGTCCATTGCGAGACGATTGCGGCGCGCTCGGTGCTGCACGACTGGACACTTGCCGTGCACCGGCATGCCCGGCTGCATCAGGTGCTGATGATCGAGCGCGGCGGTGGCGAGGCAACGCTCGACGGGCGCGTGGTGCCGTTGAAGCCGATGCAGATCGTCAACGTGCCGGTCGGCCATGTCCACGGCTTCCGCTTCGTGCCCGGCACCGAAGGCTGGTCCTGACCATCGCCGCGGAAATCCTCGACGAGGCGCTGCTGGCCGCCGAAGGCCTGCGCAGCGTGCTGTCGCGATCCGCCGTGGTGCGCGGCACGCCGCAGATCCGCGCCACCATGAAGCAGATCTTTGCCGAACACGCCGCGCGCGATTTCGGCCGCGCGCATGTGCTGCGCGCATTGTCGGCGGCCATGATCGGCCTCGTGGCACGTGCGCTCGCGGGTGAGAGCGGCAGCGGCGGCAACTCTGAATCGAACCTGTTCCGTCGCTTCGAAGGCTTGCTCGAACAACATCATCTCGAGCGCTGGACCGTGGCGGGCTACGCCGACGCGCTGGCGATCACGCCGACCCATCTCAACCGCATCACACGCGCGGCGACCGGCGACACAGCCTCGCACCTGATCCTGAACCGGCTGGTCCGCGAGGCACGGCGCAATCTCGTCTATACCAACCTGCCGGTCTCGACGATCGCCTACGCGCTCGGGTTCGAGGATCCCGCCTATTTCAGCCGGGTCTATGCCGCCGCCACCGGGCTGTCACCACGCGCTTTTCGGGCGCAACTCCACGGCGATGAAGGCTGACCCGCGCCCTATTGGTGCGCTCTTTCCGCAGACCCGGCCGATGCTTCATCCGGATGGCGCTTCTCATAATGCAGGAAGAGATCGAGGAGCGCCAGGAGCACGATGAAGACGCCGAAGCCGATGCTTAGATGCATCGCCCGCGTATGCGGAAATCCGAGCAGCCAGGGCGACGCGATGAGCCAGACGCCCATCAGAACGTTGATCCATTCCTCCCAGTCCCGGTAGGCGATTATCGCTGCCAGCGAAAGCACGACGATGATTGCGCTCGTAACCCAGAGGTCGACCTTGCCCTGGCTGTTGGTCAGCTTGAACAGCCACGGCGATATGAAGAGGACGGCGGCGAGAAACAGATTGTAGACGTCAGGGACGGTTTCGCGCTCTTGCAGCTTGCCCATGGCAAACCCTCCGCGAGAGATTTATGGAAGCCAAGATCGGGAAGGCGATTTGGTTCCCGTTCGGCGCGGGCCGGCTGGCTCGACTTTGGTCGCACCTCGCGCGCAACACCCGATTCTCGACGGCGGCCATTGCCGCCGCGTCCATCTACCTTGGTATAGAGGATCGAATCCTTGGGATGAGGCGCCGTTTACTTCCGTACAATTGAGCATGGAATGCGGACGCCTTAACGTGGATGCATTCGGCGCGCTGGCGTCGGTCGCCTCAACCTCCCTCCACCTTGGCGCATGACGGCCACACCCTGTCCGGCCGTCTGCGCCGCCTTTTTCAGTAAAGCCATCGCGACCTCAGTGTTTTTCGGCAGGCAGACAGTCCTCGGGGGGTGAACGTGCGGGCCCATAGGCAGAACCGGAGATCCGTGCACTATGTCTTCGTTTGAGAAGATCGCCCTCTTCATCGATGGCGCCAATCTCCACGCTACCGCAAAGGCACTCGGTTTCGATCTCGATTACAGACGTCTGCTCAGCGAATTTCAGGGCGGAGGTAACCTGCTGCGAGCGTTCTACTACACGACCGTCGTCGAGGATCAGGAATATTCATCAATCCGGCCGTTGATCGATTGGCTCGACTACAACGGTTACACTGTCGTCACCAAACCCGCCAAGGAGTTCGTGGACGCCACCACTGGCCGCCGCAAGATGAAGGGCAGCATGGATGTCGAACTCACCGTCAACGCGATGGAACTCGCCCGCCACGTGAATCACATCGTGCTGTTCTCGGGCGACGGGGATTTTCGTCCGTTGGTAGAAGCGGTGCAACGCCGCGGCGTGCGCGTGACGGTTGTCTCCACGCTAGCCAGCCAACCACCAATGGTCGCCGACGAGCTGCGCCGGCAGGCAGACGTATTCATTGATTTGGCGGGACTGAAGCCAAGGGTGGGACGCGCGCCCTCCGACCGACTCCGAGCGCGCGAGACAACAATGACTGAACAGTTCGCCCCGCGCGGTGGGATGGGTCGAGGCGACCGGGTGGAATGACCCTGCGGCGATGGCCGGATGTCAGACGTCGAAGAAGACCGTCTCCTCCGGCCCCTGCAAATTGATCGTGAAGGAATACACGACCTTGCCGGCACGCTCGCTACGCGTGGCGATCAGCGTCTTGCGACGCACCGGTGGCTCGACCAGATTGAGGACCGGGTCGGCGGCATTCGCAGCTTCCTCGTCGGAGAAATAAAGCCGCGTGTTGAGGCCGATATTGATGCCGCGGGCGACAATCCAGATGTTGACGTGCGGCGCGCATTTGCGCCCTGCCCTGTCGACGATCGCACCCGGCTTGATGGTCTCGAACGTCACCAGCCCGCTCTCGAAATCAGAGCCGGCGCGGCCCCAGCCACGAAACTCCTCGCCCACTGCGCCGGCGGAGCGATCGGCCGGATGATTGTAGCGGCCGGCCGCATTGGCCTGCCAGATTTCGAGCAAGACGTCGCGCAGCGGCGAGCCGCTGCCGTCGAGCACCCTGCCCTCCAGCGTGATGCGCTCGCCTTTCGCATCCGGTGTCACCAGCACGTTGGAGAAATTCTTCTCGAAGATGTCGAAGCCTGCCATGGCCGGGATCAGGCCGATATGGACGTAGGGGCCGGCGGTCTGTGACGCGGTTTCCTTGAGATAGTTGAGCGGCTGCGGCATGGCTCAGTTCCCCTCCGGGCGATTCTCGAAATAGGTGGAGCGCTGACCACGCAGCACGATGTCGAAGCGGTAAGCGAGCGAGTCGAGCGGGATCGAGGCGTTGAGGTCGAGCGGCGCCACCAGGCGATCGAGCGCGTCCTTGTCCGGGATCGTGGTCAGGATCGGGCAAATCGGAATCAAGGGATCGCCCTCGAAATACATCTGCGTGATCAGCCGCTGCGCGAAGCCTGAGCCAAACACCGAGAAGTGGATATGGGCAGGACGCCAGCTGTTGACGAAATTGCGCCAGGGATAGGGCCCGGGCTTCACGGTGCGGAAATAATAGTAGCCGGCATCGTCGGTCAGCGCGCGGCCGCAGCCGCCGAAATTGGGATCGACAGGCGCGAGATATGTGTCCTTCTTGTGCCGGTAGCGACCGCCGGCATTGGCCTGCCAGAACTCGACCAGCGTATTTGGGACACCACGGCCGGTCTCGTCCAGCACGCGGCCGTGGACGATGATGCGCTCGCCGACGGGATCGCCGTCCTTGGCGTAGTTGCGGATCAGATCGTTGTCGAGCGGACCGAGATCGTTGTGGCCGAACACCGGCCCCGTGATCTCGGAGACCGAGTTCTCGATCGAGAGCAGCGCCTGGCGCGGCGAGCGTAGCACCGAGGATTTGTAGCCCGGCGCGTAGGCCGGCGGATGGATCGTGCGGTCGCGCTGGAAGAAGCCGCCATCACGCGGCGTGAATGGCTCGGGGCTGTTGAGGCGGGGATCCCTTGAGGCTGGTGCCTGGGCATTCATCGGCGTTGTCTCTCCCTGCGGCCGCGACCGGGCGCGATCTGTTGACAGGATCATGGGCCGGCCTATTCCCCAAATAAATAGATCGATTATAATACGTTACATGAAGAAAATCGATCATTTGGCCCTCGATGGCCGTGCGCTCGAACTGTTCCTTGCCGTGCTGGAGGAGGGGTCGGTGACGGCGGCGGCGACGCGTCTCGGCTTGACGCAGTCCGCCGTCAGTCACGGGCTGAACAAGCTGCGGCGGATCGCCGGCGATCCTCTGTTCGCCAAATCAGGCCGCGGCATCGTCGCGACCGCCCATGCCCAGGCCTTGGCCGCGAAGGCGCGCGCGCTGATCGACGACATGCGCAGCTTTGCCGGCGGCGTCACGTTCGAGCCGGCAAGCGCGCAGCTATCGCTGACGATCGCCGCCAACGATTTCCAGCGCGACTTGCTGCTGCCGCACTTCTTCGACCATGTCGCCGCTCAGGTGAAAAGCCTGAACCTGCGCGTGATCCCGTCGCAGTCGCCCTCCCCCGGAATGCTGCGCGAAAATCGCTGCGATCTCCTGATCACGCCGCTGCCGCCTGTTGGCATCGACATCGTGCAGAAGCGACTGCTGAGCGATCATTACGTTTGCTATTTTGATCCCAACGCTCGTGCCGCGCCGAACGATCGCGGCGCTTATCTCGCAGCGCGCCACATCACCGTGGTCTACACCGACAACGAACGGCTCGACTTCGACCGCCGGCTCGCCGCGAACGGATTTCACCGCGACATCGCCATCTCCGTCCCGAGCTTCTCCGGCGTGCCGTCATTCCTGCGCGGCTCGCAGATGCTGGCGAGCATGCCGAGCCTGCTCGCCCCCGGCGTGATGCGCGGCTTCGCCCATGCGCGGATTCCGCTGGCCTCACGCACGCGCACGCTGGCGGAGTTGCCCATGTTCATGGTGTGGCACCAGCGTTATCAGAAGGACCCGGCGCATCGCTGGATCAGGAATCAGCTCGAGTCGGTTGCGGCAAGCGCCGCGAGCTGAATACGGCGCGCGGCGAGGTCGTTGCGCGCTTGCCGCGCGGGGGCCTGCCCTTCGCCAAACCCACTGGTTGCGCGCGCGCGACCACGCTAGAATTCGGCCATGACAGTGACCGACATTGCGAGCCGAACCTACAATCACAGCTGGCGGCTGGACCCCATCATCCGCAGCCTGCTCGATACCGACTTCTATAAGCTGTTGATGTTACAGATGATTCGAGAATCCTACCCGGATCAGCAAGTAACGTTCTCGGTCATCAATCGCTCGCGCCATGTGCGGCTTGCCGAGATCATCGACGAGGGCGAGTTGCGGGCCCAGCTCGACCATGCCCGCACCATCCGCTTCACCAAGAAAGAGCTGATCTGGCTTGCCGGCAACACCTTCTACGGCAAGACCCACATGTTCTCGGCGGACTTCATCCGCTGGCTCGCCGAATTCCGCCTTCCCGAATACGAGTTGCGCAGGGTCGAGGGCCAGTACGAGCTGCATTTCCACGGGCCGTGGACCCACACCACGATGTGGGAGATTCCGGCGCTCGCCATCCTCAACGAATTGCGCTCGCGCGCCGCGATGAAGGGGCGCGGCCGGTTCGAGCTCGACGTGCTCTATGCCCGCGCCAAGGCCAAGCTGTGGACCAAGGTCGAGCGGCTGCGCGCGCTGGAGAACTTGAAGCTTTCGGACTTCGGCACGCGCCGCCGTCACGGCTATCTGTGGCAGCGCTGGTGCGTCGAAGCGGTGAAGGAAGGGTTGGGACCGTCCTTCATCGGTACGTCCAATGTGCTGCTTGCGATGGACAACGATCTCGAGGCAATTGGTACCAATGCGCATGAGCTGCCGATGGTCGCGGCCGCGCTGGCCAAGGACGACGAGGAGCTGCGCTGGGCGCCCTATCGCATTCTCGACCAGTGGCGTCAGACCTATGGCGGCAATCTGCTGATTGCGCTGCCTGACGCCTTCGGCACGAAGGCCTTCCTGCGCGACGCACCGGAATGGGTGGCCGACTGGACCGGCTTCCGGCCCGACAGCGCGCCGGCGATCCAGGCCGGCGAAGAGATCGTCGCGTGGTGGCAGAAGAAGGGTCGCAATCCCAAGGACAAGCTGCTGGTCTTCTCCGACGCGATGGATGTCGGCTCGATCGAGGAGACCTATCACCACTTCGCCGGCCGCGTGCGGCTCTCGTTCGGCTGGGGCACCAACCTCACCAACGACTTCGTCGGCTGCGCACCGGATGGCACGTTCAATCTCGATCCGATCTCGCTGGTCTGCAAGGTGTCGTCGGTCGACGGACGCCCCGCCGTCAAGCTCTCCGACAATCCGGAGAAAGCAACCGGCGTGCCCTCCGAGATCGAGCGCTATTTGCGCGTGTTCGGCGATGCCGGCCGCGTGCGTCAGCCGGTGCTGGTCTGACGTCAGGCTGAAACTCTCTCGATCGGGTTAATCGCGAAGGCCGAATGCGTGACAGTGCCGCGCGAGTTCCGGCTCGGTAGCATTTGCGACGATCTGCGCGCATCGGCTTCATGGCGTTTTCACCCTGAGCCACGGTCTCTGCACCATTCTAGGTCGAGTTAAGCAGCGTTCCCGCGTAATCCGCGTTATCAGCCGACGCTCCGTTGGGATCGTTGAGTGGATTTGGGGAACGCAGAGTGTTTCGCAGAACAACAACCTCGGCGAAGGAACGCAGCTTCCTTCACGTCATCAAGCTTGTGTCGCCGTTCGTCATGGTCGTCGTGCTGCAAGCGATGATCTCGGGCTTCAGCCTGGAAGTCATGTCATCGGTCCGAGCCTATGTCGCGGGCGAGGCGATCTGGTCGCGCTCGCAAAAGAACGCCGTCTATTTCCTCAATCTCTATCTGCATTCGGGCAACGCCGGCCAGTTCGCGCAGTACCGGACCTCGCTCGCCGTCCCCATCGGCGACGAATATGCGAGATGGGCGCTCGAGCGCGATCCCGTCGATGTTGAGCTCGCGCGCATCGGTTTCCTGCAGGGCGGCAACCACCCCGATGACGTTCCTGGGCTGATCTGGCTGTTCCGCCATTTCAATCAGGTCAGCTTCCTCCGCGAAGCGATCCGGGAATGGGCAGCCACCGATCCAATGCTGCTGGAGCTCAGCGTCTTCGGTGAGGTCATCAAGAGCGAGCTGAGGGACGGCCCCATTGGGGACGGCGATCGCGTGCAATTCCTGTCGTCGCGGCTCTCCGAGCTGAACAGGCAGTTCACGCGGCATGCCGAACGGTTCTCGACGGTGCTGGGCGAAGGCTCCCGCGCCATCAAGCTGACGCTGACATGGCTGAACATCGCCACCGCCGCGACCTTGATCCTGCTGCTGATCTGGCTCACGAGGCGACTGGTGCTGCAGCGCCAGGCCTTCGAGGATGCGCTGCATGCCGAAAAAGAGCGGCTCGCCTTTCAAGCCTCGCATGACTGGCTGACCGGCATCGCCAACCGGCGAGCTTTCGAAGCCCGCCTGCAAAGCGAGCTCGATGGTCACAAGGAAGGTTCGCTCTGCCTGCTCCTGCTCGACCTCGACCAATTCAAGGGCGTCAACGACAGCTGCGGCCATCTCGCGGGCGACCGGCTGCTCTGCCACGTCGCGCAATTGCTGCAGCAGAACCGGGGAACGCGCGATGTGGTTGCCCGGCTCGGGGGTGACGAATTCGGATTGATCCTGCCGCAATGCGCTCCATACGAGGCAATGGACATCGCCGAACGGCTGCGGCGGTCGCTCGAACTGTTCAACTTCGCCTGGGATGATCGCTGCTTTGCTGTGACCGCCAGCATCGGCGTTGCCTGCATCGTCGACGGCAACACGACGCCCGAAGAGGCGATGCGTCGGGCGGATGCCGCCTGCTATCGCGCCAAGGAGAAGGGGCGCAACCGGGTTCAGGTCGACACTGGGAAACCGGAAATCATCCTCGTGGCGGCGAGACGGGAAGCGGCGCGCGCTTGACGGCACCCTTCGCCGTTAGCGTGCCGGCCGGATCCCGAGACCCAAAAGATGTGTGTCGAGAAACTGCGTAACCTGCTGGCGCAGCATCTGCGGCGGCACGGCGACCATGCGTTCTTCGAGGCCAAGCGAGATGATGCCGTGCACCGCGGAAAACAACGTGCGCGACAGCAGTGCGATCTTCACGTCGTCCGCATGCGGTAACACCCGCACCAAAGGCGGATGCATCAGCGCGAAGGCGTCCATGACCATCTGAAGAATGTCGTCGGGATAAGGACGATCGTCCTCCATCCGATGCTCGAACAACGAGCGCAACAAATTTGCGTTCGCGGAGAAGAACTCGAGATAGGTCTCAGCCAGACCATAGAGTTGGCCAACCGGATCCTCGGCCGGAACCGCGCGCAATCGCGCAGTCAGCGCCTGTACAGTCCCTCGGTTGACAGTCAGGATGACCCCGTCGAAATCGCCGAATTCATTGTAGACGCTGCCGACCGAGCAGCCGGCAGCCTCGGCAACGTCTCGAACCTTCAATGATCTCAATCCTTTAGATGCGATAATGCCGCGGGCGATCTCCAGGATCTGGAGCCGTCGCCGACTTTTTTTCTGGTGCCACAGCGATTCTTCTTGAACATTGTTCATTTTCAAGCTACTCATGTGAACATTGTTCAAATTAATCCGGAGATCGACAAAATGCAAACCTTGGCTGTTGATATCGCCTTCACCTTCGTCGACGACGCTGCGGCGCTCGCGAGCGGCTTCGTCCGAACAGTTCTGCGGCTTGTGATGGCCCCGATCGATCGCATCGCAAACGCCTGCGACATTGCCGGCGTGCTGACTGAGCGCCGCGCGACCTTCCGGATGTGGCGGGCCGACCGTGCCCGTGCCCGCCACGAGGGCCGCCGTTTCAGCCTGCTCGGCCGCATCAACCCCTTTCGCCATCTCGCTCACCTCACCTGAGGACATCAAGATGCGCATGCGGGTCCACTCGAATGCGAAGCCCCGTCGCAACCAAGGACTTACCATGTCCGGACATTCGGGCCGATCGCCCAACTGTCCACAGTTCGGTTCAGCTTTTCCTTATCAATCGGGGCGATATCCCCATAAACGCGGCATTTTCGCCCGAAGCTGCAGCCGCGACCGGATATTTGCGAACCTAACGAGACAAGCTGGAGACCAACGGGATCGGAGGAATCGCGGGGGCACAGCGAGCCGGGCGACCATCATAGGCCTGCAATCGCTCTTACAACGCTCTTTCGGTCCTGGCGTTTCATCGACAAATTAACAACCTCAGGCTGCCCTTCCAAAACAGGACTCGTCATGATCAGGGATCTGCTGTCGTCACGCCGCTTCGCGCCGTTGTTCTGGGCGCAATTCTTCTCGGCGCTCAATGACAACGTGCTCAAGAACGCGCTCGTCATCATCCTGCTTTACAGCGCCGCGACAGGCCACGGCGACGCCCTGGTGACGGTCGCGGGCGCCGTCTTCATCTTCCCCTATTTCATCCTGTCAGGCCTCGGCGGGCAGCTCGCCGACAAATACGTCAAATCCGTCGTCGCAAGGCGATTGAAATTCGCCGAGATCTTCGCGGCAGCCTTTGCTGCAGCGGGCTTCTTCCTGCACTCGGTGCCGCTGCTGTTCACCGCGCTCGCATTGTTCGGCATCATCGCAGCCCTGTTTGGCCCCGTGAAATACGCCATGCTGCCGGACCAGCTCGAGCTCGGCGAGCTCGCGACCGGCAACGCGCTGGTCGAAGGCGCGACCTTCATGGCGATCCTGCTCGGCACCGTCGCCGGCGGCCAGTTCGTGGCCGGCTCCGCACATATGGGCTGGGTCGCATCGGCCGTGGTCGTGCTCGCCCTGCTGTCCTGGGCCTTTGCCTCTCGCATTCCCGCGACCACGCCGTCCGCAGCGGATCTGCCAGTCGATGCCAATCCCTGGACATCGACGCTCGGCCTGTTGAAGACTCTGTATGCGGATCACCGTCTGTGGGACGGCACCGTGATCGTCTCCTGGTTTTGGCTGGTCGGCGCCATCGTGCTGTCGCTGCTGCCGGCGCTGGTCAAGGATGTGGTCGGTGGCAGCGAAGGCGTGGTGACACTGTGCCTCGCGATCTTCGCGATCGGCATTGCCATCGGCTCGCTGTTTGCTGCCAGCCTGAGCCACGTTCGGCCCAATCTTGCGCTGGTGCCGATCGGCGCCATCATGATGGGATTTGCCGGCATCGACCTTGCCTGGGCCATCGGCACCACGGTGAAAGGGAACGACATCGCCGCAATCGACTTCGCAACCTCTTTCGCCGGCTTGCGCATGCTGGTCGACTTCGTCGCCTTCGCCTTCGGCGGCGGCCTGTTCGTCGTGCCCTCCTTCGCCGCGGTGCAGGCGTGGTCGGAGCCAAACGAACGTGCCCGCATCATCGCCGCCGGCAACGTGCTGCAGGCCGCCTTCATGGTGGCCGGCTCGCTCTTCGTCGCGCTGCTGCAGGCAGGCGGCGTCCATATCGGCTGGATCTTCTTCGGGCTCGGCGTCGCCAGCTTCGGCGCGGTGTGGTTCGTCCTGACCAAGTGGGGCAAGGAAGGCGTGCGCGATTTCGGCGGCCTTCTGTTCCGCGCGCTGTTCCGCACCGAAGTGCGCGGCCTCGAGAACCTGCCGCCTCCGGGCACGCGCATGTTGATCGCGCCCAACCATGTCAGCCTGATCGACGGCCCGTTGCTGCACGCGGTGCTGCCGATCGACGCGAGCTTTGCAGTCGATACCGGCATCTCCAAGGCTTGGTGGGCGAAGCCGTTCCTGCGGGTGGTCAAGCATTACACCATGGACCCGAGCAAGCCGCTGGCCGCACGCGACCTGATCAAGCTCGTTGCCGCGGGCGAGCCGGTGGTGATCTTCCCGGAAGGACGCATCACCGTCTCCGGTTCGCTGATGAAGGTCTATGACGGCACCGCGATGATCGCCGATAAGGCCGACGCCGTGGTCGTGCCCGTTCGCATCGAGGGCGCGCAACGCTCTCATCTCAGCTACCTCAACTCCAGCCAGATCAAGCGCTCGTGGTTCCCGCGGGTGACCGTGACGATCCTGCCGCCGGTCAAGCTGCCGATCGACGACGCCCTCAAGGGCAAGGCACGCCGCAACGCTGCGGGCGCGGCCCTCCAGGACGTCATGATCGATGCAATGGTCAAGAACGCCATGCTCGATCACACGCTGTTCGAGGCGCTCGGACACGCCTGTCGCGACCGCGACACCGGCAAGGTGATCCTCGAGGACGCGCTAGGCACCAAGCTGACCTATCGCAAGCTGATCCTCGGCGCGCAGGTGCTGAGCCGCAAGCTCGAGACCGGTACCTCGACCGGCGAGAATGTCGGCGTGCTGCTGCCGAACTCCGCAGGCGTCGCCGTCGTCTTCATGGCACTGCAAAGCATCGGCCGCGTGCCGGCCATGCTCAACTTCTCGGCCGGGCCGGTCAACGTTCTCGCCGCCATGAAGGCCGCGCAGGTGAAGACCGTTCTGACATCGAAGGCCTTCATCGAGAAGGGCAAGCTCGACAAGCTGATGGCCGCGATCTCCGCAGAGGCGCGCGTCGTCTATCTCGAGGATGTCCGCGCCTCCATCGCCACGGCCGACAAGATCAAGGGCCTGCTCGCCGGCACCGCGCCGCGCGTCGCTCGCCAGGCCAACGATCCGGCCGTCGTGCTGTTCACGTCGGGCTCGGAAGGTACCCCCAAGGGCGTGGTGCTGTCCCACCGCAACATTCTCGCCAACGCGGCGCAGGCGCTGGCGCGGGTCGATGCCAACGCCGATGACAAGGTGTTTAACGTGCTGCCGGTGTTCCACTCTTTCGGCCTCACGGGCGGCATGATGATGCCTGTTCTCGCGGGCATTCCGATCTACATGTATCCCTCGCCACTACACTACCGCATCGTGCCGGAGTTGATCTACCAGACCGGCGCCACCATCCTGTTCGGCACTGATACCTTCCTCACCGGCTATGCTCGCTCGGCGCATGCCTACGACTTCCGCACCCTGCGCCTGGTGATCGCCGGCGCCGAGGCGGTCAAGGACCGGACACGCCAGGTGTTCATGGAGCGCTACGGGATCCGCATCCTCGAAGGCTATGGCGTCACCGAGACGGCGCCGGTGCTGGCGATGAACACGCCAATGGCCAACCGCCCCGGCACCGTCGGCCGCCTCTCGCCGCTGATGGAAAGCCGCCTCGATCCGGTCCCCGGCATCGAAGAGGGCGGACGCCTCTCGGTGCGCGGCCCGAACGTGATGCTCGGTTACCTCAGGGCCGAAAACCCTGGTGTGCTCGAAATGCTGCCCGAGGGCTGGCATGACACCGGCGACATCGTGGCGATCGATGCCGCGGGCTTCATCACCATCAAGGGCCGCGCCAAGCGTTTTGCCAAGATCGCAGGCGAAATGGTCTCGCTGTCGGCGGTCGAGAGCATCGCGACCACGCTGTGGCCGCAGGCTGGGTCGATCGCCGTGTCGATCCCGGACCAGCGCAAGGGCGAGCGCATCGTGCTGCTGACGACGGAGAAGAATGCCGAACGCAGCGCGATGCAGGCCCAGGCCAAGTCGATCGGTGCCTCCGAGCTAACCGTTCCGGCTACGATCATGGTGGTCGACAAGGTGCCGCTGCTCGGCACGGGCAAGACCGACTACGTCACGGCGACGACGATGGCGCGCGAGCAGGCGTCCTCGCCGGAGCGCGAGGTTGCGTAGCAGAGATGCGCGAGGCGCCTGAAATGGGCGGCGCGCGATGTCCAGGAGTGGTTCTGCTTCACGGCATCGCGCGCGGCTCCTCATCCCTGAAGAGGCTAGAGCAGGCGCTTCAGGTGGCGGGATTCGCAACGCTCAACATCGACTATGCCAGCCGCAAGAAGCCAATCGCGGCGCTCGCCGACGATATCCACCCGGCGATCGCCCGCTTCGCCGAACGTGAGGCTCCGCTCCATTTCGTCGCACATTCGATGGGCGGTCTCGTGACCCGCGCCTATATCGCGAAACACCGGCCGGACCGGCTCGGCGGCGTCGTGATGTTGGGCACGCCGAACGGCGGCAGCGAGATTGCCGATCTCCTGAGCGAGGCGCGGCTTTACCGCGCGTTCTACGGGCCAGCCGGGCTCGAGCTCACGACAGCGAACCGATCCGATGCCTTGCCCGTCGTGGACTATCCCGTCGGTGTGATCGCGGGTAGCCGCTTCATCGATCCCGTCGCCGGCCTCTTCGTTCTGCCGCAGCCGAATGACGGACGCGTGTCGGTGCAGAGCGCGATGCTTTCCGGCATGGCCGACCATATCGTCGTGAACGCTTCGCATACCGGACTGCCGCGTCACGGCGTTGCGATCACGCAGACCATTGCATTTCTTCAGCACGGCCGTTTCAGCCTGGCGTGAAGGTTAGGCAGCTGTCCGCCGCTCCTGCGCATAGCGCACCAGCGCCGCGAAGCGGTAGATGCCGTGCACAAACTTGCCATAGGGCATGGTGATGAACAACGCGAACACCGCGCCCAGATGCAACGCCAGCAGTGGCCCCATGGCGCCGGTTTCGCGCAGGACGAGAAGCAGCATGCCGGTGAGCCCGGTCAGCAACAGCATGGCGTTGAAGCCGACATCCATACCGTAGCGCTGCTCGTCGAGCAGCGCCGGATCGCGCCGCATCTTGGCCGCGAACAGGCCGACCGGTCCGATGACGAGACCGATGCCGCCGAGCGTGCCTAGCAGCACAGGCAGGTCCCACCACGGATACGGCGCCTCGCGTCCGAGCAGATAGTGATAGAGCGTCGCCACCGAAGTTGCGGCAAAGCACAGGACGAAGCCGTAGAACGTCAGGTGATGGAAGAGCTTGCGCCGGTCAGTCGGCTTGTCGTCCTCGTTGTAGCAGCCGACGCCGCCGCCATGAAGATAGCGCAGTTCGCCTGCATCGCGCATCGCCTGGAAGATTGAGCCGCCGTCGGCTCGGCCGCCGATCGGCGGGCCGATGTCACGCCAGAACGCGCGCACGCTCATCACCAGCGCAAGGACGGCATAGAGGAACGCAGCGCCGAACAGCGCGGCCATCGCATTGTGCGGCATCAGCTTGTAAAATGCGCCGGGGCCGGTGTGCACGCCGAACAGCACGCCTCGCTCGTTGAGCGCGGCGAAACCGAGGATGAAAGCTGCCATGCTGAGCGCAGCGACCATGCTGATGACGAGACCATTGCGGGCGAACGCGCCGGACAGCGCCTGCGGCCAGGCATAAGCCGCATAGGATTCCGCGCGCGCGACCGCCAGCGTCTTGGGAACGTTGACGTTGAACTCGTGCGGCGGCGAGAACTGGCAATCGACATAGCACGCGCCGCAGGCATGGCAGAGATTGGCGAGGTAGTTGAGATCGCCGTCGGAGAAGGCGCGCCGCATCTCCATCGCGGGGAACACCGCGCAAAGACCCTCGCAATAGCGGCATGAATTGCAGACCGTCATCAGACGGTCGGCTTCATCAAGAGTTCTAGTTCCGTGCATGTTTCGCCGCTTCCCGTCCTGCGATCCGCCCGAACACACTGCCGATGGTCATGCCCATGCCGGCGGCATACCCCTTCCCGAGCACGTTGCCGGCCATGATCTCGCCGGCCGCGAACATGTTGGCGGACGGTTTTCCGTCAGCCATCAGCATCCGTGCCTCCTTGTTCACGCGCGTGCCGAGATAGGTGAAGGTGATGCCGGGCCGCACCGGATAGGCGAGATAAGGCGGTGTCTCGATGCGCCGAGCCCAGTGGGTCTTGGGCGGCGTGATGCCTTCGGTCACGCAATCGTCCAGAATGGTGTGGTCGAAGGTGCCGTGCCGCACCGCGGCGTTGAATTCGGTGATGGTCTTCTCCAGCGCGGCCGGATCCAGCTCGAGCTTGCCGGCGAGCTCGGCGATCGTCTGTCCGGCGATCGGCGCGAACAGCGTCGGCATGAAGCTCGTAACGACGGTCGAATCGAAGATGATGTAGGCGATCTGATCCGGCTGCGCCGCGACCAGACGACCCCAGATCGCGTAGCGCTTCGGCCAGATGTCCTCGCCCTCATCATAGAAGCGTTGCGAATGCCTGTTGACGACGATGCCGAACACCACCGAGTCGTGGCGCGTAATGATGCCGCCGTCGAACTTCGGCGCGCGGGCGTCAATCGCGACTGCGTGGCACTGGGTGGGATCACCGACCTCCTGCACGCCTTTGTCGAGCAGCATCTTCAGGATCGAACCGCGGTTATAGGGCGTGCCGCGGATCAGGAAATTGTCGGCGGCCTCGCCCCAATATTGCTTCAGCCATTCGATGTTGGCTTCGAATCCGCCAGCCGCGGCGACGAGCGAGGTCGCCCGGATCTCGGTCTCGCCGTTGATCGGCCGTTTGAGGCGCGCAGCGAGGAACATGCCGTCCTCGATTGCGAGGTCCGTGACCTCGGCGTCGTATGCGACATCGACGCCGAGCCGCTCGGCGGTGAGATAGAGCGCATTCAGCATCGCGCGTCCGCCGCCGAGAAAGAACGAGTTGGTGCGACCGAGGCTCAGCGTGCCACCGAGCGAGGGCTGCCAGCGTACACCCTGTTCCACGATCCAGTTCAGGATGTCCTTGGACTCCCGGATCATGTGGCGGGCGAGAACCTCGTCGGTTTGCCCGCCGGTCACGCGCAACAAATCCTCCCAGAACTCCTCCTCGGTGTAGGGCCCGGTCAGGATTTCAGTCGCGGCATCATGGGCACAGCGCATGTTGCGGGTGTGGCGGGTGTTGCCGCCACGGTAGAACTTCGGCGCACCTTCGAGGACCAGCACGGATGCACCGCCACGGCGTGCCGAGATCGCCGCACACAGCGCCGCGTTGCCGCCGCCGATCACCAGCACATCGTATTTGCTGCCCATGCCGTCAGTCCGATGCGACGAAGTTGGAGACATTCTGCCCGCTGGCGGCCTTGGTCAACCCCGACAGCCATTGCGTACTTTTGTATACAAAGATATACATAAGCTCTGCAAGCGGCATCTCTGCATGGGCAGGATGCATATCGAGGATTCATGGCCAGACGCCCGGCAAAGGCAAGCGGATCGATCACGCGCGGCAGCGGCGTGGCACTCGGCGAAGCCGTGTTCCGCTCACTCTGCGAGGCGCTCCAGGCCGGCAGCTACCGCGCCGGCGACCGCCTGCGCGAGGAGGAAGTCGCGCAACGGCTGAAGGTCAGCCGTACGCCGGTCCGGGAGGCGCTGGGCCGGCTCGCCGCCCGCGGTTTCGTGGCGCCCGCCGCCGGCCGCGGGCTGATCGTGCGCAACCTCGACATATCAGAAGTGCTCGAGCTCTACGCCATGCGCGAGATCATGGAAGGCGCTGCCGCGCGCCTCGCCGCCGAGCACGCCTCTGCACCCGAGATCGACGCGCTCGGGGATATCGAGCAGGCCTTTGTGGAGGCCTCCGCGAGCAACGCTCCTGAAATGGCAAGGCTCAACCGTGCCTTTCACGAAGCGATCTGCCGCGCCGCGCGCAACCGCTATCTCGACAACGCCTCGCGCGAGCTACAGGACTGGATCGCCCTGCTTGGCCCGACCACGTTCACCGTGGCAGGACGTTCCGCAACCAGCCATAGCGAACATCTGGTCATCATCGAAGCCATCGCCGCGCGCGACGGCGACAAGGCGGAGCAGCTCGCGCGCGCGCATATCCGCGAGGCGCTGCGTTGCCGGCTCAAATTGTTGCAGAAGCAGTAGGCAAAACGCTCACGCCAACACGTCCGCGACGACCGCGTTCGCGATGTCCCGCACATCAATTGGCTTCATGCGCACCTGCAGGCCGCGCTGACCGCCATTGAGATAGACCAGCTCATGCGCAAGCGCACTCTGCTCCATCACCGTGCGGACCTGCTTGCGCTGCCCGAACGGACTGATGCCGCCGACCTTGTAGCCGGTGACGCGCTCAGCCTCTGGCGGCTTCATCATCTGCGCCGACTTGCTGCCGACGGAAGCGGCGAGCTTCTTCATCGAGACTTCCTGGTCGGACGGAACGATCACACAGACCGGCTTGCCATCCACCAGCGCCATCAGTGTCTTGAGGACACGCGCGGGATCCTCGGCCAACGCGGCGGCCGCCTGGAGGCCGATACTCTCGGCATCAGGGTCGTAGTCGTAATTATGGACCGTGAAGACCACGCCTGCGGCTGTGAGCGCGCGGGTGGCCGGGGTGACTTTGGACATGCGTCACATGTAGCATTGCCGGGCAGGCTCGCACTACACCCGCACTGTCATCGCCCGATTTAATCGGGCGATCCAGTATTCCAGAGGCGTGCGTTGAAGAGTTCGCTCTCGCTGCATTCGCCGCGGCGTACTGGATGCCCCGGTCAAGCCGGGGCATGACAGCAAATTCCGCAGCAGGCCTCGTGCAGGGCTAGCCCTTTTTACTCCGCCGCGTCCCGCATCTCCGCACGTTCGGCGCGCGCCGCGCAGAACTTGAATTCCGGGATCTTGCCGAACGGGTCGAGCGCCGGGTTGGTCAGCAGGTTCGCCGCCGCCTCCGCGTAGCAGAACGGCATGAACACCATGTTCTCCGGCACGTCGCGGTCGGAGCGGACCTTGACCTCGACGGCGCCGCGGCGGGTCTCCAGGCGAATGAAATCACCGGGCACGAGCTGCTTCTTGCGCATGTCCTTCGGCGACATGAACGCAACGGCTTCCGGCTCGATCTGGTCGAGCACCTGCGCGCGGCGGGTCATCGAGCCGGTGTGCCAGTGCTCCAGCACGCGGCCGGTCGAGAGAACCATCGGATATTCGGCATCAGGCAGCTCGTCCGGCGGAATGACCTTGGCCGGCACGATCTTGCCGCGGCCGCTTTCCGTCGGGAAGCCGGTGGTGAAGATGATCTCGTTGCCGGGCTTGTTCGGATCATCGGCCGGATAGGTGACGGCGCCTTCGCGCACCAGCCGCTCCCAGCTGATGTTCTTCAGCGACGGCATCAGCTCGGCCATCTCGGTGTAGACCTCGCCGGGGCCGGAGTAATTCCACGGCAGGCCCATGCGCTTGCCGATCTCCTGGATGATCCAGAGATCCTGCCGCGCATCGCCGGGGGGCTTGATCACCTGGCGTGCGAGCTGCACGCGGCGATCGGTGTTGGTGAAGGAGCCGTCCTTTTCCGCGAACGCCGAGGCCGGCAGGATCACGTCGGCATGGAACGCGGTCTCGGTGACGAAGAGATCCTGAACCACGAGATGATCGAGCTTGGCGAGCGCGCCGCGCGCATGCTGCAAATCGGGATCGGACATCGCAGGATTCTCGCCCTCGACATACATGCCCTTGATCTCGCCGGCATGGATCGCGTTCATGATCTCGACGACGGTCAGGCCGCGCACGGGATCGAGCTCCTGGCCCCACAGCTTCTCGAAGGCGCCGCGCATGTCGTCGCGGCCGACCGGCTGGTAGTCCGGCAGGAACATCGGGATCAGGCCGGCATCCGAAGCGCCCTGCACGTTGTTCTGGCCGCGCAGCGGATGTAGGCCCGTGCCGGGTCGGCCAACCTGGCCGGTGATCAGCGCCAGCGCGATCAGGCAGCGCGCATTATCGGTGCCGTGGACGTGCTGGCTGATGCCCATGCCCCAGAAGATGATCGAGGATTTTGCGCGGGCATAGGTCCGCGCCACCTCGCGCAGCGTTTGCGCCGGGATGCCGCAGATCGCCTGCATCTTCTCAGGCGTGAACTCCTTGATCTTCTCCTTGAGGTCCTCGAACCCCTCGGTGTAGCCGGCGATGTATTGATCGTCGGTGAGGCCTTCCGTGATGATCGTGTTGATCATCGCGTTCAGCATGGCGACGTCGGAGCCGGGCTTGAACTGCAGATGCTTGGTGGCATGACGCGACAACGTCTGCCGGCGAGGATCCATCACGAACAGCTTGGCGCCGTTCTGCTTGACCGCGTTCTTGATGAAGGTCGCAGCGACCGGATGGTTCACTGTCGGGTTGGCGCCGATCACCCAGATCACTTCCGCGTCCATCGCCGCCGAGAATGGTGCCGACACCGCGCCGGAGCTCAGGCCCTCGAACAGCGCCGCCACCGACGAGGCGTGGCACAGGCGGGTGCAATGATCGACATTGTTCGACCCAAAACCGGTGCGCACCAGCTTCTGGAACAGATAGGCCTCTTCGTTCGAGCCCTTGGCCGAGCCGAAGCCCGCCAGCGCCCTCACGCCCTTCTCGTCGCGGATCTTGACGAGGCCCTTCGCGGCGAGGTCGAGCGCCTCGTCCCAGCTTGCTTCACGGAAATGCGTGAAGGGATTGGCGGGATCGACCTGGTCGTTGGCGTCCTTCTTCGCATTCGGCAGCCGCACCAGCGGCTTGGTCAGGCGATGCGGATGATGGATGTAGTCGAAGCCGAAACGACCCTTGACGCAGAGGCGGTTGTGATTGGCGGGGCCGTCGCGGCCCGCGGCATAGATCACCTTATCGTCCTTGACCTCATAGGTCACCTGGCAGCCGACGCCGCAGAACGGGCAGAGTGAATCGACCTTCCTGTCGGCATAGGTGACGCGGGTCTGCGCCTCGTCCAGCATCACGGCCGGCATCAGCGCGCCGGTCGGGCAGGCCTGCACGCACTCGCCGCAGGCGACGCACGTGGACTCGCCCATGGGATCGTCGAAATCGAACACGATCTTGGCGCCGTGGTTACGGTAGGCCATGCCGATGACGTCGTTGACCTGGACCTCGCGGCAGGCGCGCACGCAGAGGCCGCACTGGATGCAGGCATCGAGATTGACCCGCATCGCCGGATGGCTGGCGTCGGTCTCCCAGCGCTCGGCCGCGGGAAAGCGGCTCTCGGTGACCCCTGTGGCTTCAGCCCAATGCCAGAACTTCGAATCCGGATCGTGGCTGGTCTCGCGCGCCGGCTGGTCGGCGACCAGCAGCTCCATCACCATCTTCTGCGCGGCCGTCGCGCGCGCGGATTCGGTCTTTACCTTCATGCCGACCGATGGTGTGCGCTTGCACGATGCCGCCAGCACGCGCTCGCCCTCGATCTCGACCATGCAGGCGCGGCAATTGCCGTCGGGGCGATAGTCGGGCGCAGGCGAATAGCAGAGATGCGGGATGTCGCGGCCCTGGCGTTTGGCGACCTGCCAGATCGTCTCGCCGGCATTGGCCTCGACCTGCTTGCCGTCGAGCTCGAACGTGATCTTCGTCATTCGGCCGCTTCCTTGAACTCGTCAGGGAAATATTTGATCACGGAGGACAGCGGATTCGAGGCCGCCTGTCCGAGGCCGCAGATCGAGGCATCGCGCATCGCCTGGCTCAATTCTTCCAGCAATGCGCGGTTCCAGACCGGCTTTTGCATCAGCTGCGCCGCCTTCTGGGTTCCGACCCGGCACGGCGTGCACTGACCGCAGCTCTCGTCCTCGAAGAACTTCATCAGGTTGAGCGCGGCTGCGCGCACGCTGTCTTTTTGCGACAGGATCACGATCGCGGCCGAACCGATGAAGCACCCGTATTTCTCCAGCGTGCCGAAATCGAGCGGGATGTCGTCCATCGTTGCGGGCAGGATGCCGCCGGAGGCGCCGCCCGGCAGGTACGCATAGAACTGATGGCCGTCCGCCATGCCGCCGCAATATTCGTCGATCAGCTCGCGCACGGTGATGCCCGCCGGCGCGAGCTTCATCCCGGGTTTTTTAACGCGGCCGGAGACCGAGAAGCTGCGCAGGCCATGTCGCTCATGACGGCCGTTGCCCTTCCACCAGTCGGCACCCTTCTCGACGATGTCGCGTACCCACCACAACGTTTCGATGTTGTTGATCAGCGTCGGCAGGCCGAACAGGCCGACCTGGAACGGATAAGGCGGCTTGTGCCGGGGCAGGCCGCGCTTGCCCTCGATGCTTTCGAGCAGCGAGGACTCTTCTCCGCAGATATAGGCACCTGCGCCGCGCCGCATGTGCAGCGTCGGGCCGCCTGCGGGAAGTTTTGCGATCTCGCGGGTCAGGATCTCGCGGGAGGCCGGATATTCATCGCGAATGTAGATGTAGACGTCGGAGGCCTGCACCACATGCGCACCGATCAGCATGCCCTCGATGAAGCGATGCGGATCGCTCTCCAGGTAAACACGATCCTTGAACGTACCGGGCTCGCCCTCGTCGCCATTGATCGCCATCAATCGCGGACCAGGCTCGCCGAGCACTGCGCGCCATTTGCGCCCGGTCGGGAAGCCGGCGCCGCCGAGGCCGCGCAGCGAGGCGTCGTCGAGCGCCTTCAAGAGATCGTCCTTCGACATCTCACCGGAGCGCACGCGATTGAGCAGCTTGTAGCCGCCGCCCGCAACATAGGCATCGTAGTCGACATACTTTGGCAGTTGCGCGTGGGTGTCGCCGGCCTGCGCCGCAGCCATCACGTCGGCAACGGTGGCATGGTCTACGAAATTGTGCCCGACTTCGGCAGCAGGCGCGGTATCGCAGCGACCGACGCAGGGGGCGCGCACGACGCGGATGCTGGGACCCGAGGCTCGTTGCAAATCCTCGAGCAGCTTTTCGCCGCCGAGCATGGCGCAGGTCAGCGAATCGCAGACACGGATCGTCAGCGGCGCGACGTCGGGCTCGCCCTCCTTCACCACATCGAAATGCGCGTAGAAGGTCGCGGTCTCGAACACTTCGGCGAAGGCAAGCTTCATCTCGTCTGCGAGCGCGGCAAGATGCGCAGCCGATATCTGGTGATACGTATCCTGGATCAGGTGCAGATATTCGATCAGGAGATCGCGCCGCCGCGGGCGATCGCCGAGCAATTGCTCGATCTCATGCAAAGCGGTCGGATCGACCTGCCTGCCCTTGGGCGTAGCCTTGGCGCGCCGGCGCCCCTCGCCCGGATGCTCGAAGTCCCTGACCTTGTGAACGTCGTCGTTGCTGCTCATGAAAACGTCGCGTTCTCCTCAAAAGCGCAATGATCTCGGAGCGAGATAACCCATCGCGATCCGCCCTTACCTCCACGCCTGACAATCGGGAACCGCATTGCCCGCCGCGCAGTTCAGGCCTCATTCCAGGCCAACTCTAGCGCCTGGCATACCAGATGCCAAGCGAATTTAGAGCGTCTCTGTAATCATTTAGGGGGCGGGCAGCCGCCCTGCCACGCCCCCCCGAAGCGAGTTGATCGCGAACCTCGTCAGGTCTTGTCCATGCAGTCCTGGATGTAGAACCAGCGGTCATCGCCGGCCAGTCCCTTGGCCTTCACCTCGGCGCGGCACGCCTTCAGCTTCGGTTTGTTGGCGGCCCATTTGGCCTTCATGTCCTTCAGCTTCTGCATGGTGAGCTTGATCTTGCCCGGCGGCTTCGCGGTGGTCGTCGCGGCAGGTGCCGGATTAGCCGGCGTGGTTGCCGTCTGTGCGGATGCGGTGTGAAGGCCTGCGGCCAGCAGCGCGGCGGCAAGGCAGATACGAGTACCAAGCATCGGAATCCCCTAGTCCCATGATCGATTTGGAAGTCAGGTGTCGCGGGATGCCGAACAGTCCGGCATCCTGCAACGATTTGGCTTCAGAATATCTGCCAGGCGCTCTGGAGCGTCTTGTACACACCCCAAATCAGCGGAACGCCGACGAAGAGCCAGAACAGCGCAGCCTTGCCATCCAGGCCGCCAGTGCCGATCCCGAACGAGCCGGTCTGGACCGGACCCGCGCCGGCCTTTGACGCCTGCAACTTCGCGACCTCCGCCTCGCTCATATACCACTTCGAGTGAACCGGCTTGATCAGGTAGTTGCAGATGATACCCGCGATCAGCATCGCGCAGAGAATGTACATGGTCGTGTTGTACAGCTGATCACGCGGTACGCCCGCCGCGAGCTGAAACTCGCGGATGTAGTTGACCACGACGGGGCCGATGATCCCCGCGGTGGACCATGCCGTCAGCAGCCGTCCATGGATGGCGCCGACGAACTGGGTCCCGAACATGTCGGCGAGATAGGCCGGCACGGTCGCAAAGCCGCCGCCATACATCGACAGGATGATGCCGAAGCCGAGCACGAAGAGCAGCTTCGAGCCCATCGCTGCGAAGGTCGGCGCCAGCGCGTAGAGCAGGATGCCGAGAATGAAGAACGTATAATACGTATTCTTGCGGCCGATATAGTCGGACAGCGACGCCCAGGCAAAACGGCCGCCGATGTTGAACAGCGAGAGCAGACCGGCGAAGCCCGCCGCAATGCCGGCGATAACGGTCTTCTGATCGGCCGAGAGCTGACTGAAGGTGAGCTCGGGATGTCCGATCAGCTTGCCGGCGAAGATTTCCTGCAGCATCGGCGAGGCCATGCCGATGACGCCGATACCGGCCGACACGTTCAAGCACAGCACCCACCAGATCAGCCAGAACTGCGGCGTCTTGTGCGCGTTGTCCAGGTGGACATGATGCTCGGTGATCATCGATTTCTTTTCGCTCGGCGGCGTCCAACCCTCAGGCTTCCAGCCAGCTGGCGTCACGCGATAGGCGAAGGCACCGATAGTCATGAAGATGAAATAGACGATACCCATGACGACAAAGGTCTGCCACACACCGACGTCGCTCGACGACTTGAAGTAGTTGATCAGCAGATTGGCGAATGGCGCGCCGATCATCGCACCACCGCCAAAGCCCATGATGGCCATGCCGGTCGCCATGCCGCGCCGATCGGGGAACCACTTGATCAGCGTCGAAACCGGCGAGATGTAGCCGAGGCCGAGCCCGACGCCGCCGATGACGCCAGCCCCGAGCCACATGATCCAGAGTTGATGGACGTAGATGCCGAGCGCGCCGATCAGGAGGCCGCCGCCCCAGCAAAGCGCGGCAACGAAGCCGGCCTTACGCGGACCGGCCCGCTCAAGCCAACCGCCCCAGATCGCGGCCGAGACGCCAAGCAGGACAAAGAACAGGGTGAACATCCACCCGAGGCTTGCGACTTTCCAGTCGCAGGTCGTGGTGAAGAGCTCTGACCACAGCGACATATCCGGGCAGGCCTTGGGCGCGGTCAATCCGATCGCGCGCGACAACGGCAACCAGAACACGGAGAAGCCATAGGCCATGCCGATGCAGAGATGGATGCACAGCGCCGCTGGCGGCACCAGCCAGCGATTGAAGCCTGCGGTCGCGATGGTTCGCTCGCGATCGAGAAAACCTGCGCCAGCGCCCGAAATTCTTCCAGCGCTCTCGATAGTCGTCATGCACTCCTCCCCTGCAGTTGCCCTTCTGAGCAAACCTGCCGCTACGATCCTGTTCCTCAGCCCGTTGCGGCTCAGCCGTTGTCCCTGCTGCTCCGCACAATCACCCGACACGCGCCAGGATCGTCACGCGCATCTGAAAAGTTAACCCCTCGACGGGGGCTCTATGCCCGATACGATATGCAGGCTTGCGTGCGTGGCCCGCTGCTCCGCACATCGCGGAAAAGACTGGGACCTCCGCGCCCGCGCGGACAAAGTCAATTGGGGCAGAAGCTGTGATCGATGTCGATAGATAAAAGGTCGGTATCGGCGCAGTGACGCGCCTAAGAACGCAGCGCAGCATTGGCGCTTTCTATCGAACCATTCGTCTTTTCTATCAAGAACACGATGCGCGCCTCGTTGCGCTCGGTGATCTCCACCGTGTCGCCCGTCTCGCGGACCAGGTTCGGAATGTCAATCACCGACAACGGATCCGTGCAGTGGACTTCAAGCTGATCGCCCGGCTGCAATGGTTTCAGCGCCTTGCGTGTCTTCAAGGCTGGGAGCGGGCATTTCAGCCCGGTGAGATCGAGCGTCGTTCTGGTCATGGGCGCAACATGGCGGGAGGGATCAAGGGCGTCAACGCAACGGTCTCAGATGAGAGCTGCATAGGACAGAAAACCTACGCTCTCGCCCGGCTCCACGCGCGCGATGTCCTCCCCCAGCTCGATCAGGCCGTCGGTCTCCACCAACGACGACAGGAGGCCGGCGCCTTCGCGCGGAAACTTGACGGCTTCGAGCGTACCATCTTGTCCACGCCGCAAGGAGGCACGCACATATTCGCGGCGGCCGAGCTTTTTCTTGTACGTGAACGCCGCGCGCAGGGGCATCGGCACCAGCGGCTCCGGCAGACTGCCGGCGAGCGCGAGCACCGTTGGCCGCACCACGTGGACGAAGGTGACAAAACTCGCGACGGGATTGCCGGGCAGCCCGATCAACGGCGTGCCATTGATGATGCCCATCGCCACGGGCCGGCCCGGCTTGATCGCCATCCGCCACAGCACCAGCGAACCGACGCTTTCGACCGCAGCCTTGACGTGATCCTCCTCGCCGGTCGAGACACCGCCGGTGGTGAGGATGAGATCATGGTCCCCCGCGACCTGCTTCAATCCGTTCGCCAGCGAGGTGCGTTCATCGCGCAGAATGCCAAGATCAGAGACCTCGCAGCCTAGACGGCGCAGCATCGCCATCAGCATGAAACGGTTGGAATCGAACAGCTGCGACGCCGCACGCGACTGGCCCGGCGAGGCCAGCTCATCGCCCGTGGAGAACACCGCCACGCGAATACGCCTGACGACATCGAGCCTGACAAGGCCGAATGCCGCCGCAAGCGCGACATGCTGCGGCCGCAGCCGCTGGCCGGCGCGGAGCGCGACGTGGCCAAGGGGAATGTCCTCCCCCGCCGGGCGGACATTGGCGCCGGGCTTCAGCCCGGACGGCAGCACGATCTTGCCTGCTGCATCGATTCGGACGTCCTCCTGCATGAAGACCGTCCCGGCCCCCGGCGGCATCGGCGCGCCGGTGAAAATGCGCGCGGTGTGACCAGGCTTGATCGGCGCTTGTGCAGAGCCGCCGGCCTGGATACGCCCGTCAACCGGGAATGCCTGTTCCGCTTCTTGCGGAACGTCGGCATTGCCGACTGCGTAACCATCGACCGCGGAGTTGGTGAAAGGCGGCAGCGGCAGCGGCGCTGCGATATCGTGCGCCAGCACGCGCCCGTCGGCATCATCAAGCGCCACCGTCTCGATGTCGGCAATCGCGCTGACGCGTGCCGTGATCAGGCTCACGGCCTCGTCGACCGACATCATCGGTCCGCCGAAAGCAAAGCAATCGTCCGACAGTTGCGCCATGGTGCCTCGTCAGCGCCTCGCCGCGCTTCTTGCCACCGCTTCCTCGGCCGGCATCGCCGCACGAAGCAGCAAAGCCGCCGCAGCCTCGATATCGTCGAGATGGACAGTGGGCAGCCGGGTTTCAACCGCAGCGTCGGTTGCAATTCCGACAATACCGGGATCGTCAGGAAACAGCAGCGGCTTGCCGTTGCCGGCGCGATGCACCTCGATCTTGCGATGCGGCTCACGCTTGAAACCCTCGACCACGACGAGATCGGCTCCGGACAGCTTGCTCAGCAGCTCCGGCAACCGCGGTTCGGCTGCACCGCGCAATTCATGCATCAGCGCCCAGCGCTTCGACGAGGCCACCAGCACCTCGGCCGCACCGGCCTCGCGATGGCGCCAGGAATCCTTGCCGGGCACATCGACGTCGAACTGGTGATGCGCATGCTTGATCACGGAGACGCGCAGGCCCTGCGCGTTGAAATGCGGGATCAGTCGCGTCAACAGCGTGGTCTTGCCCGCACCGCTCCAGCCTGCAAGGCCGATGACTTTCATAACAGTTCGATCTCCGCCAGCCGCATGACGCCGCTGGAACCGCCTACTCAATCGTTGTGGGCATGCTTATATCGGCTTGACCCGAATGTCATGCTAACGTCGCGGCCATGATGAAGATCGACAAAGCCCCGGTGCCCCTGATCGTTCCCAATCCTGACGACCCGCGCCTGACCCAGAGCGTGACCGGGACCGACCAGACCGGCGCCAGGGTCGAGATCAAGGTGCCGATGGAGCGGCCGCTGACGCTCTATCTGAATTCGCAGGAGATCGTCACCATGATGACGATCGGCGATTATCCCGAATACCTGGCCCTCGGCTACCTCCTGAACCAGAACATGCTGAAATACAATGACGCGGTCACCGAGGTCGAATACGACGACGACCTCCAGGTCGTGGTCGTGCGCACCGGGCACCACACCAATTTCGAGGCCAAGCTGAAGAAGCGGACGCAGACATCGGGCTGCGCGCAGGGCACCGCCTTCGGCGACCTGTTGGAAGCGGTCGAAAGCGTCGCACTGCCGAAGGCCGCGTTGCGCACCTCCTGGCTCTACCAGATGACCCAGACCATCAACACCATGCCCTCGCTCTATCTCGAGGCCGGCGCGATCCACGGCTGCGTGCTGTGCAGGGAGGGCGAGCCGCTCTGCTACACCGAGGACGTCGGCCGCCACAACGCCGTCGACAAGATCGCGGGCTGGATGTACCGCCACGGCGTCGATGCATCCGACAAGATCCTCTACACCACGGGACGCCTCACCTCGGAAATGGTGATCAAGACGGTGCGCATGGGCATTCCGATCCTGGTGTCGCGCTCCGGCTTCACCGCATGGGGCGTCGATCTCGCGCGACAAGTGGGCCTGACGCTGGTTGGACGCACCCGCGGAAAGCGCTTCATCGTACTCGCCGGCGAGGAGCGGATCGTCTACGACCAGAATCTCGCTTACATCGAGGAGGAATCGGCAAGGCATAAGCGCAAGGGTGAAAGCGGTGACGACTGAAATTCCGCTGACGCAAGGCGTCCTGCTCGCCGGCGGTCTCGCACGCCGCATGGGTGGCGGCGACAAGCCGATGCGCACGATCGGCGGACGCACCATTCTGGAGCGCGTGATCGCGCGCCTCGAGCCGCAGTGCGACGGGCTGATCCTCAACGCCAATGGTGACCCCGCACGCTTTGCTGCGTTCGGCTTGCAGGTCATTGCCGACGATGTGCCCGGGTTCCCCGGCCCGCTCGCCGGCATCCTCGCCGCACTCGACTGGACCGCGGCGAACCGGCCGCAAATCGAATGGGTGCTCAGCGCCGCCGGTGACTGCCCGTTCCTGCCGCGCGATCTCGTCGCGGCCCTGCATGACGGGCGCAAGCGAGAGAACGCCCAGCTCGCGGTCGCCGCATCAGGCAATCAGTCGCATCCGGTGATCGGCTTGTGGCGCGTCGCCTTGCGCGCCGAGCTGCGCCACGCATTAATCGTCGAGAATATCCGCAAGATCGACCGCTGGACCGCGCGCTATCCGCTGGCGACGGTGACCTGGCCTGCCGAGCCGCTCGATCCGTTCTTCAATGCCAACACGGTCGAGGACATCGCCGAAGCAGAGCGGCTGGCGGCGCTGGACGATGCGGCCTAATCGAGTTCAATGCGCACCGCCGCCGAAAGCCGGCTCTCTAAGCGGGTCGGAAGCCGGCTCGCTCCAGCGCCGTACGCGCCTCGCCCGAACCGAGGGCATCGATAAAGGCTTGCACCGCGGGCCGCTGCTTTCGCGCTGTCACCAGCGCGAAGTCATAATGCTCTTCCGCGAGCGGAATGAAACCGAGGCCGGCGGCATGGGCGACCGGCGCAATGGTCATCCCCCAGTCGGCGCGGTGCTGTGCGACGGCCGCCGCGACGGCATTGTGCGAACGAGGTTGGTTCCAGTATCCCTCAGGGCGCGCGCCACCGAGCAGCCGGTCGATCAGGATGCGCGTGCCGGCGCCCTGGTTTCGATTGACCATGATGCAGGTGGGATCGGCGAGCGCGGCGGCGACGGCCTCCTTCGCACCAAGCCCCTCAAAACGATTATCACCCTTGCGGAAGACGATACCCTGCATGCGCCGCCAGCCCGGCACCAGCTCGAGTCCTTCAACGAGATAAGGCGTGTTGTAGGTCTCGCTCTTGTCGTCGAACAGATGGATCGGCGCGAGATCGCATTCACCGCGCTTTGCGGCTGCAAGTCCGCCGAGGCTGCCGACCGCAATCGAGCGCACCATCAGACCCGCATGCGCGAGAGGAGCGGTGACGAGATCGAGGCCGGTGCAGTGGCTGCCGACGATGACGAGATCAGGCACGCGCACGTGCGGCGTGAACAGCGTCACCTCGGTCATCGTGCCGGCCGGCATATGGTCAGCGAGCGCGTCGATGCGCAAAAAGCCATCGGCCTGTGCGAACGATGTGATCGCGCCGGAGCCCTTGCCGGAGGGATAGGCGACCAATCCATCCTTGCCCTCGACCAGAGAAACCATGACGAATTCAGTCCGGCCAAGCTCCGACGCGACGCGCACCGGCACGGTCGCATTCACCTTGGCATCGGAGCGCGGCGGCAAGCGAGCCATCTTGCGCAGTGACGGCACGATCATGTCATGGAAGGTGAACATCGCCGATGTCGGAAAGCCCGGCAGGATCACCACCGGCTTGCCGTCGCACACCGCCAGACACAGCGGCTTGCCGGGCTTGAGGGCGACGCCGTGCGCAATAATGCCGGGGCTGCCGAGCCGGCCGATGATGCGATGGGACAGGTCGCCCGCGCCTTTCGACGTGCCGCCTGACAGCACCAGCATGTCGGCAGCCGCCAGCGCATCGCGCATTGCGGCTTCGAGCCTCGGTTCATCGTCGGGAATGGCGCCAAGAAAAACCGCCTCGCCGCCGTTCTCGCCGATCGCTGCCGCGACAATCGCCCCGTTGGTGTCGTAGATTGCGGCCGGCGGGAGCGTGTCGCCGGGCTGCACCAATTCGTCACCGGTCGAGATCACGGCAACGCGCGGCTTGCGCACGACCTTCACCTCGGCGATCCCGCAGGCCGCCAACATGCCGATCTCGCGCGAGCCGATGATCGTGCCGGCGCGCAGCAGCGTCTCGCCACGCGCGATGTCAGATCCGGCGTAGGACACGAACTGCCCCGGCGATATGGCGCGACGGACGTCGATCGCATCAGCGCCGGCCGGCTGGGTGTGCTCGACCATCACCACGGCATCGGCGCCGCGGGGAAGCGGACCGCCGGTTGCGATCGGCGTTGCGGTTCCCGCAGTCACTTGCAGCGCCGGCACGGTGCCGCAATGAATGGTCTCGCCGTTGAGGGTGAGCCGCACCGGCGCGCCCTCACCGGCCACTGAAAGATCCGCCGAGCGCACTGCAAACCCGTCGACATTGGAGCGATCGAATGGTGGCACGTCGATCGGCGCGGTGATGTCTTCTGCCAGCGCGGCGGCGATCGCGTCGGCAAGCTTGCGCGTTTCGCTCGGGACGGCGCGCGGGAACAGCGCATCGTCAAAGCGCGCCAGCGCCTCCTCGCGCGAGAGGATTTTGAGGAATTGCCCCTGTTCAAGTGCGCTTCGGTCTGGCGGCTTTGGGATCATCGTCATGCCGGAACCCATATCATTCCCGCATCAAATAAGCATCGACCGGCTCGCCCGCGGCAAATCCCTCGTGGCTGGCGGGAATGAGCAACCATGCATCCGCGCCGGCGATGGCCTGGAGCGGCCATTCGCCCACGGCAAGTGACCGCCACGTCTTATGTTCCTCGGCCAGCAGGGCGATCTCGGCAATGCCGACGCTGGACGCGATCTTGCGCGCAAGCGGCAGGGTCACTGCGCGGCGCGGCCGCCGAGCCGACAATCGATCGATCAGCGGAAGCACCAGCGCAAGCCAGGCCGCCAGCGCCTGAGCTGGCGATCCGGGCAAGACGACGACGGGAACTTTTCCGAGCCGGCCTGAGGCCGCGGTGCGTCCGGGCTGGAGCGCAAGGCCATGATCGAGCTGCGCTCCACGCCGAACCAGCGCCGCGACGGTGGCATCCGCATGACCGACCCCGCTGCCTCCGATCGTCAGCAGGAGATCGCAGGCGGAGGCATCGAGCGCCTCCCCGATCGATGCCGTATCGCGCGAGGCAGCTTGATGGGCGCTCACATCGAGTCCCGCCGTGCGTGCGAGGCTGGCGATCATCTGCATCGTCGCGGTCGCGCCGGGCACGTTGACGATGCGCAGCCGCGGCCGCCTGACACTTAGCTCGTCGCGCCCGGCGACGCTGGCGAGCAGCAGAGCCGCTGCGCCGACGGGATATCCCGCTGTGACCACGGGCGTGTTTCCCGCGATATCGCTACCGGCACGCGCGACGCCTTGTCCCGGAACGCCCTCCACCAGCACCTCGGCGAGTGGGCCCGATACCCCAACGCCATCAGCATCGAGCACGCAATCGCATCCCGCCGGCATCGCATCACCGGCCTCGACCCATACTGGAAGCTCGGCCAGAGGCAGCGGCGAATAGGAGGACGCGCCGACCAGATCGTTGGCGCACAACGCCCAGCCATCGACGGCCGCGATGTCTCGCGGCGGATGGGCCGGCAGCAACGGCATCCCCGCGGAGATACAGTCGGCCGCTTCATCCAGCGGCAATTCGACCGGCTCAACCGGATCAACGCCGCGCAAAAGCATAGCGAGCGCAGTGTCAAGCGGCGTCAGCGAGGGCGGCAGGCGCTGGGTCATGCCTCATGATGGACCACGCATCGCGCGGTTTGGCAACCGTTCGTGCCTCGTCTTCAGCCGCCTGGCTTCTCCGCGTTCGGAAAGAACACCTGTTGCCCGTCGACCTTGTAGTTGGCGATCGCCGCCTGCCCCTCCGGCGAGATCAGCCAGTCGATGAAGGCCTGTCCCAGCTCCTTCCTGACGTTCGGAAATTTTTCCGGGTTCACGAGCATCACGCCGTATTGGTTGAGCAGCCGCTTGTCGCCCTCGACGACGATGTCGAGATCGCCGCGGTCCTTATAGGCAATCCAGCTGCCGCGGTCTGCGAGCACATAGGCATTGGCCGTGCGCGCCGCGTCGAGGGCGGCAGTCATGCCGTACCCGCTCTCGCGATACCAGGCGCCCTTGACGCTCGCGATATCGATGCCGGCGACGATCCAGAGTGCAAGCTCCGCCGCATGGGTGCCGGACCGATCGCCGCGCGTCACGAACGGTGCCCCCTTCGCCTCGATGGCCTTTAGCGCAGTCGCGATGTCCTTGCCCTTCACTCCGGCAGGATCGCTCTTCGGCCCGACCAAAACGAAATCGCTGTACATGACGTCGAATCGCTTCGCGCCAAAGCCGTCGGCGACGAACTTCTCCTCCTGCGGCCGGGCATGCATCAACACGACGTCGACCTCGCCTCGGCGTGCAACGTCGAGCACCTCGACGCTGCGGCGCGCGATCACCGTCACCTCGATGCCGGTCCTGTCGCGGACAATAGGCAATAGATAATCGAGCAGGCCGGTGTCCTGTGTCGATGTCGTCGAGCCCAGGACAATCGCACGCTCCGCGGCAGACGAGGCCGCAACGCCCCCGGCGAGGCCGAAGAGCAGCGCAAATGCAACGGTCAGTCGGCGAACGGCCATGGCGGGTTTCCATTGAAAACGAGGCGATCATGATCATCGATTGCGCCACACTCGTGACGGATTTGGCGGTCGCGCGGGCAACAAGCAATAGGACGACTTGGTTTGAGCCACGACCGGAAGGCAAGTTCACGATGCGCGGGTCGGCGCGCCGAAGCAGGCCATTGGGAAGTTTCGCTCCAATCAACCGGCACGTTGATTGCACGCGCCGAGGGACCTACCGGCTACGATCCCTCCCGCGCCAGGCAGATCCGCTCCGTCGGCTGAGATTGACGCCCACCCCCAAATAGTTGCAAAAGAAACCAATTCAGCCGGGCCGTACCCGGGACAGGCAACTTTCGGCCAACGTGCCGGACCAGGGGAGGACAATCGTGAATCCAGCGAGATTTGGACTGCCGGTCGCCGCCGCCTTGACGGCGGCGCTGTTGACGGGTGCGGCGTCGGCGCAGGTGTCCGACGACATCGTCAAGATCGGCGTGCTCACCGACATGAACGGCCCGGCCTCGGCGCCAACCGGCCAGGGCTCGGTGACGGCTGCGCAGATGGCAATCGACGATTTCGGTGGCTCGGTGCTCGGCAAGCCGATCAGCATCGTGGTCGGCGACCACCAGCTCAAGGCCGATATCGGCGGCGCGATCGCGCGGCGCTGGTACGACGTCGACCAGGTCGATCTGATCGTCGACGTGCCGGTCTCGGCCGTTGGCCTCGCGGTGCAGAACATGGCCAACGAGAAGAAGCGGCTGTTCATCACCCACTCCACCGGCACCGCCGATTTCCACGGCAAGTTCTGCTCGCCCTATGCGATACAATGGGTGTTCGACACCCGGGCGCTCGCGGTCGGCACCGCGGACGCCGTGGTCAAGCGCGGCGGTGACAGCTGGTTCTTCATCACCGACGACTACGCCTTCGGCCATTCGCTGGAGCGTGATGCCTCCAGCGTCATCACCGCCAATGGAGGCAAGGTGCTGGGCTCGGTGAGGCCGCCGCTGGCGACGCCCGACCTCTCCTCCTTCGTGCTGCAGGCGCAGGCCTCCAAGGCCAAGATCATCGGCATCGCGGCCGGCCCGCCCAACAACATGAACGAGATCAAGACCGGCTCGGAATTCGGCGTCTTCAAGGGCGGCCAGCAGATGGCCGCACTGCTCGCGCTGATCACCGATATCCACGGCCTCGGCCTGCAGGCGGCGCAAGGCCTGTTGCTGACGACCTCGTTCTATTGGGACATGGACGACAAGACCCGCGAATGGTCGAAGCGCTATTTCGCCAAGATGAAGAAGATGCCGACGATGTGGCAGGCCGGCGTCTATTCCAGCGTGATGCACTATCTCAACGCCATCAAGGCGACCGGCACCGACGATCCGCTCAAGGTCGCGGCGAAAATGCGCGAGACGCCGGTCGAGGATTTCTTCGCCCGCAACGGCCGCATACGCGACGACAATCTGATGGTGCACGACCTCTGGCTGGTGCAGGTGAAGACGCCTGAGGAAAGCAAATATCCGTGGGACTATTACAAGATCCTCGCGACGATTTCCGGCGACAAGGCCTTTGGGCCGCCGGACCCGGCGTGCCCGCTGGTGAAGAAGTGAGAGCGTGACGGTCGCCTCAGCGACCGTCACTTCACCACGCCAATCTCGCGAAAATATTTCATCACGCCCGGATGAATCAGCTCCGGCCTCGGTGCTGCCGCGACCGTGTTCGCCGCCGTCGTCTCGCAGGCCTGCGCCAGCTTGTTGCAGAAGATCACTTCCACGCCGTGCAGCGTCTTTGCCAGACGATAGGCGACGTCGTCGGGCAGATCCTCGCGCGTCAGCACAAAGCTCCAGGAGCCGAGCGAGGCGATCGGCTCGGATTGGTTTGGATAGGAGCCGGCCGGCACGGTCAGCGGTTTAAGGAACGCGTGCCTGGCACGGATGCGCCTGATCTCGTCGGCATCGGGCGCGATGAAGCGCGCGCCTGACGCGCTCGACGCGACCGCGGCAAATCCGGGCCAGCCGATGCCCGCACCCCAGAGCGCGGCGACGCGGCCGTCCTCGACCATTGCAGGGCCGTCGCCGGCGCGGTCCAGATAGATGGCCTTGAAGTCCTGATCCTGCTTCAGGCCGAGGCCCTCGAGGACGTAGCGCGCCAGGATCGGCAGGCCCGAGCCTTTGGCGCCGAACGCGATCGGCTGTCCGACGAGATCGTGAATGGTCCTGTAGGGGCTGTCGGCCCGCACCACGAACATGCCGGGGTTGGAATAGATGGCCGTCAGAATCTTCAACCGCACCTTCGCCCGGCCGATGCCGGCAAAGGCCTCATAGGCCGGCTCGCCCGCCACCAAAGCGAGATCGAGTTCGCCCTTCTCCAGGAGCGGAATGTTTTCGTTGCTGCCCTTGGTGTTGCGGGGTGCGATGGTGAGCGAGCCATCCGCTGCGTTCATCACCTCGGCGAAGGCGTTGCCATAAAGCGGGAAGCCGCCGCCCGGCGTTGCGGTACCCAAACTGATCGTGGCGGTCGGAATGGCGTTGCCTCCGGTTTGAGCGGCGGCGGGGCTTGCGAGCAGTGCCGCGCCGAGAAGGATGGGACAAGCGAATTTCATGATCGTTCCGGCTGCGCCTGCGTCAACATCGACTGGAGGCAATGTAGGCAGCGGGGGTTTTTTGTGAAAGCATGCCGACAACGACAATAGAACAATGGGAGGCGACATGTTGCGACTTTTGCGGTGCGCTGTTTTCGGGCTGGTCTTTCTGTCAGGTCTTTTCGCCGCCACCCCGCCCGCCTCCGCCGCCTATCCTGATCGCCCCGTGCACTGGCTGATCGGCTTTGCCGCCGGAGGCCCGGTCGACATCGTCGCGCGCATCATGGCGCAGTGGCTGTCGGACCATCTCGGCCAGCAATTCATCGTCGAGAACCGCACCGGCTCCGGCGGCAACATCGCGGCCGCGGCGGCGATCAACGCAGCCCCCGACGGCTACACGCTGCTGTTCGTCGCGCCCAACAACGCGATCTCGACCTCGCTCTACAAGAAGCTGCCGTTCGACTTCCTGCGCGACACCACGCCGGTCGCGAGCATCATGCAACTCACCAACATGCTGGTCGTCTCCAACGCGATGCCGGTGAAGACGGTTCAGGAGTTCATCGACTATTGCAAGGCCAATCCGGGCAAGATCTCGTTCGCCTCGTCGGGCAACGGCACCTCGGTGCACATGTCGGCGGAGCTGTTCAAGGCGATGACCAAGTGCGACATGGTGCACGTGCCCTATCGCGGATCGGCGATCGCCTTCCCCGACATCATCTCCAACAAGGTGCAGCTGATCTTCGACAACCTGCCTTCCGCGCTCGAGCAGTCGAAGGGCGGCAGCGTCCGCGCGCTCGGCGTGACCTCGCCGCAGCGCTGGCCCGCCCTGCCCGACGTGCCCGCCATCGCCGAGACCGTGCCGGGCTTCGAATCGGTCGGATTCTACGGCATCTCCGCGCCGAAGGGCACGCCGGCCGAGATCGTCGAGATCCTCAACAAGGCGGTCGGCGAAGCGCTGAAGGACCCGAAGCTGGTCGCGCGCCTCGCCGAGACCGGCGGCATCCCCAAGCCGATGACACCGGCCGAGTTCGGCAAGCTCGTCGCCGACGAGACCGAGAAGTGGCGCAAGGTCGTGGAGTTCGCCGGGGTCTCGGTGGACTGAGCGGGCGGCCGGCCGCCGGTCATTCGCCGGGGGCCGGGACCCCTCCCACCAAAACGCGAAAACAACCCCATGCACAGTAGAAAGGCAGGGGATTTCAGCGGGTTACGGCAGCGAAAACCAAAACCACCGGGAGGCGGTTGACTCGTCGGGCAAAACAGGCGCATAACGCCACCATGGCAAAATTCGGCAATTCAGAAATCGCGTCGCCGTCCCCACCATCCGCCCGCCCCGGCATTGCACCCCCGCCTCCATCCCTGTAAACGAACCGCGCACCGTTGCCGGCCGCACATTCCCGCGAGCCGTCTCGCGGCGGGGCCTGTAGCTCAATGGTTAGAGCCGGCCGCTCATAACGGTCTGGTTGCAGGTTCGAGTCCTGCCGGGCCCACCAAAGAAATCAATAAGTTATCAGCCACCAAGTCGCCAGACTGAAATCACCGCACCAGAAACCGCACCAGATACGTGCGCTTTTCGTTCACTGGGTGGGTCGCTCTTGTCGACGGCATCGCACAAATAGTCGGAATGTGGCGGCTAACTTGTTGAGCAGCACCTGCAGCGGCATTCTGAGATAGCGCGCTAGGCGCCCTTTGGGTACGGGCCAAATCGATGCTGTGTGTCGCGTAAAGGCGATCGCCCAGGCTCATGTCAAGACCGATAAGATCGATGCCGGCGTCAGGCACGCCGAAAAGATCCATGCCATTGTCCCGGATTAGGTTTGAAGGAATGAAAAATGACCTGGCGTGCCCAGAATTGGGTTAGTTGCCGTTGAAGCGAGCATGGCTCAAAGGTGCGGCAAATGCGTAGCTCGCGCGTTGGAATTCGATGCGCGCACTCAGGATTCCGCGAGCAAGCGAAGGCGAGCTTTGCGACTTACCATCTCTTCGAGGCTCTCAATGTTCTCGACGGCGAGATCGAGCTTGACAAAGTCTCATGCCGACACCCTCCTACCGTTCCTGGTGAACTGAAGTTTCTCGCCAAATGCTAGAAGCCCGGAACCTCTGACTGTGCCTACCAGACGCATGCTGTGATGGTGCGCCAATCACCCGCCTGGCGCGATGAACTCAGAGTGGATGGCAGATGCGGTATTGATGGCTGCATCGACTGACAGATTTCCAAATGCAGGCTGACAAAGGAGATAATTAGCGCCGGCCTCTTCCAGATGTTGAAGAACGATCTGCCGCACAGAAGCGCGTGTTCCTACGACGCATAGTTCGCTTGCGATTGCGGCCTCGAAGGTCGGAGGAAGGTTGGCGGGCAGCGGTATGTCGTTCATTTCGTAAAGGAACTTAAAGTTAGTGAGCCACCGCTCGCAAGCAGGTGCGGCAAGCAAATAGGCCTCTGCCTCGGAACGTCCGATCACAATCATGCGGAGCAAAGCAATAAACAGGTCCCCACCGTCGGCCGGGCGCCTAAGGTTTCCATGAGCGCGAAATACGTCGGTGACTTTGCGAACAACAGAAGACGGTCCGACACAGGCAAGGTTTGCGCCATTGGCCGCAGCCCAACCGGCCGACTCTGGCCGGTTTGTGGCGACCCACGTCGGGGGGTGCGGACGCTGATGAGACGGAAGAGTTAAGGGAACATCGTCCAAAACAAAATGCTGGCCCCTATAGTTTAGAACGCCGCCATTCATTGCATTGACAAGGATCTGAGATGCTTCCTCGTAGCGACTAGAAGCCACATCCGGATTTACGTCGAAATAGGTCAGCTCCATTGGGAGTGAACCACGACCAATACCGACTTCAAGTCTGCCATTACTCAAGTGGTCCAACATGCAGATCTCCTCGAAGGCACGCAGCGGGTGGTACAGGTTAAGCAGCATGACCAACTGGTTGACGCGAAGCCGGCGGGTGCGCTGTATGACGCTGGACAGAAACACGTTCGGGGACGGCCTTCCTCCATGGGGGGTACAGTGATGCTCGGCCAGATGATAGGCGTAGAATCCGAGCCGATCGTAGGCCTCGGCCAACACTAAACGGTCTGCGTATTGCTCGGTGATGTTGCGCCCACTATCATCAAAATGATCGAAGATGCCGCAAGTTGGGTTTGAAGCAGTGGTGTTAGTCACTTGATTATCTCCAGCTTGGGAGTTTGAGTCCGCGGGCTTGCAAACGATTGGAGTAGTAGGCGCGGTGTGTTGCTTGTGATGCAGACCAGTATTGATTGCCCGGCGGCGATGGGATTCAAGGCGCTCGTCCAGTAGACGTCGAGGCGTCTCAGCTCGGGACAAGAGCAGGCGGCGCAGAACCTCTCGTGCACGTGCCAGACGCCAGTAGAATGATGATCAAGTGTAGCGATCTGCAGCACGGCGAACCTTGCTGACGGCAGCAAGAAAGGCCTCCATCTGCTCACTTGTGCCGACGCTAACGCGAATGCAATCTTCCAGGCCGTCATCCGGAAAGGTGGCAACGAGGATCTTCTGACGTTCCAAAGCGCTTCCCACCATCTTCCGTCCCGACCGGCAGGGACACAGGCAAGCAGAAAATTTGCGTGTGAGGGCAGTATCGAGAAGCCGAAGCCGGAAAGGGCGTTCGAAATCCGCTGCCGCTCATTCTTGATATGCTTATGGTTCTCGTCGTAAGCGCTGCGGTGGGCAAGGACACTCATACCGACGGCATGAGCCACCACATTCATGTTAAACATATTCTGAAGGGCGCGAAGTCTTCCAATCAGCTCGGGATGGCCGAACGCGAAGCCAATGCGAATTCCCGCGACCGCGTAGCTCTTAGAGAACGTGCGCAACACCAGAACATTCGAATAGCGATCGACCAGATGCAGCCCGTTCTCCGGTGCGAAATCAATATAGGACTCATCCAGGACGACCAGCCGGTCATATTGCGCTACGAGTCGCTCGATCTCAGCAATAGGCACGAACGAGCCCGTGGGGTTGTTCGGATTAGCCAGCAGAATGAACTTGGCATGTTTTGCAGGGCCGAAGAGCAGATTATGACAATTCCCGAATGTAGAGGCGAGATTCTGCAAAGAGATACGTATCCAGCGTCCACCGGATATTTCAGTAACTTATCAGGCGTCATTTCGCCGAATCGGAATAACCGCACCAGATATCGGACTAGAAACGTGCGATTTTCTTTCCCCAGCCGGATCGCGACTGGCGATTTTTTCCACCGCATCCGACAAATAGTCGGGATGGTGATGGCCGTAAGTGTTGAGCAGCACCTCGAGCGACATTCCGAGATAGCCCGCCGCTTGCCACGGATCTGCCCCTCGCTGCATAAGCCAAGTCGCTGCGGTGTGCCGCAAAGTGTGAGGGGAGATTCCCGGGCCTAGGCCTGCGAGCCTGACAGCACTCTTGAATGCCGTCTTGACCGAGGTCACAGCATTCCCGTTGTACTCCACGAAATGCTTCGCCTCTGGATTAGCTCGGTGCCAGCGCCGCAGGTGCGCAAGCAAGCGCAAGGGGATTGGCACGGTTGGCTGCCGTTTGTTGGTTTTCGCGCTGCCCTGCTTCAGGCGGTAGTAGCGGCCGCGCTCTAAGTCGACGTAAGAGCGACCAATAGCCGGAATGGGAGATGCAGCTGCGATAGCTCCAGCACGAGTACCGCTGTAGATCCCCAATAAAATAAACCGTGCAAGATGGCGCAGTGGACGCTTGCTTGTCGGGACCTTCACATCGTCGGTCGGCCGACGAGAGCCCTTTTGCATTTCGCGATAGCGCCAGCAGGTCCAAATCAGTTTCGCCGCATCGCTCCGCGTCAACCACTTGTCCCGAGGTCGGCCCTTCTGTGGCAGCGATATCTTGACGATTTCCCGATGAAATCCTTCGGCCGCATGGTGACCAATGGCTGCGCGGAGGTCTTCAAGGTCTCGGCGCGAGCCTCCCCTCGTGGCGCGCTTCTTGACAAACGAGCGACACGCCTCCCCATTTACTTCGCCTAGCATTTTTGCTCCCCACCAGTCGTTCAACCGCTCGATCCGCTTTTTGAACTTGCGGATATCGGGGATGGCATTTTCGCTCTCGCCATCGACGCTGAAACGGTCGCGAAGTTTGTCCAATTGCGCGTCTAAATAGATCGAGAGCACGTCCGCAACTGCGATGTCATCTATGTGGCGAATTCGTCGCTTCGGCGTGTGTTTAGACGTTATGTAGTCCTTTAGTTTTTCCTCGGCGGCCGCAATCTCATCTGCAGCGCAGCCTGTGCTGACATCCCGGCCGTTGTCTCTGATGATCCAGGTTGCCTGGTGAGTGATCTTTCCGCTCTTATTTCGGCGGGCAGCCTTGAGCTGAAGTCGGGCTCCCTTAGTTCTTCGCGGCATAGCTCTCTCATCCGTTGGATATGAGCCAGGGTTGTAAATTCCTTGCCCGCAATCTTCTCGGTGACCAATCGGTTACGATCGCGCTCGCGACGTAGACCAGCGACCGAAATTCCACCCATAGGAAACGCGATCTTCACGGCATCAACGAGGCGAAGAGGGGTATCGAGTGTAATTTCGGGTTGCGTTCGACTTGGCATAGACGCCCATGGCGCGACCGTTAAAGAGTGGACTAAGATGTCGGCGCATGGCGGGGAGTAAAGCTCTCTTTCGTTCCATCGCAGGATTGGCGGTCTCCTCGCAAAACTGAGCAGAGGAGCTGCGCAGCACCACCTGCTTCTTGGACCTGCTTTGGCCGTGCGGTAAACGGACCGTCCGATCTGGCGAAACGGGCCTCTCCTGTCGCCGGACAGCGGTAACGTCAGCAGCGAGTTGGCTTCCGTCCCGGCGGCCGCTCCTTCACGACCCAGCCTTCACCCTCCAGAGCATGGCCTACCCTGCTGAGAGCGTTGGGGAAAAGGATCGCTGGCAGGGTGACGCGCTTGGCCTTTTGAGGTAGGTGCAGAAGACGTCCGTGATCTGCCCGGCGTGGCGCTCGGGCTTGCACTAGCCGAACCACCCTGTTGAGCTCGAAGTCGATCTCAACGTCGTAGTTCGTCCCTTTTCCGAAGCGCCGCCCGGGATCGATCACCGCGGCGGCGTCCGCGCGGTAGGCTCAGACGGGGCGTCTTGACCGTATTTCGCGCTATTCTGGGGTTGCAGTTCGATGTTGCCGGAATCGCCAGATAGTTCAATGTGACAGGCATTCCGGTCTAGCAAATTCCGCGTACCGCTCGGTATGAAAAAAAGCTTTTATTTTCAGTTTATCCGATTGGTCGCGACCACTCCGTGATACACGGATGAAACACGGGTGTTTCGATTTTGTTCGCTCCTCAATGGTTCCCTGCGCCCGCGGCGCGGGCTTCGAAAAACGAATGGGAAACACGACACTCGTCCGCGCTGATCTCGATGCCTAGACTCTTCGCTTTTTCGTAAGCATCAAACCTGTGGTGTTGGAGCCTGAACACGTCGGCATAGGGGACGTCGCGCGCGAGCAGATAGCCCTTGGCCATTAGCTCAAGGCTATGGCCAAGACTACGTTGGTGGGGCTGTCCAACGCATCGCGAACGAGAACTTCGGCTGCGCGCAAGTAGGCTGCAAGAACTGGTTCGCCAGAATTCCGAGCGGCACAAGCTTAGCCATTCCCGACTCCGCAGATCTATAAATTTTAGTTATGCCTTCTTTCGACTCTTCGGCGGGTCCACTGTTTCAGTGTGATGGATTGCATCACGACGTGCCGCCCGATCTCAGCACCCGTCTCGTCCAACACCAACACGACCGTGCCGCTAACGGGGTCGAACTCCGGATCGCTGCCAATATCCTGAGCGACACGAGCGCCGTATTTCACCGCGAGATCAGCCGAGCCAAATAGCTCTCCCATCTCGTCCGGCTGTGCCTGGCCATTGTGGAGTATCGGGAAGTAGTAACGCTGCATGGCCACGGCCCTCGTCTATGAGTTCATCGTGCGCTATCTAAGGGTGCGCCGCACCTGTCAAAAATGACAGGTCCAAACGGGGGGTTGCGCTTGGTCGCTACCCGCGCCGCCGCGAGCTGAGCTGATCTGGACGTCAATCGCTTGGTTAAAGGTCGAGCTGTGGCTGCGATGCCAATGGACTAGCAACAGGGCTCAGGGAACAGTGCAGGACTTACCCAGTTTTCCCGGTAGCCCAGTTCGTGATGCTGGGCTCGAAGGTGCCTTGCCCCAGTTCACTTCCCGTTGGTGATGCTGGGGTTTTTTCCGGCTTAGGGCGGCCTTTAGGCAAGTGCCATCGGCAGGGGTGCGAGGGGGGCGGTGGTCAGCCCCGTGCCAATGCGTACAGTATCTCAGGGCTGCACCATCACGCCGCTCGGTGCTCCTGCCGAGACAGGCAGTACTTGTCCGACGCGCGCTACTTGAGATGGATCAAACGCCGAACAGGAGCATCGCGGCGACCGGCTCGCCCCGAGCTAGCTCTTTGCCCATGCCCGAAATCTAACTTGGGTGGGACCGTGTGCAATTCGTGCCATTCCCAAGCCAACTGAGGCGGCATTACTCGCCAGCCTCTTTGGTCTGCATTTCGGCTAATGCACGCTCCAGCTCGGCGGCTAAAACCTTGTAGTGCGCCGCCGCGCGGCGGAAGACATTTCGCTTGATGTCGCTCTTAGCCGATCGTCCAAGCTCCTCGCAGTTGGCGATGTTCGCCCGGAGCCTCTCAAGGTGGACAAGGATATCTTTCATGGAACCGTCCCGATCATGCCGAGCGCGTTAGCAGATCGCTGATGACTGGGATAGTACAAATGGCACCGTGCTCCGCAGGATACCTGCTCGGTAACTTTGGATAACCCGAAGTGTGCTCTTCGGGGCAGTCATCATTCCAGGCGATCTGCTCGCTGCGCATGGTAAGGCGGAAGTCGGCGTAAAGTGAACATGATAGCGCGGCCGGCGAGCGAGCCACGCCTTGACCTTTGGTGTCTTGTGGGTGGCGTAGTTGTCCATGACGATATGGACATCGAGCCCTTCGGGGACCTGACCATCGATCTCTTTGAGGAACTTCAAGAACTCGATTGCCCGGTGGCGCTTGTAGCATTTGCCGATGACGAACCCTGACGCGACATCGAGTGCTGCAAACAGCGTGGTCGTGCCATGCCGCACATAGCTGTGCGTGCGACGTTCCGGTACCCAGGCATCATCGGCAAGACTGGCTGCCCGCGATCGAGTGCCTGGATCTGACTTTTCTCATCGATGCTGAGGACAAGGGCTCGGTTCGGCGTGGACATGTAAAGGCCGACGATATCGCGCACCTTGTCGACGAACAGTGGATCACTCGACAGCTTGAATGTCTGGCTCCGGTGAGGCTGCAGACCGAACGCCATCCACATTCGGCGAATCGTGGTGTGGGAAAAGCCAGTTTCCTCAGCCATCGAGCGGATCGACCAGTGCGTCGCATCGGCCGGCGTCGTGCGCAAAGTCCGCTCGATTACGGCAGCAACACCTGATCGTCGTTGATGGTGCGAGGGCGCCCAGGGCGGGCCTCGTCAAGCAGGCCATCACAGCGGTCTTTCAAAAATCGGCGGCGCCATTTGCCAACGGTGTGTTCGTGAATGCCGAGTTCGGCGGCTACAGGCTTGCTTGGTAATCCATCCGCACACCGCAGGATCGCCCGGCACCGCTCAGATAGCGACCGGGCAACACGGTGACGACGAACTTGCCTCTCCAAGTACGTACGCTCCTGCGGACTCAGCACCAACGGTGCGATCGGCCGGCCTTTCAAATTCGTCACAAGCGCCCCCCTTTATTGAGATTCGCGCCATCAACTAATGTGACGAACTTTCGTTCCAGATGACTAGGGCCTGCAACCGTCGCGCTCGCCGTACCACTCTATGAAAATCGCAAGCTGGCCACCGCCGCAATCTTTCCCATGCTGGCCGCTTTGGTTGTCGGCTCCGTTACAGCTGTCACATCTGTGGTCTTGCTTTCCGAGGCCGCCGGGCTTCCTCGCGAAATTACTCTATCTCTTGCACCAAAGTCAGTCACGGCCGGCGTTGCAATGGGAATCAGCGAAACGCTACATGCGGATCCGTCGTTGACTGCTGTCGCGGTCATTCTTACTGGTATCATGGGCGCCATCATCGTGACCCCCTTAATGAACTGGACAGGCATCATCGATTTTCGGGCTCGAGGCTTTGCCGCAGGCATCGCGGCGCACGGCATTGGTACAGCGCGCGCTTTCCAGATTGACGCGATCGCTGGTGTGTTCTTGAGCCTTGGCATGGGCCTGAATGCCCTTGTGACATCCTTCCTGGTGCCGTTCGTAGTAACGGTCCTAATAAAATGATGCGCGAGTCGAAGGCCAGGACGGGGCCTTATGACCGCGACGCGCTTGCAATCACCATCGCCGAAATGAATTGCCCCAGTTCCCAACTTATGGGAGCGGCGTGAACTTCAGCTGACTGAGCGGCGCGACCTTGTCGGTACGTGTCATCTTGAATTCGGTGCTCGGACCAAGCCACTTGTCCCAGATCTGGTTGATCTCCCCAGCCTTGTCCATGGCCAGCAGCGTCTCGTTGACCTTTGCGAGCAGCGCCGGCTCGCCCTTTTTCATACCGATGTGCCGATCGGCTGCAGCACCATAGGCTCCTCGATCATCTTCAGCGGCTGCCCCGCCTCCTTGGACTGGCTGACGAGCTTGGTAATTGTCATGGTGTTCGCTACCATTCCGACCGCCTTGTTCTGTTGAACCGCCATGAAAGCCGAACCTGTATCGACGAAAGTCAGCGGGTCGGATTCGTTCATCTTGATCGCGAGTTCCGACGTCGATCCTTTGGTCGATGCCAGCCGCTTACCCCTAAAGTCGGCTTTAGTAGTTCCCGGGTCGCTTGCTTTCACTGCCAACATTTCCTTGGCGATGTAATAGGGATCTGAAAACTGGATCTGCTCGGCGCGCCCCAGCGTGTAGGCGAGGTTCGCCACGGTGATATCGACGTGACCGAGCTTGACCTCTGGCACACGCGCCTCGACCGAAAGCGGCGTGACCTTTGCGACAACGCCCCAGTGTTGGGCGATGGCCTTGCAAAGGTCGACGTCAAAGCCGACCATCTCGCGTGTCTTGGCGTCCGGCGCCGCAAACGGCGGCACGTCCGCGAAGGTCCCGCAGCGCAGCTCCTTGCGCTGGATGATGTCCGAGAGCTGGTCGGCATACGCCGCCGACGCAATCCCGACAAGGGCTGCGATCGCGGCCGCCAGCCTGATTGAACGATTCTTGAAAGACATTTGTGTTCTCCTCCAGATTGAAGTCAGCCGCGCTCACCTCGTGTGTAGGTCCGACAGGAAGCGCTGCGCACGCGGATGTTGTGGTGAGCGGAAGAAGTCGACCGGAGCCCCCGTCTCGAGCACCCTCCCAGCGTCCATGAACCAGACACGATCGGCGACATCACGGGCGAAGTTCATCTCGTGGGTCACGCACATCATGGTCATTCCATCCCGCGCAAGCCCACGCATGACGGACAGCACCTCGCCCACCATCTCCGGATCGAGAGCGCTGGTCGGCTCGTCGAACAGCATCGCCGGCGGCTCCATCGCGAGCGCGCGCGCGATTGCCACGCGCTGCTGCTGCCCGCCGGACAGCTGGCCCGGATAGTTCTGCGCCTTGGCCGCGAGGCCGACGCGGTCCAGCAACCGAAGGGCCATTTCGCGCGCGTCACTGCGCTTGACACCGTTCACTTTCATCGGCGAGAGCATGACGTTGTCGAGCGCACTCAAATGTGGAAACAAATTGAAGCTCTGGAAAACGAATCCGATCCGGCTCCGCAAGTGATTCAGCGCCGCGCCACCCAGCTTGCCATGAACGTCTCTGCCCTCGAACAGCACCGAGCCCGACTGGATTTCCTCTAGCCTGTTGACGGTACGGATGAGCGTCGACTTGCCCGAGCCGGACGGCCCGCAGACCACCACCACCTCGCCCTTCCTCACCTCGGCGTTGACATCAGTCAACGCGGCGAGTGCTCCAAAGAATTTGTGCACAGCGACGAATTTGATCATCGGATCGGCATCCCGGGATGGAGTCTCATGCGACATGGTCATGCCCCCGATACGCTTGCGGCTGTGGTAGGCAGTGCAGACACGGCAACCGGGCCTGCGGTTCGGCCCGCGGCAATCCGCCGCTCGACCATGTTGATGGCTTGCGTCAGGGTCCAGCAAACGATGAAGTAGCTGATGGCAAGAATGAAGTAGACTTCAAACGGCTTCGTCAGCAACCGGTTGTTGATCTGGCCGGCTGCAAAGGTGAGCTCCGGGACGTTGATGATGTAGCCGAGCGTGGTCTCCTTGATGGTCGAGACGAACTGACTGAGGATGCTCGGGATCATGTTGAACAGTGCCTGCGGCAGAATAACGTAGCGCATCGCGCCGAGACGGCTGTGCCCGAGCGCGCGGGCTGCGTCCATCTGACCTGTTGGCAATGCCTGAATTCCGGCACGCACGATCTCGCTCAGGAATGCGGCCTCATAGCCGACCAGCGTGACCAGCATGGTCGCGAACGCCGGCACGCTATGGCCGATCAAAAGCGGCAGCACGAAATAGACCCACAGAATGATCAGCAGCAGCGGAACGCCGCGGGTGATGTAGACCAGGGCCATGACCGGCCAGCGCAGTGCCAGCCACGGCGACAGGCTGGCCAGCGCCATCACGACGCTTAGCGGAAAGGCCAGGGCAATGCCGAGGATTGAGAGAATAAGGGTGGCCGCGATACCGCCAAGCGGGCCGTTCGGATACTGGCCGACGAGCAGCAACAGCCAATTGTCCCTGACGATCTCGATCATGCTCGGGAGCAGCGACATGATCAGACCGCTCCGGCCAAGCGACTGCGCTGCTCCAGATGGTGACCAAGCCACATCAGCAGCAGCGAGCAAATGAGATAGACGAGCGTGGCAATCAGGTAGGTCTCGAACGTACGAAAACTCTGGTTCTCCACCTCTTTGACCGCGTGGGTCAGCTCGGCGACGCCGATCGCCATCGCAAGGCTGGAGTTCTTGAAGAGGAAGACCGTATGGTTCACCAGCGCCGGCATCGCGTTGCGGACGGCCTGCGGCAGCAGGATGTAGGTCATGGCTGCGAAATAGCTATGCCCCAGGGCACGGGCGGCTTCCCACTGCCCCCTAGGCACGCCACGCAGGCCGGAGCGTTGATCCTCGCTGAAATATGCGGCCTGACACAATCCCAAGGCGATAACAGCGAATACCGCTTCGCCATTGTGATCGCCGAGCCATATCTGAACCGAGTCCGGCAGCAAGCTCGAAATGCCGAAATACCAGAGCATGAGCTGCACCAGCGTCGGCACATTGCGATGGTAGGAGACGTAGATGGCGACAAAACCACTGGCGATTCGGCTCGGCAGCATCCGGATCGCAAGCAGGAGCATTCCAAGACTCATCGCCAGAAGCCATGAGCCGATGAACATGATGAAGGTCATCTTCACCCCATGGACCAGCATCCGGCTGAACTCCGGATTGAGCAGGACGGCCATGAGGCCGAAACCCTTCATCGCGCGCCCCTCGTCTAGCTCGAGAGAACCGGTTTTGGGGAACCCTCGGGGCGAGTGGTCGACAAGCCGCCCGGCACCTGCAAGGTCGGTGTGATCTCGATGTAGCCGACATTTACCGCGACCGGCGCGGCGATCGCGAACGCGATCGCGTCGGCGATGTCCTTTGCCTCGGGCAATTCAAAGCCTTCGATGAAGTTCGCGCGCGTTTCGGCGCTGTCGCCGTGGACATGGGCGAAGATATCGGTTGCTACCCGGCCAGGGCAGATCTCGGTGACGCGCACGCGCTTGCCGAAGCAATCGACCGGCGGCGGTCGCGGGATGCGGATGGTCGAGAGCGAGAGCGGCTTGCGCGACGCGCTGCTCGTGACCCGGGAAGAAGCGCGACGCGCGTTCGGCAACAGCGCCATCTATGTCGAGAAATTCCTTGGCCGCCCGCGGCACGTCGAGATCCAGGTGATCGCCGATATGCACGGTAACGCGGTCTGGCTTGGCAGCCGCGATTGCTCGCTCCAACGCCGTCATCAGAAGGTGATCGAGGAAGCGCCAGCCCCGCAGATCGAGGATGCGTTAGTCCGTGAAATCGGCGAGCGCTGCTCGGAGGCTTGCCGGCAAATCAGCTATCGCGGCGTCGGCACCTTCGAATTCCTGGTCGAAGATCCCGCGTTCTACTTCATTGAGATGAATACCCGTCTCCAGGTCGAGCATCCCGTCCGCCGGACGCGCCTGTCTTCGTTTCGGTCGGCCAAACTGTGACGGCGGGAACGCCGCTCTTTGTCATCGAGGCAATGAAGATGTTCCACGAGGTTCGCGCCGAACGGGACGGCACGGTGTCGGCGATTCTGGTTGCTTCCGGTCAGGAAGTCGAAGCCGGCCAAGAACTGATAAGGTTCGCGTGACCCCATGTTTGGATCGGTTCTCATAGCCAACCGGGGAGAGATTGCCCTACGCATCCAGCGGACGTGCCGGCGTCTCGGGCTGCGAACGATCGTGGTCCACTCCGAGGCCGATCGGGAGGCGCCCTATGTGCGACATGCCGACCTCGCTCTGTGCATCAGGCCCGCAGCGGCACCTGAGCTGGCTGGTTAGCATGCTGACAGCCGCCTTGGTCGCGTGATAGCTCGAATTGCCCGCGAAGTTGTAAGCGCCGGCGATCGATGTGATGTTCACCACGTGATCGCGATCGCGCTCCGCCATGCCAGGCACGAGCAGACGACAGAGATGCAGAATCGCACGCAGATTGACGTCGACTAGAAGATCGATGTCCTCCGGATCCGCTTGGAGAAACTTCTTCGGCCGGTCGACTCCCGCGCAGTTAACGAGCACATCCGCCTCGATACCCTGAGCGAGCTTGGTAACAGCCGCAATATCTCTGACGTCGATCGCGTGCGAGATGCAGCCAACGCGACGCGCCAGAGCTCTCAGCGCGTCCGCGCTACGTGCGACCGCATGAACCTTCAGGCCCTCACGCGCAAGGCGCTCGACCACCGCCAAGCCGATACCAGACGAGGCACCGGTAACGAGAGCAGTCCTGTAATCTGAGAATGGCATCGGGCTCCTCACCTTTTCAACACGCTAAACGATCGCGCAACTTCCTCGCCAAGACGGATTAACTTTGGTGGGATAAGGTCTCCTTATGATCACCGGGCCGCTCCGCCGGAGATGAGGGCGGCGGGCGTTCCGTGTGTCCCCGGTCCCGATGCGGCCCTACTTGACGATCTTGATGTCGTGCGCGCGGCCGCACGCGAGATTGGCTATCCCGTGATCCTAAAGGCGGCCGGCGCGCTGGTTGGAGATAGACAATTCCGAACAACGGCGCCGCGACATCCGCCTCTCGCTTCGGCGCGACATCAGCTTCGGGGCGAGTTGACGGCCGCCCGGATGGTGCCACCTTCACCGGCACCCGAACCACACCGTCCGGCTGCACCCGACGAACCAGCCTGAGCGACCAGCCGTTTTCGCTGAATTCCATCTCGTTCAGATCAGACGCAGCCATCGCGTCGATCAGGGTCTTGACCCGGTCCAAATCCATGTTCCACCACCACACGGGATCGTGGCGCTGCACCTGCAACGCCGGGCTCGACGCTAGCGCCATCGATTCCTGCCGACCAAGACGGATTGGCTTTGCCCCTATAAAGGACCGCTATGACGCCTTTTGAGACCGCTCTTCATGCGCAAGGAGGTTTCCCGGCAGAACGGCCACCAGCTCCAGCAGGATTTCTTTGATCGCCTGTGCCGGTTCGGAAAGCGGCAAGTGGTCGGACTGGCACAAGCGGCGCCTCGATCACCGGGTCGATGATGCAGGATTGCCAAGCATCGCAGGACGATGCGACCTGCCGCGCCATCGATTCGGGCAAGATGGTGGCGCCAAGCCCGTCCGAGATTACGGCAGTCAGCGTGCTGGCGGATTCGATTTCCGCAACGACGTTTGGGACCTTGCCGATGGCCGCGAAAGCGTCGTTCACCATCTTGCGGACGACATTGTAGGGGCGCGCCAGGTAAAGGTCGGTGTCAACAAGCATTGCGAGCGGCACTTCGGATGGCGGCGCCACCATGCTGCCGCGGCCGACGAGGTAAAGCGGCTCTCGCAGCAACGGCTGGAATGAGAGGCCGTGGACGGCAGTCTTGCCGCCGTAGAGAACCGCCAGGAGCGGCAGCGCCAGCCCTGCCGCTGCAGTCCCTGGCGCGAGTCCTACCGCTACGGCGCCGGAGATATTCTTTGCGGCCGCGTTCATGTCGGCGCGCGCCTGTTCGCATTGCCGCAGGATGAGCTGGGCGTGGCGATACAGCACTTTTCCGGCCTCGGTCGGCACCACGCCGCTTTTGGTTCGCACGAGAAGCTGCTGACGCACCTCGCCTTCGAGCGTTGCGAGCTGTTGACTGAGCGCCGGCTGCGCCACATGCAACACGTCGGCGGCTTGCGTCAGGCTGCCGACGTCGACGATCTTCACGAAGTACTGCAGTCGCCTGAGATTCACGTCCTCTCCTCAGACTGCCGTCTGCTCCAGCCCGGAGCAGAGCATCCATAAGAAATGCCTATCAGGCCAGATTGAACTCGTGTTGGCCAGTGCCGGGCTCAATCTCTAGCGTCGCACCTCGCTTAGCCAGGGTCAATCACTATGAACCATCCTCGTATTTCCGCACGGGTGAGGCGCATCAAGCCCTCGCCCAGCTCGGCGGCAGCCGATCGGGCAACGGCGCTGAAGCGGGAGGGCCGGAACATCGTCAGCCTCGTCGTCGGCGAGCCGGACTTCGATACGCCGGCGAACATTCGCGCCGCGGCCTCAAAGGCGATGGACAAGGGCGCCACCCGCTACACGATGCTGCCTGGATCCATCGATCTGCGCGAGGCGATTGCAGCCAAACTGAAGCGCGAGAACAACCTCGTCTACGCACCTTCCGACATCATCGTCACCAACGGTTGCAAGAGCGGCATCTATAGCGCGCTGGAGGCGACGGTTGAGGCCGGCGACGAGGTGATCATCCCGGCTCCCTACTGGGTCTCGTACCCCGACATGGTAATCGCCTGCGAGGGCGTTCCGAAGATCCTCGAATGCCCGGAGAGCCAGGGCTTCAAGATCTCGCCAAGACAGCTTGAAGCCGCGATCACGGACAAGACGCGATGGCTAATCATCAACTCACCGTCGAATCCGACGGGCGCGAGCTACTCGGCGGCGGAATATCGCAAGCTTGCCGACATTCTTGGACGGCATCCCCACGTGCTGGTTATGACCGATGACATTTATGAACACATCCGCTTCGATGGCCGCGCAACGCCGCACCTGCTGAACGCTGCCCCCGAACTGGCGGACCGCGTGCTTGCGGTCAACGGCGTCTCGAAGACCTACGCGATGACCGGCTGGCGGATCGGCTGGATCGCCGGCCCCTCCGATCTGATTGGTGCGCTGAACACGCTGCTGTCACAGGCCGCCGGCAACGCCTGCTCGATCAGTCAGGCCGCCGCGGTCGAAGCGCTCAACGGCGACCAGAGCTTCGTTACCGAAAGCGTCGCGATCTACCGCACCCGCCGCGATCGCATGCTGACGCGCATCAACCAGATCGAGGGCTTGAGCTGCCTCCCGCCCGACGGAGCGTTCTATCTTTACGTCAATTGCGCCGGGTTGATCGGTCGAAAAACTCCATCCGGTGCGCACCTCGGAACTGACGGCGATGTCGCGATGTACCTGCTCGAAAGCGTTGGCGTCGCCGTGGTTCAAGGTAGCGCCTACGGCCTGTCGCCGTACTTCCGCCTCTCGATCGCCACGTCGCTCGATGTGCTCGACGACGGCATCAATCGAATCGCTCACGCTGTCTCCGAACTCCGCTAGCAGCCCGATCGGAAGCACCTGATGTCAAACACCGGCATCGAAAAGAATCCCTCGGCTCCGCAAGCGGATCCCGCGGTGATCGCAAAATTGCGGACTATCGCAGTTGCTCTGCTCAGCGACCAGCTGCACCGCAATTGCGGCAGCATTGGGCTAATCCCCTATCACTCGCCGGCGCCGATGGTGGGCACTGCGGTGACCGTGAAGACGCGCGGCGGCGACAACCTCGCCATTCTTCGTGCCTACGACTTCTGCCGCCCCGGCGACGTGATGGTCGTCGATGCTGGCGGTGACGTCTCCAACGCACTGGTCGGTGGCATCATGACGCTCGGAGCAGCCTCGCTCGGGCTCGCCGGCATGGTGCTCGATGGCGCCATTCGCGACGTCGCGGAGATTCGTCAGCGCACTTTCCCTGTGTACGCGCGCGGTGTCACCCATCGCGGCCCCTACAAGGATGGTCCTGGCGGGATCAATGTCCCGATCACCGTCGGCGGCATGCCCGTGAACGCGGGTGATATCGTCGTCGGCGATCAGGACGGCCTGCTCGCATTTCCGCGGTCCGTGGCTGCATCGGTCATCGAGAAAGCATTGGCGCAGGAGCAAAAAGAACAAGGCACCATCGATGCAATCCGCGAGGGTCGATGGGACCGCGCCTTCGTCGATGCGCTCGAGGCGCGTTGCGCGAACTGAGCACTACGCGCTATTGCACGCTCCCGAGCGGCGTCACTTGGCGCCGTTGCCTTGAGGGCCGATCGCATTGCCAGTCAGCACCAGCCGCGCTCGGAAACGCCGACCATTCTTGACCTCCCGGTGCACACATCGTGAACACGCGGCCGCCTAACTGGGTGAAAGATTTTGATTGGACCGCAGCCGCATTCGTGGATCGCATCCACTGATTGCCGGTCAGGCTTTACTCACACGACGAACGGCTGAGCTGTCGCGCGATGCGTCCCTTCACCGGACTTTGTTGGTTGTCCGCTTCAAAAATACCGTTTGAAAAATCAGCCGGGATCTGCAGCGCTCTCTCGAGCACGGCGGGATAATTGCCACTGTCGTAGAGATTACCGGTGGGGATGGTCACGCTGGGTGTGCCAGTCCACAAGCTCAACATTGTGCCCACAATCGCTGGCGGTAGCGGCCGCGGGATCTGCGATGCAAATGTTGCCACCAAGCGTCCCGCGATTGCGGATTGTGTGATGTGCCACGCTCTGATAGGCGAGAATGAGCATCGGGCAAACCAGTGCGGAGGGGGCCGCCCCTATGACGGCGTTGTGGGTCACCAGCGCGCCGATCCGAAGAATCCCATCTTCAAATCGGACATACCTCAGATCGGGGACATTCCCGACGTCAACGAGCAGATCCGGCGTCGCCAGCCCCAAGTTCATCATCGGAATTAGACTTTGTCCGCCGGCCAGCCCGCGCCCCGTCTCCATGCTGGCAAGCGCCGCGATCGCATCCTCGATGGAACTAGCACGATGGTATTCGAAGGGCCGCGGCTTCATTCGGATCCTCTAGGCGATCTATCAATGAATCCTTTTCTCATCCTCAAGAGTCCGACCAATTGCCGGAGCGGCTTCGCCCGCTTCCTGTCGTGCATCAAGCAAGGTACCGGCGCCGTGAACAACATTACGATGGACGACAGCCCTAGTCGACGAGCGCAGTGGCATTGTCGCCTCGGCAGCTCGCCTTCCGCTTGATGAAACACAAGCCTACTTCATCATTGCTTCGACCTCTGCGCGAAATGCCTGCCGCGAGGCGTCGCGTGAATAGAACATGTGGCCGCCCGAATAGGTCACGAGTTTGACGCGATCCACCGCCGAGGCGAAGGGCGGCAATTGGTCGAGCGCCAACTTCGAGCCGAAATAGGGCGTGACAAAATCGAATAGGCCGTGTCCGACTAGGACGTTCATTTTCGGGTCAGTCGCAAGCATCTGGCGCAGCTCTGAAAGCGATTCCGGGGGCTACCATTGCCAAAATTCCAGGCCGGCCTGACGCCGCGGTTGAGCAATTCATAAGAGCCGTCCGGCCGCCAGTTAAGCTTGCGCGTCAAGACATTAACGGCGGCACTCGCCAGCGGCGCAGCCACAGCATCCCCCGAGGGATCGCCGAAGCGGTGGCGATCGGAGTCTGGATAGGGATCGAGGCCGCGCGCGGAGGCGTCATAGCCGCCAATCACCTTACCGCTCTTGCGATCTAACTTGCGGCGGAATTCGCCGACGCCAAAGCGCCCGGCCAGCCGTCGGCTTACGGCCTGGTCGATGCCGGTCAAGGCGGCGACTTTCTGGGCTAGACTATTGGTGGAGTCCCTGTCTGCCTGCCCTTTGACGAGGTCAGCCAAGAATTCACCACGCGCGTAGGCTTCGACATCTGCGAGATCGGCGCGTGTGATCGCTCCCCTGCGTTCGCCCTTGGCTTCGCGGGCCACGGGGACATAGCTTGGCAGCGTCGCGACATATTGCAGAAGGCTCGTGCCTGCGACGCGGTAGTCGAACAGCGGCGAGACCAAGATCAGGCCCTTCACGCCGACGCCCTGCTGAATCTGCAGATTGCGCACTACCTTGGGTCCGCGAATGCCGCCATAGCTTTCCCCCGCGACATATTTCGGCGAGGAGAGCCGCTCGTGCTTTTCGAGCCAGCGGCGGATCACAAGCGCGATCGAACCGGCGTCGCCATCGACCGAATAGAACTGCTTGCGTACATTCTCGCCAGTCGCCACGAAACGGCTATACCCGGTGCTGACGGGATCTATGAACACGAGGTCGGTAAAATTGAGCCAGGTCTCGGCGTTGGGCCTGACCTCCGGCGAGGCCGACGGCGTGACGGTCTCCGCATCGATTGGCAGCCGCCAGGGCCCAGCACTGCCGAACTGCAGCCAAGCGGAGGATGAGCCGGGGCCACCATTGAAGAGAAACGTCACAGGACGCGTGGCCCGATCTGTCCCGTCGAGCTGATAGGATGTGTAGGCGATATCGGCCTGCGGCTCGCCTTTGTCGTCTAACACGCAGATCGAGCCCGCAGTCGCGACGAAATGAAGCGTTCGGCTCAGTAGCTCCAGCGTCTGTTTAGTGATGGAATCCCGCGGCAGGCGATGCTGATCGGCGATCGCTGGCGAACTCGGCGTGCTGCCGCTGCGCGCCCCTAGCTCGCCCTTCGGGCCGACCGGCATCGGGGAGCCAAGGCGCGGCCGTAAATCGTCGGCCCGGGCGCTGCCCATTACGGCGCAGGCAAAGAGGACTAGCCCAAGAGAGGCGCGGCGCAGCGCGATCAAGTTGAACTGCATTGAGTTTCTCCCGGTCCGGCCGCACCTTGCTCGTCACCCAAAAAGCAACTGGTGCGGGCCGGAGTCGAGTTGCCATTGCGTTGCGGCAAATCCGGTCTCGCACAACTATGTTGCACAATGAGTGTTTCCCAAGCGGCTTTAGTCACTTAGCTGAAAACCGGGAACAACAGACCTACTAAGGCCAGTAGTCTCTATTGTTGGGCAACGCGTCGGCGGATTCGCCTGGCCTCGTGTTCAGTATTCACATTTACCCATCAGATCGAAAGGGCGGCACGGCGGATGAGCGCTGTTGATGCTCAGGTCTGTACCTTTCGGGAAGTACTGCCGCAACAAAACGTTGGTGTTCTCGCTAGTGCCACGCTGCCAAGGCGTTTGCGGGTCGCAGAAGCAGACTTGGATACCCGTCCGGCGCTCTTCATGCCAGACGAGAGAAAATCTCAGCAAGTTCGAGCCCGTTCCCCGCCGCGAATGAAATCGCTGCCGAGAACAGCTGAAAGACACAGGCTAAGGCGATCGTCGACGGCCTATTCAAGGCGATCGCCATCGCAGCTTCGAAGAAGCTGACCTTCACGCCAGCCAAAGCAATCGAGAACGTTCTCAACGGATGAGCGGAGCCGTTACACGGAGTGCCGTAAATTGCTAGACGATAGAGCCTACGCCCCTCATCCATTGCCCGCCACGATCGTCCCCGTCGAGCGCCAACGCAGAAATGCGATCGGTGACGGGATGCATAGAAAAGACAGAAAACGGGGTAGTTCAAGAAGTATTCAGCCGTTGTGGGGAGCCAGCGTTGAGTAGAGAAGATACAATCCCCATTGAGGTCTCCTGAAGATCATTCGCTGCCAGCAGATGACTTTGCGTGGCCCAACCAGCTCTGCGCCTCATCGGCCACGATATCGTCACCTGGCAAATCCGTGGCCCCGTCGGGCATCGGCCAGGGCTCCCGGGTACAAACTCAGATTTGAAATGTTTGACATCACAAGTCGTGTGGTGTCGACTGAAAATCGAGCACAAATCCAGCACTGCGATGGATGTTTGACCGGGGAGCCATAGCAGTCGTTAGTGACGTGGGTCATGGCATCTGCTCCTGCGCAACCGAAGCTCGCGTCCTCAGGGCGCTTGAGGCGGCGGGCTCCTCCTTAACCGAGCCAGATTGCCCAGCGTCTAGCCCGCCACCGGCGCAGAGATAACCGTGCAGCTCGCCAAGACAAGCATCCGCGCTTTTGAGTTCCCGCCGGTCCTGTGGGGCAATCGTGAGATTGGCGAGCTTATACACAGGATTGCGCTGCTCCATCAGCTTTGTGATCATCTCGTCCCGGTCTGCGGTTTGTATTTTCGGACGGTTGGTGTCGTGTCGCAGGTTGCGCCTGATCACGTCCTCGTTGGTATTAAGCCAGATCGAGACCGCCTTCTCGCCGACACGACGCCGGACTTCTTCGGTCATGAAGGCTCCGCCCCCGGTTGCGAGCACAAGCGGCCCCCGATCGAGCAGCCGGCTGATCTCATTCGCCTCGAGATTCCTGAAATGCGCCTCGCCGTCCTCCGCGAAAATCCTGGTTATGGACTTGCCAGTCTTCGCCTCGATCTCTTTATCGGAGTCGACGAACGTCAGGCCCAGCTGCTTTGCGAGTTCAGGTCCCACAGTGGATTTTCCGGCCCCCATCATGCCAACGAGCACGATCGGGCGGTTGTGGAGGGCGCCAACAATCTCTGTTGCGCGTGCCGACCGCGCTGCGCGTGTCGGCCGGGCCACGTTCGACACACGAGCAGAGCTAGCGCCAACGCTGTTGCGGGCTTCGGCTTCCCAATGGGGGATCTCTGTGGCACCCTCGGGGATAACAACCTTGTTGCACGCCCGTCGCACGCGCTCCAGGAGTTGCTCGGCTATAGACTCATCCGCGGGCTCTTCGCGCCCTCGCTGCAGCCGTCTTAGCTTCTGCAGCTCCTTGTACGTCTCATGATTGTCGAGCTTGGCCTTGTAGCTGTCTGCCGTGTGAAACTCGAGCTCAAAACGGTAACCGCCAGGCGTGGCGAGCACTGTCTTAATGCCAGCGAAGGTCCGCGATCGCGTCCTGAACCAGTTAGTCGTGCTGACGTCGCTATACCCGCTCTCGCCGAACGCTAGAATGGCTTTCTTGAAGGCACGTGTAAAATCCCTGTCAGAGAATTCGAAGACGTGCCGTACAGCGTTATTGAAAAGCTGGACACCGGTCTCAGAGCTGGCCTGGATTCCGGTGAGCTCGTCTGTCATTGAGCTTGTCGATCTAAGACGCTTAGCCAAATGGGGCATCTTCACCTCGATGCCGGCTCCCTTAAGGGCTTCGGCAACCGACATTGCCATCCGGGTGATATCCTTCTCTTCGGCTTGAGCGCGGGAAGTCTCCATTTGGGCGCGCTGTGCCGCCTCCTCGCGAGTCAACGTGATTGTGGTGGCGACATCTTCGGCAGCAAGCGTTAGGGTCGAGGGTTCGTGCAGAATCCCCCGCTCGGCAGCAAGCTTGATCGCGGCTTGCATGACCGAAGCCGCCAGCGTCGGATTGTCCTTGAGATCCTCCAATGCCGCATCGACATCGAAACGACCTTGGTTGAGGGTCGCCGCCAAGCTCTTGGTGTATGGAGCCGATTTCAACCCGGGTGTCTGTTGCAGCAGGCGCTGAAGCTGCCTGCTCTTGATCATAAAGGCGTAAGCGCCAGTATCGGATTTGTACGCGTCAGTTCCGACCTTGATGCCGATGCTCAGCAGGTTTTTTGCACTTTGCACGAGATCGTGCGGCATGTAACCATCCGGTCGGGGGGCGATGCGCGTAGGATAACGATCGACCAGAAGCTGGACGCGGTCCCGTGGGTGAGACGTTGCCGGATAGGTCTCGGCTAGCGGCGGAAACAGCTCGCAAAGCTCTTGGCTCATTGCGAGCTGTCTCTCACTCCCAGTGGCGACTGTTGCGGGCAGGAGTTCGGGCGAAACTTGCTCGTCGAGACCAGCCGCCCAAGCCTCGAGTTCGGTGAGAAGCAACTCGGCCGTCTCGCGCGCGACGGGATGGTGTGCCAGCTCGATATCGTGCCGCGCCTTCTCGAGCTTGTCCCTGACGTCATGAGCACTAACCTGTTCCTGCTCCAGCAGGCCGCGGATGTCTCGCTTGAGCTCTCGGTCAATGCCTTCGTACGTGCCGAATATGGCACGTTCGGCAAACCACTGCCGGGCTTCATGTGATTGAGCCAGAAAACCTCGCTGCAGGCCGGTATAGGTTTCCAGAACGTTCCGCGTTGCGGCGAGAATCTGGCTGGCGCGACCGAAATTATAGCGACCGCCCTCAATCGCCGGGGTATGGGATTTTGGTGGCTTGAGCGAGCGGAGGCCTCGAGCTTGCTCCTCTTGGTCGAATTGCCTGACATGCTCGTAGAGCTGCGGCCGGTCGGCAATGATAATGGCCGTATCGCCATCGAAGTCGCCGTCGAGTTTTTTCTGCTCATCAGGCGGGATGGCAACCAGGGACCCCGGAGCGAAGATCTCAGTGGCCTGCAGGATCCCGATACAATCGAGCGCGCTGTCCGCGGTTACGCGGTCCTTGCCCTTGATCCAGCTCGAATGGCACTTGACGTCCTCGGCGGACATCACCAAGCCACGGTCGGCGAAGTCGGCCGGCCACATTTCATCAGGCACCACGATCAGAAGCCCCTTGGCAAAGAAAGTCGGATCATCGACTGCCAGCTCCTCCCCCGACTTCTGCGCGACGTTGAAGCTGTATTGTATGGTCACGCACTGATCGAGAAACGCCGCAGTCGGGTCCCCATCCGCGGCTGACCTGACCCGATCGGGGGCGAACGGGCGGAGGTTGGGCTTGTCGTAGGGCGATCGCCCGATCAGCACGCCGCCACCGGTCAATGTTTCGCTCTTGAGCCTCGGCACATGAAGACAGCAATCACCGGATGGGATGGCCACGGCGCCGGGACCATTGATGTTCGCGGCTGTTACGACGCGAAAAAGCTCCTCCGGCGTCAGTTCTTGCTTTACCCGGCTTTCAAGCCAGCTCATCGCCTTCTGTCGGGCCTCATCCGCTACTTGCTCGCTGCGCGGATAATGTTGCAAGGCCAACGCTGGCAAGGATGCTCTCGTTCCCTCGGCAAAGGCATGCACACGGTCAGGACCTTCCCGCTCGCCGGCCCGGCGAACAGCTGGCATAAGCGTGGCCAGCGAGGCGCGGATGAAGCCGCAGCCGTCGTGCGGTCGCAATGCAATGGGTCCCGCCGGCCCCCTCAGCTGGAAGGGATGCTCCTCGTTGGCAGGGCGGTCCGGCAGCAGCACCAGTTTGAAGGCGCCTTCCAGCGCGGAGTCGTGGGGTGACAGACCTTTGATCGCCGGAGGCGCCGCGAAGCCTCTGCGCTGAGTATAATAATAGGCCTCTTTGAAAGGGGCCCACGCCCGCGACAGTTGCTCGAATGCTGTACCCGGCGCGGTTTCGGCATAGGGAATCGCCAGCAGCTTTCCCGCCAAAGGCTTCGCTTGCTCGTCTGGAGCGCGGCTCGCAATTTGAGACACAGTCAATCGCGGCGGCTTTAACCTGCTGCCTCCGAACAGGTCCATCCGGTATGGGATACCGTTTACATTTATCGTACGCGCAAGCATGAAGGCGCTCGGGGGTGCCGGCAGTTGTACCGCGACGACGGGCAGGACCCCCGAAGTCATGCGATGGAAAATCGAGTACCGCGTCTCCGGCTCCGTGGCCAACGGCCGCCCATGCATGTCCACGACTGGCAACTGCATCTTTCCCGCCTCACCCTGCGGCGACCTCGGGGCGTGGTCCATGGCTCGCAATACCTGATGCATGTCGAACACCGACGGAGGATGTTGCGCCTGGATCGTCGCCGGATCCTGCTCCATGAACAAGTCCAGCGCATCCACTGGACTGTCCGCCTCGATCTGCGCAATCAGATTCCAGCTCATGCTGGACAGATCGCCTTGAATCAGCTCGCGAGCGCCAGCCAGGATCTCTCTCGTGCCGCGCTGCAGCTCTTTCTGCCTGGCCCGTAAATTTGCCCCGTTGCCCTCGACATAGGGTGACCTGAACAATCTCTCCAGCGCCGCACGGGCCTTGAGCGTCTGATAGATCGATAAAGCGGGCCTCCGGCTCGCAAGGGGCCCACGGCTCCGCTCCGCATCACCCGCGTTCAGATGCGCCTTGATCTTTTGCTCGAGCAAGGGCTGAAGATCGTTGAGCACGTTGAGGGCCTGCCTGCGGTGCCAGCGCAGTGGCTTCTCTAGGCCGCGCGCCAGCGGCAGCAGAGCAGCACTCAGATTACCCATGGTTTCTAGGTTGTTCTCGGAGGAAAAACCAGGAGCTGAACGCAATTCAGAGAGCCGACTCAAGCCTGTCGGCGCGAGCAAACCGAGATCATCGAATAGGCCAGCCTTACCCAGCGCCTTGAAAATGTTCGTGATGCTCAGAACCTCAGCCTTCAACAGGCGATCACTATCATAGTGCAGGTAGTGGGCGAGCTTGTGCAACCGACCCTTCGGCAGAGCGGCATCCGTAATCTCCCCACTCTCCTCCGCCCTCATGATCGTTCGGGACAGAGCATTGGCGAGCATAGCCAGCTCAGGCGTGGTGAACACACCAAATCGCTGCGCTCCAGCCCCCAATTCGCGCGCGATGTCCATGGTGGACTGACAGCATATCGGCTCCTCAGGCCACTTGCTGAAGCCGTTCAGAAGGTTCGCCACTGCCTGCGGGGGGAAATTAGAGAGCTGATGCTGACGGGTTTCCCCGGCGATTGCCATCGTGGCTTTGAGACAATCCTCACTCTCCGGCCATTTGCCGAAGCCGTGTACGAGGTTCGCCAACCCCTGCGCAGTAAAATCAGACAGCCGGACATCGCGGCGAAGGACCTCGCCCGCAATGGCAAACGCAGCCTTGCGACAGTCCGGCGCCTCCGGCCACTTGCCGAAGCCGTTCACCAGGTTTGCCAATCCCTGCGGGGTAAAATCAGAGAGTTCGGCGCGGCGAAAGACCTCATGCGCGATCGCACACGTCGCGCCGCGACAGTCCGGCGCGTCCGGCCATTTGCTGAACCCGTTCACTAGGTTTGCCAGTGCCTGCGGGGCAAAATCGGAGAGTTCGGCGCGAACTACCTCACGCGCGATCGCAAAAGTGGCCTCGGGACAGTCCGGCGCGTCCGGCCATTTGCTGAAACCGTTCACCAGATTCGACAAGTGCTGGTGGCTAAAATGCCGGACACCGCGACGAAGGACCTCACCCGCGATCGCAACCGTGGCGCCGCGGCAGGCCGGCGCATTCGGCCATTTGCTGAAGGCGTTCACCAGGTGCGCACAGTCCCGACGATTGAAACCAAAGAGTGCGAACTCACCGCGCGCGCCGCGGCGAACGACCTCACCCGCGATTGCAACCGTAGCGTCGCCACAGTCCGGCGCGTCAGGCCACTTGCTGAAGCCGTTCGCTAGGTTCGCCAGTTCCTGCGGAGTAAAATGAGAGAGCCGGGCGCCGCGGCGAAGGACCTCATGCGCGATCGCAAACGTGGCCTCGCGACAGTCCCGCGCGTCCGGCCACTTGCTGAAACCGTTCACCAGATTAGCGAGGTGCTGTTGGGAAAAATGAGAGAGTTCGGCACGGCAAAGGACCTCACCCGCGATCGCAAACGTCGCCTCCCGACAGTCCGGCGAGTCCGGCCACTTGCTGAAGCCGTTCACGAGGTTTCCCAGCTCCTGCGGAGTAAAATGCGAGAGCCGCTCGCCGCGCCGAAGGACCTCGCCCGCGATCGCAACCGTGGCGCCGCGACAGTCCGGCGCATCCGCCCACTTGCTGAGCCCGTTCACCAGGTTAGCCAGTTCCTGGTAGGTGAATTCAGAGAGCCGGACATGGCGGTCGCGGCGAAGGATCTCACCCGCGATCGCAAACGTGGCGTCGCGCGTATCCGCCTCGTCCGGCCACTTGCTAAAGCCGTTCACCAGGTTGGCCACTTGCTGGTGAGTGAGTTTAGAGAGCGAGGCATAACGGTCGCGGCGAAGGACCTCACCCGCGATCGCAAGCGTAGCGTTATGACAGTCCCGCGCGTCCGGCCATTTGCTGAAGCCGTTCACAAGCATCGCCAAGTGCTGGCTCTCAAAATGCCGGGCACCGCGGCGCAGGACCTCGCCCGCGATCGCAAACGTCGCATCGCGCGAGTCCGGCGCGTCCGACCACTTGATGAAACCGTTCACCAGACTTGCCAGTTCCTGCGGTTTAAAATGGAAGAGCTCGTGGAGGCGAAGGACCTCACCCGCGATCGCAAGCGTAGCGTCACGACAGTCCCGCGCGTCCGGCCATTTGCTGAAGCCGTTCACCAGGTTAGCCAGATTCTGGTGATTGAACTCCGAGAGCCGAGCACGGCGGTCGCGGCGGAGCACCTCACTCGCGATCGCCAACGTGGCCTCGCGCGAGTCCGCCTCGTCCGGCCACTTGCTGAAGCCACTTACCAGATTCGCCAGTGTCTGCGGCTCAAAACCGGACAGAGCGAACTCACGGCGGCGAAGAACCTCAGACGCGACCGCAAACGTGCCGTCGCGACAGTCTGGCGCGTCCGGCCATTTGCTGAACCCGTTCACAAGCATCGCCAAATGTTTCTGCTCAAAATCAGAGAGCTCGCTGTTGCGGCCGGCACGACGGACAACGCGAGCGATAGCTTCCGTGCCCTCACGAGTTCCCGCCTCCTGCGTCCACTTGCTGAAACCGTTCACCAGCAGCGCGAGATTTTGGCTATTCGCCGCGACAAGTACGTTGGGTTCATCGCGACAAAACTCGGCAATTCTGATGACTCCATTGCGGCATGTCTTCGACTGCTGTTGCCGGCCGAATGATGTCGCGAACAGCGCAAGAGCAGCGGGCTTAAGTTCGCGCAGTAACGTATTGGAAAGCTGCGACACCCGAGATGCCACCGCCTTGCAAGCTTCAAGGCCTTCCTGACCGCCGGCCTCGCGAGTCACAGCGTTGCATGCCGTGGCATGACCGAAGGATTCCCTGCGCCGGATATCGTCCTCGAAGTGGGCGACAAATTGGCTTCTGAACTGGGCGGCAGCCTTTTGTATAAAGGCCGCATGGATCTTCTTGTCCACCCGCTGCAGCCGCTTGTCGTTTTCCACCACTGCACGTGAGAATTCGGCAATGTCGCGAGCGAAATAAATGGCGTCCAGAGCGGCGTTACATTGCTGTTCTGAAATCGCAGCTTGCGTGCCCTGCGGGGCGACATAATCCAGACGCCGCCGCTTTGGCCCTGCCTCCAGGTCCGATATAGATTGCCCGTGCGAGGAAGAGGCACCTCGTGAACTCCTGGGCTGTTCGGCACGGCGGCTCTCGGCACCTGAACGCGACGAACTTTCTTCCCAATTTGGCGCGCCGCGAGGCGCCAAATACCGCAAAGCTGGCTCGTCGACATGCGTATTTACGGAAGGATCGGTTGACGTGCGGCGTCGGGCATCGCTGGCCGAAGTCGGCCTTCCGGCCGAGCCCGCAGCCAGGTCCTGATTTTCAGGGCGCAATTTCTGCAAGACAGAACTGAACTCGGAGCGATCGTTTCCGCCGCCAAGATCTGCTTCAGGACTGGACCAGTCCATCTCTGATCCGCCGGCTCCCTTCGCTCTCCAGTCGGGTCTCGTCAAAATCAATCTCCCATGCGAGCTAGAATGCGCCGATTACGATGGTGGCATAGAGGCCCGTGGCGACGGCCTCAAAGACTATTGTTTCAGAGCGGAGCTCCTTCGCCGCGTCGACAGGACCGCACTCGCCACAAACCTGACGTGCGAGTCAGCTTTGTACGATTGTACGCTGCAATGCCGGAATATGCCCCGCACCTGACGTAAATCTGACTAGATAGTCACGCGACTCTAAAGTTCGTCACATAAAGTCTGGTGGGCTTTGTGGCAGAAGCGTTTGACGAAAGCCAAAATCTGGTCAGCAGACTTGGTCCACTTGAAGGGCTTCGGATTTTTGTTGTGCAGGTCGATGAAGGTACGGACGTCGGCCTCGAGTTGTCTGACTGAGGTGTGCACACCTCGCTGGATTTGCCGCCGCCCGCGGCGTGGACGAAGGCGTGGAGGAGCTGAATCAATCGCCGTTTTCTGGAACGCAGTGAGCCGCAGAGCCGCTGGCAAAAGATCGGTGCGCTGCACTCGTGCGACACCTAATGTCTTTCGGATGATCTCACCGCCTGCGGATCTTTACTTTGACGCCACGCTCCAGTTGTTGAAATTGAAGTTCATTCCCCCTGGGGACGAGGTGACCTCGACTCCGTATTGAACGCTACCGACGTTGATGTCGCCGAAGTAGCCCTTCGACTTGATCCACTGCAGGATGCTCTTGATGTCCACTGTCCCGCTGTTGGTCTTTGACGTGCACAGGAGTGAGATGACCTTATGACCGTTAAAGCCTTCAAACACGTTCCAGGTAGCTCCGCCCACGTTGACATTGGTGTAGACCGGAATCGCCGCCCCAGATGGATCCTGCCGATAATGAAAAGAAATTGGTTTGACGTTACCGCTGCCGTCGGGATTTCCGGTGTAATTGGTCCAGAGCATTATCTCATGCTGGTTTGAGCTGTCCCAAATATCGTAGGCGACGTCCCAGGCGCCCTGAGCAGGAACATCCTGATTAAAGCTTGACTGGAGAGCGTTGATTGAACTGAGCGGTTTCCCGATGTTGAAAGCCTCGTGCGGATAGCTCTTGATGCCAGCAGTATTAGGCTGGTCTGACCACACGCTCCACTGGTTGACTGCACGCACAGAAATCGTCTGAGGCCCAGCGCCAGCGCCCCACACGTCGTTGTTCCAAGAGTAGCCCGCACGTGAGAAGTTCCCGTACGGATCGCTCGAACTCCAGATCGGAGCCTTTGCCGGTACAGGCGCCGCAGACAATGATCTGGCTTCATTCAATGCCTGCCTAAATAGATCATGATCCTCCCGTCTAGAGACGTAGGCCTCGGACTCTGGCGAACCGCCACCGTTTATTCGATTCGAATCCATTATGCTCTCCCTGCGAGTAGCAAAGCGTCTTGCCAATCCGCCGAGCGGGTACGTTGGGTTCGACCAGTTCAGTCATGGGCGAGATCGGCATCTAGAGACCGAATGGTACGAAGGTTACCTTTCGAGAAGCTGATTGCTCCTCCGGCACACAGGTTGATTCGCTGAAATTTGCGTGATTTGGTTGAGGGCGTTAGACGGAACGCGCGCCATTTTTGCGCGGGTCCGGTTCTGAACAACCATTTGACAGCGGACTACCGTCGTTATCTGCAGAACAGAAGCAAGTATCGCTTGGTCGGTTATCGGACTTAATTTCTGAAGAAAAAATCCCCACTATCTCCGATGAAACACTAAACGAGCACGCGTTTTTCAGAAACCGGATCGGACCTGAAGGTGCGGATCGAATGCGCCGCTCGATGACTTCGCAGACATTCATAGAACCAACTAATATTTGCGGCCGCTTGAAGCTGACCAGATGCATGAGTGACAATTATCGCGAAAATTGTGCCATTCCCTCCCTGAGCGATGCTCCTCATCAAAGCAGTGCAGCGCGTCCGATTTTCAGTTCAAAAAAGGCCACGTGCGAATGCCGGGTGACGATGGAAGCGACCGGGAGATCGCCCGTGCAGGTCACGCCAGAACTAACTAGCCATCAATGCCGGGCGAGACTACAAGATGGGAGGCAAGGTCCTGATCGAACTCGACAGCGTGGATGAATATCATCTTCGCTGCCAAGGGTCGAAACGAGAGCAAAGGTAGGCCACCTATCTCGGAGTGAAATGTTCGGCGCGATGTGCGATCGTCCCGAGGAATATCTGGCGAAACATTGCCATTTTTGCGGTACGCCGATCATCAACGGCGGCAAAATAAACTCGCCTATCTGCAGGCCGAAGTTGCCGCCAGGAAGTAGCGGTGTGCTTTCTTGCGAGGAAACTCGGAAGCTCTTGAAAAATAGGCCTTCTCGACCCTGTCTCACCACGAGGAGATCAAGGATGCGAAGGCATGGGATGGCGATGCTGTCGAGTTGCAGCTTGCGCATCTCGACAACTCAACCCTGGAAGGTCTGTACAAGAGGCATGCACCGCTCGCGCTGATTGGCTCGCGCGCGAAGCTGATGCAACATTGGGCGGATCGGATCGACTACTGGCGCTCGATACCAAGAAGGTGATGCCGATTAAGGGAGGGGCGCAGACTCGAGCCTGCGCCGATATCGTAAGAACCTGTGGTTGCGGGGGGATGCGCAACCACCGATACCAGCATTCGGTGCTGGTTGCGATCTGACGATAGCCGTCTCCGCACGTGCTGCGGCCGCCGCGCCGTCCGCGCGATGTCAGGGCGCCAGGCGTCTGCGCGCAAAGACGGCCGGCTCCTCGATCGAGGCCATGGCTTCGTCGAGCATCGGCGCGAACAGTTGCCACGAATGGCACATGCCGTCCCAGATCTTCAGTTCGGCTGCACCGTCCGCCTGTCGCAGTCGCTCTGCGAGCTGCACGCTGTCGTCGCGCAGGAGCTCCCATGATCCGGCATGAATCAGCGTCGCAGGTAATTTTGACAGGTCGCCGTTCAGCGGCGCCAGATAGGGCGAGGTCGGCTCGCTGTCACCGAAATAGACGTTCTTGAACAGCTCGATCAGTTGCGGCGTGAGCAGCGGAGCGTCCGTCATGGTGCGGAACGACTCTCTCTCACCGCTGAAATCGAGCGCTGGCGACATCACGACCAACGCGGCCGGTCCGGGCAGGCGCTCGTCGCGAGCCCGCATGGCCGTCGATATCGCGAGATTGCCGCCCGCCGAATCGCCCGACAGGCAGATCGCCGCTGGCGCAAGGCCTTGCGCCAGCGCCCATTTGTAGACGGCAAGGGCATCGTCATGCGCGGTGGGCGCCGGATGCTCTGGCGCTAGCCGGTAGTCGGCGGCGAGAACGCTGAAGCCTGACGCGCGCGCCAGATTGGCGGCGACGACACGGTGCGAGCGCGACGAGCCGAAGAAGAAGCCACCGCCGTGGAAGTAGACGATCAGGCGCTTGCCGTCCGAATTCGGGTAGCGGATCAGATCGCCGCCGACAGGGCCCGCCAGCACCCGCTCGATCACGGCGCCGTCCGGGATCGGAGTCCGCGCGTTGATCGCCTCGAACCAGGCGCGCATATCCGCCGGGCTGCCACCAGCGGGCGGCGGGAATTGCGCGCTCACCTGCAGAATCGCTTCGAGTTGCTGTTTGGACATGCTTCCTCCAGTTGCGTTCAGTGCATCCGCACGATTCGCTTGATCACGGCACCGGCTTCGGTATCGTGGATCGCCGCATTGATCTGATCGAGCGTGTAGAACTTGACGATCCTATCGAACGGGAAACGGCCACGCCGGTAGAGATCGATCAGCGTCGGGATGAAGACGTCAGGATTGGAGTCGCCCTCGACGATGCCGATCAAACGACGGCCGGCGCTCATGAAATGCATCTCGTTGAGCACGATCTCCGCGTCCGGCCCGGACGCGCCGAGAATGCCACAGGCGCCGCGAGCACCAAGGCTCTCCACGGCATTGCGGATCACCGCCGAAGCCGGTGGTGTCGAGGGCGAAATTGACCCCCGAGCCGGTGATCCGCATGATCTGCTCGACTGCATTGGCCCGGCGCGGATCGATCACATCCGTTGCGCCGAGCGACTTGGCGATATCGGGTCTCGTCGGATTGGTGTCGACCGCGATTATGGTCGTGGCGCCAACCACATGCGCCGCCATCAGCGCTGAGAGCCCGACCGATCCGGACCCGAACACGGCAAAAGACTTTCCAGCCGAAATTTTCAGCGCGTTTATCACCGCGCCGGCGCCGGTCTGAACGCCGCAAGCGAGCGGACCGAGCAATTCGAGCGGAACGTCCGTCGCGACCTTCACCACATTGACCTCGTGGCAGATCGCATAGGTCGCAAACGACGACTGGAAGAAATTGCCGTTGATCCGCGCACCGTCGGTCGACAGGGCGCTCGATCCGTCCGCGCGCGCGGCGAAGAGTTTGCGCGGGAAGAATTCATGGCAATAACTTGCGGCATGGTCCTGGCAGCTCGGGCACGCGCCGCAGGAGTTAAACGTCATCACCACGTGATCGCCGGGCTTCACCTTGGTGACGGCAGCGCCAACCGCCTCGACCACGCCGGCACCTTCATGGCCCAGGACGACTGGCAGCGGCGTCGGCAACATGCCCTCGCGGACGACGAGATCGGTATGACAGACGCCCGTAGCCTTCACCATAACGAGGATCTCGTCGGGACGCGGGGCTTCGAGGTCGATGGTTTCAAGCGTTAGAGGCGCGCCCTTTTCGCGGGCGACGGCGGCACGGATCTTCATCCTGGTCTCCAGTAATCGGACGTTTTGAATTGGAAGGCTTGCGGCACGGGGGCGGCAGGCCGTGCAGGGTTGCGAAGCAGTTCAGAACGGGTAAGGCGTCGCTTGCGGCTTCTCGGAGGTCCACACCCACTGCGTGAACTCTTCCCAGATCGCCGGCCCGCTGATGCGGCTGCCGTTGCCAGAACGGCCGCGTCCGCCGAACGGCGCGAACGGCCCGCCATTGACCGTCTGGTCATTGATGTGGAGCTGACCGACGGCAAGGCGATCACCGACTGCGCGCGCCCGGGCGATTGAGCCGGAGATCACGCCGGCGGCGAGACCGTAGTCGGATCGGTTGGCAAGCTCGACCGCTTCGTCGTCGGTCGCGCAGGAGACGAGGCAGGCAACAGGTCCAAAAATCTCCTCTTCGAAAGCGCGCATGCCGGGTTTTACGTCGGCGAGCACGGTCGCCCGGTAATAGCGTCCGTCGTGGCCGCCGCCGGCCAGGAGCCGCCCACCCTTCGCCACCGCGTCGTCGACGATCGCCTGGATCTTCGCCACCTGCGCGTCGCTGATGATCGGGCCGAGCGCAACCTGACCGGGCGAGGGATCGCCCGCTGGCAGATGCCGCGCCTTTTCGGCGATCTTTGTCGCCAGCGCGTCGGCTATATCGGCATGCGCCAGCACGAGGCCTGTCGATATGCAGATCTGCCCCTGATCAGAAAGGCACCCCAGGCGGCATTGGACGCCGCGACGTCGATATCGGCATCGTCGAGCACGATCAGCGAGTTCTTGCCGCCGAGTTCGAGCTGCACCTTCTTGAGATGCCGGCCGGCGACCTCACCGACCTTGCTGCCGCCTTCCGCCGAGCCGGTGAAGGAGATCATCGCGATGTTGGGATCGGAGCACATCGCCTCATCCGCTGCAGCTCCGCCAGGAACGACCTGCAGCACGCCCTTGGGCAGACCGGCGTCCTCGAAGATGCGAGCGATGATGATGCCGCCTGATACTGCCGCGCGAGAATCGGGCTTATGGACGACGGCGTTGCCGAGCGCGAGCGCTGCGGCAATAGCGCGGATCGAGAGGACCAGCGGGAAGTTGAACGGCGAGATCACCCCGACCACGCCATGGGGCACGCGCTTCGCGGTTGCCTCAGCGAATATCTGTCGCATCTCGCCAAGACCCTGCTGCTGGCGGAGGCCGAAGGGCACCGCACCATCGGCCTGCTCTATGGCGGCAGCGCGGCCGGCGCGTTCATCGTCACCGCGCTTGCGACCGGCACACTGGTGGCGCTGCCCGGTGCGCATCCGTCGGTGATGGATCTGCCCTCCATGGCACGCGTCACCAAGCTTCCGATCGAGGTGATCAAGGCCAAGGCGGAAGCGACGCCGGTGTTCGCGCCCGGGCTCGACAACATGGTGATGTCAGGCGGCTCCACATCGTCTGGGACGACGCCACGCCTCTGGCGCCACAACTGGCCGCCCTGCTGCGACGGCCACACGGCCCGGATGATCGCGGCCGGCTCGGCGCCGAGCGCGGCGGACGGAGGAAGGCCGCCGACTTGCCGAGCGCGTTGCGCGAGCTGCTGCTTCTCACCAGGGGGCGTAAGATGCTCGAACCTCTCGCACGTCACAGCATGGTGAAGGCTTCGACCGCGGGATGGGCTGCGGTGATGAACCGCTATCCCGAACTTGCCAGCGAGCCGATCGTCGCGAGCTGGGCGCATGCGGGACGCCCGCTCGTCGCCCGCCGTCCCGACTGCAGCGATACTGAAGGTCTCGTTCCGCTCGGATTGCCGCTGCCGCCGAGCCATGGCAAGCGGCGCATTGCAGTCTCGCTCGCCGCGATCGATATCGTCGCGTCCGCGCCGCCGCCTCTCTTGGCCGATGCCGCCGCCGCGGCGCCAGCTTCCTGGCACCCTACCATCGACAAGCTCCTCACGCTTCTGCCGGAGACCCGCAGCTATGGCAGCCTTGCCTGGCAGCACCTCACCCGCCCTATCTCTCAGACAGTTCGGATCTCGATCTGCTGTGGCCCCTGGCATCAGTGAAGCAGGCGGAAATCCTGTTGTCCGGCATTGGGGGAATCGCAAAGCAGGCACCGATGCGGCTAGATGGCGAGATCATGGGTCCAGCCGGTGGCGTTCAATGGCGCGAACTGACCGGTGCTGACGAGGACGAAGTCCTTGTGAAAGGGCCGGCAGGCGCACCACCACGACGCCCGCGGCCTTCCTCGCGGGTCAGGTGTCATGACCCCAGTGCTGAGATGGCAATCGCGGCCGGGACGCGCGCTCCATGCGGAGCAGCTCGGCCATCTCGCGTCACTCTCTCTGAAACTCGAAGTCGAGACTTATCCAAAGCCCGGCCTCGTCAGTCATGTCGACAACGGCGCGCATCGCGACATGGACGCCGCGCTGCTGTGCCGGAGCGCCACAACCCTGATGCCGTTTTTCAGCGAACTCGCCGCCGCGGGCGCCGAGGGCGCTGGCATGAACCGGCTGCGCGCGATCGGCGTTGGCGCCGAGCGCGCGATGCTTGCCGCAACAGATGGCGTGAATACCCACCGGGGCGCGATCTTCGGGCTGGGTCTACTCTGCGCCGCGGCTGGCTATCGCAATTCTGTCGGCATCCGCAAGTCGCTCGGACGGATGGTGAGGGAGCGCTGGGGCGCCGACATCCTGTCGGGCCCTATCTCGCTGCGCAGCCATGGCACAATGGCCGGACGGCGCTACGGAGCCGGCGGCGCCAGGGCGGAAGCCGCCGACGGCTTTCCGTCGATGTATGATATCGCCCTGCCCGCGCTGCATGCCGCGCGCAAGCTTGCGCCGCATGACGAAGAAGCCGCGCGCGTTCAGACTTGCATGCGGCTTATCTCCGAGGTCATCGACACCAACCTGCTGCATCGGGGCGGAGCGGACGGATTGCGCTTCGCGCAAGAGAGCGCTGCGAGCTTCCTCGCGGCCGGCGGCGTTGGGTCGCCGGATTGGCGCTGGCGTGCGGGCGACATTCACGATGCGTTCGTTGCCCGCAATCTCAGTCCCGGGGGCTCCGCCGACCTGCTGGCGATGGTGCTGTTCGTCGATCGGCTGGAGGTCTGATGCTGGCCCTGCTCTGCGGCGGACAAGGGACGCTCTCGTGTAATATATTTGATCTTGTCGCGGACGAGCCCGCAGCCGAGCCGATCTTCGCTGCGGCCACCACCCTTCTAGGAGCGGATCCGCGGGAGTTCATCAGGAGAAGAAGTGCGGACGAACTCTGTGCCAATCATCCCAGCCAGATCCTGACTGTCACGTCGACGCTCGCGATCCATGCCTGCATCGCGGACCTGTTGACTGAGCAGACCGCGGTCACGGGCTACAGCGTCGGCGAGATGGCGGCCTGGAGCATCGCCGGGATCTGGACCGCCGATGAAGCCTTGCGGCTCACGGATATTCGCGCCCGCTTGATGCAAGATGCGGCGGTGCTGGATGGCCGCCTGGGCTATGTTCGCGGGCTCAATCGGGCGAAGCTCGAACCGCTGCTTACGACGCATCGTTGCGAGATCGCGATCAGGAACCCCGACCTTCTCTATGTGATCGGCGGTCCGGAGGAGGAGGTCATCGCGATCTGCGACGAGACCGCCAAGGAAGGCGCGCGCACGGGCCTTCTCACCGTGAAGATCGCATCGCACACGACAAGACTCGTGCGGGCCTGCAAGCCCCTTCAGCACGCGCTCGATGCCAGCAGGCACGCGGCCGTCGCAAGCGGTCGCGTGCTGCTTGCCGGCGGCGATGGCGAACGTATCTTCGCCGCCCAAGATGCCACGACGAAATTGGCCAACCAAGTCGCGCATCCCATCGACTGGGCGGCAACGCTGGAGGCGCTCGCAGAGTTGGGCGTCACCCACGTGCTGGACCTCGGCCCTGGCCATGCGCTCGCAGAGATGATGCGAGCCTCCCACCCGTTCATGCGCTGCTACGCCGCCGGCGGATTTCGCACTACAGCCGGCCTGCGCAAGTGGATCGCTGCGGCCTAGGTCTTCGATCGTCTTACCCCCGCGACAATTGCCCTCGATCGCGGCGGCATTCACTCGCTGTTCATATCAATAGACGGCAGGTACAACTTCATCTCATGTCCGGGCGCGACCGCCCCGCAGCGTTCTCCATGAACTGCGGCACCACACGCCAGTCAATCCCACCACCACAAGCTTTGATGTTGCAGACCCCGGGAAGCCGCTCTGGCGGAAGCTCCTGTTCGTCCACGAAGAAGAGGTCGTAGTTGAACGCTGGCAAGAAAACGACTGAATGCCCCCGCTCGCGATCGCGCTCAAATCCACGCTCGTCAAAAGGGCCCGCAGATAAACGGATGGATTCCAGAAGCTGCGACCCTCGATCGCAAATGGAGGAATTCCTACAACTCGATCCAGAAATCCTTCACGGACACATACACCGTCGTCGGTTCGGTATTCGGCCGAAAATAGGCATTCGCCGCACGATCATGGTACTTCGCTGCATTGGCCTGGATCACGTGCGCAGATTGAACACCACCGACAGAACGCGGACCGTCGGCGTCAGCAATTTTTCATGGCCGTGCACAAAGTTGGCGTCGAATACAAGCGTATCTCCGTGATGAAGCTCCATCACTGCGTCGCCATAACGGTAGATCATCGACCCTTCCAGCACATACATGAATTCGATGCCGGTATGTTGAAATCCCGGGTTGTTTGAACAATCACTTGTCAGCGTCACGAGATAGGGCTCGATATATTTCTCGCCAGACAACAGATGCCCGAGCAACTGATAGCTTAGGCCTGAACGATGAGCCTGCCGGCGCACGTTGATGCCCTTACCCGATCGGACGAGAGAATAGTCGGTGGGTTGATTGTGGGCCGCAAAGAGTCGCGATACCGGCACTCTAAGTGCCGCCGACAGCGAAGCCAGAGTCGTGAAGGATGGCGTGGCGGACCCGTGTTCTATCCTCGATAGCATGGCGTTCGATAGACCTGCGGCTTCGGCAAGTTGATTTGCCGCCATATTCAGGCTCAGCCTGAGGCTTTTGATCTCTTTGCCAACAGCCAGCGCCAGAGCATTCCTTTTCCCGGAGTCATACTGATGGGTGTCGACCGGCGCATTTGTCTTCGCTGCCGGTCTGGTCATAACCGAGAGTGCGCCCCTGCGAACACGTTTGCCTTCTATTGGCTTCCTATCGTGCTTTCCCCCGGCCAAACGATACCCTCCGCTAGAATGACGAATAGAGGAAGCACCACAGTATGCGATATCGGCACCCAAACAAGAGGCTACTACCCCAGCACCGTAGTATGCCCAGCACTATACTGTGTCCTCGCTCTACGGGCGGCCTTTCGCAGCGGTCAGGCAGCAGATTTGCATCAGGTTAAAATATTCTCAGCGACGTTGACGGTTCAGGCCCCGGAGCGGACACTTACGCGAGTTGGCTGCGCTTGGACGTTTGACACGAGAGTAAAATGAAGTTTTCGAGTCGTAAGATTGTTGCTCTTGGCATTGCGCTTTCGACGCTCATTGCGTCAAGTGCGATTGCTCAGGACTTGCGCATCGCTACCGAGGGCACTTATCCACCGTGGAGCTTTGTCGATGCCAAGGGCACTTTGACCGGCTGGGATGTCGATATTGCAAATGCGCTGTGCGAAGTCATGAAGGCCAAATGCAAGATCGTCGCCCAGGAATGGGATGGAATGATTCCTGGCCTGAATGCCAAGAAATACGACATGATTGTCGCAAGCATGGGCGTTACTGAAAAACGCAGGCGACAGGTCGCCTTTTCCAAGAAATACAAGAATACGTCCAGCCAGTTTGTTGCCAGGAAGGGTACTTTTGCAGACACGAGCCCCGCGGCTTTGAAGGGCCGTGTGATCGGCGTACAGCGCGGTAGCATTCAGGACGCCTATTTGTCGGCGACCTATCCCGATTCGCAGATTGTTCGCTATGACAAGACTACTGATGTCGAAATGGACCTAATTGCAGGTCGTGTCGACTTGCTTCTGGCCAATCGTGTGACCTCGTTGCTCGGATTCCTCAAGAGTCCGCAAGCGGCTGACTATGAACTGGTCGGTCCGGAATATACCGGCGGTCTTCTCGGTGAAGGAAACGCCATCGCTCTGCGCAAAGATGACGCCAAACTTTTGGAGCAGGTGAATTCTGCCATCGATACGATTTTGTCGAACGGGACTTACGACAAGATCGTGAAAAAATACTTTGACTTCCCGCTCATGTAGCAATCAAGCGTTCGAGACGACTAAGACGGATGTTGAACGCATTTAGATGTGCAGGCGAAATTCGATGATCACCTTCGCAACTCTCGGGCCGGCCGGGACCAACCATGAGTTTGTAACCAAGGAGTACATCAAGTTTCACGACATTCCAGAGGCAAACATTGTTCTCGTCCCAAATTTCAACGTAGCGATGCAGGGACTGATCAATGGCGACTACGACTTCCTCCTTCAGTGTGCTGTTCATCCCGATACGCCTCCGACACTCGGTACGCATTTCCAAAAGATGTTCGCCGTTGACAGCTTCATCTGTCGTAGCAAGGACCTAGCAGTTCTCACTCGTTCGGATGTCGAAACGCCGAAGTCTATCGGACTGCTGGCTCCGGCGACCGAGAGTTACATCGACACCAGTCAGTGGCAGATTCGGGTATCCGAGCCTTCGCTGCCCGTCATTTTTGAGAATCTTCTCAAGGAAAAATACGATTCCGCTCTCGTTTACCTCGAATATGCAGAACAATACCCGGATCGGGTGCGGGTGGACCAGGTGATCGGTTCTCCCGATGACGTCTGGATCGTCTATGCAAACGAGAGAACATCCAAAGGAAAGCTTCAGGCCTGGCATGAAGGGCCTATCCGTGAGCTGATCCGTCGCAAGGTTGAGAACAACACCTTGCGAAAAGTCAGCAGGTCGATGCTATGACGATGGAGTGGGTTTCGGGTTATGGCCTGCAGCTAATTTTTGGTGCGGTCACTACGCTCTCGGTAGCCCTCGTAGCACTTGTTGTCGGAACCGTACTCGGCATCTCATTGGGGACCGCAAAAATTTATGGTGCGAAGCCCCTTCGCTACAGCGCTGAAGCATACACCGCTGTAGTTCGGGGAGTGCCCGACCTCATCGTCATCTACCTGATTTATTTCGGCGGCACAGTAGCGCTGACCAAGCTCACCGGCGAATATGTGGACATCAACGGGTTCGCTGCAGGCGTAGCGGCCCTTGCCTTCATTTTTGCCGCCTATGCCGGCGATATCTTTCGAGGCGCCATAGGACAAGTGCCGCGCGGACAAACTGAAGCGGCGCATGCACTTGGACTATCGCGACGCGCCGCGTTTTTTCGGATCATCCTGCCCCAGGCATGGCGGCTGGCCCTACCAGGCTTCGGGAATCTTGCCATCATCCTGATCAAGCAGACGTCCTTGATTTCCGTCATCGGACTTGAGGAACTGCTGCGAACGTCGTCCGTGATTTCCGGTGCGACCAGGCAGCCGTTCCTCGTCTATTTCGTGGCAGCGATCCTGTACCTGATCATTACGAGTGTTGTGTCCTGGGGCTTCCGCAACGCCGGTATTCGGTCCAATCGAGGCTTTGCGTGAGAGCGCCATGCTAGATTTCTCGATCATGGCCGACGCGCTTCCGAAACTGCTTAAGGGAGCGGGAATGACAGGACGCCTGTCCATACTCATCCTGCTTCTCGGCATGATGTTAGCTGTGCCTCTCGCTTATGCACGCAATGCAAAATCGGTTTGGCTCCATGGCCCGGCAAGTATTTATATCCTTGTCATTCGCGGGATCCCTTCTCTGCTGCAAGTCTTCATCGTTTATTACGGACTTGGCCAGTTCGGCTTCGTCCGAAACTCGGTTTTATGGCCGATTTTTCGTGACCCCTTTTGGTGCGTCATCATCGCACTGGGTCTGAATTCTGCCGCCTATACGGCCGAAATCGTCGCTGGTGCCTTGAGGCAGGTACCGAAGGGGCTCGTGGAGGCCGCGCAAGCCCTCGGGCTCTCGTGGCTCCAGACTCAACGCAAGGTTACGATTCCGCTCGCTGTGCGCGCAGCACTGCCGGCCTATGAAAACGAAATCATCCTGACGATCAAAGCAACTTCACTCGCCAGCACAATCACCCTCCTCGATCTGACAGGCGCCGCACGCCTTGAGGTCTCGAATACCTTTGCGCCCTACGAGGTCTTTCTGACGGCAGGAGCAATCTACTTTTCTATCACCACCAGCTTGAGCTGGCTGTTGCGCAGGCTTGAGGTGCGGTTGTCAGCCGACCACCGGAATGAGGAGCGGAGCGTCAAGGAGTTTCAACCCGTTTTGCCGGGCGTACCCGATCACTAGTAGTACCGGACTCTCAAGGTGTCATTGCCGTCAATCCCCAATACAAAGCCAGAGAGATGGAGATGAGCGTGCGAGCGATGGAAAGCGGCTCAAGCGAGGGCGGCACGGTCGTCATGTCCGCAGTCACCAAACGATTCGGCTCGTTCGCTGCGCTCAAGGGCATCGGCCTGAGTGTGGATCGCGGAGAGAAGATCGTGATCTGCGGCCCCTCAGGGTCTGGAAAATCAACATTGATTCGATGCATCAACCGCATCGAGAAGCATGATGGCGGCTCGATCGTAGTAGAGGGATGCCTGCTCGACCATCGGCTGACGAATATAGAGAAGGTCAGACGAGAAGTCGGCATGGTGTTTCAGAGCTTCAATCTCTTTCCTCACATGACCGTGCTTGCCAATTGTATGTTGGCGCCGATGCTTGTCAGGGGGTTGAAAGCGGCCGAGGCGGAGGAAGTCGCAATCAGCTATCTCAGAAGGGTAAGGATTGCCGATCAGGCTGCCAAATATCCCTCCCAACTCTCCGGTGGTCAGCAGCAACGTGTCGCCATCGCGAGGGCGATGTGCATGAAGCCGAAAATCATGCTCTTGGATGAGCCGACTTCGGCGCTCGACCCGGAAATGGTCAAGGAAGTGCTGAACACGATGATAGAACTCGCAGGCGATGGTATGACGATGATCTGCGTGACCCATGAAATGGGCTTCGCCAGACAGGTCGCCGACCGGGTAATCTTCATGGATGATGGCACTATAGTCGAGGAAGGCACGCCGGAGCAGTTCTTTCGTCAGCCCAAGACGCAGAGAGCACGAGATTTTCTGTCGCAAGTTCTGCATTGATCAGCCAAAGCTTTCATGCAGCCGTCAGCTGAGCTGCTCAGTTGCCGCATGCAGCGGCTTGGCTTTAGTCGAAGCCCTCAACGCCATCGGTTGTACCGTGGCGCCGGCCGGGCCTCTCGTGAGGTGATCGCTTTGCAAAGTGCTGACGCCGTGCGCGACCGCAGACTCTTGACCAGCAGCCACGCCCGCCTGCAGCCGAGCTCCGCGCCAGTCGCTCAGATCCATACCGCTCGTGCTGAAAGGCCTAGCGGCCATCGTCATGGCGGCCCAACCTCTTTCATCTGCTCGCAACGGTTAAGCGCGAGCACAACGCGCAGCGATCCTCGGCTAGGAGAACGGAAATGAAGGCACGCTTGTCGAAACGAATTGCTGTCTCCCTGGTTCTAGCGTGCACGGGGGTGACGCTCGTCGGGCGCGCGGTGGCGGAGCAGGTGCTGAAACCACAAATCGCTCAAGATCCAGTGTCGGATGTACCAATTGGCATACAGAACCTTCGTTTCGGGATGCTCGATGCGGGCATCAACGCCCTTACTTTCCATAGCATGGATACACTGTTCACGACACGCACGGTCGCGCGCTCCGGTCCAGTCTGGCAGCTTCCGCGAGAAGAGCACGCACTTGATTTCAACTATCAGTACGACGGCAAAACGTTCCAGGCTAATCAGTTCCTTGAACGATCGTACACAAACGCACTTATCGTCTTGAAAGATGGAAAGATTGTCTTCGAGAGGTATCTCAACAACACGAATGATCGAACTCGCTTCATCGGCTTCTCCATGACGAAGTCGATAACTTCAATGTTAGTTGGCTGTGCGCTGGCCGAAGGTCGGATCAATTCGCTCGATGAGAAGATCGACTCCTATTTGCCGGAACTAAAGGGGGGCGGGTACGAACACGCGACGATCCGGCAGATTCTGCAAATGCGATCGGGCGTTGACTACGAAGAGCGGTACGATTTCCAAAACCCGGGGGTGGCGGCGAGCGGCTTCATCGAAGCACTTGTCAAGAACGTCGCTCGCTTTGCGGATGCGGCACGCACGATCAGCCGAAAGCATTTGCCAGGCGAGGTTTTCCAATACAAAACGCTGGACACGGCGGTGCTTGGCCTCCTCTTGGAGCGCGTGAGCGGGGGCAGCAATTTGGCCGCTTATATGTCGAAGCACATCTGGGAACCGATTGGCGCGGAGGCCGATGGCTTCTTCATTATGGATGGAGCGCCGGGCGTAGGTCGAGAATTCAACGGTGCAGGCTTCAACGCGACCCTTCGCGATTTCGCCCGGTTGGGTCTTCTTATGCTTAACATGGGAGTCGCCAATGGTCAGCGGATTCTGTCTTCAGAGTGGATCGCGGAGTCGATCCGTCCTACCGATCCGGCGCACTCGGAGCCACGGGGCTACGGATACCAGTGGTGGACGATTGGCAACGGGGGGGCGTACATGGCAATTGGACTGCAAGGGCAGTACATCTTTGTCGACCCTGCGACGCGCACGGTGGTCGTCAAGCTCAGCTACTTTCCGCCAGCCGACAAGCTTGCCTCAGATGAGACCCTGGCCTTCCTTAAGGCGGCTTCGGTCTGGCAGCCGCATTGATGATGGCAGGCCGAAAAGCTAATGGTTCTGAGGGGAGGCACACATCGGCCGGGCGACCAGGCTGCGACTTGCTGACAATCTGCGAATTGAGTGGGCACTCAACCAAAGCGGGCATTCGACGCAGGATCATATTGATTGATATCCGAACACGTTAATCGGACCTTACCGGGTCAACCGCGACTACCAAGCCTTCGATCAACAGGTTCGAATCGAGAAGGCGCAACCACCGATACCGACTACAACCGCGGACCGAGTACCTTTCACAAGAGGGCGCGGTCTAAAAGTGAGTCATTCCTTTGAGTATTTTCGGGCTAAGCCGCCCGTATGTTGGCCATGAAGCGATCGAGCTCGGTCCGGAGACGCACACTCTCGGTCGACAGTGTCTTGGCCGAACTCAGCACCTCGTCCGAAGCAGTTCCGGTCTCGGTTGCAGCGCGATCGACCTTTCCAATATCGACTGCCACAGCCTGCGTGCCATGCGCGACGGTTTGGACGCTACGCGCGATCTCCTGGGTAGCGGCGCCCTGCTGTTCGACCGCGCTCGCGATCGAGGCTGCAATCGCCGATATCTGATCGATCGTAGTCCCAATCTCCTTGATCGCCCCAACTGACTCGCTCGTGGCGCCCTGCATTGCGGCAATGTGGGCCGAGATCTCGTCAGTCGCCTTTGCTGTCTGGCTCGCGAGCGACTTGACCTCGCTCGCGACAACGGCGAAGCCCCGCCCTGCCTCACCCGCGCGCGCCGCCTCGATGGTGGCGTTGAGGGCCAGGAGATTGGTCTGTTCGGCGATCGCTGTAATCAACTTCACGACGTCACCGATCTGTTGCGCCGCGCGGGACAGCCTGGCTATGCGATCATCGGTTTCCTTGGCCTGCACCACGGCAGCTTCCGTGATACGGTTGGAACCCTGGACTTGCCGACCGATCTCCTCGACCGACGCAGAAAGCTCTTCCGTCGCGGTAGCGACCGACTGCATGTTGGAGGAAGCCTGCTCGGAAACGTTGGCTACCTGGCTCGACAACCCCTGTGTGGTCTCTGCGGTCCGCGTCAGTGTCGTCGCAGCGGTCTCGAGCTGCGCTGCGGAGGCCGAGACGGTTGATACGATGGAGCCGACCGCGCTCTCGAATTGGTCGGCGAATCGAATCAGCTCGGCGCGTCGAGAGGCCGCCTGCTCCCGATTCTGCGCCTCCGCCGTTGCGGCGTCCCGTTCAGCCTTGGCAATCGCCTGCAGCTTGAACTCTTCTACCGCCGCGGCCATTTCACCGAGCTCATCCTCTCGGCCAAGCCCCGGCAACACCACGTCAAAATCTCCCGACGCCAGCTTTCGCATCGCATTGCACATCGCGATCATTGGGCGAGAGATGCCCGCGCCGAGCAGGAGAGCAAGGACAGCGCCAAGAAGTATTCCGCCGGCCGCGAGAATCACGATCAGTTGCTCGGTCCGACCGATGGCCTGTTCCGACTCGGCTTCCAGTCGCCGCTGCTCGGCAAGGAGATCGGATTTCATCGCGGCCGAACCTTGCATGATCGTCCCGGCCGAGTTGCCCATCTCCGCCACAAGCTCATCGACGGACTTGGCATTCGCTATGAGCTTTTCCAGCGCCTCGCGATAGGCTTGCAGCAACGCCTTGGCTTCCCTGAGGCCGGCTACGACCTTCTCGTCCGCCGAATAGATCGCCTTGAACGAATTCTCGGCTAATTTCAGCCCACCGAGCGCACTTGCTGCTACCGACTGATCCGAACTGAGATAGAAATTGCTGGCGGCTGCGTTCGCGGTCTGAAACTGCGTGTTGACCTGCTTAGTACCGAACTCAATAGCCTGGGTCTCGGTGTCGGACGCACCAAGACGGATATCGTCCAACTTGTATTTCAGCAGGCTCGCGTTGGGCGTGAGTTGATCATGCACGATCAGCGCACTGCTACGTTTCAGTTCGAGGATTCTGGAAAATGTCGCCGAAAAGCCGGTGAACTCCTTTGCCAGCTTGTTGAGACGCTCCAGGCGCTCCGGCGCCTTGGTGTTCTTGACCGATTGATCGATGGCGTTCTTCAAGCTGGCCTCGGCAGCCAGCGCTGCCTTCGCATCGTCTTCCTTGCCAGTGACCACGAAGTATCGAGCACCCGAGCGGTAGGCCAGCAGTTCATGATCGATATTGCGTGCGAGATCGGCCTCCGAAACACTGACCCGGAAGGACCCGACTCCATCGGAGACACGCTCGAACCCGAAATAGGCGAACGCCATGCTGATGGCCAGGATGACGAGAACCGCCCCGAATCCGGCTACAATTTTCGCACGAAATCGCAGGGGCAGAATGAGATTGCCCGTCGGTTTTCTCTTGATAGGCCCAGCCATCCGCATTCGCCCCCATGTGTTCGCACTGGCCCACCCAGCGGTCGGGAATTTTCCAGACAGTTTTGAAAATGAATGGGGAGAGGTCAAAGTCAGGTAAATCCGTCTTACCGGACGATGGGTGCATCGTCGCTGCAGAGGAATGGCCAGCGTCGACCATTGACGCTTGGATGTTGACCGGCCTAGCCACAAGTGACTTGGCGAACCCATCGGAAACTGTTGAAGACCAACCCTTTTCTCAGATCGTGCTTTGGTGGAGGATGGACGGACTGCGGGGTCTGGCCGGTCACCGAAGGCCGGATTGTTGAATCCAAATTGACTAACTGTTGAGCCGAATGCATCGATCTCGATATGAGTAACCGAACCGACCTTGTTGAGCTGGAAGCTTTCCTGGCGATTGTACGTGCAGGCGGCTTCCGTCGCGCCGCGACCATCAGGGGTGTCTCCGCCTCTGCTCTCAGCCATTCCATGAGAAGCCTCGAGCAACGGCTTGGCGTCCGCCTTCTCCATCGCACCAGCCGCAGCGTGCATCTTACAGCTGCTGGGGAAATGCTCGTGCGTGAGCTGGAGCCTCGCTTCCGCGGGATTGAGGAAGCCATCGAGGGCCTGAATGAGTTCCGGGGCCACCTTGTAGGCCGCGTCAGGATCACCGCATTGCGCGACGCTGCGCGCCTGCTTCTCGCGCCGAAGCTCCCAGCGTTTCTCGCCGCTTTCCCTGAGATCGAGGTGGAGATTGCCGTCGACGACAAGTTCGTCGACATGGTCGCTGAGGGATTTGACGCGGGTATCCGCTATGGCGGGACCGTGCCCGAGGGCATGATTGCCTCGCGACTGAGCGACAGTCTCGAATGGGTCATCGTCGGTTCACCCGGTTATCTCAAAGATCATGGCCATCCAAAACACCCGGAAGATCTTTCGAGCCATAAGTGCATCCGCATCCGCCTGGGCACCGATCGAATCTACGAATGGGAATTCGAGCATCAAGAGAAACGTCTCACCATCGATGTTCCCGGAACGATCATTCTGGATGACTCCGAGCTCTCGATCCGAATGGCGGAGGCCGGTGTTGGCCTGTTCTATTGCCTGAAGGCAAGGGTCGAAGCTCAATTGTCGAGCGGCTCACTGGTCGCGGTGCTGCCCGAGTGGATTTCGCCCGGACCGGGCTTCCACGCCTACTACTCTTCCCACCGTCAAGTGCCCTCCGCGCTGCGAGCGTTCCTGGACCATCTTCGAGGTTAGTGGTGGTTTTCCCGCTCCGCCCGCTACAAGTCGTCCCCCAAGCGTCGCGATTTCGTCAAGGGACTTCCACGACTCTGGTCGAGCAAGTGAAGTCGCCTGATCGCTCGCTGACGCACGTTCTTACCAGGGGCAGGCCAATTGAATGTCCGGTGGCCCCCAACAGCGGCCGAAGGGCGGACATTCTCCGAGATTGCAGATGGCCGCAAGCAAATATTTGGGCAACGACACCGCAGTTCGTCTGTTAGCCCCCGGGGCCGTCCTTCATGATATAGCCCATTAGGTCGTCCACATTGTGCTCCAAATCCCGGATGATGTTCTTGACGACGTCTCCGATCGAGATCACGCCGAGGACCTTGCCCGCGTCCAGCACCGGCAGATGGCGAAAGCCGCGCGCAGCCATCATTGCCATGCAGCCCTCCAGCCGATCGTCCGGCTTAACCGTCACCGGGTTGCTCGTCATCACCTGGCCCACGGGCGTCGTCTTCGCATCGAGCCCGGGCAGCAGCACTTTGATAGCGCAGTCACCCTGGGTCACGATACCGACCAGCACGTCGTTATCGATGACCAGCACCGACCGGACCCGATTGTCGCGCATCTGCCGCAAGGCTTCGACGACAGTGTCGCCGGAACGAACATCGACCAGGGCACCCTGCTTCTGGGCCAGAGCGCTTTTTACTGTGCTCATCGATCTCCCCTCGGGGCCCTGTCCTGCCCCGCCCTTAATGGTCCGCATTGAAGAATAGTCGAAATATCTCGCCTCATCAGCACCGCGCCGATGTCGCCGGCGAAGCCTGTCACCGATCCCGACAGCGGAATTTTCACCGCCTCGATGGCATGGCCCGGCAGCATCTTCAGCAGTTCCAGCTCGAAACCGCTGACTTCATCCTGCGCAGCGCAAACCCTCGAGCGATCACCCTGCACCATGTCTCCAAATTCCATAGCCGACAGAGTGGTGGAATAGGGTACCCAGGTTCAAGCGGTCGAAGCACTGGCGCTCGCTCAAGGGCTGCCAATGATTTAAAGCGGTCGATTGGAGCTTGAGCGACGCGCGGTCCGCTTACATCACTTAGCGGACTTATCTATGGTCATGCGAAACTTCTCGGTCCAGTCTACTAGGGAGCGCCCCTCACAACATTCTTCGGCGTGCCATTCCAGAACGCTTCGATATTATCGATGAGCTGGTCCGCAAGCGATTGCACCGCCTCCTGACTTGCCCACGCGACGTGAGGCGTCAGGATGAAGTTGGGCAGCCCTATCAGTTGCATGAGGGGATGATCGGCTGAGGGAGGCTCGACGGTAGCCACATCAAAGCCGGCACCTGATATGCGACCGGAACGAATCGCCTCGCCCAGAGCGATCTCGTCAACCAGACCACCTCTCGCCGTATTGATGAGTATGGGCTTGCGTTCCATGAGCGCGAACTCGGGCGCCCCGATCATGTTGCGCGTTGCTGGCGTCAGCGGAGCGTGGATGGTGATCGCGTCGCTGAGACGCAGCACGTCTTCAAACGGCGTGTAAAGCGGCCCCATCCCTTGCACACCTTTGTAGGATGAAAAGAGGACGCGCATCCCAAAGGCTCGCGCGAGGCCCGCGACGGCACGTCCCAGCGCACCGTCTCCAATGACCCCGAGCACTGATCCTGCGATATTCCGGATCGGGTAATCGAAATAGCAAAACTGCCCCGACTCAGCCCAACGTCCCGCCCGCACCGAGTCCCGATACGCGAGAAGGCTACGCCGAAGAGCAAACAGAAGAGCGAACGTATGTTCGGGGACTGTGTCAACCGCGTAGTCCCGGATATTTGACACAAGCACATTCCTGGCAGTACAGGCCGCAATATCCACCATATCTGTGCCGGTCGCAGCGACTGCCACCAGTTTGAGATTGCGTGCTGTGGCAATCCCGCTTTTAGTTACCGGCGCCTTGTTTGTGATCACAACATGGGCATCCGCAATCCGATCGCTCACCTCCTCGGCTCGCGTCGCTTCGTACTCAATCCACTCATGTGGAAATGACAATTGGCGCAAAACAACGTCAGGCAGCATCGTGCTTTTATCGAGAAACACGACCTTTGCGGTTGTGATGGTTTTGCTCATATTGAAACTCCGTCCAAGCGTGGCTTTCGCTTTGGGTCGGACCTGCACGTTCCCTCCCCGCATACGACAACCTAGAGATCGCTCCGCAAAACGACTTCAAGCAGTTATGAAAGAACGCTTCGCGCTGGGAAAACGAAAAAGACGGTCGAACACATGAGTATTGCTCAACTTCGCTTTTTCAACGATATCTCAGTCCTCCTCCGGCGGTCCTGACATCCAGGCCGCAAAGCGCGGCCCCCAATCAGGATGCCATCGGGAAAGCGCGGGCCTGTTTTGAACCATATCGTCCGCGGCCCAACGAATTCGTCTAGCATCCATTTCGGATGTGACTGAATTGTCGGGACAAATGATGTAAAAGTCGCCTCGCCGAAACCTTTCGACAAACAGGTCGATCACTTGTTCGGCCGTCCAGGGCTCCTCCGGTTTAACATCCTGCAACGGCTTCAGGCCCGGAAAGTTCATGGGAGTCCATGTGTACCCAGGCACCAGCAAATGCGCCGTGACACGTCCCCCAGTCGCTTTCAAAAGCTCGTGGCTGAGTTGTTCGGTCAGAACCTTAACTGCCGCCTTGGAGACGGAGTATGCTGCTTTTCCAGGAGGGGTGGTAATACCTTTCTTGGACCCGAGATTGACGATCGCGCTTCGCGTTTTTGCTTCCATCATTCGCGGAACGAAGAGGTGCTGGGCCGCGAGTGGACCGAAAAAATTGACATCGAGCGCATGTCGCCATGCTTCTGCTTTCTCGTAAGGGCCCGCGCGCTCGATGATTGCGGCATTTTTCATCAGCAAGGCAACTTCACCGAATTGTTCGTATGCCGCTTCCCTTAAAGCTTCGAGATCCGCCTCGCGGGATACGTCGCCTGCCATGACGACAACTTCGGTATCGAGCGCGCCGGCGAGCACCCGAAGCCTTTTCTCGTCTCTATCGAACAGCACGAGGCGCATCCCTTCGCGAGCAAAGCGGCGTGCCGCAGCCGCGCCTATTCCGCTCGCCGCACCAGTCACAACTGCGACGCGCCCTCGCGCGATGATGTCGGCGTTCATCTCTGTCCTTCCTTAAGTGAGACCCGCATCCGGGCTTGCCGTGCTAGGACCCCGATCCCGGCAAAGCCAGTCCGAATGTTTTGACCAGATCGTTCTCCTGCTCTGGTGACAGAAAGCGTGGATTGAGGCCACGCAATAGCAAATAGAGTTTGGCGGTCTCTTCGAGTTCCTCGGTCGCAAACACGGCTGCCTCGAGCGTTTCGGCAGAGACGACCGGCCCGTGATTGGCCAACAGGATGGAGGAGTATTTCCCCGCGAGCCCCGTAATCGCCGAAGCGACCGCGGGGTCTCCTGGTCGATAGTACGGGATCAGGGCCGTCTGACCGCACTTCATCAGATAATAAGGCGTCATCGACGGCAGGGCCGCTCGTGCGTCGATCTCGGGCAGCATCGAGAGCGCTACCGAATGTGTCGAATGAAGGTGAACGACAGCCCCCGCGTTCGTGCGGGTGTCGTAGAGCGCAGCATGGAGCGGCACCTCCTTGGTCGGAGGATCACCGGAAACAACGCGCCCCTCCGCGTCGATCCTCGATATCCGGGCCGGATCAAGAAAGCCCAGAGAAGCGTTGGTCGGCGTGACCAACCACCCGCCGTCCTCGAGTCGGACGCTGATATTACCCGACGAGCCTGGTGTCAGTCCCCGTTCGAATAATGACCGGCCGAACCGGCAAATCTCTTCTCGACGTTTGGTCTCGCTCACGTGCACACCGAAGACTGGAACAAAGACCTCTTTCCGAACAGGATCCATCGCGGCTTACCGTCGCTACGGGATCGCTCTCGAATCGTTTGCGGTCATAGAATGAAGCCGGTGTGGATGAAGTTCGAGTGATGACCATCGACAATGGCATTGAGGATTTCGCGCGCTGGCTGGGTGTATTTCGTTGCCACCATCGAACGAATTGAAAACGAACGCAGCGCATCCGTGACCGACAGCGTGCCCTCGGCTGAGTCCTTCCTTCCGGTGAACGGAAAGACATCGGGCCCACGCTGACACTGACAATTGATATTCACCCGGCACACCTGATTGACCAGCGAGTCCGCCATACGGCCGATCATGTCAGGATCGCTGGCAAACAGGCTCACCTGCTGACCGTGTTCGGATGAGGCGACGTAATCGAGCGCAACCTCAAGGTCGTCAAAACTCATGATCGGGACGAGCGGACCAAATTGCTCCTCTCGATAGAGCCGCATCGCTGACGTCACCGGGTATACCACCGCCGGATAGAACAACGTGCCTTCGACCGTACCGCCACCGGCGTTGAGAACATCGGCGCCATTTGCGACGGCGTCATCCAGAAGTTCGGTCATCTGCTTGGCCTTCCCCGTACTAGGCAAGGGGGTCAAGCTTACACCGGATGCCCACGGCATTCCGATCTTCAAATCGCCGAGAAGCCGCAGAAATTCTGACGTGAACGCCTGCTCAACATCACGGTGGACGAGCAGCATTTTCAGGGCGGTACAGCGTTGTCCATTGAACGAGAGAGCTCCCGCCAGACATTCGCGCGCCGCAAGCCCAATGTCTGCGTCAGGCATGATGATGGCCGCGTTCTTGGCGTCGAGCCCTAACACGGCACGCAGACGATTGGTCTTTGGGTGCACCTTCTTGAGATGGTCTGCCACACGGCTGGACCCGATAAGCGCCAAGACGTTGACCTTGCCGGTGCTGAGAAGTGCTGGGACAATCTCAGCGCCTTCGCCGTAGGCGAAGTTGATCACCCCCGGGGGAAACGCCTCGCAAAAGGCATTGAGCAACGGCTCGAACAGGAGCACCCCGTTACGCGGCGGCTTGAACACGACGGAATTGCCCATGATCAGGGCAGGAATGAGTGTCGCGAAAGTTTCGTTGAGCGGGTAGTTGTAAGGGCCCATGCACAACACGACTCCGAGCGGAGTGCGGCGGATGAGGCCGACGGTCCCCTCCACGATTTCGAAGTGGGAGTTCGCATTGTCGAGATTGCGTAAGGCTTCGATGGTTTCCCTAATATAGTCGATCGTGCGGTCGAACTCCTTTTCGGAATCGGCCAGCGTCTTGCCTATCTCCCACATGATGAGACGCGAGATATCTCCTCGGCAGGCACTCATGCGAGCCAAGAATTTCTGCATCGCGAGGATACGGTCGGAGACGCGCATCGTCGGCCACACGCCACGCCCATTGTCGTAAGCGGTCACAGCAGCATCGAGAGCGACCAATGCCGACTCGACACTTCCGAACGGATGACTGCCGAGCCGCGCTTGCGTCAGACGACCGTTGTTGTCACGAACCATCACCGGCGAGAGCACATCCTTGGTTGGCCCCGCCCAGTCGCGGATTTCACCACCCACGAGGATGCGACGCTGCTCGATCGGCTGGATCGCAAACTCGCGCAGACCTTTATCATCGGCGCTAGGAAACAACATTCTCAGTTGATCGGAGTTCATGCCATTCCCCAGCCCGACGGCCCAGGTCACTAATGACCAGACTTGTGCGATCTTGTAGTGGCCCCGAGACGGACGTAGGTCGCAATCCGCTTTTCGATCACCCAGGGCGAGACCAGTCGGTCGAAACGGCGGAAGTGCTCGGTCGCTAAGTGGGCGTCAAATGCCGCTTTGTCGTCATATATTTCGTAAAGGAATATCTCAGCGCCGTCGGCTGCTTCACAGACATCGAAAAGCCGACAACCTGGTTCGAGTGCGATCGAATCGGCGGCGTTCGCCAGCATCGCCTCGCGAAACTCGACCGTGTGCCCCGCCTTGATGGAAAAGGTCACGGTCACCACGAACTCGCCCATCACGCCACCGCCTTCATCGCTTGCGGAAGAGCTGCAATGGTTTCACGCGTGACTGCCGCGCATCCCGCCGGGCCGCCCAGCTCGATCGGCACCGCCCCGGAAGAGAGCGCCACTTGTACTGATGCTTCAATGAGACGAGCACGAACCTCCAGCTGAGGCTCGCCATGCTTCTCCGCGAGCCAATCAAGCATCATCGCGGCTGAGAGGAACATTGCGCACGGGTTCGCTTTTCCCTGTCCGGCAATGTCAGGGGCTGTACCGTGCGCAGGCTGAAACAAGGCATGCTTATCGCCAACATCGGCGGACGGGGCCATGCCCATTCCACCAACGAGTCCGGCGGCGAGATCGGACAGGATGTCCCCGAACATGTTCTCGGTGACCATGACGTCGAGTGTCCACGGCTTCTTGACCATCATAAGCGCCATGGCGTCGACATACGCATGGTCGGCCCCGATGGTCGGGTGCGTCGCCGCGACCTCATCGAAGATCTTGCGAAAGAACGCCATGGACGTGAACACGTTCGCCTTGTCGACACAGGTCACCCGCGCCTGGCCGCGCCTTGATTGGCGACGTTGGGCTAGCCGGAAGGCAAAATCGCTCACTCGCGCGGTACCGTTCCTGGTGATGCACATTGTGTCGTACGCCTCATCGTCACCGACGACCTTGCCCCTACCCCGCGCGTGGAAGAGCCCTTCTGTCTGCTCCCGGACCAGGACGAAATCGATGTCATCCACGCGCTCGTCTGACAAGATCCGCGGGAGGCCCGGAAACCAACGGATCGGGCGAACCCCGGCGTAGAGATCTAACGCCATCCGAAGATCGAGCTGGGGAATGATCTCTGTTCCGTCCGAATGCCGAATGTCCGGCCACCCCATAGCGCCGAACAGAACAGCGTCCGCCCCGCGGCAGGCATCGAGGGTAGCCTCCGGCAGTGCTTCACCGCTCTCGGCATAAAATTGTGCTCCAGCCTGCCAGGTGGTCAGTCGCAAAGGCGCGCCGGTGGTCTTGGCTTCCACGGCGGCCAGAAGTTCGAGGCAGGCGGCCATGACTTCACGCCCGATGCCGTCGCCGGGCAGGACCGCAATATCAAGTTTGTTGGAAGAGACTGTCACGCTGCATCTCCAGGTCGGTTCTGCTTAGGCTTGCGGATCGCATCGCCATCGTACACTAAGGGTGCCATCTTTGCGTTCAATAACGTATGCATTACTTGTACACTAGTCCGATATGACGAAAGCTGCAAGGTTGAAGCACGATCCTTTCCCGGGTAGTCGAGGGGTGATCAGCCTCATCCACGAATTTTTGGAGCAAGCGATGCGCCTCCCCTTCTCTTTCGACCTGGGCCAAGGCTAGGTTTCGACAAGTGACGGATTTGGCTGGCATCTTTCCACAACCGAACCCCGGCTGATGGTCGCAATGGAATTGGTTGCTCGCGGCGATAGTGGTAAGACCAGGGAGAGAAGAACCGACCGCAATGACAACCAAGCCTCGAAAAACGTCGCCAGACCTCAAGCCTGTGCGCCGAAAGGTGCCGACACGGACGCGCCTCACCCCCGTTGCGTCCCCGAGCGGCAAACCCAATCAAGCTGATATCGCCTATGCCCGGCTGCGCGAGCTGATATTGAGCGGCGCTATCGCCCCGGGCAGCTTCGTTCTTGAACTTGAGGCGGCCGCACGTCTTGGCATGAGCCGAACCCCTGTACGAGAGGCGATGGTGAGGCTGCGCGCCGAAGGCATTGTGGAAATCCGCGCGCGCCACGGAATGCGCGTCCTTCCGGTGTCGGCGGACGACATGCGCGAGATCTACGAGGTGCTCACGAGCCTGGAAGCGACCGCCGCCGGGCTCGTCGCGAGGCGTGGAATCGCCAAGGAGGCTCTGGTCTCTCTCAATATGGCCGTCGCCAACATGGACGCCGCATTGGATCGGGATGACCTGGAGGCGTGGGCCCAAGCGGACGAGTCCTTCCATCGGACACTGATCAACAGTTGCGGCAACCGACGCATCATTCAGACAGTCGATCAGTTCTGGTCGCAGGCGCATCGTGCGCGCCTGCTGACGCTCCGCCTTCGTCCTAAACCGACGCAATCGAACCGGGAGCACGCCGCTCTGGTGCGGGCAATTGCCAAGGGCGACGCTGACGCCGCCATGCGCCTGCACCAAGAGCACCGCGAACGTGCGGGAAGGCTTCTGACCGACCTGCTCTCGAAGCTGCCCTGAGCGGCCGATCAGTTCGCACTTCGTGCCTGGCAGCGCTATCCGCGGATAGCGCTGCAGTTTGTTTGCCCTCGATTCAACGAGCCGCACCGGCAGAGGCCCCAACTGTCACAGGCGCGCTGCGGCACTTTTGCCGGGTGAAGTAGACCACCGAAACGGCCACGCACGCCGCCCAGATTCCGGCCACACAGTAGATGCCCAGGTCCAGCGTGTTGGTCGATTGCGTGAGAAAGCCGATGATGAAGGGCGCAAAGAACCCGGCCGTCAATCCGATCGAATTGATGAAGGCGATTCCGGCGGCGGCCGAAACATCCTTGAGCGCGGCCGTCGGCAGGCTCCAGAATACCGGCAGCACGGCCATGACTCCGCCCAGCGCCATGCTCAGCCCGATCAGGACAAGAACGAGGTTGTGCTTGAACCAGACGCTGATCAGGAAGCCGGCAACGCCGAACAGGCAGCTTCCGACAAAGTGCAGGAAGCGCTCGCGCTTCCGATCGGAGCTGCGACCGACTGCGAGCATCACGATCACCGCTCCGGCGTAAGGCACCGCCGAATAGATGCCGAGCTGGACGGTGTCCGTAACCCCTGCCCCCTTAATCAAGGACGGGAGATAGAAGAAAATTCCCGATTGTGCGAGCACGATCCCGAAGAGAATTGCAGCAAGCAGAAGCACGTCGACGTTCTTGAAGACGTCAAGGATGCCCATCTCGGGCTTCCTGACGTTCTCCGCATCGATGTTGGCGCGAAGGCGCACCTTTTCCGACGACGACAACCAAGAGGCCCCCTCGATGGTGTCGCTCAACTTGAACCAGACCACGAATGCCAGCAGGACGGCCGGGATACCCTCTAGCAAGAACATCCACTGCCAGCCGGCCAGTGATGCAGTTCCGTGCATGTGGGCGATGATCAGACCGGAAATCGGCGCGCCGAAGATGCCGGCAAGAGGTGCAGCGAGGTAGAAGAGCGACGTGACGGTGGCGCGGCGCTCGGTCGGATACCATCGCATCAGGTAGAAGATGGCACCAGGAAATAGCCCGGCTTCTCCGATCCCAAGCGCGATGCGGAAGATATAGAAGGAATATTCGGACCAAACCAGCATCATCCCCATCGAGATGAGGCCCCAGGTCATCAGGATACGGCTCAGCCATCGCCGCGGGCCGAAACGGTGCATCAACAGATTGCTGGGGACTTCCGATGCCGCATATCCGAGGAAGAAGAGTCCCGCGCCGAGCCCGTAGACGGCTTCGTTCAATCCGAGATCGCCCATCATATGGGGCTTGGCAAAACTGATGTTGATCCGGTCGAGATACGACACCGTGTAACACGTGATCAGCAGCGGCATCAGATAAAGCGTGACTTTCCGGTAGAGAGCATCATCGCTGCCGGTCTTCGATCGCCCCGTTTCCGCACCCATGGGTCCCCTCCTCCTTGCTTTACAGCATTCATTAATGCATTCATTAATGCGATCGTTACAAATGTGAGGCTGGAAATCAAGCCGGTTTCGCAGCATCTTTGATCCCGGGCGGGAAACCATGGGTCGAGAACGCGAAACACGCCTGGGGATGGATCGATGAGCGAGGAATTCGACTACGTGATCGTTGGCGCCGGCGCCGCTGGATGCGTCCTCGCGAACCGGCTTACCGCCGATGGCGTCGCCACGGTTTGCCTGCTCGAGGCGGGACCGCCCGATCGCAACCCGTTCATCCACCTGCCCGCCGGTTTCATCAAGACGCTGTTCGATCCGACCTGCACCTGGCAATTCAAGACGGATCCGACCGAGCGAACCGGCGGCCGACCGATCGCAACGACGCAGGGCCGCACGTTGGGCGGCGGCTCGTCCATCAACGGAATGGTCTACAACCGCGGACAACCGGCTGACTTCGATGGATGGGCCCAACGGGGCAATCGGGGGTGGGCTTGGGACGAAGTCCTCCCCTACTTTCGTCGCTCGGTGCGGCGGTTGGATATCGAGAAGGAGCCCGAGCAAGGCGAAGCAATTCCGGTCAGTCGAATGGACTGGCTTCACCCCGTCTCCGAGGCCTTCATTCGCGGTTGCATCAACGCGGGAATTCCGCAAAACCCGGACTATAATAACGGCCATCAGGCGGGAGTGGGATACTTCCAGCGCACGATCGACCGGGGCTGGAGAGTCAGCAGCGCGCGCGCATTCCTGAAGCCTGCCCTGTCGCGTTCAAACCTGGAACTCCGCACCAACGTTCGCGCGAGCGAAATTGTGCTCGACCAGCGTCGCGCAGTCGCGGTGCGGTATCTGCGTCGACGTGGTGCTACGCCAAACGAAGTTCGCGCGAGACGCGAAGTCATCCTGGCGACGGGTACCGTCAATACCGCACGACTGCTCCAGGTTTCCGGCATCGGCCCAGCGCCTGCGCTTGCGCCCTTGGGTGTACCCTTGAGACACGAGCTGAACGGAGTAGGAGCGAACTTTCGCGACCACTATGCGGTGCGGATTGTGATGAAAGCCAGGCCGGACGTCGTCACATTGAACGAACTGTCGCGCGGGCTTCGTCTTGGAGGACAGATCGCCCGCTGGGCCGTCGGCTTGCCCAACATCCTGGCAACGTCCCCGTCGCAAGTTCATGTCTTTTGGAAGTCATTCGAAGGCCTCGATGCGCCGGACCTCCAATGCGTGTTCACGCCCGGCTCCTACAAGCAAGGGGCCGTCTATGTGCTAGACGACTATCCCGGCGTGTCGGCCGGCGCTTGGCCGCATCGCCCGCAAAGCACGGGATATGTGCACGCCCGCTCCACGGACGTCTTCGAGGACCCCGTCGTTCAGCCGAACTATCTCAGCGACCCGCAGGATCGACGTACCACGATCGGCGGCCTCCGCCTGATCCGCCGCCTCCTGTCAACGCCCGAGCTCGCGCAGTATCTCCAGAACGAGACGCTGCCCGGCCCTGACGTGACCACCGACGACGAACTGCTCGACTACAGCTATCGAAACGGGACCACCTGCTACCATCTCATCGGAACCGCGCGCATGGGACCGGCATCCGATCCGGATGCTGTAGTGGACAACGAGCTTAGGGTCCACGGACTTGACCGCCTGCGGATCGTTGACGCCTCGATCATGCCGACGATGCCGTCTGCGAACACGTACGCCACGACGCTTATGATCGCAGAAAAGGCTGCCGACATGATCCAAGGTCGACAGCTGCCAAACAATCAGGCCGGGTGAGAGGCGCAACGCCTGTCAGCGCATCACGAAGGGATCCACCACGTCTTCTGCGGTCCCAATCATGATGCTCTTGGTCTGGAGATAATTCTGGATCGAATCCAGTCCATTCTCCCGGCCGATGCCCGAATGCTTGTAACCTCCGAGAGGCGAGAGGTAGCTGATCACGCGATAGGTGTTGACCCACACCGTACCGGCCTGAAGTCGTTCCGAAACCCGAAGTATCCTTCGAATGTCCTGCGTCCAGAACCCTGCCGCCAGGCCAAACGTCGTGTCGTTCGCGATCGCGATCGCTTCTTCGTCGTCGTCGAAGGGAATGCATGCCAGAACGGGACCGAAGACCTCTTCCTGGGCAATGCGCATCCGGTTGTGCACCCCCGTGAATATCGTCGGTTCGACGAAGTAACCGCCTTCTCCGATGTCAGGCCCGGTCGCCGGCCCACCACCCAGCACGCAGGTGGCCCCCTCACCCTTCGCTACGTCGATATAGTCAAGAATCTTGCGATATTGAGGGGGCGTCGTGACGGGGCCGACCTGCGTGCTGGCCAGGAGCGGATCACCCTTCTTGGCCCGTCTGGCAAACGCGACGACGCGCTCCACGAACTGGTCGTGGATGCTCCGATGAACGAGGAGACGTGAACCGGCGATGCATGTCTGTCCGGTCGCGGCGAAAATCCCCGAGATGACGCCTTTGACCGCGTTGTCGATTTCCGCATCGTCGAAGACGATGTGAGGCGATTTGCCGCCGAGTTCGAGCGTCACCTTCTTGAAGCTGCGTGCCGCCAGTTCGCCGATTCGACGCCCGGTGGCTTCGCTTCCGGTGAAAGCAACTTTTGCAACATCGGCATGCGAGATCAGGGCGTCGCCGATCTCACCTCCAAACCCGGTAACCACGTTGAAAACGCCTGGCGGAAAGCCGGCCTTGTCCACAAGCTTCGCGAACTCCAGCGTTGAGGCGGACGTGAACTCAGACGGCTTTGCGACGAAGGTGTTTCCCGCAGCGAGCGCCGGAGCGAGCTTGTAGGCGAGAAGCAGAAGCGGCGAATTCCAGGCGGTGATGCCGACGCATACCCCGAGGGCCTCCTGCCGTGTGAAATTGAATGTCTGCGGTTTATCGATCGGGATGACAGCGCCCTGGACCTTATCCGCAAGGCCGCCGAAATAGTAATACCACTGCGGAATGTACTTCAGCTGGAACGCCATCTCGTTGATGAGCTTGCCGTTGTCCGTCACCTCGGTTCGGGCGAGTTGCTCGGCGTGTTCGGCGATGAGATCGCCAAGGCGTCGGAGCAGATGTCCGCGCTCGGTCGCCGTCAGCTTTGGCCAGGGCCCCGTTCTGAATGCAGCCTTGGCCGCCGCCACGGCGCGGTCGACATCCGCAGGCTTTCCCCGCGGGATCGTTGCCCAGGCCTTGCCCGTAAAAGGATTGAGAGACTCGAAGCATTCGCCGCCCACCGCGTCGACCCATTCTCCGCCGACGAACATCTTGTAGGACTGCATTGCGCTATATCCTGTTCTCAACTGGGCCCGCAGATTGGCGTGTATCTAGGCGCCGACGCGCTCGGCAAGTTCGATAATGTCGTTGGCCACGACGTCCCAATCCTGCGTTGGCTCGAGGTCGGTCTTCTGGCCCGGACCATGCTCGGTCGGACGCGGGATGAAGGCCGTTTTCAGGCCAGCTGCCCGGGCAGCAGCGAGATCGCCATTGTGCGCAGCGCACATCATGACCTCCGCTGGATCGAGATACATGAGCCTGCACACGCCGAGATAGGTCTCGGGATGTGGCTTATAGTGCCGAAACAGCTCGCAAGAGAAGACGTTGTCCCACGGTAGCCCGGCATGCTTCGCCATATTGACGAGCAGCGCAACATTCCCGTTCGACAATGGGCCGATGACGTATCGGCGCTTGATGCGGGTTAGCCCCTCGACCGCATCGGGCCAGCCTTCCAGCCTGTGCCATACGCGGTTGATGTGCCGGCGCTGATCCACTGACAGGGCTTCGAGGTTAAGTTCAGCCAGAACCTGATCAAGGGCATGAGCGTGCAGCTCGTCGAGATTGGTCCAGGCGATTTCCCCGGTCCTGACCCGATCTTTCTCGGGTTCGTACCGCCCCCGCCAGCTGTCCGCCAACGCGGCCCAATCCGCCTTGATCCCTTCGCATTCCCCCCACGCCGAGAGGTCGCGAATGATACTTCCACGCCAGTCCACCACCGTGCCGAACGTATCGAACACGATCGCCTTTACTCTCTGGATCGAACTCTTCATCACCGGCTCCCTCAGCTGCGGCCAGGGTCCCAAGTCCGCAAAAAACGCCTTTGCGCATTTATTAATGTATGCATTATTTCTGTCAAGCCTCGGGACTGGAACCGGCCACGCAACGTGACCGATCCTAACCCGCCGGGCGCCCTACAGGCGCTCCGGGCTACCGCTCAGTAGATAGTCAGACAGCCTGCATGCAGCAGAGGGACCAAACACGGGGCAAAGGGAGGATCGGTCAGGCAAACGTCGGCGGGCGTGATCGTGCGCTGGCCTCGTTCCCCGGCCATCGGCGTCGCGCTCGACTGACGGCCGGATCGGCCGTCACGATTGCTTGCCGGACTCAAGACGTTGCAAGACCTTCGTCACAATGTTCTCCGCCGTTATCCCGAAATGGCGGAACAGTTCCTCGCCCGGTCCCGACGCTCCAAAGCCGGACATGCCGACGAATATGCCGGCGTCTCCGATATAGCGCTCCCACCCGAGCGGGACGGCGGCCTCAACGCCTACGCGCAGCACGTCCTCTCCAAGAACGCTTCGTCGATAACTCTCTTGTTGCTGCTCGAATGCCTCCCAGCACGGCATCGATACCACAGCGGTCGGAATATTCAGCTTCTCGAGAAGTCCCTTAGCGTCGAGTGCGACGGCGACCTCGGATCCGGTCGCCAGCAGCGTAACCCGTCGTGCTCCGCCTGTCGCGTCGGCCAGAACATAGCCCCCGCGCGCGCTCAGATTCTCGTTCGAGTGCGTCGTCCTCACGGGCCGGAGAGCCTGGCGGGACAGGATGAAGGACGATGGGCCGTCGCGCCGCGACAGCGCCATCTCCCAACACTCGGCGACCTCGACGGCGTCTGCGGGACGGAGCACCAGAATATTGGGGATGGCCCTTAGTGAGGCCAAAAATTCGACCGGCTGATGCGTCGGGCCATTCTGTCCAATACCAATGGAATCGTGACTGTTGATAAAGACGACGGGCAACCCCATCAGGGCTGCCATCCTGATGGCGGGCCGCAAGTAATCAGAGAAGGCGAGATAGGTCGCCCCGATCGGCATGATCCCGCCGTGAGCGGCCATCCCGTTCATGATCGATCCCATCGCGTGTTCGCGGACACCGTAGTGCACAAAACGGCCACCGCGCTCAGTCGCGGTGAAAGCCTGCAGGTCACGCTTGTGGCAGGTGGGCCCCTCAAGATCCGGCGCGCCGCTGAGCAATTCCGGAAATACGTCGAACAACGTCGCCACCGCCTCGCCGGACGACAGGATGGATGGTTGGGCCGGCAAGGAAAGCGCGGACTCTTTGTATTGCCGCAAGGGAGCCTGCCAGTCCGCCGGCATCTTGCGGTCCGCCAGGCGTTCCAAAAGCGCGCGTCGCTCAGGCGCAAGTTCGGAGACCCGCGATTTCCAGGCATCGTACCGTTCTGTATTGCGCGCGCTGATCAAGCTCCGCCAGCCGTTCAGGACCTCCGAAGGGACAACAAAGGGCGGACTGGTCCAGCCAAGGCGTTCGCGAGCGGCTTGCGTATCCTCCTTGAAAACGCGCCCGCCATGCGCGCCCCGCTTTCCCTCGAGCCGCGGGAACCCACGGCCGATCACCGTCGCGCATGCAATGAGGCTGGGCCTCGGATCGGATTTCGCGTGCGCGATCGCGACGTCGACCGATTCGAAATCGTGTCCGTTCGCATCCAGGACCTGCCAACCCGCCGCCCGGAAGCGCGTCCGGATATCTTCGCTGGTCGACAGGTCCGTGCTGCCGTCGTCGGTCATCGAATTGTCGTCCCAGAGAACGACAAGTTTTCCGAGACGAAGATGGCCAGCCAGTGCAAGCGCTTCCTGGGCGACCCCTTCCATCAGGCAACCGTCACCCGCGATGACATAAGTGAAGTGATCGAGCAGGTCGGAGCCGAGCATCTGGCGCAGATATTCTTCGGCAATGGCCATACCCACGCCATTGGCGAATCCCTGCCCCAGTGGCCCGGTGGTAACTTCGATGCCGTGCTCGACCGCATATTCCGGATGACCATGACAGATGGATCCGAGCGTACGGAAGCGCTTGATCTGCTCGATGTCGATCGCCTCGTATCCGCTCAGGTACAGCAACGAATAGAGCAACATCGATCCATGACCGTTGCTCAGGATGAACCTGTCGCGATCGATCCAGGTCGGATCGGCGGGGTTGAACTTGAGATGGCGCGTGAACAGGACGGTGGCGATCTCGGAACAACCAAGCGGTGCACCAGGATGACCGTCCCGGGCATTCTCGATGGCGTCGAGAGACAGCATCCTGATTGCATTGGCCATCGCCCCATCCAGGTCTTGATCTCGAGATACGGGTGTTCGCGGCACGATAGTCATGTTTAACCCTTGTCTGTTCACGTCTGTGATTGTTTCTTCGCCGTCCGATCAAATCGTTCGAGGCTGAGGCGCTAGAGAAAACCGATCGAGAGCCAGGGGATGCACGCGACCACGATGAGGCCGGCAAGCAGCGCCAGCATGTATCCCATCAAGGGACGAATGCCTTGCGCCGGATCGGCGCGACCGATCGCGCAAGCTGCGTAATATCCGACGCCGAATGGCGGAAGGAAGAGTCCCATTCCCATCGCCAGAATGATCACCATCGCATAGTGCACCTCATGAAGGCCGACAGCCTTCGCGATTGGGAACATAAGAGGAGCGAAAAGCACGAGCGCCGGTATTCCCTCCAGCACGCTCCCCAGCACGATAAACATCAGGATCGACACAGCCATGAAGGTTGGGCCGCCGCCGGGAAGAGACGCCATGACCTTTGCGAGATCGCGCGAAAACCCCGACTGCGTCAAACACCAGGCGACGGTTGTCGCGGCACCGATGATGAACAGAATGGCGCCCGACAGCGCGGCCGTGTCGATCAGCATCTTTGGAAATTTCGACCAGTCGCACCGGCGATAGATCAAAATTCCGACAAGGACCGAGTATGCGATACCGATTGTCGAGACTTCCGTGGCCGTGGCCACGCCCTCGACGACCGCCGCTCTGATGATGAACGGAAGCGCGAGCGCCGGGAGCGCGAAGAGAAACGCGCGGAGAACATCCCGCCGCGGCGGCCTCGAGATGTGCGAGAGATCCTCTCGCCTGTTCCTCCACCAAACGACCATCGTCAGGAAGAGACCAAGGACGACCGCCGGTACCAAGCCCCCTGTAAAGAGCGCCGCGATCGACACGCTGGTTACCGAGCCGATCGTAATCAACACGAGGCTGGGTGGGATGGTCTCGGTCTGGGCGCCGGTCGCGGCGAGCAATGCGACGAGCTCCCCGCTCTTTTGCCCACGCTTCCTCATTTCCGGAAGGAGCGAGGGGGCTACCGCGGCCATGTCTGCAGTTTTCGAACCAGAGATGCCGGACACGAGGTACATGGCGCCGATCAGAACATAGCTCAACCCGCCCCTGACATGGCCGAGCAGCGCTGCGAGGAAGTCGACCATCGCCTTCGCCATCCCTGTGAGTTCCATCAAGTAGCCGAGGAATACGAAGAGCGGAACGGCGAGCAAGATGAGGTGCGACATACCCTCGTCCATCCGCCCGGCAATCGTCAGAACGGGCGAATTCGTTGCAAGGCCGATATATCCGAGTGCAGCCGTGCCGAACGCAAATGCGATAGGCACCCCGAGAAACACGGCCACGCCGACCAGGCCCACGAAGAACAGCACGAGGTTGAGGTTTCCGAGGCCAAGGAAGAAGCCGCGAGACAACCAAACGAGCGCAGTGATGCCGGCCGCAAGGCAAAAGGCGGTCACCAACCGCGCTCGCGCGATCGAACCCGCTTTTGCGAGCGCGAAGACGACCATGAGGACGAGGCCCACGGGCAGCGCCGCTGCGCGCATCGATCCCGGCAACTCCAGCGCCGGAGTAATCACAAACGACTCCTCGTGCGCGTAGTCGATCGCCGGCCAGAGCATGAGGACCATGAAGGCGACGCAAGCCAACAACGCCACCGTTTCGCAGTTTGCCCGCGCCGAAGGGCCGAACCGATCGACAAGGGCTGTCATACGCATGTGCTGGCCGCGGTGCAGCGCGATGGCGGAGCCGAGCATGGAGAGCCAGACGAACAAGATCTGAGCGAGTTCGTCGGTCCAGACGATCGGCGCTTGGAAGACATACCGGGCAATCACGCCGATCGACAGCACTCCGATCTCGACCGCAACGACCGCGCCAGCGAACAGCTCGGTGAGAGATATAAGCCAAGCTATCAGCCTTGGGCCAAGACCCGGTCGGATGCCGATCATCACTGGTTCGTCAGTCACCGCCATCGTGCCCTCAGCTCAGCTTGCCGCTCGCTGCCTCCAGAAGAGCCCAGGCTTCATCCCCGTACTTGCCCTTCCATTCGCCGTAGAAGCCCGACTGCTGCAGCTTGGAGCGGAACGCGGCCGTATCGACCTTGACGAACTCCAGACCCTTCGTGCTCAATTCGCCCTGGAGCGAGTTGTTGAGCGCCGCGACGTCGGCGCGCTGCTTGACTGCAGCCTCGTTGACCGTCCTGACGATGACATCGCGGTCCGAGGCAGGGATACCCTCGAACGCCCGCTTGTTTGCCAGGAACCAGAAGCCGTCCCACATGTGGTTCGTTTCGGAGAGATACTTCTGGACCTCGTACATCTTGGCGAAGTAAATTCCCGCCAACGGATTTTCGAGGCCGTCGGCCACCTTGGTCTGGAGAGCGGAATAGGTCTCGCCCCACGGAATCGAGGTCGGCGAGGCGCCAAGGGATTTGAAAAGCGACGTCCACAACGGACTCGGCGGCACCCTGATCTTCAAGCCCTTTAGATCATCGGGCGTCTTGATCGGGCTCTTGGCCGAGGTGGTTTGCCGAAAGCCGTTGTCCCACATCTTCTCAAAGGCAACGATGTTCGACTTGGCGAAGCTCGCGATGATGTGTTTTCCAAGAGGACCGTCGACGGCGTTCCAGACCTGGGAATAGTCCGCGAAGGCAAATCCGATTCCGGTGATCGCAGCGACCGGCACCAGGGTGGCTACAATCAGGCCCGACGATGCGAAGAACTCGATCGCACCCGACCGCAGCTGGCTCAGCATATCTGCGTCGCTGCCAAGCTGACTGTTCGGGAAGACCTCGATTGCGACACGTCCGTCGGTCAGCTTCAGGATCGCCTCGGCTGCCTCCGTCATCCGCGTGTTGAGCGGATGATCTTTCGGCATGATGTTGGCGAACTTCAACTTGAACTGCGGCTCAGCCCTGACAATCGAGGGATACGCAAGACCAAGTGCAATACCAACTCCCCCGTGCAGCACGCCACGTCGCGACAACTTTCTCATCGTCTCCTCCTCCACAATGTTACTGGTATTTTCTTTGGTCGATTTCTGCGCGGGCGAACGCCTGCGCCTATTCCTTCTCTGCAAAGAAGCCCAACAACGCCTCGGAGATGAATTCCGGCGCCTCTTCGGCCACCCAATGCCCGCTGTCCGGGATCGTGCCGCCCCGCACATTTTCAGCGACACGCTTTAGCGACTCGATAGTTTCGAGCCCGCGTCCGAATGCCTTCTCGCCGCCCAGCGCCAAAACCGGCATCTTGAGCTTGCCTTGCGATGCCAATATCGCCCGATTGTCCGCGACGTCCTGCGCAAAGGCCCGGTAGTAGCCGAACATTGCGCGGAACGCCCCGAGCTTCTTGTAGGTCCGGTAATATTCCTGCTTGTCGTCCTCCGAGAGGAAATTGGCGCGATGGCCGTAGTTCTCGAAGAACCAGTTCAGCACTAGTTCTTCACGCCCCGCGCAGAGTGCCTCGGGAAGATCCGGAGTGCGATAAAAGGGGTGATGCCATCGCCGCCCGCCCTGCGACATCTCTCCGCCATCGCCCGGAATCGTCACGTCCAGAATCGCGAGCTTCGACACCGCCTCCGGGTGATGTGCAGCGAGCGAGAACGCGACCGGCCCGCCCCAGTCGTGTCCGACAAGATGAAATCGTTCGATTCCCAAGTGACTGTTGACAAGCTGCCAGATGTCCTCGGCTACGGTCTTTTTGTCGTATCCCGATTGCGGACGGGTCGAGTCTCCCAGTCCACGAAGGTCCGGAGCGATCACGAAGTATCGCTCAGCGAGCCGTGGCATCACGAACCGCCATTCATACGAGGATTGAGGGATCCCGTGCAGGAGAACCACCGGATCGCCTTTGCCGGCGGCCAAGTAATGCAGCGAAACCTCGCTCAGATCAGCGAAATGACTGTTTGCCGGGCGCATCATCTCACCTTCCTGACACACCGGTCATTGCGCGATATGCTCTTACGACCTGACTGTCGTCGACCTGACCAAAGCCTTGGCCCGAAACCGCCAAAAACATCTGCTGTGCGATGGACGCGAGCGGGGTCGGCGCTTTCAGACGCTGGCCGGCATCCAAGACGATTCCGAGGTCCTTGACGAAGATATCGATGGCGCTGGTCACCTGAGGTTCGCCCGCAATCATGCGGGAGCCCCTGTCGCGCAACATCCAGCTGGACGCTGAGGATTCAGAGAAGATTTTGATCAGGATCTGCGGATCGATGTCCGCCTGCGCACCGAGTGAGACAGCCTCTGCAGCTGCCGCCAGATGCACGCCGCACAGGAGCTGGTTGATTGTCTTTACCAGCGCTCCCTGCCCAGGAATCGACCCGACATGATGCACTTTGTCTCCCATCGCCTGAAGAAGCGGCTCCACGCGAGAAAACGTTTCGTTCGGGCAAGCCGCCATGATGGTGAGCGTAGCTGAGGCGGCACCCGCGACTCCTCCGGACACGGGAGCATCGACGAAGCTGCGGCCGGTTTTGATGACCGCGTTTGATATTCTTTCAACGTCTGCCGCTGGACAGGTCGCCATGAGAACAACGCCGCCTTCTTTTGGCAGGGCCTCAAGAACACCCGCCTCAAACAGCAGTTGCTCTGCCTGGGCAACGTTCACTACCATGAGCACCACAAAGTCCGTGCCCAGCGCGGTATCCTTCGCCGCATTGGCCCAGATACCTCCTTCCTTTTCGAACGCGGCGCGAGCTTCCGCTCTGACGTCGTATCCCCTCACTCGATAGCCGCGAGCGCAGAGATGCGCGGCCATCCTTGAGCCCATGGATCCGAGGCCGATAAACCCGATGTTGATTGCCTTGGATAGATCCGCGCTCTTGCTATCCCGCGTCATGCTCATATGGCGATGGTGTCCCTTCGTATTGCTTTCGAGCGCGCGGCCTCCCTCGCCTTCGCGAAGGAGCGCTGACCAGCAAGAAGGAGCGGAGGACTCTCGTGATGAGAGCCCAGTGGACGCACCTCCGGATCTTGCGGTTGTCAGCCCGCATTCTCTATCCCTTGACCCTAGTAACCTTGCCCGGCACCAACAAAGGAATTAAAGTCCAAGTTAGATGAACTCTATTCATGTGAACCATGACCCACCTGCTTCACTTGCGCGCCATTCAGATCTTCGAGGCCGCGGCGCGTCTTGGCTCCTTCCTTCGCGCTGCGGACGAATTAAGGGTCACGCCTTCCGCCGTGAGCCACCAAATCAGGTCACTGGAAACCACTTTAGGCGTACAGCTCTTTCATCGAATCAACCGCGCGGTCATGCTGACCGACGTCGGTCGAAAGTATGCCGACGAAGTATCCGAGGCGCTCGGGCGTATTGAAGCCGCAAGCCAGACTGTGGCGCGAAAAGGCAAAAGCGACATTCTGACGATACATTCGGTTCCGAGTTTTGCGAGCCAGTGGCTGATGCCACGGCTCTCCAGATTCGGCGCGCTCAATCCGGAAATCGATTTGAGATTGAATGCATCGGGTGACGCTGCCGACCTAGGAGGCGATGCCGTCGACATCGATATTCGATACGGCACCTTCGTGCCTGCAGCCTACTTGGGTGTTGACTCGTTTCCGCTCGAGACGATCGTCGTATTGTGCTCACCCAAGCTCATGAAAGGCGCATCGCGGATTCGGACGCCGGCTGACATAAAGAAGCACGTCTTGATCCACTCCGAGGTCAACCTCTACCGATGGAAGCACTGGGCGGAGGACGCAAAGCTCGAGCTGGATCTAGAGCGCGGCCCTCGTTTTGACCGCTCTTTCATGGCCATCAGCACCGCCGTTGACGGCCTCGGTGTTTGTTTGGAGAGCCGACTGCTAGTCCAACGCGAGCTCGAAAGCGGTCGCCTGGTCATGCCTTTCGGACCGAATGGCGCTCGTATGCTGTGTCACAGCCTAGTATACCGCCGCTCTCGCACCAACGTACCGAAGATCGCCACGTTCCGGAAATGGATGTCGCAGGCTTTACGCGAGACTGAGACCTAGAGGCACGTCGAACGCCCGGGCGATCGCATTCCGTTCCGCTCCGAATGGGCCAGGCGGCGGCTGCGGCTACTCAACCAGGATGACCCGCAGATCATTGACATTCGTCAACGTTGGACCCGTCTGCAGCAGATCGCCGGTCTCTGCGAAGAAGGCGCTTGCGTCATTGTTGCCGAGATACGACCGAGCGTCGAGGCCGCGCGATTTGGCCCGACTAAGGATCCGCTCGTCAATAATGGCGCCGGCAGGATCTGACGCGACCCCGCTGCCGCCATCTGCACCATCGGTATCTGCAGCAAGAGCTGCGATGCCACTTTCGCCGTTGAGCGCGAGGGCTAACGCGAGTGCATACTCCTGATTGGGTCCGCCACGCCCATTGCCGCGAACGGTGACCGTTAGCTCCCCACCCGACACTATGGCGACGCGCTTTCGTTCCGACCGAGCTTGCAGCGCGAGGCGCGCATGGTTGGCCGCGACATCACGCGCCTCACCTTCAAGATCAGCTCCGAGATCGATGATCTCGTAGCCAGCTTTTCCTGCGGCAGCAATCGCTGCAGCCAGCGCGTCGCGTGGCCTTGCGATTAGCTCCAGGCGCGTCCTAGCAAAACACGGATCATTAGGCTTACAGCTCTCGTTTTGCGGATCCCTGAGGGCGTGACGAATCGCCTCATCTGGCAGGAGGTCGTATTTCTCGATTACCGCTCGCGCGTCCGCGAGCGTCGTCTGATCCGGTACGGTCGGTCCGGACGCAATTGAGGACGGATCGTCGAATGGCACGTCGGAAATTGCAAGCGCCACGACCTCAGCCCGCCTGCTGGCACGCGCGAGGCGTCCACCTTTGATACGCGACAGGTGTTTGCGGACGATGTTGATCTCGTCGATCCGTGCGCCGGAGCGCAACAACGAACGCGTCAGTTGCTGCTTCTGGACGATGGTAATGCCGTCAACAGGTGCGATCCAGTTGGCGGAGCCGCCACCGGACAGCAACACCAAGACCAAGTCTTCCTCTCGGGCACTCTGGGCGAGTCGCAGCGTCCTTTCGGTACTCTCCCGTCCTGCGTCGTCCGGCACCGGATGGCCGGCCTCAACGACCTCGACGCATCTCGTCGGCACGCGATGACCGTGCCGGGTCGTCGCAATGCCGATCAGTCGATCCGGATCAAACTTGAACACATCCAGGTAGTGCCGCTCGGCCGCTGCGGCCATGGCGGCGGCCCCCTTGCCGGCTGCGAGACAGATCAAACGGCCCTTCGGAGCTGCCGGAAGATGAGGCACCAGTATGACGTTGGGATGGGCGGCGGCGATCGCGGCATCTAGAACGGCGCGAAGGAGAAGGCGTCGATCGGTCATTTCAATACTCGTTCTAAAAAAGGGCCCGACCTCTAGGGTCGGGCCAGTCTCGGGAGGAGCGCTTGCGCGCTTGTTTGGTCGGTGTCGCCGACCAACTTGTCAGGCCGCCATTAGACCGGCGGCTGAACTCCGCTGACAGGTCCGGTCAATGCCTGGCAGGGCCCGACTTGACTACCCCGCAAGCTAAAGAAACGACATGTGCATTGGCTCAGGATAATAGCGGAAGCCGTCACCATTCTTCCCTACGTGGCCAAGGCCGGGCCAAGGGAAGTGATATGACATCAGCGGCGTCCTGTTCGCGGCCAACATATCCAGCACTCTCACACGTGATTTCACGGACAGCTTGGAATCCGTGTCGAACAGAAACTCCATTCGAGGTTTTTCGAAAAGAAGCACGGGATGGTGCGTCAAATCCCCGACATAGCAAAACGACTTCCCCGCCGACTCGATCATAAAGCAGTGATGACCGAGTGTGTGACCGGGCGATGCAATCGCATGAACACCCGGTAGAAGCTGCTCGCCGTCCTTGAAGAAAACGATGCGATCGCGCACCGGCGGCAGGTTATGGATCGCTGCCTTGACCAGGCCATCGAGATCACCGCCGAGCTTGCTCTTGTCAGTCCAAAAGTCGTAGTCGGTCTGGCTGATGTAGATCTGTGCGTTCGGGAAGGTCGGCTTGTTATCGTCCCCCCAGATACCACCGATGTGATCCCAGTGCGCGTGCGAACAGACGACCGCGTCGATGTCCTCAAGAGCAATTCCGGCAGCGGCGAGGCTGCTCTTCAGGCGCCCGGTGGTGGGCCCGAACTGCTTGAGTGATCCCATTCCGGTGTCAAACAGCACCAGCTCGTTTCCAAAGTTGACAACCGGCGCATTCTGCTCGAGCACGACTTCCTTTGTCGGAAGGAAGCTCTTGTCGAGCATCCGCACGACTTCCTCCTTCGGCACACCCAGGAAGCTTTCGCTCGGGTCTCCAAGGGGCAGCGGTCCGTCCGATACGACAGTGACCTGTGCTTCCCCCAACGCAAACCGACAATACGACGGAACCTGCTTATCGGACTTCGGTTCCTTGGCTTCGCTGCGCGCAGCAACCACCTCGGTCAACGCCGCACCGCCCACCAAGGCAGCTCCCTTGACGAGATCCCGGCGCCTCATTTGCGAACGAGTCTTTCTTGACTCCATTTGCTCCTCCCAGAACGCGGCTTGTTAGTTTAGGCTGGACGCCGGAAGGCTACGGCGTGCCAGCACAAGGCTACAAACGAAATGGTTGGGTGGATAGGTGACCCCACTTCATCCAAAAGCGGTGCCCCGACTTTTTGAACGAGAATTTCTTTGTTTAACTTTTACTTTTTTGAGCCGGCCGCCAACTATGCTTCGGCGAATAACCGAGCACGCGACGAGCCTTGTCTATGGAGAGCAGCGTCTCATTTCCGCTGATTTTCCTCTTGAATGGTACGCCAGGAAAATATTTTTGTGCAAGCTCCACACTGGGTGTCGGCGATACCGTGTCGGCATTGGCAATTACGAAGACTTCTGCTCCCTTGATATCTGTCTCCAGCGATAGCCGAACCGCCTGAGCCCCATCACGTGCATCGATGTAACCGAACAGATTGAACTTTCGATCTTCCGGATCGAAGGACGGAAATTGACCGTATTCGGCCGGATCCATCACGTTCGAAAACCGCAGGCACGCAATCTTCAGCAGGGGATCCCACCGGCAATACTGACGCGCAATTTCTTCGCCGACCGCTTTGGACAGCGAATAAGCCGTTTCGGGCCTTGCCGGATAATCTTCGTCGACTGGAAGATATGGCGGCGGATCCTTGTATGGCAGACCGAGCAAGGTCTCGCTTGAAGCCCAGACCACATTGCGTATGCCAAGGCGGCGCGCCGCCTCAAAGACATTATAGGTACTGGCCGTATTGATACCGAATACCTCGCTGATAGCCACAACTCCGGGCATTGGAACGGCAGCGAGGTGAACAACTGCGTCCACCCCTCGCTTGTGATACCATTCCATGCCGGAAAGCAGCTCTATGGTGCGATCGAGATCCGTGAGATTGACCTGCACGAAAGGACAAAGGTCCACCGCAGGAGGTGTGACATCCGCGTTGACCACGTTGTAGCCGTGATCCAAGAGATCCTTGACGCAAGCTCGGCCGAGCTTGCCGCTTCCACCAGTGACGATGACCAAAGTCATGCGATAGTCCCTCTTTTTTGAGTTCTGCTCGGTCAGGCGCGCTGGCTGCGGCCCAAGGCCACCGCCAGAACTATGAGAACGCCTCGCGCCATAAGCTGCTGACTAAAGTCGAGCCCCAGCAGAATGAGGCCATTGTTGATAACGCCGATCAGCAGCGCGCCCACGATTGATCCGATGACGGTTCCGGCTCCGCCGAACAGGCTGGTACCGCCAAGAACGACGGCGGCGATAACCGACAGTTCATCGCCCTCTCCCAGCTGGAAGCGCCCCGAGTGCAGGCGTCCCGCGTAAAGCATACCTGCGACGGAAGCCGCCGTGGCGGTCATTAGAAGCGCCTGAAACTTGACGGTTCTTGTCTTGATGCCGCTGTAGCGCGCTGCTGTCTCACCACCACCGGTGGCCAAGATCTTTCGTCCGAAGGGGGTCTTTCGCAGGGCCGTATGAGCCAGCGCGCCGAGGATCACGACCCACAATACAAGGATCGGGACCGGGCCGATATTTCCCGATCCGAAAACGGCGATGAAGGTGTCATCGATCACCGGCACGGGAGAGGTTCCGCTCATCCACATGCCAAGACCTCGGGCAAAGCCCATCATACCTAACGTGACCAGAAAGGAGGGAATGCCGATCCAGGCGGTCAAGCTTCCATTCACGGCTCCCACAAGGAGACCGGTACAAAGTCCGGCCGCAATCGCAGGTACAAGCCCGTAACGGCTGAGAGCGAGGCCTGAGGTCACTGAAGCCAAGCCTGCAATGGCTCCAACCGACAAATCGATCTCACCGGCGCACAACACGAAGGTCATGGCCATCGCCATGATGGCGATGATCGCGGTTTGTCGGGCGATGTTGAGCAGATTATTGGCTGACAGGAAGCCGCGATCACTCAGCGTGATCGCGAATATCACGAAAATTAGCGCGAACCCAATATAGACGACGTATTGTCGCCAGTCCGAGACAATGGAATCGCCTCTAACCATGGCCAACGAACCTCGATGCGTCGTCGCTGCAGTTCCAGTTCCATCAGTACGTCGGAGCATTGAGCCGCACCTCCTGGATTAGGACTTGAAGGTTGTGCTCCGCCTTGGCGATCTGCACCCCTTCGTCTGCACTTCCGGTCGGCTCGCCGGCCGCCACGGAAATCTCGTCCCTGGACACCTCGCGGGCAATGCGTCCGTCGCTCATGATGAGCACTCGATCGCTAACCGCCAGAAGTTCGGCGAGCTCGGAAGAAATGATGATGATGGCCCGTCCCTCATCCGCAAGTTCGCGGATCAGATCGACGATTTCCGTTTTGCTCCCGATGTCGATGCCCGCCGTGGGCTCGTCCAGGATGAGTATCTCCGGATTCATGGCCAACCATTTGCCGAGCACCACCTTCTGCTGGTTGCCGCCTGAGAGTGTTCGCACCGGCACCGAGCTGGAGGTTGCTTTAATACGCAGTCGTTGAATCAAGCCAGTCGCAGAAGCGGTCTCCTTGGTGCCGTCAAGGAACAGGCCTCGCGCGAGGTCGCCTAGTCGAGGCAGACTGAGATTTGTACGTATGGTGTGCGCTGCGATCAGGCCTTCGCGAGCCCTGCTTTCAGGTATGAGGGCGATACCCGCTTCCATCGCTTCACGTGGACTGCGAATTCTGACAGCTTGGCCTTTCACTCGAATTTCGCCCGAGGTCATTGCATCAATACCAAACATGACCCGAGCCAGTTCGCTGCGGCCGGAACCCAACAGCCCCGCAATGCCGAGCACTTCACCGGAATAAACTTCGAAAGAAGCGTTCATCGGCTTATTCGGCCCGGATACCGATCGGACCTCGAGAGCCGGGCTACGCGTGCGGTCAACCGAACGCGGCCGCCAGCTGAAACTTCCAACCCGCTTGCCGATCATATGCTCGACGACATCCTGGATTTCGACCTGGCGCACTGGGGCGGTCGCGACGTTCCGACCATCCCTAAGGATGGTCACTTCCTCGGCGATCTCGAATATCTCGTCCATACGATGCGACACGTAGACGATCGCGGCCCCGTCCGCGGACAGGCGTTTGAGGAGAGAAAAGAGACGCTCGACCTCAACGCCGGTCAACGCGGATGTCGGCTCATCCAAAATAAGGATGCGAGCGTCTTGCGAGATCGCTTTCGCGATCTCGACCATTTGCATCTGGCCAGTGCTGAGCTTCTGAACAGGTGTCGCCGGATCGACATCCATGCCGAGTTCGGACATGATCACTCTCGATTGCTCCCGCGCCGTACGATCGTCCACGAGAAGCCCAAATTTTCTCGGCTCTCGAGAAAGAAAGATGTTCTGGGCGACGGTCAGACTTGGGATCAGGCTGAGCTCCTGAAATATCATCCCGATACCCGAGGCGCGGGATGTAGCGGCACTAAAGCTAATCATCTGCCGACCGAAGACGGTTATCGAGCCTTCGGTCGGCGTCAGAATTCCCTGAAGTATTTTGAGCAGCGTCGACTTTCCGGCGCCATTCTCGCCCATCAGCGCGTGGACCGTTCCTTGCTTGACCGCGAAGTCGACGCCGCGAAGGACGTGGAGCCCTCCGAACGACTTCTTGATGCCGGTCATCTCGACCGCGTTGCTGGATTCGATCATGACCCATAGCTCGCGTGCGGGGACAAACTCCCGGGCCTACTAGTCCTACTTCAAGGCGTCCGTCACCACTTGAGGCGGCGGCGTCCCATTAGACATTGGCCAGCCGGCAATCAGGTTCTGCTTGGTCACCGCCAGTGCGGGAAGCACGACATAGGGCGGCGCTGCTTTGCCGATCAGGGCATAGCCCGCCAAAATGCCTTCCGCATAGCCTGCGCCGTACGGCCGCTGCGATCCCGTCCCCTTCACGTAACCATTCTTCGCCATATCGATAGCGATGTTTACACCAAGGTCGCAGGTCGTGATCACGAGATCCTTCGGCCCGCGTCCGCTGCTGCGCGCCGCAGCGAGCACGCCTTCGGTCGGCACATCCCAGACAGCCCAAATCCCGTTCAGTTCAGGATGGGCGGTCAGCATCCCAGAGGCGATACGCTCAGACTCACCGGAAAAGTCAGGGCCACCGACCCCCTGTTCGGCCACGATTTTGATGTCAGGGTAGGCTTTGATCGCCTCCTTGAATCCCATGACGCGCTCGACGGTCGCAAACAGGTCGGAAGCGTGTGGAATCAATCCAATATTGCCTTTTCCGTTCAGGGCCTGCGCCATAAGCAGCGCCGCAGCCTTGCCCATACCTCTATTGTCGGAAGACACGAGGCTCACATAATCCGTCCCGGGCGACATTCCGGCGCCAGTCTGATCGAGAAACACGATCTTTATACCGGAAGCCGCCGCACGCTTGTACGCGGCGGCCGTGCCGTTTTGCTCAGCAGGAACGCTAATCATCACGTTCGGTTTGCGGGCCATGACCGTCTCAATGTCGGAGACCTGTTGCTCGGCTTTGTATCCCGCGTCCGTGACAGCGATGATCTTGATTCCGAGCATATCGAGAGCAGCCTTTTGGCCCGCCATCTGCGCCTTCGCCCAATCGGAGGCGGTGTAGTGCATGACGATAGCCGCAGTCGCGTTCATCGACTTGATCTTTGCGATCTCCTCCGGGCTTAGCTCCAGGTCGCTGGCGAGAACGGGCTTTTCCCCGTGCGGACCGGATGCCGGATGCTCCTCGATATCCTTTAATGCCGCAGCAACATCCGCCGCCATCGACGGGCCTATGGCCAAGCCCATGATTGCGACAGAAGCAACTATCGCAGCGCTAAGGTTTTTAATCAGGCTAGACATGTAATCCCTCCCAAGAACGGGCTGCGCCCAAATGCGACACAGGATCTTTGCGTCCCTTAATGCATACATTAATGCGCGCGACCCGAGACCGTCAATCGCTCGCGGCTCATTGTACTAGCTTGCTTGAAGCAAATTTCACTGAGCCTCGATTGCCACATCATGTCGACTTGGAGCTGGACATCGCGTGATTTCCAGGGCGGCGGATAAATCTCGCGATTTGCGACGCGAATCTAGGTCAAACCTGGCGATACGGCCCCATTGTGCAGCGGTGCTCAACAGTCCAATGATGAAGAAAGCACAATCCCTAAACTACAATTCCCTTCCTCGGGTCGATGGACCGCCACGTTGCCAAAGCGCCACGCGGCCATGCGGTGTGTGAGCCAGATCGCACAGCGTGTTGAGCGCAATGTTCGCATCGGATGCCGTTCTAACGGGTTGTGGCCTCCGGAACGACATTCCGGCCTCGAGCATACCCGGAGATAAACAATGGCTAACGGCAAGCGTGTCGCCGTCACCGGCGCACTCGGCAAAATCGGCACGGTCCTCGTCCCCTATCTGCGGGACAAGGGCTATGAGGTTTTCCTAATTGACGACATCGCGCCATCCGATCCGAAGGAAGCCGCGATTGTCGCCGACCTCACCGACTTCGGCCAAGCGCTCGACGCTCTGTCGTCGATCGGCGCCGATACTTATGCTCGCGCGGAGCCCAAGGCATTCGACGCGATCGTGCATCTGGCCAGCATGCCCCACCCGCGCATGAAGCCGGATGCCGAAGAGCTGCGCATCAACATGATGGCGACCTATAACGTGTTCGAGTCTGCGCGCCGTCTCGGCATCAAGAACGTCATCTGGAGCGCGAGCGAGGTCGCCACCGGCATACCCTACGACAAAACCGCCGCTCCCTATGTCCCCGTCGACGAGGCCTATCCGATGCGAGGCTACAACGTCTATTCGCTGACTAAAGTGCTCGGCGAGGAGATGGCGCGCCAGTTTTGTCTCAACGATCCCGAGATGCGCATCACTTGCCTTCGCCTCTCCAATGTCATGAACCCCGAGGAGTATGAGGGGTTCGAGAAGTGGCAGGACGACTCCACCAAGCGTCTCTGGAACTTCTGGACCTACATCGACAATCGCGACGTAGCTCAGGCGGTTGCGCTGGCGATCGAACATGATGTCCGCGGCAAGGACGAGTTTTTCATCGCCAACGATGAAACGGTGATGCGGACTTCGACCACCGAGCTGCTCGACAGGCACTTTCCGAATATCGAGCGCCGCAAGGCGTTCAGCGGCAACGAGGCGGTCATCTCAAACGAGAAGGCCAAGCGAGTGCTCGGCTATCAGCCGCAGCATCGCTGGACCGACAAGAAGTAGGCCCCGAGTGATGGCGCGCAAACCGCTCATCATCGAGGCTCGGATCAACGAGTACACGCCGCGTAGCGAGAACAGGCACATCCCGTTCTCGCCATTGGAGATCGGCGAAGCTGCGGCGCGTGCTTGCCGGGCAGGTGCCAGCATCGTCCATTTCCACGCACGTCACGGCGATGGCTCACCCGACCACCGTGCCGAGACCTATGCAGCGGCGATCCGCGCCATCCGCGAGCGGTGCGATGTCCTGGTCTATCCAACGCTCGGTCAGGTTACTGCGGGCGGGGAGGATGAGGATCGGATCAGGCATATCGAGGCGCTGGCGGGCGATCCCGCCACACGTCCCGATATCGCGCCGATCGATACCGGCAGCACCAACATCGACCGCTTCAAGGACGGCGGGTTTCGCTCTGGCGAGCGGACCTATGTGAACCGCACCGGGACGCTGCGCTTCTTCGCCGAACGGCTGCGCACGCTTGGCGTCAAACCGCAGTTCGTCAGTTGGGCTGTCCCCTTTACGCGTATGTTCGAGGCACTTCGTGAGACCGGCCTCGTCGACGCCCCTGCCTGGTTCGTCTTCGAGTTGACGGGTGGCGGTATTTTGGGCGGCCACCCGGGCACGATCGACGGCCTGGAGGCACATCTACGCTTCCTTCCCGGCGGACCGCTCGAATGGTCCGTCTCGAACAAGATCGGCAACGTGACCAGCCAGGCCGCGCTCGCAATCGAGCGCGACGGCCATGTCTCGGCCGGCCTCGGCGACTATGGTTGGCCGGAACTCGGCTGCCCGGAGACCGGCGCCGTTATCCAGTTCATCGCCAACCTATCACGCGCCATGGGACGCGAGGTGGCTTCAGTGGCGCAAACCCGGGACATGCTTGATCTGTGATCCGGGCAGCACGAGAAAGACAAGGATCATGATACAAGACAAGGTTGTCGCCGCCCCGCAGGGCGTGGCGCTCGCGCAGATCGCGCTCGATCTGGGTGGCCTCTTTATCGGAACCGGCGAGTTCGCCGCCATGGGACTTCTGCCCGGCATGGCGCAGTCGGCCGGAGCCTCCATCCCACAGGCAGGCAATTTCATCAGCGCCTATGCGCTCGGCGTCGTTATCGGCGCGCCGGTCCTTGCCAATGATCGTCGGCAACATCACCGGCGGGTGGCTCGCGGACCGGGCGCTGATCCCGTCGATTTTCGGCATCATCGTCTGGAACATCGTGTTCCTCGCGCTGTTCTTTCTCGCCGCACACAACCCGATCCTCGCCGGTGGGTCGCTCTTCATGATCGGCGTCGGCTCCGCGGCCGTGCCTGCGCTTCAGGCGCGGCTTATGGACGTGCACGCCACGCGCAGTCCTTGGCCGCCGCGATGAACCATTCGGGTTTCAACCTGTCCAACGCGATCGGCTCTTGGATGGGCGGGCTCGCGATCGCAGCCGGCTATGGCTGGGCGTCGACCGGCCTCGTCGGTGCCGCGCTGGCGGGCGGGTTGGGGATCATGACAATCTCGGTGCTGCTGATGCGCGTTGCTGCCCCTTTTCAGGAGACGAAACATGAAGCCTCACGTCATCTGCCACATGATGAGCCCGCTCGACGGTCAGCTCGTCGTCGATCAGTGGAGCCCGTCGACGGGCCGCTCGTCGGACGATCTGGTTGCCGAATATGACCGGGTGCACGACGAGCTCGAATGTGACGCCTGGATCGCCGGGCGCGCGGTCGGTGAAGAGTTCGCGGATGGCGAGCCCCATCAACCGAGCGATCATGGCGAGGTCGGAAGGCCGGTCCACATCAGCCGTGCCGGTGCCGATGATTACGCCATCCTGATCGATCAGGATGGCAAGCTCCACTGGACGGGCCCTGAGACCTACGGCGCGCCGATCATCATGGTTCTCGGCCGCGATGTACCGGACGCGCATCTGGCGGAGCTCGCCGCCGACGGCATCTCCTACATCGTCGCCGAAGACGACACGATCGACCTTGCCGCGGTCCTCGAGATCCTCGCCGATCGCTTCGGGATCAGGCGCTTGCTCCTGGAAGGCGGCAGCCACACCAACGGGACGTTTTTCAAGGCCGGGCTCGTCGACGAGATCAGCCTGCTTCTCTTCCCTGCGATCGGCGGGCGCAGTGGCGGTCGGACCTTGTTCGAGGCCGGTCCCGATGGGCTTGCCGACCATGTTCGCCTCTCGATCAGCGCGAACGAAATGCGGCGCAATGGCATCGTCCACCTCCGCTACTCCGTCTCCTACGTCTGAGACGGCTTCCCCACAGCGTTTTGAGGAGCATCTCATGAAGACATGGTTCATCACCGGCGCTTCGCGCGGCTTTGGTCACGAAGTGGCCTTAGAGGCGCTTCGCCGCGGCGACCGCATCGTGGCAACCGCTCGTTCCCTCGACGCGCTCGACGATGTGGTCGCGATCGATCCCGAACGCGTCGCGGTCGCCCAGCTCGACGTCACCAAGCGGGATGAGATCTCGCGTAGCATCAAGATCGCGCGCGAGCGCTTCGGTAACATCGACATTCTCTTCAACAATGCCGGCATCGGCTATTTCGCCGCGGTAGAGGAGAGTGACGACGCAAACGTCCGTCGCCTCATGGAGGTCAACGTCTTCGGCCTCGCGGCGGTGACAAAGGCGTGGCTGCCGCACCTGCGCGAACAGCGGTCCGGCCTGATCCTCAACACCTCCTCGATCGGTGGCATCCGGTCCTTTCCCGCCGTCGGCTGGTACAACGCCTCGAAATTCGCGGTAGAAGGCCTTTCCGAAGCGCTGGCGCAGGAGATTGAACCGCTCGGCATCAAGGTTGTGATCGTCGAGCCCGGTCCATTCGCGACCGACTGGGCGGGCAATTCGGCGGCCGAGGTGTCGGGCCCTCACGCAATCGCCGACTATGATCAAACCGCCGGCAAGCAGCGCCGAAGCTTCCGCGAGAACGTAGGCCAGGAGCCCGGCGACCCCGCCAAAGCCGCGCGCGTCATCGTCGATGTCGCGCACGATGATCATCCACCACTGCGCCTGCCGCTCGGCAATTTCGGCTACGACGGCATGCTCGAGAAGTTCGACATGGTCCGCAAGGATGTGGCGGCCCGAGAGGCGGCCAGCCGCAGTGCCGACCGCGGCTGAGGAGCCAGTGATGCCCATAGACTTCTCCACGGTCGGCTTTCTCGGGTTCGACGTCTTCGGCACCGTCGTCGACTGGCGTACGGGCATTGCACGTGCGGCCGCGCCGTTCCTTGCCAGGCACGGCATCGAGGTGGACCCACTCGTCTTCGCTGATGAATGGCGGGCCCTCTACCAGCCCTCCATGCAGAAGGTGCGGGCCGGCGAACGCCCCTGGGTCAAGCTTGAGGTTCTCAATCGCGAGAACCTCGAAACGGTGCTGAGCCGGCACGACGCGGATTTCGGCCCGATTTCCGATGCGGAGCTCGTTGACCTCAACAAGGCATGGGAGCGGCTGGATCCCTGGCCGGACTCGTTGGAGGGGCTGACCCGCCTCAAGCGCCACTTCGCGCTCGGCCCGTTGTCGAACGGCCATATCGCGGGAATGCTCAACCTGGCACGGTTCGGTGGCCTCCCATGGGACGTCATCACCGGGGCCGAGGTCACGAAGAGCTACAAGCCGATGCCGCAGACCTACCTGCGCTCGGCGGACGCGGTTGGTCTGCGTCCAGACCAGGTCGGAATGGTCGCCGCGCACAATGATGATTTGAAGGCTGCTCGCGCTGCGGGGCTCCGCACCGTCTTCGTGCGCCGTCCTCACGAGCACGGCCCCAACCAGACCACCGATCTCGCTGCCAAGGAAAGTTGGGACGTGATTGCCGAAAGCCTGACCGAGGCGGCCGACGCGCTCGGCTGCAACTGAACCTTAAAGGAGAAATCGCATGACGAACCCCGACATTCGTCCGCTTGCGCTCGTCACCGGCGCATCCAGCGGCATCGGCTATGAGCTGGCGCGCCTGTTCGCAGCCGACGGCCACGACGTCATCATCACTGCGACCGGCACCAACGGTGACCTGAACCGTACCGCGGATGCTGTCCGCGCGACCGGTGTTGAGGCAATCATCGTCGAAGCCGACCTCACCGACTACGCTGGAGTCGAGAAGCTCGCCGATGCGGTCAAGCAGACCGGTCGCCCCTTGGCCGCCGCGGCGCTCAATGCCGGCGTCGATGTCGGCGGCTATTTCGTCGGCCAGACTGATCTCGCGGCCGAGATCAAGATGATCCAGCTCAACGTGACTTCGCAAGTTCACCTCACCAAGCGCCTGCTGCCCGACATGGTGAAGCGCGGAGAGGGCAAGCTGCTCTATACCGCCTCGATCTCGGGCACGATGCCGACGCCTTATGAGGCAGTATATGGCGGCACCAAGGCGTTCCTGATCTCCTTCGTAGAGTCCGTGAAGGAGGAGAACAAGGACAGCGGCGTCACTTTCACCCTGCTTCTGCCGGGTGAGGTCGATACCCCCTTCTGGCATCGCGCCGGCATGGACACGACCGAGCTAGGCCTCGGTGTGAAGGCCGCGCCGACCAAGGTCGCGCATGAAGGCTATGAAGCGATGAAAGCGGGCAAAGACCGCATCGTCTCGGGCAAGCCCGGCAGCAAGTTCATCGGTCACGTCGTCAACAACATCCTCCCCGACACGTTCAAGGCCGCGGCGCATGCAGGCGGCGCCGAGCCCGGCTCGGGCCTAAAGGACTGAGCACGGTGATGCTGGTAAACACAGCATCCATTGCGGCGCCCCGAGCGGGGTCGCCCCGGCCCATCACCGCAGGGTATGGCAGGGGCGCAATTCATTCTGCACCTGGGCGGGTTGTTTATCCGCACCGGTGAGTTCGCCGCGACGGGGCTCCTGCGGGACTTCGCGCGCTCGGTCGACGTCAGCTTCCCGGAATTCGGTCATCTCATCAGTGCCTATGGATTGGATTTGGTGGTCGGCTCGCTAGTGCTCGCAGTGACGACGGCAAGCGCGTTGTCAGCAAGCACGTTCGCTACCGCTGTGTCATCGAGACGAGCACGCTGCGCGCCTGAGCGCAGTCGTCCGGATCTCATCACCAGGACCAAAGCCATGAACACCATTGACGACCATGCAATCGCAGATGGACGGCTGATCTCGCCGCCCGACCTCGGCCCCGAATGGAATTGATCGCGAGCCGCTCTGAGGCGCGGCCCAGGCAAGCTGTCAACAACGGAGACATGACCATGAAGTATCTGGAGAATGCCGTTACCGTCATATCAGGCGCCGCGTCCGGAATCGGTGCCGCGTCCAGCCGGCGTCTGGCCGGAGCGGGCGCGCGCATGGTGCTCGGTGACATCGACGAGGGCGGCCTCAAGAAGTTGGTGGCCGATATCGACTCCGCGGGCGGCAAGGCCGTCTACAAGGTGACTGATGTTACCCATGTAGAGGATTTCGAATCGCTCGTCGCGCTGGCGGAGAGCACCTACGGCCCCGTGGACATTCTGGTGAACAACGCCGGCCTGATGCTTTTCTCGTACTGGGAGGAGCGTGCGATCGCGGACTGGGACAAGATGATCGATGTCAACCTGCGCGGGTATCTGCACGGCATCGCCGCCGTCCTTCCTTCCATGCTCGAACGCAAGGCGGGTCGCATCCTCAACATCGATTCCGTTGCAGGCCACCGTGCCGGTGAAGCAGGCGGAGTCTATGCCGCGACCAAGTTCTTCATCCAAGGAATGACAGAGAGCCTGCGCAAAGAGGTCGGTGCCTCTCACGGCATCCAGGTTGGAATGGTAAGCCCCGGCGTGATCGATACGGGCTGGCCCTACAAGCTACGCGATGGCAGGGCGAAGGACGTCGCCATCGATCTCTCCAGGCAGGCAATCAAGCCGGAGGCTGTGGCCGAAGCAGTGGTTTTCGCGCTGAACCAGCCGCCAAGCGTCGCAATCAACGAGGTCATTGTCACTCCTGTCGATCAGGGCTGGTGAACCTGCGATTGAAAGGCATTTTGAGCTTTAACCTACTTCTCTCTCGAGTTTGCCTGCGTTCTGGCTGCGGTTGATGGTCCGGTAGGCCTTCAACGCTGAGTCAGACCGCAGTCATACCGCCATCAACCACCAATTCGGAGCCCGTCATGTAGCTCGATCCGTCGGACGCCAAGAATATGAGCGCCGCCGACACTTCCGAGCACTCTCCAGGTCTTGCCATAAGCGTACTTCCCAGGATGAGCCGCGTCTTCTCCGGGTCTGAGAAGTAATCCTCATTGAGGGGCGTCCTGATCGTGCCGGGGTGTATCGAATTCACTCTGATCCCATGCTGCCACAGGTCGACGGCGGCAGCCTTGGTGAGCATGCGGATGGCCCCTTTTGTCGCAGAGTAGCCGGTCATGCCCGGCATGTTCGCGACGATTCCAGACACTGATGACACGTTAACGATCGAGCCTCCGCCGGCCCGCTTCATGCTGGAAGCGACCAACTTGCATCCGAGGAACGTACCAGTGACGTTGACCTCATACAGCCTTCGAAAGTCCACGACGGAGAGGTTCTCGATCGTGTCGCGGATGAATATTCCCGCATTATTGACCAGTACGTTGACACACCCGAAGGCGCGCTCCGCCTCAACAACAACGTTGCTCCACGACCCCTCCTCGACGACGTCGTGATCGACGAATATTGCCTTACCGCCGGACGCCGATATTTCATCGGCAACACGACGACCATTCACTGCGTCGACATCGGTGAGGACCACTGCCGCATGTTGCGCCGCAAACTCGCGGGCATGGATCTCGCCCATTCCTTTGCCGGCCCCTGTGACGATAGCAATCTTTCCAGCAAGCACTTTAACTCTCCTCGTCTCATCCAGTCGCGCTTCCGGCGCTCGTCAAATCCCTGTCGTGTTGAGACACACGGCGTAAATCGAGGTGCTCGCCGCCATGAACAGCCGGTTCTTGCGACGCCCGCCAAAACAAACGTTCGCACAGGTCTCTGGGAGATGAATCTTTCCGGTCAAGGCGCCCTCCGCGGAGTAGCACCGCACGCCATCTTCAGCGGGGTCCGCCCACCCCATGCTGCACCAGACATTTCCATGAACGTCGATACGCAAACCGTCCGTAAACCCCGGAGCGAAATCATCGGCAAACAGAGCGCCGTTCCGCAGACGCCCATCAACCACGTCGAAGACACGAATATGGGACGGGCCGCCATCCGTTATTCCGCTATCGACGACATAGAGACGCGATTCGTCCGGAGATAGGGCGAGGCCGTTAGGCCGCACGAAATCATCCGCAACCACCTGGAGGGATCCGGTGGGATCCAGCCGGTAGACTGCCCGAGGAAGCTCAGCTTCCTGCTTGATACCCTCATAGTCGCTGTCGATGCCGTAGCCGGGGTCGGTAAACCACACGGCACCGTCGGAGGCCACAATCACGTCGTTGGGCGAACTAAGACGTTTGCCTTCATAGCGATCCGCCAGCACGGTGATACGACCGTCCAGCTCAGTGCGGGTCACGCGTCGAAGGTGCTCGCAGCTGACAAGGCGTCCGCTTTGGTCACGGGTATGGCCATTGGCATAGTTCGAGGGACATCGGAACATTCCAAGATGTCCATCCGCCTCAAGCCAGCGATAAATCCGATTGTTCGGAATATCGCTGAAAAGAAGACTGCCGTTATCCCCGAAGTAGACGGGCCCCTCGACCCATCCAAAGCCCGTCGCAAGACGCTCGATAGGTGCGTTTCCGATCTTATACGTGAACCGACGATCGAGCGGTTCGACGCCCACGACGGGGTATCGCAAGCTGTTCTCGATTGGACCAAGGCCAAGACCCACAGCTGCCTCCCGCACTCAGGTATCCCGCGAGCGGCCACCAAACTTGTCGGCGCACACGGCCAACAGAATGATCGCGCCGATCACGACTTGATGCCAAAACGTATTGACGTTGAGAATATTGAGGCCGTTGCGTACAACGGCCATGAGGACCGCGCCGGCAGCAGTTCCCAACAATGACGCCCTACCTCCGGCGAGACTTGTCCCGCCCATGACTACCGCCGCGATGACATCCAGTTCATATCCCTCGCCGGCCTCCGGCATAGCTGCTTCGAGGCGAGAAGTTAGGAGAACGCCGGACAACGCAGCCAGAAATCCAGTCAGCGCGTACACCGCAATCTTAATGTGGTCGATCCTTATTCCGACCAACCGCGCCGCTTCCGGATTGCTCCCGATTGACAGCGTGTAACGGCCAAGGCGCGTTTGATAAAGCAGGAAGTAGACCGCAGCAAACGTCAGTATGGTCACCAACACCGGCATCGGCACAAACCCAACAAATCCCTGACCGAAGACCTGAAAGGAAGGATTCGACAAGCCAGTGAGCGGAATGCCCTCCGTGTAGACCATGATCAAGCCACGCGTGATGACCATCATCGCCATCGTGACGATGAAGTCAGCAATCTTGACCTTTGCAACCAGTACGCCGTTCACAATCCCGATCAGAGTTCCGACGGCCAGACTCGCCCCGACGCTGAGGTATGGATTGAACCCGCGGTTCATCAGGTCCGCCGCAATCAGGCCGGTGAATGCAAGCGTGGACCCAACCGAGAGATCAATGCCTCGCATGGCAATAACGAGGGTGGCTCCGAATGCGATAATGGCGACGAAGACAGCCTGGCGCGTGATGTCTGTGAGGTTTCCGACGCTCAGAAAGCGCGGCGATGCGACTCCAAGTGCCACAATGATCACGATCAACGCGATCACGATTCCGCTCGCGCCTCCCGACAGCTTGAACTTCGATACCGGGGTCTTTGTATCCAAGGCCTGAGTCGACATTCCATTCTCCATTATTTTTTTCTCAGGTCCGCTGAATCGAAAGCGAGGCGATGGCTTCTTCGCTCGCGGAAGCCGCGTCCAATATTCCGACCACCTCGCCTTCAAACATGACCAATATCCGATGGCACAACCCCAACAGCTCGGTGCAGTCCGATGAGACGACGATGATCCCTTTGCCCGCTTGCGCGCTGCTGGCGATCAGTTGGTAGACATCGGCCTTCGCCCTGATATCGATCCCGCGCGTCGGCTCTTCGAGAAGCAATACGTCCGGCTCGGTCAGCAGCCATCTCGCTAACAGCACTTTCTGCTGGTTGCCGCCGCTCAGCCGTCCGATCGACTGCTGAGGTCCTTCCGACTTGATTCCCATCTTCCGGATATAGTTCGTGCATTGAATTCGTTCCGCTCGCCGATCCAGGCGAACGCCGCCAAACTTGGACAGGCTAGAGGCGGTCAAATTCCAGCCGACGCTATGTTCAGCGAAGATGCCTTCCGTCTTGCGCTCGGCGGGAAGAAACGCAATCCGGTTATTCATCCCGTCCGATATCGAACTGATCGAAGTCGAACGACCCTTCAGCAGGATTCTACCGGACTCCGACGCACCATCGCCGAACAGCGCCCTCAGAAGGCGGCTCTTTCCCGATCCTTCGAGTCCCGCAACACCCAGAATCTCCCCTTCGTGCAGTTCGAAACTGACGTTTTCGAACGCTCCGCGTCGGGATATCCCTTCTACCTTGAGGACGGGATCAGCGCCTGGGCTTGACTTGGTCGGAAACTGCTTCGCCAGCGAGCCGCCGATCATCAAGCTGATCACCTTGTTCACGTCGAGCGATGACGCCGGCAAGTCCGCGACGCATGCCCCATCCCGCAATACGACCACGCGGTCGCAGATCTTCAGAACCTCATCAAGCTTGTGGGACACATATATGACGGACTTTCCCGCTTGCTTGAGATCGTTGATGATTCTGACGAGCTGTTCTCGCTCGGCTTTTTCGAGAGCCTCGGTCGGCTCGTCCATGATCAGGATATTTGCATTCGAGTTCAACGCCCTGGCGATTTCGATGATTTGCCGTTGAGCAAGGGCAAGTGAACCAACCGGACAATCCAGATCGATCTCGACGCCAAGCACATCGTTCAGGATTCGAGCGGCGCAATCCCGCATGGCCTTCTTTCGAAGCGGCACCGTCATGTTTGGATATTTTCCGACCGACATCTCCTGGCCAATGAAAATGTTTTCAACCGCGTCCAGGTCAGGAAACAGACTGAGTTCCTGATAGATAATGCCTATACCCGCCCGCTGCGCGTCCGCGGGCTGGCGGATGTCCACGCGAACTCCATCGATCTCGATATCGCCTTCGTCACGCGCATGGGCTCCGGACAGGATCTTCATCAGGGTCGATTTTCCGGCCCCATTTTCACCGACCAGTCCCAGCACCTCACCCCTGGCCAGATTCATCGAAATGCCCGACAGCGCGTTGGTCACTCCGAACCTCTTGCCGACGCCCATGATCTTGAGTGCGTGTTCCGATTGGCTCATGATGCCGCCCCCACGTTCAAACGGAGGGAGCCACACCACAACGGCGTGGCCCCCTCGCGATCATCTACTTCGTGTTCTTTGCGACGTAAATGTAGTCAGCCGGATCGAACGTGCCGATGTTCTTGGCGTCGTAGGTCTTCGGGGCGACGAAGATCTTCTTCGGAACGCTTTCGCCCTTCATGACGAATTGCTCGACCGCGCGGATGATGTTGCGGCCTTCCTCCTTGGCCCCGGTATCCACGGTCGCCGCAAAATCGCCGACCTTGATCGCGTCGTTGGCTTCCTTCATGTTCTCGTAGCCTACGATCGCAATCTTTCCGTTCAGCTTCCTCGCCTTCAAGGCCTGCAGGCCTCCCAGCGCCATTTCATCGTAGAGCGCAACGAGAATATCCACATCGGGATGCGCGGTGAGCATGTTCTCGGTCACGGTCAGACCTTGCGCGCGCACCCAACCCGCCGGCTGCTTGGCCACAATCTTCAGGTTCTGGTACTTTGAGAGGACTTCATTGAAGCCCTTCATGCGCTGCGCAGTGTGCGGACCGGGCAAGCCCTCCAGGACAGCAATCTTGACCTCCCCCTTGTCCTTGTAGTTATCGACAATCCACTGCGCCTGAGCGCGACCACCGTCGCTCTGGTCGTATCCGATATCGCTGACGTAATAAGGGTCGTCGGCGACGGGTGAGTTGAACAGGAACACCGGGATTCCCGCTTCCGTCGCGCGGCGGATCAACGGCTCCAAAGCGCCCTCGTTGTAGAGCGCGACCGCTATCGCATCGACGCGTTCGTTAATCCAGGCCTCCATCGTGCGGACCTGATCGTCCGTCGCGGATTGGCTCTTCGGCGCTTGCACGAGCAGTTGGATCGTGGAAGGTCCGCCGGCTCTATCGATCTCCTCCTTAACTCCAGCCAGCACACGCTGATAGTACGTATCCATTGCCGTCGGCAGGAAACCGACCTTCAAGGGACGGTTGGTCTTCACCTGGGGTTTCGCCTCTTTGCCGGTCGGCGGAATCACCTTGTCCATGAGGAATCCTGGAAAAACCGCCCCGTAGTCGGCGGCGAAGGCCACACCGGGCACGACGACGGCCACGATCAACCCCGCCGCCAATGAATTACAGAAAGAACGCTTCATGTTTCCCCTCCAATGCTTGTTTTTGGTGCAACATCTGCTGCCCGCGTGCGCGAGCAACCTCGTCCAGGGCTCCAGTCATTATGGAGCTCTGCCAACGATCAGTCCGCTGAGACGCGCGACGTCGCGCTAATCTCTGAGATTGCGGAGAATTTCCTTGAGAAGCCGCCAGATAGGCTCGACGGTGGTATGATTGAGACGTTCTCGGGTCGTGTGCACATCGAACGCTTCCGGTCCGATCGAGATCATGTCGATTCCCGGGATCTTCTTGTTGAAAAGACCCAACTCGAGGCTCGAGTGAGATACTTCAACGTGAGGTTTGGCCTTGAACGTATCTTCGAACGCGCGGGTGGCGACCGCCAAAAGCTTCGAGTCCTTGTTGTAGGGCCACTCTGGGCAATCGGCAAAAGTGGTAACCTTTGTACCGCGCCCCATTAGCTGGGCCAGCCGCTCGATTCGTTTGAGGATGGCGTAGCGCCGCGAGCTGATCGCGCTCGGAATAGTCGAGAGAATCTCGATTTCCTCGTCGCTTGTCGACAACAACGCAATGGTGTTCGAGCTTTCGACCAGATTGGCGATGGTGAGGCTCATGCTCTGGACCCCGTTCGGCGTGAGCGTGACCGCCTGGACGACCGAATTGGTGGTTACGTCCGAAAGTACACGATCGACATGGCCGGCGCACGGCTCCAAACCGACCTCCAGCTTCGGGTCGCTGACTGAGAACTCCTTCTTGATATCTGCGGCGACATTCCGAACGATCTCGCTTGCACGTTTCATGTCCGCTTGATGAAGCAACATGACTGCTTCAGCGTCTCCCGGAATGACGTACCGGTTGACGCCTCCCTTGACCGATGCGAGGCGGACCGGCAGGTCGTCAAGAAGCGCACCGACGACCCGAGCCAGAAGGACGATCGCGTTTGCACGCTCCAGATGAATGTCGAACTCCGAGTGGCCGCTGCTCAGTCCCTTCACGAACAATCGCACCGCCGTCAAACCAGCCGGCGCCTTCTGCCATTCGGTCGGGATCCGGAAGCGCGCCGAGATATCGCCCGCGCAGCCGGCGAAGAGACTCTTGGGATCGTGCCAATTGAAATCGATCAACCGCCGGCCCGTCAGACGGGACGCATCGAAGTGTTGAGCGCCTCCCTTTCCGACCTCTTCCTGGACTGTCAGTACGACCTCGAGTGGCGGATGGGGAATGTCCTTGGCGTCGAGCACGGATAGCGCCAACGCCACACCCACCGTGTTATCGGCGCCGAGCGTCGTACCGGTACCATGGATGAAGTCGCCGTCGATCCGCAGCTTGATGCCCTGCTTCTCGAAATCGTGCTCCACACCTTCATCGCTCTCGCACACGATGTCGGTATGACCGTGGAAGATGAGCGGCGATGCGTTCTCGTATCCGCTCGTTCCCGGCTTCTTGACGAGGATATTGTGGATGTCGTCCTGGTAGCACTCGAGCCCGCGGTCCCGCGCGAACTTTGCGATGTAGTCGCTCACCTGCTTCTCGTTATAGGACCCGCGGGGAATGCGGCTGATCTCTTCGAAGTAGCGAAAGAAGACTTCGGGTTTGAGGTCCGCAAGGACTCCACTCTTATCGGCTCCGACCGAGTGAGCGTCGGGACGTCGATTGTTTACGGTTGTTGTTGCGGTCTGGTGCGCAGACATGAATTCCTCCCAATGCCGGCGCCGTCGTGCATTGCGGCCGCCCTCATTCTTCCGACGATAAGAAATAGGATCAGCAGATCAAACGAATTGCGGGCTTCATTGAGTGAATTGTCCTCATCCACATGCCAGTTTCGAGCGGCGAACAAACTTCGATCGAGGGGAGTTACGTTCTACAATCTCCCACGCCCCGACCGTCACCGTCTTTACCGGCGCTAGCATCAGAGAAACGGGTGCTAAACGGTCGGGGCAAAATAGCGTCGGCACCTGCAAAGAAAGCCGGTGTCAAATAAGACTGCCGATAGATTTTTTAAATGCCGATCTCGCTCGCTACGCCTGGCTTGTCGATAAACATGCGAGAGGTTCGTGGTGGCTTCGACAGCAAACACGCGAACCGCAGGACTCTGATTGGCCTCCTGGACTCTGTTTCCACGCCAAGGAGAATGCCAAATGCCTGAGCGGCCGCCGACAAGCGCATCCGGTATGAGCACGAAAGTCTTCAGTGGGGGGAACGCTAAAGCTCCCTAGCTTACGAGGATAGGCCTATGGCCGCGAGCACCAGGATCCTCTGAAAGGGCTACCTGCCGCGCAGGTTTCGACCTACGCTTCCCGTACCGAGCGAACCTGTCAAAGGTGCCTGTCTGCTCATTTGGGGAGGCTCCGTATAGGCAGACTCAGGGCGACTCGTTCAAGGTCGACAAGCAGACTGGCGTCCGCGCGTCGTGGTACGTAGCCGTCAAAGCCAGGACTTGACGCTGCTAACGATCGCATCCGTCGAAATTCCGTATCGATCGTGAAGCGTAGGCAAGGCGCCAGCCGCTAGGAATTCGTCCGGCAGGCCGATCATGTGGAATGCAGGATGCACACGCTCCCTCATCAGAACAGCGGCGACTGCTTCGCCTAGCCCACCAATGATCGTATGGTTCTCCGCGACGACGACGACTCGCCCCGGCTTTCTACAAGCGGCCACAATGGTCTCGACATCAAGCGGCTTGATGGTCGGCACGTGGAGCACTGACGCGCCAACACGATCTGCTTCAAGTTTTTTTGCTGCTTCTAACGCCCGCATCGTGAGTAGGCCGGAAGAGATGATGAGAACGTCATCCCCGGTTCGCAAGTGCTTCGCTCTTCCAAGTTCGAACTTGTAGCCGTATTCGTCAAGCACGAGCGGCACCTGCCCTCGCAGCAGACGCATATAGACGGGTCCAGGATGCGCCGCCATGGCAGGCACCGCCTGCTCAATTTCCAGAGCATCGCATGGATCGATAACCGTCATGTTCGGCATCGCGCGGAACAGTGCCAGGTCTTCAGCCGCCTGATGACTTGGGCCGTATCCGGATGTGAGCCCTGGCAGCGCGCATGCGATCTTCACGTTCCGATCTTCTTCGGCAATCGTCTGGTGAATGAAATCATAGGCGCGCCGAGAAGCGAACACGGCGTAAGTCGTCACAAACGGCATAAAGCCCTCTGCGGCAAGTCCGGACGCGCCCCCAAACAATAGCTGCTCAGCCATACCCATCTGATAGTAACGGTCCGGAAACTCCTTCGCGAACACATGGAGATCGGTGTATTTGCCGAGGTCAGCCGTCATCCCAACGACTTCGGGACGCCGTCGCGCGAGTTCGATCAAGGCATGGCCGAACGGCGCGGCCCTTGTTGGTTGTCCCTCTGCGGCAATCGAAGCGATCATTGCCGATGTCGTAAGGCGCTGCTTCGACGTAGTGGTGCTTGATGTCACCTTCATGGCTGACTCCCATCCTGCAGCGCTGCGAGTGCCAACTTCCACTCGTTCGCATCGACGCGCATGAAATGATTCCGCTCACGCGCCTCAAGAAACGGCACGCCTTTTCCCATGACCGTGTCGGCGATAATCATTCGCGGCACCGCTCCCTCGTGCGTCTTTGCCGCATCGAATGCCGTAACGACGGCATTGAGATCATTACCGTCCACCCGCTGAACGAACCAGCCGAATGATCGCACTTTGTCGACCAGGGGCTCGAAGCCCATCATTTGGCCGGAAGGGCCATCCGCCTGCTGGTTATTGACGTCGACCACGGCAATGAGATTGTCCAACTTGTAGTGAGCGGCGGACATCATCGCCTCCCACTTCGATCCTTCATCGAGCTCGCCGTCAGAGAACAACGTGTAGACGAAGCGGTCGGATCCTTTTCGCTTCAATCCAAGGCATCGGCCGACCGCGATGGTAAGACCGAGCCCCAGCGAACCGCCCGACATTTCCATCCCCGGCGTGTAGCTTGCCATACCGGACATCGGCAGACGGCTATCATCGAAGCCGTAGGTCTCCAGCTCTGCCTCCGGAACGATGCCTGCCTCGATCAGCGCGGCGTACAGTGCAATTGCATAGTGACCATTGGAGAGAAGGAAGCGGTCGCGCCCTTCCCACTCTGGATCTTCCGGCCGATACCGCATGGCATGGAAGTAAGCCACCGCCAACACGTCAGCGATATCCAGGGCTTGGGCGATGTAGCCCTGCCCCTGCACTTCGCCCATTCGGAGCGCATGGCATCTGATGCGGCGAGCTCGTTCGTGCAGTGAGACGTTGTGGCCTTGAACCGTCATGTCGCCTGATCCTAGTTGTTGCGGAACGCGCGAAACCCGCGCTCCTGTCGAACAGCGAACGAGACGAGGCATACGGCGATCTTCCGCTGCGCACTCGATCTGGGCGCTTCTCCGATTCGCGCGGCTCTTCGGTCCGCGATCGCCAAAGCAATATAAGTCTGGGCAATTACAGCAAAAGAATTAGATCGGCATTTAGGTGATTCTGATTCATGTATGGCGGCGACGCCGTTGCAAGTTTCGCCCGAAGATCGGCGCGAACCATCCGCACGCCCCACTTAACATGCGTCAAGCGGGTGACATTATCCTCCGTCTCTGGAGGACTGTTTGTAAGAACGCTGCGTCTCCCGACAACACTTGCCGTGAGCGCGCTCGCTCGCGCTATCGACCCCTGATCCAGAACCGCCGCTCAAATCAGAACCATGCCAGATGCCGCTGGATGATCGGGAGCGACATCTAAAACCAAGGTGAGTTTTGCGTCTTCCATGCCCGAGTTCTCACCGCGCAATCTCGCACTCGCTGCAACCAGACACACAGTTGTTACCTCGCGCGCCTTTAAGATCAGCCCACAGCAAATGACTTCGGCGCTGGTCCTCCGGTCGCCCAATCGAGCAACTCGATCGTATGGACGATCGGTATGTCGGCGCCATCGCCGATCTGCGTGATGCAACCTATGTTTCCTGTCGCGATCAGGTCTGCTTTCACGCGCCGAATGTTTGCCAGTTTTCGCACACGCAGTTGTTTCGCGATTTCCGGCTGAAGAATGTTGTAAGTCCCCGCCGATCCGCAGCAGATGTGTCCTTCAGGTATATCCCTGACCGTAAAGCCGGCCTGTCTAAGCAACGCTTTCGGTTCCTCAGTGATCTTTTGACCATGCTGCATCGAACAGGCCGAATGGTAGGCGACGACGAGATCGCGCGCTATGGGTGAGACGTCCAGTTTCATCGGCCAGAGGAATTCGGTGATATCTCGCGCGATTGCCGAAACCCGCCGTGCCTTGTCGGCATAGGCGGGATCTTCACGGAGCATGAAGCCGTAATCCTTGATCGTCGTTCCGCATCCAGACGCCGTAATGATGATCGCGTCGAGGCCCTCGCCATCCATCTCTGCGATCCACGCGTCGATGTTTCTCCTTGCGAATTCGTGTGAATCGCGTTCGTGTCCGAGATGATGGACCAGCGCGCCACAGCACCCCTCACCTCTGGCTTGTACCACCTCGACGCCGTGGCGGGTCAAGAGCCGGACGGCTGCCTCATTGAAGTCGGGGCGTAGTACAGGCTGGGCACAACCGCTGAGAATTGCGACGCGGCCGCGCTTCTCTCCCATTGCCGAAAAAACACCCGGCTTTTGCGTGGCGGATCGAAGCGGCACATGGGCTGGCGCGAGATCGATCATTGCCGCAAGCCGATCGCCTACATGGGGCAAGCCGGCCAAGATATGCTTTAACGGCCGGCCAATTTGCGCCGCAGTGATCGCCGCTCGGAACCGTCTCGGATAGGGAAGAATCATCGCGAGCATGGCCCGGACAAGCCGGTCGTGGAAGGGCCGCCGATATGTCTGTTCTATATAGGCGCGAGCATGATCCACTAGGTGCATGTAGTGCACGCCCGACGGACAGGTAGTCATGCACGACAGGCACGATAGGCAGCGGTCGATGTGCTTGACGACCGGCGTGGTCGCCGGTTTGCTGCCCTCCAGCATGTCCTTGATCTGATAGATGCGGCCGCGAGGGCTGTCGAGCTCGTCGCCAAGCAGCAGATACGTCGGACAGGTGGCGGTGCAGAAGCCGCAATGAACGCAGCTTCGAAGGATCTTTTCCGAAGCCTCTGTTGCGGGATTCCGTAGTTGTTCAGCGGTAAACGTTGTCTGCATCGTTACAGCTCGGGGAACATCCGGCCAGGATTGAATATCCCAGCCGGATCGAGAGAGGCCTTCAGCCCGGTCTGAAGCCGCGCAATCGCTTCGACCGGAGGATCAAATACATCGACCGCAGCACGGACGTCTTCGGGTGCGCGCACGAGGGTGGCATGTCCACCGGCCTCACGGGTCGCCGCGCGAATCGTTGCCGCACTGGCGGCACTGGCCGTTGAGCACGCCAGCCAGATCAACCCGCCACCCCAGTCAAAGAACCACCGCGCATCGATAGTCCGAGCAATCCGCGCCGCGACGTCAGCACCTTTGGCCGGTGCCGTTGAGATGCGCCAGATCGCCTTATCGCGCGGCTCAGCGAGGACCGTTGCATCGCGGATCGCCCCCCAGAGATCCCTCCCAGTGTCATCGGCGAGCACCACGGCCGTGCCGAACGCTTTCAAAAGCGACCGCAGCTCCCCGAGTCGATATTCTACCGAATCGGGAAACCCCTCGACGCGGATCAAGGTGCGCGCGCCGTCACCGATCTTCGCGGGCAGGTGCGCTGCGCCGCTGATATCGTACGGCGAGCCGAGCGCCGCCGACAGCGCCGCTATGGCGGTCTGGTCGGAGAGGCCCACCAGCCACAACGTTGCTACACGCTGTGGGCTCGGGACGACTTTGAAAGTGACTTCGGTGAGGAAGCCGAGGGTGCCATGCGCGCCGACCATGAGCTTGACGAGGTCAAGGCCCGTCACGTTCTTCATGACACGACCGCCGGACTTGATCGCCTCGCCGCGCCCATTGACGAACCGCACCCCGAGAGCACTATCGCGGGCTGACCCGCCAGCGATTCGGCGCGGTCCTGAAAGGTTCATGGCGGCGACCGCTCCGATCGTCGGTTCACCGTCGCTGCCCAGCAATGGGCGGTAGTCGAGAGGTTCGAAGGCGAGCTCTTGCCGATGCTCCGCGAGCAGCCGAACGATCCCATTGAGAGGGGCGCCAGGCTCGGCGGAAATCACGAATTCTGCTGGCTCATAGAGCGTGACTTTTGTCATTTGCGATGACGAGAGGGTCAACTCGAATTGCGGCGGCCTGCCGAACGCGCGCTTCGTCCCACTGCCCTGAATCGCCAGTGGAGTGCGCTGCGCCGCAGCTTCTGCGACGATTGCGCAGGCCTCAGCCTCAGACGTTGGACTATGGCGCGTCATATGGACACAACTCCCTCCCGATGCCGGTGTCGCACGCGTAGCTACGCCGTTAACCGGTTGTCGAGCGGGAACACTTTTGCGGGATTGAGCAACCATGCAGGATCGAAGACAGCTCGCACGCGCATCTGCTGCCACAGATCGCGTTCTTCGAACTGGAAGCGCATCAAATCGCGTTTCTCGATCCCGACCCCGTGTTCGCCGGTCAGGCAGCCGCCCACTTCCACGCAGTATTTCAGGATGTCTTCGCCAGCGGCTTCCGCCTTCGCCTGCTCGGCCGGATCGTTAACATCATAAAGAATCAGCGGATGCATGTTGCCGTCGCCCGCATGAAATACATTTGCGACACGCAGGCCGTAGGACGCGACAATCTCGCCTGTGCGTCTCAAGACGTTCGACAGCTGACCAAGCGGCACTGTACCGTCCATGCAGATGTAGTCGGCAACACGCCCTGTTGCTCCGAAAGCGGACTTGCGTCCTTTCCAAATTGCCGCGGCTTCCGCTGCGGAGTGGCTCTCCTTGATGTGACGGACATTGTGCTTCCGCGCGATTCCGACGATCCGCGCGAGCATGGCTTCCATCTCACGGTCGGAGCCCTCCACCTCGATAATCAGAAGAGCGCCGACGTCGAGCGGGTAACCCGCCTTGGCAAATCCCTCCACGATCTCGATCGTCTGTTTATCCATGAACTCAATGGCAACCGGGACGATGCCTGCACCCATGATTGCCGCGACACAGGCCCCCGCTTCCTCGCTCGTATCGAAGCCGAATAGGACGGGCTTGGCGCCCTCCGCGGCACGACGAATCCGCACGACCGCTTCGGTAACGACGCCGAGCTGGCCTTCCGATCCAACGATAAGACCGAGGAGATCGTAGCCTGGGCTGTCGAGGTGCTCTCCGCCGATCTCAACTATCGTTCCGTCGAGCAAGACAAGTGTCACGCCAAGGATGTTGTTCGTGGTCACGCCGTATTTCAGGCAATGCGCCCCGCCGGAATTCATGCCGATGTTGCCGGCGATGGTGCAGGCGAGCTGGCTCGACGGGTCGGGTGCATAGAAAAAGCCTTCGTGCGCAACTGCCTGGCTCACCGCAAGGTTGGTAACGCCCGCCTGCACTCGGGCGGTCCGGTTCCCGAAATTGACATCCAAGATCCGGTTCATCTTCGATACGCCGAGAACGATCGCATCCTCCTGCGGAATCGCCCCGCCCGCGAGCGACGTTCCGGCACCGCGCGGAACAACCTTCACCTGATTTTGCGCACAGAACTTCAGGACGGCCGACACTTCCGAGGTGGTCGACGGAAGCACGACCGCGAGCGGCATGCGCCGATAGGCAGTAAGGGCGTCGGTCTCGAAGGCGCGGCGTTCGTCTTCGGAGACGATGAGCGCCTCCGGAGCAACGAGTTGGCCAAGGCCGGTCAGAATTTCGCCGCGGCGGCCGAGCACGGCCGCGTCAGGTATTGGGAATGCAATCGGCATGGCTCTTCCTTCATTCCGCCCTGCAGATTGGGCCTTGCCACCAGCCACACCAGATCCGCGGCTTTCAGGTTAGGTAGCATCCTTCGTTTCCCCGACTACCCGCCATGAGAGCGAGTAAATGCGCTGGTCAGATGCGAGCGACCACGCATCTAATTGACGCGTAGCAGCGCGCCAGCTTCCAACTCTTTTTCCTTGGCATGCCTCTTAGTCTGCGAAGCGTAGAAGCCGCCACTAGGCGCGATGAGAGTGGATAATTGCCAACGACCAGTTGTAACGGCGATGTGCGTTAAGCTTACAGAAGCTCAAGGCACCGTCATGACGCGGATGTTGTTCGTGGTACCGGCCTGCGCGAATGGGATTCCCGCGACGATCACTACCGTGTCCATGCGTTCAGCGAACTTCTCGCCGACCGCGGTAGAGACGGCCCGAGACACCATCTCCTCGTAGTCGTTCACGTCGGTTGACGACACACTGTGCGTACCCCAGAGCAAGCAAAGCCGGCGCGCAGTGTCCATACTTGGAGTCACTGCAAGAACAGGCACATCCGGACGGCGACGGGCAATGCGAGCTGCGGTCGTGCCTCCAGATGTGTAGACGACGATCGCAGAGGCATGGATCGCAGATGCTAATCCCGCAGCCGCCGCGGCCACCGCGTGAGGGGCCGTCTGCTCCTCCTCCGGGCGCAAAGCATCGACGATAGAACGATACATCTTGTGACGTTCTGTGCTGCGGATAATGCTGTCCATCATCTCCACTGCTTCACGCGGGTAGCGGCCTACGGCAGACTCCGCGGACAGCATTACCGCGTCGGCTCCATCGTAGATGGCCGTCGCTACATCCGACGCCTCCGCGCGGGTCGGCGTCGGCGAAGCGACCATGGAGTCGAGCATCTGCGTGGCCACGATTACCGGCTTTACTGCCAATCGACAGGCCCGTACCAATTCCTTTTGTCGGCCAGGAACGTCTTGATGAGGAATCTCGACGCCAAGATCGCCTCGCGCCACCATGACCGCGTCGGACAGACTAATGATGTCATCAATTCGATCGAGGGCCGCCGGCTTCTCGATCTTCGCGACGAGGCCTGCCCGATCCCCGATCAGTCCCCTCGCCTCAATGAGATCTCCCGGCCGTTGCACGAACGATAGCGCCACCCAATCGACGCCCAGTCGAAGACCGAAATCGAGGTCTCCACGGTCTTTCGGAGTAAGTGGCGACAGATCGAGGATCGTCCCCGGCAGGTTAACTCCTTTGTGGTTGGAGAGCTTTCCGCCGATGATCACCTCGGCTTCAAGGCTCTCGCGATCGAGCGATTTGACGCGAACTCGCAGCCGTCCATCATCGATCAATAGATCGTGCCCCGGCGCTGCCGCCGCAAACACCTCCGGATGCGGCAATGGGATCGCATCCCGATCACCTTCGGTGCCTTCCTGAACGAACCGGACGGTCTCGCCCGCCACCAGCGTCAGGCTCCCTTCGCGCAACGTACCGATACGAATCTTGGGTCCCTGGAGGTCGAGCAGAATACCGATCGGCCTGCCCATCTCGATCTCCAGATCTCGGATCGCGGCGTGAACCTTGGCATGGTCCTGCTTCGCACCGTGGCTGAAGTTGAGACGAAACGTATCGACCCCTGCCTCGAACAACTTTCGAAGCATCTCTGGTTCGCAGCATGCCGGTCCAACGGTCGCTACTATCTTTGCTCGGCGATTTCGGCGCACGTCAGTAATCTCTCCATCGGCCAATCAGGACCGCTCCCGGACGAAGCGGTTCCTCAATGTGTGTCAATCTCCGGCTATCGCGGAGGTGTCTTGTCAGGCCCGAACATCAAGCCGGCCTCCCGGAATCCTCCGTCGACGTTCAATGTGTGGCCGTGAACGTATCGGCTCTCGTCCGACGACAGGAAAACCGCGGCATCGGCAATTTCCTCCGGAAGCCCATAGCGGCTCATTGGGATGAGATATTCATAGGCTTTCCGCGTCGCCGGGTCGTGTGCCGTCTTGGCCATATCGGTTTCGATCGCTCCTGGAGCAATGTTGTTGACATTGATCCGGTGCTGCGCGAGCTCGACCGCCATAACCTTCGTGAGCAACTCCAGCCCGGCTTTGGCGGCGCCATATGCGCCTCGTCCGTTTCCACCGCGCTGTCCCGAAAGCGAAGCAATGTTGATGATCTTTCCGCCGCGGCCCTGATTTACCATCTGGCGCGCAACCGCCTGCGCTACAATGAATGCACCGGTCAAATTGATCGAGATCATTCGTTCCCAATCCTCGAGCTTAATATCGAGGAAGGGTGTATTGCCACCGATGCCGGCATTGTTGATCAGAATGTCCAATCCGCCGCACTGCTGGACGATTTCATCCAACAACTCGGTCACAGACTCCTGGTTCGCTACATCCACCTTCAAGCCGAGATGCTCGCGACTTGCGTTTTCGAGCATCAACGCCGATGTTTTCGCGCCATCCACGTTGAGGTCCGCGATGATAATGCGAGCCCCTTCTCGCGCCAACGCCTTGGAGATCGCGAGGCCGATACCGCGCGCGCCACCGGTGACGAGCGCCACCTTCTTGTTCAATCTCATATCAATCTAACTCCCGCTTCGTCGTCTCAGGTTAACTTTCCGGTGGTCCGCTCAAGCGTTGTCCACAGTTCCTCGCCGTACTTTGCACGCCATTCTTTGTAGAACCCAGCAGCGCGAAGCGCTTCCCGGAAGGCTGCGACGTCCGGCTCGTTGAATATGAGGCCCTTCTTGGACAGATCTCCCCGTAGGGATGTCGCGAGCGTTGCCATATCCTTTCTCTCAGCCATCGCGGCATCATTGATTGCAGTAGCGATGATCTTGCGGAGATCCTCGGGAATAGCTTCCCAGTTCCGCTTATTTGCGACGCAGAAGAAGGCGTCCCACATGTGGCCGGTCAAAGCGCAGTATTTCTGCACTTCGAACAGATTCGCGGTGAAGATATTCGCCAACGAATTTTCCTGACCGTCGACGATCTTGGTCTGCAGCGCGGAATACAGTTCGCTGTAGTTGATCGTTGTCGGTGCGGCACCAAAGGCCTGGAACATCGACGTCCAGAGCGCGCCGACCGGCACGCGGATCTTGACGCCCTTCAGATCGGCGGGGGTGTTGATCTGCTTCGTGCTTGTGGTGATGTTGCGGAATCCGTTATCCCACATCTTGCCTACGGGTACGAGATTCGCTTTTCCGATAGCAAGCCGCAACGCATCACCGAGCTCTCCATCCATCGCCTTCCAGACGGCATCATAGTCGGGGAAGATAAACCCCAATCCGTAAATCGATGCCGACGGGACGATCGTCGAGAGAACATTGATCCCGGAATTGAGGAACAGATCGAGCCCGCCGGCTCGCAGTTGCGACAGCATGTCGGTGTCGCCGCCGAGCTGGTTGTTGGGAAACACGTTGATTTCCACCCGTCCCTTCGTTTCCGTCAATACGCGTTCAGCCGCCTCTCTGGCGCGCGCCGTAATCGGATGAGACTCGGCGAGATTGAAACCCCAGCGAAGCCGGAACTCCGCGGCCGCCCGAGCACTTTTAACAGGATATCCAACGCTAGTGGCCAGAGCTGCTGCCGTGGTCCCCTGAAGAAACGTCCTGCGATTGAAAGTCCGTTTCATCGCTTCCCTCCATTCTCTACGTGGTTAGTACTCTTATGCGTCTGGGCATCAGCCCTTACAGGAATCCCGTCGATATCCAGGGGACCAGCGCCACGATCGCGAGCCCGATCAACAGGGCCGCCATGTAACCCACGATGGGTCTCATTCCAGCGTCCGGGCTTACCCTGCTGATCGCGCAAGCTGCGTAGTAGCCAACGCCGAATGGCGGTGCGAACAACCCGACGCCCATCGCCAATATGACGACCATCGAATAGTGCACGAGATCGATTCCGAGCGCTTGAGCGATCGGGAAAAGCAGCGGCCCGAAGAGAACGATGGCGGGAATGCCCTCGAGCACACTGCCCAGTACGACGAAGGCCACGATGGACACCGCCATGAAACTCATTGACCCGCCCGGCAGCTGCTTCATCGCCACGGCGAGCGAGCGCGAGAATCCCGATTGCGTCAAACTCCATGCCATCGACGTCGCGGTGCCGATGATGAACAGAATTGCGCCGGACAAGCTGGCGGTCTCGACCAGCATAGGCTTGATACGCCGCCAGTCGAATTGCCTGTAGAACAGAGCTCCGACGACGATCGCATAGAATATGCCGATCGTGGACACCTCGGTCGCGGTCGCCACGCCTTCGATGACGGCAGAGCGAATGACGAATGGCAATGCGATTGCCGGCACGGCGACCAAAAATGTCTTGCCGATCTCCTTGGCGGAGGCACGACGGGCGAGGCTGCGGTCCTCGTTGCGGTACCTCCACGCGATGACGCAACAGAGCGTGATCGCCAGGATGACGCCAGGTAGCAGGCCTCCGGTGAACAAGGCCGCGATCGAGACACCCGTAACCGACCCGATCGTGATGAGGACGATGCTGGGGGGAATTGTCTCGGTCTGGGCGCCTGTTGCCGCGAGCAACGCGACGAGGTCTCCCTCCTTGGCGCCGCGGCGCTTCATCTCGGGGAAAAGAACAGGCGCAACTGCCGCCATGTCCGCGGCTTTCGATCCCGAGATGCCGGATACGAGGTACATCGCTCCGACGAGGACGTACAATAGTCCACCACGCACATGACCCAACAGGCTGGCAAGGAAAGAAACCATGGCCCGCGCCATGCCTGTCATTTCGATGAGCTGGCCGAGGAATACAAACAGAGGAACCGAAAGCAGGATCAGGTGGCTGACGCCCTCATCAATGCGGCCCACGATGATGAGCGGCGGCGTCCTCGTAGTGAGCATGAGATAGCCGAACGTCGCCAGACCGAATGAAAAGGCGATCGGCACGCCAGTGAATACAGCGCACGCCACCACCACGACGAAGAAGATGAAAAGATTGATGTTGCCAAGCGGCCCAAATAGCGGCTGGAGCAACCAAAACAGGCCCACAATGAACGCGACGGTGCCGAGCGAAGAAAAGATCAATTTCGTATCAGCGAGGCGAACGAGCCGAAGCAGCGCAAATATGACCATCAACCCGAAGCCAACGGGTGCAGCGGTGGCGCGCCAAGCATTGGAGAGGTCCATCGCCGGCGTCCTGACGATCGCTTCCTCGATGGCGTACTCGAGCGTGGCTGGGAATAGCAGGACGACCACTCCGAGCGATGCCGCCAATGCGATTGCGTCTAGTTGCGCTCGCATCCGCGGCGATACGAAAGCGAACAGGGCCGTCATCCGCATGTGCTCGCCCCGTCGCAACGCGATGGCAGAGCCCAGCATCACGAGCCAGAGAAACAGCATGGACGCGAGTTCGTCCGACCAAATGATCGGCTTGAGGAAGACGTAGCGCGCCAGAACTCCGGCAAACAGCAGCAGGATCTCCGCGGCGAGCAGTATGGAGACGCACACCTCGAGCAGTCGACCGATCACTCGGTCGACGCCGTCCGCAGCAGCAAGCGCGACGTTCTTGCTTGAGTTCTCCATGACTTTCGGCAGAGCCGCGCACGACATGGCGTCGCTCGCACCATCGTGCGTAACCACGCCGCCCGAGGGCATCGATGGGACACTCATGGCGTCCTCCCTGTTTCGCTTTTGTTAGACTTTGCCTAGCCACCCGTGTTCGAAGAACTTTTCTTCGCCGAGTTGACCGCCTTTGAACGCTATCTGAAGTCCGTCCAACCGGCCGCGTGTCGCCCTGGCTCTGCAGAGCGGAACGCCTGGACTTATGCGGGCCGCAATTTCGAGGGCGTCAATGTCCAGCAACTGCGCGACTTGGCTCGACGTGTCGCCGCCCGACAGCAGCAATCTCTTCAAAGGTACCACATCGACGATGTCACTGACGAGCTGTCCGAGCTTGCGGCCGAGATCACGGCCGCCTTCATGCTTGGCGAGCTCGCGAGACATTCCGCCGCCGACGAGCTTCTCGATCATCTTTCCGATCCGCGGATCATCCGGACCGCGGGCCGTATGCAATATGACGCTACGCCCTTCCTTCAGAAGAGAAGTGGCGCTTTGGACGACTTGGGTCGCGATGGCGCCATGCTTGTCGGGATCAAGCAAGCCGGCTGCATCAAGAGGAACTTCGGCAAAACCGGCCCGTACGGCTGCGTCGATCTGCAAGGCCGTCAGCGAGGAAGCACTGCCGGACACGGCAAGCACTTGGTCAACCGGGGACGGGTTACCATAGTTTTCAGACGGCGGAGGAATTATCCCGGCCTCACGCCACCATTGCATCAAAGCATATTCCACACCCGACGGGCCGACTACAAATGCGCTTCGATTCCCGGCCGCGCGATCGGCGAGCAGTCGGCCGACCTGCGTAAGTTGCGACGCATTCGCGGAATCCAGCAATATCGCATCGGGCGCAGATTTCGACAGTTCTGCGAACCGGTCGGCGGTCCGCGCGTAATCCTGATCAAGGAAGGGCAACGTGAGTTTTTCGATCTTGAGTGCTGCCTGCCGCCCGATATGGACGGCCAGATCGCTTTCCTTCATCGGCGTCACGGGATGAACGCTCATGATCGGGTGACGGTCGATCCTGTAGATGTTCCCATCCGTCCCGGATCGGGCAAATAGATTGCCGAAGAGGCAGTATCGTTGCAGCGAAGGCGTTCCGCCGACGATCGGGATCGGATCGTTACCGAACACGGACTTCGCGATCTCGATCACCCGGCCGATGCTGCCGATCCCGGGCGAGCTGTCGAAAGTTGAGCACACCTTGTAGTGCACAATTGGTGCTCCAAGCGATGCGAGGTATCGGAAATCTCCCGGCAGGCGCTCAGTCATCTCCGCGGACGACATGCCGCGGCTTACTCCCGCGAGGCCGACAACCTCTAGGTCGCCGAAATGCTGCAAGACGTCCGGCGTCGGGGGACGTAGAAACAGTGCCGCACGTAGCCCGGCGAAGGCCACGGCCTCAAGGGCGTCAGTCGATCCTGTGAAATCGTCGCCGTAGAAAGCAAGCCGATATCGACCTTGCGTCACGACGCGCCTCCGAACTTGGAAATAGCGAGCTGCAATGGTCGATGGGATTTGGCGTATTCTGTTACTGGCACGCCTTGAACTGCGGCTTCCCAGGCCTCGCGCAGGCTCATGACACCGTCAGCAATGCCACCTGGATGGCCCATGATGCCACCTCCTGCCAAATGCATTAGATCGATGGCTCCAAGCCGCGCAAACGTGTCACCGGCTTGTCCTGCCCATTGTCCCGACGAGAAGACCGGCATCATCGGCTTGACGCCTGAAAAGGCCGCCAGACAAGACCTGGCCGAAGCAATGACCGAATCATCCGGCTCCCAGAATTTGCTCCTCAGGCCGTTGACATGCAGATGATCGATACCGGTCAGGCGCCATAGCTTTTGAAACGCGGCAAAGTCGAAGCCGAGCCATGGGTGGCGTGTAAACAGGCCCCAGCCGTTGCGGTGACCGTGGATCGGTAGATTAGTGTATGTTCGCAGATGTTCAATTGCCGAAAAACCGCACCAGTTCACACTCACCATCACGCACGTGCCGCCGGCTTCCAGAACCAGGTCGTGGCGACGTCGCATGTCGTCGATCGAGCCACTGATGTTGATTGCGTACATCGGCTTTCGACCCAAGCGATCGGCATGCTTTTCGATGACTGGGAACACAGCCTTCAGGCGCTCCTCAAAGGGCGCATACGGCGGATCCGCGATCAGCTCGTCATCTTTGAGAAAGTCTATGCCCGCTTCGCAAATCTTGTCGACGAGCGCGGCGGTCTCGGACGGAGACATGCCAATGCTGGGTTTCAGGATCGTGCCAATCATTGGCCGATCAAACACTCCGGCCAAACGTCGGGTGCCTTCGACACCGAACTTCGGACCCGGAAAGCCCGCGGCGTAGCTGACGGGCATCTTGATGTCGAGGAGCCGGAGGCCCGTCGTCTCGCCCAGCTCAAACAGATTGCCAGCAATGGTCGCCAAGAGCGTCGGGATATTGCAGCCTACATTGTCAACCGGAAATGCGATTTCGATCTCGCCGCGATGAAATGCTTTTGGACGATCGTTTTTCTCGAAGAAGGAACTGCTCAGAGTCGGGCTATCGACAGGCGGAAGCTCGGTTACGCTAATCACCCGGGCTCGCGATCGCTTCTTGAGCTCATCGGTTTCCCCGGGTAACGCAAGAAACGTCCCGCTCGATTGCTCCCCGGCAATGACTTCCGCTGCCCTCGCCACGCTATCGCCGGTCTCGACGAGATATCGGGCGGTAAACTCGGATCGCGGACTATCGCTGCGCATGGTACGCCCTGTCGAGGTTTGCTGCGTTTCTTCCGAAAGTTCGTCTCTTTCATCCGGACGGCCTACAGAACCCGTTCGTATGATGGACGGGCACATCTGACCTTGAGTACACCGCGGCAGCAAACGATATTGACTACGCAAGCTGTGAGAAAAACTCACATCACGCGATCCACGGATCCAACACGGCTCGGGCTTCGAAGGTGAACTAGGCGTCCACCCTGCCCAAGGCTGCACACATCTTCGCGGTGGTGGACATCTCGTGCGTGAGCCAGTGGGAAACCGCCCTACTTTCTGGACGGGTCGCCACGTGAGGAGCGGTCCAAAGCATCAACCTTCGCTTGCCGGGAATGCTGCCGAATGGCGCGACCAGCCGTCCGGCGTTGATTTCCTCGAGGACAAACATCGTGGGGACTAGCGCCAAGCCAAGGCCGCACAGCGCGGCCTGGATTAGCAAATAGAAGTGTTCGTAGGATTCTTGAATGTGGACATCTTGCCGCAGCCCCAACTCGTCGAACCAATCCGACCAGGCCTCCGGACGGGTCCGCGTACCCAACAGACGGCAGTTCGCGATGTCGCCCGGCTTTTGGAGCCTGTTCGCCTTCGCATAGGAAGTCGCACAAACGGGGGAAATCCACTCCCGAGCAAGCTCTTTTATGACAACATCCTTGGGTGGCGCGATGGTGCTGGAACGTATCGCAATACTCACCTTATCGCGGATGAAGTCCACCTGATCGTAGTTCATATTGAACTGGAGATCGATGTTCTTATGCGCTTCGTGAAACGCCGCGAGGCGGGGAATTAGCCAATACATCATGATGGTCGCCGAACACGAAACTGTCAGCGGTCCAGGCAACATCTGCTCGACACTCCCGTCTATAAGATTGAATGCAGCGGTGAGGCCTTCAGCCAGGCGACTCCCCTCAGGGGTCGGGTCTGTCGAGGAGGACGTTCGCACCAAGAGCGGAACGCCAAGCAATTCTTCGAGCGATCGAATATGGCGGCTGATCGCCCCATGAGTCACCGATAACTCGAGCGAAGCCGCAGTCATGCTGCGCAACCGCGCCGTTGCTTCGAAAGCACGTAATGCATTGAGCGAAGGCTTTGGACGCGCCATTCGTCCCCTCAAAATGACATTCTAGCGGCTGTGAGCTTTTATCACAAGGTCGGCGTTAAAAGTCGTTTGGGGGTTCTGCGCCCGAGTCTTAAGCTCGGGCACCGCTCGATCGTGGATAGCCCAACCCACTACGGACGGCCTTGAAGTCCGCCTGGTCGTTGGCATGAGGCATCAAAAATGACGCACAAGAAGATGATCGTCGAAGCTCGCGTGAACGAATACGCGATGCGGGATGGAAACCCGAATGTGCCATGGACGGCGGATGAAATAGCCGAAACCGCGGCCCGCTGTCGCGAGGCCGGCGCGTCGATCCTGCATTTTCACGCCAGAGCTGATGATGGCGCGCCCCTCCACACGGCTGAGAAGAACGCCGAGATCATTCGCAAGGTCAGGCAGAAATGCGATATACTGATCCTGCCGACGCTTGGCTTCTTTGCCAACGACACTGACCCGAACGCGCGCATCAACTGCATTCTTGAGCTTGCCAAAAACCCGGAGACCAAACCCGATATTGTGCCAATCGATACCGGAAGCAGCAATCTCGACCTGTTCGATCGCGACAAGCTCGTGTTCCAGCATTCCGACCGCATCTATGAAAACCGAACGTCCGCCGTGGAGCACTATTTTCGCTCCCTCAAATCCGCCGGCATAAAGCCGAAGATGACTTGCTGGTCGATCGGATTCGTCCGACGCGCGATAGCGTTCATGGAAATGGGACTTGTAGCAGCGCCGGGCTACTTCTTGCTCAACATGACCGACGGTCCCTATCTCACCGGTCATCCCGGCACGCTCGAAGGGCTGGACGCATTCTTGCCGTTCTTACCAAAGCACGTTCGCCACAGTTGGACGGCCAACATCGTTGGCGGCAACTTGTTGGCTATGTGCGAAGGCGTAGCCAGACGCGGCGGCAACATCGCCCCGGGGATCGGAGACTATCCCTACATCGAATACGGCCGTCCGACTAACGAGGAGCTCGTCCGTCGGACATGCGTCATCGCAAGGGGGTGCGGCCGCGAAATTGCGTGTCCTGACGATGTCCGGCAGATGCTTGAGATTTCTTGAAGCCGTCCTGCTGCTCGGCTTCAGCCGCCGACCACTAACCCAAAGCGAACGGCCAGCCTCGCTCCACTCTTTCCGAGGGCTCTCCCTGACTGTGCCGGGATCTCGTAGATCCCGGCACTTTTTTTCGTGTTTGTTTCTGATCTGCCGGGCGCTTCCCTCGACCGGACTCGGGCTTATTTTACTTCAAGCCGACAACTCTGTGAGGCACATAGCGGTCTTCTAGACGCGCAATTTCCTCAGACGTCAGCTTCAGGCCTAAGGCCGCGATTGCATCGTCCAAGTGCTGAGGCTTCGTTGCGCCGATGATCGGCGCCGTTACGCCGTCTTTTCCGGCCACCCAGGCGAGAGCTATATGCGCTGGTGCTACCCGACGCTCCGTTGCGATGTCAGACAGCACGTCCACAATACTCCGGTCGGCCGCTTCGGCGTGTCCATAGAACTGCGACGTTACGTTGTCCGTCTCGGAACGGGCACTTTTCTCAGTCCAGGGGCGGGTAAGGCGCCCGCGAGCCAGCGGACTAAAGGCGATTACACCAACGCCCTCGTCGCGACAGAGCGGCAGCATCTCTCGTTCCTCCTCCCGATAGAGGAGATTTAGGTGACATTGCATCGACACGAAGCGTGCCCAAGAGTTGGCGTCGGCCCGATAGAGAGCTTGGGCAAACTGCCAAGCATAAGTGTTGCTGGCGCCGATGTAACGGACCTTACCGCTGCGCACGAGATCGTTCAATGCTTCGAGCGTTTCATCGATCGGCGTGTCGTTGTCCCAAAAATGGATCTGGTACAGATCGATATAGTCTGTGCCGAGCCTCCGGAGACTGGCCTCCGCTTCGGCAAGAATCGCCTTTCGCGAAAGACCTGCCCCGTTTGGCCCCGGCCGCATACGGCCGTAGACCTTCGTAGCGATCACGATCTCGTCTCGCGGCACAATTTCCTTTAGAACTTTGCCGACGATCTCCTCGCTCGTACCGTCCGAGTACACATTGGCCGTATCGAAGCAATTGATGCCGCAGTCGAGGGCCTTCTGTATGAACGGCCGGCTCTCGCTTTCACCGAGCGTCCAAGGATGATTCCCTCGCTCTCCCACTCCGTAGCTCATACAACCCAGTACGATCCGCGAGATCTTGAGGCCCGAGCGGCCCAAACGCATGTAATCCATGAGCGATACCCTCGCTGGCTTGCTAGCCCCTGAACCGTTTCAAAGTGTCGCGATGTCGGTGATTCGAAGTCCCCGATCACTCACCCTAGACGGGAAGTGGTCCTTGAGCTTTTCCTCGTGGACGGGTACGAGCCTCAGCATGTCGCCGCCGACGCTGGCGAGCATCTCTTCCGCCGTGAGAATTAGATTGGTCTGGCTTCCCGTCGCAAGTCCTGGCGGCACGAAGCATGGATCATTCCGATCGCCTCCGTGCAGGTTTTCGTATGTGTAGACGACGTCTCCGGTAAGGACCCATCGGTCCTCGATGCTTCCGCCGTTGCGGACCACCACGTACTGCGAACCTGCCGTGTGCGTGTCGAAGGCTGGAAGAAGATCGATATTCGGCAGGACGTCGTGCGACGCACCGTCCAGCACGAGCAGCCGATTCTTCAGTCCGAGATCCACGAGCTTCAAGATATCGGCAGGATTGATGCCGCCGAGGAGGGAACGAAAACGGCGCCCCTTTGTCATGGCCCAGACCCAGCTTTCGATCTCGCGCTTCTGGATGTAGAACTTAGCGTTCGGGAAGTAGTCCAGCCCGCCCATGTGGTCGAAATGAGCGTGTGTGAGGAACACGTGCTGCACATCTTCGGGACGAATGCCGACGGCCCCCAGGACCTGAGAAGGTGGGGTCCAGCCTGTGACGCCGATCGAATTGGCGATCTCGCCTCCGAAATCCGACTGATCATAACCAGTGTCAACCAACGCAACCGTCTCGCTGCTGCGCAGGAGCACATAGGCAAACGGCAGGTTCATGCTTCCACTGTTGTGCCGCCCGTATAATACCCCACTTATCGGATGCTGGGGGCTCGCTGCGTATTCGAGCACAGTGATGGCATATCTCGTCATTCGGAGGCTCCAATCAGAGGATCAGCGCCAAGCTTAAGGTGGCCACAACACTGCCGCAGATCGATCAAGCCGCCGCTGGCGATCGGGCTCGCCCGCCGCAGATGGCCCCAGGCCTTTGACAGCAAGCTCGTCTCGCTCGTACGCCGATGCAGTGCCAGGGCCGCTCGCGGCGGCAGCAGCAGATGTGCCGCCTGCTTCACGTGGTAATGCTCATGCCGCCGCTGCAGCGGGACCCGAACCGCTGCAAGAACATCGTACACATGATCCGGATCGCCGGCGTCAGGCTTGCTTTCGTCCTCCAGATGTGACGTCCCGATGAAGTTCGCGAGAAGACGAACAGAGCGGTCCGTTACGACATCGCGCAGATAGCGGACGACCGGCCCGATGACAATGTCGTATTCGGCGACCGCTGAACCCGTTGCAATCCTCTCGAAGGGATCGCCGGCACGGAACTGTGCGCCCAGAAATCCGCTCACGAGGATCGCCCGTCTTCAGGAACCGGAGCATTCGATGGGATCAGGTTGAAGTTCCTCAAGTCCTGCCAGAGAGCAGCGGGTATCCGCGCCGAGACGGCGTGGACGTTCTGGGTAACCTCGCTTGTCGACTTCGCACCCTGAACCACGGTGGCGACGGCGGGATGCGCTTGCACGAACTGGGTCGCGACGGTCGGTAGATCAACACCGTGTCGTTCGCAAACTTTCTCGACTGAACGGACGCGCTCCAGGATAGCGCTGGGGACCTGCTGGTAGTCATAGGTCGAGGCCACCGCCTTCGATCCAGCGGCTAAGATGCCCGAATTGTAGATGCCGCCCGCAATTACAGAGACATTTCGGGACTGAAGCTCATCAAAATGCCCATCGAGCGGTGCATGGTTGAGAAGCGTATATCGACCCGCGATCAAAGCGCAGTCAATCGGGAATTCGCGCGCGACTCCAACGACGGATTCGGTCTCATTTACCCCCAACCCTACCGCACCGATAGCACCCGAACTCTTCAGCGCATCGAGGGCCCGGTATCCGCTCTCACGGAGTTGGTTCCAGTAATATTCTGCTTGATCGCCATGCCATGCGCGCCCGACGTCATGGACCAGAAGCACATCGACATAATCCAGGCCCAAACGCTGCTGACTATCCTCGAACGAGCGCATCACACCGTCGTACGTGTAGTCATAGGTGTCTCTAAACGGGTAAGGATCAACCCATTCGATGCCGTACACCGTGTCGAGCTTCGGTGTTCGGCTCGCGGGCTTGAGCACGCGGCCGCACTTCGTACTCACGACGACCTGATCGCGAATGCGCAGGTCCCGGAGAGCACGGCCCAGGAAATGCTCTGCCTTTCCGAGACCATACATCGGCGCGCAATCGAAATAGCGGACGCCGAGATCGAAGGCTGCCTTGACGACAGCTTCGAATTCGGAATAGGGCACTCCGACATTGAACCCGGAAAGAGGCACGGTCCCGAGCCCGGCGGATGTGACGGACACTTTAGTGTGGCCGAGAGTTCGCTTTTCGAGCGGCATCATCGCTCTTCTCCTTGCTTGTCTTGAAATCTAGCCGGACAGGACCAGAGAGCCCTGATCCGGCAGCGGGGCTTCTTTCGGGATCAGAGCTTCGCTCTTGAGGTCCATCCAGAAGGCCTGAGGAATTGGCGCCGATATCGAGGCGACGTTCTGCTCCACATGCGCCGTCGTGAGCGCGCCCTGAACCACCGATGTCACGGCCGGATGCGCATAGACGAACTGGGAAGCCGCATTGGCGAGCGCGACGTTGTGACGCTCACAAACAGCTTCCAGCGCCTCCACGCGCTGTACGATGGATTCGGGGGCCGTCTGATAGTCATAGGTCCGCGTTAACGCATTACCCCGACTGCCCTCCGCAAGAATCCCCGAATTGTAGACACCGCCGGCGATAATGCCGATGCCAAGACGTTGGGCCTCAGGGAAGAAGTCAGTCAGTGGTGCATGATTGAGGAGCGTGTACCGCCCTGCCACGAGCGAGCAGTCGAGATCGAATTCGCCGGCCACTTCAAGTACCGAAGCGGTCTCGTTTACACCAAGACCAATCGCCTTAACCGCTCCCGAGCGACGGAGTTCGTCGCATGCCCGATATCCGCTCTGACGGAGTTGCCGCTGATAGACAGGGTACTTCTCCTGGTGCCAGACACCGCTGACGTCGTGCAGGAAAAGAATGTCGATATGGTCGAGCCCCATGCGCTGCTGACTATCCTCGAAGGACCGCATGATGCCATCGTAGCTGTAATCGTATTCGTCGACGAAGGGCAGCGGATCGACCCAGTTGATCCCATAAAGACTTTCCGCGCGCTTTGAACGGCTTGCCGGCTTCAATAGCCGGCCTGCCTTGGTGCTCACGACGACCTCCGGACGAAGACCGTGAACACGAAGGACATGACCGAGGAAATGCTCCGACTTCCCGAGACCATAGAGCGGAGCAACATCGAAATAACGTACGCCCTGCTCGTATGCCTTAAGGATGACAGCCTCAAAGATCTCGAAGCTCACCGGAACACCACACCCGCCCAATGGCGACGTGCCGAGCCCGAGCGAAGTCAAATTCACGCGCCCGTTCGGAAGCGCCCGCTTTTGCAGAGTCGTCATGTTCAGCTATCCCATCTAAGGTGAGTGCGCACGCGATGCTCACCGCGTGCGCACGATTTACATCACATGTATTTTGCGACGTTCGAGGCATCCAAGATAAGCCAGGGAACGACGTAGTCCTTCTGGCTTCCGCCTTTCCACTCCATCAAAGACTCCCAGACTTCGGATCGCGGCTTGTAGCTATCCCCCTTGACGGCATGCAGGGCGAGGTCGACGGCGCCCTGCCCCTCGGCACGGGCGTACTTGTAGAGCGTGACGGTCATCTCGCCTTTCTGAACCGCGCGCTTTCCGTCCGGGATGCCATCGATTGCGAGCACCGGAACGGACTTGAAGTCCACCTTGGCGCTCTTCATGGCCTCGATCGCGCCCAGCGCCATCTCGTCATTTTCGGCGAGTACGGCATTGATCTGCCCTGGATGCGCGAGCAACCAATTCTCCATGAGCGACTGCCCCTCGGCGCGACTCCAGTTGCCCGACTTGCTTGCGATCAACTTGAGCTTCGGGAACTTGGCTAATCCGGCATCGATGCCAGCCTTGCGCTCGATCTGCGCCGATTGACCAATCGGCCCTTCCATCAGCACCACGTTGCCACCATTCGGAAGCAGCTTACCTAATTGGTCCCCGATAATACGCCCTCCTTCCGTGTCGTTGACGATGATCGACGCGGTGTAGTTCTTCGATGCGGTTTTCAGGGCCGACACGATCACCGGAATGCCCGCAGCAACGGCTTTGTCGATCGCGGGCGCCGACGCCTGGAGATCGAACGGCGACATAATGATGGCATCGAACTTTTGGGTAATGGCCGTATCGATCTGATTCGCTTGGACGAGCGGATCGTACTTACCGTCAAAGATCGTGACTGCGACAGAACCGTCCTTGACTGCCGGGTGGTTCTGAATCTCGCTGGACCAGGCCTTCATGTACTCGCCGGACTCCCCGAACGATAAAGCGGCGATCCGTGTCTTGCTTTGAGCAAAGGCCGTACCGGTCGATAGAATGATTGCAGCAGCGGCGAAACTCGCTATCGTCGATCTACGCGTAACCTTCATCGTCTCCTCCGATTGATGTGCTCAGTCACCTAGTCCGCCCATGCTGGGCGTTACAGCCGTTTGTCATCGTCTGTAATGGTCTTCGCAGGTGTCACTTGCGAAATTGGTCAAGCATCACGGCGACGACAATGATCGCGCCCTTGAGAAGCTGCTGGTAATAAGAAGACACGCCCATCAGATCCATGCCGTTGTTGATCGTTCCGATGATGAGTGCGCCGAACAGCGTCCCGACTAGCGAGCCGCGCCCTCCTGCGAGGCTGGTCCCGCCGATCACCACGGCCGCAATCGCATCGAGTTCGTAGCCGATGCCCGCCTGTGGAAGTGCGGCGGTCGTGCGGGAGGTAAGCACCAGGCCAGCGAGTCCGGCGAGAAGTCCCGAGATAACGTAGGTGGATGCAATGACGGTCCGCGTGGAGATGCCGCTTGTCTTAGCGGCCTTATCGTTTCCTCCCACGGCGTACACGTAGCGCCCGAAGGTCGTGTAAGAAAGCACGACCCATCCGATCGCAAAAACAAGAAACAGGATCAAGACCGGTACAGGGACGCCCGCCACGCTGCCACCGCCGATCCAACGAAACGACTCGGAGAGGTTGGGAACAGGGCGCCCGTCGGAAAAGATCAGCGTCAAGCCGCGAGCCATGCTCAGCATGCCGAGCGTAGCGACGAAGGGCGGGACATTGAAGGCCGTCACGATGACGCCGTTCAGCAAGCCCAGTGCGGCTCCCGTCCCCAATCCTGCAACAATTGCCCACAGCACGAAGTGCTGGTTGGTCGAGGTCACGAGGCTGGCCGCGATCATACCGGCGAGGGCCATAACGGAGCCAACGGAAAGGTCGATGCCTTTTGTCAAGATCACGAAGGTCACCCCGATCGCCAAAACGCCGTTAATCGAGGATTGTCGCAGCAGGTTCACCCAGTTGAGCCACGTCATGAAGTACTCGTTGGCTACGGCGAAGAACGCCGAAATCACCACGAACACGATGACGATGCTGAACGACTTCAGGTATGGTCCTACAGCAGCGATACTTTTGGATCTGGCACCCGTCGCGACGTTGCTTATTGCGTTAGCCACCATTCCACTCCTCGCTTCAACCGCATGCCTACGCCAATTCTTGAGAGCCTATCGATCCGCTCAACTGGCGAGATCTGTCAGCATTTGCTGGGTTGTCTCGTGCCCGTCGACGACATGATCGAGTCGCCCTTGCCGGAACACGGCAATCCGATCGCTAATTTGGAGAATTTCCGGCGCTTCGGATGAGACGACCAGCACCCCATTGCCCTTCGCCGCGAACTCGCGGAGAAAGGCGTAGATCTCCTGCTTCGACCCTTCGTCGATTCCACGTGTCGGCTCGTCGCATATCAGCAGACGCGGATTGGTCAGCAGACAGCGGGCGAAAACTACCTTCTGCTGGTTTCCGCCGCTAAGTGTCTCTACGGGGACATTTGGAGATGCCGCTTTGATCCGGTGCAATCGCATCATCCGATCCGTCGCGGCGGCCTCCGCCTTGCGGCGGACGAACCCGCTCACGGCGCGGAGTGCTAGAGACGACAAGGCGATGTTGTGTGCAATGGAGGCACAAAGAACGAGGCCGGTATCCTTCCGATCCTCGGGCACCATGGCCATACCTCGTTGGATGCACTTCTTGGGATTGCCAGGATCGACCCTCGCTCCATCGAGAAAGACGTCTCCGGCGGTCGGCGCGTGAATGCCGTAGATCGTCTCCAGGAACTCGGTCCGACCAGAGCCAAGCAAACCGTAGATGCCCAGCACTTCTCCTGCAGCGACCGTTACAGAGATGTTCTTGAAATGAGATCCGCGCGACAATGAACGCACTTCGAGCAGGATCGGCGCGCCTTCATTAGGCTTGCCCTTTTCGACCGTCTTGACCTCGTGGCCGACGATCTGAGTCACGAGGTGATTGCGATCGATCGAGGAAATTGCCCCGCTCTCGATGAATCGGCCATCACGGAAGACCGTGTATTCGTCCGCGATCTCGAAAATTTCGGTCAGCTTGTGCGATACGTAGATGATCGCGGATCCACGCGCTTTTATTCGCTTCAAGGCGTTGAAGAGGATGTGCACCTCGTGCTCGCCGATGGCCGAGGTCGGCTCGTCCATGATGACGATGTCCGCGCGGTGGCTAAGTGCCTTCGCAATCTCGACGAGCTGGATCTGTGCCAAGCTTAAGTCTCGCATGCGAGCGCCGACCGGCACGTCGAACTCGAGGTCATCCAGAAGCCGTTTTGCGGCCTGCCGCATCTTCGGGAAGTCCACGACAAGACCGCCGATCTTCGGCTCCCTCCCCAAGTAGATGTTCTCGGCCACCGTCATCTCGGGAACCGGAGACAATTCCTGGGTGATGATGGTCACGCCGTGCCGCAAAGCATCCGCGGCACTCCTGAAATCGACGGCCATCCCGTCGATACGAATGCTGCCTTCGTCGCGGTGCAGCAAACCCATTACGATGTTCAGGAACGTGGACTTGCCGGCGCCGTTACCGCCGCAGAGTGCGTGAACGGTTCCGCGCTTGAGGACGAGCCGCCCGTCGCGAAGGGCCGGAACACCATTGAAAGACTTTGCGATTCCGTCCGCCACCAACAAAGGCTCGTCGCGCGGCCCTGGAGCAGCGTTCTTTCCATGACCTTCCGGATTTGACCCGGTCGACAAAAGCATCGGTTTCCTCCCGCGGCGTCTTAATCGCGCCTGCGTGAAGATATGAGGTCATACCTTATACCTGTTGTCAACAGAGATCATACCTCCTACCTTGTGGATGTTTGGTTTGTTTCGTCTGGTCGCGCGGCGGCTAATGTGTTGGCTTCGCGGAGCAACGGCGAAAAATTAGACTGCGAGCGACCGATGGAGCGGATGGAAACCAAAAAACTACCCACGCGTGTCGAAGTCGCGTTGAATTACATCACGGGCGAGATCGCCAACGGCAACCTAAGTCCCGGCGACAAGTTGCCCAATGAGAAGGAGCTCGCAGAGAAGCTCGGCATCAGCCGGACCCCTATTCGCGAGGCCATGAAGACGCTTGCGGTCTCAGGATTGATTGAAACCCGCCACGGGCACGGCAACTATATCCGGAAGGACGAAGGCACAGCCGTCATGCCCCTGATGATGTTTCAGCTCTATCTCCAGGACTCTTCACCTGAGATGCTGATGGAGCTTCGGTACATTTTCGATCGAAACTGCGCGGAATTGGCTTCGATAAGACGCACCGACCGAGATTTAGAAGTCATGCGAGAGAGCATCGATCGGCTGAAGGCTCTCTCCGAGGATCCTCATTCGCCGATCGACAAATTGCTGGAAGCCGATCTCGACTTTCACCGTGCAGTTTATGCGGCAGCAGGCAACAAGCTCATCGTGGTGATCGCTGATTTCGTTTTGAACATGGTTGCCCCCTGGATCCGCAAATCGCTGGAAGTAAGCGGACGGTATCGCGCCGTTGGCCTACATGAAAAGATGTACGCAATGATCCGCGATCAGAAGACAGGCTTGCTCAGTCGGGAGAGCGTGGAGGCGAACATGGAGCACTTCATGTCATCCCTGAAAATTCCTGCGGCGTAGCACGTTGCCAGCTGGATCCCGCTCAAACTTCGCTCCCTGGATCGCCTCGATACCCTCACATTTCTCTTACTCTGAACGCGCCCAGGGCCTTCATCGACAACAATTCGTCAGCCGCCACGCACCTCCATGATCGCAAGTCTGAGCTTAATTCTGTTTTGCCAGTTGGGCGGCGAAGTCATCGTGCGCGGCCTCAACCTGCCAATGCCGGGGCCGGTACTCGGATTGGTGTTCTTGCTCATCCTTCTCTTGACGCGCGATCGCTTCAGCGCGCTCAGACGCGGCCCGCTGCGGAACGATGCCGTTGAGAGCACCGCTCGCGGCTTACTTTCACATCTTTCTTTGTTGTTTATTCCTGCTGGCGTAGGCGTGGTCAAGAATCTCGACCTGGTCATTGGGCACGGGATCGCAATCCTGCTGACTTTGGCGGCGTCGGTCGTAGTCACTTTATTCGCAACGGTCGCTACCTTCCTGGCGATCAACCGGCTTCTCACGAAACGCCAAGTAGAGCCATGAGCGAAAACTCATTCTCGCTTTGGGTCTATCTCTCGCAGTCACCGCTACTGTGGCTGACGGTGACACTCTCGACCTATGCGGTCGCTGATACCTTGTCGCTTGCGACACACAGGCATCCCCTGGCGAATCCGGTGCTTCATTCAATCTGGATCATCGGTGCATTCCTGCTAATAACCGGCACTTCCTACAACACTTTTTTCGCCGGCGCGCAGTTCGTTCACTTTCTGCTCGGACCAGCAACGGTCGCGCTCGCGGTGCCGCTCTACGACAATCGAAAGCGGGTTGTCGCGGCGATCGTGCCAATGCTCGTTTCGCTGGTGGCCGGCTCAATCACGACAATCGTGTCCGTCGTTCTGTTCGCCAAAGCTCTCGGCCTACCGCATGCCATCATTCTGTCGCTTGCGCCGAAATCGGTGACTGCCGGTGTCGCCATGGGAATCAGCGAATCCCTCCACGCCGATCCGTCGCTCACGGCGGTCTCAGTCGTGCTTACGGGCATCATGGGCGCCATCGTCGTCACCCCGCTAATGAATTGGGCAGCGATCACCGATTTTCGCGCGCGGGGCTTCGCGGTCGGCATCGCGGCTCACGGTATCGGCACAGCACGCGCGTTCCAAGTCGACGAAGTGGCCGGCGTTTTCTCCGGAATCGCCATGGGCCTTAATGCGCTCGTGACGTCGCTCTTAGTCCCGCTCGCGGTGACCCTACTGCTTGGTTAATGGCCCGTTTATTTCCTTTGGCTCTCAAATCTTGCTTGCTAGTGACAGGGCGTCTTCTGAACCAGCGAATGCACAATAGCGTTCGCTAGTTTGCATCAATCTTCAATCTTGTCTGGCCGGGATCTGAGTTGGAGGGGACTGCTATTCTCTGTCTAAAGGGCTCGCGCGAAATTGGCGAAGAACTCGTCGGCAAGCTTCTTGGCGGTGCCATTGACAAGTCGCTGTCCTAATTGCGCAAGCTTTCCACCGATTTGCGCGTCGACCTGATAGGTCACCAGCGTGCCGTCATCCCGCTCAAGCAGATTGACCCTTGCGCTCCCTTTTGCGAAGCCTGCGACACCGCCCTCCCCCTCTCCTACAATATTATAGCTGCTTGGTGGATCGAGGTCGGTCAGAGTGACCCTGCCTTTGAATCGTGCGGAGACGGGCCCCACCTTCATCTTTGCGACCGCACGAAATCCTTGATCATCGATCCTCTCCAACTCCTCGCATCCGGGAATGCAAACCTTCAATACGGCGGCGTCGTTCAATTTGGCCCAGACAGCCTCTCGCGAGGCGGCGAGTTGGATCTCTCCATTCATTGTCATAGCCATTGGCGTCTCCGAAGGTTCAAGATAGATAGCTGTTCTCAGTTGCGAACAGGCGCAAACACTCTGGCCATGTAAGTTGAAAGATCGTTCTCGATCTCCGCGAGCGATGCGGACGAAATGCCAGCGAGGGACTTGGCCAATTCCTTCTTGAATTCGATCTGCATCGAGCGAGCGATCTGGATGCGCTGGGCCTGTGGCGAACCGGCGCCGTGCATGGACTCGGTCAGGTAGCCCACGGCATTTCTGCCGAGTGTCATGTTCTCCAGCAGGCGCAAGATGCGGATTCGGTCTTCCGTTGCGATCTCAGGCCGTCCCTTCAGGTATTTCTCGATGATCGGACCGATCGTCTCGTGCCTGAGCTCGCGCTCTGATGGCAATGTCACCATCAGCCCGCCGGCGAGGTCCTGCGCCAGCCGGCCGATCTCGTAGGGCAGCCGTGTGACGTGATGCTTGCAGACGTTCGCGAGCATCTCGTCCGGCAAACAGGCACCGGATTTCATCCCCGTCCCCTGATGGCTCGCCGCGATGCCTGCGCCGTAGATTGTCTCGTTAAGATGGGTCATCTCGACGAGTTTGTCGCGGATGTGAGATGCACGTTCGACACCGTTGTAATCGGCAATGGTCGCCGCGGCGCCGATCAGGACGTCACCAACGCCGGTTTTGCAAACATAGCTGCGGCGATGATAGCATGTGAAGCGCTCGACCAACGAGGAGGCGAACTCCACCTCACCATCCATGAAGACGTGCTCGAGCGGAACGAAGACGTCCTCGAAGACGATCATCGCTTCTTGACCGGAAAAACGCGCATTGCCGGCGTCGATGCTGCCATCCTCGGCGCTACGCGTATCGCAGGATTGCCGGCCGTAGATGTAAGTGATGCCCTCGGCGTCAACCGGTACGGCACCGACGATCGCGTAATCCTTATCGCCAACGTCCAGCCTCATCGTCGGCATGACGATGAGCCAGTGCGAGTTGAGGCAACCGGTCTGATGCGCCTTGGCACCGCTGATATAGACCCCTTGCTTAGTGCGCTTCGTTACACGCACGAAGAGATCAGGATCGGCCTGCTCTGACGGCGATTTACCGCGATCACCCTTCACGTCGGTCATCGCGCCGCCAATCACGACGTTCTCCCTCTGGATCCGGCCTAAAAAGGCGTTGAAACGGCTGTGGTAGCCGGTGCCGTACTTCTGATCTAGATCATATGTCACCGAATGCAGCGCGTTCAGCGCATCCATGCCGACGCAACGCTGAAAGCAAGTACCTGTTAATTGGCCGAGCCGGCGCTGCATCTTGTTCTGCATGACAAGCTCGGTGGGGCTGGTCGCGATATGCAGGAAGCGGTTGATGCGCTCGCCGGTCAAAGGCGACATTACCGATGCCACTTCCGGATTCTCGATGGCGAGATCGTAGGTTTCGGCGACGGCGTTGATCGAGGGTCGGATGATCGGATGGTCGACCGGTTCAACGACCGCGTCGCCCATCAGATAGACCCTGAGCTTCCGCCCCCTCAGGCTATCGATATAATCGGTCCCTGTTCGGATCGGCTCTCGGGATAACGCAGCGAAAGCAGCGGCGGCTGAATCCTGATCCATCCTGCTTCAACCTTTCTTGACCAGCGGGCAGACGCTATCCTTGAGCGGGCGGAACGCCTGCTCGCCGGGGATCACCTCGCGCAGCTTGTAGAAATCCCAATCGCCTTTCGACTCCGACGGCTTCTTCACCTCGTACACATACATGTCGTGCACCATTCGACCGTCCTCGCGGATGCGGCCGTTCTTTGCGAAGAAATCGTTGATCGGCATCTCGCGCATCTTGCCCATCACGGCCTGGGCCTCGTCGGTGCCGGCGGCCTCGATCGCCTTGAGATAGTGCATGGTCGAGGAATAGTCGCCGGCGTCGCCCATATGGGGCATCCGCTTCATGCGCTCGTAGAAACGCTTGGACCATGCACGCGTCTCGTCGTCGCGATCCCAGTAGAAGGCGTTCGTCAACACGAGCCCCTGCGCTGAGCTCAATCCGAGGCTCTTGATATCGGTGATCCAAACGAGCAACCCAGCAAGCGTCTGCCCTCCCTTTGGGATCCCAAACTCCTGGGCCGACTTGATCGTATTCACCAGGACGGCGCCCGACCCGGCGAGGCCGATGACCTGGGCTTTTGACGACTGTGCTTGCAGCAGGAATGAAGATTGATCGAAGGTCTCAGGCGGGTATCGCGTCGATCCGACGACTTCGCCGCCCAAGCCCTTCACGACGGCCGACGTATCGGCCTCCAGCGCATGTCCAAAGGCGTAGTCCGCCGTGAGAAAGTACCAGCTCTTCTGACCGCCTTTCAGCAGCCCGCTGCCCGTGCCGCGGGCAAGCGCGTAGGTGTCGTAGGCATAGTGAACGCTGTTGGGCGTGCACGCATCATTGGTGAGGCGCGATGAGCCCGACCCGTTGATGATCGCAATCCTGTTCTTCTCCTTTGCTAGCTGGGAAACGGTGAGCGCGATCGAGGAATTGATCAGGTTGGCAACCATGTCGACATGATCGACATCGAACCACTTCCGCGCCAACCCTGAGGCGATGTCCGGCTTGTTCTGGTGGTCGGCAACCAGCACCTCAATCGGCTTGCCCAGCACCTTACCGCCGAAATCCTCGACCGCCATCTTCACCGCCGTCACGGCGCCCTCGCCAGACTCATGCGAGAACTGGCCGGACATATCGGTCAGCACGCCGATCTTCACGGCATCGTCTGACATCCCCGCGGTTTGCGCGCCGGCATGGTGTACCAACGCCACCATTGCCGCGGCTGCGATCAGAAATTTCTTCGCTCCCGACTTCATGGCATTCCTCCCAAGGCAAATGGACCCGGTCCGATCGGCATTTATTACATGCATAACTAGACTTTTGTTACATGCGTAACTAGACTAATTTTTCGAGGGAGTCAATCGTGCCGATGTGTTAAACGAACTCCGACTTAGAAGGCGGCCTTCGAATGCTGGCCGCGCAGACGGATTGTCGAGGGAATGCCTGCCATCGCGAAGCTCCAGACGACGACGCCATCGGCTCGGACGGCCGCGAAGGCGAGCAAAGCCCAAGCCGGCACTGCCCGGAACGAGCGGAATTGTTCAGTCGCACGCACGCTGGACATCGTATCCGACGCGTGGGCGTTCCTGATCATCCGCGAGGCATTCTTCGGCACACAGACCTTCGAGGCGTTCCGCTCAGCGCTCGGCATTCCCCGCGCAACACTGACTGATCGCCTGCGTAAGCTCACGCAACTCGCGATCTTCCGTCAGATCGCGCCTGGATCTTCTCTGCGCAAGGAATACCGTCTCACCAAGATGGGCTTCGATCTCTATCCGAGCTTCATCGCCCTTATGCAATTTGGCGATCGCTGGCTCGCCGGCGGCAAGCCCGCGCCATTAACGCTGGTTCACGTGAGTTGCAGATGCGACAGTCACCCGATTGTTGCGTGCTCGCATTGCGGCGAGCGCGTTAGCGCGCGCGATGCGAAATACCGGGACGGACCCGGCGCTGGGCGCCATGCCGCCAAGGCCGGCCGCAACACGAGGCGTGCCTCCGACGGCAACCGCTTCCAGCTTGGCCGTCCGAGCTCCGTCTCGCGCGCGCTCGAGATCATTGGCGACAAATGGAGCTTCATGGTCGTTCGCGAGGGCTTCTTCGGCAATCGACGCTACGACAAGATCCTGACTGAGCTTGAGATCGCGCCGAATATCCTGACCGACCGGCTCAACCGTCTCGTCACCAGCGGCGTACTTAGTCGCCGGCAATACCAGAGTTCGCCTGATCGCTACGAGTATCTTCTCACAGACATGGGGCGCGACCTCTATGGGCCCTTCATCACCATGTTGCGATGGGGCGATCGTTGGCTGTCGAAGGGCAAACCGCCGCTGCTGCTCACCCACCTCACCTGCGGGCACGACTTCCATGCGTCGGTGAACTGCGATTGCTGCAAGCAGCCGATCGTCGCGGCGGACATGCGCTACAGGCTGACCTACGATCCTAAAGCCTTCGGCGCCCTGGGACCGCGCTCCATCGACTCCTGATTGCACCCTACGCCCGGCCCAGCGCCTCGACCAGCTTGAAGCGCATGATCTTCCCTGATCCTGTACGCGGAATCTCGGAGACGAGGTGGGTGGCTTCTGGAATCTTGTAGGATGAGAGATAGGCTTTGCAGTGGTCCATCAACGAGGCGACGTCGAGCTCATTGGTCTTAGCCACGACAAAGAGACAGGGGACTTCACCGAGTGTGGCGTGCCTGATCCCGACGACCGCACAATCCGTCACCTGCGGATGCCGTACCACGACCTCCTCGATCTCGGCCGGCGCGATGTTCTGCCCGCCGCGAATGATCAGCTCCTTGATCCGGCCGGTGATGGTCAGATAGCCGCTGGCGTCTGACTTGGCGAGATCACCGGTGTGGTACCAGCCCTTTCGCAAGGCCGACGCGGTTTCCGCCGGCTTGTTATAGTAGCCGTGCATCAGATTTGGTCCGCGCACGATCAGCTCACCCTCCTCACCGGTCGGGACATCCTCCAGCGAGGATGGATCGACGATACGCACGGCAAGGCCTGGCACTGGCAGCCCACACGATCCCATTGGCCGGGCTCCGTGCAGCCAGTTCATCGTGATCATGGTGGACGTTTCGGTGATGCCGTAACCATCGAGCAGCCGAGCCTTGAAGCGCTGCTCGAACGCCTTGTTCAGGGCTGCCGGCAGAATGGCGCCGGCGGAGATGCAGAGGCGGATTGAACCGAGCCGTTCGAGGCCGATCTCCTTGGCCCGATGCAGGAGATAGTGGAACATCGTCGGCACGCCGGGCAGGACGGAATACTTCCCGGTCTGCAACAGATCGAGAACCTGCTGCGGCGAAAATTTCTCCATAATGTGCTCGCTCGCACCAACCGCGAGGACACCGAGCACCGACAGGTTGAGACCGTAGGAGTGAAACAGCGGCAGCGGCGACAGCACCACATCCTTCTCGGTCAACTCGCAGATCGGCGCCCAGCATGCCGCGGCGATCCACAACATGCCTCGCAGCGACAACAGCACGCCCTTGGCTCGGCCCGTGGTGCCGGAGGTGTAGATAATGAAGGAAGCGCGATCGATGTCGTCGGGATCGAGCGGGTTGGTCGCCTCACCCCTTGCCAGATCCGTCAGCGTAGACCCGGCGTTCGCTGCATCCGGCCCGGTAAAAATAACTGAGGGCGGTATCGGTGCCTCACGACAAAACTTTGCGATCAACTCCTTCCGCGCCGCCGCGGTGATGACAAGGCTGCAGCCGGCATCACTCAGGCGGTAGCTGATCTCACCTTCTGCGGCGTCAAAGCTGATGGGCACCACGACCGCGCCGGCGCGCAATGCGGCGAGACATGATTCGATCCAATCGACGCCGTTCGGCAGATACAGCGCAACCTTATCGCCCTCTCGCAAACCGGCCTTCGCCAGATTCGCCGCGATCGAGGCGGTGCGCGTTGCAAGTTCCGCGTATGTGACGGACCGTAACGAATCCCAGTATGCAACCTGCGCCGGCCGCTGTTTCGCGTGACGACCGAGCAGCGTTGCGATGGGCGCAATCAGATCAACATGCAGCATCGTCGTTCTCTCCTAGACCATACTGTATCCACCGTTGACGCTGATGACCTGTCCCGTGATCCAGCTCCCGGCATCGGACGCCAATAGCGTGACCAAGGGGGCGACGTCTGAGGGCAATCCCAGCCGTCGGATGGCATAGGCCTTGACCAACTTGTCGCGGTTTGCGTCCACCCATGTCTTGTCGTGGGCGGTCTCGATCAAGCCAAGCGAGATGGAATTGGCCGTCACGCCAGAGCGGCCCCATTCGCGCGCCAACGACTTCATCAGTGCGATGGTACCTGCGCGTGCGGCGGCCCCGAGCGCAAGACCGGACTCGCCGACCCGCGAGGAATCTCCCATGATGGAAATTATCCGGCCGCGGCCTGAGGCCTCGAGCAGCGGCCCGGCACTATGCGAACAGTTCAGCGCCCCATAGAGACAAGTATCGATCTGCTTCTTCCAGTCTTCCGGCGAGCTTTCGCTGAAGCGCTTGCGGAACACGAGCCCGGCGTTGTTGACGAGGATGTCGAGCCCGCCGAAGTCGCTCTTGATGTTCGCGACCATTGCCCGAACAACCTCCGCGTCCGATATGTCTGCCCGATAGGCCTTCGCCTTGCCGCCGGCCTTTTCGATCTCGGCAACTACCGCGTCGGCCTCTGCTTTCGAGCTGTGATAATTGACCGCAACGCTCGCGCCCTTTTCCGCCAGCATCTTCGAGATCGCGGCGCCAACATCCCGTCCTCCCCCCGTCACGAGGGCGACACGTCCCTTGAGATCACTCATCTGCTTTTCCTCTTGATTTGAGCCTGGCCTGCTCCATGAGCTTGAAGATGCGCTCCGGAGTCATTGGAAGAATGGACACCTCGATATCGAGCGGCGACAACGCGTCGGCGATTGCATTCGCAATGGCGGCCGGTGCGCCGATTGTGCCGCCCTCGCCCATGCCGCGGAATCCACCAGCCACCGCGGACTCGCTTTCGATGTGGACGACGTCCACCACCGGAACTTCGGGCGCCGACGGGATCACATAATCGACGAGACTCGCGCTCAGAAGCTGACCATCGTCGTCGTAGACCAATTCCTCGAACAGCGCCGCCCCGATACCTTGCGCCACACCGCCATGCACCTGACCATCAACAATCATCGGATTGATGATCCGGCCGCAATCCTCGGCGACCACATACTTCAGTATGCGGACGAAACATGTCGCCGGATCGATTTCCACCGCGGCAATGTGGGTCGCCGCCGCGGTCGTTCCATTGATGGGATCGTAGGTGTATGTCGCGGTCAGTTCCTCGCGCGCCTCGACCGGGAGCGTCTTCATATCGGAATAGACCGCCTTTGCGATCTGCTTGAAGGTCACCGCACGATCGGTACCGAGCACAACGGCTTTGCCTTCAGAAACCTCGATGTCGTCCTGATTGGCCTCCAGGAGATGAGAGGAAACTCGCTTGATCTTTTCCTGGAGTATGCGCGATGCATGCTTGGCAGCACCGCCGCCGAGCACCGCGCTGCGACTTGCGTAGGTCCCGGTCGACATCGGGACCTCGTCGCTGTCTCCCTGAATGACGCGGACATCCTCGAACCGCGCGCCGAGATCATCGGCCACGATCTGCGCCAGCGTCGTTTCGAGCCCCTGTCCGTGAGAGGCCACACCGAATGCGGCCGTGATGGCGCCGGTCGAATCAATCGTGATCTTCGCCGTCTCCGAGCCAGTGTTGATCGGCATACCCGGTGCGACGGCAATCCGAGATCCGATGCCGGTCAGTTCTGCGTAAGAAGCGATACCGATGCCTAACAATCGGCCGTGGTTGCGTGCGTCGGCTTGCTGGATCCTGAGCTGTTCATAGTTCGCTGCCTCAGCGGCGGCATCCAGGCATTCGAGGAAGCCCGTCTTGTCCCATATGATTCCGGACGCGATCCGGTACGGGAAATCTTCAGGCCGGACCAGGTTGCGACGCCTGACTTCCAAAGGATCGAGGCCGAGCGCCTTAGCGCCAAGGTCCATCAAGCGCTCGGCGACGAAGGTCGACATCGGCCGGCCAACCCCACGATAGGGACCGGTGGGCGGCTTGCAGGTGGCAACGCCGCGGACCGATCCCCGATACGATCCGATCTTGTAGGGGCCGGGAAGGAAGCTGACGACCTGAACCGGCTCCAGCCCGCAGGTCCATGGATAGATCGAATAGGCGCCGACATCGCCGATGACATCGGCTTGCAGCGAGGTCGCGACGCCATTGGCATCGAATCCCATCTCGGCCTCGACGATCTCGGCGAAGGCTTGGCTGGAACTGCTGACGTCCTCCAGACGATCCGCCGTCCACTTCAAAGAGCGGCCGAGCTTGCGGGCGGCGATGCAGATCAGGAGCTCCTCCGGATAGAGCGACCCTTTTGATCCGAAACTTCCACCGACATCGGGCGCCACCACGCGCAGGCGGTGGCCTGGAAGGCCGAGCGACTCCGAAATCGCGTCACGCACGATTCCGGGAATATTTGATGACGTATACAGTGTGATAGCGTCTCGCCGTTTCTCGTACTCGGCCGTGTAGCTTCGGGGCTCCATCGCAAGCGGAGCCTTGCGGGTCATTTCAAAACGGCCACCTACCCTCACCACAGCGGCCTCGAGGTCGCCCGCGACGTCACCCTTCCTGAATTCGCGCGCGATCAGGACGTTGGTGCCAGCCTCTTCGTGCAGCAGCGCTGCGTCATCTGCGACGGCGAGCTCCGCGCGCGATAACGCACCAAGCGGCTCATAGTCGACCTCGATCAACTCGAGTGCATCCTCCGCAAGATATCGCGAGGTGGCGATGACGGCAGCAACCGCCTCGCCGACATAGCGAACCTTGCCGGAGGCAAGAGGCATGATCGGAGTCGCGTAGTAATTCGCCATCCGCGAAAACGGAATCACCGGCTTGAAGTCGCCCGAGATGCTTTCCGCGGTGAACACCGCAACCACGCCCGGTGATGCCTGCGCTACGGCAGTATCGATCCGCGCGATCAGCGCATGTGGCTGCCCACTGCGAAGAAAGGCGATGTGAAGCGGCCGGTCAGGCTTCCGGTCGGCGCTGTATTCGCCGCGACCGGTCAGCAGCCGCAGGTCCTCTGTACGCTTGATAGACGCGCCGACATTCCGCGGTCGCACGACATCCGATGGCTGCGCGCGCATGTCGTTACTCATAGCCATCGATTCCCTTGCGTAGGCCTTGCCACTGCCGGTCGTCATGGCCGCAGATCACCGCCGCACCGGCGTTCTCGATCCGCCGCACTTCTGCGAACGTCTTAAGCTGCTCCTCGACGTTCCAGGTATTGCGAGGCGCGGTATCGGCGTCGAGGTTTTGACGCAGGCTGACCGCGTCCGAAGCGAGCAGAAACTGACCGTCGCGGTCGAGGCTTACCAGCGCACCGACGGAGCCCGGCGTATGGCCGGGCAGCGGCACCAGGATGACGCTGGCATCCCCGAAGAGATCCTTCTCGCCGTGCACTGGCTCGATAGGCTGGCCGTAGTCCCAATCCGCGCGGAGATAGCCCGCAGCTTCCGAACCCTGTGCGTTTGCGGCGTCAATCTCTTTGGCATGGGCGAGGATCGTGGCCTTGCGGAAGAACTGATTGCAGCCGCAATGATCGGGGTGGAAATGAGAGTTGACGATGACATCGATATCGTCCGGCTCCAGCCCGACACAGGCAAGGCTCGGGAGCAAGGTCTCGTTCGCGCTCATTAGCGGTTTCATGACTTTGGCGAGCGATCCCCAGCGCTCCTCCGCATGGTCGACCACCGACGGGTGGCAGCCGGTGTCGAACAGCACATTACCCTGCTTGTGCCGGATCAGGGCGCTGCTGACCGGGAGATCAATCATCTCGCTGCGGTCGGCGCCGGCCACGTATATGCTCTTCTTCATGCGAAGGCGCCCGGCGGGAAGAAAGTTCAACTTCATGACGTTTTCTCCGCACGCATCGCAGCCGCGCTCCTGATCGCGGCAACAATATTCTGGTATCCGGTGCAGCGGCAGAGATTGCCCGATAATCCTTCCCTGATCTCATCGTCGGTCGCGAGCGGGTATTTGCGGAGCAAATCTTCGCCGGTGATCAGCATGCCCGGCGTACAGAAGCCGCACTGAAGCCCGTGATGCTCGCGAAATTGGGCTTGCAGCTCGTTGAGCACATCAGGGGTCCCAAGGCCTTCCACTGTCGTGATCTCCGCGCCGTTGGCCTGAACGGCGAGCATGAGGCAAGAGCGGACGCTGTCGCCGTTCACAAGCACGGTGCATGCACCGCAAACACCGTGCTCGCATCCGACGTGGGTCCCCGTCAGCCCCAGCGTTTCGCGCAGGAAGTCGGACAATAGGAGGCGCGGCTCGACGTCCGATTCGTCGTACTTCGTGCCGTTGACGGTTACCGATACTGTCGCAGTCATCGCCGGATCACCCCTTCGCCGCCAAGGACGCTTGCATGGCACGTTTGGCCAACTGCCCCAGCAAGTGCTGGCGGTATTCGGCAGAGGCGTGAAGATCGCCATTTGCCGATACGCACGACGTGACCAGTTCCGCAAATCGATCCGGCGTCTGGCCGTCGATCGCGATGCTGGTTAGCTTGCCCTCGACTTGCCTCAGCCGGAGCGGTGTGTCGGCCACACCCATCACGGCTACGCGCGCGTCATCGATGGTGGAAGACTTGCGCCGGACCGAGACGGCGACACTGGCAAGCGCGAAATCGCCAAAGCGGCGGGCGACTTCCTCGAAGGCCCAACCGCTGTGTTGCAAAACCGGAAATTCGAGCTCCACCACGATCTCGTCGGGCTCCAAGCAATTTGTCAGGGCATCGACGAAGAAATCCTCGGCAGCTACAGACCGACGCCCTGACGGGCCCTGAACCGACAGCGTCGCGTCGTAGAATAAGGAGAGCATCGGCAACTCAGCCGCGGGGTCCGCATGAGACACGCTGCCGCCGATGGTGCCTCGATTGCGGATCGCCAGGTGCGCCACGTGACGCATCGCCGCCGCCATTACAGGCAGCTTCGAGGCAATCAGCGGCGATTGTTCGATCTCGCGATGCCGCGTCAGCGCTCCGATTGCGATGCGATCGCCTCTCAGCTTGATGAACGAAAGCTCTTTGATGCCGTTCAGGTCGACCAGAACCGCAGGCCGCGCCATCCGGAAGTTCAGGAGCGGGAGCAAGCTCTGGCCGCCGGCGAGAACCTTTCCCTCGCCGTTTGCCGTCGACAAGGCTTCGATTGCTGCATCCACCGTCGTTGGCGCTATGTAATCAAATTTGGCAGGCTTCATCGAATTCGCCCTCCAAAGCCGGTTGTCTTCCCTGTTTGGCCGTCCTTATTCGCCGCGAAATCGCGGCTGTCTCTTTTCTTCGAAGGCGCGCCGGCCTTCCTTGAAGTCCTCGCTGTCGGAAGCGGCATCGATAAGCTGTTGCGCCACCGCCAGATCAAGAGTCCCGGTTCCCATCGAAAGGCCGTTCAGCATGTATTTTGCGCCCGCGATCGAGAGAGGCGCATTACGCGCCAAGCGCCGCGAGAACAGTTCGGCGGCGAGCGCGACGTCGTCGTGCATCTCGTCGATCAATCCCATGGACATCGCCTGCTCTGCTGGGTAGCGGTCGCCTGAGTAAAGGATGCGCTTGGCATTCGCGATACCCGACAGTCCCAGCAGTCGCTGCACGCTACGAACACCGTAGACGATCGATAGCTTGGCCGACGGAATGCCGATCGTTGCGGTTCGATCGCCGAAGCGAAAATCGCAGGCCAGCGCGAGATGACAGCCGCCTCCAAGGCAATAGCCGGAAATGGCCGCCACAACCGGCTTTCCCGATGCCGCGATTGCATCAGAGCATGCATCGACTACCACTTCATAATCGGCACTCTGACGCTTGTTGCCTCGGATCTCACCGAATTCGCTGATATCTGCGCCTACTGAGAAGTTATTGCCTTCCCCCGCCAGCACGATCGCGCGGACATCTCGGTCGTCAGCAAGGCGAGAAAAAATTCTGGACAGCTCACCCCACATCGCCATCGTTACGGCATTCTTCACAGAGGGCCGGTTCAGGGTGACGCGCGCGATACCGTCGCACCGGTCGATCTTGATTGCATCCAAGCGCGGATCCTCTAACATCTCGAATGTCACTTGCATAACTAGACTATTTATTTCGGCCTGTCAAGCAGCGTTCCGAATCAACATGGGATGGGTCGGACGGGCGCGTAGAACTATTCCTAGAGATTGACGCCCAGTCGCTCCTCACTCTCGTCGAAACCAGAAAGGTTCTTACGTGCGACATTGCGGCATTCATCACACGCCAATGGCGACCTAGCTTCGCCAAGAGAGAGGAGTCGCGATTATTTCGATAGGGGCGCGTACGATGCCTGCACGCGCGTCGTCCACAGTAGGTTCGGCATCGTTGCGTTTCAGTTTGGTACGGCGCAGCTGCGACGGTAGGTTGGCCTCGCATAAATCCGTGCTCGGCTTGGGCGTCCGAAAGCGCACAGATTAACGGGCATTCGTCCTATTTGTACGCCATAGCTACCCAGCAGCCAGACTCCCGCTTTAGATTCGTTTCTTGCTAAGGAAGCCCAATATCTTTTTGCCTCGCACCTATCATGATTCAGTCGAAGACATGGGCAACAAGGACAATATCAATCGGATCCATGTATTTAGATTGCCAGGTAACAGGAAAATGTCGCGCGATGTGAAACGTCCTCGCAAGAACCGTGGCATGCCGCCGCCCGCGACGTTCGATATCGATAAACTGCCAGGCAGCTCCTTTGACCGGCTGTGTTACAGGGTCCTGGCTGAAGGGCTCATCTCGAGCATGTCGAGCGTTATTTGCTGGTCGAAGAGATCCTCGAGCTTGACAGCGCCGCCTGTAAGATGCCTTTCGAGAAAAGGACGGTTCGCAGCTTCGATGAGGTCGAACAGCTCGCTCGGGACGCACGGTCGCTCACTGACGCGGCAATCCGTGCGGCGACGCTGCCATTAGGCAAGGCCCAGCACTATCTCCACGACAGCGAGCAGCCTCGGTTGGCGATCAGGATGCGCGCCAGGTCACCCACACAATAGAGCGCTGTTTGTCGTGTCTTGTATGCCCCCGCTGTGCCCTTCGTGAATTCCCGGTGGGCACAATAGAGTCGGAACATGGAGGGAACGGGCTGCGCGTCAGGGTGATCACCTTGCTCATTGGCCGAGCTCCCGGCTCAGCCAGCCCAGCATGTAGGCGAAGTGCGTCTCGAGATTGTCGACACCGGGCAACATTCGCGAGAGGCCACGCGCAAAGCCCTGACCGTAGATGAAGCTCCTGCCGATTTCGTCGCAACACAGTTGCGCGGGATTGTTGGTGTGCGCATTCCCGTCACCTCTCTTTTGTTCTTGGCTGCGGCCCTCGTTGTCGCGATCACGCCGGGGCCAGGAGTCTTTTACATCATTGCACGAACGCTCGCTGGCGGACTTTCGGAAGGACTGGCATCCAGTGTCGGCCTCGGTCTCGGTGGGCTCGTGCATGTTCTCGGCGGCGCTATTGGCCTATCTGCGCTCGTGATGGCGAGCGCGCAGGCCTTCATCATTCTAAAGATCGCTGGAGCATTCTATCTCGTCTGGCTCGGCATCAAGACGTGGCGCGAAGCCGATGTCATCGAACCGGCAGGAGTCAAAAAAACAGGGATTCATCGCGCCTTTCGCGAAGGCGTCCTGGTCGAGGCGTTCAATCTGAAGACGGCCGCATTCTTTCTCGCCTTCATCCCGCAATTCGTAGATCCAGCCGCGCACGTCGCCGCGCAGTTCATCGCACTTGGCCTCGTCTCGGTTGCACTGAACACGAGTGTTGACTTGATCGTGGCCTATTGGGCCGCGAAAGCGAGAGTCGGGCTTGCCAAGCGACCATCATTCATTACCAACACACGACAAGCATCGGGCGCCGTCATGTGCGGACTGGGAGCAACATTGTTATTTGCTCATCGTGCAACTTGAGGCGACACGTAACGGCAAGTTAATCGCCCTTCGCGGCGATCACAACCAGCGCTGATGCCGGTTCTGACGTCATTGCGGTGAGCTTGTGGGCATCGTCAATCGAACTGCACGCAATCACTGGGATTGAGTACCTGCCTGCAGGCTGACCTCGAGGCCTTCCTTCCTGTAGCTTCCAAGCTACTCGCGGTGGATCGGCGCACCGGCGCAAATCGGCAAAAAGCGCAAAGCGAGCTTCGTCTTGTCAATGGGCTTGCGCTCTTGAGCAATCGCCTTCGGCGTCTCGATCGGCGGAATGCTCGAGAGCGCCCCGACGATTGCACTGGCTCCGTCCTTGCGCAGCACTTCACCTCGCAAGATCGGCTGCGGGAACAGACCATCCAGCAGCGCCTGCTCGGCTTGGTCCGACATGACCGCCTCGAAGCCTGGCTGGGCTGGACCTGGGCTCGCAACACCGGCAACACTGACCATTCGATACGTTCGTCATGTGCCCAGCCCTCTTCGCACCGTCCAGCTTCAAACACGGCGCCGTCCCCTCGACGGAGCTTGGCGTATCAATTGGGAAGCGGTATTTCGAAAATGCGCAAGCGCCTTCAAAAAAGCGATCACCCGGCGAGCGCGAAACCGCACCCGTCAGTGCACTCTCGTCGCACCGGCGGAAGGGTATCCAGCTCCCCCAGATCCCAATATAGGCCCGCCATAATCTCCAGGGCCTCGCGCGCGAGCCCAGTTGGCATGTGCTCGTCGGCTGCATGTTGATGGCATCCAGGATAGGCATGGGGCACCCATAACGTAGGCAAATGTAGCAGGTTGGCAAAAATGTCGTTCGGAAGCGAGCCAGCAAAATTGGGCAAGATCGCCGGCGATTTCCGCGTCGTCCGAACGATCGAGTCCTGGGCCCATTTGGCCCAGGGATGCTCAGGGTCGAGGCGCGTGGCGAGAAAAACACCATCCTCAGGGCTGGGTGTCACCTGGACCATGTCGAGACCGGCGTTGGCGAGATGTCGCCGAAGAGCAGGCAAGATATCCTCGCAATCAACGCCAACCACGAAGCGGAGCTGACAGCGGGCCCAGGCGCTCGCAGGAATGGCATTGACCGGCGCCTGCGGATCTCCGCTACTGATGGCGAGAACGTCAAACGAGCACCAGCCATACAGCTGCTCTGCCGGGGTAAGTCCCGGCTCGCCCCAAGCCGGATCGATGTCAGGTCCGCCAGGTCGCCCGTCAACGACACAATCGGCAAGCACGCGCCGGACGGCGTCAGGCAGCTCACTTGGAAGCCATTCTGAGATTAGGATGCGGCCGGTCGGAGAGACGATCGTAGCCAGGGCGTGCGCGAGCTGGATTGCGGGATCGGACAGCAGACCGCCCCAATTACCCGAATGATATGCGCTCTCGCGCGCCTTAATTTGGATATCGAATGTAACACATCCGCGCGAGCCCAGGAATAGTGTCGGTCGATCCTCGGACAAGCGCGGTCCGTCCGACGCAACGAAGATATCTGCGCACAGGAGCTGCTTGTGCGTCGTACATAGTTCGCGGAGGCCGGGCGAATCGACCTCTTCACCCATTTCCATCAGGTATTTCAGGTTGAACCCCAGCCGAGCTCTTGTCTCGAGCACAGCACGGAGGCTGGCAATGTTGATGGCGTGCTGTCCCTTGTTGTCGGCGACACCGCGTCCGTACCAGCGATCATTTAATTTTGTGAGACGCCAAGGAGACCTTCCTGAGGACCAAGTTTCATCCATGCCACGAACCACGTCGCCGTGCCATATCCGAGCACAGTCAGCAATGATGGATCTTCTATGCGTTGTGCATAAAGGAATTGCGTGCCTGCAGCGGCCAAAACCTGGCAGTCGCAGCCGAGGTCTTCAAGCATGCAGCGGGCCTGACCGAGATATTCGGCGAGCTGATGTTTTCGCTCCGGGTTCTGACTCTCGGGAGGAATCGCGACCAGCCGCGATAGCGCGGCCTCAAAGTCTCCAGAGGCCAGATGGCTTCTCGCGCGCGAGATTGCGGCGTTCCGGTTCATTCGGGCAGCTCCTCGCACACAAACGGCATCTCAACTGGCGGGCGGAAACACGCGGGTATGCGCAGCATCAATCTCAATGCGGACCCGTTGACCGGATTGGAACAGCGGTCGTCCGGGGCTCACCGAAGTTCGAGCGGTCAATCGAATGGACCCCATCTGCACAAGCACGCTTTGGTTCGTACCTGTGTAGGCAGATTCCAAGACTATCGCGCTAGCGCGCTCGTCCGGTGTCAGGCCGACATACTCGGGGCGAACCGCCAGCAACCCTCCGCCGCCTGACGTCAGTACTTGGCTTGCCTCCTGCACAACCTCAAGGCCGAGATCGGGGCTGCGGGCACAGACCTCGCCTCCAGATTGCCGCAGCTCCACCGGCAAAAAGTTCATCTCACCGATGAAATCCGCAACAAATGCAGTGGCCGGCTTCTCGTATAGCTCGCGCGGCGTTCCTAACTGTTGCAACCGCCCTCGCTCGAGCACCGCGACGCGGTCCGCCATGGACAATGCTTCTTCCTGGTCATGGGTTACGAAGATAATGGTGCTGCCAACCTCCTTATGGATCAATTTGATCTCCATTTGGAGTTGCTGCCTCAGCTTGCGGTCCAGCGCCCCGAGCGGCTCATCCATCAGCAGCAGCAGCGGACGAAAGACAAGAGCGCGGGCCAGAGCCACACGCTGCTGCTGCCCACCCGACAACTGGCTTGGAAGTCGCGCGCCGTATCCGTCGAGTGCAACGAGCTTCAGAGTTTTTGTGACCTCGCGTTCGACGTCTCCGCCACGCAAACCCCGGCGCCGCAGCGGATAGGCGATATTCTCAGCGATCGTCATATGGGGGAACAACGCGTAGCTCTGGAACACCATGCCGAAGCCGCGACGATAGCTAGGAACATCATTGATCCGTACGCCGTCGAGCATAATGTCGCCAAATCCGGCGATCATCATCAGCAGAGTTGACTTTCCTGACCCGCTCGATCCGAGCAAGGCGACGAACTCTCCCGGCTCTATCGACAGCGAGACATCGTCGACCGCCTTGACCGCACCAAACAGTTTGGTCAACGAGTTGACCGAGACGGAGCCACGTTGACTGTGCGACGTTGCGATGCCTGCCGTTACCTTTCCGCTCACCATTGCTGTGCTGACGCTCATATCGGCCTCGTCTCGAATATCTTGCGCGGTATTGAAGTCAATCGCTTCCCGCCCGAACTGGTCACCACGACGGACTCGCTGAAGGCAAGTCCGGCAGCCGATGTGTACATGTGAAAGACCATTCCTTCCTCGATGGCCCAATTGGCACGGGGTGTGAAACAGCGGTAGAGGTCACTCGTGTGCTGGGAAACGAGCGGAGCGGTACCAAGCGTGTACCCGGTGATATTATCGTAGGTCTCGCGCAAGCCAGCCGCTACAACGCCTTCCCGCACGATGCGGTCGACGTCGGCGGCAATCGCGCCAGGCCGGAGCGCGGCGATTTGGCGGTCTTGTAACGCGATAAGAGCCTCGGCCGCAGCTCGCTGCTCGTCTGTTGCCCCTCCTACAATGACCGATCGCATGATCCGTACCGTATAGAAGCGTAGCCGCGGCAAGAGCTCGATATGAACGATATCGCCATCGACCAGCGGTCGCTCTGCGAGGAACCCATGTAACGAATCCCAGCCCGATCCGACATTGAGAGGCCCAACGAAGCCATCATCGAACCCAAGCCGGTAATAGGCGGCAGCGGCAGCTGCAGCGATATCACGTTGGATCTTGCCGCTTGCCACCTCGCTGACAGTCGCGTCGAAGGCGGCATCCAGAAGTGAGCCGGCCCGGGACATATGAGCGATTTCTTCCGGCGACTTGCACCGCCTGAGATCCCATCCCGAACGCTCGAGGTCAAGAAACTCGGCATTAGGCAAGAGCTTGCGCAGCGATTGGAGTCTTTGGATCGTGAAGGAATTCGATTGAAACTCAGCGCCGATCCGGGCGGGCACTGAACCCCTTTCCCGCAACGTGCCGACCAGCACCGCGAGCGGATCGTCCCAATCGCCAAACCCAATGATGTTATCCATCCACGTGCGCTGGCGCGCCGGGGGAATATCAAGCTTGCGCACCAGCAGGAACGGCTCAGACGATGCCGGCACGATGCACGCTCGCCAGAGATTTTCGGAGACCGTATAGCCCGAGAGCCAGGACATCATCTCGGGCTCGTCAAAGATGACATAGTCAAGACGACGCTCTGCCATCAAGGTTCGGACGGCGTCACATCGACGCTTGTACTCCTCGACGGAGAAAGTGAGATCGCGGCTCATGGTCGATGCTCCGTTGCGATTGCGAGACCTCGACCCAGATTGGATCGAGTGGACTGCTTTAGGAAAGGCGCCACTGGCTTCCTCGTAGGATCAACGATGTCAGCGATTCATTCATCGGCTCAACGATTGAGGCTTTCCTGCGGGCGGCGAACTTGAACAACCGCGCCCACGAACAGCCGCAGAAGCATCAGAAGCGCAAGCACGATGAGAAACAGGACGGCGATGACGGCGATCTGGGGACTGATTTCCAGGCGGATGTTGTCCCACATTCTCATGGGCAACGGCGTCGCGGCGGGTCCGCTCAGGAAAAGACCGAACACAACGTCATCGAACCCTACGATGAACGCGAAGAGTGCTGCGCTCGCTAGCGTCGGCAACAGTAATGGAAGCGTCACCGTTTTCAGCGACACGAGCGGGCTCGAGCCTAGGCTCGCGGCAGCCAGCTCGAGGGTGCGATTGAACCGCTTGAGCCCTGCGATCATGACAACCACCGTATATGGTGCGCCGATGATCGTATAGCTGAGAGCAAATGCCAGCGGATTTCCGATCAGCGAGGATCCGGCGAGAGCGAAGAACAGGGACACTGCGATGACGACATGAGGAACGATCAGCGGGGAAATCAGGAGAAGATAGACAGGCACGCGTGCAGAGAACCGGTAGCGCACGAGAGCGAAGGCCGCGGGCACACCAATCGCAACGCTCAGGAGAGCGGACAGTCCTGCCCATCTTAGGCTGAAGCTTAGCGCATCGAGCCATTGCGAATTCTTGAGCAGGCTTGAGAACCACCGCAGTGAGTAGCCGGGTGGCGGAAAGGAGAGGTATGGTGCGTCGCTGAATGCAAGAGGAATTACGACCACGAAAGGCAGCACAAGAAGCAGGAGCGTCACCCCTGAGCTAACGTACAACAAGGGTCGGCGGACGGCCGTCAAGGCCTCATGCAGCCTCATCGACGGGCCATGCAAGATCGCCGTCAGCCCCTCCAGTATCAGCCACCGCGCAGCGAGACCGGATGTCGAGCTCTCGATGGACGAAAGGTTGTTATGTGGACGGTCGTCGAGTTCTTCCGCAATCCGGTGACGAAATATGAGAAAGACCGCGATCACCGTCAGCATCAAGACTGATGATTGGGCTGCGGCTTCATCAAAATTGCCGAGAATCAGCACGCGCAGGCTAATGCCCTGAGCGATCAGATAGCTATCAGGGCCACCAAGAAGCTCTGGCGTAATATAGAAGCCGAGACTGGACAGAAAGACGAGCGTGCAGCCGCTAATCACGCCTGGCATCGAGGCTGGCAGCGTGACCCTCAAGAAGGCGTCGGTAGGAGGACTTCCGAGGCTTTGTGCCGCTTTTGCAAGGCTTGGATTAACCCGCGCCAACACGGCATAGAGCGGAAACACCATGAGCGGCAGCTGGACCTGCACCATGCCGGCATAGACGCCGACCGAATTGAACACCATTTGCAGCGGCTCGGAGATAAGGCCAAGGTGCAAGAGGAGTTGGTTAATCGGTCCGTTGGGGCTGAGCAGGACGATCCACGCATAGGTTCTGATCAGGACACTCGTCAAATATGGGAGAGTGACAATGAGAAGCAGAAATGCAGCCAGGCGCGGTGGACATTTCGATACGGCATACGCGAGCGGATAAGCAATGAGCAAACAGACGATCGTCACGGTCGCGGCTAGCGCCAGTGTCCTGAGGATGATCCATACAAACGCCGGCGAGTTGGCGATCTCGATGTAGCTCTTGAGCGACCAGGCACCATCGTGTTGCAGGCTCTTGAGCACGAGTTGCGCAAGCGGCACGACGTAGCCAACCGAGAACAGGATCACGATCGGCAATGGAAGGAGGACGGGCACCACACGCGCCCGTCCTAAGGCGTCTCTCCTATGCGGCATGGCCAGACTCGCATCCACCATTTTGAGCTACCGCACGCCAGAAATCCAACGTTCCCATTGAGCCACGGCAATTTCATTGTTGGCCTTGCCGTTGGAGTTCACAGTGTTCCAGAACTCGTAGTCCTGGACGAACTGCAGCTTTCGTGCTTGGGGGGAAGTCGGCAGGAGCTTCGCCCGTTCAGAGGGCACATGTTCGAATGCACGCGAGTTTGGTGGCGAATAGAGGATGTGCTGGACGAACTTCGCCTGATTTTCGGCTCGCGCTGAGAACGCCAGGAACTTGAATGCGTTGTCCGCATTCTTCGTGCCTTTCAAGACCACCCAGGTGTCGTACTGCAGCATTCCTTGATTCCAGGTGTAGCCGATCTTGGCCCCCTGCTCGTTGGCCGCCGAAACCCGGCCGTTCCAGGCGCTACCGGCCGTGATCAATTTATCAATGATCATCTGCGGAGCTTCCGCGCCGGTGTTCCACCACTTCAAGATGCTCGGCTTGACCCGGCTGAGGCTCTTGAACGCGCGATCCCAATCAAGTGGATAGAGCTTCGACGGATAAACACCGTCCGCCATCAGAGCAGCTTCGAAAGTGCCACCGTCGGAGGCCCAGGTTCCGGCCATGAGCGAACGCCGTCCCGCGAATTTTTGGGCGTCCCAGACATCCGCCCAGGTGTTCGGCGCATCGGATGCAAATTTTGACGCATCGTACGCAATAAACAGCGAATAGATGATGGCCGGCACGGTGAACTTGCCGACCTTGACAGGACTGAACGCGTCGAGGTCCGCCTTGTCGAAGTAGCCATAGTCGATCGGAAGCAGAAGATTGTCCCGCTCGAAAGTCGGTGCCTTGCCGCCAGGAAGAATCGTCACGTCATATCGGGGAGCGCCGGCCAACACGCTCGCTCGCACAGCTCCCGTATCGGTCCGGGGTTGAGCTATGACCTTGATGCCGGTCTCTTTCTCGAACGGCTCGAAATAGGCGATGCGCTTGGCCTCGCCCCAAGACCCGCCGCCATCGTAGACCACGACCTCACCCGTGCCCTTGGCGATTTGCGCAATGGCAGGGGCGGCCAACAGTGAGCGCGCGGCGGCCAAGCCCCCAGCCCAAGCAGTGCCCTGAAGTAGCTTCCGTCTGACTACATCCACCATCTTCTCCTCCGTCTGCCAAACCCTTGCTCGATCCGCCTTTGCGCCTATAATCTGACGAGCACGTGGCTAAATTCGCCGTTCTGCGACTCAAAACGCCAGAAAACTGCAAATTGAAATTTTAAATGGCTGTCACCCCCACCGACCTGGACCGCCTCGATCTAAAGCTTCTCATGCTGCTGCAGGAGAATAATCTGCAGACCTCTGAGGAATTGGCGGAGCGCGTGGGACTATCGCCGACTTCTTGCCTGCGTCGACTCCGGCGATTGCGCGAAAACGGGGCGATCATGTCCGACGTCTCGATCATATCGCCGTCAGTCGCCGGGAAACGGGTCACGTCGATTGTGCTTGTGGCGCTCGAGCAAGAGCAGCTCGATCTTCTACACAACTTCAAGAATCGAATGAGCGCATATCCTGAGGTTACGCAGTGCTACTACGTAACGGGTTCGGCTGATTTCATTCTGGTCGTCAACACCGGCTCTATGGAGGAATATGGAGCATTTACCGAGCGAGCATTCTTTCCCGACAAGAACGTGAAATCATTCAGCACATATGTGTCGATGCAGACGGTCAAGTTCACCACCCGCATCAACCTTGACGTATCCTGACTAGCGGGCTTTGCTTATGCCTGTTGATTTCCGCTCCAAAGCGACAGGTCGGTGGGACCTTCCGTGGCAAAGAGCAGAACCTTGGCGGACTGATCGAGGCCAAGTTTTTTACGGTCCTTCTCTTCGGTCGCCCTCAAGAGGCCTGCTAATCCAGCCGCTCCGGACTCTCCGACGCGAAGAGCCTGATCGCCTGAAACACCTTCATGAAGCGAACGTACCGCGCCCACGGCTTCTTCTTCGGTCACCGTGATGTAGCCGCTGGTCAGCTCGTGGACGATCGGCCAAACCAACAACGATGGGCTTTGGCATTCAAGCATCGACATGTTTGTCGCAGGTCCAGACGGGAGCCGCACGGGCATCTTGGCTCGGGCGCTTTCGTAAAGGCATGCCGACCGTTCTGGTTCCACGATCCAAAGATGGATATCGCTCCCGAATAGCCCTCGTGCCGAGCCATGGCCGAACACGCTTGCTGCAAGACCTCCCACACCAGCCTGAACCAGAACATGCGTAAACGGCTTTGACTGTCCTGCCGTCGCCGCAATGATTTCGTCGATCAGGATCGCATACCCCTGGACCACAAAGCTGCAAGCAGTGTCGTCCTCCCCCGGGCCGACCGTATCCGGGACAGCCATCCAACCGTCCTGCGAGGCAGCCTTGGCCGCAGCCTCAACAGAGTCATTATAATCTCCAGCCACCCGCACGATCGCAGCGCCGAGCCGCGAGATATGAGACGCCCGCTCGTCGCTCACGCCTTCGTGGAGATATACGACGGCCCGGGCTCCGATGAGCCTCGCTCCGGCCGACACCGAACGGCCATGGTTCCCGTCCGAAGCACATGAAAATGTGAGCTCTGAAAGCATCGACCGAACGAAAGGCTCCGCCAATTCTGCGGGCAGAATCGAGCGTCCAGTCCGTCTCTCAACGTGCTTCATTGCGAGCTTCAGCACTGCGTAGGCGCCGCCAAGCCCCTTGAAACTGCCAATGCCAAGCCGCTGCGTCTCATCCTTGATCCAGATTTCGCCGAGACCCAGCTTGGCCGCGGTATGCGGCAGGGAAATCAAGCTGGTGGGTGCATAGTGCGGGCAAAACTGAAGGAGGCGCAGAGGCTCATTTCCCGCGTCGCGATCGCACCACCAAGGAGCCTTTTTCAAGCCAGGCGAGCGATTGCGCAGCAGAATGGGGCGATGATTGACAAACGTCTCCGACGGAGTTTCCGCAGATCTTGAAGTGGGGACCAAGCTCATCCTCCTGGGCAGGCAAGTACGATCTTCTCGAACCACTTTGCCAGCCCGTGAGGCCGTTTGGCGCAATCTATGAAGCGGCAAATGAAGGATTTTGGCATTGTGAGCCTTAAAATGGCGAGTTTGGGCCCTACTGTCAGTTATGTTTCGACAGATTTGCCGGTCGAGGACCGGTCGTGTTTGCGAATCTATCCATCTACGTTCATCGCGAAGAAGGAATTTCAGGTGCATAATGTTCGGAAGCAGGCTGCGAGCTCGATCAGGGATCTTTCTGATTCCGAGGTCGCTCGCTTGCGAGCGGATACGCCCGGCGTTGCACACCGAATCCACCTTAATAAAGCCGGCGCGGCGTTGATGCCGAGCCCCGTCGTCGATGGCATGGTCGCATACCTCCAGCGTGAAGCCCCAATCGGCGGATACGAAGCGAGTGCCGAAAGCACGCGGCAGTTGGAGGGCGTATACGATAGCATTGCTCGACTAGTCGGCTCAAAGCGCGAAGAAATCGCGCTGGCCGAGAATGCCACTTTGGCGTGGCAGCGCGCCTTCTATTCGCTTCGCCTTGGCCCTGGCGACCGAATCCTCACTAGCTCCGCAGAGTTTGCGGCAAACTATGTTGCGATTTTGCAGGTCGCTCGCCGTACGGGCGCTCGGCGCTGCGGAAAACGACGCGTCTCTCGCCGATAGTATCTTGCAGCCATTTCACTGCGGAGACTTGCTGCAAAGGCGTCGGCCGCCGCAACCATATCGGCGAGCCATTTCCGGAAGAGCTCTTCATGCGCCTTCATCAAGGCTCACGCGCGCCTCCGTCACCAGATTGCAAATAGGGATTGGGACAATCAAGCCATGCCGATGTGGAATCCAGCGGAGCCAAATAGCACTAGGCCGACGGAGATGCGGCCAGGCGTGCTTCAGGCTGGCCTTCCGCGGAGTGCGGGTCGACCTCGACGGCTTGCCACTCGAACAGACTGCGATAGATGCCGCCGGGTTGCACGATCAGTGCCGAATGCGCGCCCTGCTCTACGATCTTGCCGCGATCGAACACCAGGATGCGGTCGAGGCAGCGCACCGTCGAAAGGCGGTGCGCGATGACGATCGAGGTGCGGTCCTTCATCAGCCGCTCCATCGCCTCTTGGACCAGCGCTTCCGATTCCGAATCCAGGCTCGACGTAGCCTCGTCCAGGATCAACACTGGTGCATCGAAGGAACGCGCGCGCCAGCGCTATACGTTGCCGCTCACCGCCCGACAGATTTACGCCCCGCTCACCCACAAGTGTGCGGTAGCCCTTCGGCGATCGTATGATGAAGTCATGTGCATTGGCGAGCCTCGCCGCCTGCATGATCGCCGCCAGGCCGGCGCCGGGTCGGCCATAGGCGATGTTTTCTGCCAGTGAGCGGTGAAACAGGATCGGCTCCTGCTCCACGATCGAGATCTGGCTGCGTAGTGACTGCTGCATGGCTTTCGCAACGTCCTGGCCGTCGATCAGGATGCGGCCGCCGGAGAGGTCGTAGAGCCGCTGAAGCAGCTTGACAAACGTGGTCTTGCCGGAGCCGGAGCGGCCGACCAGACCAATCCGCTCGCCGGCGCGGATGTTGATTGACAGTCCGTCGTAGAGCGGCACGCGAGCGCCGCGATACAGGAAGGTGACGTCCTCAAACGTGATCCTCCCACAGTGAATGTCGATTGGTTTGGCGTCGGGGGCATCGACGATGCCGATCGGCTCGCCATAGATGGTAACGAGTTCCTCCATATCGTTCACCGAGCGCTGCAGATTGTTGATGTGCATCCCAACATCACGCAAATAGGCGTGGATAATGTAGTAGCTTGTCAACACATAGGTGATCTCGCCTGGAGAGGTCCGCCCGCCCATCCACAGCAGGATGGCGCCGCCGATCACCGAAGCACGGAAGCACAACAGCATCACGAGCTGCACCGCGCCCGCGTTGTTGGACCGCAGCCAGGTGCGCTGCACCCGCGCCCGCCAGCGTCTGACGACACTATCAAGCCGCGCATCCTCACGTGCTTCAGCACCAAAGGACTTCACCACATTATTGCAGGTGAGTGCGTCCGCTAGCGTGCCGCTGACTTTGCTGTCCCAGGCGTTGGAGACGCGCGCCGCCGGTGCGATGTAGCCGATCGTGAATGCCGTCGTCATGGCGACGTAGAAGACTGCGCCGAGGCCGACCACGGCGCCGAGCTCGAGCCAATACAGGCCGAGCAGGATCGTCGAACCGACGAGCACCGCGAGTGACGGCAACAATGCCATCAGGATCGTATGATTAAACAGATCGATCGCCCACATGCCGCGGGTGATCTTGCGCACGGTCGAGCCGGCGAACGAGTTACCCTGCCAGTCCGTTGAGAAGCGCTGCACTCGCATGAAGCCCCCCCGGGCCACATCTGACATGGTCTGCAGCGTGAGCGGCACGATTGCCCGCAAGCCCGTAAGTCGCAATATAATCGAGAGCAGACCTAGCGTGAGGGTACCAGCGAACGCAATCAGTGCCGCATTACGCGCGCTTTGGTCGGATGGGACCGAGGCCAATGCATCCACTAGATGGCCGGAATAGACCGGCATGAACAGGTCGGCGACCGTTGACCCTAAGAAGCCGGCGAGGACAATAGTGGCGCGGACTGGCTGCTTCAGCCACTGCTCCAACGCAAACGGGAGAACCAAGCCGATTGCGGCCGGTCGTTTGTCGTCTTGACTTGTCATGGCGCTAGGAGTTGGTGACACGCGCGGTGTGCAAGCCGAGCGATCCAAACCCGATGTGCACAATGCTTGGCGCGCCGTTCGAGCAATGCGATAAATGCCCGCAGTCTCGGGGCCGCGGCCGAACTCTTCCCATTTCCCCCACTCTTGGCGTAAGCGCTGAGCTGAAGCGCCACGCGCTTTGCGAGCTTCTCCGGCTGAGAGCATGGATCTGAAACATCGGCCAGCCTTGCGCGATCCGAGCTTGTGTGAGCCAGATAGGCGCAATCGGCGCCACTCTCTTCTTCATCTTTTCTCTTCCGGCGCTTGCACTTTGGTGGCTTGCGGAACTTCGGGTTGCGGGGTCGCACATAGAGATCCATGGCAAGCCTTCTGCCCCGTGTAGTTTGCCAGTGTTTGGACCAATACCGACATAACTTGCTGTTTCAGATTGTCGGGGATAGGTGCGGGGCCGCCCAGCGACCTCAGCGTCACCTCGATCAACTCGATCGCGCGATCCTTGTTGCCGCTCTCATAATAGTACTGGGCGACCGCCGGATAGGACAGGAACTTAGGGGCCTCCTCGCGTTGCGGACGATCCACTGCCAGAATGTGCTCGGATAACTCATTGCCCATTGCGAAGCGCTCGACCTGCGGCAAATGAGAGTTGTCATTCGCCGGATCAAAGAGTTGGCGCATTGCCATGGCCATCCACAGCGCGGATTTTTTGTTAATCGCGTCCCGAACAAATTGGCGCATCACGGGCAGGCCGGTCTGCACGTCGTGCATTTTGTGGAGCAACAGATCCGCATGCAGCGCGCGGAAGTTCACTTCATCCGGCAGAACAGCGACGGCTTCTTCGACCACCGAAAGCGCCTTGGCCCAATCGCGGGCCTCCATCGCTGGCGTCAGTTTAGCGAAGATCGGCATTGTGCGTTTGCCCTTGGCGATCCGCTCGGCATCGGCGGCTTTCGCTTCATCGCTGATCCGCCAGCGGCCGCTCAGAATCTTCGGCAAAACGTCATCGAGTTGCATCAGGGAACCGATAAAGGCGATGCGGCCATCACGGTCGACCACGAACGAGGTAGGAATTCCGACAGAAAAGCTGGAATCCATCCAAAGCTTGTCCATCTCGCGTGTGTAGTTGAACCCAATCCGGTAGTTGAGATTCGGCAGCCTTTCGGTCAACCATGTGTCCAACTTGCGTCGGGCCTCTTGCGCTGTTTGAGCGCGTTCACGAGCTGCTATTCCGAGTACCTCAACTCCGCTATCTCTGTATTTCTCTTGCAGCTGCACCAGGCCGGACAACGCCGCCGCACATGGTGCGCACCAAGTTGCCCAAAATTCGACAATGTATACCTTCCCCGGCTGGAAATTCGTGATGGGCTGACCGCGCAGCCAGTTCTCCACCTTGATCGGGGGAGCAGGAGATTCTAAGCCCAGCGCCAAAGTGATTGCCGGAGGCTGCGGGATGTTTTGCGTGAGCTGACCTCCGATCGCGACCGAGAGGGGTGGTGCCTTGGTGTAGATGCGGTTCCGGCCGAGATCCGCGGCGAATGTCGGTGTCGCCGGGCTAAGCGCGATCACACAAAAAGTCACAAGCAATAAGCTCTTCCTCTCACAAGCGGGCCACATCGTTTCAAGGAAAGTGAGCATAGCTGGTCTCGGGTTTGGTGCGCTCTGCGCATTCAGTCCTGCTGCATCTTAGTAGCAACGTCCGTGCCAGCATCGTCTGCGAGCAGCGCCTGACTGCGCATGAATAGCTCAACGGCACGATCGCCACGTGTCTGCCTCCCTGCGACAAACCGGTTGAGCCGCGACGCTTGGCTACTCTGAAAGACGCCTGAAAGGTGAGGAGAGCGCTCCAACTGCGTGATCCAGTCAACCTCACTCGAGGTGACGTTATCCGATCATCTCCGAGCCTCGCTCGGGGGTCCGGGCGCGGTCGCTCGCATGGCTCTCCATCGACAAATCCAACCAAAGCGTGGCCGCTCAACAATGGCGGCGGCAACCGATCACCTTGCCGAAAACAGACCCTTCCTTGTGGCTTGGGCCACGTGCGGATTCCGTCAGAATACAAGGCCCATGTCTGAAATCCGCCTCCGACTGTCTACGGAAGCCACATGCGTAAAAAAGCGAGAGTGCCCCTTCTGTAGTGCTGGCCCAAATCCTGCACCGGCTCTAGGCACGAGGAAGTTTGGTGCCGGCAACAAGATGGGAGTCGTGTTCGGGCCTCGATCGGTCAATCAACAATGCGGTTGCCGCACCGGAGGTCGTTCGTCTGTACCACGCTGGGAGAACGGAAGATGTTCGTGCTAGCCACGCCCTCGCGCGGCATTGGTCTTCGCAGCGGAAAACTGCTTTCAGAAGAGGGGCGGCCTATCTTTGCACGCCCCCTTCTGCGGCAGGGGATGTCGGTGGGATTCGGAGACAGACAACGATGTCCACGTAAATCTAGGTACTTGTCCGACGGTGCCGCGCGGAACCGTCAGAGCCGCGGAACGAGCTTGCTGGCGCACCGCTATAGCTATTGAACCACAATGCGGCATTTCGCCATAAACACCGGATCATACGTAGATGGCGTCATTTGAAAGCTGGATGAGGCGGCCTCATCTCAATTTGCCTGTCCTGACCTTCCAGCCGCAAGACCTCTCCCGAGTTCAAGGCGGCCTGGGTCGCAATCCTCGACATGCCGCGATCGGCAACCTAGCCGCGCCCAACCGTTTCCCAACACCCCATGGCCTGCCGCGTCAACGTTGGCGGCTGCCTGCTCACCCTGAAGCGAGGCGCCAATAGATGATCGATGAACTGGATCTGCGTACCTTCACGCTACACCCGCAACGCGCCGCTGTGCTTGGCGAAGTGCACGCGCGCCCCTTCACTCGCCTTGTTTCGCCCTTCAGCGTGATCCACTTCGCGTTTGTTGCACAGGGCGAGGCAGCCACAAGCGACCGCTGCCGTTTTATCGACTTTTGCCTCGAGCGCAATCTTACGCCGCCTGAGCAATCGGCGAAACTTCACCAAATTGTAATTGGGCCCGTTACGCTACGCTGGGAGCAGCATTCGGAGTTTACAACATTCACCTGGATCTGGACTGACGAAGATTGCTCTGCCGCGGACCGATTTGACAAAGTTGATGACACTGTCCGATCGCTGATCCGCGCGTTACGTCAGACCGGACAGTTGCTGGTCGCGATCAGGCTAGAAGTGGAGCGGGACGCCTCGCCCAAGCGGGCCGAACAGATTTTTGACAAGAACAGCCTGGCCATGGTTGCCACAAAGAGCGGCGCAGCCGTTGCCGCTTCAGACTTCCGTGTAGACGAAAAAGGCTTCACGAAAATCCTCGTCTGCGACCTCGGGTTGACGTCGCACGATCTCGGAGCGCTGGTGCAACGGCTGCTGGAGATCGAGACCTACCGCCCATTGGCGCTTCTTGGCCTGTCGGCGGCCCTTGAGCTTGCACCATCTGTTGATCGCATCGACCGCCGTCTTGTTGAGGCGCTCGAGAAAATGCAAAGTGGTGAGGGGCTCCAGTTCAACAACCATCTGCTTGCCGAGCTGACGGCACTGGCCGCATCCTTCGAAAGAGGCGCGACCGGCAGCCTATTTCGATTCGGCGCCAGCAGGGCCTATAACGAGCTGGTCCAATCTCGATTATCCATCATTGAAGGCAACGATGTTTCGGGCTATCCAACCTGGTCATCGTTTTTGGCACGCCGCATGGCGCCGGCGATGCGAACCTGCGCAACTGTGGAGGATCGTCAGGCGACCCTGTCGGTCAAGCTCGCGCGTGCAGCCGATCTGTTGCGTACCCGGGTCGACGTCGAAATCGAACGACAGCATCGTGACCTGTTGCAGGCTATCAACGAGCGCGCGAGACAGCAACTTCGGCTTCAGTGCACGGTCGAGGGATTGTCGGTCGGGGCGATCGGATATTATGTGGTCAGCCTGTTTAGCTATCTTGCCAAAGGCGCGCATGATGTCGGACTGCGAGTAGAGCCCTCGTTCCTGACCGCAGCCTTCGTGCCGATCGCCGTCGGCGTGATCTGGCTGGTGAGTTACAATGTCCGAAAGCGACACCTCAAGCACGACGACGCGCCCTCGCTCACTTGCGACTAAAGCTCCTCGAGGAAATCGGTGGGTCCGTCGTGCGAAGCTCGCATGGTCGGGGTGCGACGCTGCCGCAAGATCGCGGCCGGCTCCTGCGCAGGGTGATGCCCCGCCCGGACTAGTCCGACAAGGTGCACTGTGGATCGGCTCAGTCCCCTTGCCACTCGGACGGAACCAGACCAGGCTCAAGCCCTCACCATGTCGGTTTGCTGGCGCCTTGGCGCGCAACTATTTCTCGCAATTGTAAACGCTGCGTATTGGATCTGCCCTCGCACCATGGAGAGAGCTCGGAAGGTCAGGTTGTCCGATTTGAGACGACCGTCGGCAAGTTGACGCGGCAAACTGTTCCCAAAACCCTGCAAAGCACACGAATTCAGTATGGCACATGCATTGCTCTAGTCGGTGCATCGTCACCAATCGCAGTGCGTGATGTTTGGAGCGGATTTGGCAAGCTTTCCGCGACTCAATTCTCGCCGCGAGGCTTCACCATTTGCGACAATTTAAGAAGCCGGTGTGGACCGGGAAAGTGCAAGGCCTCTGATGAAATCGAGAGTTCTTCTGTTGGGTGTCACGACGATTGCGGCCATGGAAAGCGGAGCGGCCAACGCACGCGTTGAGCCAGGACCGACGCTGCCGGTTGCCGTATGGAATTGGTCGGGTGGCTATATCGGCGGACACGTCGGCGGTGGGTACGGGCAAACCTCCTTCAGCAATCCCTACGGTCCCTCGATCTATGGCGGCATCGTGGAAAGCCCGGCATTTCTCGCGGGTGGCCAGATCGGCTACAATTGGCAGAGCAGCAGCTGGGTGTTCGGCATTGAACTGAATGCCAGCGGCTTTATTTCCGAAGGCACAAATACCTGCCTTGCTCATTCGGGCTGGATTGTGAGCGCAAACTGCGTCGCAGGTCTCAACTTTTTCGCCACCGGAACTGGCCGCATTGGCTACGCTTTTGGCGCGCTCGGTCATACGCTGGCATATCTCAAAGGAGGTGTAGCCTGGCAAAACAATAGAGGCGATATCGTCAACAACTTTGAAAGGCGACGAGCCGCAAGAGAAAACTCATTTCGATTATGGTCGGGTCGGCGGCATCATCGGGCTCGGCGTCGAGCAAGCGATTACGCCTGCATGGTCGGTGAACGTCGAGTATGACTATCTGCGCTTTGGCGGACCGGGCGTCGCGACGCCTTCCACAGTGCAATTTCCGCCGCGTGCGATTCTGCCAGCGAACACAACCAGCCTGTCCAGCGACTATCACATCGGAAGGATTGGCCTTAACTACCATTTCGACGCCGACGGAAGGGCTGCAGAGTGCTCTAGTGCGCCACTGCCAGGCAGCGCACGGCCCATCCCCTACGTGCCGGGCTGGTCATTCGAAGGCGGCTCGCGGCTCTGGCTCAGCCGGGGGAGATTCCAGTGGGATCACAGCGCAGCGGACCAAGACCAAGATCCCAGGTTGCTGATATCAAGGCTCACGTATTACGGACTGGACGGATTTTCCGGGGAGTTATTCGGCCGCATCGACAGCCCGTGGGGAGTTTTCCTGAAGAGCAACCTTGGTACCGGGCGTTTCAACAAAGGGAAGGTGAACAATGAAGATTGGATCCCCCACAAAGAGCGGTCCTACCAGAACAGTCTTGAAAATCAGTCAAACGGAAGGTTCACATATTACACCGCCGACGTCGGCTACGATTTCCTGCGCGGCACGAACTACAAAGTAGGTGGATTTATAGGGTGGACCTATTACGGCCAGAGCTCGGACAGGAGCGGTTGCGTTGAGATCGCTCATCCGTGGCGTCGATGTCTTGCCCCGGGTGACAACAGGATCGTTGGCAGCGAGGATACGCAATGGAATGCGCCTCGAATCGGCCTGAGCGCCGAAACCATGCTGACCGAGCGTTGGCGCTTGAGCGCTGATGTCGCTTACCTGCCCTGGACTGATTTCATCGGGCGAGACGATCACCTCCTGCGTCCCGAGACGACCTTCTCGGAACAACGAGGCAATGGTGGTGGCGGCGTCCAGCTTGAAGGTGCGCTGTCCTACTTCCTCACCAGCAACTTTAGCATTGGCTTTGGTGCCCGCTATTGGGGTATGTGGACTAAAAGGGACGCTTGGTCCATGCACTGCGGTAACGGTTGCATCGAGCACTCGCCCGCATTTGCGAAGTACAGCATGGAGCGCTGGGGTACATTCTTTCAGGCTTCATACAAATTCGATTCAAAGACTTGATTTTGGCCGGCTCGAAACTACCTACGGGCCATCCAGGCCTGCTCGTAAGCATCGACCCTCGCCGCCATAACAACGGCTCCGAGGTCGTGGGTAATGATGCTGAAGCACCTCGGAATCGAGCAGAGCTGCTGCTTGGCTACAATGTGCAAGCCCAAAAGGCTGTCGACTTCCTTGCGGACCGAAATTGTCGGTGCCGACACGCTGGCACCCATCATCCGGCCTTGCTTGAGGATTTCCAACCTCCTTCGATCGTTCTCTATGCCAATAGAAGTAAAGTGTCGGCGCTTTCATTTTCGCTCTTGAACAATAGTTTCAATGCACGCCTGCAAGTTGACGAAACGCCGCAACGTTCCAGGTTGGCCTGGAAGTGACAGCAGCGCGCGATGGTTCGTGGCACTCAACAAACCACGATCTCCCGCCGGACGTATGGTAATTAAAGCGCCAACTCGTGAAGCGAACAACAGATCATTGCAAGACGAGAAGGTACCATAGTTATCTACCTCGCAAGGCCAACCATCGATGGTGGCGACGGTATCAGCGCGAGACTCAAGAATGAACGCGCCGCGGAGGTCGCATTTTGTTAAAATTCTCATGCCAACTAGCACTCGATCGTCGCAGCTGCCGAATGTACGCCGTGGCGTCGCGAGCTCAGAGTTTCATACCAGGGTCTTTCGTGTGATCCGAGCGAACCGGTGCAAGGCTGACGAGCACACGTGGGCGCACGGCTGATCGCACGATCGGCGGCATCGAGCGAGCCGGAGATCAGCTCGGCGCCCTTGGGCGATCCGCCGTACAGCAGCTATCGTCAAGCGTTGTTCACCGCCAATAAACTCGCCTTTATCAGGCTCAGTTTCACAAAGCGCGATCAGATTGCTCAGTCGCTTGGCGCCGTCTGTTTTGTCAAAAATCTCGGTAAATTGTCGGGTCGCATCTTCCAAGAGCTTCTTGCCATATCGGTATCTTCGTCGGACAAAGGAATGCAGATTGAGTGCGTGCATTCTGGCGGCCGGTATCCCGAACTCGATTATTTGTTCGAGGAGCTGGCGCGCAGCGTATTCCCGCCGCGCTCGCTTGGCTGCCGCTTTTATTCGAAGCTCGCCCTGCTCTGGGCAACGATTATCGGGATGATTGGCGAAACTGACACGATCCTTGTCCTCGATCAAGATGCCCACGTCTTCCAGACCGTTCTCAGGGAGTGTGCACGACCAAGTCTGTTGTCGTCCAGGACGCGATGACTTCGCTCCCTTCTGAGAAAGTTCTTTGGATCTATTCAACACTCCCGATCAGGGCTCTTGAAATGGCTCGAGCCAGAACTCGGCGGTTCTCTGGATGGTTCACCATTGTGTCGTGGTTGCCTGGAACCGGTACAGCATGAACAGCCTTAGCATTCACAACGCGGTCCCAACCTTTCATTGGCAAATCCCGGTCGGGCTGCCCGTGATGTGACAACCCATGAATAGTGAGACGCTCACTGGCATAAAACTGGTGGATTTCAATCGGAAGCGACGGAATGCGATAAGACTGTAGCGCCCGGTGAAATGTCGTGGCCCTTTGATACATCGAAAGTTCGTTGTGGAGGTCGTAATCTGAAGCGAGCGCACCTAGTTGTTGCGCCTTTTCAAGCACCTCAGAGACGGAACATTGGTCGGCGTCGCGTTCCAATACCTGCCGATGTTCATCCCGCAAGACTCCACAACGATCAAAGACAAATTCCCGCGCCAAATTGTCGAGCAGCGCGTTTGAAGACGCCGCAGGTAGACTAACATCGATGAAGGCCATGAATGGCACAGCTTCATCAAGACGCAGCAGCTGCTCGGCAATTGCATAAGCGAGGATTGCACCTGATGAGTATCCAGCAAGGCGGTATGGGCCATGTGGCTGGATCTGTTTCATCGCGACAATCATCTCCGCGGCCATCGTCTCAAGAGGCGGCGGACAAACGTCGTTTATAGCCGGCCATGGCAGAGCGTAAACCGAGCAGTCTGCATCCATGTCCGCGGCCAAACTGAGCACGTACGAGCAATCTCCCAAACCTGAGGGGACAAAGAAGAGCGGTGGCTGCGATCCGGTCGGCCGAACGGGAATCACCGCCCTGTTACTGTGGGGCACCTGCGAACGAGTCTTCGATGCAAGCTCCTTCAAAACAGGGGCTCGGAAGAGGTCGGCGGCGCTAAAACTTAGCCCGGAATTTAATGCTCGACTGAGCATCTGCACGGCCAAGAGCGAGTGGCCGCCCAGCTCGAAGAAGTGGTCGTTACGCCCGATACGCTCGATATCAAGCAGCTCGGCCCAGATCTGCGCCAGCGCGGTCTCGACCGATCCTTGCGGCGGCTCATAAGCCGCCAGTGCATAGGCTTGATCGCGAGGGGCCGGCAGCGCATTCCGGTCGAGCTTGCCGTTCACGGTCAGTGGAAGCGCCTCCAGCCGAACGAACGCACTCGGCACCATGTAGTCCGGCAGAAGCGCACTCAAGTGCGCGCGCAAGGCGCCTGCAAGACTGCCGCCATCACCCTCGTCCGAGCCGGCCTCCGGCGCACAGACCACATAGGCAATCAGATGCTTGTCACCAGGGCCGTCCTGGCCCGCCACCACCACCGCCTCGCGCACCCAGGCGTGCTCGCAAAGCTTTGCGACGATCTCACCCGGCTCGATGCGGTAGCCGCGGATCTTCACCTGGTCGTCGTTGCGACCCAAAAACTCGATATTGCCGTCCGGCAGGTAGCGTGCAAGGTCGCCGGTCCGGTACAGCCGATCGCCCTCGACAAAGGGACTGGCGATGAACCGTTCGGCTGTCAGCTCAGGGCGGTTCAGATAGCCTCGCGCCACCCCCGCCCCGCCAATGTAAAGTTCGCCCACCGCGCCGAACGGCACGGGCACGCCTTGGCCATCCAGCAGGTACACCCGTGTGTTGGCGATGGGACGCCCGATCGGGACAATCGACCCATTGAAATCAGCCGGGCAAGTCCAGGTCGTCGCGCAGACCGTTGCCTCGGTCGGCCCATAAGCGTTGACAATTGATGCTGCGGTCAGACTGCGGATGAGTTCAGGCTTCGGTAGCTCTCCAGCAAGAATGAGAACCGGCGCAGTCAAACCTTCACGATGCTTGCTTGTCTGAAACAGTGCCGGAGGTAATGTCGCGTGAGTGACGGCTTCGCTTCGGAGATAATCCGACAGTCTGTCACTCGCCTGGCGCACCTCTTCTGCAGGCAAGTGCAAAGAGGCTCCGGAGCCAAACGCCATAAGCAACTCCCAAGCACTTGCATCAAAGGCAATGGAGGCGAACTGCACGATGCGGCTATTGGACGAAGTGCCGAAGAGGCGGACCTGAGCCGACAGAAGATTGACCAAGCCCTGGTGCTGGACCATGACCCCCTTCGGGGTTCCGGTTGATCCTGAAGTGTAAATCACATAAGCGAGATGCCCCGATGTGAGGCCAAGCTTGCGCCGGTCAGGGTTTGAGGCTGGCCGTTCGGCCCAGGCGGGCGTGGCCGTCTCCATATCGATGAGCATTACATCGGTCAGCAGATCCGGGGCGAGTGCTGAGCGACCGACGACGTCGCAAAGTAGAAGCCTCGGCGAGGCATCGTTGACAACTTGTTGCAGCCGCTCACTGGGATACGCTGGGTCCAGCGGCAGATAGGCACCGCCCGCTTTCAGGATGGCCAAGACGGCAATCACCATCGCCGAACTGCGTTGGAGGCAGATTGCGACCGGCTGGTCCGGCTTGACCCCAAGCTCGATCAGATGATGCGCCAGACGATTGGCGCGCGCGTTTAGCTCGCCATAGCTGAACCGCTCGTTTTCAAAGACCAGCGCTAGCGCCTCCGGCGCCTTGTTTACCTGCGCCTCGACCAGCTCATGGACGCACAGCTCCGACGGATAGGCCTGCGCCGTCCGATTCAAATCCTCCAGCAGATAGGTGCGCTCCTCAGCCGGCAAGATGTCGAGCCCGCGTACCGGCATATCCGGGGCGTGCTCCAGCGCCTTTGCCAGCTGCTCCAGCGCGCGCTGCATGTAGCCGCAGATCCGATCCGCCGAGATTGGCTCCGCCACTTGTGCAGTGAGGCCCAGCGCCTCGCCATAATCCTCCACCGATAGGGTCAGCGGATAGTTGGTGCGTTCCTCACCGCCCAGCCATTCCACACCCCGCATCACATCATTCGTCCCGGAATTGGGCACGGCCGGCGCCGCGTTGTGACGGTAGTTCAAGAGCGTGCTGAACAGCGGCGCCGACGCCGCGACAGCGCTGCAGCGCTGTGCCAGCGACAGCGAGGCATGCTGATGTGCCAGCAATTCGGCCAGCCGGGCGTGCGTCGTCCGCACGCTCGCCTCGACGGCGGTCCCATCGAGATTGAGCCGCAGCGGCAGGGTGTTGATGAACAGCCCCATTGCGCGGTCAGCGCCCGCGCTGCCCTGCAGACGCCCGAATAGCACCGTTCCGAACACGACCTGCTCGCGGCCGCTGCTGCGTGCCACCACCTGCCCCCACGCCAGATGGCACAGGCTTGCCAGACTGACGCCCAGCCGGCGCGCCTGTTGCACCAACAGGGCATGGAGCGCTGGCGGCAGCATCCGATGCGCCTCACGAACCCCGCCGCCGTCGCCGCGCACCTCGCTCAAGCCGAACGGCGTGGTCGGCTCATCGATGTCGTCCAGCAGCTTCCGGAAAAAGGCTTCATCGGCCTTGGCATCACCGCGTAGATGCACCTGTGCCACCAGATTGCGAAACGGCTGCGGCGCCGTCAGCTCGTGCATTCGCCCCTCCATCTCGGCGCGGATCTCAGCCTGCATCACGTCTCGCGTCGTGTGATCCCCGATCAGATGATGCTGCAGCTCCAGCAGCAGCCAGCGCGCGCTGCCGGGCTCGCGTGCAATCACAAACCGCAGCAGTGGCGCCCGGCCAAGCTCGATGCGGTGCCGATGTGGACCAAACCGCTCCTTGAGCTGTTCGGCGCCAGCGCCGCGAGCGCTATCCAGCTGAACCTCGGTCACCTCCAGTCGCGCCCGCCGCCACACTACCTGGGCTGGCCGCGACAATCCCTCCCAGACAAACGAGGTACGCAGGATGTCATGCCGATCCACGACCCGCTGGACCGCAGCAAGATAGCGCTCGAGCAGCCCACGCTCTGCAAACGCCATCAGTGACACCTGTAGGTATGGATCGCCTTGTGTCGCCAGCAAATGATGCAACAGGATGCCGTCCTGCAGAGGCGCCAAAGCGTAAATGTCCTGGATATTGCAAACCCCGCCTGGGACGGTGGCGATGATCCGGTCGATCTCGCCCTGCGTGAGCTTGATCAGCGGCAACATCTCCGGCCTGATCGCCGCAGTCCGCTCGGTGAACAGGTTCGCTGGGACCGCCACTTCGTGATGGCCGCCAAGGCTTGCGGCCAGGTCTGCCAGCACCGGCTTGACGAACAATGTTCGCACCTCGATGCGCAGTGACCGCTGCCGCAGACGCTCCATCATCTGCACTGCCAAGAGCGAGTGCCCTCCTAGTTCAAAGAAGTTATCGTGCCGTCCGACCCGGTCCAGCCCTAGCAGCTCGGCCCAGATCTGCGCCAGGACCGTCTCCATCTCGCCCTGCGGTGGCGCGTAGGTCTTTCGGGCATACGCCTCGTCGCGGGGGGCCGGCAGCGCGTTGCGATCGAGCTTGCCGTTCAGCGTCAGCGGAAGCCCTGCCAGCCGCACGAACGCACTCGGCACCATGTAGTCCGGCAGCCCCGCACTCACATGCGCCCGCAAGCTACCGGCAAGATCAGATTCCTCCGTTTCGGTGCCAACGACATACGCCACGAGGCGCTGCTCGCCGCGGCCATCCTCGCGCGCCACCACCACCGCCTCGCGCACGCGGGCGTGTTCGCAAAGCTTTGCAACGATCTCCCCCGGTTCGATTCGGAATCCGCGGATCTTCATCTGGTCGTCGTTGCGGCCCAGGAACTCGATATTGCCGCCCGGCAGGTAGCGTGCAAGGTCGCCGGTCCGGTACAGCCGATCGCCCTCGACAAACGGACTGGGGATGAACCGCTCGGCCGTCAGCTCAGGGCGGTTCAGATAGCCGCGCGCCACCCCCGCCCCGCCAATATAAAGCTCGCCCGCCGCGCCGAATGGTACCGGTCTGCCGTGGCCATCCAGCAAATAGACCCGCGTGTTGGCAATAGGACGGCCGATCGGGACGATCGCCTTATCAAACTCAGCCGGGCAGCTCCAGGAGGTAACGTCGATCGCGGCCTCGGTCGGACCGTAAAGATTGTGCAGGTCGGTCCAGGGCAACACTCGCCGAACTCTATGTACACTGGCGGCAGGGAGCGCCTCGCCGCTGCATAAAACTCGGCGCAGCGATCTGCAGCGGTTGACACTCTTCGCATCCAAAAAGCTGACCAGCATGGATGGCACGAAGTGAACCGTCGTGACGCGCTGGCTGACAATCAAGTCGACCAAGGCGTCGGGATCTCTGTGCGCACCGGGTGGCGCCAGCACCAGTGTTGCCCCTTCAAGCAAAGTCCAAAAGAACTCCCAAGCCGAGACATCGAAGCTAAATGGGGTCTTCTGCAACACGACGTCCGTTGTCTTCAGACCATAGGCGTTCTGCATCCAGACCAGGCGATTAACGATGGCCCGATGCTCATTCTGTGCGCCTTTGGGCGTGCCCGTGGATCCCGAAGTGTAGATCACATAAGCGAGATTGCGGGAGGACAGGTTGAGCGCGCGCGGGTCAGGATTCGCTTCCGGCAGGCTCGCCCAGGCCGGCGCCGCAGCATCGAGGTCCACCACCCTCACATCTGCCGGCACCACCGCGCCGAAGGCGGCACGGCCGGCCAGATCGGCTAGCAACAGGGGCGGCGCCGCATCGTCGAGCACCTGATGCAACCGCGCAGACGGATAGGCGGGGTCCAGCGGCACATACGCCCCGCCGGCCTTTAGGACGGCCAAAAGCCCAACAACCATCATCGGACTGCGCTCGACGCAGATCGCAACAGGCTGATCCGGCGTGACCCCGAGGGCGATCAAATGATGCGCCAGGCGGTTGGCCTTCGCATTGAGCTCACCATAGCTCAGCCGCTCATCTGCGCAGACCACCGCCATTGCGTCCGGCGCCTTGTGCACCTGCGCTTCGAACAGCTCGTGGATGCACCGCTCCGCAGGGTACGTCGCCGCCGTCCGATTCAGCTCCTCCAGCAGATAGGTGCGCTCGGCTTCCGACAGCAGCTCAATCCGGCGGACCTCTTGCTGCGTATCGGCAGCCATTGCCCGCAGCAGTGCCAGCAGATAACCACGCTGCCGCTCGATCGTCGCGCGATCGAACAGCGCCGTGGCATAACCCAGCGTTCCGGCGATCTCCTCCCGATGCTCGCCAAGGCTCAACTCCAGATCAAACTCGACCTGATCAAGCTCGTCCCCGGCAGCTTCGACACGCAGCCCCGGCAGATCCAATGATCCAAGCGCATCGTTCTCCCAGGCCAGCATCACCTGGAACAACGGCGTGTGATCAAGAGCCCGGGGCGGCTGCACGATCTCCACCACCTGCTCGAACGGCAGGTCCTGATGCTCCTGCGCAGCCAACACCGTGCGGCGCGTCCGCTCCAAAAGCTCCGACACGCTTGGCTTGCCCGACAGGTCCAGCCGAAGCGCCAGGGTGTTGACGAAGAACCCGATCAGCTCTTCGATCTCCCGCTGCCCTCGATTGGCACTCGGCACGCCAATCACAAGATCGTCCTGCCCCGACAGACGCGACAGCACCGCGGCCCAGGCCGCCAGCACCACCATGAACAACGTCGTGCCATGCTGCAGGCTCACCCGCTTCAACTCCCGCGTCAGATCCGCATCGATGACGATCGGGACCGTGGCCGCGGCAAACGACTGCTGGGCTGGCCGCGCCCG
>NZ_FOQM01000042.1 GCF_900113735.1 Bradyrhizobium sp. Gha
CGGCGCTGCGCCGAGGTGGTAAAGCCGCGACCCATGGCTCGAAAGAGCCGTCACAATCTCTCGCAGCCCCGAGGCTCCAGAAAGTTGGCCGTACAGCATCGCCACGAATTGCGACTTGGTCGGCAGCCGCCGTACCCGCGCATCCGCATCATGTTCTTCCACAAGCCCTTCAAACTGACGCCACGGCATCAGCTTCAGGACGTCGCGAAATACTGTATTGTGGTGCGGCATGGCGCTGATCTCCTGTCGTGTCCCGGAACGCTTGCAGACGTCCAGAACCGACTAGAATCAACGCCATGCGCCTTGTCCACAAAATCTAAACCGGACAGCCGTGGGTCAAGCCCGGCAATGACAATCGGTTCCCAATGCCGCTCCGCCTGTTTCTGACCTCCGGCGATCTCATGGCCGACCGCCGTTTCGAGTTCGCGCGCGACCTCCAGCTCAAGGGCGATCTGCCCGCTGCCGCCGACCTGATCGAGCAGGCGATCGAGCTCGCGCCGAACTTCACCTCGGCCTGGTTCACGCTCGGCGAGATCCGTCAGCAGCTCGGCGAGCGCGACAAGGCGATCGCGGCGTTCCGCAAAGCGCGTGAGTCCGATCCGGAGGATCAGCACGGCGCCGGCCTGCATCTGATCCGGCTCGGCGACGCCGAGATGGCGGAGATGCCGAAGGCCTATGTCCAGGCGCTGTTCGACCAATATGCGCCGCGCTTCGAGCACGCACTGATCAACGATCTCGGCTATCGCGCGCCCGCGCTGATCTTCAAGGCGGTGCTGGCTGCCCGCGTCGCGGCGAAGAAGCCGGCGTTCTTCAAGTGCACCATCGATCTCGGCTGCGGCACCGGGCTTGCGGCGGCGGCCTTCGCCAGACAAGTCGACCATTTCATCGGTATCGACCTGTCATCAGGCATGATCAAGGAGGCGCGCGCCACGGAGCTCTATGCCGAGCTCGAAGTCGCCGACATGATCGAGGGCCTGCGGGCCAGGGCAGACGGATGCGCGAACCTCGTCGTCGCCGCGGACGCGTTCGTCTATCTCTCGGAGCTCGGCCCCGTTCTCACCGAGGCGAGGCGCGTGCTCGTGTCGGGCGGCGTGCTCGCCTTCACGCTGGAGACGCATGACGGCGATGGCATCGTGCTCGGCGAAGGCCTGCGCTATGCCCACTCGGCGGAATATGTGCGCGGCGCAATCGCGAAGGCCGGGCTCAAGCTGCTGACGATGGAGCCGGCCTCGCCGCGCAACGAGAACAACGAGCCGGTGCGCGGTCTCGTCGTCGTCGCCGAGAAAACTTGAGTCCAGGCGCTAAACCGCCTGCAATCTAGCCGTCATTGCGTCGCAAAGCGACGACTTCCCACTTGCGAGCCGCTGCGCAGCCAGCACAATGGGCGCGTTAGGGAGAGAGACAACAATGACCAAGAATCCATCGCGGCGCGATGTCAGCGCCGCCGCGCTCGCCACCATTGCCGCGTCCGTTCTGCCCGCGCCCTATGTCCGGGCCGCGGAAAAGAAATACGATCCCGGCGCCAGCGACACCGAGATCAAGATCGGGCAGACCGTGCCGCATTCCGGTCCGGGCTCGCTGTACGGCGTGCTGGGCCGCGTCGGCGAGGCCTATTTCCAGATGCTCAACGAAGGCGGCGGCATCAACGGACGCAAGATCACATTCCTCACGCTCGACGACGCCTACAGCGCGCCGAAATGCGTCGAGGCGACGCGGCGCCTGGTCGAGCAGGAGGAGGTGCTGGCGCTCTACGGCTCGCTCGGCACTGCGCCGCAGACCGCCGTGCACAAATATCTGAACGCCAAGGGCGTGCCGCAACTGCTGCTCAACACCGGCGCCTCGAAGTGGAATAACCCGAAGGAGTTCAAGTGGACGATGGCTGGCCTGCCGCTTTATCCGACCGAAGCGCGCATCCTGGCCAAGCATGTCTTGGCTGTGAAGCCGAACGCCAGGATCGGCATTCTCTATCAGAACGATGATTTCGGCCGCGACTTCCTCGCTCCGTTCAAGAAGGTGCTGGCGGATGCCGGCGGCACCGCACAGGTGATCATGGAGCAGACCTACGATCTCACCGATCCCACGGTCGATTCCCAGCTGATCAATCTGTCGAAATCGGGCGCGGATGTTTTCTACAACATCTCAACCGGCAAGGCGTCGTCGCAGTCGATCCGGAAAGTGGCCGAGCTCGGCTGGAAGCCGCTGCAGCTGCTCTCGGCCGGCTCGACCGGCAAATCGATCCTCAGCGCCGCCGGCTTCGAGAATGCCAAGGACATCGTCTCGATCAGCTATGCGAAGGATGCCGGGCCGGGCCGTTGGGAAAAGGATCCGGGCCCCACGGCATTCGAGGAGCTGCGCAAGAAATATTTGCCGACCATCACTCCCGACAACACGATCGCCTATGCCGGCTACGGCCAGGCCGTCACCATGGGCGAGATCCTGCGCCGCTGCGGCGATGAGCTGACCCGCGCCAACGTGCTGAAGCAGGCATCTAATCTCAACGGCTTCCACTCGCCCTTCTTCCTCGATGGTGTCAGTTACAGCTACACCCCCGACGACTACACGCCGATGAAGACGCTGTTCACCCAGGTGTTCAACGGCAAGGACTGGGACGTCTCGGACAAGCCGGTGGTGGAATAGGTGCTCCTGTCTCTTCCCCTCTCCCCGCCTGCGGGGAGAGGGTCGCGGTGAGGGGCTCTCTCCGCGAGGGATGCGCTGGTTGGATTCTCGCTGACTCCTCAAACTCGTCATGCCCGGGACAAGCCCGGACAAGCCCGGCCATGACGCCGGAGATGCATCGCGCCCTTCACCCCTCGACGAACCCTGTCCCACGGCTTACCTGTGATGCCGTGCCGCCCCGCATCCGCAAAATTCCGGCCGAGCCGGCCTCCCTGCTGCCCGACCGCTTCGAAAAGTGGTTCGCGGCGCGCGGCTGGACGCCGCGCGAACATCAGCTCGCGCTGCTGGAGAAGGCGCGAGAGGATCGATCGGCGCTTCTGATCGCGCCCACCGGCGCCGGCAAGACGCTCGCCGGATTCTTGCCGACGCTGGTGGAGCTGTCTTCTTCTCCCTCCCCCCTTGCGGGGGAGGGTCGGGGAGGGGGGCGGCCACAAGCACCGCTCGTGGAGCTTCCCCCCTCCCGCCAGCCTGCGGCCGCTGACCCCCGCACGGGCGGAGGCTACAACAAGCTCGTCTCCACCGGCCGCTCCGTGCAGCGCAGCGGCGGCCTGCATACGCTCTATATCTCGCCGCTGAAGGCACTCGCCGTCGATATCGCCCGCAATCTGGAGCGGCCGGTCGCCGAGATGGCGCTGCCGATCAGGATCGAGACGCGCACCGGCGACACGCCGGTGTCGCGGCGGCAGCGGCAGCGGCGCTATCCGCCCGACATTCTGCTGACGACGCCGGAGCAGCTTGCGCTTTTGCTCTCGTCCGACGACGCGCCGTTCCTGTTCTCCTCGCTCAAGCGCATCGTGCTCGACGAGTTGCATGCGTTGGTGACGTCGAAGCGCGGCGATCTGCTCTCGCTGGGCCTTGCGCGCTTGTGGCGGCTGGCGCCGCAAATCCGCGCCATCGGTCTGTCGGCCACGGTGGCCGAGCCGGATCAGCTCGCGCGCTTTCTGGTGCCGCAGCCCGAGGGCAAGGAGCGAGCTGCTGATATCGTCGTCGCCGGCGGCGCGGCGCCGCCGGAGGTCGAGATGCTCGACACGCGCGAACGGTTGCCCTGGGCGGGCCATAGCGCGCGGCACGCGCTTCCGGAAATCTACCAGCTGATCAAGGCGAACAAGACGACGCTCGTGTTCGTCAACACCCGCAGCCAGGCCGAGATGCTGTTCCAGAATCTCTGGAGCATGAACGACGACAACCTCGCCATCGCGCTGCATCACGGTTCGCTCGACGTCGCGCAACGGCGCAAGGTCGAGGACGCGATGTCGGCGGGCAAACTGCGCGGCGTGGTCTGCACCTCCTCGCTCGACCTCGGCGTCGATTGGGGCGACGTCGATCTCGTCGTCAATATCGGCGCGCCCAAGGGCTCGTCGCGGCTGATGCAGCGGATCGGCCGCGCCAACCATCGGCTCGACGAAGCCTCGCGCGCCGTGCTGGTGCCGGCCAACCGTTTCGAGGTGCTGGAATGCCGCGTCGCCATCGACGCCATCGCCGAGAATGCACAGGACACGCCGCCGCTTCGCACCGGCGCGCTCGACGTGCTGGCCCAGCATGTGCTCGGCTGCGCCTGCGGCGAGCCGTTTCTCCCGGATGAGCTCTATGCCGAGGTCCGCACCGCCGCGCCCTACGCGGGTTTGTCGCGTCAGGATTTCGACGATGTCGTCGATTTCGTCGCCTCGGGCGGCTACGCCTTGAAGACCTATGAGCGCTTCGCCCGCATCAAGCAGGACAAGGAAGGACGCTGGCGCGTCGCCAATCCGAAGGTGCGGCAGAGCTACCGGATGAATGTCGGCACCATCGTCGAGGACGACATGCTGAAGGTGCGGCTGGTGCGCTCGCGCGGTGGTGGTGCGGGATCGACCGGCGTCATTGCGCGCGGTGGTCGGTTGCTCGGCGAGATCGAGGAGGCCTTCATCGAAGGCCTCTCGCCCGGCGATACGTTCGTCTTCAGCGGCGAGGTGGTCCGCTACGAGACCCTGGTCGAGGACCAGGTCTATGTCTCGCGCGCCAATGACAAGGATCCGAAAGTGCCGTCCTATATGGGCGGCAAATTCCCGCTCTCGACCTATCTCGCCGAACGTGTCCGCCGGCTGCTCGACGATGGGCGCGCGTGGGGCGGGTTGCCGGAACAGGTGCGCGACTGGCTGTCGCTGCAAAAGGACGTGTCGCGCGTGCCTGCGGTTCGTGAATTGCTCGTCGAGAGCTTTCCGCGCGCCAACAAGCACTACATCGTCTGCTACCCCTTCGAAGGCCGCCTCGCGCACCAGACCCTCGGCATGCTGCTGACGCGCCGGCTGGAGCGGGCCCGCGCCCGGCCGCTCGGCTTCGTCGCCAACGAATATGCCGTGGCGATCTGGGCGCTCGGCGATCTCTCCTTCATGATCAGGGACGGCAGGATCGATCTCGACGCTTTGTTCGACCCCGATATGCTCGGCGATGACCTTGAAGCGTGGCTCGCCGAATCCGCGTTGATGAAGCGCACCTTCCGCAATTGCGCGATCATCTCCGGCCTGATCGCGCGCCGCCACACCGGCGAAGAGAAGAGCCGCCGCCAGGTGCTGTTCTCGACCGACCTCGTCTACGACGTCTTGCGCAAGCATCAGGCCGATCACGTCCTGCTGCGCGCCGCCCGCGCCGACGCCGCCACCGGCCTGCTCGATCTGCGCCGCCTCAGCGACATGCTGAAGCGCATCCAGGGCCGCATCACCCATCGGGAACTCGACCACGTCTCCCCGCTCGCGGTGCCCGTGATGCTGGAAATCGGCCGCGAGTCAGTTTATGGCGAAGCTGCAGACGAGCTGTTGGCGGAAGCCGCCGACGAGCTGGTCAAAGAGGCGATGGGATAGAGCAGGTTTTGACGTGACGTGGGGCGCGCTGGTTTCGGGGGATGACGAGGACATGCGCGTATCAAGGGTCAGCATCAGCGATGTGACCTTCACCGCCGATCTCTCCGGCGCCTTGTTCTGGGACGAGCAGCGCCTGCTCGTCGTCTCCGATCTGCATCTCGAAAAAGGCTCCAGCTTCGCCATGCGCGGCGTGCTGCTGCCGCCCTACGACACGCTGGCGACGCTCAGCCGCCTCGCTGCTGTCATCTCCCGCCATAATCCAAAAACGGTCATCGCGCTCGGCGACAGCTTTCACGACCGCTCCGCGCATGAGCGGCTCTCCGCGGACGATCGCGACGCCGTCGCCGCGCTCCAGAACGGTCGCGACTGGATCTGGATCTCGGGCAATCACGATCCGATGCTGCCGCGCGATCTCGGCGGCACCATCGCCGACGAAGTCGCTGTCGGACCGATCACCTTTCGCCACGAACCATCAGGCGCGGCTGGCGAGATCGCCGGGCATCTCCATCCCAAGGCCCGCGTCTCCGCGCGCGGCCGTTCGATGGAGCGGCGGTGTTTCGCAAGCGACGGCCTCCGCGCCGTGATGCCCGCCTTCGGCGCCTATGCCGGCGGCCTCAGCATCCGCGATGCGGCCTTTGCGAAGATCTTTCCGAAGACAGGTTTTGTCGCGCATTTGCTGGGTGATCGCCGCGTGCATGCGATCGCCGCGTCCAGGTGTCATTGAGGCCGCGCTCTCGTAGGGTGGGTGAGCCGAAGGCGTACCCCCCACTTCTGTCTCTGCGGAAACTGAAGAGGTGGGTTACGCTGCGCTAACCCACCCTACGAGAGCTTTCGTTTGGCAACGGCAAGCGATCGCAACGGCTCACGCCGCCTTCGCCTGCACGTCCTCGCAGAACTCCGCCAGCCGATCCGCGAGCCGCAGCGTCGCCGAGCTCGCGTTCGGCGCGGCCATCAGCGCCACCTCGGTGCGGTTGATCGGCGCAAATCCATCCTTCGCCGTCAGCACGCGGTGATCTGACTGGATCGACATCTCCGACAGAATGCTCAGGCCCATGCCGGCGGCAACGGCGGCCTGGATGCCGGCGAGGCTCGATGACGAATAGGACATGTGCCAGGCGCGGCCCGCGCTTTCCAGTGCATGGATCGCGCCGGCGCGGTAGAGGCAGCCGAGCGGAAATCCGATCAGCGGCAGCGACGAGGCGTTGACGTCGATGGGATGGCTCTTGCTGGTGACCCAGTGCACCTCCTCGGGCCACACGGCGATCGCGTCCTTGCCACCGGCCTCGCGCTTGTAGAGCGCGAGATCGAGCTCGCCGCGTTCGAGATCGCGGGCGAGGTTCTTGCTCTGGTCGGCGCGCACGTCGAGCCGCAGGTTCGGATGCGAGCGCGAGAAGGCGCCCAGCAGTTTCGCCAGGCGATACGCCGCAAAGTCCTCGGGAATGCCGAGCCGGACCGCGCCCCCGTCGGGCTCGCGCAGCACGTCGCGGGCCTCTTCGGCCAGCGTCAGCAGCCGCCGCGCATAGGAGAGCAGCCGCTCCCCGGCCTCGGTCGGGCGCACGTCCTTGCCGTCCCGGTGCAGCAGCACCTGCCCGACATCCTCCTCCAGCCGCTTGATCTGTTGGCTGACGGTCGATTGCGTGCGGTGAACGCGCTCGCTGGCGCGGGTGAAGCCGCCGGCCTCGACCACCGAGACGAAGCTGCGCAGGAGCTCCAGATCGAGCATCTCAGCCTCCATTCGAAAATCCACTGGTTTCGAGTTAATCATTTAATTTCCAAATGGCAACCCGCCTCCCTAGATCGAGGGCTCAGGAGAATGCCCGCCATGTCCCTCGCCACCTCGCTTCCCGCCCCCCGCAGCCGTTCCAACACGCTGCCGCTCGCGATCGGCCTGTTTTGCCTGCTCTGGAGCTATGCCTTCGTCGCCGGCAAGATCGGCGTCACCCATTGCCCGCCGCTGATCCTGCTCGCCGCGCGCTTCTCGCTCGCCGGCATCCTGATCCTGGGTGCCACTTCCATCCGCGGCGACTGGTCGCTGTCGTGGCGCGATGCCCTGATTTTCGCCGTGCTCGGCATCGCCAACAACGCACTCTATCTCGGGCTCGGCTACACCGGCCTGCAATCGGTCTCCGCCGGCCTCGGCGGCCTCATCGTCTCGGCCAATCCGGTGTTCACAGCCGCGCTCGCCGCACTCTTGCTTGGCGAGGGCATGACCTGGCGCAAGGCGAGCGGCCTGCTGCTGGGAATCATCGGTGTCACGCTGATCGTCTGGCACCGGCTCACGGTCGGAACCGACTCATTGCACGGCATCATGTTCACGCTGGCCTCGCTCGCCTCCATCGTGGCGGGCACCATCCTGTTCAAGCTGTTCGCCCCGAAGGGCAGCTTGTGGATCGGCAACGGCGTGCAGAATCTCTCAGCCGGCATCGTGCTGACGCCGGTCGCATTCACCTTCGCCGATGTTCATGCCATCGATGTCACGCCCAGCCTGATCGGCGCCTTTGCGTTCCTCGTGCTCGGCGGTTCGATCCTCGCTTATTGGCTCTGGTTTCATCTCCTGAAAGTGTGTGGTGCGACCGCGGCCAGTGCCTATCATTTCCTGATGCCGCCGCTCGGCATGCTGTTCGCCTTCCTCGTGCTCGGCGAGCATGTCGAGGCGCGCGACTTGCTGGGGATCGTTCCCGTGGCGCTCGGCATTTACCTGGTGACGCGCCCCGCAAACCCGGCCGCGTAAGTAGGAGATCCTCATGCCTGTTTCCATCACCCTGATCGGCGGCCCCACCGCGCTGATCGAAATCGACGGCTTTCGCCTGCTGACCGACCCCACCTTCGATGCACCCGGTGCTTACGAGTTACCGCATGTGAAGCTGGAGAAGACGGTCGGACCGGCGATGAAGGCTGACGCGATCGGTCCGATCGACGCCGTGCTGCTCAGCCACGACCAGCATTCGGACAATCTCGACAAATCCGGCCGCGACTATCTGCTGAAAGCGCCGCGCGCGCTGACCACGGAGGCCGGCGCAAAGCGCCTCGGCGGCCATGTCGAAGGCCTTGCGCCCTGGGCGACCGCGCACTTGAGAGACGATGACGGTAACACGCTGACCATCACGGCCACACCGGCGCGTCATGGCCCTGCGGGTATTGAGCCGCTGTCGGGCGATGTGATCGGCTTCGTGGTGCAGTCGAGCCGGAAGGACACGCGTCCCGTCTATGTCAGCGGCGACACCACCTGGTTCGACGGCGTCGCCGAGGTCGCGCGCCGTTTCAAATGCGGCGTGGTGCTGCCGTTCGCGGGCGCGGCGCAAACCCGCGGGCCCTTCCATCTCACCATGGATACCAATGACACGATCGAGACCGCGCGCGCCTTTCCGGATGCGATGATCGTCCCGTTGCACACCGAAGGCTGGGCGCATTTCCGCCAGAACGGCGAAGATCTGCGCAAGACCTTCGACGTGCTGGGTTTCGGCCCGCGGCTGCGGCTATTGCAGCCCGGCGTGCCGACGGTGATCGAGGCGCCGTGATCTTGCTCCGCTGTCATGCCCCGGCTTGACCGGGGCATCCTGTACGCCGCGGCGGCTGTTGTGAGAGCCAGCTATCCGACGAAGGTCTCTGGAATACTGGGTCGCCCGGTCAAGCCGGGCGACGACGAGAGGAGAGAGCTTACCAAGCCAATCAATGCGCCGCTGACGCCGACCTCTTCACCGCGACCGGCTTCGGCACGGGCTTGGCGGCCGCTTGCGGGGCGCTGTCCCAGCCGCCGGCGGGTGCCGGGACGTTGACGGCGTCGTCGGGTTGCGGTTCGGCGCTGAAGGTCTGGATCGCGAGCTTGGCGGCGGCGAGCGATTGCGGGTCGAGGCGCTTGGCGACGTCGTCGCGCTTGCCGGCCGAATCCGCGTCGCCCTGTGCAGCGGCGAGGCTGAACCATTTGTAGGACTCAGCGAGGTTCTGTTCGACGCCGATGCCGCGGGCATAGAGGATGCCGAGGTTGAACTGGCTGTCGGCGACGCCGCGATCGGCGGCTTTCCGGAACCACTGCGCCGCGCTCTTGTAGTTGGCCCCACGTCCGCCGCCATCGGCGTCGAGCACCGCGAGATTGTGCATCGCCTTGGCGTTGCCGCGCTCGGCGGCCTGCGTGTAGTAGCGGCGGGCGATATCGGCGTCCCTTTTCACGCCCAGGCCCTTTTCGTAGAGCGTGCCGAGGCGGAAGGTGGCGGGCACCACGCCGGCCTGCGCGGCGCGGTCGTACCACTTCGCCGCTTCCTCGTAATTCGCAGCCACGCCCTTGCCCTCGGCAAAGCGCAGGCCGATCTCGTAGGCCGCCGTCGCATCGCCCTTCATCGCGGCGGTGCGCAGGGCGGGGCCGGCGATGCCGTCAGGCAGCTTCTCGCTCGGCGGGATCTGGATGAGGTTCAGCCGGGTGCGGCTCGTGCCCGACAAGGCGCCGGTGACGTCGCTGTTCGCCGCGGGCGGCGTCGGCGCCGCCGTGGCCGGCGCGGGCGGAATTTCGACCGAGGCCGTGCTGCCGGAACTCGTCGCTTGTGCCGGCGCGGCATTGTTCAGGGACTGCTTGCCGATCGGTGTCGGCGAGGTCATCGACGGTGTGACCTGTTCGGGCGCGGCGGGCTTGCTCTCGACCGGCGGCGGCGCCGGCGGCGCGGGCCGGCTCGACGTGTCTTCCATGGCCTGCGGCGCCGGCGGCGCGCTGCCGCCTTCGAGCAGGTTCATGGCCATCTTGAAGGTGCCGAGCACGATCACGACCACGCTCGCGCCGACCAGCAGCGAGCGGATTTTTGACGTGATGGTCGAGCCGCCGTCCTGACCCGTGGCTTGCCCTTTTGCCTGGCCCTTGTCCTTGACGCGGGCCGCGATCGCGGCCTTGGCGCCGCGGGCGGGCTTCTCCGGCGGTTGCGCGGCGGCAGCCTGCGCGGCGCGGCGCGCGGCAGCGATGAAGCTCGACGATGACACCGGCTCCTTCGGCGGGGCGGGGATTTCGCTGATCGCGCTTTCGGATGCGGCAATGCGCTCGGACGGGGTGGCGGGGCGACCGCCCGGACGCGTGCCGGGTTCGAGGGGATGATCCGGCGGCAGTTCGGGCGCAATCGCGGCACGCGCCGTGTGCGGCTCCAGGATCTCGCTGATCGCGCGCGGCGGCAACGGCGGTGCGGCTTGCGCGGCCATCGGCATCGGCGGCGGTGCTGCTGGTGCCGCGGCGTGGAATTCGCGCGGCGCGGCAAGGAAAGCAGAATGCGACGGCTGCGGCGCGGCCGGATTCGGCAGCTCGGGCTTCGGATCGTATTTCGGCTGCGGCGGCTGCGGCTGCCATTGCTCGCGCGCCATCGGCGCCGGCTCGACGGGAGCCGGCATCTGCATGGGCGCGGCCATCGGCATCGGCGCAGGGGCCGTGCGCACCGCGCGCAGATCGCCCTCGATCATGGCGAGGCGATCGACGACATGGCCGAGCGTGTTGTGCACGGCCTCCAGCGAATCCTGCGTGCTGCGGTTGGTCTCGGCCTGGCTGTAGCGGATGTCGGAAAGCTCGCGCTTGACGAGATCGACCACGCCGGCATCCGGCGACGGTGCCGGATTGCGGCTCTCGGCCAGCGCGGAATAGGTCGCCTGCTGCCGCTCCAGATGCCTGAGGATGTCGTGCAGCCCGTCCTCGACGCGGCCCAGATTGCCGCCGCGCTGGTCGGAGGCGGCTTCCAGCCGCTCCAGGAGATAGGAGACGCGTTGCTCGAGATGCGCGAAGGTCGACGCCGAATCGTTGCCGACCTGCATGCGGTCGAAACGGTCGGACAGCGCGCGGATCGCGGCTTCCAGATGCTCGGTGCTCTCGGCTGGTTGCGGCCGCTCGCGGCTTTCCAGTGCGGCGGTGAGCGCGGCGATGCGCTGCTCCAGCAGCGCAAAGCTGTCGCCGCGGTCCGAGGCGCGATTGATCTGGTCGACCTTGGACGACAGCAGCTGCACGTCCTCGGAGAGGCGTGCCAACGCTTCGTTGGAGGCGACGTTCGAGACGATGCCGCGGAGCGCCGAGATCGCGCCTTCGAGCTGGCGCACCGTCGAGGGATCGTCATTGGCGCGCAGGATCAAATCGAGCTTGGCGCCGAGATTGCGGATCGCCTCGTCATAGCCGGTGAGCTGCTCGGCCGGCGTCAGCGTGCGCAGCACCTGCTTGATGTCGGAGAGCGCGCGCTCGATGCCCGACAGCACCTGGCCGTCGGTGCCGTTGGAGCGGGTTTCGTCGATGCGACGATGCAGCGAGCGGATCTCGTTCTCGATCGATTCGATCGCGCGGCGCGGCATCGCCTCGGTGATGGCGTTGCGGATCTCGGCGAGCTCGGAGCGGAAGCCGTTGATCGCCTGCTCGGTATTGTCGGGCCGCTGCAGCGCCTCGATCTGGCTCGTGATCTTGAGCAGATGGCGCTCGAGCGACGAGAAATCCGGCCCCGGGGGCGGCGGAGCGTAGGCAGGCGCCGGCGGTGCCATCGGCGGCGGCGCCATCGGGGCAGCGTAGGGGGCCGCAGAGGGGGCGATCGATGGCGCAGCGCGCGGCGGGATCTGCCGCGGTGCGAATCCGTCGAGCTCGCTCTGGCGCGCGGTGATCTCGGCGACCGCGACGTCGAACGAGGCGGGGCTCAAGGGAGGCGAGTTGCGATACACCTGCGTGGCCGCGCGCTCGACCGCATCGGCCTGGCGCTGGCGTGATTCGCCGGGACTCGGTGCCGGTGGTGCTGGTGCCGGTCGCGGCGGCTGAAGCTGCGCTTGCGGCTGCGGCTGTTGAGGCCGCGAGATCTGCGACAAGCGGGCGTCGAGCCGCGAGATCGCGTCGTTGAGCTGGCGGGCGACGCCCTGCTCCCGTGACACGTCCGGACGCGGTGCTGCGGGCTTTGAAATACGTTCGATCTGCTGGGTGATCGCGTCGAGCCGCTGATGGATGTCGGCGACCTCGCGGCTCGCCTGACCAACTCCTTGGCTCGGCGTCGGCCCCGAGCGCGGATCGGGGCGCGGCTCTTGACGCGGCTGCTCGTAAGGTCCGCGAAAGTTCGGCGGAGCAGTCTCGCCGAGCGTGGAATTCAGCCAATCGTTGAGCGACATGCCGGCGCGGCGCGCGGCGGCTTCGGCCCGCTCCCGGACGGCTGGATCGATGCCGTCAACACTCCACGATACGCGCGAATTCATGACTCTGTCCGGTTCCGACCCGCGCCCCACCCCGGCGCCTCCAGACTCCCCACCCGTGCCGGTTGTAAAGACAATCGGATTTGGCGCGGGTCGTCTGCCTCGAATTCCGACTTTTGTCCGTTACGGTAAATAACGGGTTAAGGAACGCCTCACCGGTGTCTTAAAGTTGGGCGGCGGGAGCCGCGGGCTTGGCGTTCGGCGTCGCCTGGACGACCGGCGCTGCGCGCGGGCACCGCCGCCTGAGTCGAAACACAGCAGGGTACCGGCTGTATTTGGCCGCCCGCCTAGAGCGGCACGATGTCGACATGCATGACAGCGGCGCATCCTGTATCGACTGCGCAAAGGCAGCGCGTGATCGCTTCATCGAGCCCGTCCGGGTCTGTGACCCGCTCACCATGAGCACCGAAGGCACGGGCAATGTCGATGAAGCGCCGCTGCTCGTCTTGGCGTCCGGTCCGAAGCTTGGACTGGAACGCGTCAGCCCGCTGAGCCTCTCCGTCGGGATAAACCCGTTGAACCGCGGCCTTTACGGCCTGCCAGCCGCCGTTGTCGAGAATGACGGTGAAGATCGGCAGCCGATATTGCTGCGACACGGCGTAGACGGAATCCGGCGCGGCGAAGTGGAAAGCGCCGTCACCGACGATCTGCACGATCCGGCGCGCCGGATTCGCGAGCTTCAGTCCGAGCGCCATGCCGCCGCTGAAGCCAAGCCCCCCGCCGGCCAGACCGACATAGGTCAGAGGCTTGGTGCGGGGTAGCTGCTGCTGAAGGACGGGCGCATTGCGGACGGCCTCATTGAGGACGATGTCGTCCTTGGACAGGAGCGCCCGGAGACGCCCGAAGAGGAATGCAGGATTGATCGCGCCTGGTTCGCCCTTTTGCGCGGCCGCGGATCGTCGCTTTGCCTCGACGCTCTCGCGCATCGGCTGCCAGCTCTCGATCCGGCGACGCACTTTCCTTCGGTAGGCTTCATCAGCGCGAGCTTCGACGATCTCGAGCACCTGCTGCAGGATGGTCGCCGAATTCCCCTGGATGCGCAGGTCGGCGGCAAAGCCCCACATCGGAATGTCCACCTTCAGCGGATCGACATCGATCTGGATCCAGCGCAGCGTATCCGCAGCCTTTACCGATTGCGGGACGAAAGGCACGTCGGTATCGAGGAGCAGCCCGAGGTCGGCATGGGCCAACAGCGCGGATGGATCGCCACCAACGAAGCACGGCGAGTCCTGGGGAAAGTTCACCGTCACCGGATTGAACTCGGCGACGCGAATGCCGCAGGCAAGCGCCAGCCCCTCGAGCACGGCGACAGCATCTGGATTGCGTCCGAGATAGGCGGTCAGCGCGATCGGATTCTCGGCCGCCATCAACGCTTCAGCAACGGCATGCGCCCGCGCCGGTTCGATCCCGCCGGCCTTCACGGAGCCATACCGCGTCGGCGGATAAGCGGGCATTTGCTGCTCGTCCCAGCTCTCCGCGAGGGTTTCTCGAGGCAGCATCATGTAGACCGGCCCCGGCGGATCGCTGTGCGTGAACGCCGCCGCACGTGCCAGCGCCTCCTTCACGACCACGCCCGATGGCAGGGTGTATTCCCATTTCACGTAGGGGCGTACGATGCTCGCCTGGTCAAAGCTGTCCTGGAGGAAGTGGACATAGGTATCTCGCGATCCGGTGAGTTCGCCGTGGAGCGTGAACGGAGCCCGGCCGGCAAACAGCATGACCGGCAGGCGATAGCGAAACAGATTCTGGATCGCCATGCATGCATTGGCCGTGCCGGCATCGACATGGACGAACACAGCCTGGCCACGGCCCGTTGCGAACGCATATCCGGCCGCCATGTGAACCGCGACCACCTCGTGCGGACACAGGATGACCTCGGGATGCCGCCGTCCCTCACTGTCCCAGCGCGCGATCTCCTCGATCAGCGAGACGTGGTCGGTGCCGAGATTGGCAAAGATGTAGTCGATCCCGAGATCGACGAGGGCCTCGATGAAGTAGTGTGCGGTGCTGTAGGTCGCCATGATTCACTCGTTTCCCGCCTTAATGCAGCGCGTTCTGGCGGCCCGAACGCGAAATCAGATGTCGCCGTTCCTGCCACGGTGTACCGGGTCACCAGCAGCCCGCAGATCGGCGCCCAAGGCGAAAGCCGCCCTTCCGATCATGCAACGTGAGCAGGCGCTGCTTTTCCGGCCGGGTCGTGCTCAGGACTGGTCGGCTTGGAAACTGCTCCACGCAATCGCTCGAGCAGCCGATCAGGATCTGGCGGCGCCGCCCTACCGCGCCAGGCGATGTGCGAATCCGGGCGCACCATCAGGAGCGTCTCAGGAAAATCGAATCCGGCCTCGGCCCGATCGACGTCGAGGAGCGTCAAGGGAACGCCCGAACGCGCGGCTGCGTCCACCAGCGGTGCGACATCGCTGGTTCGATCGAATCGCAACAACGTGTAGGCAGGACCGAGCGCATCGAGCAGCGAGCGTCCATCAGAGAGCCAGACATGGGGCGCGCGGGCACCAGGCACGGTCGAGGCTGTGAAGCTGCCCATGCTGTAAGGCGGGGGCGCCTCGCCGTCATAAGCTATGGCCGGCGAGTGGTCATAATAGTAGCCGAAGTTCAGGCCTGCACAACAATACTGCTGGACGTTGAGATCGTAGGCGGCCTGGCCGATCTTGCTCCGCGCGGCGTCGCCGACTGAACCATCGATCTCGACCTCCGCGGGAACGGCGCGCCGCTGCCCCATGACTGCAAGCGCGTGGTTCATCGCGAAATGCGACACCTGCTCGGTGATGGGTTGGCGCTCGGCCTCGTAGGCGTCGAGCAGCGCAGGGCTGGCCCAGCCCTGCAGGACGCCGGCCACAATCCAGCAGAGGTCGACGGCATCGGCGATACCGGCATTCATGCCGTAGCCGGCATAGGGAATCCACAGATGGGCTGCATCACCGCAAATGAATGCACGGCCGTTCCGGAAGCGATCGGCTACCAGGCGGCGCCCGACCCAGTCCTCCTTGCTGATGATGTCATATTGGAAGCGTTCATCAACGCCGAGAATGGTGCGCAGTGCCCAATCGCGATCGACGCTGTCGAACTCGAGCTCTTCCGGCGCGAGATGGTTGTGGATCAGCCAGTTGTCGCGGCCGTCGATCGATACCGTCGTGCCGCAGCGGCGCGGATTGAGCGACATGGTCATCCAGGCCGGCTTCTGGGTGATCAGATCCTTCAGTGCGGGGGCGTGGATGTAGGTGGACTGCACGCGCTGCACGACGTCCGTGCCGCCAAGGCGCGAGCCGATCAGCCTGCGCACAGTGGACCGGCCGCCATCGCAACCGATCAGATAGTCGGCGGCAATGGTGATGTCCTCGTTCGTATCGAGATTCAGCGCCCGCGCAATGACGCCATCCGCGCCCTGCTCGAAATGCCCGACCTGGACGCGAGTGAGAATCCTGATCCTTGGCTGGGCCTCGGCGGCGGCGAACAGGATCGGCTCGAGATAGATCTGATTGATCCGATGCGGCGGCTCGGGCGTGGGCCAATCGGTATCAGGCCCGCCCGTCGCCGTGTAGCGATCCGCGCGACAGGGAATCGGGATGCGCGTCAGTTCGCGCCCGACGACCGCTGTGCGATAGGCGCAGTCATTCGGGAAGTCGGCCGGCAGTCCGCCTTCACGTACCTCATGGACGATGCCGAGGCGTCGAAACACCTCCATCGAGCGGGCGGACACGTGATTGCATTTGACGTTCGGCGGCTCGCCGGCGCGGCGGATCTCGGCGACGACGACATCGATGCCACGCGAGGCGAGGTCCATGGCGGCGGTCAATCCGACCGGCCCCGCACCGACGATGAGGACCTGGGTTTGGATGCTTTTCATCTCACTTCTCTGGCTTTTCTGGAACAGGCTCAGGCGCGCTCGGTTACTGGGAGCGCATCTCGCTGCGCTTGGCCGCTTGGCGCGCCGCCGCGGCGCATGCTGAGGAAGGCGAGACCGAGCGTCACCAGCGCCGAACAGAGCTGCGGCACCGCGCTCGCCTGGAACAGCGAGGGGATGCTCCATTGCGCGGCAAGCATCAGTCCGCCGACGGTCACGCCCAGAATCGAACCGAAGCGGCTCATGCCGAGCGCCCAGCCGATTCCGGTGGCGCGGATGTAGGTCGGATAAAGGCGCGCCGCGTAGGCGTTGCAGCCGATCTGACCGCCGATCACCGCGACGCCAGCGATGAAGACCGCCGGCACCAGGATCGGCAGCACGGCTCCGGCAAATCCGATGGTAACGATCGAGACGAAGCCGGCGACGTAGGTCAGGAACAGGACACGATGGAAGTCGAGCCGCTCGATCAGCAATCCGAGCGCGACAGTTCCGAACATTCCGCCGAGCTGGAACGCGACCCCGACGGCGATCGCAGCCTGGACGTCGAGGCCGACGCCATGCGTCAGCGTCGGCAGCCAGCTGTTGAGGAAGTAAATGTCGAGCATGTTCATGAAGAACATGATCCACAGGAGCAATGTCGGGACGAGGCGCCCGTGGGTGAAGAGCTGCGGCAACAGGAATCCCTTGCCGCTTTCCTCGATGACGGCGAAGCGCGCGTCATCCGCGAACTTTGTCGAGGGATCGATCTGGGCCAGGAGTGCGCGGATGCGGCCGTTCTTGCGCTCGTCAAGCGCCAGCAGCGACAGCGATTCCGGGAGCCAGACGATCAGGACCGGGCCGAGAAGGAGCGGAAGGACGCCACCGATCACGAAGATGGCCTGCCAGCCATAGGCCGAAATCAGCTTGGCCGCGACAGAGCCGCCGATCGCAGATCCCAGCGAGACCGTCATGAACATCAGCATGATCAGCAGCGTCCGGCGGCGCTGCGGTGAATACTCGCCGGTCAGCGCGATCGCATTCGGCAGGACGCCACCGAGACCGAGGCCGGTCAGAAAGCGCAGGACCACCAGGTCTGGGACGCTTGCGGCCCGGCTGGTGGCCAGCGACCCCAGCGCGAATACGATCACGCCCGCAATCACCAGCCATTTGCGGCCGAAATAGTCGGCCAGCGCGCCGAACAACAGCGATCCGATCATCACGCCGAACAGGGAGGCACCGAATACGGGTCCCAAGGCGCCGGGTGCCAGATGCAGATCCTTGCTGAGCGCCGGGGCGACGAAGCCGAGTGCCTGGGCATCGAAGCCGTCCAGCCCGATCACGAGCGCGCATAAACAGATCACGCGGATCTGGAACGCCGACAGCGGACGGTCATCGATGTAACGGCCAATGTTGATCGCCTGCGCCAAATCTCCCTCCCATGGCTTGTTGTCGTTCGATGAAGTGCCGCGCCACGGCGGCAAACATCGCGCTGGAATTATCTTGCACGCCCGCACTCTTTCGATTAGCCACAAAGTTCTCATCAATTCGCAAGGTTTTCTTATGAATCCGACCATGCGGCAGCTGGAGGCGCTGGTCCTGGTCTATCGCCTCGGCAGCATCACGAAGGCCGCGGCCGAGCTGCGCGTTACGCAGTCGGCGATCAGTCTGCTGATCCGGCAGATCGAGGAGAATTTCCAACTCAAGCTGTTCGATCGGACGACGCGCGCGCTGCATCCGACGGCCGCATGCAGGGAGGCGATTCCCGCGGCGGAGCGGATCCTGTCGAGCGCGCGGGGACTGTCGCAGCATATGCGCGACCTGGTCGAGGTGAGGACGGGCCGGATCGCCGTTGCAGTCTCCGCCGGCGTAGCCTCGGCCCTGCTGCCGCGCGTCCTGGCGAAGTACCGCTCCCGTCACCCCGCGGTGAAGATCGACCTGTTCGACATCGCTCCGGACGAACTGCTGCCGTTCGTCACGGCGGGGCACGCCGAGTTCGGCATCGGTAGCTTCGAGGACGACGGCAGGTCGGAGGCGCGGATCGAAACGCTCATGCAAAGCCCGCTTTCGGCGATCGGTATCAAGGACGGCCGCTTCGAGAAGCGTCGGCGCCTGACCTGGGACGACCTCACCGCCTCCGACCTGATCGCGATGCGCCGTGGAACGCGAATCCGTACCCAGATCGACGAGGCCTTGTCACAGACGGGGCAGGAGCTGAGGCCCGCCCTCGAAGTCTCGCTCATCACGACCGCCCTCGCATTGACCGCTGAGGGTGCCGGAATCAGCATTCTGCCGGCACACATGCTGCCCAAGGCGCAGTTTCCAACCCTTGCAGCCGTCCCACTGAGCCAGCCGGTCGTCAACCGGCACGTCTCGCTGCTGAGCCGGGCCGACTTTACTCTCTCGCCAGCAGCGGAGCAGTTTGCCGAGATCACAAGGCGCGTCCTGTCGATGAAGTAGCGACCTGAGCGCGCTGACGATTCATCCCGATTCAGATCGCTCTTTAAGCCTTCGCCGATCCAGTCTAGCCGTCGGCGTCCTCTCTAGCCCTTCTCCCGCTTGCCATCCTCCAGCGGCACCACGGTCGCCTTGCCTGACATCGCCGACAACGCCTCGAGCGCCTCCTCGCAGAAATCGGCCACCATCTGCTCATGCCGCGCGCCGAGGCGAAGCAGCAGCAGGTTGCCGAGGTCGAGCACGCTGGATGCCGTGCCGTCGGGGAATCGCTTTTTCAGGATCCGGGCGTAGTTCTCGTGCCGGTCGCGGTGATGCTCGAGGCGATCCATCAGATCGGTGCGGATCGGCTCGATGTCGATGCTGTCGAGCGCATGCAGCCGCACCAGCAGATCGTCCTTGATCGAAGGCGGCGTGCTCGGCCGCGCGGCCCAGTGCCGCAGCGCTGTTCGGCCTTCGGGAGTGAGCGTATAGATGAGCTTGTTGGGTTTGCCTGATTGCACGACCTCGCGGCCCTGGATGTAGCCGCGGTCGCGCAGCTTGGACAGCTCGCGGTAGATTTGCTGGTGGTCGGCCTTCCAGAAGAAGCCGACGGAGGAGTCGAACGTCTTGGCGAGCTCGTAGCCCGTCATCGGACGCTCCGTGAGACATGCGAGGATCGCGTCGCCCAATGCCATGTGACCTGCCTCCCTGTTCTCTCACCAACCAGCTTGACTTTATGCGCATCGGCGCATATGCGTCAATGTGCATATGAGGCGGGGCGCGAGACCCCCCGAAATAGGCCCTTCGCGCTACTGTGCATGGGGTTGTTTTCGCGTTTTGCCAAAGCTGTTTGGGAGGCACCTGACGATGACCGGCCTCGACTCCTGGTACGCTTACATGAAGTCCCACGATCACACGGCACTGTGGGACCTGCTGCATCCTGAGGCCGTGTTCGAGAGCCCGGTCGTGCACTCGCCGCAGCGCGGGCGCGACATCACGTTCAAATATCTCGCCAGCGCCGAGAAGGTGCTCGGCGGCCCGGGCTTCACCTATGTCGGCGAGTGGACCAGCGCCAACGGCGCCGTGCTCGAATTCAAGACCATGATCGACGGCATCGAGATCAACGGCGTCGACATCATCACCTTCGACAGCGAGGGACGCATCACCCATTTCAAGGTGATGGTGCGTCCGCTCAAGGCCATCAACATGCTGCACCGCCTGATGGCGGAGCAGCTCGCCGCCCAATCCTAGAGAGCTCCGGGAGACCGCCATGCCGATCTACAAAGCCCCCGTCGAAGACGTGAACTTCCTGCTCAACGATGTCTTCCAGATCGACCGCTACGACAACCTCGCCGGCTTCTCCGATGCCTCGAGCGACGTGCGCGAGGCGATCCTGGGCGAAGCCGCCAAGCTCGCCGAGGAGGTGCTGCAGCCGCTCAACCGCGTCGGCGATCTCGAAGGCTGCAAGCGCGCCGATGACGGCAGCGTCACCACGCCGAAGGGTTTCAAGGACGCCTTCCGGCAGGTGGCCGAGGGCGGCTGGCTCGGCCTGTCGGCGCCGACCGAGTTCGGCGGCCAGGGCCTGCCGGTGACGCTCTCGCAGGCGGTCAACGAATTCCAGATCTCCGCCAACATGGCGTTCTCGATGTATGGCGGCCTCACCATGGGCGCGACCGCGGCGCTGATCGTTCATGGCTCGCCGGAGCAGAAGCAGACCTACGTGCCGAAGATGGTCGCCGGCGAATGGACCGGCACCATGAACCTGACCGAGCCGCATTGCGGCACCGATCTCGGCATGCTCCGCACCAAGGCGGTGCGCCAGGCCGACGGCAGCTTCAAGATCACGGGCACCAAGATCTTCATCTCCGCCGGCGAGCATGACCTCGCCTCCAACATCATCCACCTCGTGCTCGCCCGCATCGAAGGCGCGCCCGCCGGCATCAAGGGCGTGTCGCTGTTCGTGGTGCCAAAATTCCTTGTCAACGCCGATGGTTCGGTCGGTGCCCGCAATGGCGTCGTCTGCGGCTCGATCGAGCACAAGATGGGCATTCACGGCAACTCCACTTGCGTGATGAACTACGACAACGCGACCGGCTGGCTGATCGGCGAAGAGAACAAGGGCATGCAGGGCATGTTCGTGATGATGAACGAGGCCCGCCTCGGCGTCGCCGTGCAGGGTCTCGCGCAATCCGAGGTCGCCTACCAGAACGCGGTCGCCTATGCCCGCGAGCGCATCCAGGGCCGTTCGCTCACTGGTGTGAAGGCGCCGGACAAGCCGGCCGATCCGATCATCGTGCATCCCGACGTGCGCCGCACGCTGCTCTCGATCCGCGCCTTCAACGAGGCCGCGCGCGCCTTCGTGATGTGGACCGCGCTGAAGAGCGACGTCGCCCATCGCTCCGAGGATCCGAAGGACAGGCAGGCCGCCGACGACCACATGGGCCTGATGACGCCGGTGCTGAAGGGCTTCCTCACCGATTACGGCTTCGCCAACGCGGTGCAGGCGCAGCAGATGTATGGCGGCCACGGCTACATCGCCGAGCAAGGCATGGAGCAGTTCGTGCGCGATGCACGCATCGCGATGATCTACGAAGGCGCCAACGGCATCCAGGCGCTCGACCTCGTCGGCCGCAAGCTGCCGCGCGACGGCGGCCGCGCCATCATGGCGTTCTTCGGCGAGGTCATGGCCTTCGCCAAGGAGAACGGCGGGGACGAGGCGCTGAAGCCTTTCATCACCCCGCTATCGACCTCGCTCGGGCATCTGCAGCAGGCCACGACGTGGCTGATGCAGAACGCGATGGCGAAGCCGGACAATGCCGGCGCCGCCGCAACCGATTACCTGCATCTCTTCGGCTTCGTCGCGCTCGGCTACATGTGGGCGAAGATGGCGAAGGTGACGCTAGGGAAGATTGCCGCCAGCGGCGCGACGCCCTATCTCTCCACCAAGCTCGTTACCGGCCGCTTCTTCATGGAGCGGATGCTGCCGGAGACCGCGGCCAATCTCGCGCGCATTCAGTCCGGCTGCGCCACCATCATGGAATTGCCGGCGGAAGCGTTCTGAGTCAGCTTCCGCGCTAACGAAATTCGAACAACAGATCAGGAGGGCATCATGCCTGAGGCATTCATCTACGATCACGTTCGCACCCCGCGCGGCCGCGGCAAGGCGGACGGCGCTCTGCACGAAGTCACCGCGCTCGCGCTCGCCACCGTGCCGCTGAAGGCGCTGAAGGACCGCAATCATTTGCCGGAAGATTCCGTCGACGACGTCGTGCTCGGCGTGGTCGATCCGGTCGGCGAAGCGGGCTCCGACATCGCGCGCTTCGCCGCGCTGAAGGCGGGTCTCGGTGAAGCCGTGCCCGGCGTGCAGATCAGCCGCTTCTGCGCCTCCGGCCTCGATGCGGTGAACTTCGCGGCCGCGCAGGTGATGAGCGGTCAGCATGACCTCGTGATCGGCGGCGGCGCCGAATCGATGAGCCGCGTCGGCATCGGCGCCTCCGGCGGTGCCTGGCCGATGGATCCGTCGATGGCGGTGCCCGCTTACTTCATGCCGCAGGGCGTTTCGGCCGATCTCATCGCCACCAAATACGGCTTCTCGCGCGATGACGTCGATGCCTATGCGGTGCAGAGCCAGCAGCGTGCGGCCAAGGCGTGGGACGAAGGCCGCTTCAACAAGTCGGTCGTGCCGGTGAAGGACATCAACGGCCTCACCATACTCGCCAAGGACGAGCACATGCGGCCCTCGACGACGATGCAGTCGCTGGCCCAGTTGCAGCCGTCGTTCACGATGATGGCGCAGATGGGCGGCTTCGACGGCGTCGCGGTGCAGTCGCACCCCGAAATCGAGCGCGTCAACTACGTGCACCATGCCGGCAATTCGTCGGGCATCGTCGACGGTGCCGGCGCCGTGCTGCTCGGCAGCAAGGAAGCGGGCAGCAAGTACGGCCTGAAGCCGCGCGCAAAGATCCGCGCGTTCGCCAATGTCGGCTCGGAGCCGGCGATGATGCTGACCGGCCCGGTGGACGTCACCGAAAAGCTGTTCGCCCGCTCGGGCATGAAGAAGTCGGACATCGATCTGTTCGAGCTCAACGAGGCCTTCGCCTCGGTCGTGCTGCGCTACATCCAGGCCTTCGACATCGACAACGCCAAGATCAACGTCAATGGCGGCGCGATCGCGCTCGGCCATCCGTTAGGGGCGACCGGCGCGATGATCCTCGGCACCGTGCTCGACGAGCTCGAGCGCACCAACAAGTCCACCGCTCTGGTCACGCTGTGCATCGGCGGCGGCATGGGCACCGCGACCATCATCGAGCGCGTCTAAGGGTAGGGAGCAACCAACATGGCTTACAAGAATTTCAAGGTTGAGACCGATTCCGACGGCATCGCGCTCGTCACCTGGGACATCCCGGGACGTTCGATGAACGTGCTCGACGAGACCTCGACCAGCGAGCTCGACGCGATCGTCAAGGAGACCACGGCCGACGCCGCGGTGAAGGGCGTCGTCATCACCTCGGCGAAGGAAGCGTTCTGCGCCGGCGCTGACCTCTCCATGCTCGAAGGCATGAACCAGGCCTACGCAAAGGTCTTCAAGGAGCAGGGTGAGACCGCCGCGAACCAGATGCTGTTCGAGCAGAGCCGCCGCTTCTCGCAGGTGCTCCGCGGAATCGAGACCTCAGGCAAGCCGTGGGCGGCCGCGATCAACGGGCTCGCGCTCGGCGGCGGTTTCGAGATCACGCTGTGCTGCCACTATCGCGTGGCCGCGGAGAATCCCAAGACCCGTCTCGGCCTGCCCGAGGTCAAGGTCGGCCTGTTCCCGGGCGCGGGCGGCACGCAGCGCGTGCCGCGCCTGGTGCCACCGCAGGACGCGATGACGATCCTGCTCAAGGGCGATCCCGTTACGATCGAGAAGGCCAAGGCGCTGAATCTGATCCACGCCATCGTTCCGGCTGCCGAGCTGATCAAGGCCGCGAAGGACTGGATCAAGGGCGGCGGCAAGGCGGTCGCGCCCTGGGACGAGAAGGGTTTCAAGCTTCCGGGCGGTCCGGTGTTCTCCAAAGCCGGCATGATGATGTTCCCGGCCGGCAATGCGATCTATCGCCGCGAGACCTACGACAACTATCCCGCCGCGCGGGCGATCATGAGCTGCGTCTATGAAGGCCTGCAGTTGCCGATCGACGCGGCGCTCCGCGTGGAGTCGCGTTACTTCACCTCGGTGCTGCGTTCGAAGGAAGCTGCCGCGATGATCCGCAGCCTGTTCCTGTCGATGCAGGAGCTGAACAAGGGTGCGCGACGTCCGAAGGACGTGCCGCCGACGAAGGTCAGGAAGATTGCCGTGATCGGTGCCGGCTTCATGGGCGCGAGCGTCGGCTACGTGTCGGCCCGCGCCGGCCTCGACGTCGTGCTGATCGATCGCGACCAGGAGAGTGCCGACAAGGGCAAGGCGCATGCGCAGAAGGTGATCGAGGACCAGATCAAGAAAGGCCGCGCCAAGGCGGATGATGCCGAGAAGCTGCTCGCACGCATCACGCCGACCGCGGACTATGCTGCGCTGAAAGACGTCGACCTCGTGATCGAGGCGGTGTTCGAGGACCGCAAGGTCAAGGCAGACACCTTTGCCAAGGCGCAGGAATACCTGAAGCCGGACGTGATCTTCGCGTCGAACACCTCGACGCTGCCGATCACCTCGCTGGCCGAGAGCTTCAAGGACCAGGGCAAGTTCGTCGGCATCCACTTCTTCTCGCCGGTCGAGAAGATGATGCTGGTCGAGATCATCCTCGGCAAGAATACCGGCGACGTCGCGCTCGCGACCGCGCTCGATTACGTCCGGCAGATCGGCAAGACGCCGATCGTGGTCAACGACACCAGAGGCTTCTTCGCCAACCGCTGCGTCGGCCGCTACGTTGCCGAAGGCAACGAGATGTTCCTGGAGGGCGTGCCGCCGGCGATGATCGAGAACTGCGCCAAGATGGCCGGCATGCCGGTCGGTCCGCTCTCGCTGTCGGATGAAGTCGCGCTCGACCTCGGTCTGAAGATCATGAAGGCGACGGAAGCCGATCTCGGCCCGAACGCCATCAACCCCGATCAGAAGAAACTGATGGTCGAGATGGTCGAGAACCAGGGCCGCCTCGGCCGCAAGAACAGCAAGGGTTTTTACGACTATCCCGAGAAGGGCAAGGGCTCGAAGAGCCTGTGGCCGGGGCTGTCGGCCCTGCAGCCGAAGCAGCTCGATCCTGACACGCTCGACGTCGAGGAGCTGAAGCAACGCTTCCTGGTGGTGCAGGCGGTGGAAGCCGCGCGCACGGTTGAGGATCACGTCATCACCGACCCGCGCGAGGCGGATGTCGGCTCGATCCTCGGCTTCGGCTTCGCGCCGTTCACCGGCGGCACGCTGTCCTACATCGACTTCATGGGCACGAAGAACTTCGTCGAGCTCTGCCACAAGCTCGAAGCCAAGTACGGCTCGCGCTTCACGCCGCCGAAGCTGCTGGAGGAGATGGCGGCGAAGGGCGAAACCTTCTACGGCCGCTTCGCGCCGAAGAAGGCGGCGGCCTGATCTAGCTCGTCATTCCGGACAGTCCGCAACGCGGACTGATCCGGAATCTCGATCGGCTTCGCTCGGCAACAATTGCGAGATTCCGGGTTCGCCGCGTCGCGGCGCCCCGGAATGACAGAGAATGACTACTTCGCCTGCGCCAGCCCTTCCTTGGCCAACGCCTCCTGCACCTTCGGCCGTGCCGCGACGCGGGCCTTATAGGCGGTGAGGTTCGGCATCGCGGAGAGGTCGAACTTCATGCGGTCACCCCAGGTCAGCATGGTGAAGAGATAGCCGTCGGCGACCGAGAACTGCTTGCCCATGAGGTAGTCCTTGCCGGCGAGCTGGCTGTCGATGTGCTTCAGCTTGCCCATGACGCGGTCCTTGAAGAACGCCTTGGCGTCGTCGTTCAGGGCCGGCGCGAACAGCGGGCCAAAGCTCTTGTGCACCTCGGAGGTCAGGAAGTTCAGCCATTCGAGCAGCTTGTAGCGCTCGGAACTGTCCCGCGCGGGGGCGAGTTGCTTGGCCGGGACCTTGTCGGCGATCATCTGGACAATGACCGGGCCTTCGGTCACGATCTCGCCGCTGTCGAGGCCAAGCGCGGGGACCTGACCCTTGGGATTGACCTTCAGATAGTCTTCGCCGTTCTCGAGCTTCTTGGCCCGGATATCGACCTTGACCAGCTCATAGGGTAGGTCGGCCTCCAGAAGCGCGATATGGGGGGACAGCGAGCAAGCGCCGGGCGCGTAATACAGTTTCATGGAATTTCCTCCTCTTGAGGCTTGGTAGGGGCGAAAGAACGCCTACATGCATCTGCATCCAATAGTCAAGATTGATGCAGGTGCATCGAGTGGGGTAAGAAGCGGACGACGAGCTTGAGCGGGACCATGAAACGCAAACCATCGACCGAGGCAACCAGTGCCTGGATCCGCCTGATGCGGGTGCAGAGCCGCGTGCTCGACTGTGTCGAACAGGACCTGAAGAAGGCAGGGTTCCCGCCGCTGGCATGGTACGATGCGCTGCTCGAATTGTCGCGCGCGCCGAGCGGAGAGCTGCGCCCGGTGGAGCTCGAGCGGCAAATGCTGATCCCGCAATACTCCACCTCGCGCCTGATCGACCGCCTGGTCGACGAGGGGCTCGCCTGCCGGCGCGAATGCAAGATCGACAAGCGTGGTCAATTCGTCGAGATCACGGAGGCCGGCCGCGAGTTGCAGAAGCGAATGTGGGGCGCCTACTCGGCTGCGATCGAGAAATATGTCGGCTCGAAACTCTCCGATGCCGATGCGGTCAAGCTCAGCGGTCTGCTCGACCGGCTGGGCTGCTCGTGCGGCGAGATGAAGCTGCCGCCCGTAGTCAACGTCACCGAACCTTCGCCGTCGCGATGATCGCGCGGCAAACCAGCACGTCTGCGCGCCCGGTGGGTTCGCGGACCATCCCCGCCACCCGCGCGCATTCGATCGAAGCGCTTTTGATTAGAGTTTGATATGGCGCGAGACCAGATCGATATGACGCCGCTGCAATCGCGCGACGAGCTCGTGGCGTGGTTCGAGGCCGGCAGCAAGGACCCGTCGGAATTCCGCATGGGTACCGAGCACGAGAAGACGCCGTTCACGCTCGAAGGCCATCGGCCGGTGCCCTACGAGGGCGCACGCGGCATCGGCGCGCTGCTCGAGGGCATGAAGCTCCTGCTCGGCTGGGAGCCGATCATGGAGAAGGGCAACATCATCGGGCTCTACGACGTCACCGGCGGCGGTGCGATCTCGCTCGAGCCAGGGGGACAGTTCGAACTGTCCGGCGCGCCGGTCGAGAACGTGCACCAGACCCAGAGCGAGCTGATGGCGCACCTGGCGCAGGTGCGCGAGATCGCGACCCCGCTGGGCATCGGCTTCCTTGGCCTCGGCATGACGCCCTCCTGGTCGCGCGCCGATGTCCCCGTCATGCCCAAGGGCCGCTACAAGATCATGAGCAATTACATGCCGAAGGTCGGCCGATACGGCCTCGACATGATGTACCGGACCTGCACGGTGCAGACCAATCTCGACTTCTCCTCCGAAGCCGACATGGTCAAGAAGCTGCGCGTCTCGCTGGCGCTGCAGCCGGTCGCGACCGCATTGTTCGCCAATTCGCCGTTCACCGAGGGCAAGCCGAACGGCTTCCTGTCCTTCCGCTCGGAGATCTGGCGCGACACCGACAATGCGCGCGCAGGCATGATGCCCTGGGCATTCGAGGACGGCATGGGTTTCGAGCGTTATGTCGACTACGCGCTCGACGTGCCCATGTATTTCGTCAAGCGCGGTGAAGACTACATCGATGTGTCGGGCTCCTCGTTCCGCGCCTTCTTCGACGGCCGCAACAACAACCTTCCCGGCGAGCGTCCGACGCTGTCGGACTGGGCCAATCATCTCTCGACGATCTTCCCCGAGGTGCGGCTGAAGCGCTATCTCGAGATGCGCGGCTCCGATGGCGGCCCGTGGGGCCGGCTCCCGGCGCTGTCGGCGTTCTGGGTCGGACTGCTCTACGACGACGTGTCGCTCGATGCCGCCTGGGACATGGTAAAGCACTGGACCGCGCCTGAGCGTCAGGCGCTACGCGACGACGTGCCTCGCTTTGGCTTCAAGGCGCGGATCAAGGACCGCTATCTGTTCGAGATCGCCAAGGAGTGCCTCATTCTCGCACATGCAGGCTTGCGCCGTCGGGGCCGCATCGACGCGATCGGCCGCGACGAAACGCGGCACCTGGAGCCGCTCGATCGCATCATCGATTCCGGCCGGACCCCGGCCGAAGAGATGCTCGAGAAGTTCAACGGCGCCTGGAACGGCTCGGTGGAACCTGCTTACGCGGAATACGCTTTCTAGAGCCACTATCGGGATTGGGCCGTTCATCGCCCGTACAGGTTTGCGGCGATCAAATGTCCGGCCGAAAAACCTGAGCGCCGTCAATAACTCGAAAGCTGTTCCGATGGGGAAGGGCCGCCTGTCCGGGGCCGTCATGGCCAAGGTCTTGGCAAGCGTCGTGGCCTGCGTCACGCTGCTGTCGCTCGTATTTGCGAGCGTACCCGCGCGTGCCCAGACGGCGTTCGACCGACCCGGCGGCGATTATTTCAACACGCCCGTCACGTCGGGCGATCCCGAGGATTGCGCGCTGCTCTGCGAGCGCGATCGCCGCTGCCGGGCGTGGAGCTTCAGCTATCCTGATATCGACGGCGCCGCGGCGGTGTGCTGGCTCAAGAACACCGTGCCGCCGCGACAGCCCGCCAATTGCTGCATCTCCGGGGTGCGCGGTGCCGGTGTGATCGAGCCACGCGTCGAGGGCGTCGAGACCTCGATCGACCGTCCGGGTGGCGATTTGCGGAATTTCGACCTGAAGGATGGCGAAGGCGAGGAAGCCTGCAAGGCCGCCTGCACCGCCGACAACAGGTGCCGGGCCTTCACCTATGCCCGTCCCGGCTATACCGGGCGCGAGGCGCGCTGCTTTCTGAAAAAGGAAATCAAGCCGCCGCGGCGGAAAGCCGGGTTCACCTCTGGCGTGGTGAGATAGGCCAGGATCACCGCGCCGCAATCACCGTGAGCTCCGGCCATAGCGCTTTCCATCGCCCGGCTTTCAAGGCGTAATTCGCGGCGGAGAAATTCGGGCCCGCATTGGGACGCACAATCAGGCCTGCGACATCATTGAAGCCGTGCGGTGCATAGACGTCGAAACCGTCGTCCGTGCGCCTCACGCCCACTTGCGTATTCTGCGTCAGGAAGCGGTCGATGCCGTCAGTGGAGCGCGATAGGGGCGGATAGGGCAGGCCGTGCTTGGCCGGATACCACAGATGCACGCGTGCCTGGTTGCGGGCCTCGATTTTGGCGTCGAGACGATCGAGCCGTCCTTGCAACTGGCGGATCACAACGTCCTCCGCGTCCCAGGACGTGTCAGGGTCGAAATAGAACACGTCGTAATCGGCAATGCCGTGATCGACGGCGCGCTTCGTGAGCACGTTCCACACGGTTTGCACCAGGCATCCCGAGACCAGCCACGCGTCGGGAAGCGCGAGGCGGTGGAGTTCATCAATGATTGCGAGGTTGACCGGGTTCTTCAGAGCCAGCGCAAGGAAGCGAGCCTCGTCCATGGCATCAGTCACGCGCCGACACGCGCATCACCTTAAGCGCGGGCCTGCCGTAGGATGTGCCGTCGTCGACCTCCGGCCACGTCAGCGCAAATTTTCTGACGTCGTCGAAGGTCATGGCAGCAGGCTCAGTGCACGGCAGTGAAGAACCGTGCGAGGCGGAAGCCGGAGAGCCAGGTCCAGACCGGCTGGCCGCGCATGCCGAGATCCCAGGAGCCGAGCACGGCATCGGCACGGCCGACCAGATTGTCGACCGGCAGCAGGCCGACGCCGCCGGAGCGCAGCGGCACGCGGCTGTCAGCCGAGTTGTCCCTGTTATCGCCGAGCACGAACAGATGCCCTGGAGGCACGGTCACTTCCGGCGTGTTGTCGAGCGGCCCGTTGTCGCGCATCTTGAAGATCAGATGCTTGACGCCGTTCGGCAGTGTCTCGACGTAGCGGTAGGCAGGCTCGCTGCTGCCATTGTCGTCCTCGGCGGCGCCAACGCCGTCCGGCTTCAATTCGGCAGGACGATCGTTGATGAAGAGCTGACCCTGTCGCATCTGGATGCGGTCACCGGGCAAGCCCACGACGCGCTTGACCCAGGCCTGCGAGCGATCGCCGGGCCAGCGGAACACCACGACATCGCCTTGCTTCGGCATCTCCGCGAACACACGGCCGGTTTCCGGGAGGTTGATCTGGATTGGCAGCGACGAGGTGCCGTAGCCATAGGGGAATTTCGAGGCGAGCAGCGCGTCGCCGATCAGCAGCGTCGGCTCCATCGAGCCCGACGGCACGTAGAACGGCTCGGCCAGCGCGCCCTTGGCGATAAAGACGGCGGCGACGATGCCGGCGAGCTGCATGAGCTGCCCGGCCCAGCCGCTGCTGCTCTTCCGCTTGGTGCTGAGGGTTGCTTTGTCTTCCACGTTCATGCGCCTGTTCCACCCACCGTAATGCGTTCCATCAGAAGCGACGGCTGGCCGACGCCGACAGGCACGCCCTGACCGTTCTTGCCACAGGTGCCGATGCCGGTATCGAGCGCGAGATCATTGCCGATCATGCGGATGCGATGCAGGTCGGTCGGCCCGTTGCCGATCAGCATGGCGCCCTTCAGGGGCGCACCGATCTTGCCGTTCTCGATCTTGTAGGCCTCGGTGCACTGGAACACGTATTTGCCCGAGGTGATGTCGACCTGTCCGCCGCCGAAATTCGCGGCAAACACGCCGTTCTTCACCGACGCGAGAATCTCGGCCGGGTCGCGGTCGCCCGCGAGCATGTAGGTGTTGGTCATGCGCGGCATCGGCACATGGGCATAGCCCTGGCGGCGGCCGTTGCCGGTCGGCTTCATGTTCATCAACCGTGCATTCTGGCGGTCCTGCATGTAGCCGACCAGGATGCCGTCCTCGATCAGCACGGTGCGATTGGTCGGGGTGCCCTCGTCGTCGATCGAGAGCGAGCCGCGGCGTGAGGCAATGGTGCCGTCGTCGACCACGGTGACGCCCTTGGCCGCGACCTGCTGGCCCATCAGGCCGGCAAACGCGGAGGTCTTCTTGCGGTTGAAGTCGCCCTCGAGACCGTGGCCGACCGCTTCATGCAGCATTACGCCGGGCCAGCCGGCGCCGAGCACGACGTCCATCTCGCCCGCAGGGGCGGGGATCGATTCGAGATTGACCAGCGCCTCGCGCAGCGCGCCGTCGGCGGCGTCGCGCCAGGACCGGGTCTCGATGAATTCGGCATAGCCGGCGCGGCCGCCATAGCCCTTGCTGCCGCTCTCCTGTCGATCACCCTGGCCGGCCACGACGGAGATGTTGACGCGCACCAGCGGGCGGATGTCGCGATAGCTCTCGCCGTCGGGCCGCAGGATCTCGACCACCTGCCAGGTCGCGCCCAGGCTGACGCTGACCTGCCGCACCCGCGGATCCTTGTCGCGCAAATACGCGTCGATCTCGGCCAGCAGCTTGACTTTGGTCTCGAAGCCGGGGGCATCGAGCGGGTTGTCGTCACCATAAAGCCGCACGTTGGTATGCGCTGGCGGCGCCGCGAAGCTGCCGGAATAACCGCCGCGCACGGCCGCGACCGCATCGGCGGCGCGAATCAGCGCCGGCAGCGACACGTCGGAGGAATGCGCATAGCCGACCGCATCGTCCTTGACGGCGCGCAGGCCGAACCCTTGCGAGGTGTCGTAGGTCGCCTGCTTCAGCCGCCCATTGTCGAACATCAGCGCTTCGGTCTGGCTGTATTCCAGAAACAATTCGCCGTCGTCGGCGCCGGCAAGGCCGCGCGCGACCTCGTTGCGAACCTGGTCACGGTCGAGATTGGCGCGGTCGAGCAGGGAGGTCGTGGCGGGGTTGGTCATGCGTCCGTCCATTATCGGGGGATGTGAGGCAAGATAATGGTTTCAGACCCGTTCCGCGAGAGCGCGACGCCTCACATTACGGAAACAATAGGTTCGTCGCGGGCCTGACCCTACGGCAGCTTGTCGTAGCCCTCGCCGAGGCCGTTCAGGCTGAGCGGGAAGCCGATGCCCTCTTCGGGCGTCTCGAAGATGATGAAGGTTGCGGTCTTGGCGCTGCGGAGCTGGCCGAGCAGCTTGTCGTCCATGACGACCTCGGCGACGCAGCCATTGGGCAGGCAGCGGACGAAGCCGGCGCGGCCGACGTCCTGGTTGTCGAGCTTCAAGCCAAGGCCGGAGGGCAGCAGGACCCCCAGGGGGGCGACCACCCGCATCAGGCGGCTCTTCTGGTCGGCGGTCTTGAGCACGATCACGGTGAGGCCGGCATTCGAGCGGTCTTCCGCCACCACGCTCTGGATCAGGGCGCATTGCTCGGCCTGGGCACCCGGCGGGGTGTCGCAGCGGATCTGCCAGTCGCCATGGACGGAGCGCACCGCGCCCTGGGCATGGGCGAGGCTCGGCAGGAACAGGCCGGGCAAGGCAAGGAAAACTGCGACAGCCACGAGGCCGACGAGGTTCCTGAGGCCGTCACCCGGCCGCAGAACCGATCTTGCCATGCATCTCGAAAGCCCCATCGGGGTCGGTCCCTCCGCTCGCTCGCGCTGACTGATACGGGAATGACGGCGTCTTGAAGGCAATTCACAAGCAAATTCCGCGCGGCCTTGGCTGCCATGGTCGCCACGAATCAGGTTCCTGCGCGGCCCTGCGCCTGTGCCTACAGCGGGCAATCCGGCTGTCAAGCCGCGGCATCCCGGGAAGCGGTATTTTTGTCTGATGTTGCTTGGAGATATCTTGCGGGTCATGGCTCACAGCAGGGCCGAAGACTGCATTGCGATAGATCAAGAATTATGGTTTGAGAGGCTTGATTTCGGCGTTCTAGCGATCCGGCCCGAATTCCTCCTTGAGGTATTCTTGCGCGGCGGTTGTCAGGCGGGCGGATCGAATAAGCGTTCCCCGCAAACAGGGGGGCGCACTTGGGGTGATTTCGTAAGGGGAGCGCGAACGGCATGAGGATGTCGATGAGTCGGGTGGGCCGGCAATTGCTGGGATTGGCCACCATCGCCTTGGTGGCGACTGGCATCACGCTGGTGACGGGCGGCACGGCATTCGCCGAGCTCGGGCAGCCGGCGCCATGGGAATGGCACCTGCAGGGCTCGGGTTCCCCGGTGATGGACAACATCGTCTCGTTCCACAATTTCCTGTCCTACCTGATCATCGCGATCACGCTGTTCGTCCTGGCGCTGCTCGTGATCGTCGTCGTGAAATTCAACGCGAGGGCCAATCCGGTGCCGTCGCGGACCACCCACAACACGCTGATCGAGGTGGTGTGGACCCTGGTGCCGGTGCTGATCCTGGTCGGCATCGCGGTGCCGTCGTTCCGCCTGCTGTTCCTCGAGCTCGACGTGCCGAAGGCGGATCTGACCATCAAGGCGACCGGCAAGCAGTGGTATTGGTCCTACGCCTATCCCGACAACGGCAAGTTCGAGTTCGACTCGCTGATGGCCCAGGACAAGCAGCCGCGCCTGCTCGGCGTCGACAACGAGATGGTGGTGCCGGTCAACAAGGTGATTCGCGTTCAGGTCACCGGCGCCGACGTCATCCACGCGTTCGCGCTGCCGGCCTTCGGCGTCAAGATCGACGCCATTCCGGGGCGTCTGAACGAGACCTGGTTCAAGGCCACCAAGACCGGCATGTTCTACGGCCAGTGCTCGGAGCTCTGCGGCAAGGACCACGCCTTCATGCCGATCGCGATTCGCGTCGTGAACGACCAGGAGTTCGCCTCCTGGGTTGAATCGGCGAAGAAGAAATATGCGAGCGGCGACACCAGCACCTTCGCCTCCGCGGCCGGCCCGACGCAGTAAGCGCCGGGGCGACGGCTCGAGGGACTGAAAGCGACATAAAGGGCGGGACCTCCAGGGGTCCGAACGGACGCAAGGCAGGATTTGAAAATGGCAACCAGCGCAGCGGCACACGGCGATCACGCGCAAGACCACGCACATGATCACGAGCACGCCCATCCGACCGGATGGCGGCGTTACGTCTATTCGACCAATCACAAGGACATCGGCACGATGTACCTGGTCTTCGCGGTCATCGCCGGCATCATCGGTGCCGCGATGTCGATCGCGATCCGTGCCGAGTTGATGTATCCGGGCGTGCAGATATTCCACGAAACGCACACCTATAACGTGTTCGTGACCTCTCACGGCCTGATCATGATCTTCTTCATGGTCATGCCGGCGATGATCGGCGGCTTCGGCAACTGGTTCGTGCCGCTGATGATCGGCGCGCCGGACATGGCGTTCCCGCGCATGAACAACATCTCGTTCTGGCTGCTGCCGGCCTCCTTCGCGCTGCTCCTGCTGTCGTCCTTCGTCGAGGGCGAGCCGGGAGCCAACGGCGTCGGCACCGGCTGGACCATGTATGTGCCGCTGTCGAGCTCGGGCCATCCCGGTCCGGCGGTCGACTTCGCGATTCTCTCGCTCCATCTGGCGGGTGCCTCGTCGATCCTCGGCGCCATCAACTTCATCACCACGATCTTCAACATGCGCGCGCCGGGCATGACCCTGCACAAGATGCCGCTGTTCGTGTGGTCGATCCTGGTGACGGTGTTCCTGCTGCTCTTGTCGCTGCCGGTGCTCGCCGGTGCTATCACCATGCTGCTCACCGACCGCAATTTCGGCACCACCTTCTTCGCCCCCGACGGCGGCGGCGACCCGGTGCTGTTCCAGCATCTGTTCTGGTTCTTCGGTCACCCCGAGGTGTACATCCTGATCCTGCCGGGCTTCGGCATGGTCAGCCAGATCGTCTCGACCTTCTCGCGCAAGCCCGTGTTCGGCTATCTCGGCATGGCCTACGCCATGGTCGCGATCGGCGGCATCGGCTTCGTGGTGTGGGCGCACCACATGTATACGGTCGGCATGTCCAGCGCGACGCAGGCCTATTTCGTCGCCGCCACGATGGTCATTGCCGTGCCGACCGGCGTGAAGATATTCTCCTGGATCGCCACGATGTGGGGCGGCTCGATTGAATTCCGCGCGCCGATGATCTGGGCGGTGGGCTTCATCTTCCTGTTCACCGTCGGTGGCGTCACCGGCGTCGTGCTGGCGAACGCCGGCGTCGACCGCGTGCTGCAGGAGACCTACTACGTCGTCGCGCACTTCCACTACGTGCTGTCGCTCGGCGCCGTTTTCGCGATCTTCGCCGGCTGGTACTACTGGTTCCCGAAGATGACGGGCTACATGTACAACGAGACGCTGGCCAAGGCGCATTTCTGGGTCACCTTCATCGGCGTCAACCTGGTGTTCTTCCCGCAGCACTTCCTCGGCCTGTCGGGCATGCCGCGCCGCTACGTCGACTATCCGGATGCGTTCGCCGGCTGGAACCTGATCTCGTCGATCGGCTCCTACATCTCCGGCTTCGGCGTGCTGATCTTCCTGTACTGCGTGCTCGATGCCTTCATGAAGAAGGTGCCCGCGGGCGACAATCCCTGGGGCGCGGGTGCCACCACGCTGGAATGGACGCTGTCCTCGCCGCCGCCCTTCCACCAGTTCGAAGTGCTGCCCCGCGTGCAGTAAGCAACGAGACTCCGCGGCGTCCGAGACGGGCGCCGCGGCTCTACAACGAAACGAGTAGGTTTAAGTGTCCGTCCTCGATCAGAACGCCATCGACATCAATCCCCGCATCTCCGAGGCGGAGGTTGGCGACTATCTCGCGCTGCTCAAGCCTCGGGTGATGTCGCTGGTGATCTTCACCGCGCTGGTCGGGATGGCGATGGCGCCGGGGCACTTCCACTGGGTTCTGGCGATCACCTCACTGCTCTGCATCGCCGTCGGCGCCGGCGCCTCGGGCGCGCTCAACATGGCGCTCGAGGGCGATATCGACGCCAAGATGTCGCGAACCGCGAACCGTCCGATCCCGCGCGGCCGCATCACCCGTCCCGAGGCGATGGCGTTCGGCATGACGCTCGCCTTCTTCTCGGTGATGACGCTCGGCATCCTCGTCAACTGGATCGCGGGCGCGCTGCTTGCCTTCACCATCTTCTTCTACGTCGTCATCTACACGATCGGCCTGAAGCGCTGGACCGCGCAGAACATCGTCATCGGCGGCGCTGCCGGCGCGCTGCCGCCGGTCGTCGCCTGGGCTGCCGTAACAGGCACCGTCAACGTCGAGCCCCTGCTGCTGTTCGCGATCATCTTCTTCTGGACGCCGCCGCATTTCTGGGCGCTGGCGCTGTTCCGCTCCGACGACTATGCCCGCGCCGGCATTCCGATGCTGCCCAACGTCGCCGGCCCGGACGCGACCCGTCTCCAGATCCTGCTGTACACCATCGTGCTGATCGCGGTCGCCGCTGCGCCCTGGGCGCTCGGTTATTTCGATGCCGTCTACGGCATCGTCTCGCTGATTCTCGGTGCCGGCATGCTGGCGCTCGCGATCAACGTCTATCTCCGCCGCGAACGCAGCCAGTCGCTGCGCGCGACGCGAAAGCTGTTTGCCTTCTCGATCCTGTATCTGTTCGCGCTGTTCGCGACCTTGCTGGCCGAGGTCGTGTTCCGGGCGGTTGCTCCGATGGCATGGGGCGCATGAGGCAGGGATGGCTGACAAACCCGAGCCAGATGGAATCGTCCTCACCGAGGCGCAGAAGAAGAGCCGTCGTCAGCGCTCGATCGCAATCGCGCTCGCCCTCGGCGTCCTCGTCGTCCTTTTCTTCGCCGTCACCATGGTCAAGGGACCGGCGGTTCTAGTTCGGCCGCTGTAGGGAAACATGGATCAGAAGCCGACCATATCGCAGGATCAGAGCCGAACGGCCACGAAGGGCCGTTCAGGGGGCTTGGGCCGCGATGTGCTGGTCGCCTCGATCTGCGGCGGCGTGGTCGCGTTCATGGTCGGCGCGTCCTACGCCGCGGTGCCGTTCTACAACTGGTTCTGCCGCGCTACCGGCTTCAACGGCACGACCCAGGTCGCGACCTCGGCGCCCGTCAGCGGTCCGATCGCCCGCAAGATCGCCGTGCGTTTCGATTCCAACGTCGCGCCCGGCCTGCCCTGGAAGTTCGTGCCTGAGCAGACCGAGATCGAGGTCAATATCGGCCAGGTCACGACCATCTATTATACCGTGACCAACCAGGCCGCCCGCACCACCTCCGGCCAGGCCGCCTATAACGTCGCGCCGCTGACGGTCGGGTCCTATTTCGAGAAGATCAACTGCTTCTGCTTCTCCGAGCAGACCATGGCGCCCGGCGAGAAGCGCGAGATGCCCGTGGTGTTCTATGTCGATCCGTCGATCGTCGACGATCATGACAATGACGGGCTGAGCACGATCACGCTGTCCTACACGTTCTATCCGGTGAAGGATCCGGTGGTGAAGCCGCTCGCATCCGGTGACGACGACAAACGCAAGGGTAATCTCCAGCCGCCGGGTTGATGCTCAGGGGGCTGGAATAAGGGGATAAGTGCCTGACAGGCACGGGATTGAGGAGACAGACCGCAATGGCTACCGCGCAAGGCAAGCATCACGACTACCATCTGGTCGATCCCTCTCCGTGGCCGGCGGTCGGCTCCGTCTCGGCCTTCATCATGGCGCTCGGTGCGATCTCCTGGATGCACCACATGTACGCGGCCGCGCCGATCGTGTTCGGTGTCGGCACCGTCGGCGTGCTCTACACCATGGCGAGCTGGTGGGGCGACGTGATCAAGGAAGCCCAATACAAGGGCGATCACACCCGCGTCGTGCAGCTGCATCACCGCTATGGCATGATCCTGTTCATCGCCTCCGAGGTGATGTTCTTCGTCGCCTGGTTCTGGGCCTATTTCAACGCGGCGCTGTTCCCGGCCGATGCCGTCCATGCCACCCGTGATGCCGTGTTCGGCTGCGGCCTCGGCACCGCGCCCGGCGCCTGCTCGGTGCCCGGCACCTGGCCTCCTCACGGCATCGAAACCTTCGATCCCTGGCATCTGCCGCTGCTCAACACGCTGATCCTGCTCACGTCGGGCACCACGGTCACCTGGGCACATCACGCCCTGCTCGAGAATGATCGCCAGGGCCTGAAATACGGCCTGATCCTCACCATCCTGCTGGGGGCGACCTTCACCTGCGTGCAGGCCTATGAGTACAGCCACGCAGCTTTCTCGTTCGCCGGCAACGTCTATGGCGGGACCTTCTTCATGGCGACCGGCTTCCACGGCTTCCACGTGCTGGTCGGCACCATCTTCCTGATCGTGTGCCTGGCGCGCGCCTATGCCGGCCACTTCACGCCGAAGCAGCACCTCGGCTTCGAATTCGCCGCCTGGTATTGGCACTTCGTCGACGTGGTCTGGCTGTTCCTGTTCCTGTGCATCTACGTCTGGGGACACGGTGCCGAGACCATGGCCCACGGCGCGCACTAGCTCGCGACGGATCGATCTGGAAAGGGCGGCCGCAGGGCCGCCCTTTCGCTTTCCAGGGCCAGAGGCCCCGGCCAAAACTGTGATAGAAGTGTGCGTCATGAACGAAACTGCCGGCACCCCTGAACCAAAGCCAACTGCCGAGCCAACTGTCCTGCAAAGCGCGCTGCGCGGGCTCGCCTGCAAATGCCCGCGCTGCGGCGAGGGCAAGCTCTATGCGGGCTTCCTGACTCTGGCGCCGTCCTGCGACCGCTGCGGTCTCGACTACGCCTTCATCGATGCCGGCGACGGCCCGGCGATCTTCATCATCATGCTGGCCGGCGCGATCGTGGTCGGCTGCGCGCTCGTCGTCGAGGTCAAATATCAGCCGCCGTTCTGGCTGCACGCCGTGCTGTGGTTGCCGCTGATCCTCGCCACGACGCTCCTGCCGCTCCGCGCCATGAAATCGCTGCTGATCGCGCTGCAATTCCACCACAAGGCGGCACCTGGCCGGCTGGTCGACCGCGCGAAATGAACGAGACTGCGCGCACGCCCCGCGTGGCCGGCTTCGCGCTGTTCACGCTCCTGCTGACCGCGGTCTTCGTGGCGCTGGGAGCCTGGCAATTGCAGCGCCGCACTGCCAAGCACGAGCTGGTCGCCGCGCTGACCGAGCGCCTCGCGGAGCCGCCGGTCGCGCTGCCGCTGCCTGCGCAATGGGCCACGCTGACGCCGGCGCGCGACGAATTTCGCCGTGTCAGCTTCACCGCAACCTATGCAGCGACGCCGGATGCGATGGTCTATTCCTCCGGCTCCGCCGTGCGCAAGGATGCATCCACCCCCGGCACCTGGGCCTTCCTGCCGGCGCGGCTGCCGAGCGGCGAGATGGTCGTGATCGATGCGGGTTTCGTCGAGAACACGATGCAGGATCGCAGCGTCGAGGATCGCGCGGTGAAGAAGCTCGTCACCGGCGCCCCCGTCGTGCTCACCGGCTATCTGCGTTTTCCCGAAGCACCAAGCTGGCTCACGCCGGCGGCGAACCGGGACAAGCGGCTGTGGTTCGTGCGCGATCATCCGGCGATGGCAAGCGCGCTGGGTTGGGGCGCGGTGGCGCCGTTCTACGTCGATCTCGAGCAGCCGGTGCCCGAGAACGGCATTCCGCGTCCGGGGCCGCTCGATGTGCACCTGAAGGACGATCATCTGCAATATGCCATCACGTGGTTCTCGCTTGCCGGCGCTGTGCTGATCGCATTCGGCGTCTGGCTGAAGGGCCGTCGGCACACCGTCGCAAAGCCGTAGGTTCCCGGCAGGAACCCGGAAACGCCCGGGGTTTATTATTCAGCACATATTCACGAGGGTGGCCTTAAGCCGCCTCTCGCCTTGTTCTCGCGGCAAACAGGATTGCTGGCGTTGCGCGATTTCGATCAGATGGGACTCGTTGTCGATTGGGTGGATGCCTGCCGGAAAGGCGCCCTCGCGACGCTGCTTGACCTCTATGCCGATGACGGCGAGGTGGAATGCATGTGCAACGGCACGCATCTCTATCGTGGCCGGCGCGAGCTCGAGACGTATTGGGGACCTAAGCTCAGCGCCTTCTCCTCGGTCGGCTTCGGCCTCGAGGAAATCCATCCTGCGCAGAACGGCATCGATCTCGAATATTCGGTCGCAGGCGCGCTGCGCGTCCGCGCCTCGTTTCGCTTCAGTGCGGAAGGCAAAATCCACAGCATGGTGTGCGAGCCGGCGCAGCAGGGATCGCACGATTGCGCAGCGTGCTAGCCGGATACCGGGTCGCGGGCTTCACCGAGCGGTAGGCTACAGCGCACGTAGGTTCGCTCTTCCGCGCGCAGAAGTGCTAGCGATCCGCTGAGCGCGCGCACACGTTCATGCATGCCGGTCAGGCCGCGGCCAAAGACATTGTCGGCCGGAAAGCCGCCACCGTCGTCGGAAACCTCCACCGCAAGCGCATCGCCCGATATCGCCGCCGCCACATGGACGTTGCGTGCTCCCGCGTGGCGCAGCACGTTGGTCAAGGCCTCCTGGATCACGCGGTAGATGGTCTGGGCCAGCGGCCCGTCGATCTCGTTGATTCCCGGATCGATCGTCGCGGTGAGGCCGATATGCGGCGCCTGCCTGCGAAAGTTGCCGAGGAGCGTCTGCACGCTGCCCTCGAGCCCCAATTCCGCGATGTAGAGCGGCCGCAACCGGTCGAGAATACGACGATTGGTCGACTGCAGTGTCTCGATCGATCGCAACACCTCCTGTGCGGAATTGCCGAGATGTCCTGCTTGCGGCGAGCCTTCGCTCAATGCGATCGTGCCCGCGCGGATGCTGAACAACAACGGTCCGAGCTCGTCATGCAGCTCGCGCGCGAGATCGCGCCGCTCATCGTCCTGGACCGACACAAGTCGGTGCAGCAGATTGCGATTGTCCTGGCTCAATTGCGCGAGCGTCGTTGCCAGCGCATTGGCCTCCTCGCAGGCTTGCCGGATTTCCGGCGGCCCCGCGACCGGAATTGGCGTCGTATAATCGCCACGCCGGATACGGGTCAGGCCTGCGCCGAGATTCTGCAGGGGCCCCAGCGTCGACGTCGCAAACAGATAGGCGATCGTTCCGGTCAGCAGCATCAGCAGGGCAATCATGCTCATCAGCGCCACAAAGCCGATCCATTTTTCGAACATGTCGGCCGACAGGTTGGGCATGAACACGATGTCGCCGACGGGCTTGTCATCGATGAGGACCGGAGACGCCGCCTCGATGTCGGGGATGCCGATCAGGTCCACGAACCATCGCGGAACGCCATGCACCTCGTGCAGGCCCTCCTTCATCGAAGGCGGGGGACCCGCTTGTAAGGGACGGAATTGGATATCGGAGGACGTGCCCAAGGAACTGACAAATGCGTCGAGCATCCTCCGCGGATTGTCTGACGCCCTCAGAGTGCTGTTGAGCGCGACAGCGACGGCCCGCGCCGAACGTCGGCCGGGTTCAGTCTCGTCGGCCAGCTGGCCTGTCGCAAACGCTTGCAACAGCACGCCGCCCATGGCCAGCGCGGCGAGAAAGCTGAGGCCGAGCGGAAGAAACAGCCAGGTTCTGAAGGAGAGTCGTTGCCACATTAGGTCAATTCTAACGTGCATTGGCGGATTTCTCTCTTTCCATCTGTTCCCGTCGGTCTATGAGTGCCACAACAAGAGAGTGCGCGATGCAAGATACCGCTAAGCCGGGGACCCGGATCCTGATTGTTGACGACCATCCCGTGGTGCTGTCAGGTTGTCGCACCCTGTTTTCGTCCGACCATTCGATCCGGATCGACGAGGCGAGCGACGCCAAGTCCGGCCACCGGGCCTTTGTCAGCAGGCGTCCTGACGTGACCGTTATCGACGTCAACCTGCCTGATGTCTCCGGCTTCGAGCTGATGCGCCGGATCCGCAAGGACGATCCGGATGCCAAGATCATCATGTTCAGCATGAACGACGATCCGGCTTTCGTGGTGCGCGCGGTCGAGCTCGGGGCGCAGGGCTATGTCTCCAAGGGCGACGATCCCCGGATCCTGCTCAAGGCGGTCCGCAGGGTGGTCGCAGGCGACCATTTCATTTCGCCGCAGCTCGCTGAGGCCGTGACGTTCTCGGGCGCCGCGATCAAGGCCAATCCAGCCTCGCAGATGACGCCGCGGGAGCTCGAGATTCTCCGCCTGCTTGGACGCGGCAACAAGATCGTCGAGGTCGCCGAGGCACTCGGCATCTCCTACAAGACCGTTGCCAACACCACCTCCCTGCTCAAGCAGAAATTAGGGGCCAAGAACCATTCCGACCTGATCAGGATAGCGGTGGAAATCGGGATGAACTGACACACGGTCAGGGACCGAACCGGCTGCTGCAGGATGCAGCCGGTTCGGCCGACGGATCGATGCCGCCGCGCGTTCGGGCAATGAGTGGACGGCGGCTGGGTACGCTTCCACCGACACAATGGACGGTTGCAGTGTTTGTTCCTGGTCCAGCGCGGCAGATCAGGAAAAAGCGGAAATTGGGCGAGGCTCCGGGCGACCTGATCATCGGCTTTGCTGTGGCATACCGGGAAAAACAGGAACATTTGCCGTCGCGCACCGTTGTTTGTCCTTGACGTTTCCGTGACAGCTGACGATAGCTCGAACGAGCAATTTTGGGGCAGGCGCCCCAGCGTCGAAAACCGGTCTGCACACATCAACGACAGACCTTCCAAGCGAGGGCTGCGGCATCGCCGCAGCCCTTTTTCCTTGGGCATGGTGTGGCCCCGCAAAACACTCTATGGTGCCGGAAGCCTCTGGCTGAACAACTAGGAACATCGTGAAATCAAAGGCTTAAGGCCAGAATTCGGCTCGGGCCAGCCTTTGGAGGGCAGTTTGACTCGTTATATCTCGACCCGGGGCGAGGCCCCTGAGCTTGGCTTCTGCGACGTGATGCTGACCGGGCTCGCCCGTGACGGCGGCCTCTATGTGCCGGTGACCTGGCCGCAATTGTCGGCCGAGACCATCGCAAGCTTCTTCGGCCGCCCTTATTGGCAAGTCGCGGTCGAAATCATCCGTCCCTTCGTCGGCGGCGAGATTTCCGACGCCGAGCTCGGCCGCATGGCGAACGAGGCCTATGCCACCTTCCGACATCCGGCCGTGGTGCCGCTGCGCCAGATGTCGCCGCATCAATTCGTGCTGGAGCTGTTTCACGGTCCGACGCTCGCCTTCAAGGACGTCGCGATGCAGCTGATCTCGCGGCTGATGGATCATGTGCTCGCCGAGCGCGGCCAGCGCACCACCATCGTGGTCGCAACCTCCGGCGACACCGGCGGGGCCGCGGTCGATGCGTTTTCGGGCCTGGAGAATGTCGATCTCGTCGTGCTGTTTCCGCACGGCCGTGTCTCCGAGGTCCAGCAGCGCATGATGACGACGACGGGCGCGGCCAACGTGCATGCGCTCGCCATCGAGGGCAATTTCGACGACTGCCAGGCGCTCGTGAAGGGGATGTTCAACAACCACCGCTTCCGCGATGCGACGTCGCTGTCCGGGGTCAACTCCATCAACTGGGCGCGCATCGTCGCGCAAGTGGTCTACTATTTCACCTCGGCGGTCGCCCTCGGCGCGCCGGCGCGTGCGGTGGACTTCATCGTGCCGACAGGGAATTTCGGCGATATTTTTGCAGGCTACGCCGCCAAGCGCATGGGCCTTCCCGTGCGCACGCTGCGGATTGCGGCCAACGTCAACGACATTCTCGCTCGCACGCTCAAGACCGGCATCTATGAGGTGCGCGAGGTGCACGCCACAGCATCGCCCTCGATGGACATCCAGATCTCCTCGAATTTCGAGCGGCTGCTGTTCGAGGCGAGCAAGCGCGATGCGGCGAGCGTCCGCCGCCTGATGGACTCGCTGAAGCAGTCGGGCCGCTTCGTGCTGCCGGATGTGACGCTCGCCGCGATCCGCGAAGAATTCGACGCCGGCCGCGCCGATGAGACCGAGACAGCGGCTGCGATTCGCGCCGCCTGGCGTGAGGCCGGCGAGCTTGTCGATCCGCATACCGCCGTGGCGCTCGCGGTCGCCGATCGCGACACCACAGACACGACCGTCCCCAACATCGTGCTCTCGACCGCGCATCCTGCCAAATTCCCCGACGCCGTGGATGCGGCGTGCGGTCAGCGGCCGCTGCTGCCGGCCTGGCTCGACGGTCTCATGACCAGATCCGAGCACATGAAGGTGATGAAGAACGACCAGGGCGAAGTCGAGCAGTTCGTGCTGTCGGTCAGCCGCGCCGCAAAGCAGGGAGTTGCCGGATGAGCGTCGAGATTTCCAAGCTTGCGTCCGGCCTGACCGTCGTCACCGACAACATGCCTCACCTCGAGACCGCCGCGCTCGGCGTCTGGGCCGGCGTCGGTGGCCGCGACGAGAAGCCCAACGAGCATGGCATCTCGCATCTCCTGGAACATATGGCGTTCAAGGGCACCACCGGGCGCTCCTCGCGCGAGATCGTGGAGGAGATCGAGGCGGTCGGCGGCGACCTCAACGCGGGCACCTCGACCGAGACGACGTCCTATTATGCCCGGGTGATGAAGGCCGACGTGCCGCTGGCGCTCGACGTGCTGGCCGACATCCTCGCCAATCCGGCCTTCGAACCCGACGAGCTCGAGCGCGAGAAGAATGTCATCGTGCAAGAGATCGGCGCGGCCCAGGACACGCCTGATGACGTCGTGTTCGAGCACCTCAACGAGCTCTGCTATCCCGACCAGCCGATGGGGCGCTCGCTGCTCGGCACCGCCAAGACGCTAAAAAGCTTCAACCGGGACTCGCTGCGCGATTATCTCTCGACGCATTACCGTGGCCCCGACATGGTGGTGGCGGCGGCTGGCGCCGTCGATCACAAGCAGGTGGTCGCCGAGGTCGAGAAGCGCTTTGCAAGCTTCGAGGCGACCCCAGGGCCGAAGCCGCAGGCCGCCAAATTCGGCCAGGGCGGCACCAAGGTGGTGCATCGCGAGCTCGAGCAAGCGCATCTGACGCTGGCGCTGGAAGGCGTGCCCCAAACCGACCTGTCGCTGTTCTCGCTCCAGGTGTTCACCAACGTCCTCGGCGGCGGAATGTCGTCGCGCCTGTTCCAGGAGGTGCGCGAGAAGCGCGGCCTCTGCTACTCGATCTACGCTTTCCACGCGCCCTATACCGACACCGGTTTCTTCGGCCTCTACACCGGGACCGATCCCGCCGACGCGCCTGAAATGATGGAAGTCGTGGTCGACATCATGAATGATTCGGTCGAGACCCTGACCGAGGCCGAGATCGCCCGCGCCAAGGCGCAGATGAAGGCGGGTCTGCTGATGGCGCTGGAGAGCTGCTCCTCGCGTGCCGAGCAACTGGCCCGGCACGTGCTGGCCTATGGGCGGCCGCAAACGGTGCAGGAACTGGTGGCCCGGATCGATGCCGTCAGCGTCGAATCGACCCGCGATGCGGCGCGGGCACTGCTTTCGCGCAGCCGCCCTGCAGTTGTCGCATTGGGCAGTGGCAGGGGTCTGGACACGGCGGTGTCTTTTGCGGAAGGATTGACCAAGGCGCGTGCCAAGGCGCGGCTGCACTAGGGAGCCGCGTACGACCCGCCTCCGGGAAGCATCACTATGGCCCTCTTTCGTCTGCCATCCAGTGGACCTGCTGCTCTCGCGCCTCGTGGCAACGGGTTGCTGCTGCGCGCGCCGCAGATGTCGGACTTTCTGCAATGGGCGCATTTGCGCGAGACCAGCCGCGATTATTTGACGCCGTGGGAGCCGATCTGGCCGTCGGACGATCTGACCCGGTCCGGCTTCCGCCGCCGCCTGCGCCGCTATTCCGAGGATATCGCCTCGGATCGTTCCTATCCCTTTCTGATTTTCCGCGAGCTCGACGGCGCCATGGTCGGCGGCATCACGCTCGCCAATGTCCGGCGTGGCATCGTCCAGGCCGGTACCATCGGCTACTGGGTCGGCCAGCCCCATGCCCACCGCGGCTACATGACGGCGGCGCTCCGGGTGCTGTTGCCGACGCTGTTCGGCGAGATCAATTTGCATCGGGTCGAGGCCGCCTGCATCCCCACCAACGCGCCGTCGATCCGGGTGCTGGAGAAGTGCGGCTTCTCCCGCGAGGGGCTGGCCCGCCGCTATCTCTGCATCAACGGGGTGTGGCAGGACCACCTCCTGTACGGCTTGCTGCATGAGGATTTCCGCGGCTGAGCCGCGCTTGCTTGCGCGCCGAGATCACCCTTTTCCGACCTGGATTTCTCGCCTTGGGATCGCCGATTTTGGCGATATAACCCGCACGAGCCGGCGACAGGCCGGGATGTTGTGATGGAGTACTGGCGTTCATGAAGGAGCTTCGATCATTGCGGAATGCGCTGCGGCGGGGTCCGATGATCGCGCTGGCGCTGTCGGTGTTATCGGCGACGGTCTCGCCGGTCGCGGCGCAATCGCTGACGGACCGCTTCAAGAGCCTGTTCGGGGGCAAATCCGACGAGCCTGCCCAGCCGACGCCTGCGCCGGGCCAGCCGGCCGCGGATGACGATCTCGATTGCCCGCAGGTCACGGTGCGTTCGGGAGCCTCTACCTATGGGGTCGGGGCGACGGGCAAGGCGGCCGTCGGCAACGACGTGCGCTTCCAGGCCTCGATCACCAAGATGGCGCGCGAATGTGTCCGCAACGGCGGCGAGATCACTGCGCGGGTCGGCATCCAGGGCCGCGTCATCGCAGGCCCCGCCGGCGCGCCTGCCACGGTCGAGGTGCCCCTGCGCGTTGCCGTGGTCCAGGGCGGCGTCGGCGAGAAGGTGATCGCCTCGAAGGCCTACCGGACCACCGTCGCGATGTCCGAAGGTGGCAGCGTGCCGTTCACCTTCGTCGCGGAGGATCTGTCGTATCCGGTGCCCTCGGCTGCGGTCGCCGATTCCTACATCTTCTATGTCGGCTTCGACCCCCAGGCGCTGGCGCCCGAGCCGAAGGCGCGGAGGAAGAAGTAGGGCGAGGCCGCGCCACACGCTCGACTGTCGTTGCCTGCGAAGGCGGGCAATCCAGTATTCCAGAGACGCCAGTGATTTATCGAGAAGCCACGGCGTACTGGATGCCCCGCCTTCGCGGGGCATGACACCGGATTTTTGCCTACAGACCGCCCAACAAAAAAGCCGGCGCTCGTCGCGCCGGCTTTTTGATGGGTGAGGCGTCCGCCCTCAGTTCAGCTTCTGGCGAACTTCGGTGATGCCTTTGGCGAGCAGATCGTCGGCGACCTGACCCTTGACCGACTGCGACAGGATCGTCGAGGCGGCCTGGACGGCGGCTTCCGCGGCTGCGGCGCGGACATCGGCCAGCGCCTGAGCTTCGGCCAGTGCGATCTTGCTCTCTGCGGTCTTGGTGCGGCGGGCGACGAAGTCTTCCATCTTCGCCTTGGCCTCGGTCGCGATGCGCTCGGCTTCGGACCTGGCATTGGCGATGATGTCGGCGGCCTCGCGTTCGGCCGAGGCACTGCGCGCCTTGTAGTCGGCGAGCACCTTCGCGGCTTCCTGCCTCAGGCGCGTCGCGTCGTCGAGCTCGGCCTTGATGCGGTCGGCGCGATGGTCGAGCGCAGCCACCGCCTTCTTGAAGACCCCGAGATAGGCGAACACGACCATCAGGATCAGGAAGGCGACGGCGACCCAGGTTTCAGGTTCGAAGAACATATCGACTAACCCTTCAAGGACGCATCGACGGCGGCATTGACCGACGCCGTGTCAGGAACGACGCCGGTGAGCTGCTGCACGATGGTGCCTGCCGCATCGGCCGCGATGCCGCGGACATTGCTCATGGCGGTCGCACGGGTCGAGGCGATGGTCTTTTCCGCCTCGGCGAGCTTGGCCGCCAGCTGCTCTTCCAGGCTCTTGCGCTCGGCTTCCGCCTGCGCATTCGCCTTGTCGCGGGATTCGTTGCCGATCGCCTGTGCCCGCGAACGCGCCGAAGCGAGCTCGCCCTCATAGGCCTTCAGCGCAGCCTCGGACTGATCCTTCAGCTTCTGCGCCTCGGCGAGGTCACCCTCGATCTTGTTCTGACGCGCTTCGATCGCACCGCCGACCTTCGGCAGAGCGAGCTTGGACACGATCACGTAAAGCAAGACGAAGAAGATCGCGAGCGACACCAGCTGCGAAGCAAAGGTGCTGCTCTCGAACGGCGGAAACGCGCCGGCGTGATGACCGCCGTCGGCTTCGCTGTGGGCGTCAGTCGCCGGAGCTTTCGCTCCGCCATGACTCTCGGCCATGGAGTACTCCTGTTGCTGTCACGCGCCGCTCCTGATGAAGCGGCGCGGAAGAAGTCGTCCTTTAGAAAACGAACAGCAAAAGCAGCGCGATCAGCAGCGAGAAGATGCCGAGCGCTTCGGTCACGGCGAAGCCGAAGATCAGGTTGCCGAACTGGCCCTGAGCAGCCGACGGGTTGCGGACGGCTGCGGCGAGGTAGTTACCGAAGATCACGCCCACGCCGACGCCAGCGCCGCCCATGCCGATGCACGCGATGCCCGCGCCGATAAGTTTTGCTGCTGTCGGATCCATTTTAGACTCCTTGGAAGAAAGATTGGGTTTGGGTGGAAATTCCCCGGACCGCTTAGTGTCCCGGATGAATGGCGTCGTTGAGGTAGATGCAGGTCAGGATCGCAAACACATAGGCCTGCAGGAACGCGACCAGAATCTCGAGAGCGTACAGCGAGATCGTGAGCGCCAGCGGCAGCACGCCGCCGACCCACCCGATGGCGCCGAGCGAGAAGCCCAGCATGGCGACGAAGCCCGCAAACACCTTCAGCGCGATGTGGCCGGCCAGCATGTTGGCGAACAGACGGACGCTGTGGGAGACCGGCCGCAGGAAGAACGACAGGATCTCGATGAACATCACCAGCGGCAGGATGTAGCCGGGGACGCCGTGAGGAATGAAAATCTTGAAGAACTTCAGGCCGTTCTTGGCGACGCCGTAGATCAGCACCGTGAAGAAGACCAGCAGCGCCAGCGCCACCGTGACGATCAGATGGCTCGCGATCGTGAAGGTATAGGGGATGACGCCGACGAGATTCGACACGCAGAGGAACATGAAGATCGAGAAGACCAGCGGGAAGAACTTCATGCCTTCCGAGCCGGCGGTCGAACGGATGGTGGAGGCGACGAACTCGTAGGAAATCTCGGCGACCGACTGCAGGCGGCCCGGAACGAGCTGCGTGCCGCTCGCAAGCATCAGGATCGAGATGATCGCCACCGCCACCAGCATGTAGAGCGATGAATTGGTGAAGGCGATCGTGTGATTGCCGATATGGCCCAGCGTGAAGAGCGGCTCGATGTTGAACTGGTGGATCGGATCGATTTTCATCGGCGCGGCATCTCTTGGTCTGCCGGGCTAGCCGGCGTGTCTCGGTCTGCCGGCCGGGCCGGCCCGCACCGGCGAAACCGGCGCGATCAATTCCTCTCTTGTCCGGATTCGCTCAAGAACCACCGCGCCTGTTCTGACCTGCGCCCGCGGTTCTCACCACATTCACCACGCCGGCCACGAAGCCCAGCAGCGTGAACACGATAAATCCGAAAGGCGATGTCGACAGCAAGCGGTCGAAACCCCAGCCAATCCCCGCTCCGACGACGACCCCGGCGATCAACTCGGAGGATAACCGGAAACCAAGCGCCATCGCCGAGGCTCTGGCCGCTCCGTCTTCACCGTCACCTGCAGGTTGCTCGGTCTTGATGTGGCGGCCGCGAATTTCGGACAACCGCTGATCAAGACTTCCGAGCCGTTCGGAAAGCGCAGCTTCCTCGGGCGATCTATCGCGATCTCCATCCCCGTTGTGTCCCGTGTCCTGAGCCATGCCACGAAGACCCGAAACGCCGCGGTTGAATGGAAATTACGCCCGCCACCCTCAAAAGCCGCGCGGACCATACTGACCGCACATAATCAAGTCAAGCCAAGTCACGATTGCGTCGTGATCCTTTATGTTACTGATTTCGTTGAGGATATTTCCTTGTACGCCAGCGCTGCACACAGCGTGACGCCGCACCGCAGCAGCTGTTGCTGCGATCCGCCGATGCGTCGTCGCCCGCCGGGGTGTAGAATTCTTCTGATGTGGCACCTGCGCGGCGTGGCGGAGAGCGCGATGAGACCTGCGAAATCATCCACAACATCAAGGCTTGCGGCCGTTGTCGTCGTCTCGGCTTTCAGCGGCACCCTGGCTGCCGCGCAATCGGCGCCCGACGGCGAAAACGGCCGGTACAGCATGACGCCCATCCCGGAAGGCGTGCTGCGGCTCGACACCCGCACCGGCACGGTCTCGACCTGCACCAGGAATGATGCCGGCTGGGCCTGCTACGCCCTGCCCGACGAGCGCGCGGCGCTCGATACCGAGATCGGCCGTCTCCAGGCCGAGGTCGAAAAGCTCAAGGGGCAGCTCGCAGCAGGGCCGACCGTCTCCGGCAAGATCGACGAGGCGCTGCCGAAATCCGATTCCCTGAAGAAGGCCGAGCCGCAAGCACGAGAACCAAAGGCCGCCGAGGGCGACCGCAAGCTCGAGATCCCGCTGCCGAGCGACCAGGACCTCGATCGCGCGATGTCGTTCCTGGAAAAGGCCTGGCGGCGGCTGATCGACATGGCCAATCGCGTGCAGAAGGACGTGTCGGGGAAGATATGACGTGACGCGAGATGTTTCATGACATCGGCCAGATCAATCACACGCTCGGTGCCATCGTCGGTGCAGGCCACGACGATCGTCTCGTCGCAGCTCGCCGTGCAGACGAAGGGCCGCGGCTTCACCGATCTCACCAGCGAACTCGTGAGATTCATCGTCGAGGCTCACGCCCGCGATGGCGCGCTGACGCTGTTCATCCGCCACACCTCGGCATCACTGACGATCCAGGAGAATGCTGATCCCTCCGTCCTCGTCGATCTCACCACCGCGCTCGCTCGGCTCGCGCCGGAAGACGTGCCGTGGACACACGACACCGAAGGACCCGACGACATGCCCGCGCATATCAAGACGATGCTGACGCAGACGTCGTTGCACGTGCCGGTGCTGGGCGGCAGGCTTGCGCTCGGCACCTGGCAGGCGATCTATCTGGTCGAGCATCGCGCGCGCCCGCACCGCCGCGAAATCGTGCTGCAATTCATCGGCAGCAATCAATAGGCCTCAAAAGCAGACCGGCCGCGGATCGTTCCGCGGCCGGTCGCTTGTCGGTGTCGGGCGAGGCGATCAGGTCTTGGTGATGTCGACGTCCTTGGTCTCGGGCACGAAGAAGAAGCCGACCACGGCCGTGATGGCTGCGAACACGACCGGGTACCACAGGCCGGAATAGATGTCGCCGGTCGAGGCGGTGATCGCGAAGGCGGTCGCGGGCAAGAGGCCCCCGAACCAGCCGTTGCCGATGTGATAGGGCAGCGACATCGAGGTGTAGCGGATGCGGGTCGGGAACAGTTCGACCAGCATGGCCGCAATCGGGCCGTACACCATGGTGACGTAGATCACGAGGATGAACAGCAGGCCGATCAGCGCCGACACTTGCGGACGGAATATGTCGAAGGGGTTCGACATCTTGACGATGCCCGGGTCACCCGCCTTCGGATAGCCCGCCGCCTGCGTCGCCGCGGTGATCGCGGCATTCGAGGTCTTGGCGTCCGTGTAGGGCACTTCCTTGTCGTTGACGAGGATCTTTACTGCGCCCGCCGGTCCCGGAACCGTGGTGTACTTCACCGACGATTGAGCGAGGAAGGCGCGTGCCGTGTCGCAAGGCGCGGTGAAGACGCGGGTGCCGACCGGGTTGAAGAGATCGCCGCAGCTTGCGGGATCCGCCACCACTTGCACCTTGACCGTCTCGTAGGCCTTTTCCAGCGCCGGGTTGGCGTTGGACGAGATCATCTTGAAGATGGGGAACAGGGTCAGTGCGCCGATCAGGCAGCCCGCCAGGATGATCGGCTTGCGGCCGATCCGGTCGGACAGCGCGCCGAACACGAGGAAGAAGCCGGTACCGAGCAACAGCGACCAGGCGATCAGGAGATTGGCGGTGTAGCCGTCGACCTTCAGGATCGATTGCAGGAAGAACAACGCGTAGAACTGGCCCGTGTACCAGATCACCGCCTGGCCCATCGTGAGGCCGATCAGGGCGAGGATCACGATCTTGGCGTTGGTCCAGTTCGCGAAGGCTTCCGTCAGCGGCGCCTTGGACGTCTTGCCTTCATCCTTCATCTTCTGGAAGACCGGCGACTCGTTGAGGCGCATCCGGATCCAGACGGAGATGCCGAGCAGGAAGACCGACACCAGGAACGGAATGCGCCAGCCGCCCCAATAAGCGCCTGGAGCGCCCGCAAAGCCGGGCTCGCCCGTCGCGGTGCGGGTGAACAGGATGACGAGCAGCGACAGGAACAGGCCGAGCGTCGCGGTGGTCTGGATGAAGGAGGTGTAGTAGCCGCGTTTGCCGGGCGGTGAGTGCTCGGCGACGTAGGTTGCCGCGCCGCCATATTCACCACCGAGCGCGAGGCCCTGCAGCAGGCGCAGACCGATCAGGATGATCGGGGCCGCGATGCCGATCTGCGCGGCGCCGGGCAGCAGGCCGACGATGAAGGTCGACATACCCATGATCAGGATGGTGACGAGAAAGGTGTATTTGCGGCCGACGATGTCGCCGATACGCCCGAACACGATCGCGCCAAACGGGCGAACGAGGAAGCCCGCCGCAAAGGCCAGCAGCGCGAAGATGTCACGCGTGGCCTGGTCGAACATCGGCTTGCCGTCGGCACCGGCGATGGTGAAAAACTGCGTGCCGACGATGCCGGCCAGCGACCCGTAGAGATAGAAGTCGTACCACTCGAAGACGGTGCCGAGCGACGACGCGAGGATGACGAACCGCTCATCCTTTGTCATGCCGGTCGATCGAGCCGACGTTGCAGCCATTGTGGACATTGTGAGCGCGCTCCCCGAAATTCGTTTCCTCGCGTCCCGGCAGTCCGGGCATGCCGGATCAACCCAGGTCTTGCCCCAAGGTAACATCGACGTGAAACCCGCCCCAATACGACTTTTGGCCTTGCGCACTGACACGCAACTGACGGCGCGGAGTTATAGTGCAGCGCGCCGGCACGATTTTGCGGATTAACCGCTTTTCCGGCGCAGGGATAATGTGCCCTTGCATGCCACGGCCGACCGGGAAAGAATTGACCATCGCTCCGGTCCGGATTACTGGCGCTGACGTGAACGACAGCAAGAGAACGATGAACGCTCCCTCAACCCATCTCGTCATTGCCGACGATCACCCGCTGTTCCGTGATGCGCTGCGGCAGGCGGTGGCGGGGGTCCTGAGCACGGCGAAGATCGATGAGGCCGGGTCGTTCGAGGACCTGACGAAACTGCTGGAACAGGCCTCCGACGTAGACCTGGTCCTGCTCGACCTCTCGATGCCCGGCATCTCCGGCTTTTCCGGGCTGATCTATCTGCGCGCGCAATATCCGGCGATTCCGGTGGTGATCGTCTCGGCCTCCGACGACAGCGCCACGATCCGCCGTTCGCTGGATTTCGGCGCCTCCGGCTTCATCCCGAAGCGCTTCGGCGTCGAGACGCTGCGTGATGCCATCCTCAAGGTCATGGAGGGCGACGTCTGGGTTCCCGCCGATACCGACCTGACGGCCGCTTCCGACCCCGACATGGCCAAGCTGCGCGACCGCCTGGTGACGCTGACGCCGCAGCAGGTGCGGGTGTTGATGATGCTGTCGGAGGGACTGCTGAACAAGCAGATCGCCTATGAGCTCGGCGTCTCCGAGGCGACCATCAAGGCCCACGTCTCGGCCATCCTGCAAAAGCTCGGCGTCGAAAGCCGGACCCAGGCCGTGATCGCCGCTGCCAAGATCTCCGGCGGCCAGTGGAAACAGGGCACGCCGACGGGGTAGGTCGCGTGCTCGCGAACAGCCGACCGTGAGTGCCGGCCGGCACCCGACCTCCCTGCGTCCTTTCGTTCTGAGCGGCGTGAAGCGAGAGGAAAATCCGGGCGGAATGCGCCGCGACAGCGCGAAGCTTGCTTGCGTCAGGGGAGTGGCAGCAGCCTGCCAATTCACAAGTGAGTGCGTTGACGCGGGTTCGCGAAGCCCTAGCAAGCTTCGTTGCAGATTCTTGCAAACAATGGACATGCGTCCTGCGAGGCACACTGATGGTCAGTTGCGTCATTGCAGCGAGGCAATCATGAGCCAAACTGAACATCGGGCCGCGAACTCGGTAACTTTCAAAGGACCAAGACCATGACACAGATCATCGACCCGCATCGCCGCCGCTTCCTCGGCATCGCAGCCGGCAGCGCTGCCGTCGGTCTTGGCGTGATCGACCTCGCGCGCGCCGAAACGGCAGCCGCGCCGTCTTCGGCAACGGCTTCCTTCGGCGCGATCAAGCAGATCAATGCGGGTGTGCTCGACATCGGCTACGCCGAAGCCGGTCCATCGACCGGTCCGGTGGCGATCCTGCTGCACGGCTGGCCTTACGACATTCACAGCTTCGTCGACGTCGCGCCGATCCTGGCGCAGGCCGGCTATCGCGTCATCGTCCCCTATTTGCGTGGCTATGGGTCGACGCACTTCCTCTCCAGCGAGACGCCGCGCAACGGCGAGCCTGCCGCGCTGGCCGTCGACATCATCGCCCTGATGGATGCGCTCGACATCAGGAAGGCTGTCATCGCGGGCTTCGACTGGGGCGCGCGGACCGCCGATATCATCGCGGCGCTGTGGCCGGAGCGCTGCCGCGCGCTGGTCTCTGTCAGCGGCTATCTGATCTCCAGCCAGGCATCGGGGAGCGCGCCGTTGCCCCCTTCGGCCGAACTGCAATGGTGGTACCAGTTTTATTTTGCGACCGAGCGCGGCCGCGCCGGCTACGAGAAGTACACGCATGACTTCGCAAAGCTGATCTGGAAGCTGGCCTCGCCCCAGTGGAAGTTCGACGACGCCACCTTCGATCGCAGCGCCAAGGCGTTCGAGAACAAGGATCACGTGGCGATCTCGATCCACAATTATCGCTGGCGGCTCGGGCTCGAGAAGGGCGAGACGAAGTACGAGGAGATTGAAAACAAGCTCGCGGCGGCTCCCATCATCAGCGTGCCTGCGATCACGATGGAAGGCGACGCCAACGGCGCGCCGCATCCCGATCCCGGCGCCTACGCCAAGAAGTTTTCGGGCCGTTACGATCATCGCCTGATCACGGGCGGCATCGGCCACAATCTTCCGCAGGAAGCACCGCAGGCCTTTGCCAAGGCCGTCATCGATGCCGACGGCAGCGCCTGAGCCGTTACTCCGCCGCGACCATCTGCTGCGTGCGCCACTGCCCGAGCAGGGCACGCAGCGAAGCCGGCTTCACCGGCTTGTTGAGCACCGCGATCTTCTCGTCGCGCGCAGCCATCTGCACGGCGGGGCTGCGATCGGCAGTGATCAGGATCGCGGGGATGCCGTCGCCGAAGCGGCGCCGGATCTCGCGGATGGCGGCGATGCCGTTGCCGCGGTCGAGGTGATAGTCGACGAGCAGTCCGGTGACGCGCTTGCCGGCGGCCTGGATCGCCGATATCGCGCCTTCGGGATCCGCGACCGCGATCACCTCGGCGTGCCAGGCCTTCAACAGCGTCCGCATGCCGTCGAGGATCGCCGCGTCGTTCTCGATGCAGACGATCAGAGCGCCAGATATCGGCGCGCGCGCCAGCGGCGTTGCGCTTGTTAACGCCGCCGTCAGCGTCACGGCCTTGGCCGTCGGCACGATCACGGTGAACAACGAGCCGCCGCTTGCATTGGCGTCGATGGCGATGCCGTGGTTGAGCACGCGCGCCAGCCGTTCGACGATCGAGAGTCCCAGCCCCAGCCCGCGCGCGATCCGCGCACCTTGCTCGAGGCGGTGGAATTCCTTGAAGATCTCACCGCGTTTGACCGCGGGAATGCCGACGCCGGTATCGTAGACGCAGATCTTGAGCGAGGCGCCATGGCGCCGGCAGCCGACCAGCACGCGGCCGCGCGGGGTGTATTTGATCGCGTTCGAGATCAGGTTCTGCAACAGCCGCCGCAACAGCAAGCGGTCCGACTCGACCGGCAGCGAGCAGGGCACGAAGGTGAGCCCGAGGCCCTTGGCGCGTGCGATCGGCGCGAACTCGATCTCCAGCGAGCGCATTAGATCGGCCATCTTGAAGCTCGAGATCGAGGTCGTCATCGCGCCGGCGTCGAGCCTGGAGATGTCGAGCAGCGCGCCGAGGATCTCCTCGATGGCTTGCAGCGATTCGTCGATGTTCTCGACCAGCCGGGTCTCCTCGCCATCGTGCTGGCGCTCGACCAGGCTCGTGACATAGAGCCGCGCCGCGTTCAGCGGTTGAAGAATGTCGTGGCTGGCGGCCGCGAGGAAGCGCGTCTTGGAGATGCTGGCGTCCTCGGCGGCGCTCTTGGCTTGCGCAAGCTCCGAGTTCAGTCGCGTCAGCTCCTCGGTGCGGTCGCGCACACGCTTTTCCAGCGTCGCATTGGCGCGCTCCAGCGCTTCCGCCGCCTCGAAGGTCGGCGTGACGTCGGTGAAGGTGATGACGAAGCCGCCGCCGGGCATGCGATTGGTGAGCACCTCGATGACCATGTGGCGTTCCGGCAGGCGCTCCAGATAGGGCTCGCTGTCGGTGGTGTAGGCCACGAGCCGCTGCTCGATCATCGCTTCGCGGTCACCCTGGGCGGGGGGATCGCTCACGCCCATGAATTCCAGGATTTCGCGCAAGGGCGTGCCGAACTGGATGAAATGCGGTGGCACGTTGAGGAGGTCGCCGAACTGCCTGTTCGAGCAGATCAGCTGCAAATCGGCATCGAACACCGCGATGCCCTGGCGCACATGGTTGAGCGCGGTCTGCAGGATCTCGCGGTTGAAATGCAGCGCTGCGTGGGAATCGTCGAGCAACTTCAGCGCGGCTTTCGCTGATACCGTGCGCTTGCGCAGCAGCAGCGACATCACGAGGCGCGAGGACGCGGCCCCGATCGAGGAGGCGATCAGGTGCTCGGCATGCTGCAGCAGCTCGAAGTCGGCGGGTGCTCCGGCCTCGAGCCGCATATTGCGCCGCGCCGAGAACGCCTCGAACGACTGCCGGGCGCGATCGGGCCCGAGATATTGCGCGACGGTGCTCTGGATATCCTGCACCGTCACGGTGGTGCGCCAGCGGCGGAAGTTCGGAGCGATCGGGGCGAGCGTGTTCGGGACGAACAGATCGGCCTGCACCAGCTCGATCGACGAGGGTTGACGTGCCAGCGACAGCAGCACGTAAGTGAGGATGTTGAGCGACAGAGACCAGACGACGCCATGCATCAATGGCGACAGGTCGGCGCCGAACAGCGCCTGCGGCCGCAGCGCCTCGATGCCGAACGGCCCATGCTGGAGCAGCAGGATGCCGGATGTCGAGGTGTCCATGAAGCTCGGGATGAACAGCGTGTAGAGCCACACCGCGAAGCCGACCAGCATGCCGCCGATGGCGCCGCGCGCGGTCGCGCGCCGCCACAACAGGCCGCCGAAGAAGGCAGGCGCGAGCTGCGCGATGGCTGCAAAGGACAGGAGGCCGATGGCCGCCAGCTGGGCATTGCCGAGCGCGCGATAGTAGAAATAGGCCATCACCATGATGGCGAAGATGGCGAGCCGCCGCGAGCGCAGCAGGAAGTCGCCGAAGCCGGTGGCGCCTGCGCGTCCCTCGGGCCGTCGCTGCAGCACCAGCGGCACCACGAGGTCGTTGGAGACCATGATGGAGAGCGCGACGCATTCCACGATCACCATCGCGGTCGCCGCCGAGAGGCCGCCGACGAAGACGGCGACGCTGAGAAGTCCCGCACCGCCCTCCATCGGCAGGGCCAGGACGTACATGTCAGGGTCGACAGCGCCGAACGGGAAGGTGACGAGGCCGGCGAGCGCGATCGGGATCACGAACACATTGATGGCGACGAGATAGAGCGGAAACAGCCAGCGCGCGCGGCTGACCTCGGCATCCGAGGAATTCTCCACGACGCTGACGTGAAACTGGCGCGGCAGCAGCATGATCGCGCACAGCGACAGCAGCGTCATGGTCAGGAAATTGCCGATCGACGGCGAATAGTCGATGGCGCGCACGGCTTCCGGGGTCTTCATCGCGCGCTCGATCAGTTCGTGCGGCGAAAACATCCAGAAGGTGACGAAGATGCCGGCGGTGAGGAAGGCGACCAGCTTGATGATGGATTCGGTCGCGACCGCGAGCATCAGGCCGTGCTGATGCTCGGTCGCGTCGGTCTGCCGCGTGCCGAACAGCACCGCGAAGGCCGCCATCGTCAGCGTCACCATCAGCGCCATGTCGCCGAGGATCGGGATGTGGGAGAACGCCTGGTCCTCGCTAAGGATGACTTCGAGCGAGGAGGCCACCGCCTTGAGCTGGAGCGCGATGTAGGGCACCGAGCCGATGATGGCGATCAGCGCGACGGTTGCCGCCACGGCCTGGCTCTTGCCGTAACGCGCACCGATGAAGTCCGCGATCGAGGTGATGTTGTGGGCTTTGGCAAGCTGGATCACGCGGCGGAGCACGCCGGCGCCGAGCCCGATCATCAGAATCGGACCGACATAGATCGCGAGGAAGTCGGTCGAGGTGCGGGTGGCAAAGCCCACCGAGCCGAAGAAGGTCCAGGACGTGCAGTAGATCGCCAGCGACAGCGGGTAGATCATCCCGGACGCGCGGCCGGGCCCGGCCTGCGAGCGGCGATCACCGTGGCTCGCCACCAGGAACAGGAACCCGATATAGCCGAAGGCGGCTGCGATCACGCCCCAGTCGTGCAGCATGGCGAGCGTGCTTCTCCCTGGGCGCAAAGGCGCCCGATCTCGTTTTCCCTGCAAATCTAGCGCGTTGGCAGGGTCGAGGCGACAGCGAAATGCCGCGCCAGGGGCGGAACTGGGGGTGTCGTTAAGGTGCGTGCGTGCGCTTGAAGCTCATCGAGAGAGCTCCCGTGTGGGCCCCCCTCCCTGACCCTCCCCCACAAGGGGGGAGGGAACGGAGAGAGGGGCGCTCGTTGCAGCGAATGTGAGACCAGGTTCGTGTTCAGCAGTTGCTGTTCAGCAGTTGCACCCGATTGCAGCGAGGCGGGCACGCCTGTATCGCTCCCTCCCCCCTTGTGGGGGAGGGTCGGGGAGGGGGGTAGCGCCGGGGACGGTGAGAGTTAGGCGCGAAGAGGCGAGAGCCTACTCCGCGGCCAGCGATTTCTCGTTCAGCGGCAGCTCCAGCCGCTCCCACACCTGCAGCAGCGCTTCGGCGAGCTGATCGATCAGGCCGTCGTCGTGATAGGGCGAGGGCGTGATGCGCAGGCGCTCGGTGCCCTTGGCGACGGTCGGATAGTTGATCGGCTGGATGTAGATGCCGTGGTCCTCGAGCAGGATATCCGAGGCCTGCTTGCACTTCTCGGGATCGCCGACGAACAGCGGCACGATGTGCGTGTCGTTCGACATCACCGGGAGACCTGCGGCATTGAGGATCGCCTTGACGCGCGCGGCGCGGTCCTGGTGGCGCTCGCGCTCCCAGCTCGAGGTCTTCAGATGCTTGATCGCGGCGGTCGCGGCCGAGCAGATCGCCGGCGGCAGCGCGGTGGTGAAGATGAAGCCGGGCGCATAGGAGCGCACGGCGTCGATGATATGGCCGTTGCCGGCGATGTAGCCGCCGAGGCAGCCGAACGCTTTCGCCAGCGTGCCTTCGAGAATGTCGATGCGATGCATCACACCGTCACGCTCGGCAATGCCGCCGCCGCGCGGGCCGTACATGCCGACGGCGTGGACCTCGTCCACATAGGTCATCGCGTTGTACGTCTCGGCGAGATCGCAGATCCTGGCGAGCGGCGCGACGTCGCCGTCCATGGAATAGAGGCTCTCGCAGGCGATCAGCTTGGGACGGTTCGGGCCCGCAGCCTTCAGCAGCGCTTCGAGATCGGCGAGATCGTTGTGGCGGAACACCTGCCGCTCGCAGCCGGACTGGCGGATGCCTTCGATCATCGAATTATGGTTGAGCTCGTCCGACAGGATCAGGCAGTTCGGAATGAGCTTGGCGATGGTCGCGATGCCGGTCTGGTTCGAGACGTAACCGGACGTGAACAGCAGCGCGGCTTCCTTGCCGTGGAGGTCGGCGAGCTCGGCCTCGAGCTGCACCAGCGGATGATGCGTGCCGGCGATGTTGCGGGTTCCCCCTGCGCCGGTGCCGACGCGGGTCGCGGTTTCGACCATGGCGCCGACCACCTTCGGGTGCTGGCCCATGCCGAGATAATCGTTGGAGCACCAGATCACGACGTCGCGCTTGCCCTTGGGCGAGTGCCAGACTGCATGCGGGAACCGGCCGGCCGTGCGCTCCAGATCGGCGAACACGCGATAGCGGCGCTCGTTGTGGAGGCGATCAAGGGCGGAATTGAAGAACTCGGCGTAATCCATCGGTGCAACCTGAGACGGAACTGACCAAAAGGGCGCATCTGTTTAGAGCTTTTCCAGCTCTCATGTCCATGCGCTATCCCATATCTGGCCGTGAGGGGCATTTGGGCAAAATGCCCTATCCGGCGCGACCCAACTTGATCCCGATCAAGCTCGCGCGGGACATAATGCTGCCCTGCACCATCGGTCGAAGGGCTGGACGCCCTCACGTCGTCCTGAACTGCAGCACGCCGTCCTTGGTCTCGGCGGTCAGCCGGCCCTCGACGATCATGTAGTTGACGTGAGCGACGAGCTCGCCGGCGGCAAAGCCCATCTGGTGCTCGTCGAGCACGTGCTTGTTGAACACGACAGGCACCAATGCGCGCGACGTCTGCGGCACCTCGCGGCAGGCTTCCGCGATCAGGCGGCAGCGCTCCTCGTGGTGATCGGCGAGCTGCTTGATGCGGGTCTTCAGCCCGTAAAACGGCACGCCGTGACCCGGCAGCACCAGGAGGTCATAGGGCAGGGTGGTGGTGAGGCTCGCGAGTGAGGCCAGATATTCGCCGAGCGAGTTCTGGTCGGGCTCGACCGCCCACACGCTGACATTCGGCGAGATCTTGCTCAACACCTGGTCGGCGGAGAGAAACAGCTTGTCGTCTGCGCAGTACAGCATCACCTGGTCGAGCGCATGCCCGCCACCGGTGATCACCTTGAAGCGGCGCGCGCCGATCACGACCTCGTCGCCATGCGAGATACGGCGGTAGGACGGCGGCAGCACCGAGACGCGTTTGAGATAATCCT
>NZ_FOQM01000044.1 GCF_900113735.1 Bradyrhizobium sp. Gha
CGAGCCTGCCCGCCGCAAGCGGAATGTTGGTGCAGTCGTGACCCTCGCGACGACCGAATGTGAGTTTGATCTGGCATGCAAACCAGCTTGCCAAAACCGGCTCGACCCTTGGATCGCAAACCGAAAGGAGCTTCCGCCGCTACGCCCGACCACACCAGCCTGATGGCGTGCTCGGTCAAGTCAAGGTCAAGCCGCTGCGCGGCGGCCCTCCGGGCCGACCTTGACGTGACCTGCGCGCGCCATCTTCACACTGCCACGGTCGGGACGAAGAGCTGGCCTGCAATCGAACAAAGAGCTGATCAAACACCTTGACACGCAAACTCCCCATGTGAGCAATCCAAAATCCCTCCGCGGATACACTTCTGGATTGCTTCGCTGCGCTCGCAATGACGGAGCAAGCAGACACAGCTTCGCGTCCTCGCGGCACGTCGCCCGAGCTTTGCTTTGTCGCCTCACCCTGGTCTGACGAAGGCGCAGGGAAGACCGGGTGCTGACCCCGCAGCCGCGGTCCACTGTGCGATGGGTTGAGCTACAAGAGGCTGCACAGGGGCATACAGGTGAAGCCCAACATCCGGCCTTCCCTGCGCAGTGGTTTGACGGCTTATGTCGTGATCTCCCCGGGGAGCGATGCGCCGTCCAGTCAGGCTTCCCTTACTTGCTGAGGATGTCCGCGGCCGCACGCTCCAGGATTGCGGCGATGCGACGCGCCTCAGCAGAATCGCTGCCATGCTTGGACCGCAGCGCGCGCTTGAGGTTGTGGCGGGCGCGATGCAGCTCGTCGGAGGCGTCGGCATCGAGATCGCTGACGCCGGCAAAGGCCTCGCGCACCTCGTCCATGCGGCGTCCGATCCGCGACAGCGCCTGCAGGATCGCATCAGCGGTGCCGCGCTGCTCGGCGAGATAGTCCTCGCCCTGCGACGTAATGCTGTTGAGCTTGCGGCCGCCATCCTGCGCGACGCTCGCGTGCCCGACCTCCTCGAGATAGGTCAGCGCCGGATAGATCACGCCGGGGCTCGGCGTATAAAATCCCTCGGAGCGCTCCTCGATGATCTTGATCAGCTCGTAGCCATGCGCGGGCTTCTCGGCGAGCAGCGCCAGGATGACGAGCTGGAGGTCCTGCGAGGACAGGCGCCGTGCGCCGGGAAAGTCATCGCCGCCGCGGCCGAAAAAGCCATGGCCGCCGCGGCCGAAGCGATGCCGCCCGCCATGCCGGCCCATGGCGAAATGGGCGAAGTGGCCAAAGTGGAAGTCCCTGTGGTCTCTGTGTCTGGTGAACATATCGAATTCCCTTTCTCAAAACATATCTTACGATATAGCTTGCGATAGTTTACACGCAAATCACGCGTCCGTGATCGCGAGCGGAGCCGGTCGGCGTGCTATGTCGCGATCGAAAGCACATGACACCCAGGACCTTCGAAGCACGCTGCCTGCTCCTCCCCGCCGCCACCAAGGTGGTGCAGTGGGAAGGCACGTCCGTGTTCAAGGTCGGCGGCAAGATGTTCGCGCTGAGCGGCGGCTATACGGCTGATACGGGCAGCTACATGTTCAAGGTCTCGAACATGGCCTACGCCATGCTGATCGAACACGGCCTGGCGCGGCCCGCGCCTTATCTCGCACGGGCCAAATGGGTGCAGCTCGTCGGCAACAACGCGCTGGAGGATGCCGAGCTCACGGCCTATCTCGCTCAGGCCCACGCCTCGATCGTGGCAAAGCTGACGAGAAAGGCGCGCAACGAGCTTGGGCTTGCGTCGCTAGAGACCCGACCCGCGTGACGATCTCCGCGTGCAGCCGATGGGCTGCGCGCGGCGACATTGAGCTTTCATCGCTCGCCGATATACTGCCCATCCTGGATTCGAATTGGGAAGCCGGCGTGGCGATTGATCTGAAGGCGGTCGAGCAACTCGCTACCGATCAATCCTCACTCAAGGCGGCCGCCGGCCTTGCCAAGCCCACCAAATGGTCCGGCGTCGGCGGCAGTCCGGATGGCGCGCTGATCTGGGGCGAATGCGCGGGCTCCGGCGCCAATCCCTACCGGGTGATGGCTGATCTCCGCGACCTCGGCAACAAATGCACCTGCCCGTCACGCAAATTCCCCTGCAAGCACGTGCTCGGCCTGTTGTGGCTGAACGCGGAATCCATCGTGCCGTTTGCGCCCGCCGATACGCCTGCCTGGGTCAGCGACTGGCTCGGGCGCCGGCGCGGCCCATCGGCTGCAAAGCCGGCAGGCGCCGCCGCTCCGTCCGGCGAGAAGGATTTGCGCGCTGCGCGCGTCGTCGAGCCCGAGGCCACTGAAGATCCGAAGGATGCCGCCCGGCGCGAGGCACAGGCAGCCAAACGAAACGAAGAGACCGAGCGCGCGATCCTGGATGCGCTGGATGCGCTCGAGCAGTGGATCGGCGATCAGCTCCGCCTGGGCCTGTCCGGCTTCATCGATGATGCGACCGCGCGATGCCGGCGTATCGCCGCGCGCCTGGTCGACGGCAAGGCCACGGCACTCGCCAGCCGGATCGACGAATTGCCGGCCCGCCTGCTCGCACTCGCCGCGGGTGACCGGCCGCGCGGCGCCGTCGTCGAGCTCGGCAAGCTGGTGCTGCTCGCGCGCGCCTTCCGCGCGGCGCCGCGCGATTCCGCGATCCGGCGCAGTGTGGCAACATCGGAGACGCGCGAGACGGTGCTGGCAGATCCGAGCGCACCGCGGATCGATACGCAATGGGAGGTGCTGGCCGAACAGGTGCAAACACGGCGCGACGGCCTGGTCTCGCAAACCACATGGCTGCTCAGTCTCGCCGCATCAGGCCCGCGCTTCGCCATGCTGCTCGACTTTTTTCCTGCGAGTGCCGGACGGCGTGGTTCGGTCTTCACGCCCGGCGAGCGCTTCCAGGGCGAGCTCGTCTTCTACCCGTCGCAACAGCCGCTGCGCGCCCTGCTCGTCCGGCGCGACGCCGCGCAGGCCACGCTGACGCCCGAATGGCCTGCGCCGGATCAAACGCTCTCCAATGCATTGACGCAGCCGCTGCTGGCCGAGCCGTGGGCGATCGAGATTCCCCTGCTGCTGCCGCAGGGACGGATCGCGCGTGACGATGCCGGGGGTGCCTGGTGGCGCGCGGCCGACGGCGCGGCCGCGCTGCCCGTCGCAGGCAAGGCGGAGGGCCTGCTCTCCGGCACCGAACTGACACGTACCGCCGCAATCTGGTCGGGCAACCGGCTCACGATCCTTGCTGCACAGTCCCCTTGGGGAAGGATCGGCAGCCATGACTGAAACAGCCAGCGCGGAGGCCATCTTCGAGACCATGGGCGCGATCCTGACGCGCTGGACCATGGGCTCGACCGCAGCCTCCGCAGCATCAATCTGGCGCGTCGAGCTTGGCGACGATCCCGTCGAGGCCGAGTTGCGACTGCTCGCTCTGTCCGGCCAATTCCTCGGCACAATCGTGACGGGCGAACCACCCTCTACACTGCGCGTGCTGCCCGACATTCCAACCCTCGCGCTGCCGACCGTCTCGGCGGCATTGCGGCCGCTGGTGCGCCGTATCCTTGCGGCGAGCAAGGACGCAGCGTCCAAAGCCGATGTCATCCACTTCCTCGCCGCGCGTGGCTGGACGACACATCCGGCCGACTGGATGCCCGATGCGAGCGACGAGGATGCGCCTGATATCTATGCAGCCTGGCGCGACTGGGCCGCACTCGCCGCGGCCGGCGAGACGACGCCGCGACAGAACGGCGACCAGCTCACGGCTGACAATTGGGACGACTTCTGGCCGGCCGCGCGCAAGGCCGCGTTGATCGAACTCAGGCGACGCGATCCATCCGCGGCGCGCGCGCTGCTCGAAGCCAGGCTCGGCAGCGAGAACGCCGACGCGCGCCTGCGCCTGTTGACCCTTCTGTCGGAGCGATTGTCGGGCGACGACGTTGCCTTTCTCGAAAACCTTGTGACGAACGATCGCGCGCCGAAGGTCAAGGCAATGGCAACTTCCATGCTCGCCCGTCTCGGCCACGGTCCCGCCGTGGGCGAAGATATTGCGGAGCTCGCCGCCTTCTTCTCGGTGAAGACGAAGGGGCTGCTGCGTCGCTCCCGCGTGATCGACTTTGAAACTCCCAAGACGCCGGCACAGTGGCAGCGCCGGAAAGTCCTGCTCGAGGGTGCCGATCTGACGTCGTTCTCGGGCGCGCTCGGCCTCGCCCCGCAGGATCTGATCGCCGCCTGGGACTGGAACGTGGATCCGGCGGCCGATGCTGGGCTGATCAAGATGATCGTGGAGCCCGGCACCAATGCGCAGCTTGCGCAGGCCGCCGGCGTCGTGAGCGAGCACGATGCGACCGGCCTCATCGTCGCGCTCGCTGCGCGGCTTGCGCCCGCCGAACGGGCCAGGTTCGCGGCGGTAGGTTTGCACACGCACGGCTTCCGCTTCGAGATGGCGCAGGCGGTCGCCGGCGTTGCCGCACGCCTCGACGATCCGCTGTCGGCGCCATCAGGTGCCAAGCTGCTGACCGCGCTTCGGCGCGACGATGCCAAGCCTTCCGATCATGTTGCGGAACTTCATGCGCTGGGCCTCATCGCCTCGCGCGATAGCGCGCGACGATCGCTGGAGCAGCTGACCGGCGCAGGCCTACTGCAAGCCGATCCGCGCCTCGACATGCTGCGGCTCAACGCCGCGTTGGACGATCAAGGAGAAAAGCCATGAGCGAGAAGCTGCGATTGCCCGCTGAGGACAGTTTTGCATCCGAGCTGAAGGCGCTCGCGGCGGGCGAAGGCCATCGCCCACCCGGCTGGGCGCTGTCGCCGCGCCAGGTCGTGACCTATCTGATGGGCGGTACGGCAGCCGACGGCACCGCGATCACGCCGAAATATGTCGGCGACAAGCGGCTGATCGAGACCGCCGTTGCGACGCTTGCAACCGACCGCGCACTGCTGCTGCTCGGCGTGCCCGGCACCGCCAAATCCTGGGTGTCCGAGCACCTCGCCGCCGGCATCACCGGTGACTCCACGCTCGTGATCCAGTGCACCGCCGGGACCGACGAGAACCAGATCCGTTACGGTTGGAACTATGCTCAGCTGCTCGCCCATGGGCCGAGCCGCGAAGCGCTGGTGCCGACCCCGCTGATGCGCGCGATGGAAGGCGGCAAGCTCTGCCGGTTCGAGGAGCTGACGCGCATGGGCAGCGACGTGCAGGACACGCTGATCACCGTTCTGTCCGAGAAGATGATGCCGATCCCGGAGCTCAACAGCGCGGTTTATGCGCAACGTGGCTTCAACGTCATCGCGACCGCCAACAATCGCGACAAGGGCGTGAACGAGCTGTCCTCAGCGCTCAAGCGCCGCTTCAACGTAGTCGTGCTGCCGCTGCCCGACAGCGCCCAGCAAGAAGTGTCGATCGTCGTCAAGCGCGTCGGCGAGATGGCGCAGAACCTCGATCTGCCGGCGCCGAAGAACGTCGCTGAGGAGGTGGCGCGGGTGGTCGCGATCTTCCGCGAGCTGCGTTCGGGATCGACCGAGGACGGCAAGGTCGCGCTGAAATCGCCCTCCGGCGGCCTCTCGACCGCCGAGGCGATCGCCGTGATGGTCGGCGGCATCAGCCAGGCGACCTTCTTCAACGACGGCGAACTGACGGCTGAGACACTCGCCAGCAACATGATCGGCGCGGTCGTCAAGGATCCGGTGCAGGATACGGCCGTGCTCGGCGAATATCTCGAGACCGTGCTGAAGAAGAAGCGCGGCTTCGAAGGCTATTACGCCTCGCTGACCGATCTGATCTGACGCGATGGCCGGCGACATCCATCTGTTCGGTATCCGGCATCACGGGCCGGGATCGGCGCGGCGCCTGGTGCAGGCGCTCGATGCGCTCAAGCCCGTCGCGGTGCTGATCGAGGGGCCATCGGATGCCTCCGAGCTGCTGCCCATGCTCGCCGACCCGGATATGGTGACACCGGTGGCGCTGCTCACCTACGCCGAAGACAATCCGGCTCATGCGAGCTTCTTTCCCTTTGCAGACTATTCGCCGGAATACCAGGCTGCCTGCTGGGCCGTGCGCCACGGTGCAACCTTGCGCTTCATCGACCTGCCTGCCTCGGACCGGCTGGGCAGTTCGGCCAGCGACATCGCGGAGGAGATTGCCGCGAGATCGGAGGAGGACCCGGTCAGCCGCGATCCGATCGGCGCGCTCGCGACGGCGGCCGGGTATGACGACGGCGAGTCCTGGTGGTCCGACGTCATCGAGGAAAATCCTGCGACAGGTCCTGTGTTCGCTGCCGTCGCCGACGCGATGACGGCACTGCGCGCGCAAGAAAAGCCGCTATCGGCTCGCGAAGCCGCGCGCGAAGCGCATATGCGCATCGAGATCGCGAAGGCGGCGAAGGAGTGCGAGGGCGCCGTCGCCGTCGTTTGCGGCGCCTGGCACGTGCCGGCGCTCGCGGAGCGACGCAGCCTTTCGACCGACCGCGAATTGCTCAAGGGCCGGCCGAAGGCGAAGATCAAGGCGACCTGGGCACCATGGACCGCGCCGCGCCTCGCACGCGCGAGCGGCTATGGCGCGGGCGTGGTCGCGCCCGGCTGGTGCGCGCATCTCTGGGAGACGCGCGAGGGCGATCGCGTCGCCCTTTGGCTGGCCAGGGTGACGCGCGTGCTGCGCGATCGCGGTCATTTCGTCTCGACCGCCTCAGTGATCGAGGCGCAGCGTCTCGGCATCGCGCTCGCGGCGCTCCGCGAGCGGCCTTCACCCGGCTTCGAGGAACTGCGCGAGGCGGCAATCGCATGCCTGTGCAACGGCGAACGGGCCGTATGGGACGACGTCGCGGCCGAGCTCCTGATCGGCGCGGGTGTCGGCTCGATCCCGCCGTCGACGCCATTGGCGCCGCTGCTGGACGATCTCCAGCGCCAGCAGAAGGCGACGCGGCTGAAACCGGAAGCGCTCGAACGGGCGCTGACGCTCGATCTGCGCAGCGAAAGCGGGCTGATGCGCTCGACGCTGCTGCACCGGCTGGGCGTGCTCGACGTGCCCTGGGGACGGCTGACCGACGCAGGCCGCAGCCGCGGTACGTTTCGCGAGAACTGGCAATTGCGCTGGGAGCCGGAATTCGCAGTGCGGCTGGTCGAGAACCTGCTCTATGGCTCGACCATCGCGGAAGCGGCCGGCGGCCGCCTGATCGAGGCGATGAGCAAGGAGGCGGAGCTTGGCGCGCTGGCGAGCCTCGTGCGCAACGCCATGATCGCCGATCTGCCGCGCGCCACCGAATCCGGCATCGCGGCGCTCGAAACCAAGGCAGCCCTCACCAGCGACGGCCAAGCCTTGCTCGACGCCTTGCCGCCAATGGCCGACATCCTGCGCTACGGCGAGGCGCGTGCCGGCACGGTCGAGCATCTGGCAGCCCTGATGCCGCGGATCGTCGTGCAGGCGGCCATCGCCCTGCCCTACGCCTCCCGCAATCTGGACGGTCCGGCAGCATCCAAGCTGCGCGGCGCGATCCTCGCAGCCGATACCGCGATCCAGCTGGCCCAGCTCGAGGCCGACATCGTCGCCCGATGGCGCGAGGCGCTGACCGCCCTGCTGCACGATGACCAGACCACGCGGCTAATCGCCGGCACCGCGGCGCGGTTGCTCTACGAGGCCGAGCTATTGGCCGCCGATCACACCGCCGACCTGCTGGCACGCATGCTTTCGCCCGGTACGCCTGTTGCCGAGGCGGCCGGTTTTTTCGAAGGCTTCTTCGAGGGCGCGGGCCAACGCTTGATCCATGACGCGGCGTTGCGCAGCGCAGTCGATGGCTGGCTGCTGGCGCTCCCCGACGATGCCTTTACCGCCAGCCTGCCGCTGTTCCGCCGCGTCTTCTCGGCGCTCGATCGCAACGAGCGCCGGCGGTTGATGGATGTGCTGTTCGGGCGAGGCACCGGCGGTGCGAAGGGCTACCGGCTTGTCCCGGATGCCGGTGCCGTCTGGCCGCCGCACGAGGCGCGCGTGCTGGCGCTCCTCAAAGTGGGAGCTGCGCAATGAGCGAGAGTGATGAACGTAACCGCCGCTGGACCCTGGCTCTCGGCGCCGATGCCGAGAACGGCGGAGCCGGTGCGGCCCTGTCCGATAGCGACCGCCGCATGTCAGAAGCCCTGACGGCGCTCTACGGTGATGGTGACGAGGCGCCGAAAAAAGGCCGCGGCGGGCTCGGCGGCTCGGCCCCGCGCGTCGCGAAATGGCTCGGCGATATCAGGGAGTTCTTTCCTGCCCCAGTGGTGCAGGTGATCCAGAAAGACGCCTTCGAGCGCAAGGGGCTTCGCCAGATGCTGCTCGAACCCGAATTCCTCGCAACTGTCGAAGCCGACGTAAACCTGATCGCCGATCTGGTCGCGCTGCGCGGCGTGATGCCGGAGAAAACCAAGGACACCGCACGGATCGTCATCGCCAAAGTGGTGGACCAATTGATGGAGCGGCTCGAGCGGCGCACGGCGGATGCGGTCCGCGGCGCGCTCAACCGATCGCGGCGGACCAACCGCCCGCGCTTTGCCGACATCGACTGGCCGCGCACCATCAAGGCCAATCTTCGCCATTATCAGGCCGAGCATCGCACGGTGGTGCCGGAACGGCTGATTGGCTTTCTGCGCCAGCAGCGTCGCATTGTCGATCTCGACGAAGTCATTCTGTGCGTCTATCAATCAGGGTCGATGGCGACCTCCGTCGTCTACGCCTCGATCTTCGCGGCGGTCATGGCCTCACTGCCCGTGGTCGCTACCAAGCTCGTCTGTTTCGACACCGCGATCGTGGATCTGACCGAGGAGCTCGCCGATCCCGTCGAGGTGCTGTTCGGCGTCCAGCTCGGCGGCGGCACCGACATCAACCGCGCCGTCGGCTATTGCGAGGACCGCATCGAGCGCCCCACCAAGGCGCATCTGGTGCTGATCACCGACCTCTACGAAGGCGGCGATGCAGACGCGCTGGTCGACCGCCTGGGCAGGCTCGCAACCCTAGGCAGCATCAACGTGATCGTCCTGCTGGCGCTGACCGACACCGGTCGCCCGTCTTACAACCCCGCCCTCTCGGCGAAGGTCGCGAGCCTCGGCATTCCCGTCTTTGCCTGTACGCCGGACCAGTTTCCCGATCTGATGGCGACCGCGCTGAAGCGCGAGGACGTTGCCGATTGGGCCGCCGATCGGGACATCAAGCTGATCCGGCCCGAAGGATGAATGCCTCGAACCTGACGCGAGCTTCGGTTGACCAGAGCACGATATCTGACTAAAGTCAGGTAATGCTCGATCCCGTCTCACGCGTCCGTCGTTTCAACCGTGCGGTGACCTCCGCCGTCGGCGCACTCGACCATTCGTTCCTCGGGCGCGGCCGGCCGCTCGGGGCGGCGCGCGTGCTCAACGCGATCGGACACGGGCGCTCCGACATTGGCGAGGTCCGCGACTATCTCGGCCTCGACTCCGGGCTGATGAGCCGGCTGTTGCGCAGCCTGGAAGAGGAAGGCCTGATCGAGACGCATGCGCACGAGAACGATGCGCGGCGGCGCGTCGCTAGCTTGACGCGTGCAGGTCAGCGGGAATTTGCAGCCTATGAGAGGATATCGAACACGCAAGCCGAAAGCCTCCTCGCTCGGAACTCGCAAGCCGAGGCGCTGCTCGCCGCAATGGATCTGATCGCGTCCGCGCTGACGCGCGATCGCATCGCGCTCACTGAAATGGATCCGCGCAGCGACGAGGCGCGCTATTGCCTCAGCGAATATTACGCCGAGCTCGGACGGCGCTTCAAACAGGGCTTCGACGTGTCGCTGTCGCGCGACCCCGATGCCGAGGACATGCGCCGCCCGCGCGGCAGCTTCATCGTCGCGATGTCGGACACGCTGCCGATCGGCTGCGTCGGCCTGAAGGGCACCGATCACGGCTATGCCGAGATCAAGCGTCTGTGGGTTGCCCCTTCCGCGCGCGGATTGGGGCTCGGCAAGCGCCTGATGGAGGCGACTGAAGAGGCCGCGCGCACGCTCGGCATCACGCTGTTGCGGCTCGACACCAACAGCGCGCTGCCCGAGGCCGGTCAGCTCTATCGCACCACCGGCTGGCGCGAGATTCCGCGCTTCAACGACGACCCCTATCCGGATCTGTTCTTCGAAAAACGGCTCTGAGCAGCGCACCGATTCCCCTGCTCCCGCGTTAGCCCGGGAGCACAGGGAGTGTCGCCATGACGCCAGCCGGTCTCGCTGACTTCTATCGCAACTACATCGCCTGCCTGAACCGGCAGGATTGGGCCGCGCTCGGGCATTTCGTGCATGACGATGTCGCCCGCAATGCGCGGCCGCTCGGGCTCACAGGCTATCGCGCGATGCTGGAGCATGATTTCCGCGAGATTCCGGATCTGCATTTCAACGTCGAGATGCTGATCTCCGAGCCACCGCGCATAGCCGCGCGGCTGACGTTTGATTGCGCGCCGACCGGCCGGTTCCTGGGGCTCGCCGTGAACGGCCGGCGCGTGTCCTTTTGCGAGAACGTCTTCTACGAATTTCATGACGGCAAGATCCGGCAGGTGTGGTCGGTGATCGACAAGGCGGCGATCGAGGCGCAGCTCTGAGGCTGCGCCTCGATCCGATCACGCCGCCATCGGTGCCGTCGCCGGCTCGACTTGCTGCGGCTTCGGGAACGGGCGGAAGGTCATCGCCATCAGGAACGCGCCAAGCCCCATCGCCCAGGAGCCGATATAGAGCCAGGCGTAGCTCGAGAACGCGTCATAGATCAGGCCTCCGGCGAGCGGGCCGGTGGCCATGCCGAGGCTGCCCGCCATCGCCGTGCCGCCGATCACCGTGCCCATCATTTTGAGCGGGAAGTTTTCGCGGATGATCACGGCGTAGAGCGGCATGGTGCCGGCATAGATGAAGCCGAACACGGTCGCGACCATGTAGAAGGTCGTGAGCTGATGGGCGAAGACATAAGCGAGCGCGCCGAAGGCTTGTGCGAGCAGGCCCGAGACCAGCACGCGCTTGGCGCCGAGCCGATCGCCCATCAGGCCGAAGGCAATGCGCCCACCGAGCCCGGCCAGTCCCTCGACGCTGTAGATCGTCACCGCCGAGATCAGCGGGATGCCGCAGCTCACGGCATAGCTGACCGTGTGGATGATCGGGCCGGAATGCGTGGCGCAGCAGAAGAAATTGGTGGCGAGCAGGATGAGGAATTGCGGCGAGCGCAGCGCTTCGCCCACCGTCATCTCGGATTGCGGGCCGCCCGGACCCGCTGCCGCGACCGGCGGATGCGCCAGCGCCGGCGGGCGGCGGACCAGCAGTGCGACCGGGATCATGATGACGGCGACCACCAGCGACACGATCTGCATCGCGGTGCGCCAGTCATGATGAGACACCAGCCAGGCCGCAAACGGCGCCATCGTCATCGGCGCCACGCCCATGCCGGCCGAGACCAGCGAGACGGCGAGGCTGCGATGGGTGTCGAACCAGCCGGTGACGGTCGCCATCATCGGCGCGAAGATCGCAGCGCAGGAGGCACCGACCAAGAGGCCGAACACGAACTGGAACACGATCAGCGAGGTCGCGTGGCTGGCGGCGAACAGGCTCAGCGCCAGCACGGTCGATCCGGTCAGCACCACCGGCAGCGGCCCGAACTTGTCGGTCAACGTGCCCCAGATCATGCTGCTGCACGCCATGGCCAGGAAGCCGATGGTCATCGCGCTGGAAATCCCGGTCACCGACCACCCGGTGTCCTTGGCGATCGGCTGCAGGAACACCGGCAGCGAAAACATGCCGCCGATGGCGACGCAGCCGAGCAGGCCGCCGGCGGCGACGATCACCCAGCGATATCCGGAAGCAGTCATTGTATGTCTCCCATCAGGTCTGTCTCACGTGGAAGACGAATGGAAACGGCGAAAGCAGACAGGTCTTGCGAGATTTTTTTAGGGCAAGCATTCGCGGCTCACCAACAAGATTTCGAAAACAACCCCATGCACAGTAGCCGGCCACAGAGGGATCAATGACTTAACGATACACGCTCATCGCAGTGCGGGGAACCCACGACGTCAGGCCGAAACTGACTCGTCGGGCAAAACACCGGCATGACTTAAATGCGCGCGTCAAAGTCCAGGAGGATGCGACGTCCTTCCGGCCAGTCGCCGAGATTGCTCGCAGCATTGACATGCCCCTTCGCGCCGATGTCGATCAGCTCGCTGCCCCACTGCCCTGCCCTTCCCTGCACGTAGAGCCGAGACGCATAGGGATCGTTGGTGCTGGCCACGATCATCGAGGGAAAGCGGAAGCGCTGTTCGGGCACGGACGCGAACGCCGCAGCCTCCGCGGGGAATGCCGGAGAGCGCGGATCGGGAACAGCAACCAGAAGCGCCCCCTTCACCCGCGACGGACTCTGCCTTTGCCAATGTGCGACAAGCAGGCAGCCAAGACTGTGAGCCACCAGCAGCGGCGGCGTCGTCGCCGCACGCACGGCCAGGTCCAGGGCCTCGATCCAGTCGGCCAGATCGGGTTGATCCCAGCTCGCCGGACTGAATCTGCGGATGTCAGGGTCAGCCAGCTCCCAACGGCTTTGCCAATGCGCCTCGCCGGAGTTGCCGATTCCAGGCAAATGAATGAATTCCGTCACGCCTCACCTCTGATGTTTCGCCATGCACCCGCGAAGCATGGCGGTTTACATCAGCAAACGGAATTGGCATTCATCGGAAAGAGCGGCGCTATTCCGATAGATTAGAGGTCATGACGCGAAGCCAGGATTTTCAGCCCATTCTCGATCCGACTGACATTGCGATCATCGAAACGCTTCAGGACGATGGCCGCATCAGCGTCTCGGAATTGGGGCGAAAGGTCGGCCTGTCGCAGCCGGCCACCTCGGAACGACTGAAGCGGCTGGAGGAGCGCGGGATCGTCAGGGCCTATCGCGCGGTGATCGATCCGGCCTCGGTCGGCCTCAACATGATGGCAATCATCCGCCTGCGGACGACGCACGAACACATCAAGGCCTGCCTGAAGCAATTCGCCGAGATGCCCGAGATCATCGAAGTCCTCAGGCTGACCGGCGAGGATTGCTTTCACCTCAAGGTGATCGTGCCCTCGCCCACGGAGCTCGAGAGCATCGTCGATGCGATTGCCCGGTATGGCTCCGTGACGACTGCCATCGTGCTGCGGAGCGAGCTGCCGAAGCGGATCGGGCGTGAGCTGATCCAGAGAGGCTAGCGTGCGATCATGACCATTCGTCCGATCGTTCGCTATCCAGACCGCCGGCTCGCCGTGCCCGCCCGCCCCGTCACCGCCTTCGGCGATGGCTTGCGCGCGCTGGCAGCCGATTTGCTGGAGACGATGCGCGCCGCACCCGGCATCGGTATAACCGCGCCACATATCGGCGTGCCCTTGCGCCTTGTCGTGCTCGAGCTCGATGCCGCCACTGGCCCGCAGACTTACGTCAATCCGCAGATTGAATGGGCTTCGCCCGAGATGATCCTGCACAAGGAGGGCAGCGTCTCGATGCCCGGCGTCACCGACGACATCCAGCGCCACGCCCGCGTTCGCATCGGCTATCAGGACCTCGACGGCATCACGCAAAGCGAGGAATCCGAGGCCCTGCGCGCCGTCTGCCACCAGCACGAGATCGACCACTCGACGGAATGTTCTGGATCCAGCGGCTGTCGCGGCTGAAGCGGGAACGGCTGGTGAAGAAGTTCGAGAAGATGACGCGAACTTCGTAACTCGCGTGGGTCGGCCGCGGGAAATCCAGCGCCAAATTCCACGACTGCTTGCAAGAACTGAGCAGGTCGCCTCCGAGCTGTGCCAACCCTTCGCGAAACGCGGGGAATAGGTTGCCAACATTTCGTGCAAATTTGCGATGCATTGCACAAAAGTATGCACTTTTCTTTTGCGCCGTCTGTGCGATGCTATGGGGGTTCCGTGGCACTCCCAGCAAAGAGGGGATCCCAAATGAAGTTCGCGCTTGCCAGCCTGACCGCCGCCGCAGCCGTCGCGGCAACCCTCTCCCTCGGCCAACCTGCTCGGGCCGGCGACCTGATCGTCGCGACAGACACCGCCTTCGTTCCGTTCGAGTTCAAGGAGGGCGACAAATACGTCGGCTTCGACATCGACCTGTGGGCCGCCGTGGCCAAGGATATCGGGGTGACCTACACGCTGCAGCCGATGGACTTCAACGGCATCATCCCGGCGCTCCAGACCAGGCAGGTCGATGTTGGGCTGGCCGGCATTACCATCAAGGACGAGCGCAAGAAGGTCATCGACTTTTCCGACGGCTATTACGACAGCGGGTTCCTGCTGATGGTGCCGGCCACCAGCACAATCAAGGGTCCAGAAGATCTTCCCGGCAAAACGCTTGCCGTGAAGACCGGCACGTCGGCAACCGACTACGCCAAGGAGCACTTCAAGGCGACGGAGCTGCGCCTCTTCCCCAACAGCGACAACGCCTACCTCGAGGTTGCGACGGGACGCGCGGACGCCGCAATGCACGACACGCCCAACGTCCTCTACTACATCAAGACCAACGGCCAGGGGAAGGTGAAGACCGTAGGTCCCCGGATGATGGCCCAGCAATATGGCATCGCTTTCCCGAAGGGCAGCGAGCTCGTCGCCAAGGTCAACGCCTCGCTGGCCAAGCTGAAGGGCGACGGCACCTACACGGCCATCTACAAGAAGTGGTTCGGCGCCGAGCCGCCGAAGAGCTGATTCAGGCGTCGCGGCGCGCAACCGGGTCGTTGATTGAACATGATCTTTCCGGAAAACCGCTTCGCACTTTGCGCTAACGCGGCCCTCCGGGTCCGGATCATGCTTTGCCGGTCCTGAAGGAAAGCTCCCATGGATTTCGAGTGGTCGGTTATATGGCAGGCCCTGCCAGAGCTCTTGAAAGGTGCCCGCCTCACCGTGCTGATCGCGCTGGCGGGCCTCGCCGGCGGACTGCTGATCGGCTTCGCCGCCGGCCTGGCGCGCGCCTACGGCAATGCCGTCCTCAACGCCATTGCCTTCGCCTATGTCGAGATCATACGCGGCACGCCGATCATCGTGCAGGTGATGTTCATCTATTTCGCGTTGCCGATCCTCGCGAATGTCCGCATCTACCCGCTCGCGGCGGCGATCATGGCCATCATCGTCAACGCCGGAGCCTATATCGCCGAGATCGTGCGCGGCTCGTTTCTCTCCGTCCATAAAGGATTGCGGGAAGCGGGTCTCGCGCTCGGCCTGCCGCTCTGGAAGGTGCTGCTCTACATCATCGGCCCGCTCGCCTTCCGCCGCATGATTCCGGCGCTCGGCAACCAGTTCATCGTCAGCCTGAAGGATACGTCGCTCTTCATCGTCATCGGTGTCGGCGAACTCACGCGGCAAGGCCAGGAAATCATGGCGGCCAATTTTCGCGCCGTCGAAATCTGGTCTGCCGTGGCGATGTTCTACCTGGTCATGACGGGCGCGCTCACGCTTATCCTCAGGATGACCGAAAAGAGGATGCGCATCCTGTGAGCATCGTGGAGTTCAAGAAGGTCACGAAGCGGTTCGGCCAGGTCACGATCCTCGACCAGGTCGACCTCTCGATAGAGCAAGGCGAGAAGGTGGTGCTGATCGGTCCCTCCGGCTCGGGCAAATCGACGTTGCTCCGCTGCATCAATGCGCTGGAGGAGATCAACGGCGGCGATCTCGTGGTCGACGGTATCAGTGTCAAGGATGGCGGCCGCAAGGTCCGCATGATCCGCCAGGAAGCCGGCATGGTTTTCCAGCAATTCAACCTGTTTCCGCAAATGACGGCACTCGATAACGTCGCCTTTGGCCCGCGCCGCGTGCGCGGCGAGTCGCGCCAGCATGCGCGACAGCAGGCGCTGGACATGCTCGCCAAGGTCGGCCTCGCCGAACGCGCTCACCACTATCCGAGCGAACTTTCCGGTGGCCAGCAGCAACGCGTCGCGATCGCCCGCGCGCTTGCCGTCAAGCCGAAGCTGATGCTGTTCGACGAGCCGACGTCCGCACTCGATCCGGAACTGAGGCATGAAGTGCTGCGCGTCATGCAGGCGCTGGCCGAGGAAGGCATGACCATGATCGTGGTCACCCACGAGATGGCCTTTGCCCGTAAGGTCGGCACCAGGCTGATCTTCATGGAGGGCGGCAAGATCGCAGTCGACGGTGAGCCACGGGAGTTGCTGGCAAATCCACAAAACCCTCGCCTGAAAGAGTTTCTGCAACATGTCGCCTAACGCCGGCCCCCGGCTCTCATTCATAGACGTCACCGGTTCGCCGTATGATGTCGGAGCGGCCCTTGGGCGCTTCGGCCGGGCGGCCCTGCAGGACCACTTCCGAGCATCCGCTGCGTGGGGCGAACTCACAACGCGACGCGGAGATCCCTCCCTCCCCGAGATGGCTGCGATCGTTCGAGAGCGGTTTCCAAGATACTGGGCCGAGTTGCAGGGCCTCGCAGTCGGGCTTGCACTGCCTTTCGACGACGTATTCCTGTGGAACTGCCGCGGCGATATCTGGGCGATGGCGCCGGATGGCTGCACGACCGTGCAATTGCCGGGCTCGCCGCATGTCATCGGTCACAACGAGGATGGCGACCCCGACTTTGCCGGCCACTGCGCCCTTGCCCATGTTGCGTCCGAAGGCGGCACGCCGTTCACGGCCTTCGTGTACCCGGGCTCGCTGCCGGGACATACCTTTGCGGCGACATCAAAGGGGCTGGTCCAGACCGTCAACAATATCAGGCCGCTCGCCGGTGGCGCCGGCACGCCGCGCATGGTGCTCGCCCGCGCGATACTCGACACGCCGGATCTCGACGGCGCACTCACAGTACTCAAATCAGCGCCCCGCGCCGGAGCCTTTCACCTGACTTTGGCACAGGCCGGGGACGAGCGCCTTCTCAGCGTCGAGTTCACCGCGCGCGCGCTGTCGGTGGATCGGGTCGAGGCGCCGCGTGTCCATTCGAACCATCTGATTCATGCCGACACCGGGCGCGTGTCGCAAATCGTCACCGGTTCGTCCGGCGTGCGACAACGGCGCGGCGAGATGCTGCTTGGTCAAACGTGCCAGTCGGAGCCGCGGGGACGTGCGCTCGATATTTTGTGGGACGCAGCCGACGCAGAATTGCCGATCTACCGCGCCGACCCGGCCGATAGCGACGCCGAGAACACGCTCGCAAGCGCCCTCTTCCGGGTCGGGGCTGACACGGTCGAGTGGTCTGTCTACGATGGAGCGCACGAGGCGGTTCGCTTCGATATGCGGGACGGGCTGGTGCCCTTCGCTGCGTGAACAGGATCAGGGCTATGCCAGAGGAAGCCGTCGCGGAACCGCCGCGCACCATCGAGGATCTCAGGGCACTCGCGCTCTCGGTCGGCCGCGACGAAGCAGGCTTTTCGCTCGGCGCCAAAGCGCATGATGTGTTCGCAAAACTGGTGGAAGCACCGGAACAGTCGGCGGTTCGCTCGATCTCGGAGCTTGCCGATCAGTTCGGCATCAATCCGTCGACGCTGACCAGACTGGCGAAACGTCTCGGCTTCGAAGGTTTCAGCGATTTCCAGGCGGTCTTCCGCAAGGCCATCGCTGACGACCAGCAGTATTTCTATAGCCGCCAGGCCGGCCGACTCATGGCCGCGCCGTCCGCCGGCACGACGGAGGTCGAGGCGTTCACGCAGCTTGCCCGGGAAACCGCAGCGAACGTTGACGGCTTCCTCGGACAACTGGACAGAGCCGCTCTGCAAGGCGCCACCAGGCTGCTGGCGACCGCTCATCGCGTTCGCGTCCATGGCGTTCGCCAATTCCATTCGCTGGCGAGCTTTCTCACTTATTGCCTGGGAATGGTGCGCTCGGACGTCGCGCTTCTGGACGCGCCGCGTCTCGGCGTCGCCGAGGCATTGTCACAGCTCGACCCGGATGACGTCGTCATCGTCGCCAGCTGCGCGCCCTATACCCGCAGCGTCGCGGAGGTGGCCCGGGTCGCAGCCTCGAACGGCCAGACGGTTATCGCGATTACGGATTCGAGGTCGTCACCACTGGTTCCTCCTGCCGCGCATGCTTTTTTCATCCCCCACGCAAGCAGCTTCTATTCGAACAGCATGGGCGCCTATGTCGTCTTCTGCGAGGCGCTGCTCAACCTCGTCGCCAGGGAATTGGGTGACAAGGCGCTAAACTCCCTGGCGGGTCGCGAGCGGCTGATCGCGGAGATGAACATCGAGGTTGGCTGACCGCAGGGCGGAGCGGCCGTAGGGCGGATTAGCGAAGCGTAATCCGCCATCCATCAGCGCGACGTGGCGGGAGATGGCGATCACGCCTTGCGGCCAATCCGCCCTACAAGGCCCTCCGCACCGTCGAAGCGCGTTACTTCAGCGGCAGGAACAGCTCCGCGACCGTCTCGTGCTCGGGCACGTCAGGAAAGAAGCTCAGCCGCTGGCAATAGATCGGGAAGTCGCGGGCTTCCTCGCCGCTGGCCGGAAGCCAGTCGCGATACAGATAGAGTGCGGCCGGCTCCAAATTGTCGGTGTAGCCGACGACGCGCAGCACGGCGCAGCGTCCACCGGGAATTTCTCCGGCCTTGATCTCCTCGCTGTTCGCGTCGATCGGCTGGTCGGTGCCGACACAGAGGTCCGTGCTGTAATCGGCAGGCGACGCAGGATTGCGCTCCGAACGCCAGACATTGAAGGTCGGACTTATGCTGGGGTGCAGGCCGCGGGCCTTGCGCCACGCGATGAAGCGCTGGATTGTGGCCCCAAGCGTTGCCGGGCTCCCCCGATGCTCCATGATCGCCACCCGTGTGGTGGGCACCTCGCGGATCGTCACGTCGTTAGCCGTAAAAGTTCTCATGAGCTTGCTCCTTGCGATGTCGAGAGGCCCGAAGGCCGCAAGCCAGGACTCCCAATCCGGCGCTTTCCGGAACGACGACGGCGATTGCCCGAACCGTTGCCGAAAGGCGCGGGCGAAAGCATCGGGCGCGTCGTATCCGGCATCCATCGCGATGTCGGTGACATCAAGCGCATCCATGTAAGCCAGCTGATGCGACGCGCGCTTCATGCGGGCGAGCTGGACATAACGGTGCACCGACACCGCGAAGGTCGCCATGAACTGCCGGTGGAAATGGAACTTCGAGAAGGCCGCAACGCCGCTCAACGCGTCCAGGTCCAGATCAGCATCGAGATGCCGGTCGATATGATCCAGCACCCGCCGCATCCGGGCCTGATAGTTTAGCAGTGCCGCCGTCATCGTCCCTCCTCCGTGGCGGCTCGAGTTAGGCGATCGTCGCCATCGCGCGCTCGACCGATCTTGCGGTTTTGCCATGCGACGGTGACTGGCGGAGAATTGGCTAGTTGGCCGCCGCAAATGCACGCATGAGGTTCGGCGTCGACCAGGACGCGACACCCGTACCGGCGAAATCGCGATCAGTCGTCCAGACGTCAGCATCGACGCTCAAGGCAAGCGCCAGCACGTGCGCGTCGCGCTCGGACCCGTTGCGGCTCGGCACGGCGTCACGAAGCGTCTCTTCGCATTGGCCAAGCATTGGCGCCAACGCTGCGACAGGAACGATCGTCAGCAACTCCGCCAAAGCGTCGAGCACCTCGATGAGCTCCGGCCGCTGCAATCCCAATGCGATCCGCCGACGTGCTTCCTGCACAACACGGTCTGTCGTCACCAGAACCGCGCCTTCTACAGCCTTGAGGAGCGCACCGGAACTGCGGCCTCGAACTGCGGCAATCAGAATGGCTGCATCGATGACGATCGTGGACGACGGCCGTCTCATGCCTTCGACTTGGCTGTCAAAGCCTTCACGGCCGCGACGGACCAATCGACCGGATCGACCTCGCCGAATTCAGCAAGCGCAGCGTCATCGGCAGCCGCGTCACGCTTCTTCGCCAGCCGCTCGGCGCGTGCCAGCACCGCGGCGAGCCGGTCCGGATCGGCCGCCTTGAGCGGGATGAGCAACCCGACTGTCCTCTCACCTGACTTGACCGGCGTCGGGCCGGGCAACGCGCCGATCGCCTCGCCGGAGATCTTCTGCAAATCGCGGATGCTGATGTGGCTCATAGTCATTACATACGACCATATGTAATCCCACGCAAGTGCGCAGGATTCGGTTACACAACCACGCACAATTGCTCACGCCCACCCATCGACAGCCAACCCGGCTGCCCTATCCGCGCTTTTTCCTCTTGGCTGTCGCCGCAGGCGCGCCGGCTTTTCGGGGGTGAAGTGTTTCGCCACGGGCCAGCATGGCGACGAATTTCGTGATCCGTTCCGCCCGTGTTTCCGGACGTTTTGCGTCATTCACTCGGTAGATGATGGAGTAGCGGTTCGCGCGATCCAGGTCCTCGAAGAATGCCGCAGCCGACTTGTTGCGCGTGAGCGCCGCGACCAGATCTGCCGGCACTTCGGCCTTTCCCTGCGAGGCGTAGGCGCCGGCCCACCGCCCATCGGCTTTTGCGGCCTCGATCTCCGCGAGCCCGGCCGGCCGGATCCGGCCTTGTGCCAGCAACTGATCGGCCGCATCACGGTTCTTCTGAGACCAACGACTTCCTCGCCGACGGGGCGTCATGCGGACCAGGAAATGCGCGTCATCGAACGGTGCCAGTTGACCGTCGATCCAGCCGCAGCAGAGCGCGGCCTCTATCGCGTCCTGTTTGGTGATGGTCGTCCTGGCCGCCCCAGCCCTGGATAATTTGAGCCAGCATCCGGCGGACGTTCGAGGCTCGGCGGACATGTAAGCCTCGAATTTCGCCAAGCTTCGAAAAGTCAGGATCGGTTCCGATTTTTCAGCGGTGCGTGCCATCGTTCATACCGCCATCAACGCCTTTGCCAGCGCCCCTCCGGCACAAAATCGGCCACAGGCGCCTGCGGATCGATCTTGCCCGTTACGGTGGGCACGAGCTGGCGGATGTTGCTCCAGGCCCAGCGCAGTTCGGGGAAATTGCGGAAGGAGCCGTCCTGGAATGTGATGGTGCGGTCGGGGGATGGCGGGAAGTCGCGCATATAGCCCAGGGTTTGGGGGTCGGTGGAAGTGGCGGACGCGGGTGGTTGGACGGCGTTGGGCGGGACAGACATCAACACTGGCTCCAAAGAAACGATGCGGATGTCGTAGCATGGGCGAGCGACGGAAGCGCTGGGGGCCTGCGGAACAATCAGGATCGCGGCAATTCACTAAAGGGATCGAGCACGGGCACACCGAGCGGTTTGAAGTGCCTGACGTTGCGGGACAGGATCGTCAGCGCGTGCTGGCGCGCCGTCGCAGCAATGATGATATCGGCAAATCCGGGCGCATGCCCCTTCCCGCGAGCGCGGTCCGATAGCTCCCCCGCGAACCGCGCGGCCGCGGTGTCGAATGCCAGGATCCGGTCGCCATAAAGATGCAACACGGCGTCAAGCCATTGAGCCAAGTCCTCGCTCCTGCGCGTGGCCTTCTCGCGTCGCAGCTTGGTTATCCCGTCCTCGACCTCCGCAATTGTCACTACGGACAAGAACAGGGAGTCGGATTGCGCGTCCATCCATTCGACCAGCGCCTGGGGCCTCGGCCGGTTCGGCGAGACCGCGGATATGACGTTGGTATCAATGAGGTACACGTCTCAGAAATCGGCCTTGCGCACCCTGGACCGATTGCGCGCCGGCAAATCGCCCGCGCTCACGGGAGTCGCCATCAACAGACGCCCGAAGCTCGGAACCTGCGATAGCCGCCTCCACTCGTCGTAACTCAGGACCACCGCCTGTTTCTTGCCATGGCGCGTGATCACGGCAGGCTTACCGTCGATAGCTTCGTCGACGACTGTGGAGAGATTGGCCTTAGCATCACGAAGCTGGATTTCGCGCATAGGCTTACCCTTATGACTACAGTAGTCATAAAGGTAAGCTAGCCAAATTTCAAGTCGGCTTGAGCGTACTCGCCTTGGAGCGCTTTGATGCGATCTTTCCAGAAGTCGAATATCTCGCTTCTTGACGGAAGATTGTCGACGTAATGGCCTCGTGCCATGGCAAGCCTCCATTGCCCGCCAACCTCCCCGGCTGGTTTGACAATGGATCAGAATTGCGGCTTTGGGCGGACGGCAGCCAATGGCCTCCCCCTACTCCCACTCGATTGTTTTAAACCCAGCTAGACACTTGATCTGGCTGGTTTTTTTGTCACTCGCTGCACGGGAAGCCGACGCCCAGACCGTCAAAAAGTTACGGTGTTGATTTCAAAAGGAAACTCGAGCCGAAATTTTTTTTGTGGTTTCAGCATCAATCGAGACCAATCGCGCCTTTGAACCAAATTACGTGGCTTGGTGAGCGTCAGAGCAGATCCCAAAAACTACCGTCATGCGCCCTGCCTCAGACTTCGTTCGGCACACCAACCTGACGTCATGACCTAATGCGCGTGCCCGCTCGACGGCCAAGGACGATGGGAACGATCCGAACCGATTCAACGCTGACCGGCCGTGGCTTTATTGCTGGATATTTAGAAGCCACCAGCGCCCGCCGATCACGGCCTTCAATGTCCTTTTGTCCTTTCTGAGGTGAATGATAATGAATGTCAGCCAGCCACCGATCGCAAATCACTTGCTTTCAATGCTGTAGCCGCGGATGCAGATAAGCTTTGGGCCTCCGGCCCTTCTGTACGATCCAACGCGCTGCGAAACTCCATTAGTGAAGACGCAATGGATTTTGGACTTCTACCAGGATAAGCCAAGCTCGCTACGGTCAGAATTCTCAACGCGAACGACCCAAGCGTCCGGCGTCGGCGAATGCTGCCGACGTCGACATTGCACGCTTCGGCGTTCGTCTCCTCTCTGGGTCAGCGTTGAAAGACGAGTTTGCCTCCGACCAGCGTGATGTCCGCCTTGATGTCTTTGATCTGCTCTTCCGGAATGGCCATGTAGTCCGCGGAAAGGACCGTGAGGTCTGCAAGCTTGCCCGGCTGTATCGTACCCTTGCGTTCTTCGTCGAACGTGTAGCGCGAAGCTGCCGACGTGTAGAGACGGAGCGCCTGTTCGCGACTGATAGCTTCCGCGGCGCCGTACACGCTTCCATTGGGATCTTTCCGCGTCACCATGATGTACATGTTGAGGAACGGGTTGATCGGGTTGACGGGGAAGTCAGTTCCGGCGCCGAGGCTGTCCAGCCCCATTTTTTCGATCAAGGTCTTGGTCGGCACGGCGCGATCGGCGGTCGGCCGTCCCAGGAAGCGCTCGACGGTGGCGGCCTTATCCCACATGAAGACGTTCTGGAAATCGACCCTGACCCCCAGCTTGTGGGCGCGCTCCATCTGCTCGGGCCTGATCAGACTCGCGTGAATGAGAACGAAACGACGGTCCCGGATGGACCTTTCCTTGTCGGCAGCTTCGAAAGCATCGAGCACCTGGTCGATACCGAGATCGCCGACGACGTGCACGCCTACACGCCAACCGTAGCGATTGCAGATCGAGACAAGTTGCATGAGCCGTTCGGGCGTTTGCTGGGCGATGCCATGGTAGTCATCGTGCGAGTCCGGATAGACATCGCGCATTAGCGCCGTCTTCAGGGTCATGCCGCCATCGTAGAAGATCTTGATGCCAGCGAACTTGACCCAGTCGTCGCCAAAGCCTGACGAAGCTCCATTGCCCGACATGATCGCCTCCCATGCGGTCAGCTCGGCGGGCGGCTCGGGTCTGAACATCAATCCCGTCCGCAACGTCGCTTGTCCGGACGCGGCGATCTTTTGCAGTGTGCGGACGTCGCGCGCTTCCGTGGCGCCTTCGACCGCGCTCGTGATCCCGAAGCTGTTCAGTGCCCCCTCCGCGAGCGTGAACTGCCTGATTTCGTCGTCTTCGGTCCACGGCGGAACAGCCTTCTCGCCCCGGTCGATCGCCGTCTCGACGAGCACGCCCGTCAGTTCACCGGCGGCGTCGCGCTCGAAGGAACCGCCGCTCGGGTTCGCGGTGGTTTTGTCGACCCCTGCCTTCTGCAGGGCCATCGTGTTCGCCATGGAAAAATGACCGACGGTCCGCAGATAGACCGGATTGTCGGGGGCGACGCGGTCGATCTCCTGCCTCGTTAGATACCGTTTCTCGGCGAGTTGCGACGGCGGGTGCCACGCGCCGCCCACAATCCAGTCGCCCGGCTTCTTCTTGGCCACGAACGTCTTGATCGCCTCGAGCGCTTCGGCGACCGTCTTGGCGCGGCTCATGTTGACGACATAGTCGGCGAGACCGGCCGCCTTGAAGTGAGCGTGAGTATCGATGAGGCCGGGAATCACGGTCTTGCCGGACACGTCGAGCACTTGCGTGCGCGCTCCGGCGAGCGCGCGGATGGATGCGCTGCTACCGGTTGCGAGAATTTTTCCGTCCCGAACGGCGATCGCCTCGGTCACGCTGGATCGTTCGTCGAGGGTCAGAACTTTTCCGTTGACGAGGACGAGATCGGGCGAGTTGACATCTCCTTGCTGGGCAGCAGCGGGCGCTGCGCCCGCGAATAGAATTCCTGCACCGAGCATCGCGAGCGCCGCCGACCTGCAGACCATTCCAACCTCCCTATCGTTGTGTTCAATAGACGAACATCTTCCCTTGTCCCGATGATACCCCGCCTGTCGAAGCGGTCCACCGATTCAGGTTCGTTCACGCCGCGATCGTTACGCCCCCATCTCCGACGACGATCGAACCGGTCGAGAATGGATTGCAGGCGAGAAAGAGGACCGCGTTCGCGATGTCCAATGACTCGCCGAAGATTCGGCTGCTTTGGCGCGAACGCGTCGAGGACGAGCCTTGGCACGAATGGCTTCACGAGGTACTCCGGCGCGCCACGGGAGAGCTCTGGCACGGCCGCTAGCGGCCGGCCCCGCTTGGCCACACTATCGGCGGCCCTCATTGCGCGGCCATGGTACCGGACATCGGAACCCAGCGCTCGCCGTCGAAACGCTGCGGGCGCAGCGACGTGATCAGGCGATAATCATCCGGGCTGGTGTTGACGGTGATGCCCGGGATCAGGCCCGGCAGCGCCACGTTCTTCAGTGCAGTGGCCTGCTTCATGATGTTCTGCCGGGACAGATCGTTACCGCAGGCCTCGAGGACTTTGGTCATCAGAACGGCGATATTCCATCCGGTGAAGTTGAGTTGATCCTCGATGTCGCCGTCGGGATAGTACTTCTTCATGAACGCCAGCCATTCCAGATAGGCCGGATCGTTGGCCCATTCGGGATCGCCGACCGATTTGGTTGGCGTCGCAGAGATCGCTCCCTTGGCGTTGTCGAGCCCGGCCGGCTTGAGGATCGTCGGCACGAAGTTGCTGCCGATCGGCAGGAACTGCTGCGCGCGCCAGCCGAGCTCGCCCGCTTTGCGGATCGCCTGCGAGGTAAATTTGCCGGTGGACGCATTGAGGAAGACGTTGCTTTGGTGCTCGCCAGCGCCACGACCTGCGAGTCGACTGTGGGCGATGTGACTTCGTAAGGCGACGTCGCGACAATCTCGGCCTTGGGATCGAGCCGGGCAAGTTCGGCCTTGAAGCTGCGAAGATATTCGCGGCCGTAGTCGTCGTTCTGGTACAACACGGCGACGCGCGCACCGGGCGTGTGCTCTGCCACCAACCGCGCGTAGATCGCAGCCTCAGTGCTGAACAGCGTCATCCCCGAGATCGTATAGGGACTGGTCTTCGGATCGGCAAAGCGCTCGCTGGCCGCGAACACGAACAGCTGAGGGATCTTCTTGGCGTTGAGATATTTCTGCACCGCGGCGTTCTGCGCCGTTCCCATGCTGCCAAAGATCGCAACCGCCTCATCATTCTCGATCAGCCTGCGCGTCTGCTCCACCGCCTTCGGCGGGCTGTAGCCATCATCGAGGGAGATCAGCTTGACCTTGTGGCCATTGATGCCGCCACGATCGTTGATCATCTGGAAATAGCGGGTCTGTACCTTGCCGACGGCGCTCAGGGCCGACGCCGGCCCGCTATATGGCATGGTCTGTCCGAGAACCAATTCAGTATCGGCCGCTCCGGCCGAACCGCAAGCAGACAGTGCAACTGCCAACACCAATGTTGCGCCAAGTCCGCGCATGCGCTCCGTCCCTCCATTTTTCTTACCTGGAATATTCTTCCTCGGAAGATATTTGTCAACAGCGATGCAAGGTGACAATTGGCCGCTGCGCTGCGGCCATGCACAGGGCCGGAGCGATACCGGAAACTTGCGAGGCGACACCTGAATTTCGCGGTGCTAGATTGTTGCGACGCATGATGCCGGCGCAATCGGACCGCGGTGAAGGGGACTGTAAGGGAATGAAGAAGAGCAGCGTGTCACACCGCGCCGAACCCGCGATCAAGCAGCCGCCACCACCTGACAGCACCCTTTACGACGATATCGAGGCCGCCTGGCTGGAGCAACGTCCCGACCTCGACCTCGCGGCCGCCTGCACGTTGTTGCGCCTGGAACGCGTCAATCAGCTGCACGAAATGCGACTGCAGGACATAGCGAAGGCTGTCGGTCTGCAAACCGGCGAGCTATATGTGCTGCTCGCGCTGCGACGCTCGGGCAAACCGTACGAGCTGCGTCCGACTGACCTATTCCGGGCCCTGCTCGTCACATCTGGCGCGATGACCAAGCGCGTGGCAAGGCTGCAGGAAGGCGGCTTCGTGCTGCGCGTCTCCGCCAGCGACGACGGCCGCTCCGAGCTGGTCCGCCTCACTGCCAAGGGTCTCGCGACCGCCGACCGTGGCATTGCCGAGGTGGCAAGGGTCGTCGCGCGTACGATCGAGGCAAGCGGGCTGAGCAAGGCGGAGATCGCGATGCTCGACCGCTGCCTGCGCAAGCTGCTGGCGGTGCGGACGGTGAAGACGCCGAAGAAGTCCGGCCGGCTTACGGCGGCGGAGTAGCTGCGGCGCCTGCTACGCAACCGCCCTGGGACCCCGCCTTCAGCAGCGATCTGAGATCGCATGAACTGTCCTCGGCCTGGCTCGGCGTCGGCGAAATGCCCACTGCTATCAGGCGCCGCGCCACCATCTGATCTCCGGGATTATTGATGCTGTCGACCCCGACCAGCCTGCCCCGCCGGTAATTGAACACGGAGAACCGGCCAGCTTCGATCGAGCCGCGGATCACGATGCGGTCCCTGCGCGCGCCATGACCGACGATCTGAAGCTTGAGATCGTGCTGATCCGACCAGAACCGCGGCACGCTGTTGTATGGCTCATGCCTTTCCGCGATCGCAAGCCCGACGGTGCGTCCCTGGTCCTGCGCGTGCTGAACCGATTCCAGCCTGATCCAGTCCTCGGCAAACCGGTTGAAGTGCGTGGTGCAGTCGCCAGCGGCGTAGATGCCCTCGCGTGCGGTTCGACCGTGCTGATCCACCACAATGCCATTGGCGCATCCGAGGCCGGCAGCGGCGGCGAGCTCGTGGTTCGGGATGCCGCCGATGCCGACGACGACCAGGTCCGTGCCGAGCCGGACGCCGCCGTCCAGTTCGACCGCCACCACTCGTCCCCCATCGCCGACCATTGCCGAAACAGACGTGCCGAGCTTCACCGCGACGCCCGCCCGGGTATGGATGTCGAGCAGGAAGCACGACACCACTGGAGACACCGCCCGCTCGAGCAGCCGGGAGGCGGCCTCGATCACGGTAACCCGTTTGCCGAGCCTGGCCGCCGATGAAGCCACCTCGAGCCCGATGAAGCCGCCGCCGACGATCACGATCTCGCTCGCCCGGCCGAGCCGCGCCTTGAGATCGGCGGCATCTCCGACCGATCGGAGATAGCAGACCCCGTCGAGTTCGGCCCCGCGGATCGCTATCCGCCGCGCGCGCGAACCAGTAGCTATGACCAGTCTGTCGAAGTCCAGTACGGCGCCGTCGGCCAGCGCGACTCTTGCTGCATGGCGGTCAATCGCGACAACACGGTGACCCAGCAGCAGTTCAATCCGCCTGCTCGCGAAAACAGCCTCTTCGCACAGAATGAGGCTCTCGGCGTTGACCTGATCAAGCAAGAACTCCTTCGAAAGCGGCGGCCGTTGATAAGGCAGCAACGTCTCCTCGGCGACCACGATCACCGGTTCGGCATAGCCGGCCTCGCGCGCGGTGAGCGCGGCCTCGATGCCGGCGTAGGATGCACCGATGACGACAAGGCCGCTCATGGCTTGACGTCCACGCCGCCGTCACCGGCGGCTTGCAGGGCAGCGTTGCCGTCGAGCTCGACATAAACCTCGCCGTCACGGATCTCGACCTTGAACGCCTTGATATCCTTGTAGGCGCTGGACTGGCATTTTCCGTCACGGACATCGAACATCGCCCCGTGTAGCGGGCATTCGATCACATGGCCTTCGAGAAACCCCGTCGACAGCAGCGCAAATGCGTGCGAGCAGACGTCATCCGTTGCGAAGACATCGTCGCCGACCTTGTAGAGCGCGATGGGCCGGTCGCTCACCTTGAAGCCCAACGGCTCTCCCTCCGACAGTTTCGCGACTGCGCACAGGCGGTGCCAGATCATGGGGCGTCTCCTCGATCACAGCTGGGACATCGACGCGGACATGCAGTCCGCGCCCTTTGCTTTCGATCCGGTCAACGGGGAATCTGCCGCCAATCCTCGGAGGCGGAGGCGAGCCGACCGCCGACGGCGCGGATGTCCTTGTAGGACATGGTCTCGCTCTGGCCGCTCTTCGGCGGCTTTCCCGCCATGAAGCCGCGCACCTCGTCGAGCAGCTGGCGACGCACCCTGACGATCGCCTGGTCGGCCGAGCAGAGATATTCCTGCGAACGGTCGACTATCGGGCCCATGCTGACCATGACAACGAAATCCTCGATGACGATCTCATGGAAGCCGGTGCTGTTTCCGGCATCCATGATCTGCCGGTTCTGGCCCCAATTGTTCGATTGATCACCCGGCAGGCCGCCGGCCATCGGCCACTGGTTGGCACGCTGCACCTTGCGCCAGGAATCCACCGGCTTCTCGGGATTGTAGTAGATGTACCACTGGATCAGGTTCTCGTCGTCGATCGGCACCGCGATGATCGCGGTGCGATCCTGCTGGGGTCCGGAGAAGATCGGCGCGATCAAGCCGTAATACGGCATCACGAACTCGGTGACGCGGGCGAGGCACGATCCGTCGGGCGCGGTGCGCAATGCCGCGGCACGGAAGCCATAGGGCTTCTTCTCGAACTCGTAGCCGACTTCAGTGTTGACTCGCGTTGCGCCGAAGTCGGTCGACGAGGTCGCGGTCCAGCTTTGGTGCAGTAGCGCGACATGCGAGGAATCGATGGTGGCCTCGACGCCCTGCAGCCAGTTCGCCTTCAGCTCGATGCCAGCGGCGTAGACCTGGTCCGGCGGCAGATCCATCCATTCAAAGTCCGGCGCGGGCGGCGCGTCGCCTTCGCCGAGCCAGACCCAGATCAAGCCGGCGCCCTCGCGCGTCGGATAGGCTTTTGCTTTGACGGTCTTGGCGAACTCCTTCGGATTGTTCGGCTCGTTGGGAACGTCCAGCACCGCGCCGTCGGCGCGGATCTTCCAGCCGTGAAACAGGCAGGTCAGCGAGCAGTCATCGACGCGCGCGAGCGCGAGCGAGGCGCCACGATGCGGACAGGCCTCGTCGAGAAATCCGACCATGCCCTCCTTGCCCCGGAACGCCACGAAGTTGCGGCCGAACAGCTTGACCCGCACCGGCGCCTCGCCCTTGCGTACGCGCACCGAGAGCACTGCCGGCAGCCAGTAATGCTGGCGCAGCATCCGTCCCATCGGGGCGTCGCCCGTGACGCGGCACAGCAATTCGTTCTCTTCCCTCGTGACCATCGCGAACTCCCTGGTTGACGCCTCCGGCGTTCTCGGCCTAATATCTTCCTAGGAAGATTGTTGTCAAGTTATCTTCCAGGAAGCCATGTCGGGGAATCGCATGACCAAGAGACGGCTTGGGAACTGCATCGCGCTTGTGACAGGAGGAAGCCGCGGGGTCGGCAAGGGTGTGGCCATCGGCCTCGCCGAAGCCGGCGCGACCGTGATCGTCACGGCGCGCACGCGGAACAGCGGCGGATCGGAATGGCCGGGCTCGCTCGACGAGACCATCGCCGCGATCAATGAGGCCGGCGGCCGAGGCATCGGCGTGCTGTGCGATCATGCTGATGACAGCTCAGTGGAGGAGGTTTTCAGCCTTGTCCGGCGCGACCACGGCCGGCTCGACGTGCTCGTCAACAACGTGTTCGCAGCGCCGAACGTGATGCCTGTGAATGTGCCGTTTTGGCAGGTCCCCGCATCGCTGTGGGACACCATGCATCGCGTCGGCCTGCGCTCGCATTTCGTCGCCAGCCGGTTCGCCGTGCCGCTGATGCTGCCGCAGCGGCGCGGCCTGATTGTCAATACGTCCTCGGGCGGCGGCATCCGCTACACGTTCAACGTTCCGTTCGGCGTTCAGAAATCGGGCGTCGACCGGATGTCGCGCGACATGGCGCATGAGCTGAAGCCCTTCGGCATCGCCGCGGTCTCGATCTGGCCCGGCTACATCAAAAGCGAGAAGCTTGCGGCGCAGCCCGACCGCGTGCCGCCGGCACTCGCCAAACTGATTGCCGAACGCGGCGAGACGCCGGTGTTCGCCGGGCGGGCGGTCGCCGCGCTCGCCGCCGATCCCGGCGTGATGGCCAAAAGCGGCCAGATCCTGCTCGCCTCGGAGTTGGCGGCCGAATACGGCTTCACCGATGTCGACGGCAAGGTCCCGCCGCCGCCGAGCCGCGATCCCGCACCGCTGTCCGTGTTCACGCCAAACGTCAAGACCTGAGGGAGGAGAAACCCATGCGGATCGCAATCGCAGCCCTGGCGCCGTTCGCGGAGCGCGACTGGCACCCGGTGTCACTGGCCCTTATCAGCGGCTTCGCCTGCGCGGTCGGGATCGCCAAGACCATTGCGCTGGCGATGAGCGCGACAACAGCATTCCCGGCACCGCTGTGCGCCGAGATGTCTTCGTCGGGCACGTCGCTCAACAAGGTCGAGGTGATTTCCTCGGACGCGCTGCCGAATGTACCAGGCAAGCGCGTCACGGTTGTGCGCGTCAGCTACGGGCCAGGCGGCTTCACGCCGCCGCACCGCCACGGCGGCTCGGTGACCGCCTACATCACCAAAGGTCAGGTCCGCTCACAGCTGAGCGGTGGCCCGCTGGAGACGTTCGAGGTAGGGCAATCGTTCTTCGAACCGCCCGGCGCGACGCATCTCGTTTCCGCCAACGCGAGCAACACCGAACCGGCCGAACTGATAGCCGTCTTTGTCGCTGATGAGGGAGCTGAATTGACCACCCTTCTCGAGCCATAGTTCAACGGACCGGCCCGCTTCTGCTGCCCAACGGGGCCGAAGAACACGGTCTCGCAGTTGCCCTGTGGATCGCCGTCGAGACGGTGGACGACAATACCGGACCCGAGTTCCGTGCGTGACGAGAGGCGCACCGACAGCTGCGTCGGCACATCGGCTACGCATAGATTGGCGCCATGTCCTCATGCTCCAAAGCGGAGGAGCCATCGTATCGAGCCACCTCGGAGCTCCGTTACCGATCAGACGGAGCCTTGAAATCGTATGAAATGCGTCCAGCCGGCAGGTAGAACAGCGCGATCACCGCGCCGCCCCTGACCTCGGGATAGTGCCTGCTGCCCGGATCCGGCGCCGTCCAGCCCGGTCCCTGCCATCCCTGCAATCCCTTCAACTCCGCGCCCTCGTTCAGGGGCACCACGAGGTTGAGTTCGCCATAGGGATGACCGTGATACTGGCCGCGCAGCACTTCGTGGTCGTCCTCGTCCTTGAAGCGGCGAGGATCGGCGCTGTTCATGTACACAGCGGTGATACTGAACTGGAAGGTTTCAGCCGTCGGCTCCAGGATGCGGCTGCGCCGGTAATTCGGGCCGTCCACCTCCTGGTTTGCCGCCCATCCCTCCTCGACCCCGGCCTTGATCAAGCGGGCGAGATCACGATAGAGGGCGCTGTCTTTCCCATAATTTTCGTTGAGCCAAAGCTCCATCTCGGCGCCGGGGGTCATGTCCTTGATCTCCCGGAGGAACGGAATGCTACGCTGGATGAGTTCTTCCCGGCTTCCCATAGTGGTCTCCTCTTCGACTAGGTCTTACAGTTCGAATCCCTGAAACGTGGCGAACTCATCAATGTCCGCCCGTGGCATCAATGTTTCCCGTCCCTCGGCTTTGGCCTTCCCGATGGAGATGCCGCACACCACCATCTGCTCGTCCGGTATCGATAGCAGGCGGCGCAAGATCCGGTGATATTTCGCGAACGTCTCCTGCGGACAGGACTGAAGCCCGCGTCCCGCCGCCGCGAGCATCACGTTCTGCACGAACATTCCGAGGTCGAGCCAACTTCCGACTTCCAGGCGACGATCGATGGTCACGATCAATCCCACCGGTGCGCCGAAGAATGTGTAGTTCTTGGCGGTTTGTCTGCTCCTCGCGTCGAGATCGATTTGAGCAATTCCGAGCGAACCATAGAACAGTCGTCCGAATTCTTGTCGTCGCTTGAGGTACAGATCGGGTAAGTCGCTGGCGTAGTATTTGTATTCCGATATGTGCTCGTCGCGGGAGTTTTGGTGTGCATCCAGCAGCGCCGTCGAGACTCTGTCCTTGGCCGCGCCAGCCAGCACGTAGACGTGCCAGGGCTGGATGTTCGCACCGCTGGGCGCGAACCGCGCGACACGGAGGATCTGCTCGATCGTCTGTCGAGGGACCGGAGCGTTGCAAAACTCGCGGCACGCAAACCGCCCAACCAAGATCTGATCGATCGGGCTCAGCGCAAGGGCACCATCCTCACGCCTGCCGATCACGGCTTCTTTAGGACCGGATATCGCCGCATGGTTGATGCCCATCTCGACTTCCTTCTATGGCAACGAGCGATCAGTGCGGCCAGGCGGAGCCAAGGATGATCGAGCAGAAGTTCTGACGGACATAGTTCATGTCCTTCAGCGACAGGACGTCGGCCTTCACGTTTCCGAACGTCGTCAGCGGCTTTTTGATGATGCCATCGGCGAAGTGATCGATGATATTCTCCTTGAAGTTTGTCTCGCGCGGATGATGGACGCAGACATGATCGCGCTGTTCATGCGTGAAGTCGTGATAGGCAATGCCGAGCACGTCCATCTCCACACCAACGGTCACCAGGGCAATAGTGGGGCGCATATGCTCGGGGATTCCGGGCGTGGTGTGGAGCGCGATCGCGGTCCAGACGTCCTCGATGTCACGCTCGGGCACGCCGTAGCTTTTCATGAATTTGCGGGCGGCATTGGCGCCGTCGACCTCGAAGCGCAGATCGGGGCTCGAATATTTCTCGGTGAGACCCATGTCGTGGAACATGGCGCCGAGGTAAAGCAATTCCGGGTCGTATTTCAGCCCGCGGCGCTCGCCAGTGAGCGCGCCCCAAAGGAAGACGCGGCGACTGTGGTTATAGAGCAGGTCGTCTTCGGTATCGCGCACGAGCTGCGTGGCGGCGCGCGCGATGGCGCTGTCAGGCACGCGGATGCCGGCGATGATCTCGGACATGGAGCAATCTCCTCGGTTGGATAACAGGCTGGTTGCTTGTCGGGATTAGGCAACAGAGCTCTGCTCCGGACAACAAGCGGGATGCTACGGATCAGGACAGCCGTACGTCGTTTCCTGACAAAGGGCCGCTCGGAGCCTTCAGGGCAGTAGGAGCCCGCAGTTTCGTCCTCGGATAGCTCGCGATCTATTCCGTTTCCGCCCGCCGGAAGCTGGCGCGATATTGGACAGGGGTCACGCCGAGACGGGTGCTGAAGACAATCCTCATCCGGTCCGCCGACCCGAACCCGCAGTCGAAGGCAATGGCCTTCAGCGGCCGATCACTTGCTTCCAGCATCATGCGCGCCGCATCAACGCGGGCGCGCTCGATGAATTCGTGCGGCGTGGTCCCGGTCACCTGCCCGAAATGCCGCGCCAGATTCCGGGCGCTCATGCCGACGACCGCCGCAAGCGACTCCAGCGTGTGGCGATCTCCAATGTTCGCCATGACATGGTCCTGGATGCGTGCGATGGGCGATTCCGGATCGGCAGGTGCCGTGAGATAGGGACTGAACTGCGACTGTCCGCCCTGGCGCTGGGCAACCACCACCAGCCGCTTGGCGACCTTAAGCGCCGTTTCCGCACCGTGCCGCTGCCCGACCAGCGCGAGGCCCAGATCTATCCCCGCAGTCACACCGGCCGCGGTAATCAACCGCCCATCGCGCACATAGATCAAGTCCGGTTCGACTTTCGCCTTCGGGAATCTGGCCGCCAGCGCCTGTGCATCCTGCCAATGGGTTGTAACCCGCCGATCATCTAGGAGACCGGCATAGCCAAGGACAAAGGCCCCAGTGCAGATCGACCCATAAACGCTCGAGCGCCACGGCAGCTCCTTGACCCACTGAAGCAGGCAGGGTTCGGGCTCCGCTTCCGGCGGCGCCGGGGTGCCGGCCACCAGAACAATGTCGAAACCGCCCGCCGCCTCCTCGAAGGTCAGGTCGGCCACCATGCGGATGCCGTTCGACGCACGCAGCGGATTGCGGTGGGCAGCAACCAAAACGGTTTCGTAGTGATCCGCGCTGCCGAGAAACGTGTTCGCCTCGCTGAACACATCCATCGGCCCCGCCACGTCCAGGGCCTGGACCCCCTCACAGACGACGATCGCGACAGCTTGTACCGGCACCTGCTACAGCCTCTCCACCCTGGAGCCTTATTATGCAGGTAGTCCGGACCCTGTAAAAGGCCTGGCGCGATCCGGGAGGCAACAGAACGAACATCCGCGCATCCGGGATCAACCAGGGGCTATGGACTTCTATTGGTCGATTTTGCTCTCCGAAGCCGAGCGGCCCATGCAAGTCCCAAAAAGATCGTCACGGCAACAGGCGAATTTGTTCGCGCCATTATTGCGATCCCGGCGCCTTGTCTGGCGTCGTCAAGGGCTCGTCCTTGGAATCCAGAACGAAGACCGCCAGCAAGCTGGCGGGCTCCGTCTCGCTCGCGTTCTCACTGACCCTGTGATGTGAACCGGGCATTTCGTAAAAGCTTTCGCCTACGTGATAGATCTTCGCGGGTTCGTCGCCGACCTGGCTGCGAATGACGCCGGACAGCACATAGGCGTAGATAAATGCCGACGCTGCGTGGTGATGAGCCAGCGATTTGGCTCCGGGAGGATAAGTCACCGTCACGGCAACCAGCCTCTTTCCTTCGACATTCGGCAGTGCATGCGCGAAGGCGACTTTTACCTGCTCCCGGTCCTGCGCGATCGCCGGCGAAGCTCCCAGAGCGATCACCGCTGCTATCAGCGGGACGGCTGCCGTTCGTGTTGCTCTCCTGAGTACTTTTGCCATCATACCTCGAGGGTTTGGTACAGCACCCATCCGACAGGCAAATCCACTGATCGACATCATCGCACCTCCTCTTCTAACGAGTTCACCCAACTCTTGAAACCGGGACGCACAGCCGAACCGATCGTCATGGTGACGCTTCCGATGTGAAGTCATCGCCGCCGCCATCAACTTCGGCTTGATGTCCTGCTGCCGCTGAGCAGCACCGACAACAGCGCCGCCAGAGCGAATCCCGCAGCTACCCAGCCGAGCTGCCCCATCGCGCCATTGGAAATGACCACAGCGCCCGCCGCGGCCCCCATCGCACTGCCGAGGTAGATCGCCGACGAATTCATCGAGAGACTGATCGGCGCCAGTGCCGGAGCCAACGTCACCAGCCGCGCTTGCTGCGCCGTTATCAGCCCCCAACTGGCGAATCCCCAAATCAGGATAGCCGGCAGCAGGACGAGCATTGCCCGCGCGGGCTCGAGAGCTGCGCTGAGCGAGAAGGCAAGATAGGCCAGCAGAGCAAGCCCCCCACCAACGATCACGATGCTGCGCGCGCCCCAACGGTCCGCCGCGCTGCCGCTGAGCTGGGTGCCGATCGCACTGGCCAAGCCAAAGCCCAGCAGGACCGGCGCCAGCGCCTGCGGGCCAAGGCCGGCGACGCCAGCTATGAAGACGCTGAGATACGTGTAGACCGTGAAGGTGCCGGCCACAGTCAGCACGCTCGTCACCAGCACGCCCAGGATATCGCGACGCTTGGCCAGCGCCAGGCGCTCACCCAGGCCGGCCGTGACGCCAGGCCGTTGGCGCGGCAGCCGGACGAGAATCCCTAACAGCGAGAACACCGCCAGCCCCGCCACACCGAAGAAGGTGGCGCGCCAGCCGAAGCCCTGCCCCACCAGTACGCCCAGCGGCACGCCGGCGATGATGGCCAGGGTCAATCCGGTGGTGATCGTGGACAGCGCGCGGCCACGCCGTTCCGGACCGCCCAATGCGGCGGCATATCCGCTGGCCGCCGGCATGAAGCTTGCCGCCGACAGGGCCAACAGCAGCCGCGCGGCCAACAGCCCGGTGTAGTTTGGCACCAGCGCGGCGAGCAGGTTGCCCAGGGCGAAGCCGCCCATGGCGACGACCAGCAGCCGACGCCGCTCCAGCCCGGCGGTCAACACGGCCATGACCGGCGCGCCGATGGCATAAGCGAGGGAGAAGGCGGTGACCAAATGACCGGCGGCTGGCAGACCCACGTTCAGGTCTCGCGCCAGGGCCGGGAGCAACCCGGCGATCATGAATCCCTCGGTGCCGATGGCAAAGGCGCCGAGAGTTAGCCAGATGAGAGAGGCCAGCGAGTCGGCGCCGGTAGCTTGCGCGCGCTCGGGAGTCAGCTCCTGGAGCACAGGATACGTCCTAGTCATGATGGTGAGCCTTGTGCTGGGAATCCGGGAAGGGCGAAGCAGCGATCAAGTCGCAGGCGTTGGGGCTCTTGAACCCCGGGATGAAACGTTCGCAAACGGCGGCGTTGACGGTGCCATACGTCGTCGCCGGCTTGTGCGCAAAACCGGCGAAATACTCCTGAATGAAGCCTTCTTTGAAATTTGTGCGCGGGTACTTGGCGACGATTTCCTCGCGCAACTCCGCGGGAAACTGATCGAACCCCACCCCGATGACATCGAGAAGTACGCCGGAGTTGAGGAGCGCCACTTCGGGTCCCATATGCTTCGGGATGCCGGGGGTGGTATGCAGCGCAATTGCTTCCCAGACGGTCTGTACCTGATCTTCAGCGATGTTGTGGGTAGAAAGAAACTGTCGGGCGGCATTTGCACCATCGACTTCGAAGCGCTCGTCTGGGCTCGAGAACTTCTTGATGAGGCCGAGATCGTGAAATGCGGCAGCGACGTAAAGGAGCTCACGGTCGAAGCGCAGATTCCTCTGACGACCCTGCTCAGCAGCGAACAGGTAGACGCGGATCGAGTGATTGAACAGCAGATCGGTGGAATGTTCGCGCAGGATGTCTGTCGCCTCTTTCGCGAGCAAAGAATCGGGAATGACGAGAGCCTGTGCGAGATTTGGGATTGTCATGGTCGCGTCCTTTCAAGAGTTACTGTGGGGTTTGGTTGCGCGTTCAACTACGAAATTATGCTGATCAACTCGCTCCAACGTCGAGCACGATCTTTCCTTTCGGCTGAGGCCGCACGCGTTCCAGCATCAAATGAGCCTCGCGCGCGTCCGCGAGGGGGAGGACTGCCCCGACGCTTGTTCGGAGTTTTCCATCATCGATGAAGCGAGCGATCTTCATCAGATATTGGCTCGTGACGTCGACCAAAAAGAAGGTGGCTTCAACACCATAGCGCCTTGCAAGATCCTGATCCGGGCGGGACACTGCCGAAATCAGCTTGCCACCGCGACGAAGGACCTGGAACGAGTGGCTCTGGGTTTCGCCGCCGACCAGATCAATCACAGCGTCGGCGTCCCGAACTTCGTCCTCGAAGCGCTGCGTCCGGTAGTCGATCACCGTGTTTGCGCCCAGATTGCGCACGATGGAAATATCGCCCGTCGATGCGGTTGCGACAGTTTGCAGACCCGCGTGACGGGCCAGTTGAACCGCATAGGATCCAACGTTGCCGGCCGCGCCGTGAATGACCACCGTTTGACCTGCCTTGAGTTGGGCGTGATCAAACAACGCCTGCCATGCCGTGACGGCAACGACAGGAACGGACGAGGCCTCAACGTGGGTCAACGAGGTCGGCTTGTTCGAGACCATGCCCGCGGACGCTAGAGCGTATTCGGCGTAGGCCCCGACAAACTGCGGATTCGTAACACCATAAACCTGATCCCCCACACGCAGTCCGGAGACCCCGGACCCCATCGCGACGATTTCACCGGACAGATCTGAGCCCAGAGTGAGGAGCAGCGGTTGCGGCAAAGCGCTCTTGCCGGACCTGATCCAGCCATCCCAGGGGCCGACTCCAGCGGCTTTGACTTTGACCAGAACCTGTCCAGGGTCGGGCTCGGGCCGTGGGACGCGCTCGAACTTCATGACCTCTGGCGGCCCAAACTCGTGCACGCGCCAGGCCATCATTGTTGAATCAGTTCGCTCACGAATGATGCTGCTGGGGGTCATCTCATGCTCCTTGCGCTCAGTTCGTCATGCTTGCCGTCGACCGTTCGGGGCGATTGATGGACGGGCTCATCCGTATGTCGCAAGGAGTCGTGCCCGGGACAACGAGCACGATCCTACGGATCAGGACAGCCGTACGTCGTTTTCTGACAACGGCCCGTCAGAGCCTTAGGGCCGGCAGACACGATGCCGCCGTTGATGCTGCGACGGATCTGGAAAGCTCGCAGGAACCTCAGGCACGCGGTCCGCAAACGAGCAGGATCGGCACGCCATTTGCCGGGCAGCAGGGTCAGGAGTCCGAGAAGGCTCGTTATCAGCAAAGGTAGCCCGACGTACCAGCGCTCGCGCTCGCGAGCACGGCCGGACAGCGACTTGACCACAAAATCATCGCCACGCGCCATCTCGTTGAAGGTCTGCTGGAAGGAGCCGATGCGGCGCACCTCAGTATCGGAAAGACCGTCCCCCCGCCATCGGGACTGCCGCTCCAATGTGGTCAGCCGACTTTCCTGCGAGCGCCGGTAGTCCGCGTCTTTTAGCGCATCAACGTAGACCGCTCGCTCCTGCACTGCCAGGAATGTCGCTGGACCGATGCCGGTAGCGGACTGTAGCAGATCAAACATCGGCTGATCAGCACGCGGCATGATCATGAGCCAAATAGCGGATAGCAACAAAGTCATGAGAGTCATTGCAGAAGCCGCGCGAAGGAAAATGCGAATGCAGATCCGTCGGCCGCCTGCGGGGGCGAATATCAGCCCACGCAGCACGGCCCCGATCACGAGCATCAGCGTGAAAGCAAGGGCCATAGCCGCGCCCGTCGGCAGCTCGAATTCAAATGACGCGGCCAGACCGACGGCGCTGGCCGCAACGCCTCCAAGCCAACCGATTCCAAGCGCGCACGCGATGCTGCGCGTGAACAACGACCCAGTGATTGCCGGGATAATCAAGAAGCAGAAGACTAGGAGCACTCCTGCAGTCGCTACCGAGCTCGTGACCACCACGCTGAAGGACGAATAGAACACGAAATCCCAGAGCAGCGAGCAACCCATCTTGCTATGTACCGCCTCGCTAGCGGCCAAGAGCGGGCGCCGGACTAGCCAATGAATGGCCCCGATGAACGCATAGAGGACCGCGAACTTAGGCAGGTCGCTTGCAGAGACGGCAAGGATGCTACCGACGAGAATTTGTTTCACATGCTCCGCTCCCTGCGGCGAGCGGTCGACGACAACGATGGTCGTTGCGGTAGCCACAACGTAGATGATACCGATATAAGCTTCCGGTTGAACCTCATTGGGTATGAGCCGGGAGGCCGTGAGTAGTGCGGCGCCGATGGCGGCGAACAGAAACGTGTAGGCGATTCCCGCGGCACTCGTCGGAGAGTGCCCGGCCGCAAATGCGACGGTAGCTCCAAGCGCTGACATCTGCGCCAGAGCAAGATCGGCGAACACGATGCCGCGCCTCAAAACATGCAGGCCGAAGTTGGCATGTATGGCTACGAATAATGCGCTGGCTGCGAAAGGCGCTGCAAGTAGCATGATAATATCATGAGACATCGCCGCGGCCGGATCACTGGCTGGCCGTCGCAAGCGTGCGCGCGAGGGCACCCACGTTAAAGTCCATGAGACTTAGGTAGTCTCTCGCCTCCGGGACGCCGCCTACTGTTGGCGCGAGCACCACAAGAGGTGCGCCGGTGCGTGCCGACAACATTTCGGAGAAGTTCTTCGGCTCATAAGCCTCTTGCAGGATGGCCCGCGCGCCGCTTTGCCGCATTTCTGCAATTAACGAGGAGAGATGCGCGACGCTCGGCGCGACCCCTTCCTTTGTTTCAATGAAGCCGATGAGGTTCAAATGAAAGCGGCGCGCGAAATACGGCCAGCTGTTATGATAGGCGACCAGGGCCGTGCCGCGGTAGGGCGCCAGTTGCTGCATCCAGGCCGCAATGCGCTCGTGCAGGGTCGCGAGAAATCGATTCCGGTTGGCTACGATGGTGTCACGAGCGGCGGGCATGAGCCGAATGATTCCCTCCGCTATGATCGCCGTCACGGTCTCCGCATTGGCCGGATCAAGCCAGTAGTGCGGATTGCCTAGGCCGTGCGCATGACCATCCTCAGTGACGGGGGTTCGGCCTCTCGCTTCCAGCACCGGGACCCCGACCGACGCATCCACCGAGCGCCCGCCCCCCGCTTGGAATTCCGGGCGATGCAGTTGAATTATCAACTTGTCAATCCAGAGATCATAGCCCAAGCCGACACGAACAATGAGATCGGCATCGCTTAGCATCGAGAGATCGCTCACCCGAGGTTCGAATGCCTCCGGATCGGTCCCCGGCGGCACAATGGTCTTGACCTCAACGACGTCACCACCGACTGCGGAAGCGAGGCTTGCAACATCGCTTGTTGTAGCCACCACGACTATCCGCGCGGAGGCAAAAGCTGCGTGCATCGATGCGGACATAACGCAGAGCGCCACAATTGCGATTAGTCGTGCTCGGCTCGCCATAACCATGAGCGCGCTCGCTAGTGCTTCGCCCACAAGCTTTTTGGCATCAGACAGTGCACTTCGCGGTCGGAACCTCCAGGAGAACCAAGCCGACAGTCCATGGCTATGCTCGCGAGCGAATAGGCGTCAAGTGGTGTGAGATGCTTCTCGGTTGCCAGCTTGTCGACCATGGCCATTGAAGCCGTATCCATCGCTTTGTTCAAATCAGTATCTTTGGCATACGTGACAAGGTAGTCCGGGTTGTCGTCGCGGGGCAGCTGTGGCGCCGGTACGTTCGTTGCCTTGGGAATCATGCAGTACGTCCCTTTGAGAACATTGATAACTTCGGAAATGCGACAGTCCCAATTTACTAACATGAGCTTTCGCGCAACCTCGGACGACACTTTGCTCTGTTCAGCGATAAGTTCGGTCGTTTGCTCCTGCAGCAAATTGAACGCGACGTTGAGATCCCGGTCGTATCCGATAGCGATCCAATGCGTGGGCGTCTCAATCCTAGGCCAAGTCAGTTTGAGATCTTTGAGCACCGAAATCGTGAGATCGAGCTCCTTGAACGCGGTCTCGATGGCTGTCAGATTGATCTCGCCGTTGCCCTGCCCCGCGTGAGAATCCCCCGACCAAAGCAACGCTCCATCGACGAATACCGGGAGGTAGAGCGTCGTGCCTGACACCATCTCGTTGATATCGAGATTCCCACCAAAGGGGCCCGGAGGCACAGTGCTGTAGGGACCGGGTGACGCACGAGCAACGGCGATGATGCCGGGAAATGGTCGCAACGGAACGAAGATGCCGGGCGTGAATTCCAGTTGCTGCTTGGCGAGATCCAAATAGAAATATTTTACCTGACCTTGAGAAAATCGGCTGGGAAACTCGCCTCCAAAGCCTGGATAATTGAAATTCAAGGCGTATGACGTCGGCACTATTCGACCGATATGGACCTTCAGGGTATCACCGGGTTTGGCGCCTTCGACATAAATCGGCCCGGTAATTGAGTGAGGGCCTCGACCCGGCGATTCCGCCTGTTCCGATTTCGCGCGCTGCGTCATTTGCTCGATCGAAAGGTCCAGCATGACTTGTTGATGCCCGTGGATCAACGTCTCCATTGCTACCGTATCGCCCGATCGGATGCGGAGCACTGGACGCTGGGCGTTGTCGTACCATCCGAACTGAGTCGTATCAGCTGTTCCGGGAAGCCTTATCGCTGCACCGCCGGTTGAACGCGGCGCAGACGCTGTAGCATCGCCGGGCGGCGTGATCGACCCGGCGCTCTGCGCGGCAGCACCAGACGACACGAGTCCTACAACAATCAGCATTGGTGCCGCGGACGCCCTCAGCCTGGACGCAAGAGTGCCATAAGTCATCGCTTTCCCCCCATGTACTCTGCTTATCTTTTTGAGCTCTCGGCCGTTGGCGATGCGCCGCACTGCGGAAAATAACGAACGCGTTCCTTGCAAAAGCTTCTGGAACCTCTGGTCCTGCGGTCGAAAGCAATTCGAAAGACCTGATCCGCATTTGCTATTTGTCGAATGTTGTTAGCTCGGCGCCGTCATTCGCCACGAAAACAACCAACATGCTCGCTGGCTCGGTCTTGCTTGCGTTCTCGCTAATCACGTGGTGTTCGCCTGGAGGCTCGAACACGCTTTCGCCGGCGTGGTAGATCTTCGCGTCTTCCCCTTCGACTTGCGACCGGATTTCACCGGAGAGTACGTAGGCGAAGACATCCGCGTCGTGGTGATGCGCTTTGGAAGCGCCGCCGGGCGGGTAATTGACGACGACGGCGGTCAGAACCTTGTTTTTGATGTCTGGCAGCTTTTCGGTGCGCACCTGTGTGACCGAGCGGCCCCGAGCTGGCGTGTTCGCGTTTTGCGACAACGCAGCGGTTGCCACGAGAACGACAACGGTCGTAAGACCGGCAAGGTGAGCCTTCCTACGGAAAGAAAAGGATAACATCGTGATCGGCTTTCTCTCAAACTGGATGTAGGGCCGTGCGACCGCTCGCCAGGCGCAGATCGTTGCGGCTTGACCGGTAGATTCGATTCTCAGCACGATGCGAGGAGCATGCTGAACGCATTTTGCGAGAACCTCATGGGCGTCTGAGGTTTAGTACTGCCTGCAACGCAGGCCATGGCCAAGAATGGCCAAAAGAACCAGACCAAGTGCTCACTGGCTCCATTGGTACACGGCGGCGCAGACCGACAATTGTTCAGTCCACGCAAACAACATTTCCAAAATAGCAATGGGCGCCGCGACAGCAGGTTGAATCTATTTCCAACCACCAGCGAATTGTGATCGCGTGCGGCCGGGCTTGGCTAACTTATGCCGGATAAGGAGACGAAATAGGCGCTGCTATGCGATTGGAGACGGTCGCGTGCGCTTGAGGCGGTCTCCGCACGCCCGACGTAAAAAGGGCGCGTTTCAATCGTTGCGTCGCTTCTTGGGCTGTGTCGGCGGGAACATTTGTGAACCCCAACAGCAAGCCCGGGCCAGTCCTGATGCGTATCCCCATTGGGGATAGCGCGTTTATCGCCAATCCCAGCGCTCGGGCCCGATTGGCTAAAGCAACGTCATCAGTATCTGCAGGCAGATGCAACACCAGGTGAGTGCCTCCCGTTTCCGCTACGTGAATCGAATCGCCCAGGACGTCTTTCAACGCTTCGACGAGGGCAAGCTTCCGCTCGCTATACAATCTTCGCATCCGCGCCAGGTGGCGGCCCAGGTGGCCCTGAGTGATGAAATCGGAGACGACCATCTGATCGAGTAGCGACTGCTGCGTAGGCAACAGTGCTGATGCTCTCTCGAACTCGTCGGTCAGCGAAATCGGAGCGACCAGGTAGCCCAATCGCAATCCGGGAAACAGAAGGTTGCTGAAAGAACCGACATGCAGCACTCGGTCGGCTCGATCGTGGGGCTTCAGCACGGACAGCGAGCGATCCGAATGATTGAAGTCGCCGTCGTAGTCGTCGTTAACAATCCAGGCCTTCGCTGCGGTGGCCCAAGAGACCAATTGGGACCATCGATCGGCCGATAGTGCAATTCCTAACGGAAACTGAGCCGCGGGCGTGACAAGAGCGAGGCGAGCTGCCGGAGCAAGTGCGATCCCGGCCGAAACGTGAATCCCATCGCGGTCAACCGGAACCGGGATGAGATCGACCCCGGCTAGTTCTAATGCATGACGCGCCGGCGGAAATCCCGGATCTTCGACCCACATCTTATCGCCGGGCGCAAGCAAAGTCCGCGCGATCAATGTCAGGGCGCCCAGGAATCCCGCGGTAATAAACACCTGGGTTTCGCTGGATGAGATACCGCGAGAGATGGTCAAGCGATTCGCTATTGCCTGCCGCAAGGGCGCATAGCCGCTTGCACCCTGATAGACCATTTTTGAAAACGAGAGAGATCGCGCATGACTCGCCGCCAGCCGCGACCACAGCTTGCGTGGAAATGCATCGAGTGCCGGCAGGCCCATCTGGAAAAGCCGCGGAGCTCGGGCAGCTTCCGAAGCTAGCCCGGGCAGCAATGGGCGCGGCGACCGAGCCGGCCGCCGCGGAGTTTCGCCGACAGGACAGGATCCAATACGCGTGCCTGCGGCTCCTCGGCGGATCACAAACCCCTCGCTGGCGAGGATGCTGTATGCAAGCTCGACCGTCGTGCGAGAAACCGAGAGCTGGGACGCCAAGCTGCGTGAGGATGGCAACTGTGTTCCCGGTGGCAGAGACCCCGTCGCGATCGCTCGTTTGATGCGGACGCAGAGTTGCTTGTGAAGGGGCATATTTTTTTGAGGATCTACCCGAAGACTGACGAGCTTCGGCTCCGGCATGCGTCTATCCATGGACTGCTCGCTTTGAATGCTCATGGTCCGTGTACCACGAAACTGGCCGCGCCACATGCATCATAATGCACGATCATCAAGCAACATGCAATATTATGCATGGTCAAACTGGATGTCCCCGGGTGAACGCTCTTGGCCGACGACCAGCGCAAAATGCTGTCGTCCCTCCTTCTCATCGCCAAGTGGCCCTGCTCCAGGTGCAGTGTTCCACCTGGATAGAGGACGCGCTGCAGTTAACGCTCGCCCTCTCTTCAAACCGAGGGTTCGGGCCCCCGGTGAACGAGTCGGAGATCGACTAACAACGATCCGCACGTCACTCGTAGGAAGGCAATATAGCGGGCGCAGGAGCAATGCGGAGGCGAATTCGCCGGCGCCCCAGACGCGCCTCCGCGTTACCCGAGGTCGCCGCCGGCCACGGGCAAGACGCTTCCGGTGACATAGCTTGCTTCGTCGGAAGCCAGGAACAGGATCGGCGCCACCTGTTCGTCGATTGTGCCGTATCGCTTGAGGAAACTGGAGTCCTTCACCTGCTCGACGACTTCGGCCATCCAATCTTTTTCTTCCGCGGTATCGCCCTCGGCATTGCGCGGCACGCGTCGTGGCGGAGCTTCGGTCCCGCCGGGTGCGGTCGCGACGACGCGGATGTTGCGCGAAGCGTATTCCATCGCCAGGCTCTGGGTGATCGCGTTGATTCCGCCCTTCGCCGCCGAGTACGGCACCCGGTGGATGCCGCGCGTCGCGTTGGACGAGACGTTGACAATCGTGCCCCACCCCTGCACGAGAAATTGCGGGATCACCGCGTGGCAGCACCACAACGTCGGCATCAGCGAACGCCGGATCTCCGCTTCGATCTGCCACGGCTCGAATCGGTCGTAGGGCCGCATGCGGATCGCGCCCCCGACATTGTTGATAAGGATGTCGATGCCCCCGAAAAGTCTGACGGCTTCGGCCATGGCCTCGGCGGCGCCGTCGTAGGTTTCGAGATCGCACACGAATCCACGCCCCCTGGCACCCGCTTCCGACGCGACGTCACCCACGAAGTCCGCACGATCAACGAAAAGCACGTTGCCGCCTTCCGCCGCGGCCCGCAACGCGACGACGCGGCCAATGCCTTGCGCAGCACCGGTCACGACCAAATTCTTGCCTGCGAAACGGCCAGTGAAGATCATGCCGCCACCGCTTCGGTCGCCGAGAACTTCTCGTAGAAGAAGTGCGAGGGGTTTACCCCCTTCTGCGCGAAGAAGCCCCTTACCGCCTCGACCATCGGCGGCGGACCACACAGATAGACGTCACACTCGCCGGCGTTGAGGTGTTCGTCCGCGAGATGCGCCGTCACGTAGCCCTTCAGCGGATGGACACTATCCGGGTCGGCGACGCAGGTCACCCAAGTGAGGGTCGGCAGTCGCTCGGCGAGCGCATTGATCCGTTCGATCTCTACCAGATCACCGTCGTTCGTGACGCCGTAGATCAGGTGCACCGGCTGATCGATGCCGTGGTCCGCGAGGACTTCGAGCATCGACAGGATGGGCGCCAGGCCTGTACCGCCGGCAAGCATCACAACCGGGCGATCGACCGCGCGCAGGAAGAAGCTTCCCTGTGGACCGACAAACTTCATCCGGGTGCCCGTCTTGGCCTCTTTGGCGAGCCAGCCGCTCATCAGTCCGCCCGGCACGTTGCGGATCAAAAAGCTCGCTTCGGTCGCACCCACTTTCGAACTAAAGGAATAGGAACGATGTTCGCTGGTCCCCGGCACCGCGAGGTTGACGTACTGACCGGGCAGGAACCCGAGCGTCTCGGGCTTGTCGAGCTTGAGCTTGAGGATGATTGTGCTCTCGGAGACAAGTTCGACAGAGCTCACCTCCCCGCCATGTTCGGCGGGCTTTACCTTGCAGGCGCTCGACGGCACCGGCACGGCGACGACGCAATCCGAGGAAGGCACCATCTGGCAGGTGAGAACCACCCCGTCCTCGGCCTCGGCTTCACTCAGGGCGTCTTCGAGATACTCGTCGCCGAGATCATATTCGCCCTGCTCGCAACGGCACTTGCAGGTGCCGCAGACTCCATCCGAGCAGTCCATCGGAAGGTTGATCTTGTTGCGATAGGCTGCGTCCAGGACCTTCTCGCCTTCATTGCAGTCGATGAAGCGGGTAGCCCCGTCCTCGAAGTTGAGTGCTACGCGATAAGTCATGTCTACTCTCCGGATGGCCCGACGAGCGGCGTCAGATGTGATAGATGTCGATGACCTGGTGGATGTAGTCGCTCTTGAGCACGACCTTCTTGGCCAGGATCCGGGGTTCTTTACCGCGCGTATCCAGCGTGTAGAAGGCGGCGCCGAAGAAGCTGTCGGTCTTCTTGTAGCGATGGCTCAGCGTGTACCAGTTGAAGCGCAGGTCGAGCTCGCCATCGCGCTCCTCCACAATCTCGATATTCGAGATGTTGTGGCTGGTTCGCGGCTCCGGCGTGCTGGCGCCGGAGCGTTCGGTCTTGATCCGGAAGACGCGGTCCTCCAAACCTTCCCTGTTGGGATAGTATATCAGCGAGATATGACGCTGCGGATCGTCGACGAGTTGGTCGTCGTCATCCCACGACGGCATCCAGAAACTGGCCTTGGGCGAGTAGAGCTTGATCCACTCGTCCCATTGGCGGTCGTCCAGGAGCCTCGCCTCGCGGTAGAGGAAGGCGCGGACCTGCTCGATGTCGAGTTTTGCGAGTGAAAGGGTGCTGGCGGTGGCGAGGGTCATGCCGCTTCTCCTTGCGTCTGGACGGCGTCGGCCGTTTCACGGCCTTTTCGCAAGATCGCCTCGCGCAGCGACTTGGCCCAGAATTCATGCTGGCGCACGAACAGCCCTTCGTCCTCGCTGCGCTCGCCGCTCAGGAGCGGCTTCAGTCCGATCGCCTTGGCGTTTTCGTCCGGACCGTCGATCCAGTGGACGGCGCCCCGGCTGAGGTCGTTCCAGAGCTCACCGGCGCCGACATAGGCCGTCTGGCACGCGCGAAATTCCTCCAGATCGTCCGGTGTGCCCATTCCGGAGACGTTGAAGAAGTCTTCGTACTGTCGGATACGGGTCGCCCGCCCCTTGGCATCCTCGCCCCTGGGGGCGAAGCAGTAGATGGTGACCTCGGTCTCGCCGACGCTGATCGGCCGTACCACACGGATCTGCGTCGAGAACTGATCCATGAGGTAGACGTTGGGGTAAATGCCGAGATTGCGGGTCTGGCCGACAATGAAGCCGGCGCGTTCCTTGCCGAGGCGGGCTTCAAGGTCGTCTTTGTGATCGAAGAGGGGCCGGACCTCGGGATTGAGCAAATTCGTCCAGAGCAGGATGTGCCCGTTCTCGAAGCCGTAGACGCCACCTACACTCTTGGACCATCCGTTGGCATCGACCGTCTTGGTGCCCTCGTTCTCGTAACTGCGATGCCCCATGGTCGCCGAGTAATTCCAGTGGACCGAGCTCACATGGTAGCCGTCGGCACCGTTCTCCATCTGAAGCTTCCAGTTGCCGTCGTAGATGTAGGAGGAGTTTCCGCGGAGCACCTCGATTCCGTCGGGCGCTCCATCGACGATCTGGTCGATCACGGCCTTCGCGCCGCCGAGATGCTCCTCGAGCGACACGACGTCTGCATTGAGGCTGCCGAAAAGGAAGCCTCGATAGCTCTCGAACCGCGGGACCTTCGCCAGGTCGTGCGAGCCGTGAGCGTTGAACGAAGCCGGATAGTCGCCGGTCTTGCCGTCTTTCACCTTGAGGAGCTTGCCCGAGTTGCTGAAGGTCCAACCGTGGAATGGGCAGGTGAAACTCCCCTTGTTGCCGTGCTTGCGCCGGCAGAGCATCGCTCCGCGGTGAGCGCAGGCGTTGATCATCGCATGGAGTTCGCCCGTTTTGTCGCGTGTGATCATGATCGGCTTGCGGCCGATCCACGTGCTGAAATAGTCGTTGCTTTCCGGTATCTGGCTTTCATGCGCCAGGAACACCCAATTGCCTTCGAAGATGTGCTCCATCTCGAGTTCGTACATCTCGGCATCGGTAAAGATGTCGCGGCGGCACCGGAACAGTCCCCGTTCCTTGTCTTCGACCACCGCGCCGTCGATGCGCTCCAGAAGTGTCGTCATCGCTTCCTCTCCGCTTCGTTTTCGTTATCGCGCCAGTTGCGTACCAAGGCTCAGGCGGCCTCGGCGCGTGGCCGGCTGGAAAGGTGCTCGTCGGCGCCGCCGGTGGCACGCTGCAGCTGGAAGTCAAAATTGATGTAGGCGGTGTCGCCCTGGCGCTGCGGGACCGGCAGTAGACCGTCGCGGGTGGCGAAGGCAAAATCGTCGGCAGCATGCGGGTCGTCACCGAAATTGATCTGGGTCGTCAGCTTTCGGTAGCCGGGCGCCTCGATGAAGAAATGGACGTGCGCCGGGCGATGACCGTGGCGACCGATCGCCTTCATCAGGGTATCGGTAGCTCCGCCGACAGGTACCGAGTAGCCGTTCGGCATCTTGGAATGGAACGAATACTTCCCGTCCGGGCCGAGCTTGATCCGCGCGCGGTTGTTGAAGGGCGTCTGTTCGCGCGTCGGGTCGAAGTGCGAGTACCAGCCCTGCGAGTTGGCGTGCCAGACATGCAACACCGCGTCCTTGACCGGTTCGCCGTCCGGACCAGTGACGCGGCCTCTCATGTAGAGGCTGCCGGTCTCGTCGGGATCCTTAGTCAGGTTAACGTCGCCTTCCTCGAGTGGGGCGCCGGCCACGTACAGCGGTCCTTCAATGGTACGCGGCGTGCCGCCGGTAAGGCCGACTTCCGCGTCCTTCGCGTCCATGAACAGATCAAGGAAGTGCTCGAGACCCAAGCCCGGTACCAGAAGGCCAAATTCCGGCGCACCTTTCTGCAGAAAGTTGACGGCGCTCCAGAATTCGTCCTCGCTGATATCGTGGCGGACGATGATCTCCGCACAAGCCTCGACGAGGTCGCGGAATATAGCCTTCAGACGCGAATCCCCGCTGGGCTGATCGAGGCCTGCCGCCTTGTCGAGCAGTGACTGTACTTCCGCGGTCTTCACGAAGCGCGTATCCATGTCGTCTCTCCCTTGGTTTTAGGTCCGCTTGCGGACGTTCGTCGTTCCAGGTATTTCAGCGGTCGTCGTCGTGAACCGAAGACGGATGTCGGCAGAGCGGCGTCACCTTCATTTCCATGAAAGGATAGAGCGGCAGGCTTGTCAGGATGTCGTGAAGCTCGGCATTGCTTTCGACATCGAAGATGCTGACGTTCGCGTAGAGGCCGACGATGCGCCAGATGTGGCGCCACTTGCCGGCGCGCTGCAGTTCCTGGAAGCGCTCTTTTTCGCGCGCCTTGAGGCGCTTGGCCTCTTCCTTGTCAAAGTCCAGCGGAATACGGATGTTCATCTCAACCATGGTGAGCATGGTTCAGGCTCCGAGTGCTGCGACCACGTGCAGGGTCGGCGCCGTGCGATCTCGACGAAAATGGGCGATCTTGTCCTCGTCGAGCGCGATGCCAAGCCCTGGCCCCGTGGGCACTCCCAGCGAGAAGTCGGCGTAGTCGAGCGGCTCGGCGAGAATTTCCTCCGTAAGCAGCAGAGGGCCGAACAGTTCGGTCCCCCAGGCGAGCTTGGGAAACGTCGCGAAGAGATGAGCGGACGCCGCCGTCCCGACCCCCGCCTCGAGCATGGTGCCGCCATAGAGACCGATGCCCGTAGCGTCGGCGATGGCGGCAACGTCGCGACCGGCATGCAGTCCGCCGGACTGCGCTATCTTCACCGCGAATACGCGGGCGCTGGCGCTGGCGGCAACACGGAACGCGTCGCGCGGACCGTGCAGCGCTTCGTCTGCCATTAACGGGATTCGGTGCCGCGCCGACAGACGCGCCATGGCGGAAAGTGCGTCGCGCGCGACCGGCTGCTCGACCAGATCGCAACCGGCATCTTCCAGCATCTTCATACCGGCATCGGCCTGCGCCTCGTCCCACCCCTGATTGACGTCGACGCGGATGCTGCCCCGGTTTCCTATAGCCCTCTTAATCGCCGCAACGTGCGCGACATCGTCGGCCACACTGCGCTTACCGATCTTCAGCTTGAAGATCGAATGCCGCCTGGCCTCGATCATCGCCTCGGCTTCCTCTATGTCCCGCGCTGTATTTCCGCTCGCGAGCGTCCAGGCGACCGGCAGGCGGTCGCGTACGCGCCCTCCACCGAGCAGTTCGGAGACGGGTACGCCGAGCCGCTTGCCGGCGGCGTCGAGGAGCGCGGTCTCCACCGCGCACTTGGCGATATGGTTGCCGACGACGCTGCGGCAGATCTTCGACATCGTCTCGGCGACGCGAGACACGTCGCAGGTCTTCAGGACCGGCACAATGTAGGTATCGACCGCGAGCTTGATGCCTTCCGGACTTTCGTCACCGTAGCTCAGACCACCGATCGTGGTGCCCTCACCGACCCCGATGACCCCGTCAGAGCAGGTGATCCGGACCAGAACCACCGCCTGGCTGCGCATCGTAGCCATCGCCAGGACGTGCGGCCGGATCGTGGGCACATCAACGATTAAGGTATCGATCTGGGCAGCTTTAGTTGTCACAGGCGCGTCCTAGATTTCGAATTTCTTGGCTGAAAACTAGGTGCCCGCGGCAAGGACGGCAAAGACCGATTGGGTTTACATACTATACCATTAAGGTATAATGCACCATGGACCTCAGGCAGCTGCGATACTTCGTGACGCTCGCCAACGAGCGCAACTTCTCGCGCGCGGCTGACCGGCTGCATATCGCGCAGCCGCCGCTCAGCCGACAGATCCAGCAGCTCGAAGGCGAAGTTGGAGCTGAACTGGTCGACCGATCGTCACGACCGTTGAGGCTCACCGAACCTGGGCGGCTATTCTACGAGCAGGCGGTCCAGGTGCTGTCGCGCGTCGAGGAGATGCGCACAATGATGAAGCGCGCACTCAAGATCGAGAAGAGGCAGTTCGTCATTGGCTTCGTAGGCTCGGTTCTCTACGGACACCTGCCAGAACTCATCCGCGAATTCCGGCGCGCCGCGCCCGAGGTCGAGCTGCATCTCGTTGAACTCGTCAGCCTTGAGCAGATCGGCGCCTTGAAAGAGGGGCGGATCGACGTCGGCTTTGGACGCGTACGCTTCGATGATGACGAGGTCCGGCGCATCATACTCCGCGAGGAGCCCTTGATGGCCGCCTTGCCGGTCGATCACCCTCTGGAGAAGCAAAGCGGCCCGGTGTCGCTCGGGCAACTCGCGGACGAACGCCTCATCCTCTACCCGCGCGCGCCACGTCCGGGCTACGCAGACCAGGTGATCGCGCTGTTCCACGACCGCGGGCTCGAGCCACGCATCGCGCACGAAGCCCGCGAGCTGCAGATCGCTGTCGGCCTAGTCGCAGCCGAAGAAGGCGTCTGCATCGTTCCCGTCTCGGTACAGAAATCGCGCATCGAAGGCGTGCGCTACAAGCGGCTAGTAGAGCCAGCTACCTCGCCGATCATCATGAGTTATCGTCTCGGAGACAAGATGCCCGAGCTCGGTTTGATGGCCGACGTGATTGCGCGCATGTACGAAATCTGGGGCTATGAGGTTCCCGACGCACTGCATCGATTCGACACCTCCGGACTGTAGCCGCTCTCGGGCTTGATCGGGCAGATACCGCGTTACGCTATGGAGTTTGGGTCCTGCTACCCGCCACCGGCCTCCAATCTCATTGGGCTTCCATTTGATGTACCCACAAGATCCGGGCGATCGGGGAGGAAGTCGCGCCTCACGCGGCAGGTTTGTCGCGAGACGAGTACGGTCTCTGCGATAAAACCTTTCTGGTTGGGAGAGCTGTAGGCGGCTAGTCAGCGCCCTTCGCGCTGATCATCCGAACGCAATCGTTCAACATCGTGCCCCAGCGCACAAAAGCGTAGTTTTTGGTGCCCAGGGAGGGAATCATACGCAACCACCGACACGACGAACCGCTGTTTGTCCTCAGTATGGTGGCGTGAGCGCTTGGGCTGGTAGCGGAGTTTTCGGCCAGTCGGACGTTGAGCCGAGCGCAATTGCAGTTAGACTAGCCGATCCGATTGGGACGATGGCGTCGGGCCTATCCGGTAAACATCCAGAGTTGCTCGCTCGCCATGTAACCGGCCAGCAACAAAGCGCCGAACGCCACGATCAGCGCCGCGGCGCCGAGCTCGATCGCACTCATTGCGAGCGTGCCAAGTCCGGCCCGCGCGCTCGCAATGCGGCTTGCGAGCTGCCGCGCGCTGATGGCAGCCGTTGCGATCGCGGCCACCGTGACGGCCGTTCCCAATCCCATGATCAGCGTCGCACCGACACCGGTCCAGAACAGGTCCTGCGCCAGCGCGAAGATGAGCACGATGATCGCGCCGGAACATGGCCGCAGTCCGACCGCAACGACCGCCGACAAGCCACGCTGCCAGCCGTCCGCGCCGGCAAGCTCGGCTGGCTCGGGCCCGTGGGCGTGCCCAGGCCGATTCGTGATGGTCTCCATGCTCGCAACGAAAGCCGTGCACGTGGGTGCACCCATCAACCTGGCATTGACCACCACGCATGGCCGTCGCGCCGAGGCGCCGGTCAGGAAAGGTCTTGCCGCCTTGAGCTGCAGCGAAGGCCAGGACGGGTGTCTGGCGCCACGTCAGTTCGCGGCATGCGAGAAGGAAGCCGCGGCCTTTGACGTAGAGCAGACGCAGCCCAATGCTGATGACCAGCACGTAGCTGACGATCTCGACGAGGTGCACAGTCAGGCCGATCGCCTTGGCAGTTGCGCCAAGAAGAACCGCCGCAATTGCCACGACAATGATGGCGACGACGGATTGAATGCCTGCTGACACAAAGGACAGAACAACACCGCGGCGCCAGGTCTCTTGGTTGGCGACGAGATAGGAGGAGATCACAGCCTTGCCATGGCCCGGCCCGACGGCATGGAAAACGCCGTAGACAAAGGAGATGCCAAACAGGCTCCACATCGCCGCTCCGTTCTGCTTGCTCGCTTTGACGAAGCCGGACAGCGAACGGTAGAAGGCCGCCTGCTCGGCGAAGATCCAGCCGATGAAGCTCGAAGAGATTCGCATTGCTCCCAGGCGCCCAACGGGCTCGTCAGCGCTATGTCGTCGAGAAACGACCACTCGAGGCTCGAGAAGACTGGCCAAGCCCCCCTCCCCTGCGCCTCACGTCGTATCATTGGCGGCCCCCTTGAACGTCCCGCTTCTCCATCCATATACCATCCAGACAGATGGAGCCTGGATGAAGCCATGACTAGTAACGTCCGCGAAATCCGGCCGAAGGCGTCGGACTCGGAAAAAATCACGATCAATCTTGGCTTCGTTGATCTCGGTCAGGTCGACTTGATGGTCCAGGAAGGATTTTACTCGAACCGGACCGATTTCATCCGAACGGCAATCCGCAACCAGCTCGAACGTCATGCCGACGTGGTCAAGCAGTCCACGGTCCGAAAGAGTTTGGATCTCGGGCTTCGGCACTACAGCCGCGAGGATCTCGAAGCGGCGCGGCGGGCCGGTGAGATGCTTCACATCAATGTTCTGGGCCTTGCCACCATCGCCCCAGACGTGACGCCCGAACTCGCTCGCGCGACGATTGCCTCGATCTCCGTGTTGGGGGCCCTGCACGCCAGTCCCGCCGTCAAATCCGCTCTCGCCGACAGAACAAGGTAAAGCCATGCTGAAATTGGACATCGTTCGCGAAGCCACACGCCTCACGCGTTCGGGCCAGCTCGTCGAGGCCACGGCGCTGCTCCAACGCATGCTTCGGGGTGAGCACACACCGGACATCGCCGCCCACACCACACAACGCTCTACCGCGACAAAAAGAAAGCCGCCGATCATCGACGCCAAGCCAAACGTCACGGCGACGAGAAGTCCGCGTCGCACGGTCCGTCCGCCGTTGGATCTCGCCAAGAACCTCCCTGGGCTTGGCCTCGGAGGGCCGCTGCGGCGCGCCCCGCCGTCCATGGCGGACATAGTCCCGGACGGCACCCGCTTCGTCGAAGGCAGCTACGGCAACGCCGCGGGAAGCCGCACGTACCGGCTCTTCATCCCCAGCGGCTATCATGGACAGGCCATTCCGCTGGTGATCATGCTGCACGGTTGCACGCAGTCGCCGGAGGATTTCGCCGCGGGCACGCGGATGAACTTCATCGCCGAAGAACAGACCTGCTTCGTGGCCTATCCCGCACAGCGGGCCGAAGCAAACCATGCGAAATGCTGGAATTGGTTTCGTCCAGCCGACCAGCAGCGCGGCGGCGGCGAACCCTCGCTCATCGCCGGCATCACCCGCCAGATCATGCGCGACCATTCTGTCGATCCGCAACGCGTCTACATCGCCGGGCTCTCGGCCGGAGCTGCGGCTGCCGCCGTGATGGGATCGACGTACGGCGATCTGTACGCGGCAGTCGGCATCCATTCCGGGCTTGCCTGCGGGGCCGCCACCGATCTGCCCTCGGCGCTAGTGGCCATGAAGCAAGGCGGCGGGCCCGAGGCGATGCCGGCCAAGGGTCCGCCCGTCCCGACGATCATCTTTCATGGCGACCGCGACAAAACGGTGCATTCGAAAAACGGTGATCGAATCGTGCGGCAGTCCATCGGTGGGACGAGCACGACGGCGAAGGTGCAGCGCGGACGGGTGCCGCGAGGGCATGCCTACACTCGTACGGTCCATGTCGACGCCGGCGGACGCGGAGTCCTCGAGCACTGGGAGATCCACGGAGCCGGACACGCATGGTCGGGGGGCAGCCCCGCCGGCTCCTACACCGATCCGGACGGACCGGACGCAACGAGAGAAATGCTGCGCTTCTTCCTCGAGCATTAGCTCCCACAGGGGCGGAATCGAGGTGGCATCCGCTTTTCATCTCGGTGATAGGGAGCAGAGCTCGCAATCGTTCTCCATCGAACGGGAGCCCGCCGGCGCTATCAGGTCTTCGGCTTCTGTTCCGCTGCAGCCTCTCGAGCGATCCGCTCCGACTTCAGGCGCTCCCGGTTTGCATGGAATGCCTGTTGGTCGCGTTCATGCTCGGAGACCGGTGCCTCCGCGCGCGTGTCGCGAAACACCTTCTGGGCCTCCCGTTGGGCCGCGGTCGGCGTCATCCGGTCTGATGTGCGATTGTTCATTGCTCCCTCCTTCGGGCGCAAACGGTCCTTGCGCTATGTTGCGCATTCGGACCGCCAACCTTGGGGTAGGTTTTCCCCCGGCGGGGCTTTTGGGGGCCAGGGGCATGGATTCGACTCTTCGCGAAGCCATTCGTTCCAATCCCCTGGTGTCTCGAAGATTACGCCGACTTCCGCTGCGCCTCGGCGGGCTTCTTCGCCGCCGCTTCCTTCGCCGGCTTCTTGCCCTCGATCGACATCAGCATTCCTTCTCGCCGGCTGCCGCCTTGTGCGGCTTCTTCCGGGTTGGCAGCCTTCGCAAGCGCGGCCTTCTTGCTGACGGATCGGCGCAGCGCCTCCATCAGGTCGAGGACGTTGGTCGCGCGCGGCATCCCGTTGGCCTGTTGGCGCAAATTTATCGCCTCTTGCGCAAGACGGTACTCGAACGTCGATGATTGTTTCAGGATAGGTTGGACCGACATGCTTCGAGCTCCGCTGTAAGGTTGAGCGGTAGCGCCCCTTTATCTACGACACAGCCAGAGCTTTGTTCTATTTCCTCGCACAGGATGTGCAAACTAGCCCTTGAGGGTTTCGCAGCTGGGTAGATCACTCGTCGCCTTTGGACCTCTTATCAGAACGATCAACGCGGTCCGCTCGAAATTCCTCAGGCCCGTCAAGCAGTCGCTGCTTTCTCGTCGATTGGACCTTGGAGCTTGCCGAGGCGTCAGCTCTTTCATCTATCGCAGTGCCAGCCAAGTGAACAGCACGCTTGCGCTGCCGGCCCACGCGACGACCTTTAACATCCTCTTGCGTCATCCTACTGACTCCCTGAGTTGGAGCTATTTGGAATGCAACGAACGGCAGCCATGAAACTCAGCAACCACGGCAAATATTTTTTAGCTTCGCTGCAGTGCGAGCTTCTTCCGCAAGGAAAGGATCCTTATCGAGCGAGGATGAGTCGGTACTGCTGGCGGAGGGCTTCCTCGCTTTTGGAGGAAAGGCTGCGTCGTAACAGGACAGGCGCGCGCCGGTGCTCTCGATTGAACGGCAATTCGGCTCCGCCGCAAAAGCCGCTGGTACTGTACCGAACGCTGACGCGAGAAAAAGCGCGGCTGTATACATACCTGTTCGAGCCATTGTCATGCTGAACGCCCTTCTATTTGATGTCTGCTCGATCGGGTTTTGCCGGGCCCAAGTTCGAAAGCGGCTTACCTGGGGCCACACCAGCCCTTCCGATTTCCACTTGCCACGTGTCAGGTCCCTGCTACTTCTTCTTTGCGGGCCCCAAATCAGGTTGCCAAGCGGCATCTTTCCGGCTCGGCGCCGCGGCGATCACCTTCGCCTTTTCCTTCTTCGGCTTCTTGGCTTCCCGATTGCCGTGTTGCTGGCCCTTCGCCATGTCACTCTCCCGTGATGGTTCGAGTTCGTCGAGTTCGTTCGGCTGCAACACTCGTCCGCGGGGCGTGCAGACTCTGACGTCCATGTAGCCTTCGCGCAGAAGTTCTCGCGCAAGTCGCAATGCGACCTTCGCCGTGCCGCGGCCGATATTGGAGCTGCCATATTCGTTGGTACCACTGACCAGATACAACACGCGCGTTGGCCTACCCATTGAAGATAGCGGCCGCGCACACAAGAAGTAGAAGGAACAGCGGAACAATCACCGGCGGCACGATCCAGTCAGAGATGCGACCACGCGACATCGAACGCTCCTGCAAACCCTTTGGCGGGAGCACACGTGACCCTCAGTCACCGGTCGAAGCCGTTAGAAGTGCGGTGATGCCAGCGACCCTACGCCAGTGCTGAACCAATAGCGAGGGCTAAGTGCTGTGCGGGTGCCCGCTCCGCTGTGACATCTTCGTCTGCGGGCAGGTCACAATAGTGCTGGCTATTGCCGCGCGAGCGGCGCATGGTCGCGACTGCCAGCATCGGTTGGGGCTTCACTTGCGAAAGGCAGCGGGCATGACCATCCGCTCGCGGCGAGAAACCGTCACCTTCAAACATCCGTTCCGCATCCGCGGCATCGAGCGCGTCTTGCCAGCCGGCGCTTATGAGGTCGTCACCGATGAGGAGACGATCGAGGGGCTGACGTTCTCAGCCTATCGCCGTATTGCGACAATGATCACCGTGCCCGCTGAAAATCGGCTGCGGAACGATGGAGATGTTGTCGATCGGCTCGATCGATCTTGCGAACGCACAAGCTGCGGACGCGAGTATGGTCCATGACTGACCTGCCGTTCGATCTCGACAAGCGCCGCGGCATGGCCGCGCAGAAGGCCACCGACCTGCGCCGCGCCTTGGCTGACGTCGAGGCAAGTCTCCGCGAGGTCCGGGTTCGCGAGACTGATCTCGAAAACCGCATGATGACCGTTCCTGCGGCGTCCTGGCCGGAGGCGGCTGTGAAGGCGCGCCATCTGCTCAACCTCTATGCTGCAAGCCTGCCTGCCGAGGATACGCGCCACCGCGCACTGGTGGCAGCGCTATTCGACGATTTCGCCCGGCTGTCGGGCGAGAGCTGAGGCGAGCGTCGGCCGCCTCGATTCTCGGTCCGACCGGGAAGCAGGGCCACGGACCGTGACTGGTGGCACGCCGGTCCTGGGTCCCGACTGCGCAACTGGAGCGAGCCGCGAAGTTGACCTGCGAATGCCGGACATGCCTTCGAATCCTCTCGCGCTGGCGCCGACATTCTCTAAAAGGGCGCTCATGATGATCCGATATTTCTTCGATATCAGAGACGATCAGGAGCTCTACCCTGACGAAGATGGAATAGAGTTTTCTACGCAGCGAGAGGCCGAGATGGAGGCGGCTCACACGTTGGCAGGATTGGCACGTGATTTGGCGGGTCAGGAAGACCGCCCGGACGTTGCAGTCGAGGTTCGAACGGAGGCGGGCCGCCTCTTTCAGGCGGCACTGATCTTCGAAGCCAATAGATCCAAGTAACGGAGCTCTCCTTGTTGCGCGCTTGGACCGTGAGGGATTCTGTTCCGCGCTTGAGGTGGCAGTTGCATTGCCAACTGGCGCTCTGGTGATCAACAGACGAGTTCGTCGGTCCAAACCTTGAAGCTGAGTAAGGTGTTGGGTCCGAATGTCTGGGTGATTGGAACGTCGGCGGCATCGCGGCCCTGTGCGATTAGCACGCGACCGATGCGCGGAATATTGTTGCGAGGATCGAATGTGTACCAGCGCCCGCCGATATAGGCTTCGAACCAGCCGGCAAAATCGCCAGCGGCATATGGAGGTGCCATGCCAATGTCACTGAGATAGCCCGTGCAGTAGCGCGCGGGAATGTTCATGCAGCGGCAGAACGCAATAGCCAGATGTGCATAGTCCCGGCAGACGCCTTTGCCTTCGTTGAACACCTCCCAGGCAGTCTTGGTGGGGCGGGCGTGTTCGTAGCCGAAAGCTATGTGGTTATGGACGAAGTCGCAGATGCCCTCGACCCGTGCCCAACCAGACGCGGTCTTCTCGAACAACTTCCACGCCACGGCGGTAAGTCGGTCGGTCTCGACATACCGGCTGCCGAGCAAATAGACGATGGTGTCCGGAGGAAGATCTTCCACCGCATGTTGCTGCGCTGATGGTACGATGAGGTCGGCCAGACCGCTATCTCGTACGATGCCGTCCGCTGTGAGGCGCATGCGGCCGGCGGGCGCAACAAGACGGCTACACCAATTTCCGAAACCGTCGCGATAGGGCGTGATCGGTACTGACGGCTCACTGACAAGATGATCGGGCACGACGATGTCGGATGCCCGCGTGAAGTGGGTGCCGACAACTGCAATCAGCGGCGTTGGTTGCGGAAAGTCGTAGATCATCTCGAAGCCAACGCGGATTTTCATGGGATTGGCTCCAATGAGACGATTGAGAACGTCGCATGACCTGTCTGCGCATCGTCACCGACGAATGCCGCGACCGCTCAGGTGCGAATGGTATGACATCGCAGCTACGATCGCCAGCAGCATGCTCGTTTGCGATGGACCAACCGTCCAATACCTGACCGGAACCCATTTCCAACTGAGGGCTTTCTAAAGGATGAAAATGCGATCCAGAGTGAAACCCATGTCGGTTCAGCCGGTGCAAGACTGGCTGGCCCAGCCGGTGTCCGACAGGGCGTCCTATCAGGGCGCGCGTCGCACCGTGAGTGAAGCCGACGCTGACATTCTGAGGAAGCGCGCATTAAAGAAGCAGCGCGCGTTGATCGGCACCCTCAATAAACGTGCGCGACCATGAGAGAGTTCAAATGTCCTCATTGTGGGCAGCTTTCAGCTTTCGAGGACTCCGAATGCAATCGGTGTAAGCAGCGCTTGATGTTCGATCCTGAGAATATGGCAATGGTCGGCGCGGAAAGCGCCCTGGAATGCGTCAACCGAAACATCATCGGTTGCAATTGGTGTGCTGTTGCCTCGGCTCCCTACTGCCTGTCCTGCTCCCTGACCCAGGTCATTCCTACCACGCAAAATTCCCATAACGTGTTCCTGTGGACGCGCGTGGAGGAAGCAAAGCGCAGACTGATCTACGACCTGCGAAGGCTCCGCCTACCCATCGCATCCGCGGGTGGATTTCAGCTGGCATTCGAGATTCTGTCCGACGAGCATGGACCGGTCCTGACCGGGCACGAATCCGGCCTGATAACAGTGAACCTTGCGGAGGCCGACGATGTGCAGCGCGAGATCAGGCG
>NZ_FOQM01000045.1 GCF_900113735.1 Bradyrhizobium sp. Gha
CTTTTTTAAAATGTCGCGCTCCATGCGCAACTGCTCGTTTTCCCGCTGTAACCGTGCGATCACGTCAGCCTGGTCCGCCGACGGCACCGACGCTTGCGACGTGGGCGCCGCGGCGCTGCCGCCGGCTGCTACCGTGCTCCGCTCCTTCACCCATCGACTGAGCACGGAGCCATCGAGCCCGAGCTCTTTCGATACCGACTTCGCCGAGCGACCGCTCGACAAAACCAGATCAACTGCCTGCCCCTTGTACTCGTCCGAATATGACCGACGCTGCCGTTTCGCCATCCGACACCTCTCTCTGCCTAAGCTATAGGTGTCCACCAATTTAGGGGAGGCCCAGAACTGCCCCGCTGGAAAGACTGGATTGCTTCGCCTCGCTCGCAATGACGGGTTCAAGGCGCGAGCCTTCCTCCTCGCGATAGGTCGTGGAGGTTGTAGCTGTCTGTTCTGCGCATTAAATAGGCAAGTATTTGCGTCGCTCTATTTAATAAGCAAATAATGCTCTTTGTATGCAATGCCGGGGATCTGGGCGTTGACGTTCCGTCGCCAATTTTTGGGATTTTACTGCGATATCAATAAATTAATGTGTCGCTAATCCTTCATTAAGCTCTGGCACGAACCTTGCGAATCCAGTTCCAACCAGAAACTTCTGAGTTGGAGCAGTCCGATGCAGCGTCGCGATTTCCTCAAATCCGTGTCCGGATTGGCCGCCGCCGCGCTTCCGGGGGTGCCACAAATCATCTCCTCGGCCCATGCCGATGCGCGCTCGGAGACGCTGCTGATCGTCTCGGAGGGCGGCCCCAACAATCTCGACATCCACGGCGTCGGCACCAACGTGCCGGGCTACGAGGTGTCCTGGAATTGCTACGACCGCCTGATCAGCCATGAGATGAAGACCGGTCCCGGCGGCGTGCCTTATTACGACCGCGACAAGTTCAAGGGAGAGCTCGCCGAGGACTTCAAGGTCGACGACATGTCGGTCACGTTCAAGCTGCACAAGAATGCGAAATTCCACGATGGCGCGCCGGTGACTGCCAAGGACGTGAAATGGTCGCTCGACCGCGCGGTCAGCGTCGGCGGCTTCCCGACGTTCCAGATGAGCGCGGGATCGCTGACCAAGCCCGAGCAGTTCGTCGTGATCGACGACTATACCGTGCGCGTCGACTTCCTGAAGAAGGACAGGCTGACGGTCCCCGATCTCGCCGTCATCGTGCCCTGCATCGTCAACTCCGAGCTGGTGAAGAAGAATTCGAGCGAGAAGGACCCCTGGGGTCTGGAGTTCACCAAGCAGCAGACCGCGGGCTCCGGCGCCTACAAGGTGACGAAGTGGACCGCCGGCACCGAAGTGATCATGGAGCGCAACGAGGACTGGGTGTGCGGTCCGCTGCCGAAGATCAGGCGCGTGATCTGGCGCATGGTGCCCCAGGCCGGCAACCGCCGCGCGCTCCTGGAGCGCGGTGACGCCGACATTTCCTACGAACTTCCGAACAAGGATTTTCAGGAGATGAAGGCCAACGGCAAGCTCAACGTGGTGTCGCTGCCGTTCTCCAACGGCATCCAATATATCGGCATGAACGTCACCAGGCCGCCGTTCGACAATCCCAAGATCCGTCAGGCCGTCGCCTATGCGCTGCCCTATCAGAAGATCATGGACGCCGTGATGTTCGGGCTGGCGAATCCGATGTTCGGTGCCGCGAAGGACAAGCCGACCGAAGTCGCCTGGCCCCAGCCCCACAAATACAACACCGACATCGACAAGGCGAAGGCGCTGATGGCGGAAGCAGGCCTCTCCGGCGGCTTAGAGACCACGATCTCGTTCGACCTGAATTTTGCCGGCGTCAACGAGCCGCTCTGCGTGCTGGTGCAGGAGAGTCTCGCGCAGATCGGCATCAAGACCACCATCAACAAGGTGCCTGGTGCCAACTGGCGCACCGAGCTCAACAAGAAGGAGATGCCGCTCTTCACCAACGTGTTCTCGGGCTGGCTCGATTACCCCGAATACTTCTTCTACTGGTGCTATCACGGCAACAATTCCGTCTTCAACACCATGAGCTACAAGTCGGCGGAGATGGACAGGCTGATCGACGGTGCGCGCACCGCCGCCGCCACCGGCGACACCGCCACCTACGACGCCGACGTGAAGGGCTTCGTTGACCTCGCCTACACCGACATCCCTCGCATTCCGCTGTACCAGCCCTTCGTCAACGTCGCGATGCAGAAGAACATCTCGGGGTACCAGTACTGGTTCCACCGCAGACTCGACTATCGCGCGATGGCGAAGGGGTGAGGGGACATGGGAGAGGTGAGCACAGCTCTCTCGCTCCCTCCCCCCTTGTGGGGGAGGGTTGGGGAGGGGGGTAGCCACGAACTCAGACCTCTGCTGGGGCCACCCCTCTCCCTAACCCTCCCCCACAAGGGGGGAGGGAACGCGGCGGAGCGGGCGGCTGACAGCGCGCGCAACACACGCAGGAGCACCCCATGCTCACCATGATCGGCAAGCGCCTGATGTTTGCGATTCCCTCGCTGATCGGCGTCGTCATCGTCACCTTCCTGCTGACGCGCGCACTGCCGGGTGATCCCGCCGCTTATTTCGCCGGTCCCGCCGCGACCAAGGAAGCCGTCGAGCAGATTCGCAAAAAGCTCGGCCTCGACAAGCCGCTGATCGAGCAGTTCTTCCGCTACGCCAACGATCTCGCCCATGGCGATTTCGGCAACTCGCTGACGACGGGCCAGCCGGTGGCAGCCGAAATTCGCAACCGCCTGCCGGCCTCCGCCGAGCTGACGCTGCTCGGCTTGATCGTCTCCGTCGCGATCGCCATTCCGCTCGGCGTATTGGCTGCAACACGGCCGGGATCGTGGATCGACCATCTCTGCCGGGTGACGACGACAGCGGGCGTCTCGCTGCCGGTGTTCTTCACCGGTCTCGTGCTGGTCTATGTCTTCTACTTCCAACTCGGCTGGTCGCCGGCACCCCTCGGCCGCCTGGACGTGTTCTACAGCGCGCCGCCCACCGTCACCGGCTTCTATCTGGTCGACACCCTGATCGCTCGCGACTTCGAGGCGTTTCGCTCGGCCCTGAGCCAGCTCATCCTCCCTGCGACGACGCTCGCGATCTTCTCGCTGGCACCGATCGCGCGCATGACTCGCGCCTCGATGCTGGCGGTGCTCGCATCCGAATTCGTTCGCACCGCGCGCGCCAGCGGCCTGTCACCATCAACGGTCATCGTCACCTACGCCTTCCGCAATGCGATGCTTCCCGTCATCACCACGCTCAGCATGGTGTTCTCGTTCCTGCTCGGCGCCAACGTGCTGGTGGAAAAAGTGTTCGCCTGGCCCGGCATCGGCTCCTACGCGGTGGAAGCGCTGATCTCGTCGGACTTCGCGCCGGTGCAAGGCTTCGTGCTGACCATGGCGGTCATGTACGTGCTGCTCAATCTCGTGATCGACATTCTCTATGGCGTGATCGATCCGCGCGTGCGGCTGGAGGGCTAAACCATGATGAGGTTTCGTCCTGTGCAAATTCCGGCGAAGGTGCGCCCCCTCTCCCGCTTGCGGGGGAGGGTTGGGGAGGGGGTATCTCCGCGGGCGAGAGTCCCGATGTGGAGAGAGCCCCCACCCGGCGCGTTGCGCCGACCTCCCCCGCAAGCGGGAGAGGTAAGGCACCCCCGCGGCTTGCATGTTCGGTCAAACAACATCCGGGTGGTCTCATGAGCTCCGTCGCGCCAGCCGTTGAGCCCGTCGGCCCCGCGCGGACCTCGGGGCTTGCTGCCGTCCTCGAACAGGCCCGCTACGTGCTCAGTGAGAACAAGGTCACCGGCTTCGCCTTCGCGCTGCTGATCCTGATCCTCATCGCCGCGATCTTCGGCTCTTATGTGGTGCCCTACGATCCGCTCGCTTCCGACACCGCCGCCGCGCTGAAGCCGCCATCGGCGGCGCACTGGTTCGGCACCGACCAACTCGGCCGCGACATTTTCAGCCGCGTCGTGGTGGCGACGCGGCTCGATACGTTCATTGCGGTCGCTTCCGTCGTGCTGGTGTTTTTGATGGGCGGGCTCGCCGGCATTGCGGCCGGCTATTTCGGCGGCTGGACCGACCGTATCGTCGGCCGCATCGCCGACACCATCATGGCCTTCCCGTTGTTCGTGCTGGCGATGGGCATCGTTGCCGCGCTCGGCAACACCGTTCAGAACATCATCCTCGCGACCGCCATCGTGAACTTCCCGCTCTATGCCCGCGTCGCGCGCGCGGAGGCGAACGTCCGTCGCAATGCCGGTTTCGTGCAGGCCGCGCGCCTCTCAGGCAACGGCGAGTTCCGAGTACTTCTGGTGCACATCCTGCCGAACATCATGCCGATCATGATCGTGCAGATGTCGCTGACCATGGGCTATGCCATCCTCAATGCCGCGGGCCTCTCCTTCATCGGCCTCGGTGTTCGCCCGCCGACCGCCGAATGGGGCATCATGGTCGCGGAAGGCGCGGGCTTCATGGTGTCAGGCGAGTGGTGGATCGCGCTGTTCCCCGGCCTTGCGCTGATGATCGCCGTGTTCTGCTTCAACCTCCTCGGCGACGGCCTGCGCGACATCGTCGACCCCCAGCGGAGGACGTGATGGTGATTTTGAGCTCCGCTGTATCGCTCGCTCGCCCCTTGTGGGGGAGGGGCAGGAAGGGGGGTAGCCCCGGGAGAGTTCTGAGTTTGTGGCTACCCCCCTCCCTGCCCCTCCCCCACAAGGGGGGAGGGAATGAGAGAGTCGTGCCTCCCTCACCCGCAAAATCTCTCAATGATTCCAGTTCCCGTCCTACTGTGCATGGGGTTGTTTTTGAACTCCTGAGCGACGGGAGGCATGCGTGACCGCCAAGCCGCTGCTCGACGTGCAGGATCTCACGGTCGAATTCGCCACGCGCCGCGGCATCGTCAAGGCCGTGCAGCACGTCAACATCTCCGTCGCCAAAGGCGAGACGCTCGCGATCGTCGGCGAATCAGGCTCCGGCAAGTCGGTGACCTCCTACGCGGTGATGCGTATCCTCGATCGCGCGGGGCGGATCGCCGAGGGCTCGGTGATGTTCTCGGGCATCGACGTCAAGGCGGCGAGCGAAGACCAGATGCGCGACCTGCGCGGCCGCGAAGTCTCGATGATCTTCCAGAACCCGCGTGCCGCGTTGAACCCGATCCGCAAGGTTGGCGACCAGATCGAGGACGTGCTGCGCACCCATGTGCAGCAGGCGATGGTTTCGGACCATGGCGAAAAGGCGATCGAGGCGCTGGAGCAGGTCAGGATCGCGCGGCCGCGCGAGCGCTATCACGCTTATCCGTTCGAGCTGTCAGGCGGCATGTGCCAGCGCGTCGTCATCGCGCTCGCGCTCGCCTGCAATCCGCAGCTCTTGATCGCGGACGAGCCGACCACCGGTCTCGACGTGACGACGCAGAAGGCGGTGATGGATTTGATCGTCGAGCTCACCAGGCGGCGGGCGATGTCGACCATCCTGATCACCCACGATCTCGGCCTCGCCGCCGCCTATTGCGACCGCGTCGTCGTGATGGAGAAGGGCCGCGTCGTCGAGACGGCCGAGGCCGCCGACATCTTCGCGAGCCCGCAGCACCCCTACACCAAGAAGCTGATGCGCGCGACGCCGCGACTCGGCGTGAGCTTGCGCGACCTGTTGCCGGAGGAAGAGGGCACGACTGTGATGGCCGGGCTTGACCCGGCCATCCAACACGCTTCGCAAGACTCATCTCAATCGATGGCCCCCCGGGTCAAGCCCGGGGGTGACGGGACTCCCGAGCCTCTCCTGCTCATCGAAAAGCTCGTCAAGGAATATCCCCGCCAGGGCGCCACCGCCACGCTCGGAAAGCTGTTCGGCCGCAAGCCGCGCCTTGAGCCCGACATGTTCCGCGCGGTCGACGGCATCAGCTTCTCGATTCGCGCCGGCGAGAGCGTCGGCCTGGTCGGCGAATCCGGCTGCGGCAAATCGACCACCTCGATGATGGTGATGCGGCTGCTCGACCAGACCTCGGGCCTGATCCGGTTCGACGGCGAGGACATCTCCGGCATCGCGCCATCTGCCTTTGCCCGGCTGCCGCAGCGCAGCCGCATCCAGATGGTGTTCCAGGATCCGACCGACAGCCTCAACCCACGCTTCACCGCCGCGCGTGCCATCGCCGATCCCCTCATGCAACTCGGCGACATCAGGGGCCGCGATGCGCTTCGTGCCCGCTGCGAGGAGCTTGCGACCATGGTCGGCCTGCCGCACGATCTGCTGGATCGCTTCCCACACCAGCTCTCCGGCGGCCAGAAGGCCCGCGTCGGCATCGCCCGCGCCATCGCGCTGCATCCCAAGCTGGTCATCCTGGACGAGCCGACCGCGGCGCTGGACGTCTCGGTGCAGGCGGTCGTTCTGAACCTGCTTCAGGACCTGAAAGCGCGTCTAGGTATGAGCTACCTGTTCGTCTCGCATGATTTGAATGTAGTGCGCTTGTTGTGCGATCGTGTCATTGTGATGCGGGCGGGGCGGATCGTCGAGCAAGGCACTTCCGAGAAGGTCTTGAGCGATCCGCAGGATGGCTACACCAAGGAGCTGCTGACGGCGATCCCGCATCCGCCGTTGCAGGTACACTGAGAGTTCACTGAGATCAGCTTGAGAGAGTGATGGCCGAGCCGCTGGACGATTATATCGACGCCGTATCGAAAGCGCTGGCGCTGCCCGTCGAGGAGGCCTGGCGGCCTGCGGTGCGTGCCAATCTCGAAGTGTCGCTGCGGCTTGGCCGCCTGGTCGACGAATTCGCGCTGCCGGACGAGACCGAGCCGGCGCCCATCTTCACGGTCTGACATCGCCATGACAACCAAGCCAGAGATGACGGCTGCGGGAATCGCGGGTGCGGTTGCTGCCGGCAAGATGTCGGCGCTCGAAGCGACCGAAGCGGCGCTTGCGCGCATCAAGCAGTACGACGGTGTCCTCAATTCCTTCACCGACGTCACGGCCGATCGCGCACGCGCGAAAGCGCGTGCCATGGATGCCGACATCGCGGCCGGCAAGGCCGTCGGTCCACTCGCCGGGGTGCCCTTCGCGGTGAAGAACCTGTTCGATGTCGCAGGCCTCTCGACACGAGCCGGCTCGAAGATCAACCGCGACCTCGCACCATCCCGGCGTGACGCCACGCTGATCGAGCGCCTGGAAGCCGCCGGCGCCGTGCTGGTCGGCGCGCTCAACATGGGCGAATACGCCTACGATTTCACCGGCGAGAACGTCCATGACGGCCCCTCGCGCAATCCGCATGACCCGACGCGGATGACCGGCGGCTCGTCGGGCGGTTCCGGCAGCGCCGTCGGCGGCGCGCTGGTGCCGATCGCGCTCGGCTCGGACACCAATGGTTCGATCCGCGTGCCGTCGTCGTTCTGCGGTATCTTCGGCCTGAAGCCGACCTATGGTCGGCTGTCACGCGCACGCTCGTTCCCGTTCGTCGCGAGCCTCGATCATCTTGGCCCGTTCGCACGTGATGTCACCGATCTCGCGCTTGCCTACGATGCGATGCAGGGCCCGGATGCCGACGATGGCGCCTGCACCACGCGAGGCCTCGAGCCGACACTGCCGCTGCTCGCCAATCCGATCTCGGATCTGCGCATCGCAATCGCCGGCGGATACTTCCAGAAGAATGTGTTCCCGGAAGCCGTCGAAGCCGTCAGCCGCGTTGCCAAAGCGCTCGGCACAACAGAGGTCGTGGACGTGCCCGAAGCCGCGCGGGCCCGCGCCGCGGCCTATGTCATCACCACCACCGAGGGTGCCTCGCTGCATCTCGATCGCCTGCGCAAGCGTCCCGACGATTTTGATCCGGCCGTGCGTGACCGCCTTATCGCCGGCGCGATGGTGCCGGCGCCGCTGGTCGACCGCGCGCAAAAATTCCGACGCTGGTATCGCGCGCAATTCGCGGAGATTTTCAGATCCGTCGACGTGCTGATCGCACCGGCCACACCCTGCACCGCGCCGAAGCTTGGTCAGGTCAATTTCAATCTCGACGGCGTCGAACTGCCGGTGCGCGCCAATATCGGCATCCACACCCAGCCGATCTCGTTCATCGGCCTGCCCGTGGTTGCGGTGCCGGTGCCGCTCGAGCCCCTGCCGATCGGCGTGCAGATCATCTGTGCGCCCTGGCGCGAGGACATCGCGCTCCGCGTCGCGTACGCATTGGAGAAGATGGGTGTCGTCGCAGCGCCTGCCCCAAGAGGAATTTGAGATGGAGATCGATCTCCCCGACGTGATCGCGGAAGTCAAAGCCGCATTCGAGCGTTATGAGCAGGCCCTCGTCAGCAACGACGTTGTCGTGCTCGGCGAACTCTTCCGCAATGATCCTCGTACGCTGCGCTATGGCATTGGCGAGAACCTCTACGGCTATGAGGCGATCTCCGGCTTCCGCGCCGGCCGCTCGCCGGTTGGTCTCAACCGTCGCACCGCCAGGACGGTGATCTCGAGCTATGGCCGCGACACGGCGGTCGCCTCCACCCTGTTCTATCGCGACACGGCTCCCGGCAAGGTCGGACGGCAGATGCAGACGTGGATTCGTTTCCCTGAGGGCTGGCGCGTCGTCGCTGCCCATGTCAGCATCATCGACGAGTCGAAAGAGACCTGACCGTATGACGCTTGACGATTTTCCGCCCGGGATACTGCCGGCCGAACCGGTGGTGCCGCGGGTCGACCGCGCCTCGCCATCGGTGCCGAAGGTCACGCGCGCCGAGGAAATCCGTCTCCAGCTTGCCGACGAGATCGTGCGCGGAACCCTGGCGCCCGGCGGGCCGCTGGACGAAACCGACATCGCGCGACGCTTCAGCGTCTCGCGCACGCCCGTGCGCGAAGCCTTGCGTCAGCTGGTCGCCAGCGGCCTGGTCGAGGCGCGGCCGCATCGCGGCGCGGTCGTCGCGCAACCGTCCATCGAGCGGCTGACAAGCATGTTCGACGCGATGGCCGAGCTGGAGGCATTGTGTGCCGGCCTCGCCGCCGAGCGCATGTCGGCGGCCGAGCGTCACGGCCTGGAGGCCATCCACGAAGAGCTGCGCGTTCTCAGCTATGCCGGCAATCCCGATCGCTTTCACGAGGTCAACGAGCGTTTCCACAACGCGATCTATGCGGGATCGCAGAACGGCTATATCGCCGAGATCACGCTGGCGACGCGTGTTCGGGTGCAGCCGTTCCGTCGCGCCCAGTTCCGCAATCTCGGCCGATTGGCAAAATCGCAGGCCGAGCACGACCGTGTCGTCGTCGCCATCATGCGCGGCGACAAGCAGGGCGCCGCCGCCGCGATGCGCGCCCATATCGAGCTCGTGCGCGGGGAGTACGAGATTTACGCAGTGTCGGTGTAGGCTCTACGTCGCCGCGGCTTCCGCCATGAACTTCCGCCATCCCCCAAACGCGGTGATATCCCGCGCCTCGCCCAATACCTCCGGCTCGACGAGAAACCCTTTGACGCTGCGGCCATCCGCCAGCCTGATCGTGCCGATCGCCATCGGCGCGGGAATCGCGTTGACGAACTTGCCGAAGGCGGACGGTGAGAGCGACCAGATCTCCAGCTCGATCGATGCGCCTTTTCCAGCCCCGACGCGCAGCATGCCGGGCTTCGGCGGCGTGGTCTCGAGTGCGTAAAGCTTGTAGTCCGGCGCAGTCTCCGACGTCTCGACGAGCTTTGCATTCAGCGCCTTCAATTCGCCATTGAGTGCCATGCCCGAGAGATGCGCGCCGACCACCGCAATCGGAATCCCGTCGTCGCTACCAGCCGGCAAAGGCGCGAGCGGCGCTTGCGCCGCGCCCTTCGCGCCGACCGTCAGCTTCGTATCCGCATGGAACACGCGGCCGATGCTCGCAAGCAGCGCATCGCATCCGGCCGGCGCGAGCAGCGTGATCCCGAACGGAATGCCGTCCGCACGCATTGCGGCCGGCACGGCGAGACCGCAGAGGTCGAGCAGATTGACAAAATTGGTGTAGGTGCCGAGCCGGCTGTTGAGCTCGACCGGATTGGCCAGCACCTGGGCGGTCGTGTAGGCCGTCGGCGCCGTCGGCAGCACCAGCGCGTCGATGTTTGCAAACGTCCGCTCGGCGATCTTGCGCAGACCCTGCAGGCGGTAGAGCGCGGAGAAAGTGTCCGCTGCCGTGAGCCGCGCGCCGGCGGCAGTGATCTCTCGTGTCACGGGATGAATAGCATCGGGTGCGGAAGCCAGCAGATTCTTGATCACGAGATAGCGCTCGGCAACCCAGGGCCCCTCATAGAGCAGCCGTGCAGTCTCGTAGAACGGCTCGAGATCGAATTCGACCAGCGTGGCACCGAGAGCCGTCCAGCGTTTGAGGGCTTCGCCGTAAGCAGCTTCCGATGTCTTGTCGCCGAAGAAGATCAACTGCCCATTTCGCGGCACGCCCAGGCGCAAATTCGCTGGGAACGCTGTGAGCGCCTGAAGCGGCCGGTCGCGCGAGAACGGATCGGCCTGGTCAGGTCCGGCCATGACCGACACCGCAAGCGCGGCGTCATCCACGGTCAGCGCGAACACCGAGATGCAGTCCAGCGTTCGGCAGGCCGGGACCAGGCCAGCAGTCGAGATCATGCCCAGGCTCGGCTTCAGTCCGACGATGTTGTTGAGCATCGCCGGCACGCGCCCGCTGCCGGCCGTGTCGGTGCCAAGCGCCAGCGGCACGAGCCCTGCGCCGACCGCGACCGCCGAGCCCGAGCTCGATCCGCCGGGAATCAGATCCTCGCGGATCGAATTCTTGGGAATGCCGTAGGGCGACCGCACGCCGACGAGGCCGGTTGCGAACTGGTCGAGATTGGTCTTGCCGATGATGATCGCGCCCGCTGCCCGCAGCCGCTCCACGGCGGTCGAGTCGTGCGTCGGCGTATAGGAGAAAGCCGGGCAGGCCGCCGTGGTCGGAAATCCCAGCGCGTCGATGTTGTCCTTCACCGCGACCGGCGCGCCGTAGAGCGGCAAGCTGGCGGGGTCTTTCGCGGCAAGCTTTTCGGCTTCAGCGATCGCGTCCTTCTCGTCGCGCAGGCTGATGAAAACAGCGGGATCGTTGCGGTCGCGGATGCGCTGATAGGTTCGCGCGATCGTCTGCGCCGGCGTCACCGTGCCCGCGCGATGCGCGGCCACGATCGCGGCGATCGTTTCAGGCTGTTCAGCCCCCATGGCGACAAAACTCCGGCAACAGGTCTCACCCGGATTGAAGCAAGCGATGTGCCATTGTGTACATTATCCGGGCGGTGCAGTCGCTCCAGATATTGTCGTGAGATCATAGGCTTGAGGGATATGCCGATGAGCAGGATGCCCTCCCGCAAACGCCCTCTGCAGGGCACTTGCGCAAATATTAGGCAGTCCCGATCAGGTGAAACCCGCGAGGATCTGAAGCAGCCGCTCAAGGTTCGCCTTGCCGATCTTCTCCTCGACGTGCCGCTCGTGCTCGGCGGCGAGCCGCTTGAATTTGGCCAGCGCCGCCTGCCCTCGCGCGGTGAGGTGCAGCGCGTGGGAGCGCCGGTCCGATTTCGACTTGATCCGCTTCACCAGCTTGCGTTCCTCGAGGCCGTCGAGCAGATGGACCAGCCGAGCGCGCTCGATACCAAGCCGTTTGGCCACCGCCATCTGCGACAGGCCGGGATTGGCGCCGACAACGGTGAGCACCGAGTAGTTGACGACAACAATTGCCGTGCTCAACCTTGTGGCCAAGGCAGCCCAAAACGAGGCCGTGACCGATGCCTGACAGGGGCGAGGAGGAAACCATGACGTCAGCCATTCGCGGTGACGCTTCGAGCCTGTTCGCAACGCCGAAGACCGTCGCCGGGCATCGCGCCGACGGCAGCATCGTGCTGCGCTCGCCGGAGCCGTTGCGCGAGAGCGCGCGCTGCATCGGCGATTGGCTCGAGCATTTTGCGCGGCAGAGGCCGGACAGGATTTTCCTCGCCGAGCGCGACAGCGCCGAGACGCCCTGGGCGACCGTGACTTACGCAGGCGCCCTGCGGCGGGTACGCGCGGCGGCATCGTGGATCCTGGCACAAGGGCTCAGCGCCGAACGCCCCGTGGTCATTCTCTCCGACAACAGCATCGATCACGCGCTGCTGGCGCTCGCCGCCCAGCATGTCGGTGTGCCCTCGGCCGCGATCTCGCCGGCCTATTCGCTGATGTCGAAAGATTTCGACAAGCTGAAAAGCATGATCTCGCTGCTTGAGCCCGGCGCGATCTATGTTTCCGGCACCAAGCCGTTTGCGGCGGCGCTCGCCGCGATAAAACCGCTGCACGCGGCACAGATCATCAGTGGCGTCTCCGGCGATGCCGATGCGCTTGCGTTCCGCCTCATCGCGGCAACGGCCGAGACGCCTGAGGTCGCAAAGGCCTTCGCCGCGGTGACGCCTGATACAATCGCAAAATTCCTGTTCACCTCGGGCTCAACAGGCACGCCGAAGGCGGTCATCAACACCCAGCGCATGCTGACGTCGAGCCAGCAAGCAAGGGCGCAGACCTGGACTTTTCTCGAACAGAGCGGCGACGATCTCCTCATCCTCGACTGGCTGCCGTGGAGCCACACCTTCGGGGCCAACCACAATTTCAATCTCGTGCTGCGCAATGGCGGCTCGCTCTATATCGACGGCGGCAAGCCCGCCCCCGGCCTCTTTGCGACATCGCTCGCCAATCTGAAAAGCGTGATGCCGACGGTCTATTTCAACGTGCCACGCGGTTTCGATATGCTGATCGCGGCGCTGCGCGGCGACGAAGAATTGCGCCGCCGTTTCTTCAGCGAGGTGAAATTCGCCTTCTACGCCGGCGCCGCACTGCCGCAGAACCATCTGGGATGCGCTGCAAGAGCTGTCGATCAAAACCATCGGTCACGCCATGCCGATGGTTTCGGCCTGGGGTTCGACCGAGACCTCGCCGCTGGCGACCGACTGCCATTTTCTCGCGGAACGCTCCGGCAACATCGGCGTGCCCATACCCGGCACGGAATTGAAGCTCACCGCCTCCGGTGACAAGCTGGAGGTGCGGGTGCGCGGACCCAATGTCACGCCCGGCTATTGGAAGGCGCCGGAGCTGACGAGGCAGGCCTTTGACGAAGAGGGTTTTTATCTCATCGGCGACGCCGTGAAATTCGCCGACGCCGAGCGTCCGGAGCGCGGCTTGTTCTTCGACGGGCGCGTCGCGGAAGACTTCAAGCTCAATTCCGGCACCTGGGTCAGCGCCGGAACGTTGCGCGTCGCCGGCATCGCAGCGCTTGCGCCGCTCGCGCAAGATATCGTTGTGACCGGCCATGGCGGCGATGAGGTGCGGTTTCTGGTGTTCCCGAACCTCGTCGCCTGCCGTGCACATGCCGGCCTGCCTTTGTCGGCAAGCGTGAGTGATGTGCTTGCGCATGACAAGGTGCGGTCCGCGATTGCACAGGGCCTGGCAAGGCTGAAGCAGCAGGGCACCAATTCCTCTGCCCACGCCACGCGCGCGCTGCTGCTCGACGAGCCGCCGTCGGTGGATGGTGGCGAGATCACCGACAAGGGCTACATCAACCAGCGCGCCGTGCTGACGCGGCGGGCGGAACTGGTGGCGCGGCTGAATGATGATGCGTCGGTGGAGTGGATCGGGCCAGGTGGCTGAAGACCAGCTCTCTTCGATTCGGTCGGCAGTCTTGGGCGCGCCGGCTTCCAGATCGTCGTTGCGAGCGTAGCGAAGCAACCCAGTATCTTTCCACGGAGGGATTCTGGATTTGCTTCGTCGCAAGGGCTCCTCGCAAAGACGGCGAGAGGCAATCGTCCGGTCCCAAACAAGCCAGTCAGTCTGCCGCAATATCCTGTGGAATTCTTTTGTTGCCGAAGCAACTAACTTGTGCGAACCATTCCATGCAGGAAAGACGGCGGACAAGCCGCCGCGTCGGATCGGAGGAAACGATGCTCGGCAGAGAGGGAGCCGCGGGCAATGCCGGCGTATGCCTGGAAATGACGCCGGATCGCGCCTCTCGCGCATTCCGTCAAGCGTCGCTGCTGCCAGTCACCGCGCCGAGATTTTCGTGCAGCCGGCGCAGCAGGTCGATCAATACCTCGCGCTCGTCCTCGTTCAGGCAAGACAACAACCGGCGCTCGCGCTCGAAGGCGGCGGCGATCACCTTGTCATGGGTGGTGCGGCCCTTCGCCGTCAGCGAGATCGAATGGGTGCGGCCGTCGTTCGGATCGGTGCGGATCGACACATGGCCGCGCTTCTCAAGGCCGGCCAGGGTCCGGCTCACCGGGCCCTTGTCGAAGCCGATGACGTGGCAGATGCGCGAAGCGGGAATACCGGGCTCGATCGCCAGCAGCGACATGATCCGCCATTCCGTGACGTTGACGCCGAACTGCCGCTGGTAGAGCGCGGTCGCGCTGTTCGATAACTTGTTGGCAATGAAGGTGATGAAAGCCGGAACGTACCGATCCAGATCGAGCGTCGGTCCGACGTCAGCGGGCGCAGGCTTTTGGCGGAATCGGGTCGAAGGCGGCATGTCGGGTTCTGTCTCGCGGCGCTACTATGACCTAAGTGCAAGCGGCGCCCTTTCACAAGATTAAAATGAGGGAGGACACTCATGAGCCCAGCCGCCTCGACCGCATCAGGCGTCCCGCATCTCGACGTCGATCCCTTCGACATGAACTTTTTTGCCGACCCCTATCCCACCCATGAGCTGCTGCGCGAGACCGCCCCAGTCGTCTATCTCGACAAATGGAAGTTCTATGGCGTGGCGCGCTATGCCGAGGTCCATGCCGTGCTGAGCGATCCCGCGACGTTCTGCTCGAGCCGCGGCGTCGGCCTGAGCGATTTCAAGAAGGAGACGCCGTGGCGACCGCCGAGCCTGATTCTCGAGGCCGATCCACCTGAGCACACCCGCACCCGGGCCGTGTTGTCAAAGGTGCTGTCGCCGACGGTGATGAAGGGGCTGCGCGACCGGTTTGCCGCTGCGGCCGAGACGCGCGCGGACCTGCTACTTGAGAAACGCAGCTTCGATGCGATCGCAGATCTCGCCGAGGCCTATCCGCTCTCGATCTTCCCCGATGCGCTCGGTCTGAAGCCGGGGGGGCGCGAGCATCTCATTCCCTATGCGAGCCTGGTGTTCAACGCCTTCGGTCCGCCGAACCAGCTGCGCCAGGACGCGATCGCGCGCTCGGCGCCGCACCAGGCTTACGTCACCGACCAGTGCCAGCGCGACAACCTGACACCCGGCGGCATCGGCGCCTGCATTCATGCCCATGTCGACGAGGGCGCGATCACGGCGAGTGAAGCGCCGCTGCTGGTGCGCTCGCTGTTATCGGCCGGCCTCGACACTACCGTCAACGGCATCGGTGCCGCGGTCCATTGCCTCGCGCGCTTCCCCGATCAGTGGCAGCGCCTTCGTGGCGATCTCACGCTTGCGCGCAATGCATTCGAGGAGGCCGTTCGGTTCGAAAGCCCGGTGCAGACCTTCTTCCGTACCACAACGCGTGAGGTCGAACTGTCAGGTGCGACCATCGGCGGAGGCGAGAAGGTCCTGATGTTCCTCGCCGCCGCCAACCGCGATCCCAGGCGTTGGGACAAGCCTGACAGTTACGACATCACGCGGCGAACCGCCGGCCATGTCGGCTACGGCTCCGGCATTCATATGTGCGTGGGCCAGCTCGTGGCGCGGCTCGAAGGCGAGACGATGCTCTCGGCGCTGGCCCGCCGTATTGCCAGGATCGAGATCACGGGCGAACCGAAGCGCCGCTTCAACAACACGCTGCGCGGGCTCGACAGCCTGCCGGTGACGATCACGCCCGCCTGACACCGTGGGCGACAAAAGAGCAAATCGGAGGCGCTGATCACGCCCTCGCGGCCATCGCCTTCGCAGCATCCGCAATTCCCGCGCCATCGACAAGCTCGCTCGGCATCATCACCGGGATCATCGCACTATGTTTTTGATCGGGGCTTTGACGTCTAGCCTACCACCTTGCTGCTCCCTTGCGTGATCAGCCGCGCCGCGCGTTGATCGCGGGCGTAAATCCACAGCCAGCTCAGCGCGACGCTGAGGCGATGACGCAGGCCGATCAGGAAGTAGATGTGGGCGATACCCCAGATCCACCATGCGATGGCGCCGCGCAGTTTGACCTTGCCGAAATCGATCACGGCGAGCCGCTTGCCGATCTGGGCGAGGCTGCCGGCGTGCTTGTAGTGGAACGCGCCCTTGCTCTCGCCGCGCAGGCGGGCCTTGATCGTTTCGGCGACGTGCTTGCCCTGCTGCTTGGCGGCCGGCGCGATGCCGGGCACCGGCTTGCCCTCCCAGGCATTGATGTTGACGGTGTCGCCGATTGCAAAGATCTCGGGATGGCCGGGGATGGTGAGATCGTTCTCGACCTGCACGCGCCCGGCACGATCGGCCGGTGCGCCCAGCCATTCGGCGGCGGGCGAAGCGCGCACGCCGGCGGCCCAGATCCGCGTCTTCGCCTCGAGCAGCTTGCCGCCGAAGACGACGCCTTCACGGTTGATTTCGGTGACGGCCTGCCCGAGTACGACCTCGACACCGATCTTTTCGAGCGAAGCCTGCGCATAGGCGGAGAGGTCGTCGGGAAAGCCCGCGAGCACGCGTGGACCAGCCTCGATCAGCACGACGCGGGCCTTGGTCGTATCGATGTTGCGAAAATCATCGGGCAGCGTGTGATGCGCCATCTCGGCGATGGTGCCCGCGAGCTCAACGCCTGTAGGACCGGCGCCGACAATGACGAAAGTCAGTCTCGCGGCGCGCTTGGCCGGATCGGTCTCGCGCTCGGCGCGCTCGAACGCCACCAGGATGTGACGGCGCAGCGTGGTCGCGTCTTCCAGCGTCTTCAGTCCCGGCGCCCATGTCTCCCACTCGTCATGGCCGAAATAGGCGTGACGCGCGCCGGTGGCAAGCACGAGCGTGTCGTAAGGCACTTCGCTGCCATCGTCGATCAGCACGCATCGGCGTGCGGCATCGACGCCGCTCACCGTCGCGAACAGCGTCGTCACCTCGCGCCGGTCGCGCATGAGATGACGGATCGGCCAGGCGATCTCACTGGTCGCGAGCGAGGCGGTCGCGACCTGGTAAAGCAGCGGTTGAAACAGATGATGGTTGCGGCGGTCGATCAGCGTGATCTCCACCGGCGCGCCCGCAAGCCGGTAGGTCGTCTCCAGCCCGCCGAAGCCGGCGCCGACGACGACGACGCGATGGGGAGTTGTGGCCATGATGCACCCTCGAATCTCGCTGCTCACTTTGCTTCATTTAAGTGCGGATTGGGTGCCGCGGTCCAATAGTCGTCATCAATCAGGGAATAGCGGCGATGTATCGATCAGGCGCGGAAAAGCGCCGCAGCCTTGGAGTGCCGTCGGTCGAGTGAGTAGAATTATATTTCTTGCCATCCCCGTTTGGAGCGAAATATGGTGCAGGAGTCGGCGCTGAGCCATTGGCGGCGCGACGGATTTTGCGTTCAATAGGGACAGACCCGAAGGCGGCGATCACCCCGTTTCCGGGATCAAGAATGAGGAGGGGAGTGGCTATGAGGACGGCATTCTGGCTGGCGGGCGCAGCGGCGCTGGTGCTGGCGAATCAGGCATTCGCCGGCGACACCATCAAGATTGGCTTCGTCTCGACTTTCAGCGGCCCGACCGCCGTGATCGGCAACGACATGCGCAATTCGTTCGAGCTCGCGCTGGACCACATGGGTCGCAAGATGGGCGGCAAGCCGGTCGAGGTGATCTACGAGGACGACGGCCAGAAGCCCGACGTCGGCAAGCAGAAGACCGAGAAGCTGGTGCAGTCCGACAAGGTCGATTTCCTGGTCGGCTACATCTGGTCGAACGTGCTGCTCGCCTCGCTCAAGACCGCGGTGGATTCGGAGACCTTCATGATCTCGGCCAACGCCGGTCCGTCGCAGCTCGCGGGCGAGCTGTGTTCGAAATACGTGTTCTCGACCTCCTGGCAGAACGACCAGACGCCGGCCGCCATGGGCCTCTACATGAATGCGAACGGCGTCAAGAGCGTGTTCCTGATCGGTCCGAACTACGCCGCCGGCAAGGATATGCTTGCGGGCGTGAAGAGCACGTTCAAGGGCGAGATCAAGGGTGAGGAATACACGGTCTGGCCGAGCCAGCTCGATTTCTCGGCGGAGCTGGCGAAAGCCCGCGCCTCCGGCGCCGAATCGATCTTCGTGTTCTATCCCGGTGCGGCCGGCGCGCAGTTCCTCAATCAATATGTCCAGGCCGGCATGAAGACCACAATGCCGCTCTACACCGCCTTCACCGTCGACGAGACGACGTTGCCGTTGCAAAAGGAGAATGCGTTCGGTGTGCCCGGTGCGCAGGAATGGGTGAACGATCTCCCGAACGAGCAGAACAAGAAGTTCGTCGCCGACTACCGCGCGAAATATCCCGGCGCCCGGCCGAGCTATTACGGCGCGCAGGCCTATGACGCGGCGCAGCTCATCAACAGCGCGGTGGTCGCCGTCGGCGGCGACACCTCCAAGAAGGAAGCGATGAAGGCGGAGATGGAGAAGGCCAACTTCAAGTCACTGCGCGGCGCTTTCAAATACGGCAACAACCACATCCCGATCCAGAACTTCTATCTCCAGGACGTGGTGAAGGGTGCAGGCGGCGAGCTTTCGCTGAAGACCGTCGCCACCATCGTCACCGACGATCAGGACCGCTTCCACGACAAGTGCCCGATGAAGTGATCGCTCTCTCCGCCGTCATTGCGAGCGAAGCGAAGCAATCCAGAATCCGTCTGCGGGAAGACGCTGGATTGCTTCGTCGCTACGCTCCTTACAATGACGGGGGTGGAACCTACACCCGCGGTATGCTCGCGGGCCGCACCTCGCGGGCCTGCGCGGCGAGCCTGATGCCGGCATTGGCCGCACCAAAGCCCTGATAGCTCCGCCGCTCGACGATCTCGAAGAAGAAGCGCTCGTCGAAGATGTGGGTGTAGACCTGGAAGAATTCGCCGTCGCCCTCGCGGTCATAGAGGATGTGGTTGGCGCGGAGCTTGGCCATGACATCCGGGGCGAGGTCGTATTTGGCTTCGATGTCGTCGTAGTAGTTGTCAGGAATATCCAGGAACTCCGCGCCGCGGGCGCGCATGGCTGCGACGGTGGCGAAGATGTCCTTGCACGCAAAGGCGACGTGTTGCACGCCTGAGCCGAAAAACTCCGAGATGAAGCGCGCCGGCAGCGTGCGGTTGGCGGAGGATCCGTTGACGACGAAGCGCAGGCTCTGGTCGCCATTGACGAGGGCCTGACTCTGCACGAGGCCGCGGGGGTCCGCGATCTCCATCTGCGGCAGCCGCGCGAGGTCCAGGATGCCGGTGTAGAACAACAGCCAGGACAGCATCTCGTCATAGGGCATCGACTGCGCGATGTGATCGACCGCGAGCAGCGCATCCGCACCTGCCTCGCCCGTAACGGGCTCGAAATCCATGTCCCAGTTCTTGCCGGCCTGGTCGAGGAAATAGAGCAGACTGCCGCCGACGCCGTGGATCGCGGGGATCTCCAGCTCGCCCGGCCCGACCGGCTGATAGAAGGTGCGCGCTTTCAGCGTCTCGGCGCGTTGCATGGCAAGCCCCGCATTGTCGACGTCGAGGGCGATGGCGCAGACGCCGGGGCCGTGCGTGACATAATGCGAATGCGCAAAGCCATCGGTCTCGGAGTTGATCACCAGCTCGACCTTGCCCTGTGACCAGCGCTCCACCGCCTTGCTGCGGTGCTTGCCGCTCTTGCGGAAGCCGAGCTGTGACAACAAATGCGCGAGCTCGCCGGCCTTGTTCTCGTTGACGGCGAATTCAATGAAGCCCGTACCGCCGCTTTTGGCCTTCGGCGCCAAGGGCTCGCCGACGAGCTTCGGCCAATCCGGAGCGAGCTGGTCCTGCAACAGGATCAGCGAGCGCAGGCCGTCGACCGCGGTCTGTCCGGCCGAGCCGGCGCGGAATTGGTCGTTGAAAATCTCCAGCGACCACGGACCGGAATAACCGGTCGCGGCAATCGCCTGCATGAACTCGCTGACCGGCAGATCACCCTGGCCGGGAAAGGAGCGAAAGTGTCGGCTCCAGGACAAAATGTCGAGCTCGAGCTTCGGCGCGTCGGCGAGCTGGACCAGAAAGATCTTGTCACCGGGGATCGAGGCCATCGGCCGTACCGGGAAGCCGGGCGCCAGCGCGTGAAAAGAGTCGAGGATGATGCCGATCGCGGGATGATCGGCGCGTCGCACGATCTCCCAAGCGTCCCGATAATCGTTGACGTGCCGGCCCCAGGCCAGCGCCTCGTAGCCGATGCGCAGGCCCCGCCTGGCGGCGCGGTCGCCGAGCTCGCGAAAATCATCCGCGGCACGGTCGATGCCGCCGACCGAGGCGGGCGAGACGTTCGAACAGATCAGCAGCAGATCGGTGCCGAGCTCCTGCATCAGGTCGAACTTGCGTTCGGCACGGGCGAAATTGCGCGAGCGCTGAGGCTCCGGCATGCCTTCGAAGTCGCGGAACGGCTGGAACGCGCAGATCTCGAGATTGAGGTCCTTGCAGTGTTTTGCGATGTCGCGCGGGCTCGCACCGAACGACAGCAAATCGTTCTCGAAGATCTCGACCGCTTCGAAGCCGGCGGATGCGATGGCGCGCAGCTTTTCGTCGAGGGCGCCTGAGAGGGAAACGGTTGCGATCGAGCGCTTGTTCATGCGGCCTGCTCCATGATGTGGCCCGGCGATATTTTTTGACCGGTGCGCGCGGCTTCGCCGACGGACTCGACGACCGCGAGTGTGGCCATCGCGTCTTGCACCGAGATCAAGGGCTGTTCGCGACCCGCGATCACCGCGCAGAAATGCCGGAGCTGCTCGGCCAGGGGATCGAATGCGGCCGGCGCGATCGTCGCGCGCGACAACGGCGCGTACCAGCCGGGCTGCTGCGCATAGGTCCACAGCTCCATATTGGGCACGGACAGCGAACCCGCGGTTCCGGAGAAGATGTAGCAGGGCTGGTCTTGCTTGGGGTATGCAGCGTTCTCGCCGGACGCGAGCTCCCAGCTCCACGGCGCCGGCGTCGCATCCGACACGGTCACCGTTCCCAGTGCGCCATTGGCGAAGCGCAGCAGCAATGCAGCGGTGTCCTCGACGGCGAAGCCGCGAACCTTGTTCGACGTCAATGCCTGCACTTCGCTGATTTCGCCGCAGATGAAGCGGAGGTTGTCGATGTCGTGGATGAGGTTGATGAGCAGCGGGCCGCCACCCTGCTCGCGCCGCCACGTCACATCAAAATAATCGTCGGGCTTTTTCAGCAGCCACAATCCGACCACGGCCGTGAGTTGGCCGAGCTTGCCGTTTGCCACCGTCTCGCGAGCGGCCTTGATGATGGGATTGTGCCGGCGGTGATGGCCGACCAGCATCGGCACGCCGGTCCGCTTGACGGCTGCGCACAGACGTTGCGCGGCAGCGACGGTATCGGTCACAGGCTTCTCGATCAGCGCCGGCACGCCGGCCTCGGCGCAGTCGACGGCCATCTGGAAATGCAGGGCGTTCGGGGAAGCAATGATCAGACCGTCGGGTCGCTCCTGCGCCAGCAATGCGCGGTGATCCGTGTAGCAGGGCACGTTGCGCGCCCGCGCATGATCGGTCGCAGCGGGTGAGGGATCGGCAATGCCGGCCAGCACGCAGTCTTGCGAGGCCTCGATCACTTCCATATGGCGGCGGCCGATCAAGCCGGCGCCGGCGACCGCAATGCGCTTTCGCGGGCTCATGCTGCGTTCTCCTCCATCGCGCCATCAAGAAAGAGCTGGCCGATCCTTGGATCATCCAGGATCGAGGCCGCATTGTCGACGATCCGGGTCCGGCCGAGCTCGAGCACGATGCCGATATCCGTTATCTCGAGCGCCGAGCGCGCGTTCTGCTCGATCATCAGGATGGTCATGCCGCGGTTGCGCAGGCCCTTGAGGATATCGAAGGTCTGCTGCGGGTGACTTCGAGCTTACGGCCGAGCACGCCGCCCTCGGCGTTGATCTCCTCGATTGCGAGGTCGGTGCCGTTCTTCCAGTTGGTGCCGACGGTGGCGCCGCCACCCGAAAGCCCGGCGACGTCCGCAAGCTTGATCGTCTGCGCGAAGACGCCTGACGTCGTGATTGCGGCGAGCAGCGCGCCCACCAGTAGCGTTGACTTCATCGTCCTCTCCGCCCGGTTCGATCTTGCAAGCGGCCTTGTGCCCGGCCGCTTCGCCTCAAGCTGCCTGATAGGCGGCGCTACGTGCCGCCATCACGGCGTCAAAAGCCTCTCCCATGACTTCGGTCGAGGGGGCGAGGCCTGTGAACAGTTCGAAGGCGTCGGCAGCCTGGTAGATCGCAAGCTCCCGCCCCGTCATGATCCGGGCGCCCTTCTCTCGCGCTGCGGCAAGAAGCGGCGTGATCAGCGGCGAATAGACGGCATCGGCGACCCACAGATCGGCTCGGAGCAGCACCGGCGGCACCGGTGTGTTGCGGTTCGGCAGCATGCCAACCGGCGTTCCATTGATAAGCCCGGTCGCGCCATCGAGCGCGTCCTCGACGCTTCGGGCCACCCGTGCGCCACCGTGCTCGGCCAGCAGGGTGGCAAGCTTCTCGGCTCGCGCCGGTTCGCTGTCGAAGATGCGGAGGTCGGCGACCTTCAGGCTCGCCAGCGCAAACGCAATCGCTTTGCCGACGCCGCCGGTGCCGATGACGGCCACCGCATTTCCGGCAGGGGCCAGCAGCGGCTGAACGGCATGTGCAAAGCCCGTGGTGTCGGTGTTGTGGCCGATCAGCCGCCCGTCCTTGACGACCACGGTATTGACCGCGCCCATGGCGGCCGCGCCCGGGGCCAGCTCGTCGAGCAGCGGCACGACGGCCTCCTTGTAGGGAAAGGTGACGTTGACGCCGGCAAAGCCGAGCCGTCGCACGCCCTCCAGCATCAGGCGGAGCCCGGCCGGGTCGGCGCCCGCGACCTCGATGAGCTGGTAGTGGCCGCGCAAGCCGAGTGCCTCGGCCGCGCGTTCATGCATGGCGGGGGAGGCGGAATGGGCGATCGGCGCGCCGATCAGGCCGGTCAGGAGCTTTTTGGAGGCGGCAGGCCCGCGGTTCGTCATGATCCGTTATGGTCTCTTGGTCGTCTCTTCGGGGGCGCGTTGATGTCAGGCCATTAGCGGCAAAATCCGCGCAATTCCAAGAGGAACGATAGTCAATCCCCGGCCTGAGACAATTACCCTTTCGTCCCGCAAACCTAACATGATGTTATTTCTTCCGCGTGCGCCCGGCCGCGGCCTTGCCGTTGCCGCGGGACGGCTCGACGGCGCGCATTTCGGCGCGCAGGGACTCGATGAAATGCTCGACATGGAGCGACAGCGGCGCGCCGCGCTTGACCGCGATATAAGTCTCGAAACGGGTCGGCTCGGTGATCTTCAACAGCTCGATGCCGGGATAGCCGCCATGCGCCACCGTGAACTGGTCGATGATGGCGATGCCTAGCCCTGCTTTCACCAGCGCGCAGACCGTGGTGCCGAACCGCGCCCGGATGGTGATGTTGTAGTCGAGCCGGTGGCGGGCAAACATCTCGGCCATGATGCGGCCGTAAGGATCGTTGGGATCGATACCGATCAGAGGGTAGCGGGTGATCTCGGCGGCCGAGACCTGTTTGCGGCCCGCCAGCTCGTGGCCCAGCGGCACGATGCAATAGAGCTCGCCCGAAGCGAGCGGCATGAAGTCGAGTCCGGAATGCTCCAGCCGGTAGCTCATGGCAACGCACTCGCCGCGTCCGAGCATGAGATAATCGATTGCTTCCTCGAGCTTCAGGATGTTGATGTCGATGCCCAAATCGGGATAGCGGCGGCGCACGCGCTCGATCGCGCGCGGCACCATCACCTGCGAGATGCTCGGCACCGAGCCGATGCGCAATTCCGACAATCCGCCCCGGCCGATCTTGGAGATGAGCTCGGAGAGGTCGTCGACCTTCTTGTAGACGCCGTTGATCTGCTCAAAGATGTTCTCGGCTTCCGGCGTCGGGAAGTAGCGGCCGTTCTGGCGCTGGAAGAAGCGGATGCCGAGCGAGCGCTCGGTGTATTTGACCAGCCGGCTGATCCCCGGCGCCGACACGTTCAACAGTTTCGCCGCGCCGCCAATGGTGCCCGTCACCATCACGGCACGGATCACTTCAACCTGGCGCAGCGTCATCATGGTCTTGGCATCCGAGAGAGATCGTGGCGGCGATCATCTCACGAGAGCCGTGATGTCATCCAGCGGCAAAGTGAGGCCAGGGCGGAGAACAGCGACAAGTTTCGCGACCGGGGTGTTTCGACCAAAATCGGCGCGTTCACAGGGAACGGCATCGTCGGGCGGTCCGTTGCATCGGCGCCCTCTGCCCCAGCAGCCTGGGTCTCAGCTCGAAGGTCCTTCCGGCGACACGCTGCCGGGCCGCTCCGCACGCTCGCTTTGCAGCACGTCGCGGGCGTGCTCGATGATCTTCTGCCTGTTCGCGATATCGCGGACGGCGAAAAACACGCGGATCAATTCCAGGCCGAGCACGCTGTTGAGGGCGATGTTCTCGTCTTCCATCGTAGCTTTCCCGCTCGACGCGCGAGGTGCAACTGGGCGTCACTTCCTCCACAAGTAGATTGAATCTTCGGCGTCATGGCCACACCGGGGAACTACGGACGCGGTGAATTGAGGCCGCCCCCCAAGAGTGCTATACCGATGAGGAGAGTCAGGGAACGAACTGATGTCCGCCGTAGACTATGGCCGGGAAGCGCTGGACTTCATTGAAGGGCTGGGAGCCTATGACAAGGTCCCGGACACAATGGATGCGCTCGCAATCACGTTCGGCCGCTACGGCTTCGAGCACATCATCGTCACCGGTTTGCCGAATCACGATCAGCGCTTTTCCCAGATGGTGCTGGCCAAGAAATGGCCGGCTGAATGGTTCAGCCTCTATACCGAAAAGAGCTATGACCGCGTCGATCCCGTGATCCGGAAGTGCCGGCACACGGTCAATCCGTTCGAATGGTCGGAAGCGCCTTATGACGTGAAGCTCGAGCCGGGCGCGGTGGAGGTGATGCGCCGCGCCGCCGATTTCCGCATGTCGCGCGGTTTCGTCGTGCCAATCCATGGCCTGACCGGTTACGAAGCCGGCGTCTCGCTCGCCGGCGTTCATCTCGATCTCAACGTCCGCAGCAAGCCCGCACTGCATCTGGTCGCGATGTACGGCTTCGATCACATTCGCCGCCTGCTTGCGCCCTCGCCGCATCCGTCGGCGCGCCTGACCCCGCGCGAGCGCGAGGTGATCGCCTGGGCGTCGCAGGGCAAGTCCGCCTGGGAGATCGGCGAGATACTGAACATCACGCAGCGAACGGCGGAAGAGCATCTTGCTACCGCTGCGCGCAAGCTCGGCGCCGCCAACCGGACGCATGCGGTCGCGATCGCGATCCGCCAAAGAATCATCACGCCCTGAAAACTTCGCCTACTGGGAAATTTCCCAATAGTCGATTTGGCCGTTTTCGCTGACGTTCCCCCCATTTGCACACGATGGGGGACTTCATGATTCACATCATTTCTGCTGTTAACCGGCACCTCTACGAAGACGTCCTCGACGAGCACTTCCGGGTCCGCCACGAGATTTTCGTCGAGGAGCGAAAATGGGAGGGACTGCGCAAGCCGGACAGGCGCGAGATCGACGCCTACGACAATGAGGACGCGATCTACCTGCTCGCTCTCGAGAACCGCCGCGTGCTGGGCGGCTCCCGCCTGTATCCGACCACCAAGCCGACCATGCTCAGCGAGGTGTTCCCCTATCTCGCCGCGGTGCGGGGTTGCCCTGTCGACCCGCAGATCTGGGAGTGGTCCCGCTTCTTCGTGAGGCGCGAGCGCCGCGATGGCGCATTCAATCTGCAACTGATGGCGGCGGCGCAGGAGTTCTGCCTCGATCAGGGCATCGAACGCCTCTGCCTGGTGATGGAGACGTGGTGGCTGCCGCGTTTCCACGACATCGGCTTCGTCGTCAAGCCGCTGGGATTGCCTGCGCTGATTGAGGATTCCTGGACTATGGCCGCGACCATCGAGGTCCGCCAGGAATCGCTCGACATCGTACGCGACCGTATCGGGATGAAGAGTGTCGTCCATCAGGACGGGCCGCGTCTCGATTGCATCGCTCGTGCCAACACCTGCGGCCGAACCGCCGCACAACGAAAGAGCGCCTGACATGTCCAACATGATGCGAGACGCCCAGATCATGGCGCAGACCAAGGACGAAAATCTCGGCTACATGTCGGACATGGCGCTCGAACTCGCGCAGATGGCGGAAGACGCCGGATTGGCGACGCTCGCCTATTTGTTCCGGATGGCGGCGCTGGAGGCCTCGACCGCCAATAGCGAGCTCAACGAGCCGGACGATCTTCCCGGTCACATCACGTCGCACTAGAGTCGCTTCCTCATCCCGGCCTCAACCGCGCCCTCCCCCGGCACCCGGGGGAGGGTGTTCGCTTGGGTGCGGCAGGCTGCTCCATCCAGCGCGGCAGCCTCCTTGCATGGCCGGCTCTGGTCGCATGCACCGGCATGCAACAAAGTGCATGTCGGGTGTGGAATCGCTCTTGCTTCGGAACGATACTGCCGTTACCCATTTTTCTGCCTTGAAGAGGCAGGGGGAGCTCTTTCAGTGATGGCGACTGTGTTCGAACATCGGCGCGCGTCTGCATGCGCCTGAAAGAGTCTTGATGCTGCTCGTCGTCGAACAGTTCTTGAACGGATTGCAGTTCGGCCTGCTGCTGTTCCTGCTCGCCGCCGGCCTGACGCTGGTGTTCGGGATCATGGATCTCGTCAACCTGGCGCACGGCTCGCTCTACATGATGGGCGCCTATTTCGCCGCGACCTTTGCGGCCTGGACCGGGAGCTTCCTGCTGGGGGCGCTGCTGGCGTTAGGGGCGACGCTGGCGCTCGGCATCGTTCTCGAGGTGAGTGCGCTACGGCATCTCTACGGGCGCGATCATCTCGACCATGTGCTCGCAACCTTCGGACTGATCCTGTTCTTCAATGAAGCCGTACGGCTGATCTGGGGGCCGGCGGGCCTCGCGCTGCCACTGCCGGCCTGGCTCACCGTGCCGGTGCCGATCCTGCCAGGCATTCACTATCCCGCCTACCGCCTCGCCATCATCGTCGTCGCGCTGCTGGTTGCGCTGCTGCTCTATCTCGGCGTGATGCGCACGCGCATCGGCATGCTGATCCGCGCCGGTGCCTCCAACCGCGAGATGATCGGCGCGCTCGGCATCAACATCAAGCTGCTCTACACGCTGGTGTTCGGCCTGGGTGCCGCACTCGCCGGCCTCGCGGGGCTGATGCAGGCGCCGATTCTCACCGTGCAGATCGGCATGGGCGAGAACATCCTGATCCTTGCCTTCGTCATCATCGTGATCGGCGGCATCGGCTCGATCCGCGGCGCATTCCTCGCCGCGATCTTCGTCGGCATGATCGACACGCTCGGCCGCGCTTTCCTGCCCAATCTGTTGCGGCAGGTGCTGAGCGGGGCGGCTGCCTCCACCGCCGCGCCCGCGCTGTCCTCCATGCTGATCTATCTGCTGATGGCGATGGTGCTGGTGGTGCGGCCGGAGGGGCTGTTTCCGGCCAGCCGTCGATGAAGGGTTTCTCGGTGAGCAAGGCCGTCACGGCCCTGATGCTGGCGGGCCTGCTGCTGCTGCCGCTCTATTCGTATCTGTCCGGCAACATCTTCATCCTGACGCTGTTCACGCGCATCGTCATCCTGGCGCTGGCCGCCGCCAGCCTCAACCTCATCATGGGCTTCGGCGGCATGATGAGCTTTGGCCACGCGGCCTATCTCGGCATCGGTGGCTACGCGGTCGGCATGCTCGCGCAGGAAGGTGTTGGAAGCGGCTTCATCCAGTTTCCGGTCGCGCTGGCGGCATCCGCCATCTATGCGCTGGTGATCGGCGCGCTTTCGCTGCGAACGCGCGGCGTCTATTTCATCATGATCACGCTGGCCTTCGCACAGATGGCCTATTACGTCGCCTCGGGTCTCGCGCGCTACGGCGGCGATGATGGCCTCACCGTCTACAAGCGCAGCGATTTCTCCGGCCTGATCAACCTGTCGAACCGCACGCAGTTCTATTACCTCTGCCTCGCCTGCCTGTTCGGCGTGATCTTCCTGATCTGGCGCATCGTCAATTCGCGCTTCGGCCTTGTCGTGCAGGGGCTGCGCTCCAACGAGCAGCGCATGCAGGCGATCGGCTTTCCGGCAAAACGCTATCAGCTCGTCTGCTTCGTCATCTCGGGCACGATGTGCGGCCTCGCCGGCGCGCTGCTCGCCAACAACACCGATTTCGTCAGTCCGGCCGTGATGTACTGGACCCGCTCCGGCGATCTCATGGTGATGGTGATCCTGGGCGGCATGGGCACGCTGTTCGGCCCTGTGGTGGGGGCGGTGATCTATCTGCTGCTGGAAGAGTTCCTGTCGCAGATCACCGAATATTGGGCGCTGATCATGGGCCCGCTGCTGCTGTTGATCGTGCTGTTCGGCCGCGGCGGTATCATGGGTCTGCTGGGGAGGCTCGATCGTGGCTGACCCGCTGCTCCGCGTCGAAAAGCTGGTGCGCCGCTTCGGCGGCATTACCGCAACCGACAACGTCTCGCTCGACGTCGCGGCCGGCGAGCTGCACGCCATCATCGGGCCGAACGGCGCCGGCAAGACCACCCTGATCAGCCAGCTCACCGGACACCTCCAGCCGCATTCAGGCAGCGTCTCGCTCGGGGGCCGCGACATCACCTATCTGCCGGCCTATCGCCGCTGCGCGTTGGGTCTCGCGCGTTCGTTCCAGATCACCTCGCTGCTGCTCGACTTCACTGCCGCCGACAACGTCGCGCTGGCCGCGCAAGCGCATGCCGGCCATTCGTTCCGCTTCTTCGCCAATGCGCGCAAGGAAAAGGGCTTGCGCGATGCGGCCCGTGCCGCGCTCGATCGTGTCGGCCTGCTCGATCGCGCCGATGTCCTGGTGAGCAGGCTCAGCCATGGCGAGCGCCGCCAGATCGAGCTTGCGGTCGCGCTGGCGAGCAAGCCAAAACTGCTGCTGCTGGACGAGCCGATGGCAGGTCTCGGCGTCACCGAATCCCAGGGCATGGTGAAGCTGCTCCAGGAGCTGCGCAAAGAGGTCTCGATCGTGCTGGTCGAACACGACATGCCGGCGGTATTCGCGCTGGCCGACCGCATCTCGGTGCTGGTCTATGGCCGTGTCATCGCCTCCGGCGATCCCGCCGCGATCCGGGCCAACGAGGACGTCAAGCGCGCCTATCTCGGCGACCAGCACGTGGTGACGCACCATGGCTGACATGCTGCTCGAGGTCGACGGCATCGAGACCTGCTATGGCCTCAGCCAGGTGCTGTTCGGCCTGTCGCTGTCGATCAAGCCGGGCGAGATGGTTTCGCTGATGGGCCGCAACGGCATGGGCAAGACCACGACGATCCGCTCGATCATGGGCCTGACGCCGGCGCGATCGGGCAGCATCCGCTTTGCGGGCGCGGAGGTGCGGCAGCTGCCTTCGTATCGCATCGCCAAGCTCGGCGTCGGCCTCGTGCCCGAGGGCCGCCAGATCTTCCCGAACCTGACCGTGCGCGAGAACCTGGTTGCTGCCGCGGCCGACCGCTTCGACAGCGCCAATCCCTGGACCTTAGCTGCGATCTACGTGCTGTTTCCGCGCCTCGCCGAGCGCGCCGCCAACATGGGCAACCAGCTCTCGGGCGGTGAACAGCAGATGCTCGCCATCGGCCGCGCGCTGATGACGAACCCAAAACTCCTGATCCTGGATGAAGCGACCGAAGGGCTTGCGCCGCTGATCCGCGAGGAGATCTGGAACTGCCTGTCGATGCTGAAGAGCCGGGGCCAGTCGATCCTGGTCGTCGACAAGAACGTCGATCACCTCGCCCGCATCTGCGATCGTCACACCATCATCGAGCGCGGCAAGACGGTGTGGAGCGGCACGTCGGACCAGTTGATGGCCGAGCCGGATTTGCAGCATAAATATCTGGGGATTTGAGCCGACGCTCTCTCCACGTCATTGCGAGCGCAGCGAGGCAATCCAGGAATTCTCTGCGGAGGGATTCTGGATTGCTTCGTCGCTCCGCTCCTCGCAATGACGGCGGAGAGAGGCGTGCAATCGCCCAGCTCAAAACACCTCGAAATATTCGCGATGCTCCCAATCCGTCACCTCCGCCAGGAAGCGGTCGATCTCGGCGTTCTTGATGTGGGTGTAATAGTCGACGAACGCCGCGCCGAACTTCTCGCGGAAGAACGGGTCGTCCTTCAGCGCCGAAACCGCATCGCGCAAGCTCTTCGGCAGCAGCGGCGCTTTGGTCTCGTAGGGCGTGTCGGCGGACGGGCCTGGATCGAGCTTGCGATCGACGCCGTCGAGGCCCGACACAATCTGGGCTGCCATGTAGAGATAGGGATTGGCGGCCGGTTCGCCGACGCGGTTTTCCAGGCGCGTGGCGGCATCGTTCGCGCCGCCCAGCACGCGGATCATCACGCCCCTGTTGTCGCGGCCCCAAATCGCGCGATCGGGCGCCAGTGAATAGGAGCGGTAGCGCTTGTAGCCGTTGATGGTCGGCGTGGTGAATACGGTCGCGGCGCGGGCGTGATCGAGCAGGCCGGCCAGATAGGCGCGGCCGAACTCGCTGAGCGGCTGACCGGCCTCTTTCGCCATGAACAGATTTTCGCCGCTCGCGCGCGAGACCACGGACTGGTGCAGGTGCCAGCCGCTGGCAAACAAATTCGGCAGTTTCGGCCGGCACATGAAGGTGGCGTGATAGCCGTGCCGGCGCGCGATCTGCTTCACGGCGCTGCGGAACAGCACCATGTTGTCGGCGGGCTCCAGGCCCTTCTTCGGCGCGAAGGTGAACTCGCATTGGCTCGGCCCGAACTCGACTTCGACGGAGCGCAACGGCAGACCGAGCGCGACGATATCACGGCGCAGGATCTCCAGCACCGGCTCCATCTGATCGAAGCGCTGTTCGGTGAGGTATTGATAGCCGTGGGAGAGCAGGCTCACCGAGGGCGGCGTGCCGGGCTGTCCAGCGTCCTCGGCGCGCATATGCGGATCGTCGAGCTTGAAGATGTGGAATTCGACCTCGAGTCCCGCGACGAAATCATGCCCGCGGCGGCCGAGCTCGTCGAGGACCTTGCGATAAAGCCCGCGCGTCGCGAACGGAACGGGACGGCCGTCATTGAAATAGAGGTCGCACAACACCCAGCCCGTCGCCGGCGCCCATGGCAGCACGTGAAACGTGGTGGTATCAGGCACCATCAGCACATCGGCCGCGCCTTCCATCTCCTTCATGCCGAAGCCGCCGCCTGAGGTGAACACCGGAAAAACCGTGCGGTGCGAGGTGTCCTTGGCGAGCATCGTCGTGGTGATGGAGCAACCACTCTCCAGCGAGGCCATGGCCTCGGAGGCAATGATGGTCTTGCCGCGCAGGATGCCGTGCTGGTCGGGGAAGGCGAGACGGATGACCTCGAGGTTCTGTTCCTCGACGATGCGACGGATGCGCGCTGCGGCGTCCTTCTGCTCATCCGACCATAGCGCATGCCGCGCGACGAATGTCACTTTGGTTGCTCCTCGGTCCACGCTGTCATCGCCCGCGAAGGCGGGCGATCCAGTATTCCAGAGACGGCCGTGTGTCCACGAGAGGCCACGGCGTACTGGATGCCCCGCCTTCGCGGGGCATGACAGCGGAGGATGCGGAGCCGCCGTCGCAATTTTCCCGCAGCCATTGGCAGCCTCACTCCGCCGCCGTCAGCCGATGCACCTGGCCTTCGATCTCCTTCGGCACCGGCGCAGCCCATGGCGCGCCGCGGCGGCGCTTGACGTCGATTTCCATCCAATAGGTCTCCCAGCCACGCGTCGGCCCGATGCCGTCCATCGTCGCCGGTCCCTGAATGCTGCGCGCGTTGGCCCCATCCAGGAACAGCATCGGCTTCTCGCCGCCCCCGACCTTCTCGATCTGCTGCCGCAGCAGGCGGCGATACTGCACGATCGCCTTGTCGCTGGTGCCGAGATGCTCCTTGGTGCGGTCCTGGATCGCGCCCATCGATTCCACCGCCCACTGGTCGTGGACGTTGATGTCGTTGCCCATGCCGGTATAGGTCGCGGTCTGCTGCTCGTGCGGATCGAAACCGTAATCGTTGCTTCGATTCTTCCGCGAGACGTAATCCGGCAGCTCATAGAGCTCGAGCCGCTGGTCGCGCATCTTCTTCTTGTCGACCGGGTTCGCATAGCTGGTGAAGATCGCGTACCAGTAGCAGTTCTCGTCATCGACAGGCACGTGCCACTGCGTGATCGTCATCTCCGTGCTCATGGGAATGACGAAGCCGTGCGGAAACAGCTGGTTGGTGACGCGGACATGCGTGCGCTCCTCGTCGATCTCGCGCAGCGCGATCAGCCGGAGGCCATACTCGGTGTGCTCGACGTTGATGATGGGGCGATCATATTCGCGCAGGATCTTCGTCATCGGCAAATCGCTTCCGGCCGAAGCACCGCGGAATTGCTTGCCATAGGCGGTCGAGGTGTCCTCGTCCTCGAAGAAGCGGTGCAGATAGGAGGCGTGCGCGGGATCGATGCCGACTTCGAGCGCCTGCAGCCAGTTGCAGGCCATGTGGCCCTTGAATGCGAACGTATGCGTGCCGGGCGCGACGAAGCAGTCGAGTTCCGGAAATGCCGGCGGCTCACCTTCGCCGAGCCAGGCCCAGAGGATGCCGCTCTTCTCCACCACGGGATAGGAGCGCTGGCGGATGTTCTGGCAGAGCTTTGAATCCCTGGGCTCGGCCGGCGTCTCGATGCACTGGCCTGAGGCGTCGAACAGCCAGCCATGGAAGGCGCAGCGCAGGCCGCCATGCTCGAGGCGGCCGAAGGCGAGGTCGGCGCCGCGATGGGCGCAGTGGCGGTCGATCAGGCCGTAGCGCCCGGTCTCGTCGCGGAACAGCACCAGGTTTTCGCCGAGCAGCTTGACGGGACGGATCGGCCGCTCGCCCTCGAGCTCATCGACCAGCGCCGCAGGCTGCCAATAGCTCCGCATCAGCTTGCCGCACGGGTCTTTCGGCCCGGTGCGCGTGATCAGGTCGTTCTGCTCCTGGCTCATCATGGCGCAGGCATCCCTTGTGGAATGGCGATTGTTCGCCTATTGAACGAATGGGCGAATTATGACATGAGTTGGATCGGCAGCAAGCACTATTTTGCAGGACGATCCGGAAGCCATGCCCAAGCTGAAGCGGAGCGAGACTGACGAGCGCGCGACGGATTTCGTCGAGGCCCTCGATCGCGGCCTGCGGCTGCTGCAATGCTTCGGCACCAACGCCGGCCCGATGACGCTGAGCGATCTCGCCCGCGCCGCCGACCTGCCGCGCGCCACCGCACGGCGCATGCTGTTCACGCTCCAGCGCGGTGGCTTTGTTGCCGGCGATGGCAAGCTGTTCACGCTGACGCCGCATGTGCTGACGCTGGCGGCGTCCTATCTGCGCTCCAACCAGCTCGTCACAGTGCTGCAGCCGGTGCTCGATCGCGTCGCGACCGCGGCCAACGAAATCTCCTCGCTTGCGGTGCTCGACGGCGACGACGTCGTGTTCATCGCCCGCAGCAGTCCGGCGCGGATGTTCTCCGGCGGTTTGGAGATCGGCTACCGGCTGCCGGCGTTCTGCACCTCGGTCGGCCGTACCATGCTCGGCCAGCGCGATGATGCCGATCTGCTCGCGCGCCTCAAGGCGATGACGCGCGAGGCCCTGACGCCGCATACGGTGACCGATCCCAAGGCGCTGCTCGCGCGCATCGCCACCGACCGCGGACAGGGCTATTCGCTGGTCGACCGCGAAGCCGAGCCGCATTTCCGCTCGATCTCGGTGCCGGTGCGCCGCTACGACGGCGTGATCGTCGCCGCCATCAACATGGGCGCCCATGTCGACCGCGTGCCGGCGCAGGAGTTGATCGACCGCTTCCTGCCGCTGTTGCGCGAGGGGGCGGAGTCGGTGCGGTCGCAATTGTTGTAACTGCAGGGCCGCAAATCCACCCTCCACTCCCGGTGTTGTGCTATGATCTAACCCCCAACATCAGGGAGCGCGCCATGCAACACACCATGGTTCCCAGCGATCGCGTGGAGCACGTCGCCGTCTTTGGCTGTGACGGGACGAAGCTCGGCACGATCGAGCGATTGATGCTCGACAAGGTGAGCGGAACCGTCGCTTACGCCGTGATCAAAACGGGCAAGCTGCTCGGGACGCATCACCACTATCCCGTGCAGTGGAGCGCACTGAAATACGACCGGGCACGTCAGGCCTTCCAGGTCGACCTGACCCCCGAGCAATTGAGCAGCGGCCCCTGTGAAGTCGATGGTGATGAATTCGATTGGGGCGACCGCTCTCCGCCCTACCAGCATCCGAATTACTGGTCGATCTAGGTCGTGCTGCAGTCTTCGTAGCCGGGTTGCGCTTTGCTCGATCCGAGCTGTGGCCGCGCTACCTGTTGCGCATCCAGTCGGCCAAGCCCGATATCGCGCGATCGAGCTCCTGGCGCGCGGCGCCATCCGTCACCGTCTCCTCCATCGCGCCGCGCATGCACAGCATCCAGGCGTCGCGCTCGGCATCGCCGATGGCAAAGCCGATGTGCCGCTGCCGCAGCCGCGGATGGCCCTTGTCGGGGGAATAGAGCTTGGGGCCGCCGGTCCATTCGGTGAGATAGCGTTTCAGCACATCCTTGATCAGGCCGAGGTCGTCCGCATGCATGGCCCGGATGATCTTCGCTTCCGGCAGCGTGTCCATGCGGTCGTAGAAGCGGTCGACGAGGGCGTCGATCGTGGCAGTTCCGCCGATCTGCTCGAACATAGTGGTGCTGAGGTCGCTGTCGGTCATCTCTACAGCGCCACGCTCCGCAGGCCGAAGCTGCGCGCTTCGTTCTGCAGCACCGGCCGCACGGCGTCGATCAGCCTTGCGGCCGCCGCGTCGACCGACAGCCCCGCCGTATCCACCACCGCCGTCGCGCGCGCGTAGAGCGGCTCGCGGCTGAGCAGGATGTTGCGCAGCTCCGCCATGGCGGAGCGATCGTCGGCCATCGGGCGCAGGTCGCCCTGGCGGCGGACGCGCGCCATGTGCTCCTCGGGCTCGGCCTTCAGCCAGATCGTGTAGAACGAGGTCAGGATCCGGTCGAAGGTCAGCGGCTCCGAGACGATGCCGCCGCCGGTTGCGAGCACCATCAGCTCGTTGCGCGCGAGCAGCTGCTGCAGCGCCGCCTGCTCCATGCGGCGAAAGCCTTCCTGGCCGTATAGTGCGATGATCTCCGCGACCGAGAGGCCGTTCTGCTGCTCGACCTCCTTGTTGAGCTCGACAAAGCTCCAGCCGATCTTCTTCGCCAGCATTCTTCCCAGCGTGGATTTGCCGGCGCCGCGCAACCCAATCAGCGCGATGCCGCAGAACGGCGCGGGCCGTGGCGCGGAGGCGTTGCCGCCGGCGAGCAGATCCTTTGCCTGCGCGATCTGCGCTGGCGTCGCCTTGCGCAAGAGATCGCGAAACATCTGCCAGTCCGGTGTCGGGTCGGCTGACGGCAGCAGGTCTTCCAGATGCGCGCCCATCGCGTCGGAGACGCGGCGCAGCAGCACGATCGAGACATTGCCCTTGCCGCTTTCAAGCTGCGCGATGTAGCGTTCCGAAATTCCTGATACCTTGGCGAGCACCTTGCGCGACATGCCGCGCAACGCCCGCATGGTGCGCACGCGCTGGCCGAGTTGTTCGAGAAAGCGGGATTCGGCGTCGGGACTGTCGGTCATGAGCCTTCTTTACAGGGGTCCTGCGGCGCGTCTTAATGAAACATAGTGCCAGCTGCCATTGACAGCAAGCTGTCCCAGTGTCTTTCTATGAATTATAATTCTAAATTCCGGGGAGACGACCGTGAGCGAGGGATCCTACAACGCGGTGACCTGGCTGCTCGACCGTAATGTTGAGGAAGGCCGGGGCGGCAAGCTCGCCTTCGACGACACCGTCTCGCGGCTCACCTATGGCGAACTCCAGCGCGAGACGCGGCGTGCGGCGAACATGCTGCGCCGGCTCGGCGTCCGCCGCGAGGAGCGCGTGGCGATGATCATGCTGGACACGATCGATTTCCCGATCGTGTTCCTGGGCGCGATCCGCGCCGGCATCGTGCCGGTGCCGCTGAACACGCTGCTCACCGCAGATCAATACGCCTACATCCTCGGCGACTGCCGCGCGCGCGTGCTGTTCGTGTCCGAAGCAGTGTTGCCGGTGCTGAAGGACGTGCTCGGACGGCTGCCCGATCTCGAGCATGTCGTCGTCTCCGGCAAGGACGCGCATGGCCACAAGCTGCTCGCCCAAGAGCTCGCGCGCGAGAGCGACACATTCACGACGGCGCCGACCCATCCCGAAGAGCCGGCGTTCTGGCTCTATTCGTCGGGCTCGACCGGCATGCCCAAGGGCGTCCGGCATCTGCACGCCAGCCTGCAGGCGACCGCGGATACCTACGGCAAGCAGGTGCTCAACGTCCGCGAGGACGACGTCTGTCTCTCGGCGGCAAAACTGTTCTTCGCCTACGGCCTCGGCAACTCGCTGACTTTCCCGATGTCGGTCGGCGCCAGCACGGTGCTGAATTCGGCGAGGCCAACTCCGGCGCTGATGTTCGAGCTCTTGAACAAGTACAATCCGACCCTGTTCTTCGGCGCGCCGACACTGTTCGCGGCGATGCTGAACGACGAGGCCGCAAAGTCCGCGCGGGCAGGGACGCGCCTGCGTATCTGCGCCTCCGCCGGCGAGGCGCTGCCGGAATCGGTGGGCACCAATTGGAAGTCACGGTTCGGCGTCGACATCCTCGACGGCATCGGCTCGACCGAGCTGCTGCACATCTTCCTGTCGAACGCGCCCGGCGACATCAAATACGGCACCTCCGGCCGCGCCGTCCCCGGCTACAAGGTTCGCCTCGTCAGTGAGGCCGGCGACGATGTGCCGGATGGCGAGGTCGGCGAACTCCTGGTCGAGGCTCCCTCGGCCGGCGAGGGCTATTGGAATCAGCGCGCCAAAAGCAGGAACACCTTTCAGGGCCACTGGACCCGCACCGGGGACAAATATGTGCGCGGCGCCGATGGCCGTTACACCTTCTGCGGCCGCGCCGACGACATGTTCAAGGTATCGGGTATCTGGGTCTCGCCGTTCGAGGTCGAGAGCGCGCTGATCACGCATCCCGCGGTGCTGGAAGCCGCCGTCGTCGCCGAAGCCGATCCGGAAGGCCTGTTGAAGCCAAAGGCGTTCGTCGTGCTGCGCGCCGGCAGCGACAGCGACAATCTGTTCGAGGCGCTGAAAGAGCACGTCAAACAGACGATCGGTCCATGGAAATATCCGCGCTGGATCGAGGTGGTCGACGATCTGCCGAAAACGGCGACGGGGAAGATCCAGCGGTTCAAGTTGCGAGAAGGGGCGAACTGATCGCTCGTCATTCCGGGGCGCGCGAAGCCCGAACCCGGAATCTCGAGCCGCAAAACAATCTCCAGATTCCGGATCGGCTCGCGTCGCGAGCTGTCCGGAATGACGGACTGAAGGAATGACAGCATGACCAACCTCCCCCCCTCCGGCTTCCTCAGCATCGGCGCCGCCAGCCTCGAATACATCTGGCTCGCGCCGCAAGACGCCGACGCGCCCACCATCGTCATGCTGCATGAAGGCCTCGGCTCGGTCGGACTGTGGGGTGATTTCCCCGAGAAGCTGCGAGAGGCCACCGGCGCCGGCATCTTCGCCTATTCGCGCGCGGGTTACGGCCGGTCCAGTCCGGCGACGTTGCCGCGACCGCTCGACTACATGCACCGTGAGGCGCTGGACGTGCTGCCGAAGGTGCTCGACGCCGTTCCCTTCAAGCGCGGGCTGTTGCTCGGCCATTCCGACGGCGGCTCGATCGCTGCGATCTATGCTGGGTCCCATCAGGATCATCGCCTGCAAGGCATCGCTCTGATCGCGCCGCATTTCATTGTCGAGGATATCTCGGTCGCCTCCATCGCTGCGATCAAGACGACCTATGAGACCACCGACCTCAAGACGAAACTCGCGCGCTGGCACCAGGACGTCGACAACGCCTTCTATGGCTGGAGCGGCGCCTGGCTCGATCCGGCATTCCGCGACTGGGACATCTCGGAATATCTCGCCTATATCCGCGTTCCCATGCTGGTCGTTCAAGGCAAGGACGACCAGTATGGGACGCTGCGCCAAGTCGAGATCGCGCAGCAGGAATGTTATTGCCCGGTCGATGTGACGATCATTCCAGGCGCCGGGCATTCTCCTCACCGCGAGGCGCCTGCGCCAACGCTTGACGCCATCGAGCAATTTGCAAAAGCCGCTTTGCGGGACGACCGAGGGCTTCAGGCTGCGTGACGCGTTCCAGGGGAACATCCGCGACACCGCTGGCGCCAAGATGAAGCAAAGTGCATGTAAGGATTGGATTTGATCTAGACACCTCTCGAAAGATGCATTATTGTGCATCTAAGACAAATCAAAACGAGCTCAAGGGTAGCCCATGGCCGGGGAAGATCGGCGCCTCGCAGGCGGCGCAACATTCATCGATTTCCAGACCGATCCGTCCCGCTACAAGCACTGGAAGCTGGCGGTCGAGGGTGACGTCGCGACGCTCACGATGGACGTCGACGAGAACGGCGGCCTGTTCGAGGGCTATCTGCTCAAGCTCAATTCCTACGATCTCGGCGTCGACATCGAGCTTGCGGACGTGGTCCAGCGGCTGCGCTTCGAGCATCCCGAGGTGAAGGTCGTGGTGATGCGCTCGGCCAAGAACCGCGTGTTCTGCGCCGGCGCCAACATTCGCATGCTCGCGGGCTCGACCCATGCCCACAAGGTGAATTTCTGCAAGTTCACCAACGAGACGCGCAACGGCATGGAAGACTCGTCGGAGAATTCCGGCCAGCGCTTCATCACCGTCGTGAACGGCTCGGCCGCCGGCGGCGGCTACGAGCTGGCGCTGGCAACCGACCACATCATCCTCGCTGACGATGGCGCGTCTGCCGTTGCGCTGCCCGAAGTGCCACTGCTCGCGGTGCTCCCTGGCACGGGTGGTCTCACCCGCGTCGTCGACAAGCGCAAGGTGCGCCGCGACCACGCCGACTTCTTTTGCACCATCGAAGAGGGCGTGAAGGGCAAGCGCGCGGTGCAGTGGCGCCTCGTCGACGAGATCGCGCCGAACTCCAGGCTCGAGGCCAAGGTCGTCGAGCGCGCCAAGGAGTTCGCGGGCAAGTCGAAGCGTGCCGGCAGCGGCAAGGGTATCACGCTCTCTCCGCTGAAGCGCGTCATCGGCGAGACCAGCATCCGCTATGGCTTCGTCACCGTCGACATAGACCGCACCGCGCGCGTCGCCACCATCTCGATCAAGGCGCCGGAGACAGCGCCGCCCGCCGACATCGACGGGATGATGGCGCAGGGCGCCTCGTTCTGGCCGTTGCAGGTGGCGCGCGAGCTCGATGACGCCATCCTGCATCTGCGCATCAACGAGCTCGAGATCGCGATGCTGGTGTTCAAGAGCCATGGCGACCGCGCCCATGTGCTGGCATCTGACGCTTTCCTCGAAGCCACCAAGGCGCACTGGCTGGTCAACGAAATCCGCCACTACTGGAAGCGCGTGCTCAAGCGCATCGACCTCACCTCGCGCACGCTGGTGACGTTGGTCGAGCCGGGCTCCTGCTTTGCCGGCACGCTCGCCGAGCTCGTCTTCGCCGCCGACCGCTCCTACATGCTGATCGGCACGCGCCAGGGCGACAACCAGCCGGCGCCCTCGATCGAATTGTCGGCAATGAATTTCGGTCCCTATCCGATGAGCCACGGCCTGACGCGGCTGGAGTCGCGTTTCCAGGCCGATCCGGCGGATGTGGAGCGCGCGGAAGCCACGCTCGGCACCGCTCTCGACGCCGAGCAGGCTGAAGAACTTGGCCTCGTCACCTTCGCGCTCGACGACATCGACTGGGACGACGAGGTGCGCGTGTTCCTGGAGGAACGCGCCAGCTTCTCGCCCGACAGCCTCACCGGCATGGAAGCGAGCCTGCGCTTCGTCGGCCCCGAGACGATGGAATCAAAAATCTTCGCGCGCCTCACCGCCTGGCAGAACTGGATCTTCCAGCGCCCGAACGCGGTCGGCGAGGAGGGCGCGCTGCGCCGCTACGGCAGCGGCCAGAAGCCGAAATTCGATATGACGCGGGTGTAGCGGGCGAATGGGGAGTGGCGAATAGCGGATGGTGCATCTTAATTCGCTACTCGCCATTCGCTACTCGCGAGCCCGGAAGACGATGACAGCGATCACGTAAATCAGTCCCGCACGGGAGGTGCCACATGAACATGAACATCATGAACGTCGACTACTCGACCAAGATTCCGAACAACGTGAATCTCGCCGAAGACCGCCAGGTGCTGAAGGCGCTCGAGGGCTGGCATCCCGGCTACATGGATTGGTGGAGCGACATGGGCCCCGAAGGCTTCCAGGAGTCGCTGGTTTATCTGCGAACCGCTTACTCGGTCGATCCGCGCGGCTGGGCCAAGTTCGATTATGTCCGCATGCCCGAATATCGCTGGGGCATCCTGCTTGCGCCGCAGGAAGAGAACCGCGTCGTGCCGTTCGGCGAGCATTATGGCGAGCCTGCCTGGCAGGAAGTTCCGGGCGAATATCGCGCCATGCTGCGCCGCCTGATCGTGATCCAGGGCGACACCGAGCCTGCTTCCGTCGAGCAACAGCGTCATCTCGGCAAGACCGCGCCCTCGCTCTACGACATGCGCAATTTGTTCCAGGTCAATGTCGAGGAAGGGCGTCACCTCTGGGCGATGGTCTATCTGCTCCAGAAATATTTCGGCCGGGACGGTCGCGAGGAGGCCGACGATTTGCTGCGCCGCCGCTCTGGCGATGCCGACGCGCCGCGCATGCTCGGCGCCTTCAACGAGGCGACGCCGGACTGGCTGTCCTTCTTCATGTTCACCTACTTCACCGACCGCGACGGCAAGATGCAGCTACATTCGCTGGCGCAGTCGGGCTTCGATCCGCTGTCGCGCACCTGCCGCTTCATGCTGACCGAGGAAGCGCATCACATGTTCGTCGGCGAGACCGGCATCACCCGCGTCGTGCAGCGCACCTGCGATGCGATGCGGGAGGCGGGCATCAGTGATCCCACCGACGTCGCCAAGGTCCGGGCGCTCGGCGTGATCGATCTTCCGACCATCCAGAAGAAGCTGAACCTGCACTACACGCTGTCGCTGGATCTGTTCGGCTCGGAAGTCTCGACCAACGCGGCCAATGCCTTCAACACCGGCATCAAGGGCCGCTATCACGAGACCCAGATCGACGACGATCACCAGCTCAAGAATTCGACCTATCCGGTGCTGAAGTTGGTCGACGGTGAGATCAAGCTGGTCGACGAGCCGGCGCTGACCGCGCTCAACATGCGCCTGCGCGACGATTACAGCCAGGATTGCGTCAAGGGCATGCTGCGCTGGAACAAGGTGATCTCGACTGCCGGCTACGACTTCCAGCTCAAATTGCCCAACGTCGCCTTCCACCGCCACATCGGCGAGTTCAAGGACGTGCATGCGACGCCCGAGGGCATCCTGATCGACGATGCCACCTGGGCCAAGCGCAGAGACGATTGGCTGCCCTCGACCGCCGACGGCGACTTCATCACCTCCTTGATGCAGCCCGTCACCGAAAGCGGCAAGTTCGCGTCCTGGATCTCGCCGCCGAAGGTCGGCATCGACAACAAGCCGGGCGATTTCGAGTACGTGAAGATCGAGTCGTAAGCGGTGCGGTTCGACGCGTCTGCACCGCGAATGCTGTCATCACCCGCGAAAGCGGGTGATCCAGTACTCCGAGGCCGAAGTGATTGAGCCGACGGGCCGCGGTGTACTGGATGCCCCGGTCGGCCGGGGCATGACAGCGAGTGTTTGGTGAGGGCGAGTCGTTAGCCAGGCGCTTCCTTACCCCGCGATCTCCAGCCCCGCATTCGCGTACACCACCCCGCCATCGACCGCGATGGTGTTGCCGACCACATAATCCCCTGCGCGCGAGGCCAGATAGATCGCAACGCCGGCCATGTCCTCGTCGGTGCCGATGCGGCGCGCGGGAATGCGCTTGGCGACGTCGTCTGCGTGGTCGCGTGCGGCGCGGTTCATGTCGGACTTGAACGCGCCCGGCGCGATCGCGGTGACGTTGATGTTGTCCTTGATCAGCTTCGTGGCCATGCGCCGTGTCAGATGAATCACCGCGGCCTTGCTCGCGGCGTAGGAATAGGTCTCGCCGGGATTGACGAAGATGCCGTCGACGGAGGCGATGTTGATGACCTTGGCAGGGCGCGCGTGCGAGGCCGCCGCGCGCAGCGGCTTGGCCAGCGCCTTGGTCAGGAAGAACAGCGACTTGACGTTGAGGTCCATCACCTTGTCCCAGCCGCTTTCCGGGAATTCGTCGAACTCCGCGCCCCAGGCCGCGCCCGCATTGTTGACGAGGATGTCGAGCTTCGGCTCCAGCCTGATGATTTCGGAAGCGAGCCTGTTGCAGCCTTCGACGGTCGAAATGTCGATCGGCAGCGCGATGCATTCGCCGTCATATCGCCCCGAGAGCTCTTTCGCGGTGGCTTCGCAGGGTCCTGCCTTGCGTGCGGTGATGTAGACCTTTGCGGCGCCGGCGCCGAGAAATCCGGCCGCGATCATCTTGCCGATGCCACGCGAGCCGCCGGTCACGAGTGCGATGCGGCCTTTGAGCGAGAATAGATCGTTGGACATGGTGCCTCCCTTGAGTTGGCGCTCGTTTTGAGCGCGGCGGGGAGGGGAGTCAAGGAATGGGCAGACGGATCAAGCCGCCGAGATCCGGCGAAAACCGTTCCACATCGCGGTCGCGGCGCCGGAGGTCAGCACCGGCAGAATGCGCGCATCCTGGTAATTTCCGTTGAGCGAGACGCGCGGCAGCGCGGTCATGTGGCCGGCATTCTCGGCGAACAGCATGCCGGGCCGTGTCGTCACCGCGGTCTTGAAGCCGGCGGATGCCGCGAGCGCAAATTCGCGCGTTCCTGCGGCTTCGTGGTCGCCATAGGGGTAGGCGAGATGCACCACCTCGCGCTCCAGCGCGTTCTCGATCCGCGCCCGGCTCACGGCCATCTCCCGCGCGGCGATCTCCTGGCTCTGCTTGGCGAGGTTGCAATGGCTGACGGTGTGTGCGCCGATCGTGACCAGCGGATCGGCCGTGAGCTGTTTCACCTCGTCCCAGGACAGGCAAAGGCTGCGACACAGGGCTGCCATATCGACACCATGCGCGGCGCAGAGAGCTTCGATCTCGCGCTTCAGATCGTGCTCGCCCGGCAGCGCGCGCAGCCAATCATGCAGACGGTCGAATGCCGCCTGTTTCGCGGCCGTCGTGCTCGCATCGAGCCGAAGCGCGGAACGGCCGATCCGCACCTCGACCTGCTCGGCCTTGGCGATGACGGCCTCCAGCGCGGTCCACCACAATCGACCCGTGCCCTCGGCAAAGTCGCTCGCGACATAGATGGTCGCGGGCGCGTCAAATTCGCGCAGCACCGGCAACGCATGGTCCCGGTTGTCGCGATAGCCATCGTCCAGGGTGAAGGCGGCGAAGCGGCGCTCGAAGCGGCCCTGCGCCAGCCGCTCGTGCAGTTCGTCCATGCTGACGATGTCGATCTCGCATGAGCGCAAATGGCACAGCGTCGCGCGCAGGAAGTCGGGGGTGACCTCGAGATGCCGGTTCGGCTGGAAGGCGCCCGCCCGGGCCGGCCGCACATGGTGCAGCATGAAAATGGCGCCGACGCCCGACAGCAGCGGGCGCAGCAGATGGTGCGCCCCGCTGAAATAGAGTGCTCCCAGCCCGGCGCGAATGACGTTGTTACGCAGTTGTTTCATGACCGGTGGGTCGCCCCTGGCATTCCGCCTTCAGTTTTAAGGAATGACCCTTGAAGAAAAAGTTATTCCAATTGTCCACGCGTGGCCCCGCAAAGGGCCCCATTTCCGGTTTGACAGCCTGCCAAGGGTTTGTTTTGTCTCCGGTTCCAGAGTTCGGATCGTCGAATGCAGATGCTTTTCAGGTGGGCCAGCAAATGGTGGCCGGGGCTGATTCCCCTGGCCGTCATGTGGGGAATTGCGGCCTGGAACAACACCTTGCCTGTCGAGGCCGACCTCTCGGCCCGCAGTTCGGCCGCGCTAAAGGACACCGTCCTGGACAAGACCCGGATCGCGGTCGACGGCCGTGACATCAGCCTGGTTGCCGATGCCTTCTCCGAGGAGGGACGCCGCGATGCCGTCACGGCGGTCGAGCTGGTTCCCGGCGTGCGGCTGGTCGATGACCAGACCCGGCTTGCTCCCGAAGCCAAACCCTTCGTCTGGAACGCCGAGCGTGACGTGGTGCGAGTGACGCTGTCGGGCTCCGCTCCGCTGCCGGCGATAAAGGCGCGCCTCACAGAGGCCGCGCGAAAAGAGGCCAACGGGACCGAGATCGCCGATCAGATGGGTCTCGCCCGCGGCGCACCGCCGCGTTTCGAGGCGGCCGCGATGCTGCTGCTCGACCAGATCGGCAAGCTCAAAGACGGCAAGATCACGATATCGGATACCAAGGTCAGTCTGTCGGGCATGGCGCGCGACCTCGGCGGCCGCGAGGCGATCGGCGCGGCGCTGAAGAACCTGCCCGAGGGATTCTCGATCGCCGCCAACGAGATCAAGGCACCGCCTTATATTTTCCAGGCCTATAAGGATCCGGTCGCGGCCACCCTGACGCTGACCGGCTACGTGCCTGACAATGCCGTGCACGCCGCGATCGCGACCAGCGCGTCGCGAAAATTCTTCACTGAGAAGGTCGTCGATAATCTCAAGGCCAGCGTCGGTGCGCCCGGTTCGTTCAACACCGCCGTGATCGCAGCGCTCGGCGCGCTGTCACGGCTGTCGACCGGTACGCTCGTGGTGTCCGATCGCGAGGTGAAGCTGTCGGGGGATGCGCTGTACGAGGGTGCGGCCAACGACATCCGCGCCGGCCTCGGCAAGGACTTTCCAAAAAACTGGCAATACAAGCCCGAAATCACGGTGAAGCCGCCGGCGGGTCCGGTCGACGGTACCGTCTGCCAGCAACTGTTCTCGGAGCTTTTGGCGAAGGGCAAGATCCGCTTCGCGCCCAAGCGCGCCGACATCGATCCTGACTCCGCCGGCATTCTCGATCATCTGATCGAGACGGCGCTGCGTTGCCCGACCACCAATATCGAAGTGGCGGGCCACACTGATTCCGACGGCGAGGATTCGTTCAATCAGGCGCTGTCTGAGAAGCGCGCACAGGCGGTGATCGCTTATCTCGTCAAGGCCGGCTTGCCGGCTGACCGCTTCACTGCGGTCGGCTACGGCAGCACGCAGCCTGTCGCCGCCAACGACACCGACGATGGCAAGGCGCAAAACCGCCGCATCGAATTTCTGGTGAGGTGACGATGCCCTATCTCGTCTCGTTCCATATGGGCTGGCTGATCGGCTCGGTTCTGCTGGGGTTCTGCATGGGCTGGATCTCGGTGGTCCAGCGCGGCAACGGCACCTCGAAGATGACGGCGCGCTGGCTCGCGGTGCTGGTTGCAGGCCTGCTCGCGGCCTCGTTCGCGCATGTGGTCCCGGGCCGCTTCGGCTACTGGCTCGACCTCGGCCTCATCATGTTCACCTGCTATCTCGTCGGCTGCACCATTGGCGCATGCCTGCGCTATTGGGTGGTCTCGCGGAGCCAACCGGCAGGCTGATCTGACCTTCAAAGGCTCGGTAACGGATTGATCGGCAACAACATTGTCGAGAAAACAAGGTGGCGCTTGACAATAATACGTACGTACGTATTATATTCCTCATGCCGAAACCCTCGCTCAAAGACGCCATCCTCGACGCCGGCCTCAAGGTCATGTTCCGGACCGGCTATCACGGCACCAGCGTGCGCGACGTCACCACTGCTGCGGGCGCGCCGCAGGGGTCCTTCACCAACCATTTCCGCTCCAAGGAGGCGTTCGCCTCCGAGGTGCTCGACCGTTATTTCGAGGTGACCAGGGGGCTGGTTGCCGAGGCCCTCGACGACGCCTCTCTGACGCCGCGCGCGCGGCTCAGGCGCTATCTCGACATCATCACCGGCCGGCTGGAGGCTGATGGCTACGGTCGCGGCTGCCTGATCGGCGATCTCAGCCTGGAGGCATCTGGCAGCAGCGAACTGCTGCGCGCGCGCCTTGGGGCGATCTTTGCGGAATGGCGCTCGCCGTTCGCCGCCTGCATCCGAGACGCTCAGGAAAGCGGCGAGATCGCATCCGATTTCGAGCCCGAGGAGCTTGCCGACTTCCTGCTCGCGTCGTGGCAGGGCGCGATCCTGCGCATGAAAGTCGACCGCAATCCCAAAGCGCTCGAGCGTTTCAAGACCATCGCATTCCAAACCGTGTTCAAGGAGCTGACATGACCAAGCAGATCGAGATCCGCAAAGCGTCCGTCCTCGGAAGCAGCATGGCCTATCGCGAGACAGGCGCGGAGGACGCGCCCGTCGCGCTCTTCCTGCACGGCAATCCCACCTCCTCGCATATCTGGCGCAACATCTTGCCGCTGGTGTCACCGGTCGCCCGTTGCATCGCGCCGGACAACATCGGCTTCGGCCAATCCGACAAACCGGATATTGCCTATCGCTTCTTCGATCTTGCCCGCTATCTCGATGCCTTCATCGACGAACGCGGCATCAAATCGGCCTATCTGGTCGCGCAGGATTGGGGCACGGCGCTCGCATTCCATCTCGCCGCGCGCCGGCCGGAGATCGTGCGCGGGTTGGCTTTCATGGAGTTCATCCGTCCGATGCCGACCTGGCAGGACTTTCACCAGGCCGAGGCTGTGCGTGAGACCTTCCGCAAATTCAGGACGCCGGGCGAGGGTGAGGCGATGATCCTCGAGGCCAACGCGTTCGTCGAGCGCGTGCTGCCGGGCGGCATCGTGCGCAAGCTCAGCGACGACGAGATGGCGCCCTATCGCGCGCCGTTCCCGACGCCGCAGAGCCGCCGCCCGGTTCTTGCGCTTCCACGCGAACTGCCGATCGCAAACGAGCCCGCCGATGTCTATGCGACGCTTCAATCAGCGCATGCCGCGCTGGCCACATCGTCCTACCCCAAGTTGCTGTTCTCGGGTGCGCCCGGCGCCATTGTCTCGCCCGATTTTGCCGAGCGGTTCGCGGCCTCGCTGAGGCATTGCGCGCACGTGCATCTCGGCCCCGGACTGCACTTCCTTCAGGAGGATCATGCCGAGGCGATCGGTCGCTCCGTCGCGGGCTGGATCGCAGGCATCGAAGCCGTTCGCTCGCAGCTTGCGGCGTGAAGAGAGCGCTACCTCCGAACAACATACGCATCGCGGCCGCCCTGGCGGGTGGCCGCGATGTCGTCTGTAATGCCGCAGTGCAACGCGATGATCTGGGGCGAGGCGTCATGAGCGACGCGGTCGTGCGTCCTGCAGTCGGCTCTTTCAACCGGCCGATGCGATCCATAGATTGATTTCGACTTAAGCCGCGGCGGAACATTGTCCGGTCGAAATCATCAAAACTTCATGGCCTCTGCGCAGGATCGCCATGGAGATTTGCCTCGAGCTTGGCGCCGAAAGCGCCAAACCGTGCATCAGGAGCCCACACCCTGCCTAAAATATTGAAGGCACGTGATTTTGTTCACATTGGCGAATTCCACTCGGCCCCGAAACGCGCTAGTGGAAGGACGGGGGGCATACGCGAGGCCGGCGGCGAGGGCTCGTTGAATGCCTGTGCGTCGTCCGCCTGTTCGCCGGCCGCTGAAGCGTTGTTCGAGGTCTAGATGCTGGAAGCCATACGCAGGACGATGACGTTTCTGCGCCACAAGCAAATCCTGCATAAGCTTGGAGTTATGACCAGCGTCGCGGTCATCGGGATCGCTTGCTATGTGCTTTACCACATGCTGCGGGGCATCGACAAAAACGAGGTGATCGAGGCGATCAAGAGCACCGAGCCGCGCCAGATCGCGATGGCGGCCTTGTTCGTTGCCGCGGGCTATTTCACGCTGACATTCTACGATCTGTTCGCGGTCCGCGCGATCGGCCATTCCCATGTGCCTTATCGCATCAACGCGCTCGCGGCCTTCACCAGCTATTCGATCGGCCACAACGTCGGCGCCAGCGTCTTCACCGGTGGCGCGGTGCGCTACCGCATCTATTCGGCGAGCGGGTTGAACGCGATCGACGTCGCGAAAATCTGCTTCCTGGCCGGCCTCACCTTCTGGCTCGGCAATGCCGCCGTGCTCGGCCTCGGCATCTCCTATCATCCGGAGGCCGCCGCCGCGATCGATCAGCTGCCGCCCTGGCTCAACAGGACGATCGCGATGATGATCATCGTGGCGCTGGTTGGTTATGTGGTCTGGGTCTGGACCCAGCCCCGGGTGGTCGGGCGCGGCCCCTGGACCGTGGTGCTGCCGGGCGGCCCGCTGACCCTGCTCCAGATCGCGATCGGCATCATCGATCTCGGCTTCTGCGCGCTCGCGATGTACGTGCTGGTCCCCGACGAGCCCAATCTCGGCTTCGTGGTGGTCGCGGTCATCTTCGTCTCGGCGACGCTGCTCGGCTTTGCCAGTCATTCGCCCGGCGGGCTCGGGGTGTTCGACGCCGCCATGCTGGTCGGCCTCTGGCAGATGGATCGCGAGGAGCTGCTCGGCGGCATGCTGCTGTTCCGGGTGCTCTATTATCTGTCGCCTTTCGTCATCTCTGTAATCTTGCTGACGCTTCGCGAAGTTATCATCGGTGCGCGGTCCAAGCGCTTGCAGCAGGCGGCGCTCAAGCTCGACCCCGGTCCGGCACCCAAAGCCGCCTATGTGAGAGAGCGTCGCGACGGCAGCGGCGCCTGACCGGCGCAACAAGGAGAAGCCCGCCCCGATGGCGATCGACGCTCCCTCGTCTCCCCCCGCGCAGCCCTGGTCCGACCGGTTGCGGCACTCGACCGTCATCCTGATTGCCGCGGCGCTGGCGTTGTCGGTGGTGGTCTCGCTCGGCGAATTGTCGGCGATCCGGGCCGCGGCGGTGTTCCTGTGCATCGCGGCTGCCGCGCTGATCCCCTGGCGCCTGCATGATACCGCAGCCTCGCGCGACGACGTCAGGCGGGTCAATCCGGTCGAGAGCGCGGCCGTGGCCGCCGTCGTCGCGGGCATGCCTGATCCTGCCGTGCTGCTCGACCGCGCCGGCCGCGTCATCCATCTCAATGCCGCCGCCGCCCAGCTCGCGCCGGCGCTGCGCAAGAACGAGCTGGCCCAGTTCGCGTTGCGCTCGCCGGAGATCATCACCGCGCTGCGCGAGTCCATTGCGACCACCGAGCCGCGGCGCGCGACCTATCTCGACCACGTGCCCGTCGATCGCTGGATGGAGCTGATCATCACTCCGGTGCCGGTGCCGACCAATTTCGGCGGCGCCGACAAATGCATGCTGATGACGTTCCACGACCAGACGCCGTTGCGCCGGGTCGAGGAGATGCGTGCCGACTTCGTCGCCAATGCCAGCCATGAATTGCGCACGCCGCTGGCGGCGCTGTCCGGCTTCATCGATACGTTGCAGGGCCAGGCCAAGGACGACCCCAAGGCGCGCGAGCGCTTCCTCGGCATCATGCACAATCAGGCGACCCGCATGGCGCGCCTGATCGACGATCTCCTGTCGCTGTCGCGGGTGGAGCTGTCGGCCCACGTGCGGCCCGACACCCTGGTCGATCTGCTGCCGATCATCTTCCAGGTCGCCGACGGGCTCGAGCCGCTGGCGCGGGAACGTCAGGTCGAGGTCGAGACCCATCTGCCTGACACCCCGGTCATGATCGCCGGCGACCGGGAGGAACTGCTCCGCTTGTTCGAGAATTTGATCGAGAACGCGCTCAAATACGGTGCCTCCGGCGGGCGCGTCATCGTGTCGTTGACCGCTCCCTCGGGTGCCGATGGAACTCAGGAAATCCGGGTCATGGTCCGCGACTTCGGCCCCGGCATCGCACCCGAGCACCTGCCGCGCCTGACCGAGCGGTTCTATCGGGTCGATGTCGGCGACAGCCGCTTGCAGGGCGGAACAGGACTGGGACTATCCCTGGTGAAACACATTCTAAATCGTCACCGCGGCCGTCTTTTGATCGAAAGCGTGCCCAACCAGGGCGCCACTTTCACCGCCTGTTTTCCCCAGGCCAAGACTTTCGTCTAGACAAGAAAATCAAGCGATTTCAAGCGCTTGATTGTGTCATCCGACTGTCATGAAAGCTTCGTAAAAGCTCAGCCGACCGCTCCTAAAGGGGCGGCGCGGGGAGCGCGATCGGGCGCTGATGGGCGCTTCGCTCCCCTGTATGGAGACCAGCATGAAATTCATCAAAACGATCGTCGCTGCCGGCTTGGTCGCCGCAACGACGACGACGGCCTTCGCCGCAGACATCACCGGTGCCGGCTCGACCTTCATTTTCCCCGTCCTCTCCAAATGGGCCGATGCCTACAAGAAGGAGACGGGCAATGGCGTGAACTACCAGTCGATCGGTTCTGGTGCCGGCATCAAGCAGATCCAGGCCAAGACCGTGACCTTCGGCGCGACCGACGCTCCCTTGAAGGCGGATCAGCTCCAGAAGGACGGCTTCGCTCAGTGGCCGATGGTCATGGGCGGCATCGTTCCGGTCGTGAACGTTGAAGGCGTGAAGGCCGGCGATCTCGTCCTCGACGGCGCCACCCTCGCCGACATCTTCGTCGGCAAGATCACCAAGTGGGACGACGCTGCGATCAAGAAGCTGAACCCGAGCGCCAAGCTGCCGTCGGAAGCGATCTCGGTCGTTCACCGCGCGGACGGTTCGGGCACCACCTTCAACTTCACCAACTACCTCTCCAAGGCCAGCGCCGATTGGAAGAGCAAGGTCGGTGAAGGCACCGCCGTCGAGTGGCCCGTTGGCGTCGGCGCCAAGGGCAACGAGGGCGTTGCCGGAAATATCGCCCAGACCAAGAACTCGATCGGCTATGTCGAATACGCCTACGCCAAGCAGAACAAGCTGACCTACACCAAGATGGTCAACAAGGCCGGCAAGACCGTCGACCCGACCAACGAGTCGTTCCAGGCTGCCGCGTCCAACGCCGACTGGACCAGCGCTCCGGGCTACTACCTGATCCTCACCGACCAGCCCGGCGACAAGTCCTGGCCGATCGTCGCGACGACCTTCGTGCTGATGCACAAGGAAGCGACCGACAAGGCCGCGTCGCAGGAAGCGCTGAAGTTCTTCCAGTTCGCCTTTGAAAAGGGTGCGAAGTCTGCGGAGGAGCTCGACTACATCCCGATGCCCGAGAACGTCGTGAAGCTGATCGAGAAGACCTGGTCAGCCGACATCAAGAGCTAAGCTCTTTGCTCTCGGAGGCAGTGCGGCCTGCTGCGGCCGCATTGCCGACCTCACGACTTGTCTGCCCCGGATAGGCCTCGTGCCGAGTCCGGGGCGCGAGACCATCAAAAAGCGTATATGACTTGGCACAGGGGATCGGCGTGGCAGAAATGGCCGTTCAGAGCGATGTAATCGACGACGCCGGACCATACGATCGCGCCAAGGCCTTGAGCGCGTTCAAGCTCGGCGATGTTACCTTCTACTGGATTACGCGGCTCAGCGCGATTTCGGTGCTTCTCATTCTCGGCGGCATCATCGTTTCGCTGATCATCGGCGCCGTGCCGGCGATGAAGGAGTACGGCTTCGCGTTCCTTTGGACGCAGCGCTGGGCGCCCTCGGCGGATCCACCCGTGCTCGGCGCGCTCGGACCGATGTACGGCACGCTCGTCACCTCCTTCATAGCGATGCTGATCGCCATTCCGGTCGGTCTCGGCATTGCGATCTTCCTGACCGAGCTCTGCCCGCAATGGCTGCGCCGCCCGATCGGCATGGCGATCGAGCTGCTCGCCGGCATTCCCTCGATCATCTACGGCATGTGGGGCTTCTTCGTGCTGGGCCCGTTCCTGGCCAACACCTTCCAGCCCTTCATGATCAAGATGTTCGACGGCGTCCCCGTGCTCGGCGCGATCTTCGCAGGTCCGCCGTCCTATCTCAGCCTGTTCAACGCCGCGCTGATCCTCGCGATCATGGTGCTGCCCTTCATCACATCGATCTCGGTCGACGTGTTCAAGACGGTGCCTCCGGTGCTGAAGGAAGCTGCCTATGGCGTCGGCTGCACCACCTGGGAAGTGGTGCGCAGCGTGGTCATTCCCTATACCCGCGTCGGCATCATCGGCGGCGTCATGCTGGCGCTGGGCCGCGCGCTCGGCGAGACCATGGCGGTCACCTTCATCATCGGCAACTCGTTCCGCATCTCGTCGTCGATCTTCGCGCCGGGCACGACGATCTCGGCGGCGATCGCCTCCGAATTCGCCGAGAGCGACGGGCTGCACCAGTCCGGCCTGATCCTGCTCGGCCTGCTGCTGTTCGTGCTGACGTTCTTCGTGCTCGCCGGCGCCCGGCTGATGCTGCTGCGTCTGGAAAGGAAGGCGGGGAAGTAACATGAACCCGATTTATGCACGCCGCCGCCGCAAGGACATCCTCGTCCGCACGCTCTGCATCGCAGCCGCCGCCTTCGGCGTGACCTGGCTCGCGCTGATCCTGATGACGCTGCTTTACAACGGGTTGGCGGGCCTCAACCTCGAACTGTTCGTCGCCGACACGCCGCCGCCGGGCTCGACCGAAGGCGGCCTGCGCAACGCCATCGTCGGTTCGCTGATCATGACCGTGATCGGCGTCGGCATCGGCGCGCCGCTCGGCCTGTTCGCCGGCACCTATCTCGCCGAGTACGGTCGCAACGACAAGCTGACCTCGGTGATCCGCTTCATCAACGACATCCTGCTGTCGGCGCCCTCGATCATCATCGGCCTGTTCATCTATGGCGCCGTGGTGGTGCCGATGCGCGGCTTCTCGGCGATCGCAGGCTCGCTCGCTTTGGCCGTCATCGTGATCCCGGTGGTGCTGCGGACGACCGAGGACATGCTGCTGCTGGTGCCGAACGCGTTGCGTGAAGCGGCCTCGGCGCTCGGCCTGCCGCGCTCGCTGGTGATCAAGCGGATCGCCTATCGCGCGGCCCGCTCGGGTCTCATTACCGGCGTGCTGCTCGCGACCGCCCGTGTCGCCGGCGAAACCGCGCCATTGCTCTTCACCGCGCTGTCGAACCAGTTCTTCAGCCTCGGCCTGAACAAGACGATGGCGAACCTGCCCGTGACCATCAACAACTTCGTCCAGAGCCCGTACGCCTATTGGAAGCAACTCGCCTGGAGCGGTGCGCTGCTGATTACGTTGACCGTGCTTGCCCTGAACATTGGCGCGCGCATTCTCGGCGCCGAGAGGACCGCAAAATGAGTGACCTTTCCGTATCGATGAGCGCCTCCGGCGGGCTCCCGCATGCCCAGCAGCCGCTGCCCGAAGCTCCGGCCAAGGTGACGGTGCGCAATCTCAACTTCTATTACGGCGAGCACCACGCGCTGAAGAACATCAATCTGGCGCTCGGCACCAACCGCGTCACGGCCTTCATCGGCCCGTCCGGCTGCGGCAAGTCGACCCTGCTGCGCATCTTCAACCGGATGTACGATCTCTATCCGGGTCAGCGCGTCACCGGTCAGCTGATGCTGGACCAGACCAACATCCTGGACCCCAAGCTGGACCTCAATCTGCTGCGCGCGCGCGTCGGCATGGTGTTCCAGAAGCCGACGCCGTTTCCGATGACGATCTACGAGAACATCGCCTTCGGCATCCGTCTCTACGAGAAGATCTCGAAGTCCGAGATGGACGACCGTGTCGAGAAGGCGCTGCGCGGCGGCGCGCTGTGGAACGAGGTCAAGGACAAGCTCAACGCATCCGGCCTCTCGCTCTCCGGCGGCCAGCAGCAGCGCCTCTGCATCGCGCGCACCGTCGCCGTACGGCCCGAGGTGATCCTGTTCGACGAGCCCTGCTCGGCGCTCGACCCGATCTCGACCGCCAAGGTCGAGGAGCTGATCCAGGAACTGTCCGAGAACTACACGATCGCGATTGTCACCCACAACATGCAGCAGGCGGCGCGCGTCTCCGACAAGACCGCCTTCATGTATCTCGGCGAGTTGATCGAGTTCGACGACACCAGCAAGATCTTCACGTCGCCGACCGACCGGCGCACGCAGGATTACATTACCGGCCGGTTCGGCTGAGGAGACGGGACATGGGTTCTGAACATACCGCAAAGGCTTTCGATACCGACCTCCAGGAGCTCACCCGGTCGGTCGCGGAAATGGGCGGCCTCGCCGAGCGGATGATCGTCGATTCCGTCGACGCGCTGATCCGTCGTGACGTCGCGCTCGGCCAGCGCGTCGTCATCACCGACGCCGAAATCGACGCGCTCCAAAGGCGAATCGAGGAGCACGCCGTGCTCACCATCGCCCGCCGCCAGCCGATGGCGATCGATCTGCGCGAGATCGTCGGCGCCATGCGCGTCGCGACCGATCTCGAGCGGATCGGCGACCTCGCCAAGAACATGGGCAAACGCGTCGCGGCACTGGAGACGGATTTCCATCCGCTCAAGCTGTTCCGTGGCCTCGAGCACATGACCGACCTCGTGCAGCAACAGGTCAAGTCGGTGCTGGACGCCTATGCCGCGCATGATCTGCCCGCGGCGATGGCGGTGTGGAAGGGCGACGAGGAGGTCGATGCCATCTGCACCTCGCTGTTCCGCGAACTCCTCACCTACATGATGGAGGATCCGCGCAACATCTCGTTCTGCATCCATCTGATGTTCTGCGCCAAGAACATCGAGCGGATCGGCGACCACGCCACCAACATTGCCGAAACCGTGTTCTACATGATCGAAGGCCAGGCCATCACCGACAAGCGACCGAAGGGCGACATGACGACCTTCGCGACCACCGTCCCCAACACCTGATTCCTCAAGGAGCGACGACCCCATGGGCGCACGCATTATGGTGGTTGAAGACGAAGAGGCTCTCACCGAGCTGCTTCGCTACAATCTCGAAGGCGACGGCTATGACGTCGAGACGGTGATGCGCGGCGACGACGCCGACACCCGTCTCAAGGAGCACATTCCCGATCTGATCGTGCTCGACTGGATGCTGCCGGGCCTGTCCGGCATCGAGCTGTGCCGCCGGTTGCGGACGCGGTCCGAGACCAAGCAGCTGCCGATCATCATGCTCACCGCGCGCGGCGAGGAGAGCGAGCGTGTCAGGGGCCTCGCCACCGGCGCCGACGATTACATCGTCAAGCCGTTCTCCGTGCCCGAGCTGTTGGCGCGGGTGAAAGGACTGCTGCGGCGTGCAAGCCCCGAGCGGCTCGCAACCGTGCTGGCTTTCGGCGACATCGAGCTCGACCGAGAAAAGCGTCGCGTGGCGCGCTCGGGCCGGCCGATCGACCTCGGCCCGACCGAATATCGCCTGCTGGAGTTCTTCCTGGAGCATCCCGGCCGCGTGTTCTCGCGCGAGCAGCTGCTCGACAGCGTCTGGGGCCGCGACATCTATATCGACGAGCGTACCGTCGACGTGCATATCGGCCGCCTGCGCAAGCTCCTCAATCTCGGCCGCGAGCAGGACCCGATCCGCACCGTCCGTGGCGCCGGCTACGCGCTCGACGACCGCTTCGCGAAGGCCGAGCAGGCCTGAGCACGTGACAAGCACGCAAAATAAAAAGCGCGCCCTGTGGCGCGCTTTTTATGTCTCGGTCGTCGCGGCCGGTACCGGGACGATGTCGCCTGGAGCTATGCTCAGCGCGGACCCGGCTTCGCAGGCGCGCGGCGACGATCGGCCGCCGGCTGATACGCGACCCGCGAGTGCTGGGCGCAATAGGGCAGGCCGGAGAGGGCCTTGCCGCCGCAGAAGAAGAAGTCCGCGCTCGACGGATCGCCGACGGGCCAGTGGCAGGTGGCCTCGTTCAATTCGAGCAGCGACAGCCGCTGGCTCATCGGCACCACGTTGTCGTAGGTCACAGGTTCAGCCTCGACCTCGACCTCGAAGGCCTGGGCGAGCGCGGTGTTGCCGCGCGAGATCGGGCGGCTCACGCGCATCATGTGCTGCGCGGGACGCGCCTTGCGCGGCCGCGGAGCTGCCGAAGACGGGCTCTTGGCGCGGCCGGACAGGCCGAGCCTGTGCACCTTACCGATCACGGCGTTACGGGTGACATTCCCAAGCTCCGCGGCAATCTGGCTGGCCGAAAGTCCGGCCTCCCAGAGCTTTTTCAGCTGTTCGACGCGATCGTCGGACCAGGTCAAAACGGTCATTGCACCCTTTCCTTCACCGCGCGCCGCCATCCTGGGGCCGCACGACGAATGCGTAAGCTTCGAAAAACCCGTGCCGTCAGAATCCCTTAAGGCTCGCCGGGCGCCATGAGACGCCCGAACGTTTACGCCGGTACGAGAGGACTTTTGGGATCAGAACAGCTGCACGAGATGTCGTATCTGACAAGCCGAACGCTACAATATGGCGTGACTCACGCGCAAGAGTCCGGCGACTCGCTTCCACATGTTCCGTGGCTGATATCCCGCAAAATCGCCACCGCAAGACTACGGATTCAGCATTTCGCGAGGCTTTCGGGCGGCATTGACACCGGTTTCACCAAGCCTAAAATAGTGACGCGTGCCGCCCTTAAAAGGCGGCACGTTTCGTTTTCAGGCCGGTCAATGGTGCGTTGCGCAATGCACGCCCACGCCGTCCGCAACATTCAAGTGGCCGTCATGACCAACAGCGCAGCGCCGCATTTGCTCCCCGTTTTCGCCAGGGCCGATCTCGGTTTTGAGCGCGGTGAAGGCGTCTGGTTGATCGCAACCAATGGCGATCGGTATCTCGATTTCACCTCGGGCGTCGCCGTGAATGCGCTTGGACATGCCCATCCCGCGCTGGTCAAGGCGTTGCAGGAGCAGGCCACCAAGCTCTGGCACATGTCGAACCTGTTCCAGAGCCCGGATGGCGAGAAGCTCGCCGCGCGTCTGTGCAACGAGAGTTTTGCCGACTTCGTGTTCTTCTGCAATTCCGGCGCCGAGGCGCTGGAGGGCGTGATCAAGCTGGTCCGCCATCATCACTTCTCCAAGGGCCATCCCGAGCGCTACCGCATCGTCACCTTCGAAGGTGCTTTCCATGGCCGCACGCTGGCGACGCTGGCCGCGACCGGATCGGCAAAATACCTCGAAGGCTTCGGGCCGCCGATGGACGGTTTCGACCAGGTGCCGCATGGCGACATCGAGGCCGTGAAGAAGGCGATCGGGCCACACACCGCCGGCATCCTGATCGAGCCGATCCAGGGTGAGGGCGGCGTGCGCTCTGCGACACCGTCTTTCCTCAAGGCGCTGCGTCAGCTCTGCGACGAGAAGGGCTTGCTGCTCGCCTTCGACGAGGTGCAGACCGGTATGGGCCGCACCGGCGACCTGTTTGCCCATCGGCGCACCGGCGTCAGGCCTGACGTGATGTCGCTCGCCAAGGCGCTCGGCGGTGGCTTCCCGATCGGCGCGGTGCTGGCAACGGCGGATGCAGCCTCCGGCATGGGACCCGGCTCGCACGGCTCGACCTTCGGCGGCAATCCGCTGGCGATTGCGGCTGCAAACGCCGTGCTCGACGTCATGCTCAAGCCCGGCTTCTTCGACCACGTGCAGAAGATGTCGCTGCTCTTGAAGCAAAAACTCGCTTCCGTGATCGACCGTCACCCCGATATCGTCAGCGAAGTCCGCGGCGAGGGGCTCTTGATCGGCATCAAGGCCGTGGTGCCATCAGGCGATCTGGTTGCGGCTTTGCGCAACGAAAAACTGCTCACCGTCGGCGCCGGCGACAATGTCGTACGCTTCCTGCCGCCCCTGATCGTCACCGAAGCCGAGATCGAGGACAGCGTCGCCAGGCTCGAACGCGCCTGCACGGCGTTGTCGGCTAACAAGCGGGCGGCAAGCTGATGAGCAAGAATCCCAAGCACTTCCTCGACATCAACGAGCTGCCGCTGTCGGAGCTCAAGAGCATGCTCGCGGCTTCTTCCGCCATGAAGGCGAAGCAGAAGGCGCACCAGCCGGTCAAACCGCTCGAAGGCAAGACGCTGGCGATGATCTTCGAGCGCCCCTCGACCCGCACCCGCGTCTCATTCGACGTCGCCATGCGCCAGCTCGGCGGCGAACCCATCATGCTCACAGGTGCCGAGATGCAACTCGGCCGCGGCGAGACCATTGCCGACACCGCGCGCGTGCTGTCGCGCTATGTCGACGCCATCATGATCCGCATCCTCAATCACGAGGCCCTGCTGGAGCTCGCGGCGAACGCGACCGTACCCGTCATCAACGGCCTGACGCGGCGCTCGCACCCGTGCCAGGTCATGGCCGACCTCATGACCTATGAGGAGCATCGCGGCCCGATCGAAGGGCGTACCGTGGCCTGGACCGGCGACGACAACAATGTGCTGGCGTCCTGGGCCCACGCCGCCGAGCGCTTCAAGTTCCAGCTCAATGTCGCGACCCCGCCTGAGCTCGCGCCGAAAAAGGCGATGCGCGACTTCATCAAGTCCACGGGTGCGCCGATCGTGCTCGGCACCGATCCCGAAGCCGCGGTCAAGGGCGCCGATTGTGTCGTCACCGACACCTGGGTGTCGATGGGCGACAAGGAGGGCGAGCACCGCCACAACGTGCTCAAGCCCTACCAGGTCAATTCCAAGCTGATGTCGCTGGCCAAGCCCGACGCGCTGTTCATGCACTGCCTGCCGGCCCATCGCGGCGAGGAGGTCACCGACGAGGTGATCGACGGCCCGCAATCGGTCGTGTTCGACGAGGCCGAAAACCGCCTGCACGCGCAGAAGGGCATTTTGGCCTGGTGCTTTGACGCGGTGAAGTGATCCTCTCCTAGGCCGGTGGGGCCGGAATGCGGGCGTGCCTCTTTCATTTTGCATCGACCGACCCCAGATAGAGCGCCATGGTTTCCCAATCCCCTGACATGAAAACCGGGCCCGAAGGCCCGGTTCGCGCGCCATCAGCGGTTCCGATCGATGACGCCGTGCTGCCCTACGAGGTCGACGCGCTCGACGTGCGCGGCCGCCTGGTGCGGCTTGGTCCCGCGCTCGACGAGATCCTGACCAAGCACGATTATCCGGCACCCGTCGGCAAGCTGCTCGGCGAGGCCATCGTCCTGACGACGTTGCTCGGCTCGGCGCTGAAATTCGAGGGCCGCTTCATCCTTCAGGCCCAAACCGACGGTCCCGTGTCGTTCCTGGTGGTGGACTATCAGGCGCCCGATCGTCTGCGCGCCTATGCGCGCTTCGATGCCGAGCGCCTCGGCAATGCCAAGGATTCCGGGACGCTGCTCGGCCGCGGTCATCTCGCCATGACTATTGACCAGGGGCCCGACATGAGCCGCTACCAGGGTCTGGTCGCGCTCGACGGCGGCAGCCTGGAAGATGCCGCACACGAATATTTCCTGCGCTCCGAGCAGATCCCGACGCGCGTGCGTCTCGCGGTCGGCGAGGAGTGGCGCTCGAGCGACGGCGGCAAGCATCGCTGGCGCGCCGGCGGTATGCTGATGCAATTCCTGCCGAAGGCGCCGGAGCGGGCGCGGCAGGCGGATTTGCATCCGGGCGATGCGCCTGAGGGCGCCGAGGTGCACAGCATCGCCGAGGACGATGCCTGGGTCGAGGCCCGCTCGCTGATGGAAACGGTCGAGGATGTCGAGCTGATCGATCCCGATCTCTCCGGCGAGCGGCTGCTCTACCGCCTCTTCCACGAACGCGGCGTGCGCGTGTTCAACCCGATGGTCCTGAAAGCGCAATGCTCCTGCTCGCGCGACGCGGTTGCGTCGATGCTGAAGAGCTTTTCAGCGGACGACCGCTCCGCCATGGTCAAGGACGACAAGGTCGTCGTAACCTGCGAGTTCTGCTCGTCGGTGTACGAGTTCACGCCTGATGAAGCGGGCGTCGAGGACGCGTAGGTGTCGGCCTCGGAGGCGCGCAAGGCGTGATAGTCTCGTCTGCGTAGAGGCTCTGTGGCCTCGGCGAGCAGTGTGGCGAGATTGATCCTGCCGATTCCTGGCCAGGAGCGAAGGATCGTCACGTCACACTGCTCGAAGCTCTGCCCCGGCGGGTCTTCGTGCGCTTCGAGCTTGGCGCAGAGGTGGTCCAGACTCTGTTGCGCCTCCTTGATCTGCTGATTGACCAGGTGCAGACGTGCCGCAAGGCTGCGGATATGCGCGCAAGCGGCCTCCGTCGTGCCGGTCGCCACGAACAGCGGTGCCTCGCGCAAGGTCTCGAGCACCGTCGCCGCATCGAGGCGGC